>NZ_JBITIO010000006.1:0-632003 GCF_044459065.1 Nonomuraea sp. NPDC050394 | reverse complement strand
AGGTCCGCGCGGGCCACGCGCAGCTCGTTCGTCTGCGGGAACGAGCCGATCGTGGTGGTCGGCAGCAGCGGCAGCTTCAGCCTGGCCCGCTGGGCGGCGGCGCGCTCGCCGTATGGGCTGATGCGGCGGCTGTCAGCGGCGGTGACGGCCGTCGTGCGGGCGCGCACCACCGGGTTGTGGGTCAGCGGGGACTCGGCGCGGGCGCGCAGCGCGATCTGGTTGGCGTTCACCTGCTCGGCGATGAGGTGTGTGCCTCGGCTGATCCCGCGGGTGAGCGTGACGGTCTCGGCGACCTTCTGGCGGGCGAACGCGAGCCAGCCGGCCACCTCGGGATGGAGATCGGTCTCCAGCGCGGTGTCGTAGGGGACGTGCAGCAGCGAGCAAGAGGCGGCCACATCCACCCGCTCGGCCAGTCCGAGCAGCGTGGCCAGCGTGGCCAGCGCCCTTTCCAGATCGTTGATCCAGATGTTGCGCCCGTCCACGACCCCGGCCACCAGCCGCTTGCCGGGCAGCCCGCCCGCCGCGGCCAGGTCGTCGAGGTTGGCGGCGGCCGAGCCGGTGAAGTCGAGTCCGAGGCCCTCGACGGGAGCGGCGGCCAGCACGGGAAGGGCGGCGCCGAGACGGTCGAAGTAGCTGGTCACCAGGATCCTGGGCCGCCGGGTCAGTCCGCCGAGATGGGCGTAGGCGGTGGCGACGGCGTCGAGTACCTCCTGCGGCTGGTCCTGGACCAGGGCGGGCTCGTCGAACTGCACCCAATCGGCGCCCGCCGCCTGCAGCGACGCCAGGATCTCGGCGTACACGGGCAGCAGCCGTTCCAGCAGCGACAGCGGTTCGAAGCCGGGGTCGACGCCTGGGGCGGGCTTGGACAGCAGCAGGTAGGTGACGGGGCCGACCAGGACCGGGCGCGGGTTGTGGCCCTGCAGCAGGGCCTCGGTCAGCTCGGCGGCCTGCTTGCCGGGGTTGGCGGTGAACTCGGTGTCGGGGCCGAGCTCGGGAACCAGGTAGTGGTAGTTGGTGTCGAACCACTTGGTCATCTCCAGCGGCGCGACGTCCTGGGTGCCGCGTGCCATGGCGAAGTAGCCGGCCAGCGGGTCGGCCTCCACGGCCACCCGGTGGCGCTCGGGGATCGCGCCGACCATGACGGTGGTGTCCAGCACGTGGTCGTACAGCGAGAAGTCGCCGGAAGGGACTTCGCCGAGGCCGGCGTCGGTGAGCTCGCGCCAGGCGGCACGGCGCAGGCCGGCCGCGGCGGCTTCCAGTTCGGTGGCGCTGATCTTCCCGGCCCAGTAGCCTTCGACGGCCTTCTTCAGTTCGCGGCCGGGTCCCTGGCGGGGGTAGCCGTACACGGTGGCGAGCGAACGCTCGGTCACGGAACTCTCCTTCGCGAGTCACGAGGAACATCCCCGGCGTTCGAGCGAAGGCACGGCCCAGGCGCGGGCACACTCCTGGCCCGCGTGGTCGCCCAGCCCTCCCTCGAGGCCGTCCGATGCACCGCGCGCGGGGTGCGCGCGGGCAGTGGCAGGTCTTCGGACTCGTGGGCGCGTCGCACCTGCCTACTGGCCGTCGCTTCCCCGGCCCTGGGGGCCGAGTGCTGGTGACGGCGGTCGTTCCCACTCACCGCTGCGGGGCAGTCCCGGATTCGCACCGGGTTCCCTCTTACGACGCCTCGCCTGGCTGGCGGGGCGAACCAACTGCGAGCCCCACCCTAAGCCAATGAAGGCCGGCACTGGACTTACTAGGACGTCCAACTATGTTTCTGCAGGAACGCTCGCGGTGCGGGGAAGCCGGTGTCAATCCGGCACGGTCCCGCCACTGTGACCCGGGGATGTGCGTCATCGCTGGAATGGCCACTGACGTGCGCTGATCCGGGAGTCAGGATACCGGCCGCGGGTTCGGCACGTGTTGTCACGAGGATGGAGCGAACACTCATGGCACCGGAACGGTCCAGGCCAGGGTCCCGCCGGCCACTCCGGACGAGACCAGGGCGGCCATCTCCGACGCCGCCGAAGCCCAGGTGGCCTGGGCGGAGTGGCATCCGCAGCGCCGCGCTCGCGTGCTGCTGAGGTTCCCGCACCTGGTCGAGGCCGAACGCGACACCCTGGCCCGGCTGCTGTCGTCCGAACACGGCAAGACCGGCCGCACCATGGACGCCGAGGAGCACGCTTGCCGAAGGGGTGCGCTTCGAACGCCGCGTCTTCCACGCCACCTTCGCCACGGCGGACCAGAAGGAGGGGATGGCCGCCTTCGCCGAATAGCGCAAACCATCTTTCGTCAACCGGTAGCGACTCCGTGCTCGGCAGGGCCGAGCGGCAGCCGGCTCAACGGCGGTAAGCCCAGATCGTGCCGCCGCGGCCGGAAGGGGTCCCGCCGACCGCCCAGATGGAACCGGTCTCCGGCTGGAGGGCAAGGTCACGGACAGACGCCCTCCGGTCCGGCGGAGCCGGAAAGGCACCCGGTTCGACGCTGTCGGCGCCGAGGTGCAGGAACCTGCTGCCTCCACCCTTGGCGTCGTAGACGACCCAGGCCCCGCCTCTGCCGTCGGGCTCGGCCTGGGCGCGCGGCTGGAAGCCCGGTTCACCACGGACCTCGTACTTCCAGCTGCCCGGATAGCCGGTCAGCAGCAACGTCTCACCGCAGAAGGAGCGGCCGCACGGCCAGGCGACCCAGCCGACCGCCATCACCCGGCCGGTCTCCCCGTCGAACGCGACATCCGTCAACTCCGAGATCTGGCCGGAGCGGGCGGACGGAATCGCCGGAAGGGGCGCCGAACGCCAGGCCGTGCCACTCCAGCGGGCCAGAGCCGCCGTGCCCCGCACCGAGCCCGCCGCCCACCGGCCGTCGAGTCCCTTGACCACGATCGGCGTCCTGACCTTGCGCCACGAAGACCCGACCAGCCGGCGCAGCGTGGACCGTGCCTTCCACCCGGCGGCACCGGCCGAGGGGAACGTGTTGGCGTTCTCGATGACCCACGTGTTCTGCCCGATGGCGTACGCAGCGTCCACCCGGCCGTGGGGCCATCGTTCGACCTGCCAGCGCTTGCCGTTCCATCGGGCGTATCGCGACGCGCCGAAGGCCCAGACCCTGGTGTCGGAGGCCGACGCCAGCCGCTTCACCCGGAAGCCCGGCCCGGTGACACGCTTGAAGGCGGACCGGCCGCCCTTCAACAGCGCGCTCCTCCCGGCGACCCAGACCGCCCCGCCCGGCGTGACCGTCACCGCGTCGTAGGAGTCGCGGCGGTCGTGATGGACGACACTCCACTGACTGGCCGGCGCCTCGGCGTGGGCGGCGACCGGTCCCGTCATGACGAGAAAGGCGACGGCTGCGGCGGTACCGCGGAACAATAGGCCCATACGGGTGAGACGCGCCTTCCGGAGCAAAGGTTGGCCTGCGTGAGGATCAGCTTCTGCACCCGGGCACGGAGCCATCCGGCGGACCCAGGTCATGCCGCGTCCACCGATCAGGATGACTGGACTTCGTCGAAGAGGGCGAGGGCTTCGGTGGGGTCCGGGCTCACGAGGCGTTCGCGGCCGGCGGTCGTGAATTTCGCCCATCCGCCGGCCCGTGCCACATCTGTTCCTCGAAGGCGCGGACGGCCTCGCACGGGGCGCACTCACTCGGCGGCGCGTTCGACGAGCTTGGCGTACTCCTTCTCGGACGTGGCGTACTTCAGGGTGCCGCGCTTCGGGTCGGTGACCACGTAGTAGAGCCAGGTGCCCGCGGCCGGGTGGAGGGCGGCCTTGAGCGCGGCCTCACCGGGGTTGGAGATGGGCCCCGGAGGCAGGCCCGCATAGCGATAGGTGTTGTACGGCGAGCGCAGGTTGATGTCCTTGACCGTGACCTTGGGGCCGTACTTGCCCAGGCCGTAGAGGATGGTGCTGTCGAGTTGCAGCCGCATGCCGCGGGCCAGGCGGTTGTGGATGACGCGGGCCACCTTCGGCATGTCGGCCTCGGTGGGCGACTCGGCCTGGACGAGGCTGGCGATGATGACGACGTCCAAGGGGGCCCGCCGGGAGGCCACGCCGAGCTTGTCCGCCGTCTCGCGGAACCTGGTCACCATCGCGGCCAGGATCTCGGTGGGGGTGGCGGACACGGCGAACCTGTACGTACCGGGGTGGGCGAAGCCCTCCAGCCTGCCCTTCGCGTACGGAGGCAGGCCCAGGGCGCGGCCGTCCTTGGCCGCCCGCGCGAACGACGCCGCGGGCTTGCCGGTCACGCGGGAGAGATTGTCGAACAAGAGGGCGGCCCGCCATCCCTCCTTGATGGTCACGGTGTGCTCCGGACGCACGGCCACGGGCACCTCGGGTGCGAGGGTCCTGACGGCGACCGTGCCGCCCGCGGCCAGGGCGACGACGGCGACCGCGGCGGCCAGGGCGACGCCCCTCCGGCGGGCGGGACGGGGCGGGAGGAAGCGGGCCGGGGGCGGCGGCACCTGCTCGTCCGCCATGTCGGCGAGGGTCTCACGCAGCAGCTTCTCGACGTTCAACGCAACTCCCTCACGGTGCTCAGCTCGGGGGCCGACTTCTTCAGCCGCTCCAGCGATCGGTAGATCTGGCTGCGGACCGAACCCACCCGCACGCCCAGCAGGCGCGCGATCTCGGTCTCCGACTTGTCCTCGAAGTAGCGCAGGACGAGCATGGTCCGCTGCCGGGGCGTCAGCCGGGACAGCGCCGCCCGCATCGTCATGCGCAGGTCCGCCGCCTCGGCGTGCCCGTCGCCTGCCCGGTCGAGCACTCCGTCCGTGCTCACCTCCACGACCCGCGACCGCCGGCGCCACCGGCTCACCTGCTCGTGGTACATGGTGCGGCGGACGTACCCCTCGATGGCCTCGGGGTCGCGCAGGGCGCGCCACCGCGCGGCCGTCTTCGCCAGGGCCGACTGGACGAGGTCCTCGGCGGCGTGCCGGTCGCCGGTCAGCAGGTACGCCGTGCGGAACAACGCGCTCGACCTGTCGATGACGAACTGCCGGAGCGCCGCCTCAAAGCCTGGATCCACCCGTCCTCCTCGTGATGTCACCCACCAAGGACGAGCGAGCGCCACGGAACTATGCCGGAAACCGTCAGGCTCTTGTGAGGCTGTCGAGCATCAGGTTGAGGGTGAAGTCGAATCGCTCGTGTCCGCTGCCGGAGGTGAGCTCGGCGGCGTGGCGTCGGGTGTGCGGGAACTCGTCGGCGGGCAGGGAGCCGAACCGGCGCAGAAGTTCGTCGCGGCTGAGGACCCACTCCTGGCCGGGGTCGGCCTTCCGCCCGTGGAGCAGAGAGATCTCCAGGGTGTAGGCGGCGACATAGAGTGACAGGGCGTCCATGGCCCAGGCCGCGGGCTGGGGCTCGACTCCACCGGCGAGCAGGATCGCCAGGATCGCCTCACTCACGCGCAAGGTGTCCCGGTTGGTGGGGACTGCGGCCAGGGCGGCACGAGAGATGCCTGGATAGCGCAGGTACTGGTCACGGATCTGGGCGTACACCTGCAAGATCTGTTCCCGCCATCGGCCGGGGTCGGGTTCGGGCAGGACGAGTTCGGCGCTGAGCCTGCCGATGATCAGGTCGTCGATGTCGGCCTTGTTGACCACGTGCGCGTACAGCGATGACGGGCTGGTGCCCAGCTCGCCGGTGATGGCGCGGATCGTCAGCGCGTCATAGCCCTGGGTGGCGACCACGTGCAGCGCGGCGTCGACGATGCGCTCGACGGTGAGAGGTTCCCGTCGTGGCTGGGCCGGGGCGGCGCCGGGCTGCAGGTGCCGGGCCGCCCGGCGGGCTTTCGGATCATGGGCCATGTCCCGATTCTACGCTTTGACATGAACTGTGTTCGTCTCATAGAACTAAGTTCATGGCTACTGAACAAAGTTCTTCCGCTGTGGGTTCCCTGGTCCTGCCGCTGCGCCGGGCCTGGCTCGTCCTCGCGGTCGTGGTCATCGCCGACATCATGGACGTGCTGGACTCGACGATCGCCAGCCTCGCCGGGCCCTCGATCCGGGCCGATCTGGGCGGTGGCGACGCCACCGTGCCATGGGTGCTGGCGGCGTACACCGCGGCCTTCGCCCTTGGTCTGGTCACCTCCGGCAGGCTGGGCGACCTGGTCGGCCGCCGCCGCCTGTTCCTGCTGGGTTTGGCCGGGTTCACCCTGTCCTCGCTGGCCTGCGGCCTCGCGCCGGGAACCGGAATTCTGATCGGCGCCCGCGTCCTGCAGGGCCTGTTCGGGTCGGTGATGATCCCGCAGGGATTCGCCCTGGTGAAGGTCGTCTTCCCGCCCGAGCACCTGCGGCGTGCCCTCATCCCCTTCGGCCCGATCATGGGCCTGGCCACGGTGGCCGGGCCGATCCTGGCAGGCTGGCTGTTGCACCTGAACCTGTTCGGCGGGTGGCGCTCGATCTTCCTGATCAACATCCCGATCGGGGTCCTCGCTTTGGCCTTGGGCGCGTACGTCCTGCCCCGCGGCACCGGCGAGGACCCCACCACCCGCCTGGACCTGCGCGGCGTCGGCCTGCTCACCCTCGCCTCGGCCCTGCTGATCATTCCCCTGGTCCAGGGCCGCGAACTCGGCTGGCCGATCTGGACCTACGCCATGATGGCCGCCTCGATCCCGGTGCTCGCGCTGTTCGCCGCCTCCGAACGCCGCAGCGCCCATCCGGTGATCACCCCGTCGCTCCTGCGCAAGCGCAGCTTCGTCGTCGGACTGGTCATCGTCTGCGGCTTCTACGCCGCGCTCACCGGATTCCAGCTCGCCCTCAACCTGATGCTCCAGCTGGGCGCGCGCTGGACGCCTCTGCACACCGGCCTCACCCTGATCCCCTGGGTTCTGGGCAGCGCCATCGCCGTCGGCCTCGCCGGGGCCTTCCTCGCCGAGCGGCTCGGCCGCGCCACCCTGCACCTCGGCCTCGGCCTCGCCGCCGCCGGCCTGATCACATTCGCCTGGACCATCGCCCACGCCCAGAACGGCCTGACCTCCTGGACCCTGGCACCTGCCCTGCTGATCACCGGCTTCGGCTCCGGGCTGGTGTTCATCCCGATCTTCGACTACGTCCTCGGCGACGCCACCACCGAAGAGGTCGGCACCGGCTCAGGCATGCTCAACGCCGTCCAGCAGTTCGCCAACGCCACCGGAGCCGCCGCCCTCGGCACCGCCTTCTTCGCCCGGGCCGGCCACGGCGGCGGCTTCTTCGACGCCGGCATTCTCATCACCGCCATCGCCGCCGCCCTCTACCTGGCCACCTTGCTCCTGGTCGGGCTCCTCCCCCGACACGCCGCGCAGCCGGCCCACTGAACCCGCCATCCCGCAGACCGGGACCGTGGCCGGGCGGCTGAGGACAACCCGGCCAAGGGCATCAACCTCGTTGCGGAGGGCCCGGAGCTTGTCCGTGCCGTCAGTCGCGCGACACCACGGCCGCCTGAGCGCGGTCGGTCACCGCGTCGAGCGGGCGGTGTACTCGGTGATCAGACGGGCAGGCCTATCGTGACGGTCGAGGAGCAGCCTGAAGGAGATCGCCGTGGTGCTGGGGGGCGCCGTAGCTTCACGCGGAGATCTCATGATCGGGCGACCCTCAGCCGGGCTCCCCCGGCGAGACGGACAACAACGCCCGGCCCTTCTTGATCGACACCAGCCGCACCTCCACCGGCGTGTGCTTGCGGAACGCGAAGGCTCCGCCTCCGCCTTCACCGAGGCGCTGCTCCGAGCCGCCTCCGTGCGGGTAATCCACCCGGTACGTGATCGTGTCCGCGTCGATGGCCACGACCTCGAACTTCGGGTAGTAGAACTTCTTGGCGTTCAGCCGGATCGTGACGGGCTTGGACAACTTCAGCAGGCAGTCACCGTCGAAGCAGTCCTTGACCTTGGTGGTGGCTTCGCGCGTCGGGGATGGTGACGGCGTCGGGGATTCGGTGGCCGGAGCGCTCGTGGCGGGCGTGCCCGGCTTGCTGGGTATGCCGGTCGTGGGGGTGGGGGCCGTCGCCTGCCGTCCGGCCTCGGGCGAGGCGCAACCCGCCAGGGCGCACATGGCGAGCACGGGTAGGAGTTTGCGCATGCTGTGTCGTCCCTATCGCTCAGGGTGATCGGCGTCGGGCGAGCGCCGGTATCACACAGAGCTATCCGACCGGCCCCGGGAGGGGTCCCCGTCGTCGAGGCCGAGCATCTTGCGCAGGCGGGTGAGGCCCGCGTGGAGGACGGGAGGCACGGTGATCGCGATGACCGCGGCGTCGCCGAGGCTGTCCCTCGCGGCCTCCACGATCATCCAGCCGAGCAGCACGGTCAGGGGCGTCCAGGTACGCAGATCCGTCCGCAGGATCCAGCGCAGAACAGTCAGGAGCCGGCTGGTCAGCGTGCCCCATGTCGGCCGCCGCAGGACCAGGGCGAGGGCGGGCACGCCGAGCGTCAGCCCGAGGACGAAGCGGGTGCGAGCGCGACGGCCCGGTAACACGTCAAGCTCGCCGAGCCATTCGTCCAGATAGCTCGCTCTGACCGCCGCGGGCAGAAGCAGCGCGCCGAACGCGAGCGCCTGATAACTCACCCCCGCGTCTCCGGGCGGCGGGATCAGGCAGTCGTGGGCGATCGACTCGAGTTCGTCCGCGATGGCCGGCAGGCCGAGGCGTCCGGCGAGCGGTGCCGTGACGTTCACCGTGTCCTGGCTCTTCAGGCGCTGTTTCTCCTGGTCGAGGTACTGGATGGTACGCATGTTGTGCAGCCGGTCGAGCACCCGCAGGGCAAGGACACGCTCGTCGGCGATGACCACTGCCGCCTGATCGTGCGCGTGACCGAGCTCGGTCAGGTCCTGGACCATCGTGGTGATCTCATCGCCGAACTCCGCGCGCAGCCGTACGGCGTCGCACCAGGTGTCCTCGATGACATCGTGGAGCAGGGCGGCGCAGACGGTGGCGCTGTCCAGACCGGCGTCGACCGCGATCTCCGCGACCGCGACGGGGTGGGTGATGTACGGCTCGCCGCTCTTACGCAGCCGGCCCGCGTGGCAACGCGCGGCGAACTCGTAGGCACGCCGGATTCGGTCACTGTCCGTAGCGGTGAACTCGGCGGGCAGCCGGGCCAGCAGGGGTTCTACCAGCCCGGTCATGACGTCGCCGCCCGAGGACCCATGGCCGGTCCGCGGGAACGTTCGGCCCGGTCGAGAGCGACGCGGGCCCGAAGCGCGCCCTGCTCAGTCAGCCTGTAGTAGTACCGGGCCCGGCGGCCCTGGGCCAGATGCTCGGCCGCGGGCTCCTTGTGGCGCTCGATCCAACCGAACTCGCGCTCCAACCGGGCGAGGATCGGGTAGATGGTGCCACTGGGCTGGCCCGTCCTCTCGCACAGTTCCAGCCCGTAGCAGCGCCCGGCGGGATCGGACAGCATCTCCTTCAGCACGAGCATCGTCTGCAGAGTCATCCGTGGACCGTCCCTCATGTGTCGGACTCTAGACATCCACCACGGACAGTGACATGGCCGCGCGAGTGACAACCATGTGGCAGCCGCGGCCCGTGCTCAGATGCCCGGCGCCGTCTCCGAGCCCGCTCGTCTGTCTGGTCCTGTTCTCTGAGCGCGATCGTTCGGGGCGTGGCGGCTCCAGGTCCCCTCGACCCGGGTGGCGTGAAAGCCCGGAACCCGCGCGACAGGTTCTCGGCGAACCTGGCAGCGCCCCGGATTCCGGCCTCATGACGGGCCGGCGCGTAGAACGGTACGCGGTTGTCTCAGCAGCGGAGCGAAGGCTCTTTCGGCCGCGCCCAGGAGAGTGGCATGGTGAAGGTCGCCTGTGACGATGTCGATCTGGCCGACGCGGGCGACGGCGGAGGACGCCATCAGCCCATCGCGCACGAGGTCCTGGGTGGCCCGGAACAGATCGGCCAGAAAGCCCATGAGCACCACGCGCTCGGGGGCGAGCGTATTGACGAGACTGGTCAACCCCGTCACCAGATGGCCGGCGGTGAGGCGGATCGCCTCCTGTGTGGCACGGTCACCGGCCGCGGCGTCATCGAAGATCTTGGTGAGGGTGTCGTCGTGGCCGGGGTGGCCACTCCGGCCGGCGGCACGTAGCAGGGCACGCGGGTCGGCGTACATCTCCAGGCAGCCGCGCGCACCGCACGGGCATCGCAGTCCTCCTGGCTCGACGATGATGTGGCCGGCTTCCAAGGCGTGGCCGCCCCCGGTGAGCGGTACGCCCGCGTCGATGAACCCACCGCCGATGCCCACGCGCTCGCTGCTCAGGGTCAGCATGCTCGCGGCGCCGCGTCCGGCCCCATAACGGAACTCGGCCAGGGCGGCCAGCGTGGCGGAGCGCCCCACGGTTACGGGGACGCCGAGCGGCGGCATGCCGCCCAGCCGCTGTGCGAGTGGCACGTCGTTCCAGCCCAGATGCACGGCGTACCTGACGAGACCATCCGATTCCCTGACGAAGCCCGGCGTCGCTACGCATACCCCGACGCATCGACGCTCGGTCCGCAGGACCGCATTCTCGACCGCGTCCGCCAGTGCCGGTATGACGGTGGCGGGATCCGTCGCGGTGCCGTCCAGAACGTGCTCGCGAACGTGACTGATCCGGCGATCCAGGCCGACGAGGCCGGCCGTCACCCGGTCCGCGCTCAACTGAACGGCGACGGCCACGGGCCCGTCGGGGCGCACCTCGACGACTGGAGACGGCCTGCCTCGTCCGATCGGGGCGCCGCGTGGCGGTTCGCTGACGCGGACCAGGTCCAGCGCCGTCAGGTCACCCAAGGCGGTGCCCACCGCACTCGCGGCCAGGCCGAGTTCGGCCGTGACCGCCGCGCGGGTCAGCGGGCCACGCCGACGCAACAGCGTAAGGACGCGTCCCGCCGCCGACCCGCCGTCGTCACCGGCACCCGGCACACCGATCGCAGCCAAGGACCCTCCCCTCCCATGCTGTATTATTTTCTCATTGAGAAAATAATACCTGCCGTACGCGCCCGGAAAGGGAACCTGATGGTCATGATCCTCGCCAACGCCCGAGTGGTGACTCCCGACCGGCTGCTGGATCCCGGCTGGGTCGCCCTGGACGGTCACCGGATCTCGGCCGTGGGAGCTGGGGAGCCGCCCCGGTCGGCCGACGCCGAGATTCATGATCTCGGGTCGGACCACGTGCTGCCCGGATTCGTGGATCTGCACATGCACGGCGGCGACGGCGCTCAGGTCACCACGGAGGATCCACAGGAGATCCTGCGCGCGATCGCGTTTCACCGCCGTCACGGAACCACACGGACACTGGCCAGCCTCGTCACCTCACCGGTCGAGGAGATGGCGGCCGCGGCCCGCACGGTGGCCGCCCTCATGCGCTCACCCGGCCCGCTGCACCGGTCGATCGCCGGAATCCACCTCGAAGGGCCGTTCCTCAACCCGAACCACCGGGGCGCCCATCACAATGACTACGTCCTCGCGCCGGACGTCAACGCGTTGCGGCACCTGCTCGCCAGCGGCGACGGCGCCGTCCGCACCGTTACCCTCGCCCCAGAACTGGACGGCGGAATGGACCTCGTCCGCGAGGTCGTCGCCTCCGGCGCGGTCGTGGCGGTAGGGCACACCGACGCCAGCTACGACGAAGCGCACCAGGCGTTCGAGGCCGGCGCCGGCATGGCCACCCACCTGTTCAACGCCATGCGGCCGTTCCACCATCGAGAGCCGGGTCCGGCCGGCGCCGCACTCACCCACGACAACGTCACGTGCGAGCTCATCAACGACGGCGTCCACCTGCACAGCGCGACCACACGCCTCGCGTTCGCCGCCGCCGGTGCCGAACGTATCGCGCTGGTCACCGACGCCACCCCGGCGGCCGGGGTGAACGACGGGCGGTTCAACCTGGGCCCGTTGCCCGTACTCGCCCGCGACGGCAAGGTCACCCTGCTCGACGGGATCACCAACGCGGGCAGCACCCTCACCATGGACCGCGCGGTACGGCACGCCGTGCGGTGCGTCGGAATCCCCATCACCCAAGCCGCGATCGCCGCCGCCACCACGCCGGCGCGCATGCTCGGACTGGGAGGACAGACCGGAAGCATCGAGCCCGGCAAGGACGCCGACCTCGTCGTTCTCACGGACGACCTGCGGGTTCGCACGGTCATCGCGCACGGCGCGGTCGTCCACGGAACACTGGCAACGAGCGCCGACCTGGTCCAGGACGGAGCAGCGTAGCGCCCGATCGGGCGAATCCTATGGACTCCCGAACGATGGTCATGTTCTTCTGTTGAGAGTGCACTGAAAGGCCGGCTCGACGATTTCCGACCGTCCCTCAGAGAGGCAACCAGGTGGTCAGGGAAATAGAAAGCCCGTACGCTTGGATGAGTCCGCGCGACGGTGACCTGATCAAGACGATCCTCCTCAATTCCGCCGAACGCTCAGTATCGCGGATACGCGTTCTAGAATGGGGTTCAGGGCAAAGCACGTTGTCTTACACCCAAATTCTGGCCGCGCATGGCCTGCCCTTTCAGTGGCTCGCCCTCGAATACGACCGTGAGTACTTCGACACCTTCCTGGCGCCCGCGCTGGTTTATCGGGCCGACACGGTCCTGCGATATGCCGACGACGACAGGAGTCTGCACGGACCAGCCGGAGACGGAAGCGCTCATATCGAAGCGGTGTGCTGGAATCGAACCGCACTGCGCCCATCAGAGCGTTCGGCGGATCGCGAGGCCGATCTCGACCACTACGTGAACTATCCCGCCACTACCGGCCATGGTTTCGACGCGGTCATTGTGGACGGGCGCAAGCGACGCCGCTGTCTCCTGGCGGCGGCAGATTTCATGGAACCCAGCACCGTCGTCATACTTCACGATGCCCGGCACCCGCACTATCATTGCGCGCTGGACCGATACCCGGCCTCCCGGTTCATCGGCGACGACCTGTGGGTTGGAGCGCAGAGCACCGCTAAACTCAATGATGTGCTCGCCGAGAGAACCACGATGGCCGCCTCCCTCGGATATCGGTGGCATTTGCGTAGCGTGATGGCCAAGCGGGAGATGTTCACGACCACCGAGTTGGGGCCGATGCTGGCCGAACGGGGGGTCATGTTGTCCCGTGAGCAGGTCCATCGGCTTTTCACCGGTGTTCCCGAACGGCTTAACCCCAACCTCCTGGTGGCGCTGTGCGACATCTTGGATTGCCAGGTCGGCGACCTGATCGAGCCGGCGCGGCAGGTGTATTCGCGCTGACCGGGGGCATGCCGCAGAACCCACTCCACCCCCGCCGATCGGCGCTTGCGATTGAATTCGGGTCAGCCCCACGCCTTCTTCACGGTCGCCGGCCGCGCGGGAGCTCTTCTCCGCACCCTGCACGGCGGATTTCCCGCTCTCCGGCATTGTCACCGAACGGCATCAGAGCCGCCTGACGGACAGCCGGGCGAATCCGCGTGAACAGCGCGTGGCGCTCGGCGAGCACAGCGTAGCGTGCGCTCGACCCTAAATCCGGGCTCGCCGAAACCGGCGATCCGCGCATCCGCCCGGTGAAACTCGCCCGGGTTCCCCGCCGCCCGGATGGCCCGGGAAGCGACCTGTCCGGGGCCAACGGCGCGCCGAAGACCCAGCCCATGATCTCGGCGACGCCCAGGACTCCCGTGCCTTCCGGTGACCGTTGACATGGATCCCACAATAGGCTTCTCTTATTTTTGCCAGTGTGCCACGTTAACTGGTCTCGCTACGACATTGGTTCGACCAACGGCGTAAGGAGAGAACGTGTCGCTGGACTTCTCAGATCTCCATGGAAAATTTGTCGTGGAGGTTACCGGGCGGACCGGTACATTGCTTGCCGGGCGCGACGGATACGCAATCAAACAGGCCCTCACTACTTACTCGGTCGTGGTGATCAGAGGTCTGGAACTGGTCCCGGCGGAGCAGGTGTCGCTAACCCGGTTGCTGGGGAAACCCGAGGTTGTTACGGACCTGCGCAACCATCACCCCGAAAGCAAGGACATCCTGGTCGTCAACAATTCGAGCGCCACCCCCGTGGTCGGAAACCGGTGCTGGCACTCGGATCGTTCCTTCCTTCCAGAACCGACGCGCTACACGATGTTACGAGCGGAAGTTGTTCCACCGCGAGGCGGGGACACCCTGTTCGCCGACATGGTGGAGGCATATGCGCAGACCCCGGCATCCTGGAAGGAAGCGCTCTCAGGCGCGGTAGGCGTGCACACCTACGACAAGATCGCCCACCTGCGCTCCGAGGTGCATCGCATGCCCATCGAAGAGGGTTATGAGAAGTTGTACCCTCCGGTACGCCATCCCGTGGTGCGCGCCCATCCAGAAACCGATACGCCCGCGCTCTACCTGAGTGACCTGTGCCTTGTCGGCATCGAATCGGAGACCGACGTCTCCGCGCTCATCCAGCTGGACAAGCTCCACGCGCATGCCACCGAGGACAGGTTCGTCTACCGTCATCGCTGGCGGGTGGGGGACGTCGTGATCTGGGACAACGCCAGGGTGATGCACCGGGCCGACATGCTCCACTGGAAGCTGCCGCGCGTCCTGCACCGCACCACCACGGCCAGCCCGCCGCCTCGCCCGGCCGCCCCGTACGCGCCGGACGGAACCGGCTGATCACCCTTGCAGGCCGTGAGGGCCGGCCGGACGCCTCTCGGTGAGGCCCGCGCGCATGCCCACGAGCGATGCCGCGTCGCTTGCTCGATCCGTACGTTCAAGCGAGAGGATGTCGAATGACGGCCCCATCAGGCGCCCCGGTCTTCGTGGCGGAGCTTCAGGCCGACGATGACAGACGATACGATCCCGGGGCGCTGCTGACGTTGTTGCGGACGTTCGCCGTGGTTGTTCTGCGAGGGATGGAGCTGACTCCCGGCCGGCAGGTCGAATTGACCCGCGGCCTTGGCGAACCCACGCTCGACCCGGACATGGACAACAGGCACCCCGACACCCCCGAGCTCCTTGTCGTGGACAACAGCGGTGACACGCCGGTGGTCGGAAACAACATCTGGCACACCGACGGTTCGTTCCTGCGCCGTCCCATTCGCTACACCATGCTGAAGGCGGTCGCGCTGCCGACGTCAGGCGGCGACACCTTGTACGCCGACCTGCAGACCGCGTACGACAATATGCCCCCGCGGTGGCGGGACGTGCTCGCCGGTGCGATCGGCCTGCACGCCTACGATCGGATCGCGGCCACGCGGGCCGACGCTCACAACAACCCCGCGGCGCTGGCGGGTACGTCAACCTACACACCGTCACGCCACCCGATCATCAGAGCGCACCCCGATACCGGAGCCCCCGTACTCTTCGTCAACGACCTCTGCCTTTCTCGAATCGAGTCCGGCGACGGAGTCCCCGTTGAACTGACCGTGGCGGAGCTGATCGCCCACGCCACCCAGGACCGGTTCGTGTACCGCCACCAGTGGGCGGCCGGTGACGTGGTGGTCTGGGACAACGCCAGAGCTCTCCATCGAGCGGATTTCGCCGCCGAGCTGCCCCGGGTCATGCACCGCACCACCACTGCCGGCGACATCCCGCAGGCCTTCACCTCTGTCGGCACGCCCGCCTGACGGCCAAGCTCGTTCTCCCCGGCAAGCACGCAGTCGTTCACACGAGACACAAGATGGGTGCCAAGTGATTGTTCTGGGAAGCAAGCCCGGCCAACATGACGCATGCTTCGCGCTGATACGGGATGGAGAGCCCCTCTTTGTTTATGAGGTAGAACGTTTCAACCGGGTCAAACGCGCGACGTCCACGGATCTCTCGGTGCTGTTCCAGGGGCTCGCGGAGTACTCGATCTCCCCCTCCGACGTCGACCTGGTCACGAACTGCATGCACCCCGGCGAACTGGCAAAACGCAAGGCGCTCATCTCGGGCTACATCACCCCCGACAAGGTCGGCGACATCCATCGCTTTCTCAACTGGCATCTTCCCTCGTGGTACCTGCTTCTGCGCGAGGGAGGCTTTCCGGCCAGCCGGATCGTCAACATTCGCCACCATCTCTGTCATGTGTCCGGCGTCTATTACTCGAGTCCACATGACGACGCGGCCATCCTCAGTGTCGACGGTGGCGGTGAGGCGGAGACCTCCATGCTCGCGCACGGTCGCAATGGCCGTATCTCCATCCTCGGGACCACTCCACACCCGCACTCGCTCGGACACCTTTACCAGGGGGTCACGATCTGGCTCGGGTGGGGGTACGGCGAGGAGGGGAAGACGATGGCACTCGCGGCCTACGGCGACCCTCAACGTTTCAGACGACAGCTGGACACGTTCATTCAGATTGATGACCAGGGCCGGTTCTGCTACCTCCCCGCCCTACGCCGTGGAGCGTGCCGGTTCGCCTCGACGGACATCGGGCGCGTCGTCCTGCCCCAACTGGTCGGGCCGGGCCGGCGCGACGGCGAGGAAATATCTCAGACGCACAAGGACGTCGCCGCGACCGTCCAGGCGATATGCGAAGAGATCATGCTGAAGCAGGCAAGATTCCTGAAGCAGGAGACGGGCTCGAAGACGCTGCTTCTCGCGGGCGGGGTGGGCCTGAACTCGATCACCAACGGAATGCTGTCGGCCGAAAGCGGATTCGACCAGGTCATCGCTTATCCGCAGGCCAGCGATGCGGGGACCGCGCTCGGCGGAGCGCTCTACGCATATCACAACATCGGCGCACCCGATCGGCCCCGCCGATGGCACATGACGCATGCGTACTGGGGACAGAGCATCGATCTGGAGAATCTGGACACGGCCGGGAAGAGCTACCAGGTGAGTGGCCGGCAATCAGATGACATCGCCGCGCTCGCGGCCGAAACGCTGGCCTCCGGCAGCGTCATCGGGTGGGTACAAGGCAGGTCCGAAATCGGACCGAGAGCGCTGGGGAATCGCTCGATCCTGGCCAATCCTCTCGTGCCCGGTATCAAAGACAAGGTCAATGGCGTCAAGCGCCGGGAGTGGTGGCGGCCCTTCGCGCCGTCGGTCCTTCGGGAGGACGTGAACACCTACTTCGACATCGACGGCGACCTGCCGTACATGACCGCCGTCGCCCGCATCAGAGATGAGTGGCGCGAGCCTCTGAGCTCGATCGGTCACGTCGACGGCACGGCGCGCGTTCAAACGGTGACGGCGCAGAGCAATCCCCTCTTCTACCGGCTGATACAGGAGTTCAAGAGCCGGACCGGAATCGGACTGCTCTTGAACACCTCGCTCAACGGCCGGGGCGAACCGCTCGTCCAGACCTGCGAGCAGGCACTTCGTCTCTACGTGAATTCCGGCCTGGACGCCATCGTCATCGGCGATCAGCTCTTCGCCGACAAGACGAACGCACTTGCCGGGCAGACCCTCATTCCCTATGTGTGGAACATCCGGAAGCTGCCGCGAACGAGACTCCTGGTCGTGCCTGGCGAACTACCGGTGAGCAGGCACGAGCTCCTCCTTCACATCGTGAACGACAATCCACGAGCGCGCGTTGACATCTCCGGGAACCCGGCGCTGGCGGAAGTCATGGCCGCCGCCGGCCAGGAATGCTTCGTGTCGGTGCCGGCACTTGAGCCTGACGACATCGTGTCCGTGTACGACGCGGTGGCCTTCTACGTGCCGTTCCCTGGCGACAAGTGTGTCTTCGAGGAAGAGATCTATTATTCGCCGCGTGCCGTGCTGTCGCGACGGATCATGGAGGAAGCCGGCATCCCTGTTTACTGGATCGACTCAAGAGGCGACGTCAATTTCATGCGCGACTCCCTCTACGTACACCACGACGAAACTCCGGCACTTGCGATACCGTCCACGTACCAACGGTTCTGGATGCCCGATTTCCCCAGTCCATGACATGACGGAGCCGATTCGGGATCCGGATCTAGCGATCGTGGACCCGCACCATCACCTGTGGCCGTACGGACCGCGGGCGGAGAGCGATTCCGGCGACATTCCGTACTCGGTGCGGGACCTGCGCGCCGACGCCCGGTCCGGGCACAACGTCGTCGCCACCGTTTTCGTGGAGTGCCTCAGCGGCTACTACACCGAGGGACCACGACATCTACGGCCCGTGGGAGAGACGGACTGGGTGGCGCGCCAGCCCGTCTCCGACGGGCTGGTCAGCGGCATCGTCGGACACGCAGACCTGAGGTCGCAACCGTCTGAACTCGCCGAAGTCCTTGATGCGCATGTCGAAGCCGGGGACGGCAGGTTCAAAGGGGTACGCCACACGGTGGCCTGGGATGCGAATCCGGGTGTGTTCGCCAGTCGCAGCAGGCCGCAACCGGGGCTTCTTATCGACGGCGCCTTCAGGAGAGGGGCGTCCGAGCTGACGCGCCGCGGGCTCGTCTTTGAGACCTGGACCTACTTTCACCAACTCCCCGACCTGCGCGACTTCGCGCGTTCGCACCCGAGCCTCGTGGTGGTTCTCGACCATCTCGGCGGGCCGGCGGCGACAGGGCCGTACTCGCGGCGAAGGGACGCGGTGCTCGCGGAATGGCGGGCCGGCATCACGGGGCTGGCGGGCGTTCCCAACGTGGTGCTGAAGCTCGGCGGGATCGGCATGCCCGCGTTCGCCCCTGTCGAGTTCGTCGCATCAACCCCGATGACATCCGCCAGGATCGCCGGCTTCTGGGGCCCGCACATTCGCCACTGCATCGACACCCTGGGGCCAGAACGATGCATGTTCGAAAGCAACTTCCCGGTGGACAGAAGGCTGTGTGACTACGTCACCCTCTGGAACTCGTTCAAACTGATCGCCGCACCCTACTCGAGCGCCGAGCGTGAGGCCCTCTTCGCTCGTACCGCCCGCCGAACCTACGGGATCGGACGCTCGGCGCCGGTCACCCCACGATCGCGATGAGGCTTGACCTTGACCTTAGGTCAAGGTCCAGGCTCCTCGCATGGCGGCTCCGGCAGGGGCGGCAGCCAGACATCAACGATCGTGAGACAAGGGATGACGTTCATGATGGGTAAGAACGACGGCGGCTTCACCGAAGCGGGACTGCGCAGACTGCGTGAGGTGCTGGCCCGGCATGTCGAGTCGGGGAAGATTCCCGGGCTGGTCGCCCTGGTCAGCCGCGGCGAAGAGACGCACGTGGAGACGATCGGGACGATGCGCCATGACGGCGGCGCGCCGATGCGCCGGGACACGATCTTCCGGATGGCCTCCACGTCCAAGCCGGTCACGATGGCGGCGGCGATGATCCTGCTCGACGAGTGCAGGCTGCGGCTGGACGAGCCGGTGGACCCGTGGCTGCCCGAACTCGCCGGCCGCCAGGTGCTCAGGCGGCCGGACGGCCCACTGGACGAGACCGTGCCGGCCCGGCGGCCGATCACCGTACGGGACCTGCTGACCTCCACGTTCGGGCTCGGCATGGATTTCGAGCTGCTGAACTCCCCGATCAGGGCCGCCACCTTCGAGCGCCTCGACTACAGCGTGGCATCCGGGCCCGCGCCCGACCCGGATGAGTGGATGCGCCGCCTTGGCGAACTGCCGCTGTCGTACCAGCCCGGCGAGCGCTGGCAGTACGACCTCAGCAACGAGGTGACCGGCGTCCTGGTCGCCAGAGTCACGGGCAAGCCGTTGGAGACGTTTCTCCGTGAACGCGTCCTCGACCCGCTCGGCATGAAGGACACCGGCTTCCACGTCCCCGCCGACAAGATCGACCGGCTGCCGCCCCTCTACGGGCCAGACCCGGCGACCGGGGAATTCCACGTGTGGGACGAGGCGGCAGGCGGAAGGATCAGCCGGCCTCCGGCGTTCCAGGGCGGCGGCGGTGGGCTGGTCTCCACCGTCGACGACTACCACGCCTACTTCCGCATGCTGCTGAACCACGGGACGCACGGCGGCGAACGGATCCTGTCGCGGCCCGCCGTACAACTGATGACCACCAATCGCCTCGCGCCCGGGCAACAGGCCGCCCGCGACGCCATGTACGCGACCATCGCCCACCTGTCGTCCGGCCAGGGGCTGCACGGCGGTTGGGGGTACGGCATGGCCGTCCGCACCCACCGCGGCGGCCACGCCCCCGTCGGCCAGTTCGGCTGGGACGGCGGAAGCGGCACCACCGCCTACGCCGACCCCGAACACCAGGTCACCGGAGTTCTGCTCACCCAGGTCGGGATGTCCACCCCGGACTCGGCGCGCGCCATCCACGACTTCTGGGCCACGCTCTACCAGGCGATCGATGACTGACCGAACCTGCCCGCCACGCTCATTCGTCGTCCACCTCGCCCGTCGCGACATACCAGGCGAGCTGCTGCAACACCGCTTGAACGGGTGACACCTCCGGCGGGATCCCCTTTCCCGTCAGGAGTCCGCTCGTCCGGGTCGCGGCCGCGTTCAGATCGGGGTCGAGCGCCTGCGCCAGGATCTCAAGGGGACGCAGTTCCCTGTGCAGGCGGTCCAATTCCGGGTCGGCGGACAGTCTCATCATCAGGTCGATGTCGGGGACGACGGGTACCTGGACCGGCCCGCGCTCTTCGTTCACCTGCCTTTCGATCTGTGCGGCGGTGGTGTCGATCCGGGCGCGTATGTCCGCGGCCGCGGCGTCGAGCTGGGTGCGGATGCTCGCGGAATGGTCGTCTCTCACCCGATCGGCGATCGCCCGTAACGCCTGCCGTTCCACATCTCCTGACATCGGCCAGGTGTGCCGGGCCAGTTCGATCGCGATCTGGATGATCTCGTGCTGCCGTTCCGGCGCCGGATCGGCGGCGATCGCCAGCAGCCGCGGGTCACCCTCCAGCGTCGGGCGCAGCCAGTCCCTGACGCGGAAGGCGCTCGGGGGACGGACCTGGGGCCGAGCGGAGCCCAGCGGGACGCATAGGTGTTCCCGCGCCAGCCAATCCCGATCGAGCCTGACCCCGGACCACTCTTCGCCCAGGGCGAGCGCGGCCGGCTGCCAGCCTTGACGCCATTCGTCCGGCGTGACCGGCAGGCCGGACAGCCATTCGCGTCCCGACGCGGGATTGATGGTGTCCAGGTCGGCGGGGTCGAAGGTGCCGATCACCTGTCCGTCCCTGGCGTAGGCGACGGTGGCGACATGGTTGACGGTCCACTGGAGCGCGAGGGCTTCTCCGGAGGCGGACAGGCGCTTCACGAGTCCCGTCAGGCGACCGCACATCGCGTCGAGGACGACCGTCCACGGACCGTGGCGGGCCGTCAGGATCACCGCCCGGTCCTCGTCATCGACCGCCTCCCACGCCGCGCTCTCGACGTCCTCCCAGGTCGCGGGGTAGACCCAGGCGGGGTCTCCCCCGAGAGTGCGCACCATGCCGTCGAAGTCGGTGGTCCTGATCCACGCGACGGACGCCTGCTCGGGCAAGTAGGTGTGGGCGTCGGTGTAGTGCCGGCGCAGTTCGCTCATGGTCCCTCACTTTGGCCGTGAAAGGGCGGGCAGGTCAACGAGACCCTGCCCGCCTTGATCACTGATCAGCTGTCGCCGTCCACGGTGCAGACCTCCGGCTGTTCCTCCGGAAGGAAGTCACCGAACACCGCGCCCGGGGCGAGGCTTCTGGGCCTCGCTTCGCCGGGCAGGATGACGTCCACCCAGTAGGCGTGCCCGTTTCCGATGCGATGGCGTTGGTAGAAGACCAGCGTCCGTGCGCCGGACGAGCAGTTGTCGCTGCCCTTGATGATGTCCACGGAGAAGTCGTGGGCCGGGCTTGACGCTCCTTCCAGGGTCGAGGCGAACGGGAACTCGTCGCAACTGTCAGGCGAGCCGTAACCCGGCTTGAGCTTCCTGCAGGCGGGAATCGCGTGGTCTTCGCGGTTCTTCTTTTGCAGTGCCGCGTCGGTCGTCCGGTGCAGGCAACTCATTTCTATGGTGCCGCGCGTGCACCCGGGATACTTCCAGTCGAAGAAGCCGGGAATGTTCTTCTTCCCGCCCGGGACCGGTGGATAGGTGAAGTGGGGAAGGTAGAGAGCCTTGTACCAGTGCGCGACGCTCTCGACGACCACCTTCTTCCCCTTCTTTTCCTCGTTTCCGTCGAGGATGAAGACGGGGCGAATGTTGCCGACGATGCAGCCGCCGCTGTAGTTGAAATTCCAGGAGGCGTTGTCACAGATGAACGACTGCACGTAGCGCTTGTCGCGGAAGTAGGGATTCAGCTGCTGGTAGTTGTTTCCGTCGTGTGGAAGGAACTCGTAACGGATCTTGGGTTCGACGGTGCAGCTGCCGGTGTCGGAGTTCGGGTGGTTCCCGGAGATGTCCAGGAGGATCTCCCTGTCTCCTCCCGATCCCCAGTTGTCGAGCCTGTCCCTGATGCCGGAGTAGGCGGACTTGATCTGACCGTCCTTGTCCTTGTAGTTGGACGTGCAGCTGCCGTTCTCACCCAGGAAGACGGCGAACTCGCGGCCCTTCGCGAAGGTGTCGCCCGGCCGGTGGAACACCCTGTCGACCCTGATCCAGGCGCTGACGTGGCGGCTGTTCGTCGCCCTGGTGTAGTTGCCGGGATTTCGCGGGCCGGTCGGGTTGGCCACCTTGTGCGACTTGCCGACATAGCTGTGGAAGACGACGGTCAGCCGGGCCGCCCACAGCGCGTTGCCGTCGATGGGCAGGTCGGTGTCGAGATAGTCGTCGCCGTCGTACTCGCCGATCCACATGGCGTAGCACAGGTTGTAGGAGTTCTTGGGCTGGAAGCCTCTGCGGTCGACGATCCCCCATCCCGATTCCCACGGCGCCCTGCTCTTGTCGGCGATCGTTCTCTGGCACTGTTCGTGTTCGAGACGGTCGTAGGGGAACGGCTTGCGGGCGGCCGCCTGGGCACTCGTGCCGCCGTCGGATTGACGCGCGGAGGGTGGCTCCGGAGCTGCGACCTTGATGCTGTCGTTGTGCCAGGCGGTCCAGGCGCCGTTGACGCCGGCGGCGGTGGCGCGGGCTCGCCAGCGGATCTTCCACCCGTCCGATAGCTTGCCCGACGGGATCGTCACGCTCGCGGTGCCGCCGTTGTTCACGGCCGCGGTGGTGCCGGTCCAGATGAGCCCGGTGCCCTGGGCCGTCGCGGTGGGGTCGTGCTCGACTTCGATGGTCATGGTGGAGGAGCGGCCGTCGGGGTCGCTCAGGTCGCCGTAGAAGGTGGGTGTGAGCTTGGTGATCTCTCTGCTGCTGTTGGTGGGCGCGGCGTATTCGTAGGACACCTTGGGTTTGGAGATGTTGATGCTCTCCGAATGCCAGGCGGTCCAGGCGCCGTTGACGCCGGCGGCGGTGGCGCGGGCTCGCCAGCGGATCTTCCATCCGTCGGAGAGTTTGCCGGAGGCGATGGTGAGGCTGGCGGTGCCGCCGCTGGCGACGGCCGATGGGGTGGTGCCGGTCCAGATCAGGCCGGTGCCCTGGGCCGAATCGTGCTCGACTTCGATGGTCATGGTGGAGGAGCGGCCGTCGGGGTCGCTGACGTCGCCGTAGAACGTCGGGGTGAGTTTCGTCAGGGCTCCGGCGCTGTCCTTGGGTGCCACGTACTCATACGACACCTTCGGCTTGGAGATGTTGATGCTCTCCGAATGCCAGGCGGTCCAGGCGCCGTTGACGCCGGCGGCGGTGGCGCGGGCTCGCCAGCGGATCTTCCATCCGTCGGAGAGTTTGCCGGAGGCGATGGTGAGGCTGGCGGTGCCGCCGCTGGCGACGGCCGATGGGGTGGTGCCGGTCCAGATCAGGCCGGTGCCCTGGGCCGAATCGTGCTCGACTTCGATGGTCATGGTGGAGGAGCGGCCGTCGGGGTCGCTCAGGTCGCCGTAGAAGGTGGGTGTGAGCTTGGTGATCTCTCTGCTGCTGTTGGTGGGCGCGGCGTACTCGTAGGACACCTTGGGTTTGGAGATGTTGACGGTCTCCGAATGCCAGGCGGTCCAGGCGCCGTTGACGCCGGCGGCCGTGGCGCGGGCTCGCCAGCGGACCTTCCACCCGTCTGACAGCTTGCCCGACGGGATCGCCACACTCGCGGTGCCGCCGCTGGCGACGGCCGATGGGGTGGTGCCGGACCAGATCAGGCCGGTGCCCTGGGCCGAATCGTGCTCGACCTCGATGGTCATGGTGGAGGAGCGGCCGTCGGGGTCGCTGACGTCGCCGTAGAACGTCGGGGTGAGTTTCGTCAGGGCTCCGGCGCTGTCCTTGGGCGCCACATACTCATACGACACCTTCGGCTTGGAGATGTTGACGGTCTCTAAATGCCAGGCCGTCCACGCGCCATTGACCCCGGCGGCCGTCGCGCGGGCTCGCCAGCGGATCTTCCACCCATCTGACAGCTTGCCCGACGCGATCGGAAGACTCGCGGTGCCCCCATTACTCACACTCGTGGAGGTACCAGACCAGATCAGCCCACTGCCCTGGCCCGCCACCGCCGGATCGTGCTCCACCACGACCGTCATCGTGGACGACCGGCCCGCGGGGTCGTTCACGTCGCCGTAGAACGTCGGCGTGAGTTTCGTCAGGGCTCCGGCGCTGTCCTTGGGCGCCACATACTCGTACAACACCTTCGGCGAGTTCGGCGGCGGCGGAAGTTCGAGGGTCGTGAACGACCAGGTGTGCGTGGCCAGGACGTTGTCCGCCTCGTCCTTGGCGCCGCTCACCTCCACGGTGTACTTGACGAGCTCGGCCAGCGCCTGCGCGGGGGCGAAGGACAGCACCGTGGTGGATTCGGCCGTCGTGGTTCCGGCGACGGCGTTGCCCGAGGGATCCTTGACCACGATCTGCCCGCCGGACACGGGCTCGCTGAACGTGGCCTTGATCGGGGCGTTCAGCGGGACGTCGACCGCGTTGGCCGCCGGGGCCGACTCGGTGACGGCCGGCGGCGTGACGTCCGGTTCGGCGGTCGTGAACGCCCAGGAGTGCGGCTCCATGACGTTCCCCGCCGGGTCTCTTCCCCCGGCGACGGCGACGGTGTAGACGGTCTCGGCGGCCAGCGGCCCGGCGAACGTCAGCGTCCAGACCTTGCCGGCCGGATCGGCGCCGATGTCGCCCGCGACCTGCTGTCCACCCGGGTCCGTGACCGTGATCTGGACGTCGGCGGCCGCTTCGGAGAGGGTCGCCTTGACCTTGGTCCGCACGGGGACACCGGTGGCGTCCTTGGCGGGGCTGGTCTCGGCCACCGTCGGCGCCGTGCGGTCGACGACCGTGGCGAACGACCACTCATGCCGTGCCAGCGTGTTCCCGGACAGGTCCACGGCCTCGCTCACCGTGGCGGTGTAGGAGGAGTTCCAGGCCAGCGGAGCGTCCGGAGTGAAGGTCCACACCTTGCCGTCGTCACCGCTCGTGACGCTTCCCGGTACGGCCACGCCCGCGCCGTCCTTGACGCCGATCCTGGCGTCGGCCAGGGACTCGCCGAACGTGACCCGCACCGCCGAGTCGAGCGCGACACCGGTGGCGTCGGCGGCGGGGATGGTCTGCGTCACCGCGGGGGCGGTCCCGTCGGTCCGGAAGGACCAGGGATAGGTCGCCATCTCGTTGCCGGCCGCGTCACGGGCGGCGCTCAGTTCCACGTCGTACCTCACCCCGGCCGCGAGCGGCGACGCCGGGGTGAACGTCCAGATCTTGGACGCCGCGTCCGCGGCGAGGCTGCCCGGTACGGCGGCGCCGTTCTGATCCTTGACCAGGACCTGCGCGTCATAGGCCGCCTCGTCGAAGGTCGCCGAGATCGGCGTGGAGATGGCCACGTCGGTCGCGTCCTTGCCCGGAGTGGTCGCGGTCACCTTGGGCGCGGTCTCGTCGGTGGAGAAACCGAACGAATGGGGCTGCATGACGTTGCCCGCGGCATCCTTGGCGCCGCTCACCACGGCGGTGAACCGCGCCATGGGCCACCCCTGGGAGGGCCGGAACACGAGGACGGTGTCCGCGACCTCCATGGCCGAACTGCCCTCGATCGGCCGGCCGCGTGAGTCCTTGACCTCGACCTGCGCGCTGGACACCTTCTCGCTGAACGACACCCTCAGCTCGGTGCCGGTGTCGACACCGGTCGCGTTGGCGGCCGGGAGCGTGCCGATGACGGTGGGCGGCGTGGTGTCGGGATCCGTGGGCGGAGGCGGGTCCACCGGCGCGGGGGTGGCCTCGATCGACTCCATCCACTCCTCGGTGGTCATGTCGTCGGGGATCTGCAGGGCCACCTTGGAGTCCTCCATGAAGAAGTCTCCGGCGGTCTCCCTGGCCTTGACCACGTCGTTCAGGGAGAGGAGCGGTGCCTGCTGCTGCTGAGAACTCCTGAAGTCATGCTGGGCGATGTCCCTGAAGACGGGGTTGTCCGTGTAGGGGATCATGAATCCCCGATAGCTCTTCGGCTTGGGGATGTACTCGACCATGAGCGCCGGCGGGTGCCGGTAACCCGGGTAGGGGTCGCCGCTGTACTCGCTGGCGTAGTACTGGCGCCAGTTGATGGCCGCGGTCTCGCTGACGGCCCGGAGCACGAGGCCGTGGTTGGGAACCTTCTGTTCGATCCAGGCGCGGGCCATGCCGGTGACGCGGTGCCAGAGCTGGTCGTCCTTGGCGCACCAGGTGCCGCTGGCGTCGTAGTTGTAGCCGGCGCGGTTCGCCCCTTCCGTGCCCGTGGCCGAGGGCTGGTTGGACCAGCTCAGGTTGTCCGGCCCGCCGTTCAGGGTCCAGGGGGAGGTGACGCGTGCGGCCAGGATGCCGGATCCGAGGGGGTCGCCGC
The DNA here is from genome assembly GCF_044459065.1 of Nonomuraea sp. NPDC050394. NCBI lineage: Bacteria > Bacillati > Actinomycetota > Actinomycetes > Streptosporangiales > Streptosporangiaceae > Nonomuraea > Nonomuraea sp. NPDC050394. The sequence continues at coordinate 605,508 of NZ_JBITIO010000006.1, read as the reverse complement.
ACAGCTGGCCGTTCGGGCCGCCGGACTTGTAGTTCCACACGATCAGGTCGGCCTGGACGACGGTGGCGCCCTTCAGCTCTTCGGCCTCCGTGTTGAACTTCAGGTACACGCGGGCGATGTCCTGGCTGGTGGAGGTGGTGCCGGCGCGCAGCCACCCGGCGGCCGAGTTGTTGGTGTACGGGTCGTTTCTGCTGACCCAGGCGTCGTCGGGCTCGCCGCCGCCGAACCATTCCGAGGCGGCGGCGATCGTCACCGGGTAGGTCACGGCGGGATCGGCCAGGAACTTCTCGTCCGGCGTGAACACCAGCTCCGAGGACTCCACGCGGGCGGCGACCGGGGACCTCTTGCCCTCCTCGGGAGAGGCTTCGACCTTGGCGTCCATCGCGGTCAGCACGATCGGCGCGGCCTTGGGCTTGCCTTTGGCGTCCTTCAGCTGGGCCAGGCCGTCGGCCGTCGTGCCGAACTTCGTGCCCTTGGGCAGCGTGAGCGGCAGCCGTACCGTGACCGGGGCGGTCGGCCTGTGGCGGAAGACCACCTGGGAGATGAAGCCGTTGGCCTGGGCCACCACCACCAGGTCCGCCCCAGGAGCGACGGCGTCGGGGTAGGTGATCGTGTCGCGGGAGATCTTCGGATCCGGCAGTGCCCGGGTCACCCGCAGGCCGCTCTCGCCGTCCTTTCCCGTCGCGGACACCAGGTGCCTGGTCCCGCGCGCGCCGAAGGTCAGCGGCGTCTTGACCCGCGCGGCCCGCAGCTTGCCGTCGCGGGCCACGATGCTCGTGTCGATCGGCTCCCATGCCTGGGTGGCGGCGTTTCTCAGCTGGACCGGCTGGGTGAACAGCTCGGCCTGCAGCCGCCGGCCGTCAGTGGTCGCCCATACCTTCATCGTCTCGGTGGAGCGGGAGGGGATTTCGACTCGTTGCCCCGTCTTTTTGGCCTGCTCGAAGGCGGAGGCCAGTGCGGGGTCGGCAGGCGTTTTCGCCGCGGCGGGGGCAGGTGTGGGGGGCTGAGCGATGGCGGGTGCGCTCAAAAGCGACAAAGAAAGCGTTGAAACTGCGATCAGAGCAGCGCTACGGCGCGTCCGGGCCGATAAACCAGACGCCTTGGGTGACGTATTCACTTCGTCCCTTCAAAGGCCGAGATGGCAAACAGGGAGATCGTCACATAATGCCGCGCTATTGGTAAAGAAGCTTTTTGATAACGGAATTCACGGCTTTTCGCCCGCGCAAATAATTGCCCCTCATGAGTTTAGAGAGGCCGTCTATATTTCTGCTACATGGACCAGCGCCGGGACAGCAGGTCCGCCGCGGGGGGTGGCCCGGCGAGTGACGGATGACCCGGACGGAGTCCGTCGAGGGCGATCATGACCGTGCGATGGCGGGCGGCGCGGGCCTCGTCGAGCCCTTCCGTACGGCCCCGCCGGACCAGATGTTCGACGAGCGACGCCTGCCCGAGCTGCTCGATCAGGAGGTCGACGTCGACGCTCGTCACGTCCGCCCGCAGGACCCCCGCCTCATGCGCCCGCGCGACCAGCGCGTGCCACAGGCGCTCCGAACGCGTGAACGCCTCGGCCATCTCCTCGGACACCGGGACGGTGCCGGCTAGTGAGCCGAGCGAGCCCCCGCCGAACTCCAGCGCCGCGGACACGTAGTGCACGAGCCCGTCCCACGGGTCGTCCATCCGCAGCCCCTCTTCCGCGGCCTCGATCCACTGCTCCAGGGCGAGGACGCACAGGCGCTGGAAGAACTCCTCCTTGGTGCGGTAGCGGCGGTAGACGGTGGCCATCCCGACCCCCGCCCGCGCGGCGATGGCCGCGACCGAGGCACGTGATCCCTCGGCTTTGAGCACCTGTTTGGCGGCGATCAGGAGCGCCTGGTCGTTGCGTTCGGCCTCCGCGTGCCGAGGTGCCTTGCGAGCCATGCCCCCACCCTACCGTTTGCGGATAGGACCTCTCCGTTATAGCTTAACGGACAGATGCTATCCGTTTCATAGGAGTCTTCATGCTGGCGATCATCATGCGCGAGTTCGGCGGCCCGGACGTGCTGCGGGCGGAGGAGACGGCCGAGCCGGTGCCCGGCCCCGGCGAGGTCGTGGTGGGGGTCTCGTTCGCGAGCGTGACCTTTGTCGAGACGCAGGTCCGCTCAGGATCCGGTCCGTTCGGCAGGCCGCCGCTGCCCCGCACACCGGGCAACGGCGTCGGCGGGCGCGTCACCGCGATCGGCCACGGCGTCGACCCCGCGCTGCTCGGCGCCACCGTGGTCACCACGACCGGCGGCACGGGCGGCTACGCCGAGTCGGCGCTCGCCCGCGCCGCGGACGTCGTTCCGGTGCCTGCGGGGGTCGATCTACGTGACGCGGTGGCGCTGCTGGCCGATGGCCGTACCGCGTTGCTGCTGACCCGGGACGTGCCGCCGCGGGCGGGCGAGACCGTACTGGTGGAGGCCGCCGCGGGTGGCGTGGGCAGCCTGCTCGTGCAGCTGGCCGTCGCCGCCGGGGCCCGCGTGATCGGCGCCGCGGGCGGCGCGCGCAAGGGCGAGCTGGTCACCGCCCTGGGCGCGGAGTTCGTGGACTACACCCGCCCCGGCTGGGCCGGCGAACTGGGCCGGGTCGACACCGTCTTCGACGGCGTCGGCGGGGCGATCGGGGCGGCGGCTGCGGGCGTCCTGCGCACCGGCGGTCGCATCAGCGTGTACGGCATGGCCGCCGGAACCCCCACCGACCTGCCCGACGACGCGGTCGCCGCCCGCGCCATCCAGGTACACGGCCTGACCGGCGCGCCCAGCCCCGCCGAGAACCGGGCCCTCATCCGCCGCGCGCTCGAACTGGCCGCCGACGGCCGATGGCGGCCCGTGGTCGGGCAGGCGTACCCGCTGGCCGAGGCGGCGGCGGCGCACGCCGCGATCGAGTCGCGAGCCACCCTCGGCAAGACGCTCCTGGAGGTCGGCGCGTGACGGTCCGCACTCCCCCGGCGCGGGCCGGGACGCGCGAGTGGATCGCTCTGACCGTGCTCGGCGTTCCCGCGGTCCTGGTCATGATGAACATGTCCGTGCTCTACCTGGCGCTGCCGACGCTCAGCGCCGACCTGGCGCCCGACGCGGCCGCGCAGCTGTGGATCATGGACATCTATGGATTCATGGTCGCGGGCTTCCTCATCACCATGGGCGGCCTCGGCGACCGGTACGGCCACCGCCGCCTCCTGCTCGCCGGCGCCGCCGTGTTCACCGCCGGTTCGATCATGGCGGCCTGGGCCGGTGACACCGGCGTGCTGATCGCCGCTCGCGCGATCCAGGGCGTGGGGGCCGCCGCGCTCGCGCCGAGTTCGCTGGCGGTGATCCGCCGGTTGTTCGCCGACCCCGGGCAGCGGCGGTTCGCCATCACGGTGTGGATGCTCGCCTTCATGGCCGGCGGCGCCCTCGGGCCGCTGGTGGGCGGGACGCTCCTGCACTTCTTCTCCTGGGGATCGGTCTTCCTGGTCGCGGTTCCCGCCATGGTGGTGCTGGTGGCGGCGGCGCCGTACCTGCTGCCCGAGCACCGCGCGAGCGACGCCCGGCGGATCGACGCGGCCGGCGTGGTGCTGTCGTTCCTCACTCCGCTGTCGGTCGTGTACGGCGTCAAGCGGTTCGCGGCCGACGGCTTCACGGCCACCGCGGCCGCAAGCCTCGCGGCCGGGGTGGTGCTGGGCGTGGTGTTCGTCCGCAGGCAGCATCGGGCGGCCGCGCCGCTGTTCGACCTCTCGCTGTTTCGGGTGCCGGCGTTCGCCGTGTCGGTCGGGGGCATGGTCCTGGTCGGGATCGTGCTGTTCGGGACCAGCCTCCAGACCTCGCAGTACCTGCAGATGGTGCTGGGCTACTCGCCGTTGACGGCGGGCCTGTGGCAGCTCCCCACCGCCGTGTCGGGCACGGTCGTGGCGCTGTGGGTGTCGGGTCTCGCCGCCCGCGTGCGTCCGGCCCTGCTGATGAGCGCGGGCGCGGTCCTGGCCCTGGCGGGTCCGGTACTGCTCACGCAGGTGGACCGGGAGCCGTGGTTCCTCGTCGGCGGATCCGTGATGCTGTTCGCCGGCCTCACGCCGTTCATGGCCTTGGGCACCGGCCTGGTGCTCGGCGCGGCGCCGCCCGAACGCGCCGGGGCCGCCTCGGCGATCTCCGAGACCGGCGCGGAGCTGGGCGGGGCGCTCGGCATCGCCCTGCTCGGCAGCCTCGCCGCGGCCGTCTACGGCCGGCGACTCGGCGACACCCTGCCGGCCGGGCTGCCTCCCGGCGTACCGGGCCACGGCGACACCCTGGCCGAGACCCTGCACCACGCGGCCACGCTCCCCCAGCCGCTCGGCGGCGCGCTGGCGGAGAGCGCCAGGGACGCCTTCACCCATGGCATCCACGTGCACGCGCTCGTGCTCGCCCCGCTGCTCGTTCTCCTGGCGGCCGTGACACCGCTGGCCCGGCGTTCCCTCGACGGGGGTCAGGGCAGTGCGGCGGTGACCCGCTGACGCAGCGCGGGTTCCTGGTCCCGGCCGGTACGCAGCGTCACGGTCAGGCCGGACTCGGCGGCGTCGGAGAACACGCCCAGCAGGGTCGCGAACTGCCCGGGAGCTTCGGCGCTGAGCAGACCCTCGGCGTGCTCCACGACCAGCGCGAGCGCCCCGGCGTCACGCAGGCAGTCCGACAGCGCGTCCCAGTTGTGGCCGAAGTAGCCGGGAAAGCGCAGCACCCGCGCCACCTCCTCGAAGAAGGCGGCGCGGGTACGGCAGAGCCGCCCATCCAGTACGGCCGGCGCCGGATCGGCACACACGGTCAGCCAGCGCGGCAGCGGTGGTGCGGTCATGGAAGTCCCTAGAGCCGGTAGAAGTCGGTGTAGTGGTTCGGCGAGAACCACGTCACGCCGGTGCCGCGGTTGACGACGATCCGGTACGCGTCCCGGGGCGCGCCCCGTGTCCGGGAGTACACGTCGTACTCATGGTAGGTGGCGCCGCCGGGGAGCTGGCCTTCGCGGTTGTAGAAGCGTCCGCCGGCGAAGTTGTGACGGCCATCCGGCCAGGAGTACCAGGTCCTGGCGGTGGGGTAGCCCTTGGAGGCCCAGATCGACTTCGCCGTGCGCGCGTCGGCGCACCGCGACATGGTGCAGGAGTTGTAGACCGCGGCGTGGGCGGGCGCGATGCCGGCCACGCCGATGAGGGAGGCGAGGGTGGCGAGGATGACGGTGAGCCTCACCGGCCAGAAGGGTCCGGGGCGGGGCTGAGTGGGCACGAAGCCTCCTTGCGGGGGATGCGACGGACACTCCCATCGTCACCACTCGAATAAGTCCATAAGGGCGAAAGGCCGTCAACGGTTGGTGAACATTCGTGCCACCGGTCAGCGGCGGTTGGCGTACAGGCTGGTGAGGGTGACGACGGCGAGCACGGCGACGATGACGCCGAGCGAGGCGAGCGTGGGGATCTCCGGCACCCCCGGCCAGATGCCGTGGGCCCAGTGCAGGATGAGTTTGATCCCGATGAAGGCCAGGATGAGGCTGAGCCCGTGGTTGAGGTGGCACAGTTTCGTGAGCGCGCCTTCCAGCACGAAGTAGAGGGCGCGCAGCCCCAGCAGGGCGAAGGCGTTGGTGGCGAAGACGAGGAACGGGTCCTGGGTCACGCCGTACACCGCGGGGACGGAGTCGACGGCGAAGACGATGTCGACGGCGAAGATGGCGACGGCGGCCAGCGCCAGCGGCGTGAGGGCCCGCGCGCCGTCCTCGCGGACGACCAGCTTCGAGCCACGGTAGTCGCGCGCGACCGGGACGAAACGGCGCACCAGCCGGATGGCGGGCAGGGAGCAGACGTCGATCTCCCGCTCGTGTCCGGTCAGCGCGTCCTTCATGACCTTCGCGGCGGTGACCAGGAGGATCGCGCCGAACAGCAGGAACGCCCAGGTGCCGCTGCGCAGTGCCGCGGCGCCGAGCATGATGAACACCACGCGCAGCAGCAGCGCGCCGATGATGCCGTAGAGCAGGACCCGCCTGGTCAGCTCCGCCGGGACCGCGAACGCCGCCAGCACCAGCATGAACACGAACAGGTTGTCGACCGACAGCGACTTCTCCACGACGTAACCGGTGAGGAACTCCACCGCCACGGTGGTGCCGAAGGCGGCCCACAGACCGGCGCAGAAGGCCAGGGGCAACGCCAGATAGAAGGCCGACCAGGCGAGCGCCTCGCGCATGCGCACCTCGTGCGGCCGCCTGGTCAGGATGAGGTCGATCGACAGCAGCAGCGCCAGGCCGGCGACGGTGGCCGACCACAGGGGCAGCGAGGCGATCGATGTGGACACGCGGCCTCCTCGAACGTGCTCGGCGTTCGAGGTCTCCTTCACCCGCCGGAGCGGGCGGCTGCCCGGGGACGCTGCCAAGGTCCGTCTTGACCGGGTCGGCGCTTGAGAAGTACTCCCCTCGGGACTGCCAGGCTATCAAGCCGTTGACCTGGCGATACTCCCAGGCAGATAGTGGAAGGTGCACGGAGGGGGTGATCCTTATGTCGATCACCACGTTGCTGGAGGTTCTGTTCGGCATCCTGCTGGTGGTGTCAACGATCATCACCATCGGCGTGCTCTGGACACCTCCGCCACGCAAGCACAAACATCGTTGACCTCACATTTGATCGCGCTGTCCTGTCGGACAGGGAAAGACGCGATCAAAGGAGCCGACGAGACGATGACCCTCCAGCCCGAGCCGATCATGGCCGAGCGGCGCCAGCTGATCAATCTCGCCTACCGGCTCCTCGGTTCCCTGGCCGACGCCGAGGACGTCGTCCAGGAGGCTTTCGCCCGCTGGTACGCCATGTCCGGCCAGGAGCGGGAGGCCATCGTCGTCCCCGGCGCGTGGCTGACCAAGGTCGTCAGCCGCCTGTGCCTCAACGTGCTCTCCTCGGCGCGGGCCCGGCGCGAGACCTACGTGGGCGAATGGATCCCGGAGCCGCTGCCCGAGCCTTCGGAGCAGGTCAGCGGCATCGCCGTCGACCCGGCCGACCGGGTCACCCTCGACGAGTCGGTCAACATGGCCTTCTTGGTCGTGCTCGACGCGATGACCCCGGCCGAGCGGGTCGCGTTCATCCTGCACGACGTCTTCCGCTACCCCTTCGCGGAGGTGGCCGAGATCGTCGGCCGTACCCCGGCGGCCTGCCGTCAGCTGGCCACCTCGGCCCGCCGCCGCGTCCGCGCCGGGCGGGCCCCCGCGACCTCGGCGACCGACCAGGCCCGCATCGTCAGGGACTTCAAGCGGGCTTGGGAAGACAAGAACATCGACGCCCTGGTCGGCCTCCTCGATCCCGGCGCGACGGCGACCGGCGACGGCGGCGGCCTGGTCTCGACCATGCGGCGCCCGCTTGAGGGCGCCGAGCGGATCGTGCGCTGGGTGGTCCATCTCGAAAGCAGGTCCAGCCACCTGACGATCGTGGAGCGTACGGTCAACGGCCGGCCCGGCCTGATCGCCCAGCAGAACGGGGTCACTGTGTCGGTGGTCGCGTTCGAGGTGGCCAACGACCGGATCACCCACATCTGGGCGGTACGCAACCCCGACAAACTCCGCCCCTGGCTTTAGGAAGGTCTCATACAGATGACCCATGCGACGCAGTTGCCGCCGCACATGCGACGGAACGGGTTCGACCCGGTCAAGGAGCTGTCCCGGGCGCGCGACGAACAGGGGGTGATCCGGGTCAACCTGCCGTTCGGCGGGCCCGCGGCCTATCTGGTCTGCCGTCACGAGGACGTCAGGCAGGTGCTGTCGGATCCGGCCCGGTTCAGCAGCGCCCTGACGCCGTTCCCGGGTGCCGAGCAGGTGGACGCCGAGGAACGGACCAAGATGCGGGCCGGGCAGCTGATCGGGTTCGACCCACCGGAGCACACGCGGTTGCGCCGGATGCTCACCCCGGAGTTCACGGTACGGCGGATGCGCAGGCTGGAGCCACGCATCACCGAGATCGTCCAGGCGGCGCTGGACGACGTGGAGCGGGCCGGCAAACCCGCCGATCTGGTGGCGCACTTCGCGTTGCCGGTGCCGTCGCTGGTGATCTGCGAGCTGCTGGGCGTGCCGTACGCCGACCGGGCCGCCTTCCAGGAGCGTTCCGTACGCCTGCTGGATCTGTCGCTGCCGATGGACCAGCGTGTCGCGGCGCAGCGGGAGGACCGCGCCTACATGGCCGAGCTGGTCGTGCGCGCGCAGGCCGACCCGGGCGAGGACATGCTCGGCATGCTGGTACGCGAGCACGGCGACGAGCTCAGCACCGACGAGCTGGTCGGCATCGCGGGACTGCTGCTGCTGGCCGGGCACGAGACGACCTCGAACATGCTCGGCCTGGGCACCCTGGCCCTGCTGCGCGACCCGGACCAGCTCGCGCTGCTGCGCGAGGACCCGGCCCGCGCCGAACCCGCCGTCGAGGAGCTGCTGCGCTGGCTGTCCATCGTGCAGGCACTGCCGCCGCGCACGACCACGACGGAGGTGGAGATCGCCGGACAGACCATTCCGGCGGGTTCGCTGGTGATCTGCTCGCTTCCCGCCGCCAACCGCGACCCGGCCTTCGTCGGCGATCCCGACGCTCTCGACCTCACCCGAGGGGCCGCCGGCCACGTCGCCTTCGGCCATGGCGTGCACCACTGCCTCGGAGCGCCGCTGGCACGGATGGAGATGCGCATCGCCCTCCCGGCCCTGCTGCGGCGCTTTCCGGGCCTGGCGCCGGCGGAGCCGTACGAGGAAGGGGATTTCCGTGCCTTCAGCATCGTCTACGGCCTGAACTCGCTCCGCGTGACCTGGTGAGCAGATCAGCCCGGACGCAGGGAGTAGGCGGTCACCGCCTCGGGCAGTTCGGCAACGCGCGACAGCGCGCCCGTGCTGATGTTCCAGCCCAGCAGCAGGTCGCCGCTCTCGACGATCACCGTTTCGTGGCCGACCCAGCCGCGCACGGGACAGCCGCCCTTCCCGCAGGAGGGGAGCAGCAGTGTCCTGACCACCCGTCCGGACGCGATGTCGGCCACCACGACCACGTCGGCTCCCTGCGCCAGGCCGGGCCGCGCGGGCGCGGACCTGGCGACGAGGTCGTCACGCTGCCAGCCGTGACTGCCCAGAACGCCCACCGGCATGCCGCCCCCGTCGGTGAGGTTCCGGACATCCAGCTGCACCTCGCCCGAGCCGCGCTCCTCAAGGACCGTCCAGCCCCCCTCCTCGGGCGAGACGATCCTGAGGTCGCGGTAGCCCGCCACACCCGTGAATCCCTTGTACGGCTGCCGCCGGACCTTCCCGGTGGCCAGGTCGAGCAGGTAGTTGGCCTTTTCCTGCTCGACGAGGAGCTGCTCGCCGCGCCAGAGCACGACCTCGTTGAACCCCGGCACCGGGTAGCGGAAGGTCTGGCCGATCACCAGGTCGACCACCACCACCGCGTCCTTCTGCGGGAAGGCGGCCCGCGTCCCCTCGGGGGCGAGCGCGTTGGGGTTCAGCCGCGTCGCGCCTTCGCCGGCCAGGTCCGTGGAGTCGTCGAGCGGGATCCGGCCACCGGCCTTCATCAGGTAGATCCGCCCGTCGCCGAACTCGGCCAGCGCCAGGACGGGCCCGGGAGCCGAGTCCACGACGGGGATGTCGGCCCACCTCTCCGGCAGCCCGGCCGGTGCCGCGGGCAGTCCCGCCTGCTCGCGGGCGGCGGGCGCCCGGTCCATCGGGACCGACGACGGCGCCGGGGGCGCGGCCGTGACGGCGGGGGTCTGGGTGGTGCCGCGCTCGACCCGCTGCGGGAACGCGGTGATCCCCACCGCGACGAGCGCGGCCACCGCGAGCAGGGCGGCCACCGTCCACCGGCGGCGGCCACGGCCGTCGGTGCGCCGGCGCCAGAGTTCGTCCGCGTGCGACGACCCCTCCGGCAGGGTCTCGGCGAGGTCCTGGAAGAGCTCCCGCAGTCTCTGGTCCGTCATATCAGCACCTCTTCCAGTTCGGGAGCGACCTCGCGCAGCCGTTTCAGCGCCGCGTGCGTCTGGCTCTTCACCGTTCCGGACGAGACCCCGAGGACCGCGGCGACCTCGCCGACGGGCAGGTCCTCGTAGAAGCGCAGCACCAGCACCGCCCGCTGCCTCACCGGCAGCCTGGCCAGTGCGCGGGCGAACACCACCTTCAGATCCGACGCTCCCGAGGGGTCGGGGTCGGCGTGCTCGGGCGGCTCCCCGTAGGCGAACTCCCGCCGCCTGCGCCACCTGGAGGCCACGTCCCTGTACAAGGTGGTACGCACATAGCTGACCGGGTCGGTATGCACTTTCGGCCAGCGGCGCGCCAGCTTGATGAGGGCATCCTGGAGCACGTCCTCGGCCAGGTGCCGGTCACCGCTGATGAGGATGGCCGCACGCAGCAGCCGCGGGTACCAGGCGGCGACGAAGGCCTCGAACGCCTCGGAATCCGTCATATAGAAAAGACGGCTGGGAGGGGGTGAACGGTTGGGTCTTCCATGAAATCCGCTGTTTTCCGGGAGTTTGACAGCGGTGCAGGTCAGCCGTTGAGCGCGGCGGAGAGGGTCACCACGGCGCTGACGAGGAGAGCCAGCAGCACCACCTTGCGGAAGCGATCCGGGTCAATGCGACTAAAGATCGCATTTCCTATGAAATACCCCAATTGAACAACCGGCAGGCCCACCAGACCGATCCAGATCGACTGCTGGTTCACCTGCCCGGCCACGGCGAACCCGACCAGGCTGAGCACGCTGGTTCCCGCGAACACCACCGCGAGGGTGGCGCGGAACTTGGCGGGGTCGTAGCCCATGCCCTGGAAGGCGGCGACCATCGGCGGGCCGTTGGTGCCGGTCGAGGTGGACAGGGCGCCGGATATGAGCCCGACTCCCACCAGGATGGGGATGTTCCCCTTCACCTTCACCCGCCGCCACACCATCAGGGTGCAGCCCAGGACACCGATCCCGATCAGCACGGTGAGGACCTGCTCAGAGGTGATCCCGTACACCCAGAGGCCGAGCGGCATGCCGAGCACGATGCCGGCCATGGCGATCAGGGCCACCCGCCACTCGGCGTGCTCGCGCTGGCGCACGGCGACCGTGACGGTCATGGCCAAGGCGGACGCCGTCGTGGCGACCACCGCGGTATGGGGGTCGACCGTGAGGGCCAGCAACGGGGTGGCGACGAGCGCGTAACCGAAACCGGTCACCGCGTGCACCGTAGAAGCGATAAGGATGATCACGGCGGCGGCAATCAGCGTCGACACCTGTCACACTTTGCCACAGATCTACGTTAATGAACCAGTGGTGGAGGAAAATCAGCCTCTGTTGCGATAAATGGAGACCGCCCGGGATCGGCGCTAAGCTTTGGCAAATAGCTGGTAAGGCGTGTCCTCACACTTCGTCAATTGGTGGCAATAGGAGCGAATGACGTGGGTGGTCAGGAGTCTGCGAACTACATCGTCAGCCCGGCACTCGACGGCGGACCGGCCGTCATCTTCGTCCCCGGCCTGGGTGGCCGGACGAAGTTCGTGGACCAGTGGAACGAACCGGGGCGGTTACCCGTCATCCGCCGGGCCAACTGGAGCGAGCCGATGAGCGTGCCCTCCGTCGACGAGCGGGGCGCGGCGCTGGCGTCCCTCATCACGACCGCCGGCGCGACGGACGTGGTGCTGGTGGGCCACAGCATGGGCGGGCTGGTCTGCCTGGAGGCGGCCAAGCACCTGGAACGGCAGCTTCGCGGCATCGTCGTCATGTGCCAGTACCCGCCGCACCGCACGCCTCTCTCCCCGCTGGCCGAACTGCCCGACCGGGCGCTGGCCGAGGAGATCGAGGCGCCGCGGCACATCATGGACACGGCGGCCCTGCCGGAGTACGCACGTCTGTGGCGATCCGAATACCACCTGCTCAACCGGTATCTGGAGGCGGATCCGCGCCCGACGCTCCACACGCCGATCATCGCGGTCGGCGCCACCGGCGACGCGAGCTCCTGGGACACCGAGTGCCTCAACGACTGGAACCAGTACACGACGGAGGAGGTGTCGGTCCAGATGGTCGAGGGCGGCCACCAGGTGGTCGAACGGCTGGATCCCGAGACGCTTCGCGCATGGGTCGGAAAGGTGCGCTGAACTCACCCGGTCAGCCTCCGCAGCTCGGCTGCCAGTTCGCCCACCGTCGGGTGGTCGAAGATCGCCGCGATGCCGACGTCCACGCTGAACGCCCGGCGGATCTCCTCCACCAGTTCCACCGCGGTGAAGGAGTCGCCGCCCAGCTCGAAGAAGTCGTCGTCGGGGCCGACCGCGTCCACGCCGAACGCGGCGCGCCACATCTCCGTCAGCCGGGCCTCCAGGGACGCCTCGTCCGACGGCGCCCGGCCCGGGTCGCGCCCGGGTGAACTCCGCCGTTCGGCGTCCCGGGCCTCCGGCCTGGCCACGGCGTTCCTCAGGACCGCGTCCTCCCCCGACATGGTGATCGCCACCTGCCGGTGGCCGGGTCCCCGCAGGATGCGCAGCAACATGCCGACCCCGGTCGCGGGCGTGATCCCGTCGTCGTGGGCGCCTCGCTGCCCACGCGGGGCCACCATGGACTCGTCGACGCGGCGCATGGTGAAGCCCCTGACCTCGACCGCGACCTCACCGGCGGCCGTCAGCACGTCGATGTCGGCCACGATCGTGTCGGAACCGCTCGGGCGGCGGCGGATGTGGCTGTACGCACGAGCCGGGATCGACCGGTGCACCACGATCGACTGGTAGGCGAACGGCGCGTGCGGCGGCTCATGGTCGGGATCGCGGGCCAGCGACACCGCCGCGTCCAGGAGGGTGGGGTGCAGGACGTGCCGGCCGAGCTCATGGGCGAACGCCTCGGGGAAGGTGAGGGCGGCCAGCTTCGTGCCGGCGTCGGCCCCTGAGGTCCAGATCTCCTCCCGCGGCCAGTGCGGTCCGATGGTGAACAGCCGGTTCCCGGCGTCGTTGACGGGGACCCGCCGGTCGGGCAGCGACGCGCGCAGGCCGTCCAGGTCCACCTCAGCGGCACCACCGTCCACCAGCCCGATCTCACCAGTCGTGTGGACGCGGTAGTCGCCGGAGGACGGCGGCGCGGTGCGGACGGTGAACCGCCAGGAGCCCTCCTGCGCCTCGAAGCCGATCTCCAGGGAGACCGGCTCCGGGGTGGTGATCGGCTGCCGGAAGACCATGTGGCGCAGCCGCGCGGGCCGCCCGTCCGGGTGGCCGATCGCCTCGCGGAAGGCGCGCAGCACGAAGTCGACCTGGGCGGTGCCGGGCAGCACCGGGACGCCGTCCATGCGGTGTTCGTCCAGGATCGGATAGTCCTCGGCCGACAGCGGGGCCGACCACCGCACCTCCGTCTCCGGCGCCTGACGCGCGGTCTGGCGGGCGGCCATGCCGACTTCGGACCACGACGGCCAGTTGATGGTGGTCGAGGCGACCCCGGCCAAGGGCTGGCGGCGTACCACCGCGTCGAGGAAGGCGTTCGCCGCGGCGTAGTCGGCGCTGCCCACCAGGCCCCGCAGCGCCGCGCGGCTGGAGAAGGCCACGAAGAAGTCCAGGCCGGCCCGCCCCCGCAGGACCTCGACCAGTGCCAGCGTTCCGTGGACCTTGGGCGCGAGCGTCGCCGCCATCTGCGCCCGCGTCCGGAACTGGATCATGCCGTCCCCCGCCACGCCCGCGAGGTGGAACACCCCGTTGACGGTCCCGAAGGAGCCGAGCACGCGCCGCAGCGCGGCCACGTCGGTCACGTCACAGGCCTCGACGCGGCACTCGGCGCCCAGGGCCCGGATCTCGGCGAGCGCGGCGTCGTGCCCGCCCGTCACGGTGCGGCCGAGCAGCAGCAACCGCGGCCGCGTCCCGGTGTCGGCCAGGCCGCGCGCCACGGCCAGTCCGAGGCCGCCGAGCCCGCCGGTGATGACATAGGCGCCCCCGTGCCGCAGGTCGACCGGGCCGGGGCCGCCGGGGACGAGTTCGCGCTCGCCGGGGACCCAGCGCCGGTCCCCGCGCAGGGCGACGATCTCCGATCGCCGCGGGCCGCGCAGCTCCGCGAGCAGCCGATCGCCGGCCACGCCGTCCCCGACGTCGATGAGCTTGCACGTGGCGCGCGGGTTCTCGAGCATGTAGCTCCGCAGGAGCCCGAGCAGCATGGCCCGCACCGGATGCACGCTCTCGCCGCCCGTCACGTCCGCCGACCGCTCGGCGAGGACCAGGACGTCGCGGGCGCGCCTGTCGGGCGCCCGTCGCGCCGCCTCCCGCAGAAGCTCGACGAGGCGGTGGAATCCGGTGTCGAGCTGGTCGTCGATCCCGCTCAGATCGGGTTCTGCCAGGTCGCCGAGCTGTGTCGCGTCGATGATGAGCTCCGGATACCGGTGCCCTTCCCGCAGCTCGTCCAGCAGCCGGGCGACGTCCTCGGGCGCGGTGCCGTACGGCACCCGCGGCACGTCGCCCAGCAGGGCGAGCAGTTCGCCGGCTCGGCGCGCGTCGGCGGGCAGGAACACCAGCGAGGCATCAGGGAGGTCGGCGCCGGCAGGCCCGGCAGGCGTGGCCTCCACCCACGTGGGCAGCCGGAAGACCGCTTGCCGTTCCGCTGCCTCGATGACGGGGGCGTCGTTCGCGGACGCCCGCCGCTCGATCCAGAACCGCTCGCGCTGGTACGGGTAACCCGGCAGCGGGACGCGCGCACGCGGCCCCGTCGACCAGGTCACCTGCGCGCCCAGGGTCCACATCCGGGCCAAGGCGTGCAGGAATGAGCTGCGTTCCGTGGCGCCCTTCGACGGCCCGCTCGGCAGCGTCGGGATCGCCAGGTGCCGCTTGGCGCGCACCTGCGGATGCGCCCGGGCCAGGGTGGTGAGCGTCCGCCCCGGGCCCACCTCCAGCAGCACCCGGTCACCGTCCGACAGCACGGCCTCCAGCGCCTGCCGGAACAGGGCCGGTCCGGTGAGCTGCCGGATCCAGAAGTCCACGCTCCGCGCCTCGGCCGGGCCGCCGGTGGAGGCGGAGTACAGCTTCCAGCGAGGTCTGCGCGGCGCGATGCCGTCGAAGGCCAGGCGCAGGCGTTCGGCGGAGCCGCTCGCGCGGGCGCCGGCCAGCCGTACCGCTTCCGCGAGTGTGAACACCTCGGCGAGCGCGGCCGCCGCGAGTTCCCCGACGCCCTGGCCGAGCAGCGCGCCGGGCTCGACGCCCAGCGCCAGCCACAGCCGTCCCAGCGCGTACTCGACGCTGAACGGCGACGCGTCCTGCTGCCCGTCGGCCGCGAAAAGGGCGGAGCACTCGTCGAACGCCGCGCGGAACACCGGCTCGGTGCGATGGAGCTCCGCCGCCATGCGTTCGTGCCGCGCCTCTTCCCCCGGGAACAGGAACACGGTGCCGCGCTCGACCTGCTCCTCCGGCGTCACGATCCGCCGCGCGGGATCCAGGACGGCGGCGGCCGCGTCGGACACGCTCTCCACCACCACAGCCCCCCGGACCGGGTACGGCGTGCGTCCCTTCTGCAGGGTGAACGCGACATCCGAGAGCGGCTCCGCGCTGTCCTTGAAGAACCGGGCGAGCCGCTCCGGATACGCCTCGGCCGCGGCCGGGGTCCGTCCCGACCAGACGATCAGCTGCACCGGCTCCGGAGCAGGTTCGCTCACGCGGGCCGGTGCCTCTTCGAGGATCGCGTGCGCGTTCGTGCCGCCGATGCCGAAGGAACTGACCCCGGCCAGGCGCCGGTGTCCCTCCGATCGCGGCCACGGCCGCAGCTTGTCGTTGACGACGAACGGCGAGTTCTCGAGGTCGAGCAGCGGGTTCACGTTCTCGACGTTGATGCTCGCCGGAATCTGCTCGTGGCTCAGCGACAGCGCCGCCTTGATCAGCGAGGTGACGCCCGACGCGTGGCCCAGGTGGCCCACGTTTCCCTTGATCGATCCGATCGGGCAGGCGGGTCCCGACGGGGCCCGGCCGCGGAACGCCTTCTTCAGCGCCGAGATCTCGATGGCATCACCCAGGCGGGTCGCGGTGGCGTGCGCCTCCAGGTACCCGATGTCCTCGGGGGCCACGTCGGCGGCCTCCATGGCGCTCAGCACGACCTCCGCCTGCCGCTCGGCGCTGGGCGCGGTGAAGCCGACCTTGGCCGCGCCGTCGTTGTTGACCGCCACGGCGCGGATCACCGCGACGATCCGGTCCTCGTCGGCCAGGGCGTCGGCGAGCCGCTTGAGCACCACGACGCCGGCGCCGCTGGCGAAGATCGTGCCGGTGGCCGCCGCGTCGAAGGGGCGGCAGTGGCCGTCGCGGCTCAGCGGGCCGTCCTGGGCCCACCAGTACCCGTGACCGACCGGGAACTCGACGTCCGCGCCACCGGCCAGCGCGACGTCGCACTCCTGGAGGCGCAGCGCGTTCACGGCGAGATGCACGGCCACGAGCGAGCTCGAACACGCGGTCTGCACGGTCATGCTCGGCCCGTGCAGGTTCAGCTTGTACGAGACCAGCGTCGAGGCGCTGTCGGGGTTGTTCCACATGCCGGCCGCCATGCCGGTGGCGCTGCGCAGGGCCTCCAGGCTCCCGAGCACCCGGCCGACGGCGTAGCGGTTCGCGGCGACCGACGAGAACACGCCCGTTCTGCCCAGCTTCGCGGCGTCGTAGCCCGCGTTCTCGACTGCGGCGTGCGCCGTCTCCAGATACAGCCGTAGCTGGGGGTCGCAGGTCTCGGCCTCGCGCCGGGTCAGGCCGAAGAACCCGGCGTCGAACAGGTCGACGCCCGCCGGCTCCGCCACGGCCCTGACGTAGGCCGCGTCCTCCAGCGCCTCACCCGACACGCCGCTCGACCGGAGCTCGGCCTCGGCGGGGAAACGCACCGCCTCCTCGCCGGCCACGAGGTTCTCCCAGAGCTGCCGGGTGTCCGGCGCCGCCGGGAACCGGCCGGCCATCCCGATGATCGCGATCGGCTCAACGAGGTTGCCCATCATCATCCGCCCTCCGAAGATAGCCGGCGAAGCTGTTCAGGCTCGGATACTGGAAGACCAGCAGGGGAGAGATCTCCGTCCCGAGCCGGACCGAGACCTCCGACACGAAGGCCATGAGCGACATCGAGGTGAACCCGGCCTCGAAGAAGCCGCCGTCAGGGTCGATCTCGCCGCCGCCGAGAGCCGACCGCGCGCTGTCGCGCAGAACCTCCATCAGGCCGGCCGCCGGGTCGTCGTCCCCTTGGTCGTCGTCGGGCCACGCGTCGCGTACCTCGATGCTCGACGGCATGACCGCGGGGTCCAGGTATTCGCGCAGCACCGCGCGAACCTCGTCCGCCGTCGTGGTGGCGCCGATGACGGTCAGGCGCACGGACCCGACTCCCCCGCCGTCCTCGACGAACGTCGCCACCGACTCGACGACACCGGTCACCTTGGCCGCCGCGCCCTCGATCTCGTCCAGTTCGACCCGGGCGCCGTTGACCTGGACCTGCCGGTCCGCCCGCCGGACGAAGCACATCGAGCCGTCCGGCAGCCGCCTGACGATGTCACCGGTGTCGTACCAGCGTCGCCCGTCCTGTCCGGGAGACAGCAGAGGTGTTCCGTCGGTGTAGCCGAGCGCGCAGGCGGCGGCTTCCACGTGCAGCCGGCCCTCTCCGTCGGCCGCGCCGGCGGGGACGATCCTGGTGACGGCGTGGCCGAGGGGGCGTCCGATGGGAACCGGGTCCTCGCTCGTGGCCCCCTCGCCGGGCGGCACCTGGTGCATGCACAGCACCTGCGGGGTCTCCGACGCGCCGTAGCAGTTGGCGATGGTGGCGTGAGGGGCGAACGTGGCCGTCGCCCGCAGCGTCGCGGCCGTGAGCCGTGCCCCCGCAGAGCAGACCAGCCGCAGGCTGCCGACGGGCGGCGACGAGCCCGCCATGAGCCGCAGGAGGACCGGTGACCCTTGGAGCACGGTGATGGCATGCTCCGCCAGCCAGGCCGCCATCAGCCGGGGGTCGGCGGCCGTGCGTCGGCCGGGAATGTACAGCGTCGCGCCGGTGAGCCAGGGCGCGATCAGCTCCCGCAGGCTCGGGTCGTGGCCCGGCCTGCCGAGGAAGGCGATCCGATCGGATCCGTCCATGGGCAGTTCCTTGAAGAACGCCGTGCTGGCGGCCTCGAAGGCGGTCCGCCCGACCACGATCCCTTTGGGGCTGCCCGTCGTGCCGGAGGTGAAGAGGATGTGACTGGTCTCTTCCGGCTGCTCGTCCGCGGTGGTGTCCAGAAGGTTCAGGGCGCCCGACGGTCCGAAGGTCGCCGCGGCGCGGGTGGCCGTCAGCGCGCCGCGTACCCGCTCGGGACCCCAGTCCCCCAGGATCGCCGGTACGGCTCCCGCGCCCCAGAGCCCCGCCAGCCGCGCGACGAACTCCGGGCTCCGCTCCGCCGGTACGCCCACCACGCGGCGCTTCGGAAGATGGCTCCGGACATGGTTGGCGACGTCCTCGCCGAGTGCGGCGACGTCGCCGAAGGTGAAGGCACGGCCCTCGTGGACCAGGGCGACAGTGCCCGGGTCACGAGGCCGTCCGAGAAGCCCCCGTTCGTGGCCTCGGCTCACGCTGATCTCCCTCGTTGTCACGTCACAACAGCTCATCCCACACCGCGGGAAAGTACGTGGGGTGAGCGCTGCGTAACTTGCGCCAGTGCGTCTTGTGTTCCTCCGCCGGTGTGGTGCCGATCCACCGGTCCCGGCCGTCCGCCGCCCATGCCAGGTGCACCAGCGGGAGCACGGCCGAACCGCGCCGGGCCTTGCCCAGCTCCGCCCCCGCGCCGGTGACGACCCTCGACAACCCGGCCGCGTAGGCGTGCCTGACGGGTTCGTAGATCGCCGCGTTGAAGTACACGAACGGGTCGGGCGCCCCGTCGTCGGGGCGCCCGAAGTCGGTCACGTACAGCCGGTCATGCCAGCGGCACATGACCCCGGCGCCGACGACCCGGCCCCCCACCCGGCACAGCAGTGCCGTCGCCGCGCCGTCCCCCAGCGCGCGGGCATAGGCCGACAGGCGCCGCGTGACCACGTCCACGCCGTACGCCATCCCGTGCCTGGCCCGCACGTTCACGATCAGCGGAGCCACGACGGGGATGGCTTCGCGAAGCGGCACGGTCTCGGTCGAACACTCCTTGGCGAAGACCCCCGCTTCCCTGCGCGCGCTGGTGCGGGTGTTGCGCGGCAGCGTCGCCAGGTAGTCGTCGAAGCTCGCTCCGGGGAGCTCCAGCTCGGTCTGCGCGACGCCCGCCAATCGGTGGTGATCTCCGCCGCCGATCACCGGAGCGAGGTCTCTCCACGCGGCGGCGTCGAGAAACAGGAAGAACGTGTACGGGAGCCCGCGCTCGACCGCGACGGCGCGGGCGGCGTCCCGGAGTGCGCGCAGGACGGCGGTCCTTGCCGGGCCCGGCAGGGCGCGGTCCACGATGAGCCGCGTGCTGAACCCCGCGCAGGAGCCGGCCACCAATCCCAGCCGGCCACCGCGCGAACCCGCGGCGAGGAGGTCACGAAAGTGCAGTTCCGGCCAGCTCAGGTAGTCGCCGCGGCTGGGCAGCGAGTCGTAGAGGGGCAGGGCGCCGAGAACGCGCGGGTCCCCGGGCCGCCGGGCGATCAGGTACGTGACGGGTGCGTCACCGGTCTGCTCCAGGGCCCTCAGCCACTGGTGGCTCTGGAACAGGTCCCGCGGGTCGGCGACGTCATTCCACACCCGATCGGAAAGCTCGTCCAACGAGGCGACGCGCTCGACCGTCACAAACTCAAGCGCGTCGGGCGGTTTATCCGGAATTTCCTGATTTATCATCGGTTATCTGGTCTGTGATGGAGCCATTCCAGCAAGCCGGGCTCCGCGAGTTCGGCCATCCGGCGGTCATAGCGCGCCCGATCCTCGGCGGTGAGGAACTGCTCCCATTCACCCGACTTACCGCTGCGGAAAAAGCGTTCGCTATCGCGGATGTAGCCCAGTTGCTCGTCGGGTGCCAGTTCGGCCGCGCGATCGCGCATCTGCCGGAACGTGGCCGCCTCCACCAGTTCGGGCCACCGGCTCTCGGGGATGTCGATGCCGAGCCGTTCCGCGAGCCGTCGCATCTGCCCGGCGAGGTCGGCGGAGAGGTCGGCGTAGTGCAGCAGGATGACGTTCGCCTCCTCGCGGCGAACCCACGCGCGGCTCTGCGTCCAGATCAGCGCGCGCAGCGAGTCGAGGTTGACGAACGGCGAGTCGTCGTTGTCCACCCAGCGCAAGGTGTACGACCGCTCGTCGAGCAGGTCCCGCTCGTCATATGCGTCCACCGGCGCCTCCGACCCGCCGGGACCGGGGTGGGCGGCCTGGTTGATCAGGCGGCGGATCACGTCGCGCTTGAGGTTCTTGCCGTGGCTGCGCAGGGATATGGCGACATCGCGGGGGTCGCGCCCCACCGTGATGTAGGTGACCTGCGGATCGGTCGGGATTCCGTCGAGCGGGATGTGGGTCTTGATGAAACGGCGGTGCTGCTGCGCGGCGAGGCGGTCCCAGACCTCCTGCTTCGGACGCACGAGCATGTCGATCCACGGGGAGAGGCTGGACAGGGGCGCGGGCAGCCGGGGCGTCTGGAAGATCAGGAGCGCGCAGATCATCTGCGTCCAGGTGGTGCCGCACTTCGCCGGCGAATTGATGACAATGTCGCCGGGCCGGAATTCGAACCCCTCCCACCGGGAGCTGTCCTCCATCGGCGTGAGGTAACGAGCCAGATGCGTCGTCATCGACGTGATGATAATCACCGATTGGCAATTAAGGAAGGGATGAAATTGCCCGAACGCTTTCCGTATAGGAAAAGCGTTTGACCATATTCCTGATCTGGTGGGAAGGGAATTCGTAAACACTGGTATAACTCCATATGGAAATACCAGGTCAGAGGCCCGGGTCATGCGGTCGCGCGGCCAAGGCCGATCGAGCGGGTTGGCAAGCGCCGTACCGGGTCAGCGGCGTTCGTGAGGGTGCGCGCGTACGTGCGCGCGCTCGCCTTGCAGGCCGAACAGGATGAGCAGCTCGACCGCTCCCCCGTCGGCGCTGCCCAGCCAGTGCGGCAGGGACGTGTCGAACTCGGCCGCCTCACCCGCCGGCAGCGTCAGGTCGCGCTCCCCGAGCACCAGCCGCAGCCGGCCGCTGAGCACGTACAGCCATTCGAAGCCGTCGTGGGTCTGCGGGGTCGGTTCGAGCGGTTCCGGCACGGCGGGGATGATCATCTTGAACGCGTGCACCCCGCCCGGCCGCCTGGACAACGGGATGAAGATCATCCCGAAGCGTTTCACCGGCTTCAGATGGATGCGGGGGTCGCCCGTGCGCGGGGCGCCGACCAGGTCGTCCAGCGGCACGTCGTAGGTACGCGCCAGCGGCAGCAACAACTCCAGCGTCGCCCGGCGCTGCCCGCCTTCCAGCCGGGACAGGGTGCTCTCCGACACCCCGGTGGTCGCCGCGAGGTCGGCGAGGGTGAGGCCGCGTTCGCGCCGCAGCGTACGCAGCCGGGCCCCCACTCCGTCGAGCACGTCATCTGTTTCCTGGTCCACGGGTCCATCTTGCCAGAACCGCAAGTTTCCTTGCCGAACCATGGCAGGACTGGCGAACCTGGGCGCGTCACGACGGAAGGAACCTCGATGAGCATCACCGATGCGGCCACGTTCTGGGACGGCGTCTACACCGCCCGCCCGGCCGCCACCGACCCCCGGCCGAACGACCGCCTCGCCGAGACGGCCGCGGACCTGCCGCCCGGCGCCGCGCTGGACCTCGGCTGCGGCGCCGGCGGCGACGCGCTGTGGCTGGCCCGCCGCGGCTGGCACGTCACCGCCGCCGACATCTCGGCCGTGGCGGTCGAACGGCTCGCCCGCCTCGCCCGTTCACGCGGCCTCGGCGACCGGATCGTCGCCGAACGGCATGACCTGCGTGAATCCTTCCCCCGGGGCGGGTACGACCTGATTTGCGCCCATTACCTGCACACCCCGTTCGACCTGGACAGGGCGAGCGTGCTGCGGGTGGCCGCGCACGCGCTGCGCGTGGAGGGGCGCCTGCTGGTCGTCGACCACGGCTCGGCCACGCCGTGGTCCTGGAACCAGGATCCCGACGCCCGCTTTCCGGCCCCGCTGGAGGTCGCCGCGGGGATCGATCTGGACCCGGCGACGTGGACGGTCGAGCGGGCCGACGCGCCCCGCCGGATCGCCACCGGGCCTGGCGGGCGTACCGCCGAGGTGACCGACCACGTCCTGCTCATCCGCCGCACGGCACCGTAAGGAGATCACGATGACCCGTAGAGACACTCCGCCGCCCCGCACCGGGGGCAGCGAGACCGAGGTTCTGCGCGGCTTCCTCGACTACCTCAGGAACTCGATCGCCGCGAAGGTCGACGGCGCCCCGGAACCCCAGGTCAGAACGGCGGGAGTGCCGTCGGGCACGAACCTGCTCGGCCTGCTCAACCACCTCACGTTCGTCGAACGCGCGACGTTCCTCGGGGACAAGGTCACCAACTGGCCCTCGACCTTCCGGGCCGCGCCGGCCGACAGCGTCGCCGACGTCGTCACCCGCTACCGGGAGACGGTCAAGCGCGCGAACGAGGTCCTCGACCGGAACACCGACCCGGGCAGCGTCCGCTGGGCGCTCGTCCACATGATCGAGGAGACCGGCCGCCATGCCGGCCACGCGGACATCCTCCGCGAACTGATCGACGGCGCGACCGGCCGCTGACTCCACCCCTTCGCCCAGGACAGGAACACATGATCTCCGCACCACGGCCACGCCGTCTCTCGCGCGCGATGGCCTCCGTCACGCTCGCCGTACTGCTCACCATCGGCGCGGGCGCCTGCGCCGCACCGGCGGCCGGTCCCGCTGCCGCTCCCACCTCCGCTCAGACCTCTGGTCCCGCCTCTGGTCCCGCCTCTGGTCCCGCCCACACCGCGGCGACGCGGAACGACCCCCGGTTCACGAGCACCTTCCGGCACGAGTTCGCCGACGTGGACGGCGTCCGGATGCACTACGTGGCCGGCGGCAGCGGCCCGCCGGTCGTCCTGCTACACGGCTGGCCGCAGACCTGGTACGGCTGGTGGCCGATCATGCCCGAGCTCGCCAGGCACCACACCGTCTACGCCGTGGACCTGCCCGGACTGGGTGACAGCACCGGCTCCCCGACCGGCTACGACAAGGCCACCCTCGCGCGCTACGTCCACACCCTGATGGCCGGGCGCCTGGGTGTGCGTGACGCCCGCGTGATCGGGCACGACCTCGGCGCCGCCGTGGCGTTCCAGTACGCCGCCCAGTTCCCGGCCGACACCGCCCGCCTCGGCTACCTTGACCTGCCGCTGCCCGGCCCCGGCATCGACGCGCGCACCTACCGCTCGCTGAGCTGGCACATCGCCTTCCACTCCCAGCCCAAGGTCCCCGAGACCGTGGTGGGCGACGACGTCCGCGACTACCTGGCCCTGTTCTACCCCCAGGTCTCCTTCGGCGGCACCGCGTTCGGCGGCACCTCGACCCGCTCCCCGTTCACCGACGCCGAGATCAACGAGTACGCCAGGACCTACAGCCGCCCCTCGGTCCTGTCCGGCGGCTTCGAGCTCTACCGCAGCCTCGACAAGGACGTCAGCGACGCCAAGGCGGCGAAGCCGGTACGCGTCCCGGCCCTGGTCATGAGTGCCCAGGGCCAGATCAAGGCGATCAGGGCCACGGTGGCCCCGCGCCTGACCAACATCGTGCGGGCGGTGGACGTGCCGAAGGCCGGGCACTGGCTCATCGAGGAGAACCCCCGGTTCGTCACCCGGGAACTGCTGCGCTTCCTCGCCTGAGCACCGGCTACCGCCAGCCCTCCCGCCCGCGCTCCAGCCCGTCGAGGATCAGGCCGAGGCCGACGTCGAACTCCTCCTCGTAGGCGTAGTCACCCTTGAGGCCGCGCTCGGCGAGCATCTCGCCGAGGTGCGGGAACTCCTCGCGCGGCAGCTGCTCCATGATCGAGCCCGCCACGTCCTCAAGCCCCTCCGGCGAGGTGAACGGCAGGCTGAGCTCCTGGAGCGTGAATCCGTAGATGTAGCTGTCCAGCACCGAGATCGCGTGCGAGGCGCCGGCGATCGAGAAGCCGCCCGAGCGCAGGCAGCCGATGACCGCGTCGTGATGGCGCAGGGTGGCGTTGCCGGGGTTGGTGCGTGAATCCATCAGGCGGATCGCCCACGGGTGGCGGGTGAGGGCCTCGCGCATCGAGGCCGACCGGCGGCGCATCGCCGCCTGCCAGCCGATGCCGGCGGGCGGCAGTTCGATCTCGCCGAAGACCAGGTCGATCATGCCGTCGAGGATCAGGTCCTTGTTGCGGAAGTGGTGGTACAGCGACATGGCCTCGATGCCGAGGCGGTCACCGAGCCTGCGCATGCTCGGCACGCCGGTGCCCGCCTCGTCGGCCAGCGCGACCGCCGTACGGATCACCACCTCCTTGGTGAGCGTGTTGCGCCGGGGCGCCGGCGTGCCGGCTGTCTCGGTGTCCACGACGTTCTCCTGCCTGTTCTGCTGGGACGGCTTGACAACCTTACACTGCAAGGTTCTACCCTTACACCGTAAGTGCAGGTGTGGTGAAGCAGAGGAGCGAGCCGTGGAACCGATCGGTTCAGGCAAGAAGGTGTGCGTCGTCGGCGCGTCGGGCAAGCTCGGGCGCTACATGGTGCGGCACGCACTGGACCGGGGCTACGAGGTCGTGGGCGTCTGCCGGGAGCGGAGCGTGACCAAGCTCGCCGGCTTCGAGGGGCTCATCACGGTGATCCCCGGAGACACGAACACCCCCGCGATCATCGCGCGGGCGGTGCGGGGCTGCGACGCCGTCCTCACGGTGCTGGTGCCCTGGGGCAGGAAACGCTATGCCTCCGGTACGGCCCAGGCCGTCCTCGACCACGCGCGCGAGGACGCCCGCCTGGTGTTCTCCTGCGGCTGGCACATCACCCGCGACGGAAAGGACGTCTATCCCCGCGCCTTCAAGCTGTACGCCGCCGTGTTCGGCCGGCTGGCGAAGATCGCCGGGGTGGTCGACGTGGACGACCAGGTGGAGGCGTGCCGGAGGATCTTCGCCAGCGACACCCGCTGGACGGTCGTGCGCGGCAGCGACCTGGAGGAGGGCGAGAGCCAGGGCCTGCCGGTGTGGAGCCGGCACGTGGGCGATCCGATCCTCGCGAGTAACCTGACCCGTCGCGTGGACTACGCCCGGTTCATGGTCGAGGCGGTGGAGGACGACGACCTCGTCCACGAGGCCCCGGCCATCGTCGGCCGGCTGACCCCCTCGGCCCTCGCGCATGCCGGCGATCCGGCCTGAGCGCCCGCACGCCGGCGATCAGGCCCGAGCGCAGGCTCCCGCCGGGCCCTTGGCCATGATCATCCCTTCGGGCGGGCCGCCCAGACGGTGCGTTCGGTGCGGACCATGAGGTCGTCGCGGCGCAGGATGCTGTGCGGGCCGCCGGTGTCGAGCAGCCGGTCGAGCGCGGCGAGATCGTCCGGCGCGAGGACGTCGGCGACACCCCCGCGGATGCGGCGCAGGCTGCCGAGGGCGTAGCGGCCGACCGCCTCGTTGCCGGAGCCGCCGATGTTCACGGTGAGCGTGCGTTCGCCCTCGATGACGAATCCCGCGGCGGTCAGTTTCGGCCCCCAGTCGGCGCCGCGGTGCGGCACGTGCTCGGTGTGGAAGCGGGCGCCGGCCGCGTGGCAGCGTTCTTCCAGGCCGGGGCGGTCGGCCGGGGCGTACTCGGGCAGGAATCTGGGGAAGCCGGCCAGCTCGACGACGGCGAACAGCCCGCCGGGGGCGAGGATGTCGCGGACCTCGCGCAGCGCGCGGTCGGGATCGGCCAGGTGGTGGAGGGAGGCGGAGGCCCACACGAGATCGGGTGTGCCCAGATCGGGCCAGCCCGTGTCGAGGTCGGCCTGGATGGTGACCACCTCGCGCGTGCCCGCCTTCTCGCGCAGGCGGTGCAGGTGCTCGGGCGAGGAGTCGACGGCGATGACGTGCGCCTCGGGGAAGCGGGCGAGGAGGGCGAAGGTGCCGGCGCCCGTTCCGCTGCCGAGGTCCACGATCCGGCGAGGGGGCGTGTCGATCGGCAGCCATTCGGTGATGGCCGCGAGGTGACCGGCGAGGACTTCGGCGTCCAGGTCGAGGATCTCCGCCTGGCCGTGATGAGAGGCGTCGTGTGGGTGCATATCCCCACGTTAGAGCGGGTATGCGTATGCGGCACGAGGTCTTGCCGGATCCGCAAGACGATGGGCGTGTGGGCTGCGGGACGCGCAAGGCCGCCGGATAAAGCGTTGGCGGCGCCGTCGGGCAGCCGACTAGCGTTGCGTCGTTCATACGCCTTGCCGGTAATTCACCTGATGGGAGACCAGGATGACCTCTCGGTTCGCCGCGCTCTGCTTCGACGCGAAAGATCCACTCCGCCTTGCCCGCTTCTGGGGCGAGCTCACGGGCCGGGAGGTGGCCGAGGACCCCCGCGACGGCGTGGTGCTGCTACCGGGTGCCGGCACCGAGTTCCCCATCCGGTTTCTCCCGAGCCAGGCCGAGAAGCTGGGCCCGAACCAGGCTCACTTCGACCTGACGAGCGAGTCCCCCGAGGGCCAGGAGCGGACGGTGGCGCGGGCGCTCGAACTGGGCGCCGAGCACATCGACGTCGGGCAACTGCCGGAAGAGGGGCATGTGGTGCTGGCCGACCCCGAGGGCAACGAGTTCTGCGTCATCGAGTCGGGCAACAAGTTCCTGGCCGGCACCGGGTTCATCGGCGCGCTGTCCTCCGACGGGACGCAGGCGGTCGGGTACTTCTGGAGCCGGGCGCTCGGCTGGCCGCTGGTCTGGGACCAGGACGAGGAGACCGCGATCCAGTCGCCGCACGGCGGCTCGAAGATCACGTGGGGCGGACCGCCCGTGGCGCCCAAGCTCGGGAAGAACAGGCTGTACTACGACCTCGTCGCCTCCGGCCGGCAGGAGATCGACCGCCTCGTCTCTCTCGGCGCCACGGTGACCGCCCAGGGCGAGGGCGACCGGGTGGAGATGACCGACCCCGACGGCAACGAGTTCCTGGTCCATATCTCCCGATAACGGCCCGCGGGAATCTCTCAGGTCGCTCAACCGTTCGAAGATTGCTGGTGATCCCCGCTTGGCAGGGCCGCCCGCGCACTGATCCAAGCGCACAGAGGAAGACGATATGACCACGACCACCGGCTGGCGGCGCAACGTCGCCCTTTTCCTGACCGGACAGACGGTTTCGCTGTTCGGCTCGATGATCGTGCAGTACGTGGTCATGTGGTGGGTGACACTGCAGACTCAGTCCGGGCTGGCGGTCGCCCTCTACGCGGTCGCCGCGTTCCTGCCCCAGGGCGTGGTGTCGATCTTCGGCGGGGTCCTCGCCGACCGGATGAACCGCCGCGTGCTCGTGATGATCGCCGACGGCGGCATCGCCGCGGCGACGCTGGTGCTGGCGATACTGATGGCCAACGGCGTGACCGACCTGTGGATCGTCCTGCTGGCCGTCGCGGTGCGCTCGGTGGGGGCCGGAGTACAGACCCCCGCGGTACAGGCGATGATCCCGCAGATCGTGCCCGGCGAGCACCTGATGCGCGTCAACGGGATCTTCCAGACGATCCATTCGGCGATGGCGCTGCTCGCGCCCGCGGCCGCCGGAGCGATCTTCGCCGCCTTCGGCGTCGTTCCGGTCTTCTTCCTGGACGTGGTCACGGCGGTCATCGGCATCGGGCTGCTCGCGCTGGTCGCCGTCCCGACGCTGGAGCGGGTGGCCGAGTCGACCGCCTCCTACCGGCAGGACCTGGTCGAGGGCATGCGCTACATCAAGACGCAGCCGGTCGTGCGCTGGCTGCTCGTCGTGTACGCGACGATCTTCCTGCTCACCGTGGCGCCCACGTTCATGACGCCGCTGATGGTCGCGCGTACCTTCGGCCGCGACGAGTGGATGCTGGCCGTCCTGGAGGTCGCCTTCAGCGTGGGCATGCTGCTCGGCGGCGTCCTGATGTCCACGGTGCTGGCCAAGCGCAGCCCGGTCGGGCTGATCCTCATCGCCGTCTACGGTTTCGGGCTCGCGACCGTCGCGCTCGGGCTGAGCACCAACCTCTGGGTCTTCTACGGGTTCATGTTCCTGATCGGGCTGCTGGTGCCGCCCTTCTCGACCCCGTTCATGACCTTGATCCAGGAGACCGTCGAACCCGGCATGCAGGGGCGCGTGTTCAGCTACGTCACGATCGTGATGGCCCTGGCCACGCCCGTCGGCACCGTCGTGTTCGGGCCGCTGGCCGACGTGGTCAGCGTGCAGATCCTGCTGATCGCCGCGGGCGTGGCGGCCGTCATCGCGATCGCGTTCGCCGCCCGGCTGCCCTCCGGGCGGGCCACCATGGCCGCCGCCCGGAAGCTGGCCGAGCCGGTCCCGGAGTCCGTAACCTGATCGTTCATGGAGCCCGGAGCGGTTGATCGCCCTTGACTCCGTCAATCCGGACCTGGTGCCCGGCGGGGCGGGCGAGAGCGCCGTCGCCAGCTTCGGCACCGAGGAGGTGCTGAGGTCCTTTACCGCCGACGCGGCGATCGTCACCGAGCCGAGCCATCTGGAGGTGACCCTGGCCCACAAGGGGTTCGCCTGGTTCGACGTGGTGATCGAGGGCCGTGCCGAGTGCCGCGTCACGGTGGAGCGCCGCACCGTCCCCGGCGAGGACCCGCGCCGAACCCTTCTGGACCGACGCCTCCCTCCTGGACCGGGCCGGGATCCCCTGCCTGCTGTTCGGCGTCGACGGCGGGGGCGCGCACGCGGACGTCGAGTGGGTGGACCTCGCCTCCCTGGACCACCTCACCGACGTCCTCGCCCGCGTCATCACCGACTTCTGCGCCTGAGAGGACCGCGCCCCCTACTCGGGCATCGGGGCGTCCAGGTAGGTCAGCACCACGTCACGGACCACGTCGGTGTGGCCGAGTCCGTTGAAGTGGGTCGTGCCGGGGAAGACCGCCAGCTGTGAAGCGGGCACACCGGCGAAGTCGCCGTTGACGTCACCGCCGCGCAGCCGTAGGAACTCCACGGCGTGATCGAGCTTGACGGCGTCGCAGTCGCCCACGGTGATCAGGGTGGGTGCGGCGATGGCGCGGATCTCGTCATCCGACCAGCCGGCGAAGCCGGGGTCGAAGGCGCCGAGCTTGTCGAGCAGCGCCTGCAGCCGCTCCGGGTGCGGCGATTTGGCGAGGTAGTCCTGTTCCATGGGGGTGCCGGCGATCATGTCGACGCTCATCTCGCCCACGGCGTCGGTGTTCTCCGAACGGTCCCCGCGAGGGTGGAAGGACACCGACGAGAGGACCGCCTTGCGGACCAGTTCGGGATGGCGGATGGCCAGATGCAGCGCGACGGCGCCGCCGACGCTGAAGCCGAACACGTCCGCCCGCGGCACGTCCAGGTGCTTCAGCAAGCCGACCACGTCGGACGCCAGGTCGGCCACGGTCAGCGGCCGGTCGATGTCGTTGGTGCGTCCATGCCCCTGGAAGTCGGCGGCGATGACCTGGCGGTTCGCGGCCAGGCCAGGAAGCAGTGCGCCGAACTGCAGGTCGATGTTGAACAGACCACCGTGCAGCAAGAGCAGCGGTGTCCCGCCGGAGCCGTGGATCTCGTAGTACATCTGCAAGCCGTTCACCGGCGCGTACCCGGTCATGATGTCCTCTCCTTGGGGAAAAGTGACTACCCACCGTACGGCAGCGCGCGAGAAAACCAGATGACCCGGGCCTTGCGCCCCCCTAACCTCCCTGCATGGGACGTGATGAACGCGGTGTGACACCTCAGAGCGAGGACTTCTCCGCCTGGTACAACGAACTGGTGGCCAAGGCCCAGCTCGTCGACCGGGGACCCGCGAAGGGCACCATGGTCATCCGACCGTACGGCTACCGCTTGTGGGAACTGCTCCAGGAAGAGCTGGACCAGCGGATCAAGGACACCGGCCACGAGAACGCGTACTTCCCGCTGCTGATCCCGGAGAGCTACCTGCAGCGCGAGGCGCAGCACGTCGAGGGCTTCGCGCCCGAGCTCGCGGTCGTCACGCACGCCGGCGGCAAGGACCTGGAAGAGCCGCTGGTCGTCCGGCCCACCTCAGAGACGATCATCGGCGAGATGATGGCCAAGTGGGTGTCCTCCCACCGCGACCTGCCCCTGCTGCTCAACCAGTGGGCGAACGTCGTGCGCTGGGAGCTGCGGACCCGGATGTTCCTGCGCACGACCGAGTTCCTCTGGCAGGAGGGCCACACCGCGCACGCCGACGAGGCCGGCGCGATGCGCGAGACGATGCTCGCCCTCGGCCTGTACACCGAGGTCTGCCGCGACATCGCGGCGCTGCCGGTGGTGCCCGGTGAGAAGACCGCCGGGGAGCGGTTCGCGGGCGCGGAACGCACGTTCACCGTCGAGGGCATGATGCGCGACGGCAAGGCGCTTCAGGCCGGCACCTCCCACTACATGGGGACGAACTTCGCCAAAGCCTTCGAGATCCGGTACACCTCGCAGGCCGGGCGGCTCGAATGGTGCCACACCACGTCCTGGGGCATGACCACGCGGATGATCGGCGCCGTCGTCATGACCCACGGCGACGACAAGGGCCTGGTCCTGCCGCCCCGGCTCGCGCCGTACCAGGTCGTGATCGTCCCGATCGGCCGCGGCGAGGAGGTCCCCGCCGCCGCCCGCGAGCTCGCGGGCAGGCTCAAGGCGGCCGGTGTCCGCGCGCACGTCGACGACCGCGACCATCTCTCACCCGGCTACCGGTTCAACGACTGGGAGCTTCGCGGCGCCCCGGTCCGGCTCGAACTCGGTGCGCGTGAGCTGGAGTCCGGCACCGTGGTCATGGCCAAGCGGCTGGGCGAGGAGGGCAAGCGGACGATCCCGCTCGACTCCGTCGCCGCGATCATGCCCGGCGTGCTCGCGGACTTCCAGGCCTTCCTGCTGCGCCGGGCCACCGGCTTCCGCGAGGACCGCACCCGCGCCGTCGGCACCTGGGAGGCGTTCGCCGACGCCGTCACCACGGGCTGGGCCTCGGCCCTGCACTGCGGCCGCGCCGTGTGCGAGGACGACATCAAGGCCGAGAGCGCCGCCACGCCGCGGTGCGTGCCGCTCGACGCGCCGCCCGAGAGCGGCGCCTGCGTCCGCTGCCGGCAGCCCGCCGCCTACGGCAAACGCGTGCTGTTCGGCCGCTCCTACTGACCCTCACACCGGCCGGTTCCGGCCTTCGGCCAGAAGGCGATCCCGTACGGCGGCCGCCGCCGGGCCGGCCGGCCTCCCGCTGGCGGCCCACCGCCTGGTAGGGGGGCCGCGCGGCCTCTGACAGACTTCTGGCCATGGCCAAGGGGACTGAGGCGGACGGCGCCGTGGGGCGGGTGCGGGTCGGCGTGCTCGGTCCGCTGGTGCTGGAGACCGCTTCGGGACCGACGCCGGTCGGGGGCCCCCGGCTGCGGGTGCTGCTGGCCCGGCTGGCGCTGGAGGCCGGGCATGCCGTACGGCCGGCCGCGCTGGTGGAGGAGCTGTGGGACGAGGCGGCGCCGGAGGCTCCCCTGCACGCGCTGCAAACGCTGGTGTCGCGGCTGCGGCGCCTGCTGGGCGACCCGGGGCTGCTGACCTCGGGCCCGGACGGCTACCGGCTGGCCGTCGAACCGGACGCGGTCGACGCGCTCCGGTTCGAACGGCTGGCCCGCGAAGGACGGCGTTCACCCGCCGAGGCAGCCACCACCTTGCGCGAAGCCCTGAGCCTGTGGCGCGGCCCCGCCCTGGCCGACGTGCGCGCGGCGCCGTTCGCCGCCGCCGAGGCCGCACGGCTGGAGCGCGCCAGGCTGGCCGTCCTGGAAGACCGGATCGAAGCCGACCTGACGCTCGGCGCCGGCCCCGACCTGATCGCCGAGCTCGAAGCGCTGAGCGCCGCGCACCCGGTGCGCGAACGCCTGCACGCCCAGCTGATCCGGGCCCTGGCACTGACCGGCCGCGGCGGCGAGGCGCTGACCGCCTACGAGCACATCCGCGGCCTGCTCGCCGAGAGTTTCGGCAGCGATCCCGGCCCGCACCTGCGCGAGGCCCACCTGGCGGTGTTGCGTGGCGAACGCCGCCCGCCGCCCGGCAACCTGGACCTCCCGCTGACCAGCTTCGTCGGCCGCGACGCCGACGTGCGCCGCGTGAGCGCACTGCTGGAGCGGTTCCGGCTGGTCACGCTGACCGGTCCGGGAGGGTCGGGCAAGACGCGGCTGGCCACGACCGTCGGCGGGCGGCTCACGCCGGCCGGCGGGGTGTGGTTCGTCCCCCTGGCCCCGATCGGCGCCGACGACGTGCCCCGGGCGGTGCTCGACCGGCTGCGGGCCCGCGAACAGGCCGGGCCGGCGCGGCCCGTCGCCCCGGAGCGGATCCTGGACCGCCTGGTCGGCAACCTCGCCGGCGACGACCTGGTGCTGGTGCTGGACAACTGCGAGCACGTGATCGAGGCCGCCGCCGCACTCGCCGCGACGCTGCTCGCCCGGTGCCCGGGACTGCGGGTGGTGGCCACCAGCCGCGAACCCCTGCGGATCGACGGCGAGAGCCTGCACCCGGTGCTCCCGCTGGAGCTGCCGGAGCCGGGCTCGACGGCCGCGCGGGCGCGCGCCTGCGCGGCTGTCCGGCTGTTTCACGACCGGGCCGCCGCGGTCTCGCCCGGCTTCGCCCTGGAAGGCGGCGCGCTGACGGCCGCGGTCGAGATCTGCCGCCGCCTGGACGGCCTGCCGCTGGCGATCGAGCTGGCCGCGGCCCGGCTGCGCACCCTGCCGGTCGAGGCGGTCGCGGCCCGGCTCGACGACCGCTTCCGGCTGCTGAGCGGCGGCAGCCGTACGGCGTTGCCGCGCCATCAGACCCTGGGCGCGGCGGTGGCGTGGAGCTGGGACCTGCTGGAGGACGACGAGCGGGACCTGCTGGAACGGCTGGCTGTCGTGCCCGGCACCTTCACCGAGGACGCGGCGGCGGCGATCGGCGCGGTGGACGAGGCCGGCGAGCTGCTGACGGCGCTGGCCGACAAGTCGCTGCTGCACCCGGCCGAGACCGCCGACCCGCTGGAGCCGCGCTACCGCATGCTGGAGACCATCCGGGAGTACGGGCTCCGGCGGCAGGCGCGGGCCGGTGCCGTACGTGACAGGCATGCCAGGTTCTTCCTCCGCCTGGCCGAGACCGCCGACCCGCACCTGCGCACCGCCGGCCAGCTGCGCTGGCTGGCCCGCCTGGACGCCGAGCGCGACAACCTGGCAGCCGCGATCCGGTGGGCGGCCGAGTCCGGCGACGCCGATCTCGCGGTACGGCTCGGCGTCGCGCTGAGCTGGTTCTGGTTCCTGCGCGATCACCCGCCGGAGTCGCTGGACCTGCTCGGCCGGGTGCTCGATACCCGCGGCGCGAGCGATCCGCGGGCCCGCGCGCTGGTGGTCGCCGCGCACGCCCTGGCCACCACCGAGACCATCAGCGGTCCGGACGAGGGAGCGGCGGCCTTCGCCCGGATCGCGACGGCGCTGGAGCAGGCGGCGCCCGGCACCCACCCCGTTCTGGAGATGGCCGCGCTGGTGCTGGCCATAGGCTCGCGAACCGGCCTGCCGAACCCCTCGGGCGAACCGACGGATGTCTGGAGCCGGTCGCTGACCTTGCTGGTCCGTGGCGTGCTGACCATGAACGGCGGGCACCCCGCCGAGGCGGCGCGGCCGCTGTCGGCGGCGCTGGCCGGGTTCGAGGAGGCCGGCGAGCGGTGGGGCCTGGCAACCACGCTGAGCACCCTGAACACGGCGCTGCGCCGCGGCGGCGACCCGGCCGCCGCGCGGGGGATGGCCGAGCGGGCGGGGCGCTACTTCCGGGAACTCGGCATGGCCGAGCACACGATGGAGAGCGAGGTGGCCGCCGCGACGCACCTGGCCGAGGCCGGTGACGTGGAGGGCGGGCGGCGGCGGCTCGCGTACCTGCTGGGGAGGGTCGGGCCGAGCGGGTCGGCGGAGTCGCGGGCGCAGGTCCGGCTGGGGCTGGCCCGGCTGGAGTGGCGGGCCGGGCGGCTCGGCGCGGCCCGTGAGCATGCCGGCGCGGGGCTGGCGGAGGCGACGCCCGGCCGCTCGACGCCGCACCTGGCGGCGCTGCTGCTGGCCGTGCTCGCGCACGTGGACGTGGCGGAGGGTCACCCCGAGCGGGCGGTCCGCCGGCTCGACCACCCGGCGGTGCACGTGACGCTGACGTGGAACACCCCGGTCGCCGCCGCCATCGCGCTCGTGCTCGCCGCGATCGAGGTGTCCCCCCCGCCGTTCGCGAAACAGCCCGATCGCCGCGAAGGCCCGCAGCGGGCCGGGCGGCTGCTCGGGGCCGCCGTCGTGCTGCGCGGCTGGGACGAGCCCGGCGACGCCGACGTGCGGACGGTCACGCGGCGGGTGACGGAGGTCCTGGGGGCCGCCGGGTTCGCGGCCGCCCATGCCGCGGGGGCGGCGATGTCGCGGGCCGAGGCCGAGGGCCTCGTGTCCGCGATCATCACCGCGCCCGCGGCGGTCAGCTAGCCTGCGGCTTGCCGAACATCGCGCAGGTCACGGCGCTCTGCAGCGCCTGGGCGGCCTTGGCGATCTTCGGGTCGGCGTCGAACTCGGCCCAGAACTCCGTCGCGATGACGACGCTGGCCGTGCGGCCACCGGTGCGGTCGGTGAGGGTGGTGGTCAGGTAGCCGGGGATGCCGCCGTCGTGACCCCAGAACGTGCCGCAGGGCGTCGTGCCGGTCTGGACGCCCAGGCCGTAGCCGGGCCCGTCCGGCCGGGCGGGGTCCACCGGCACCGTGGCCCGCATCTGGGCCAGCTGGGCGGCGGGCAGCAGCGTGCCGGTCATCAGCGCCGTGTAGAACCGGGCCCAGTCCTGGCTGGTGGAGACCACCGCGCCGGCCGCCGCGCCCCACCCGGGGTTGTGGCCGGATACGTCCACGTGACCGTGGCGGCGGGGCCCGGCGAGGTTCCTGAACCCGGCCGGGACGCTCGGCGGCATGTGGGCGGCGTCGCGCTCGTAGCCGCGGGCATGGGAGCCGCGCCAGGTGCCGTCGGCCGGGTAGTAGGTGTGCTTGAGTCCGAGCGGGCGGGCGATCCGGTCGCGGATGAGGGCGGCCAGGCTCTTGCCGGTGGCCCGTTCCAGGACGGCGCCGACGGCCGCGTACCCGGTGTTGCTGTAGGACCACTTCGTGCCCGGCGCGAACAGCGGAGGGTGCTTCACCCCCACCGCGAGCAGCTTGTCCGAGGTCCACCGCCGCCGGTCCTTGCCGAGCATCGCCGGGCGCAGGGCGGCGTCCTGGGTGTAGTCGAACAGGCCGCTGGTGTGGTTCAGCAGCATGCGCAGCGTGATCGCCCTGCCGTTGGGCACCTTGCCGGGCAGCCACTTGTCCACCGGGTCGGTCAGGGCGAGCTTGCCCTCGGCGACCAGTTGCAGCGCGAGGGTAGCCGTCATGGCCTTGGTGTTGGACCCCACCCGGAACTCGTCGTCCGCCTTGAGCAGGTGATCCCGCCTGGTCCAGGCGGCCTGCTCGGCGATCTCGACGGGCCGGCCGCGCCCGTCGTCGACGCGCACGATCACACCGGGCGCCCCGGCCTCCACCAGGTCGCGCGCCAGCCGCTGCAGCTGAGCGCGCGGCGCCTCGGCACTGGTGTACGGCGTGGCCGCGGCGGCCGGGACCGTCGCCGCCAGACTCACGACCAGCGCGGACGCCACGACAGAAAGGACACGTTGCGACATGGACCGGTTCCTCCGGGTGATAGGTGAACGAACGACCCCACCCTCCAGCCCCCCACTCACAGACCGCGCACAGCACGCTTTCAGCGCCGCCCGATAGGCTGACCGCCCCGAGCGGAGAGGGAGCCGTATGCGGGTGGCGGCCGTCATCGTCCTGCTGATCGCCTGCCTGCCGGGCGGCGGGCCGTCGCGGCCGGTGTGGGAGCTGACGCTCACCCGGCGGGCCGCCGTCCAGTCGATGGCCGCGACCGCGTCCGGCCAGGCGTGGCTGATCGGCAAGGACGGCGCGCTCCAGCGCTGGGACGGCCGGGCCTGGGCGCCGGCTGGCAAACCACCGCGCTTCTGGAGCGAACACGGGAGCCTGGTCACCTCGCCCGCCGGTGACGACCTGTGGCTGTTCGGCGGGGAGCATCCGCTGCAGTGGCAGGGCCGTTGGGTGAGCAGGCCCTTCCCGCGCGGGGAGTTCGCCGTCGGGCCGCAGGCGGTGCTCGCCCGCGACCGCGTCTGGGTGGGCGAGCAGGGCGGGCCCGAGGACTGCGTCTGCGTCGGCATCCGCTCCTGGGACGGCACGCAGTGGCACGACGTCGCCACCGGCGGCGACCATGCCTTCGACACCCAGTTCACGAAGGTGGCGCCGCCCTGGCTGGTCAACCACGAGGAGATGCTGCGGTGGGAGAACGGGCGGCGGCGGCAGGTCGCGCCGCCGGTCACCTCGTTCGGATGCCGGTCGTGGGAGGGCTATGCGATCGAGCGCCTGACCTCCGGTCCCGGAGGGGCGTGGGCGGTGGCCCGGGTGGCCAAGCCGGAGGCGTCCTGGTGCCTGGGTCGCCACGCCGACCTGCGGGTGCTGCTGCGCTGGGACGGCGCCGCCTGGCGGCAGGTCGAGCTGTCCCTGGACAGGACCGGGGTGGCGGGGCTGGCCGTGGACGCCAGCGGCGGATTGTGGCTGGCGGCCAATCCGTACGGCCGGCCGTACGTGCTGCGCTGGGAGAAGGGCAGGTGGCGCAGGATGGTTCTGCCGCGCGGGACCGGGATCGCCCGGATCGCCCCCGAGCCCGGCACGGGCCGCCTGTGGGTGCAGGCACAGGACGGCCCGGACACGCTGATCTACCGCCTCAGCAGAAGCGCACCCGGTTCCGGCCGCTAACCTGCGGGCTCCGGTGGGCAGCCCACGGACGCGCGGCGCGGGTGAACGCCGCGCACCCCCCTCGGAACCGGCGGGCACACATGATGCGATAGATACAGCGTGAGACCGTTCCCCTTCCGGCGGCGTGCGGCACCCGACGTCAACGCCGACAGCACCGACGCCGAGCTCATCGCCGCCGTCGCCGCGGGCGCCACCGCCGCCCTGCGCCTGTTGCACCAGCGGCACGCCCCCTGGCTGCGCGCCCGGCTGGCCCGCCGCTGCGCCGACCCGGACGCCGTGGACGACGCGCTGCAGGAGACGTTCCTGGGTGTGTGGCGCTCGGCGGCCCGTTTCCGCGGCGACAACGCGGCCGGCTGGCTGTGGACGATCGCGATCCGGCGGCTCATCTCGGCGCTGCGCGGCAGCGGCGGGCGCTGGATCGGCACGGGCATCGAGCCGGACGACACCTCGCCGGTCGCCTCGGCCGAGGACGTGGTGCTGCTCAACGTGGAGCACGGCGACCTCGGCAGCGCCCTGACCAGGCTCTCGCCCGAGCTGCGGGCCGTCATCGAGGCCACCGTCCTGGACGGACTGACCACCAGGGAGGCCTCCGGTCTCCTGGGCATTGCGGAAGGCACGGTCAAGACCCGCGCGATGCGGGCCAGGGCCCGGTTGCGCGAGGAGCTGTCATGAGCTGGCACATCCCCGATGACCTGCGCGAACGCTATCTCGGCGGGGCGCTGGATCCGGCCCTGGCCATGTCCGTGGACGCGCATCTGGGGCGGTGCGCTGCCTGCCGGGCGGCGGTGCCGTACGACCGGGACTGGCTTGAGGGGTCCTGGGCCCGGCTGGAGGCGAAGCTGGTCACGGCGCGGCCGCGGCCGGCGGAGAGGGCGCTGCGGCACGGCGGGGTGCCGGACCATCTGGCCAGGCTGCTGTCGGCGACGCCGACGATGAGCCGGGCGTGGCTGGTCGCGGTGGTGGCGGTGCTGGCGTTCGCGGTGCTGGCGGCGCGCGAGCAGGCCGAGCTGCTGCCGGTGTTCCTGATCGTCGCGCCGGTGCTGCCGCTGGCGGGCATCGCGCTCGCCTACGGGCCGCGCGTCGATCCCGCCCACGAGCTGGTGGCGGCGACGCCGATGTGGGGGCCGCGGTTGCTGCTGGCCCGGGCCACGGCGGTGCTGGCGGTGTCGGTGGTGCTGGCGGGGCTGGCCTCGCCGCTGCTGCCGGCGCCGCCCGGGTTGAGCGCCGCGTGGCTGCTGCCGGCGCTGGCCGCCGCCTCGGGCTGCCTGGCCCTGTCCAACCGGCTGCCCGTGCCGATCGCCGCCCTCGCCGTCGGCGGGGTGTGGCTGGCCATCGTCGGCGCGGGCGGCCTGCTCGGCGGCTGGATCGCCGTCTTCGGTCCCGCCCCGCAGATCGGGTACGGCGCCGCCGTCCTCCTGCTGACCTACCGCTTCTACCGAGTGAGCACCCGATGATCCAGATCAACGGCCTGACCAAGAGCTACGGCGCCCGACGGGCGCTGGACGACCTGCACCTGACGCTCGGCACCGGCGTGACCGGCCTGCTCGGCCCCAACGGCGCCGGCAAGACCACCCTGCTGCGCTGCCTGGCCACCACCCTGGCCCCCGACGCCGGCACCGTCGACGCCTTCGGCCTGGACCCCGCCCGGCGCGCCCAGCGCACCGCGCTTCGGCGCAGGCTCGGCTACCTGCCGCAAAGCCCCGGCGCCTACCCGCACTTCACCGCCTTCGACCTCGTGGACTACGTGGCGATCCTCAAGGAGCTGACCGACCGCGCGCACCGCCACGCCGAGGTACGCCGGGTGCTGGCCGAGGTGGACCTCACCGATCAGGCCAGGACGAAGGTCCGCAAGCTGTCGGGCGGCATGCGGCAGCGGCTCGCGCTGGCCCAGGCACTGCTGGGCGAGCCGGACCTGCTCATCCTGGACGAGCCGACCGTGGGCCTGGACCCGGAGCAGCGGATGGCGTTCCGCGCGCTGGTCTCGCGGCTGGGCGAGAGCCGTACCGTGGTGCTGTCCACGCACCAGACCGAGGACGTCGCCGCCTTGTGCGAGCGGGTGGTCGTCATGCGCGAGGGCCGGGCGGTCTTCGACGGCACGCCCGGCAAGCTCGCCGCGGTCGCCGAGGGCCGGGTGTGGCTGTCGCCGGCGCCGCCCGACGGCGCCCGGCTGTTCTGGAAGACGGCCGATGGCCGCTACCGCACGCTCGGCGCGCCCCCGCCGGCCGCGGCCGCGGCGCCGCCCGGCGTCGAGGACGGCTACCTCATGCTGCTCGGGGAGGCGGCGTGACACGGCGGCTGCTGCTGTTCGAGGCGCGCAGGCTGATCAGGCATCCGCTGGTGTGGGGGGCGTGGGTGCTGGTGGTGGCGCTGCAGACGTTCCTGAGCCGCGACGGCCAGCCCGACCTGTCGATGGATCCGGTCAACGCCACGGGGCTGTTCACCTGCCTGGGCGCGGCGGTGCTGGTCGTGGCGAGCCTGGCCGCCTCGCGCGAGGGCCGGCACGGCATGCCCGAGAGCCTGGCCGGGCTGCCCGGCCGGGCCGATCATCGCACGCGCGCCCTGCTGCTGGCCGTCCCGCTGGTCGCCGGGCTCGCGGCCGCGCTGGCGATGGGCGCCTACCTGGCCATCCGGCTGCTGAGCGGCCCGGCCGGGGGCCGGCTGGACGTGGCCGAGCCGCTGACGGCGGTGGCCGCCGCGGTCCTGGCCGCCACGCTGGGGGTGGCGGTCGGCCGCTGGGCACGCTGGTTGATCGCCGGGCCGATCGTGGTGGCGGTGCTCGGCTTCCTCGTCTTCACCAACCCCTCCAACGGCCCGGCGGGCTGGCTGCTGCCGGTGATGCAGGTCCACCGCCCGGACTGGCCCGACCGCCCGTCGCTGGTCCACCTGGTGTACGTGCTCGCCGTCGCGGCCCTGTTCGCCGCGCTCGCGCTGCTCAGGCACCGGGTACGGCCGGCGCCCGCCGCGGCCGCGGTGCTGGCCCTGGCCGTCGCGGTGCCTGCGGGGGCCGTCGCGGCGTCCACTCCGGAACCGGCGCGGTTGCCCACGAACGTGGACCTGACCGTGGAGCACGTCGACTCCCGCGTCCGCGAGCGCTACTTCGGCCCCGCCGCCCACCGCTGCGTGCCCCGAAGGGGCCTGACCTACTGCGCCTTCCCCGGCTACGAGTCCTGGATCCCGCTGTGGGAGCAGGCGATCGGCCCGGTGATGGCGGCGCTGCCGGCCGCGCGCCGCGCCCAGGCGCCCGCGGTCCGGCAGGTGAGCCCCACCTGGCAGTTCGCCACGCCGCCCGCCGCGATCGGGGCGCCGATGAGCTGGGGCCACCCCGACCAGCTCCGGCTGCTGGCCGAGGACGCCACGTTCTGGGCCACCGGGCTGAACGACTCGGCCCGCCGGCACCACGACCCCCGCCTGGGGAGGTTGTGCGACGTGCGGGGCCAGGCCCGCACGGTGGTGGCGCACTGGCTCATCGGCCAGGTCGCCCCGCCGGAGGCCCGCAGGGAGCTGTACGTCGACCGCCATCTGGGACGGCAGTCCGGCCTGGACTGGGGGCCTGCCGAGACCGGCTACGCCACGCTCCTGCTCGCCGCCCCCGGTGCCCGCGAGAAGGTCGTGGCCCATTGGGACACGCTGATGAAGCCCACCACCACGATCGACCAGGCCCTGCCACTGCTCGGGCTGGAACGCAGATTCGCCGCGCCGATGGGAGCGACACCGTGCTTGTGACCACGCCCGCCCACCCCAAGGCCACCACGCCGAAGGCCGCTCCGCCCGGGACCGTCCCGGCCGGGACCGTCTCGCCCGGGACCGTCCCGCCTGCGGGCGCCTCGCCACCGTCGCGCCGCCGGGTGGCGCTCCTGCTGGTGCGTCCCCTCGCCCGCGCCATCGACTGGGCGCCGCCGGCCGTGGTCGCCGTCTTCACCGCCGCGCTGGTGAGCCTGGTGGGCTTCGGTCAGGTGCTGCCCGGCGGGGACGCGCTCGTGCTCATGCGCGTCTGTGGCACGCTGCTCGGCGCGGCGGCGGCGTTCGGGCTGGTCGACGCCATGTCCGCCGAGCTCGGGGCCACCGCGGTCCCGCGCTGGGTGACTCAGGCGTTGCGCTGCCTGCTGCCGGGCGGCGCGGCCATCGCGATCTGGCTGGCCGCCTTCGCCTATGTCCTGACCCGCCTGCCGCACGACGCGCTGTTCCCCGTCGGCGACCTGCTCATCGAGATGGGCGTCTGCCTCGGCATCGCGCTGGCGGCGGCGGCGAGCGCGGTGCGGTTCGCGCCGGGGCGGCAGGCGGCCATGGCGGCGGTGGTGGTGCAGATGGCGCTGGTGCTGGGCACCATCCTGCTGCCCGAGCAGGTCCGGCTCTGGCCGCCGACCTGCGGCTTCGGGTACTGGGACCAGGCGCACCTGTTCTGGCTGGCGATGCTGCCGCTGCCGTACGTGTGGCTGGTCTTCGCCGGGCGTGACCTGCGACGCTGACCTCCCGCTTCAGCGCCGTGACGGCCGTCGCGCGGCCCGCGCCACCTCGATCGGATGGGTGAGCTGCGGGTAGTGACCGGCGCCGGGGATCTCGGTCACCGGATGCCCGGCCGTCAGGGTGAGCGGGTCGGCCGAGCCGGCCACGATGTGGACCGGGACGTCCACGCGCTCCAGCAGGGCCCGGATTTGCTCGCGCTCGGCGAAGGCGGTGCGCATGGCCGCGACCATGCGGCGCGCCACCCCGGGACGGCGCAGGTCGGCCGCGGCGCTCGCCACCTCAGGACTCTCGGCAACCCCGAGGATCCCGGCCAGCCGGGCGGCCGACATGCGACGCAGCGTCGGTACGGCCAGCCCCGAACGGGTGATCCGGGCGGCGGGAGCCTGCAGGAAGGCCGGGGCGATGAGGACGACAGCGCCGACGCGCTCCGGATGCCCGGCGGCGAAGCGCAGCGCGGGCCCGCAGGCCAGCGAGTGCGCGACCAGCACGGGACGGGTGCCCACCGGACCCATCAGAGCCTCCAGCCAGGCGTCCGCCGACGGGGCGGGCGCCGAACGGCCCAGACCGGGCAGGTCGGGCGCCAGGACCGGGCCGTCGAGGTGCGCGGCCACCGGCGCCCAAAGGTCGGCGTTCATCGGCAGCCCGTGCAGCAGGACGTACGCGGGCCGGTGCCGTTCCCCGGTGATCCAGGTGCGGCCGCCCGCGACGTCGTGGAACCCGTACGGGCGCAGCGCGGGCGTCGCGGCGCCGAAGCGCGTGCCCACCAGGTCGTCGGCCCACGCCCGCAGCACGTCGTCGACCGGCGGCGTCCGCAGGCCCGCGCCCGTGGCGAAGGCACGGGCCGAAGCCGTCGGGTAGCGCTCGGCCGACAGGAACGACAGCGTCTCGGGGTCGGCCCCGGTCAGCGCGCGCGGCAGGCGCCGCAGCAGCCCGGCCGGGATGGAGCGCCGGGGCGCCCGCACCCCGAGGTGGGCGGCGATCAGCCCGATCAGCTCGGGCAGGTGCGGGGTGGCGTCGTCGAGCACCCAGTAGTGCTCGCCCGCGGGACCGCCCGGGATCTCCGCCAGGAACCGCGCGAAGTATCCGGCCTCGACGACCGGGACGAAGGTGGCGGTGCCGCCGGGCAGCGCGGGCAGCCTGCCGTTCCACAGGTCCCGCACGAGGGTGGCCGGGCCGATGTACTGGCCGGGCCCGATCACGGCGCTGGGGTTGGCGATGGTCAGCGGCACTCCGAGCCGCGCGGCGGCGGCGCGCACCGCCAGGTCGCCCTCGATCTTCGAGGCCTCGTACGCGCCGAGGGCCGCGTAGTCCGGCGGCCCGCTCGCCGCGCTCACCCGGTACCCGCTGACGTGCACGAGGCGGCGCAGATCCGGCAGCGTGGCGGCCCAGTGGAGCACGTTGAGCGCCCCGGTCACGTTGGCCGCCCGTGCCGCCTGCCTGGTGAGGCCGAAGGCGTAGCGCCCGGCGGTGTTGTAGACGTCGCGCGCGGCGGGCAGCCCGGAGAGGGGCCGCGTGATGTCGGCGGTGACGACGCTCAGCCCGCCCGTGCCGGCGCCGCGGGCGCCCAGCCACGCCGTGAGGGTGTCCTCGCGTACGGCCGCCGCCACCCGCTGCCCCCTTGCCAGCAGTTCGGCGACCAGGTGGCGGCCGATGAAGCCGCTCGCGCCGAAGACGATCGCGTCCACAACACTCCTTGAATAGATCGATCTACATATTTTCTGGCCGGTAAAGAGCCCGCCGGGTCCACGGCGGGCGAGTTCAGCGCAGCAGGGCGGCGATCTGGCGGGAGACGCGGTTCAGCGGTTCTCTGTCGCGGTGTGTCCTGGCCAGCAGGAGCGCGCCCTCGACGAGCGCGAGAATGGTGAGCGCGAGGTCGTCGGCGTCAGGACGGCCCTGCAGCCGGGCGCGCAGGGCGGCCTCCCAGGAGCGGTAGACCTGCGAGCACGCCTGCTGCAGCGGGTCGCTGCTGGCGGCGGTCTCCAGCGCGACGGTGGCCACCGGGCAGCCTTTGCTCCAGCCCGACTCCTCCAGCCGGTCGCCCAGGTGGCGCAGCATGCCCTCGGCGAACTCGGCCACCGTGGGGCTGGTGGCGGCCAGGTGGTCCATGGCCTCGCCGATGCTCTGGCCGGCGCGCCGTACCGA
This sequence comes from Nonomuraea sp. NPDC050394, assembly GCF_044459065.1. NCBI lineage: Bacteria > Bacillati > Actinomycetota > Actinomycetes > Streptosporangiales > Streptosporangiaceae > Nonomuraea > Nonomuraea sp. NPDC050394. The sequence goes on along the minus strand of NZ_JBITIO010000006.1, from coordinate 562,133 downwards.
CTCGGCGACCAGCTGGTCCTTGCCGCCGGGGAAGTGGAAGTAGAGCGAGCCGCGGGGGGCGCCGCTGAGCGCGATGACCTGGTTGAGCCCGGCGCCGCAGTATCCGGCGGCCTCGACGAGGTCTTGTGTCGCGTCCAGCAGGCGCTCGCGCGTCTCGGCCCCCTTGTGTCCCATACCGCACAAACTAGACCGGTCTACATATTTCGTCAATTCAGGCGGTGAACTCCTTGCCCCAGTCGTAGGTGAGCCAGCGCTCGGGGCGTACCCGGACGGTCTGCATCGAGCGGATGTATCCCTCGGCCGAGGTGAAGAACCGCTCCCCCGCCTCGGGCCCCAGGTACCGGATCGACCAGCGGCGGTACTCCCGCAGGTCGACCGGCTCGTAGCCGAGCACCGGCCCCTCGATCGTGACGTACTTGTAGGGCATCTCTTCCTGCTGCACCGTGAACGTCACCCGTCCGGCGGCCCGGATCTGGGCCATCTTGCGGCTGTCCGGGCCGGTGGCGAAGGTGAGCTCGCCGCCGGGCTCGTAGCCGTACCAGATGGGCACCGCCATCGGGCCGGCGCCGTCGGCGTCGGCCACGCTCAGCACCCCGATGTGCGTGCCGGCCAGGAAGCTCTCCCGCTCGTCCGTCGTCATGCGCGTCGACATCATCGGCTCCTCATCGTTGGTGGATCGACACCCGTCATCCTTCTGGGCGCCGCGCACGATCGGCTGCGGACTCGCTGGGGGTATGCCGTCGGCTGAACCAGGGCCTCAGGCGCGCGGGTGGAAGAGCAGTGCCTCCTCGCCCGGACGGCAGATCAGTTGCAGGCCGACGGGCAGGCCGGCCGCCGTACCCGCCGGGAGGGACAGGGCGGGCAGGCCCAGCACGTTCCATGGGCTGGTCAGTGCCAGCAGTGTGGCGCGGACGGCCGCCGGACGGCCGCCGACGTCGGTTTCGCGCTGTCCGATGAGCGGGGCGGTGATGGGCACGGTCGGCAGGGCCAGCACGTCGTGGTGCTCGAACAGCGCCTGTGCGGCCTCGGCCAGGCCCGCGCGCGCGTCCATCGCCCGGACGTAGCGCCAGCCGGGCATCTCCAGGGCGGCGCGCAGGCGCTCCAGGGTCTCCGGTTCGTAGCGTTCGGGCGCGGCGGCCAGGCGGCCGGCGTGCACGGCGCCCGCCTCGCAGCTGTGCATGGCGGCGTAGGTCTCGCGCAGGGCGTCGGCGAGGCCTTCGGGCCAGCCGATCTCCGGCGGGGAGCCGGCCGCCTCGCGGGCGAGCCGTACCACCCGCGGGTCGAGCGCGGACAGCCCGGACGGGTCGAGCCAGGCCACGCGCGGGGCCCCGGCCCGTCCGCCGTCACCTGCCCGTCCGCTGTCATCCGCCCGTCCGCCCTCGTCTGCCGGGGCGTTGCCGTCGCCGGTCAGGCAGCGGTAGGCCAGCAGGCACTCGCGCGCCGAACCGGCCAGGACGCCGACGTGGTCGAAGGAGCGGGCCAAGGGGAAGACGCCGTCGGCCGGGATCGCGCCGTAGGCGGGCTTGAATCCCGCCACCCCGCACAACGCGGCCGGGATGCGGACCGATCCGCCGGTGTCGGTGCCCAGCGCGAGCGGCACCAGGCCCGCCGCCACCGCGGCCGCGCTGCCGGCGCTGGAGCCGCCGGTCATCCGCGCCGGGTCGCGGGGGTTGCGCACCGGGCCGGTGGCCGACACGTCGCCCGTGGGGCCGTAGGCGAACTCGTGGGTCGTGGTCGTGCCCACGATGACCGCCCCGGCCGCGCGCAGCCGTTTCACGCAGGTGGCGTCGGCGGGCGCGCGGTGGGTGGCGAAGTGCCGCGATCCCATGGTGAGCGGCAGTCCGGCCACGCCGATGAGGTCCTTCACCGCGACGGGCACGCCGTGCAGCGGCCCTCGATCGGTTCCGGCGGCCCGTTCGTCGTCGGCCCGCCGCGCCGCGGCGCGGGCGCCCGCGGCATCGACGGTGACGAACGCGTTGAGCGTGGCGCCGGGCCCGGCGATCGCGTCCAGGGCCAGCTCGGTGAGCTCGGCCGACGTGGTGCGCGCCCGGCGCAGGTCCTGGGCGAGGCCGTCGATGGTACGGCCGGCGAAGGGGCCGGTCATGGGGACCTTTCCGCGGCAGAGGGATCTTCGTGCAGATCCCCCTGCATACCACCGGGCCCCCGGCAGGCGCGAGCCCCCTCCGGCGGTGGTGGCCGAGCGTACCAGCGCGCGTTTTCCCTCACCGCGTGCGGCGTCGAGCGCGGGCGGGCCGGAAGCGGACGGGGTCAGAAGTAGCCGGGCCGGGCGACGCGGCCGCGGAAGGCCCACCACAGGAAGACCTGGTAGCCGAGGATGACCGGGACGATCACGACGCCGAAGCCGGTCAGGATCTGCAGCGTCGCGCCGTCGGCCGCCGACTCCGCCAGCGTCAGGCCGGCGCCCGGCGTGACGGAGGAGACCAGCAGGTACGGGTAGTTGGCCAGGCCCGTGGCCACGACCGGGAGCCCGGCGGCGGCCGCGGTGGCGGTGAAGGCCAGGCCGGGCCGGGCGGCGGCCAGGGCGGCGCGGGCGCCCGCCAGCAGGGCAGGAAGGGCCAGGGCCGCCACGACGGCCGGCACCGCGTTGGCCGGCCGGACACCGAGCGCCGGCGCGGCGGCGGCCGTCGCCATCGACGCGATCATCGCCCACGCCGCCGCCCGCCGGGCGAAGGCGGCGCCGCGGGCGGCCACCTGCCCGCCGGCGCGCAGGGCCAGGAAGGCGCCGCCGTGCCCGGCGAAGACCAGAACAGTGGTCAGGCCGCACAGCAGGACGAAGGGGTGCAGGACCTCGCCCGCCGACAGGGTGAAGCTGTGGCCGCCGTGCAGCGGAACGCCGGTCAGCAGCAGCCCGATCAGCATGCCGAGCGCCATCGCGGGGATGAGCCCGCCGGCGGTGAGCAGGACGTCCCAGACGCGCCTGCCCGGCGCGCCGCCGCCACGGCCGCGCAGCTGGAGCGCGCTCTTGCCGGCGACCAGGCCGAGCAGCAGCGCCACGATCAGCGGGTAGGCGCCCGACAGCAGAGTTCCTTCGAGGATGGGGAAGGCGCCGAACAGCACGCCCGCGGCGCCGATCAGCCAGACCTCGTTGCCGAAGAAGAACGGGCCGAGGGCGGCGAGCGTCTGACGGCGCGCGCTCTCCTCACGCCCGGTGAACGGCAGCGCGAGCTGGACGCCGTAGTCGTAGCCGCCGAGGATGAAGTATCCGGTGAGCAGGAAGCCCAGGATCGCCAGCCAGAGAATGTCCATGGAGCCGTTTCCTCTCAGAAGGTGGGACGCGCCTGGGCCGGCTGCCCGAGGTCGGCGGCGTGGGGGCCGCGGCGGGCGTGGCGGATGATCAGCGTCCAGTCGGCCACCGCGAGCGCGCCCAGCACGAGCGCGAAACTGAGCAGCGAGGTGAGCATCGCGCCGTGGCCGACGCCCGGCGACAGGGCCTGGGCGGTGGTGAGCTCGCCGTAGACGACCCACGGCTGGCGGCCGGTCTCACGCAGGACCCAGCCGCCCACCGAGGCCAGGAACGGCAGCGGGATCGCGACGATCAGCACCCGGTGCAGCGGGCGGGTCAGGCGCCCGCCGTAGCGCAGGGCGGCGCCCATGAGCAGCGCGACGCCGGCGTAGATGGGCAGCCGGTGGGGGCCCGCCTCGCCGAAGGCGACGCCGCCGGCGAACTCTCCCGCGGGCAGCGCCGCCAGCAGGGTGACCACGACGGCGACGGGCGCGCGCCGGGTCAGGCGCTCCCGGAAGACGATCATGACGGCGAACAGCGCGATGAGGCCCAGGACGTAGCCGAGCCAGAGCATCGCGTACTGGCCCCACACGGCCCAGTGCGGCGGGACGTAGTCGCCGGGGCCGTGGGCGGCCCGCATGGCGCTCTGCAACTGCGCCACGCCCGCGCCGCCGGACAGCAGGCCGAGCTTCATCGGCTGCGTCGCGGCCAGCAGGGGGTACTGCAGGGCGCCGACGACGTAGACGGCCAGGCTCGCCACGGCCGCGACCAGCGCGCCCCGGCGCAGCGGGCGGCGGAACTCCTGCCGGCCGCGCAGCAGGTGGTGGGCGCTGATCCCGGCGACGAAGACGCCGCCCGTCAGCAGCGCCGCGGCCATCACGTGGCCGAGCGCGACCAGGGCGCTGGGGTTGGTCAGCAGGGCGGCGAAGTCGGTGAGGTAGGCCACGCCGTCGCGGATGACGTATCCGGTGGGGGCCTGCATGAAGCCGTTGGCGACCAGCACCCAGTACGCCGAGGCGTAGGCGGTCAGCGCCACCAGCCAGATCATGCCCGCGTGCAGCCAGGGCCGCAGCCGCCCCCACCCGAAGATCCACATGCCGAGGAAGGTGGACTCGGCGAAGAAGGCGATGAGCGTCTCCAGGGCCAGCGGGGCGCCGAAGACATTGCCGGTGAACTTGCTCAGCCCGCTCCAGTTCAGCCCGAACTGAAACTCCATCACCAGCCCCGTCGCGATGCCCAGCGCGTAGTTGATCACATAGAGCTGGCCCCAGAACCGGGTCATGCGCTCGCGGGCGGCTTTGGTCTGCGGGTCGCGGGCGCGTACCGCCGAGGTGTGCATGAGCGCCACCAGCGGGACGAGGCCGAGCGTGAGAATGACGAACAGCCAGTGCACGCCGGTGGTGAGGGCGAACTGGAGACGGGCCAGATCCAAGATGTCCACGCCGCCGACCGTAGGCAACCTCGGCATATGCTGTCCAAGACCGAAATATCCATCAGTTCATAGCTTTAGAGGCATAATGGATCTGCTGCCGCTGCGTTACTTCCAGGCCGTGGCCCGGCACGAGCACATCAGCCGCGCCGCCGAGGAACTGCGGGTGGCCCAGCCGTCGCTCAGCCGGACCATCGCCCGTCTCGAAGCCGACCTCGGGGTGCCGCTGTTCGACCGGCAGGGGCGCCGGGTGCGGCTCAACCGGTTCGGCGCGGCGTTCCTGCGGCGGGTGGATCGGGCGCTGGGCGAGCTGGAGGACGGGCGGCGCGAGCTGGCCGACGCCGCGGGCCTGACCCGGGGCAGCGTGTCGGTGGCCTCGGAGACACTGATCATGCTCGTCGAGCCGGTCAAAAGCTTCATCGCCGCGCACCCGGGGGTCGGCGTGCGCCTGTTGCAGTCCGACACCGACACGATGGCGCAACGGCTGCGCGAGGGCGAGGTCGACCTCTGCCTGACCTCACAGCCGCTGGAGGGCGCCGGGTTCGGCGAGCGGGTGTTTCCCGCCGAGCAGGTGCTGCTCGCGGTGTCGCCCTCCCACCGGCTGGCCGGGCGTACCCACGCCACGATGGCCGACCTGCGCGGTGAGCGCGTCGCGACCACTCCCCCGGGCCACTGGCAGCGCACGATGATCGAGCGGCTGTTCGCCGCGGCGGGCATGGAGCCGGTGTACGCGTGCGAGGCCAACGAGGCCTACGCCGTCGTCGAGCTGGTCAGCGCCGGATTGGCCATCGGCTTCGTCCCGGCCTGGTCGGCCGCCAACCCGGCGGGCCCGCCGATCGTCCTGCTGCGCCTGGACGCGCCCGGCTGCGAGCGCGTCCAGCGGCTCATCTGGCGGGAGCGGGCGTATCTGTCGGCCGCGGCCCGCCAGTTTCGCGAGCACCTGCTGGCCGCCCTCCTGCCCGGGGGCTAACGGCCGAGCGGCACGCGCTCCTCGTGGCTGGTCGCGCCGTGGAAGCCGCCGTCGGCCGAACGGGTGATGATCCCGGTCTCCACGCCGTTCGCGACCAGGCGGCGATCACCCTGCTGCAGGGCCAGGCAGATCCAGCGCGTGAGGGCGAAGGCGAGGATCGGACCGGCGACGACGGCGACCTGGAAGGCGACCGTCACGGCCTCGAGCGACAGCTGGAACTGGTGGGCGAGCTGGTCGTTGGACGCGGCCGCCCACAGCAGGCCGTAGAAGGTGACGCCGGCGGCGGCCAGCGCGGTGCGCACGGCGGCCTCGCGGGGGCGCTGCAGGATGTCGTGCCGGGCCCTGCCCTTCCTGACGCGGGCGCTGGTCTTGGGGCGGCCCTCGGCATCGCGCCGGGTACGGCGTTCGGCCAGGCGGCGCTCCAGCAGGGGGTAGCCGGCCAGGACGGTGAAGAAGACGCCGGGCACGGCCAGGGTCGGCACCAGGACCGCGAGGCTGAGGGTGTAACCGAAGACGGTGGCCTCCCAGGCGGGCATGAGCCGCAGGGCGCCGTCGAGGAAGCCCATATACCAGTCGGGCACCGATCCGGCCGAGACGTGGGTGGGGTTGGCGGGGCCGTACAGCCAGATGGGGGCGACCTGGAAGGCCAGCCCGAGCACGAGCAGCACGCCGACGGTCGTCAGCGCCATGATCGGGCGGGCGCGGCGGCGGCCGGGGGCCGCGTCGGCGAAGCGGGTGTGGCCGTTACGGCGCAGCAGCCGGGCGCGCACGGCCAGCAGCGCGATCATGACGGCGGGGATCACCAGGACGTGCGCCCAGTACAGGACGGTGATGACGTTCTCGCCGGGGAACTCGGTGCCGAACAGCAGGTACATGCCGTAGGAGCCGACGACGGGGATCGACTGCAGCACCGACTTGATCAGCCACAGGCTGCCGCCCGAGAGCATGTCGTCGGGCAGGATGTGCCCGGTCTCACCGGCCGCCATGGCCAGCGGCAGCAGCGTCACCCAGATCAGCCACTGCGCGGTGCGCGGGTGGCGGAAGGCGCCGGTGACGAACATGCGCAACAGCTGCAGCGCGACGGCGGCGGCGAACACCAGCGCCGCCCAGTGGTGCACCTGGCGGACCAGCAGGCCGCCGCGCACCTCCAGGCTCAGGTGCATCGTCGAGTCGAACGCCTTGCTGACCGGGATGCCGCGCAGCGGGGTGTAGACGCCGTCGTACAGCACGCGCGCGCTGCTGGGATCGAAGAACACCATGAGGAAAAGTCCCGTGACCAGCAGCACGACGAACGACCAGATGGCGATCTCGGCGAACATGAAGGTCCAGTGGGAGAACTGGAAGGTACGGCCTTTGGCCGGCAACAGACGCATGGAAGCCCCCTCGTCTCGTCTCATCACCTTGACGAAACAGGGCGGGCGGACGTGACGCCCCCGCGGGTGATACGCATCACGCGCGCCTCCCGCGCGTCCGGGCCCTCAGGACAGGCGGCGGGTCAGGTGCACGCTCACCTCGTCACCGAGCCCCTTGCCGATGATCTTCCGGAAGGGGGCGCGCAGCGGCATCATGTGGCTGCCGCCGCCGATCGGCAGCAGGGTCGCCTCGTAGGCGTGGCCGTCCACGGTGCCGGCCACCTTGACGGCCTTTCCGGTGCCGAACAGGGCGGCCGAGCCGGGCATCCGCACGCAGGGCCAGCCGCTGTTGGAGTCGGCGACGACCGGCGCGGTGAAGGTGGTGTCGATGGGCTCAGCCATGGTGGGTTCCTCCGTCGTGGGTCAGGGCCGCGACGCCGGCCCCGGTCAGCTCCCGCGACCGGGTGGGGCGTCCGGAGACGGCCAGCAGCAGCGCCAGGGCGCTGCCGCGCACCTGCGGGCCGTCGCCGGCGTCGAGGTCGGTGTCGGTGGCGATCAGGCGCAGGCCCTCGGCCCGCTGGCGGCCGCCGCCCTGGCCGACGCTGGTGCGCAGCTGGTAGCGCAGCGCGGCGGCGACGGGCTCGGGCGGGTAGCGGCGGGTCAGGCCGAGCGGGCGGCGGATGTCCTCGGCGTGGACGAACGCCTCCACCAGCCGGGTGGCCTTCGGCGCCGGGGCGCCGGTGGTGCGGTGGCTGACCGCGCGGAAGGCGGCGAGCGTCTCGCGCGGGTCGTCGGCGCGCTCGCGGGCCAGGCCCGCCTGGTTGTAGCGGTCGAAGTCGAAGCGGGCGGCGGCCAGGCGCAGCATGAAGGTGGCCGGGGTGGTCTTGGCGTCGTCGATGAGGTGGGCCAGGACGTCGTGGACGTCCCAGCCGGGACACAGGGACGGCGTGGCCCACCGCTCGGCGGGGACGTCCTGCAGGTCCCGGATCAGCGCCTGGCGTTCGGCGTGGACCGCGGGCCAGATCTCGTTCACGTCTCCCCCTCCTCGGTAACTGAACTGAACTGTACAGGACAGCTACTCCTGTACTTAAGGGTTCAGTTAGAGGTAGGATGCGGGACGTGGGCACAGACAGCACCAGGACGGCGGCGCCGACGGGCAAGCGCGCCGAACGCAACCGGCAGGCCATCGTGGCCGCCGCGCGCGAGATGTTCACCCGCGACGGCTTCGAGGCCGGCATGGACCTGATCGCCGCCCGGGCCGGCGTGTCCAAGGTGACCGTCTACAACCACTTCGGCAGCAAGGAAGAGCTGTTCACCGAGGTCATCGGCCTGGCGATGGGCGAGGCGCACGCCACGATGGCCCAGGTCAGAACCGAGCTGGCCGGCACCGGGGACGCGCGCGCGTCACTGCTGCACACCGCCCGCGCCCTGGTGGGCGCCGCCACCGACCCGTCCAGGCTGGCGCTGCGCAACCTCGTCACCGGCGAGCTGCGCCGTTTTCCCGAGCTCGCCCGCGCCTACCAGGAGCACGGCCCGTCCCGCTCGGCCCACGAGCTGGGCGCGCTGTTCGGCGACCTGTGCGCGCGCGGCCAGCTCGAGATCGACGACACCGAGCTGGCCGTGCTGCAGTTCTTCAGCCTGACCGTCTACCCCCACCTGATCGCCGGTTCCATCGGCGCCGCCCTGCCCCCGGACCTCGCCGACCGGCTGATCACCGACGGGGTGGAGACGTTCCTGCGCCGTTACGCCGCCTGAGCGCTGCGCCGCCTGAGCCGCTGCGGCGGCTGAGCGCTCAGCCGCTGACGGAGGCGGTCCTGAGCGCTCAGGCGCCGACGTAGTCGGCCAGGTGCTCGCCGGTCAGGGTGGAGCGGGCGGCGACCAGGTCGGCCGGGGTGCCCTCGAAGACGATCCGGCCGCCGTCATGTCCGGCGCCGGGGCCGAGGTCGATGATCCAGTCGGCGTGCGCCATGACCGCCTGGTGGTGCTCGATGACGATCACCGACTTGCCCGAGTCGACCAGGCGGTCCAGCAGGGCGAGCATCTGCTCGACGTCGGCCAGGTGCAGGCCCGTGGTCGGCTCGTCGAGCAGGTAGACGCCGCCCTTGTCGGCCATGTGCGTGGCCAGCTTCAGCCGCTGCCGCTCCCCGCCCGACAGCGTGTTGAGCGGCTGGCCGAGGCTCAGGTAGCCGAGCCCGACGTCGGCCAGGCGGCCGAGGATGGCGTGCGCCGCCGGGGTGCTCGCCTCGCCCGCGGCGAAGAACTCCAGGGCCTCGGTCACGGGCATCGCCAGCACCTGGCTGATGTCGCGGCCACCGAAGTGGTACTCCAGCACCGAGGCCTGGAAGCGCTTGCCCTCGCACTCCTCGCACGGGGTGTCGACGCCGGCCATCATGCCGAGGTCGACGTAGATGACGCCGGAGCCGTTGCAGTTGGGGCAGGCGCCTTCGGAATTGGCGCTGAACAGGGCCGGCTTGACGCCGTTGGCCTTGGCGAACGCCTTGCGGATCGGCTCCAGCAGCCCGGTGTAGGTGGCCGGGTTGCTGCGGCGCGAGCCGCGTACCGGAGCCTGGTCGACCGAGACGACACCCGCCGAGGCCGGGATGGAGCCGTGCAGCAGCGAGCTCTTGCCCGAGCCCGCCACGCCCGTCACGGCGCACAGGACGCCGAGCGGGATGTCGACGTCGACGTCCTGGAGGTTGTGGCGGGTGGCGCCGCGGATCTCCAGCCTGCCCGTGGGCGTGCGGGCAGAGTCCTTCAGCCGGGCGCGGTCGTCCAGGTGGCGGCCGGTGATCGTGCCGGCCGCGCGCAGGCCCTCGATGGTGCCCTCGTAGCAGATGGTGCCGCCGGCCGTACCGGCGCCGGGGCCGAGGTCGACGATGTGGTCGGCGATCGCGATCGCCTCAGGCTTGTGCTCCACGACCAGCACCGTGTTGCCCTTGTCGCGCAGGCGCAGCAGCAGTTCGTTCATCCGCTGGATGTCGTGCGGGTGCAGGCCGATGGTCGGCTCGTCGAAGACGTAGGTGACGTCGGTGAGGGAGGAGCCGAGGTGGCGGATCATCTTCACGCGCTGCGCCTCGCCGCCCGACAGCGTGCCCGCCGGCCGTTCCAGCGACAGGTAGCCCAGCCCGATCTCCACGAACGACTCCAGCGTGTGCAGCAGCTTGGCCAGCAGCGGCGCCACCGTCGGCTCGTCCAGGCCGCGCACCCACTCGGCCAGGTCGCTGATCTGCATCGCGCATGCCTCGGCGATGTTCATGCCCTTGATCCGCGAGGACCGCGCCAGGTCACTCAGCCGCGTACCCCCGCATTCCGGGCAGGAGGCGAAGGTGACCGCCCGGTCCACGAAGGCCCGGATGTGCGGCTGCATCGCCTCGCGGTCCTTCGACAGGAACGACTTCTGGATCTTCGGGATCAGCCCCTCGTAGGTGTAGTTGCCGCCGTCGACCTTGACCTTGGTCGCCTCCTTGTACAGGAAGGCCTGCATCTCCCGCTTGGTGAAGTCACGGATCGGCTTGTTCGGGTCGACGAACCCCGACTCGGCGTAGATCCGCACCGTCCAGAAGCTGTCGGACTTCCAGCCGGGGATCGTGAACGCGCCCTCGGAGATCGACTTGGAGTCGTCATAGAGCTGGGTCAGGTCGATGTCGGAGACCTTGCCCCGGCCCTCGCAGCGCAGGCACATGCCGCCGGTGATGCTGAAGTCGCGCCGCTCCTTGACCGTGTTCCCGCCGCGCTCCAGCGTGACCGCGCCCGCCCCGCTGATCGAGGCGACGTTGAAGGAGAAGGCCTGGGGCGAGCCGATGTGCGGCTGCCCGAGCCGGCTGAACAGGATGCGCAGCATCGCGCTGGCGTCGGTGGCGGTGCCGACGGTCGAGCGCGGATCGGCGCCCATCCGCTGCTGGTCGACGATGATCGCGGTGGTCAGCCCGTCGAGCACGTCGGCCTCCGGCCGCGCCAGCGTCGGCATGAAGCCCTGCACGAACGCGCTGTAGGTCTCGTTGATCATCCGCTGCGACTCGGCGGCGATCGTGTTGAACACCAGCGAGCTCTTGCCCGAGCCCGACACGCCCGTGAACACCGTCAGGCGGCGCTTGGGGATCTCGACACTGACGTCCTTGAGGTTGTTGACGCGCGCGCCGTGCACGCGGATCAGGTCGTGGGTGTCGGCAGCGTGCGGCATCGTGTCTCCCTCGTGTTGTCCGCGGGGTCCCGTGCGGCCCGCCGTGTAGATTTAAGCAGTTTCTAGCTATAAGTCGGTTTTTTTCGGCGCGTGTGTCCCTCGGGTCACGCTAGGGGCGGCGCCGTACCGGATGCTTCTCCATTCCTGCTTGGTCTGGTCAAGGCTGTCCGGCGGGCCGGCAACAGCAGCACGCACGCGAGCGCCCCCAAGGCCACGGTGACCAGGCCCGAGCCGGCCAGCGTCACCCGCGGGCCCAGCGCGGTGGTGAGCGGCCCGCCCAGCGCGGTACCCAGCGGCGAGGCCGTCAGCAGCACAGCGCTGCGCGCCGCGAGCATCGCGGCCAGATGCCGCGGCGGCGAAGCCGTCTGCATCAGCGTCACCGACAACGCCACGAACGGCCCATAGACCACACCCCCCAGCGTGAAACACGCCACCGTCACCGCCACCGGAACATCGAACCCGAACGGCAGCAGCAACACCCCCCACCCGGCCACGATCACCACCATCACCGGCCACAACGGCAACCGGCGCAGCGCCCCCACCGCCAGCCCGCCGGCCACCGCCCCGATGCCGAACAGCATCCAGTACAGCCCCAGCAGCGTGCCCGGCGCCCCCAGATCCCGGCTCACGTGCAGCGGCAGCGCGACCTCGACCGGGCCGTACAGCAGATTGAAGAACCAGGTGAGCGCCAGCAACCCCAGCAACTCCGGATGCGAACGCAGCAACGCGAGCCCGCCCCGCGCCGCCGCCCGGTCGACCGGCGAGACCTGCCCCACCCGCGGCAGCCGGGTACGCGCGACCAGCACCGCCAGGAAGACATACGTCAGCGCGTCCAGGCCCAGCACCAGCGCGGCACTCACATACGTCACCAGCACACCGGCGATCGCGGGCCCCGCGATCGTGGCGGCGAAGCTGAGCGTGCTGACCACCGTGTTGCCCGCCAGCCGCTGCTCGGGCGGCAGCAACTCCGCCAGCAGCGTGTACTTGCCCGCGTTGCCCCACGCGTGCAGCAGCGAGGACACGGCCAGCAGCGCCACGCACACCCACGGCGTGAGCACCCCCGCCAGCCACGCGAGCGGCACCAGCCCGAGGAACACCCCGCGCACCACGTTGTCGGCCAGCAGCAGCCGCCGCGCCGGCACCCGGCGCAGCCGTCGCCCGAGCACCAGCGCCCCCACCACCCCCGGCAGCGTGTACGCCGCCACCGCGCCCCCGATCCACAACCCCGCGCTGCCCGGCGGCGCCAGCTCCATCGCCAGCCACGCCACCGCGACGAAACTCATCCCGTCCCCGAGATAGGACACGGCGAAGCCGCCGATCAGCCGCCGGAACACCCGGTTGGCCAGCACCGGCCGGTAGGCGGAGGGAAGCAGGCGGGGCAGCGTCATGGGGGTTCACCGTCAGGCCGGCATGGCTCGGGGGACACGAGCCGAGGACGCGAGCCGGGCGGGGGACACGACTCGTGAGATGCGATGAGACTACCGGTGCGACCGCCCGCCGCACAGCCCCCGGCCCGGACGCGGCCCGAGCGCAGGTCAGGGGCACTTTGTCAGCCGCCGGTGCTACGCTGCCCGCATGACCCCGCAAGACCTGGCCAACCTCGCGCACCTGCGGCGGGCGCGGGATCTGATCGACCGCGAATACGCGCGGCCCCTCGACGTGCCCACCATGGCGCGCCACGCGCTCATGTCACCGGCGCACTTCTCCCGCCAGTTCCGGGCCGCCTACGGCGAGACGCCCTACAGCTACCTCATGACCCGCCGCATCGAGCGGGCCATGGCCATGCTGCGCGCCGGCGTCAGCGTGACCGACGCGTGCATGGCCGTCGGCTGTACCTCACTCGGCTCCTTCAGTTCCCGTTTCACCGAACTGCTCGGCGAGACGCCGAGCGCCTACCGCGCCCGCGAGCACAGCGCCGTGGCCGCGATGCCCCCGTGCGTGGCGCGGCTGCGCACCCGCCCCACCCGCGACGCGCCGAGCAGGATCGAAGAAGCCAAACGCGAGGCCGCCGCCTAACGTGGGCGGCATGAGCATCGCACTTCAGTACTGCCACGTCACCGTCAACGACGTCGACGAAGCCCTCGCCTTCTACCGCGACGCCCTCGCCTTCGAGGTACGCAACGACGTCGCCTCCGGCGGATTCCGCTGGGTCACCCTCGGCACCCCGGCCCAGGCCGGCACCGAGATCGTGCTGTCGGAACCCCACGCGGGCCGCTCCCAGGCCGACGGCGACGCCATCCAGGAACTGCTCACCAAGGGCGTCATGCCCATGATCGTCCTGCGCACCGACGACCTCGACAAGACCTTCGAGAACGCCCGCGCCTCCGGCGCCGAGATCCTGCAGGAGCCCATCGAACAGCCCTGGGGCCCCCGCGACTGCGCCCTGCGCGACCCGTCGGGCAACCTGGTACGCATCCAGCAGGAGCCGAAGGCGTAGGACCTACTGCGGTCCCGCCGTGCTCTGGTCGAACAGGTGGATGGGGTTACCCGAGGGGTCCAGGAACGCCGCGCTCTTACCGTCGGGCAGTTCCAAAACCTCACCCACCCACTTCAGTCCGGGATGGGCGGCGATGTAGTCGTCGACGCTGTCGACCATGAACCCGCCGCCCCTCCCCCACTCCGGCCCGTCGGTGGGCGGGATGTCGAGCATCAGCTCGACCTCCGTGCCGGGCAGGTGGAACGCCACGGTCGTCTCGCCCTCCCGCCACGACTCATCGAGCCCCAGCACGTCGCGGTAGAACGCCGCCGACTCCTGCAGATCGGTCACCGGCTGATACAGGAAGATAAGCTTCATACGCTCGAACATAATCCGTTTACGTGATCCCGTCAATCAACTACGATGGCGTGGTGCGCCCATCCATCCCGGTACCCGGCTCGGCCAAGGCACGGCTCATCGAAGCCGGACTCCACCGCTTCGAACGCGACGGCTACGACGCCGTCAACGTCACCGACCTGGCCGCCAAGGCCAGCGTCACCACCGGCGCCCTCTACCACCACTTCGGCTCCAAACTCGGCCTCTACGGCGTCATCCGCGACGACTTCGAACAACGCGTCATCGACCGCATGCACGGAGCAGCCGCCGCCGGCTCCGCCCCCGTCCGCGCGGCCCTGCTGGTCGCCTTCGACACCGCCGTCCACTTCGGCACCTGCCGCATCCTGGCCGAACAACCCCCCGAACCACGCAAGGACCCGATCACCGAACTCCTGCGCGACCTGCTGCAGAACCACCTGACCAGCGCCGCCCCCATCCTCGCCGCCGCCTGGCGCGCCGCCCTCCTCGAAGTCGCCGACGGCACCCCCGCCTCCACCGTCCGCCCCGCCCTCCACCTCATCCTCACCGACACGTAACCGCCCCTCCGTGGCTGGAAGGCGCGCCATCGGGGAAGATCGCTCATTTCGCCGGGGAGGCGCGGGTCCCCGACGTCGCCGACATGAAGAAGATCACCAACGAGGACAAGCGGCTGACGCTTTGCTCCCCCGTATCCGTAACTGGCACGACCTGATCTTCTACCGGCCCGCTCCCTGCACCCGCTACCAGCACATCGATTCCCTTGGATCTGGAGCCACGAGTGTTGTTCGCCGCGGCCCTGGCCTGATCCGCTCACGAGATGCCGCAAGCGACCGGTGGGGACGAGGACCTCCAGCGGGTGGTGCGCTTCTTGGTCGCTACACACCACGCCAGGAGGTCCAGATCCTCGACGGCAGGTCGCGAATCCCGTCCTTGCGTCCCCAACGTCCGTGGCCGGTACGCCGAGGTGAGCGGCGTAAGGAACGGATCGATGCGGCATCATCACGCTTGCCGTGGTGGTCGGCTTAGAGAGTCGAGGTCACGGGACGGCGGCCGCCAAGGTGGGCGGGAACAGAGGTGAGCGCCGCCACCACGAGCACGGTTGCCAGCACGAGGGCGATCAGCTGCCAGGGTGCGGGAAGCGTCACCTTGTCGCTGTCGCCGCCGGTGATCGTGTTGATTCCGGCGAGCAGCGCCCAGCCTCCCGGGAAGATCCCCAGGACGGCGCCGAGGAGCGTGGGCAGCACCTGCGCGGTGGCCAGGGCGGCGGTCACGTGCTGCGGGGTGGCGCCGAGGGCGCGTGTAAGCGCCGACGCATGCCGGTTGTCGAGCACCGTCGCCCAGGTGATGACGATGGCGTTGACCGCCGCCAGGGAGAGCAGGATGACCGTCCAGACAAGGAGCACGTACCGCAGCACCGCCACCTGAGCTTCGGTGTACGCACCGGTGCCTGGCTGGTCGCCGAGGAAGGCGTTGAGCACCAGCAGGACGTAGATGCCGCTGACCGTGACCGCGATGCTGACCACGCCCAGCACCACCCGTCGGGGCCGGCGGGCGGCGACCCGCAGAGCGAGCAGCAGCGGGACGGGCAGTCGCGTCGAGAGACTGATCAGCCAACCGGTGCGGCGAGGTGGGCAGGCCGCGTCGGCCAGTGCGCTGACGGTGCTGGAGCGGGCCGCGCGCACGGCCGGAACAGCGGTCGCCACGACCGCGACGCCGAGTGCCACGGCAGTCACCAGACCGATCGTGGACCAGGTCAACGACGCCGTCCCCGCGCCGCCGACGAGGCCGGCACTGGACTCGGTGAGCAACGGAGCGCTCAGCGCTCCGATCGTCAGCCCGGCCGCTGCCGCGACGACGGCCACCAGGAGGTACTCCGCGAGCAGCACGGCAGCGACCAGTCCCGGTGTGGCGCCGACTGCTTTCAGCAACCCGATACGCCTGCTCTGATCGGCCATCCGCCCGCCGACCAGCACCGAGAGACTGGCCACGGCGAGCAGGCCGAGCAGCCAGGCGCCGATCAGCAGCAGGATCTGGGAGTCTCGGGCCAGGTCGGTGGCGTCGGCGAGAATGCTCTCCCAGGTCTGCATGGGTATGGCGCCGCCGTGATCGCCGTCACCGTTCCGGTTGGCGAATGCCTGGGCTTTGTCCGGGTCGGCCAGCTTCAGGTTCATCACGTACGACCGGGAGCTTTGGTCCGAGGCGAGGCTCAGCACGTCCGCCTGGGTGAGCCAGGCCAGCCCGGGATTGTGCAGCAACCCCGCCGGCAGCTTCCGGTCGTCGGGGATGGCGCCGTTGATGCAGCCGGCCGAGACGATGCAGGACGCTCCGGGATAGGGCGGCATGGCCGCGGTGACCGCGACGCCGACGACCTTGAACGACCTACCGCCCAAGGTGACCGGGTCACCGACGCCCACATCGAGCGAGTCGGCGAAGGCGGCCTCGAGCACCACGCCTCCGTCGCTGACCCAACTGCCCTGGGTCACCTCGGGCTGATCGACCGCCGCGACAGCGGCGTCGCGCCCCATGGCCTGGACATCCGACGTCCGGCCGGACGCCTCGAGCTCACCCGCGATGACGGGGTACGGTCCGCTGTGCTCGGTGACGCCGGAGGCGGTGGCCAGTTTCCCGAGCTCCGCGAGGCCGGCCAGGTTGGCGTTGGCGACCACGTCAGGTCCGTTGGTCGCCGCCCGGGTGCTCTGGTACGGGTCGCCGGCCGTCTCGCGCAGGACGAGCCCGAGCGTCAGCGTCGTGGTGGCGGCCAGGATGGCGAGCAGCAGAAGCGCGGCCTCGGTACGGCGACGCAGGAGGTCTCGCAGGGCCAGGCGGACCACGAGGACGATGCGGCCCATGCCGGTCAGCCCTCCAGCCCGACGAGCTGCCCGGTGGTGCCGCCGATCAGGCGGCTCTCGTCCACGAGAGCGCCGTCGCGCATCGAGAACTTCCGGTCCGCGGTGTCCGCGATCCGCGCGTCGTGGGTGACGATGACCAGCGTCTGCCCGGACTCGTGCAGGTCCTCGAAGAGCTGGAGGACGTCCAGGGTGGCGGCGCTGTCCAGGTTTCCTGTCGGTTCGTCAGCGAGGACGACCAGCGGCTCGTTGCTCAGCGCCCGGGCGAGCGCGACCCGCTGCCGCTGGCCGCCGGAGAGCGCGGAGGGCAGGAACCGCGCCCGGCCGGCGAGTCCGAGCTGATCCAGCAGCTCCTCCGCGCGCCGCCGTGCGACGCGCGGCGAGCGTCCGGCCAGCAGCGCCGCCAGCTCGACGTTTTCCACGGCGGTGAGCTCCTCCATCAGGTGGAAGGACTGGAAGACGTAGCTGACGTCGGTCCGCCGCATCCCGGCCAGGGTCTTCTCGCTGATGTTGTCGATGCGCCGGCTGTTCAGCCACACCTCTCCGGCCGAGGGCCGATCCAGCCCGCCGAGCAGGTGCAGCAGCGTCGACTTTCCGCAGCCGCTCGGTCCCATGATCGCCACCGTCTCTCCCACGCTGACGTCGAGATCGACGCCGTCAACAGCGCGCACCAGTCCTTCCCCTTTGCCGTGCTCCTTCCGTAGCCCGCGGGCGCTCAGTACGGGCGTGCCGGCGGCATTGCTCACAATCCACTCCTTCGTTCTCCTTACAGGTCTGGAGCCGGCTCGGCCATGGCGGCGCGCTGGGTGCCGGCGATGGTGAAAGGGACGGCCGGCTCAGCCGCTGCGGCAAGCGTCAAAGAAGCGCCAGCGCCTTGGCCACACCCGGGTCGCGCCCGGTAGCCAGGTCGAGCGCGGTCATGGGAGCGGGGTGGTCGACCGGTACGCCGATCGTGTCGATGGTTTCGCGGGCGGGCCCGAGGTGCCGGACCTTGGGCAGCAGCAGGAGGCTGCCGTCATTGAGGACGTAGGCTTCGGCGGGACCGGAGACGGCTCCCGCGGTGCGGGTCCCGATCAAGGTGCCCAGTCTGTTGTCCTTGACGGCCGCGCTGAAGTCCTCGCAGGCCGAGGCGCATCCCCGGTCGGTGAGGACGAGCAGGCGCGAGCCGACCAGCGCGACGGTGTCGTCGGTCCGATTGGGCACGCAGTCGCCCTTGAGTGGGCAGAAGTAGCTGGTGACCTTGCCGTGTGCGAACGCGCCGAGCAGCCGCGTCACCTCGCGGGGCGACCCGCCGCCGTTGCCGCGCAGGTCGAGGACCACCGCCTTCGGTTTGCCCTTCAGCTTGGCGATGACCTGGTCGGCGGCGCCTTCGAAGAATCCGGGCAGCTGGACGTGGACGGCGCCGCCGGGAAGCGTCTTCGATGTCACCGCCGGGGACTGCCTCGTGATGGGCCCCTCCTTGAGGTCGACGGTGCGGGTCCGTCCCGTCGTGGGGCGCTTGAGCGTGAGCTTCACCGGGTTGGTGGCGAAGGCTTCGACGATGCTCTGGTTCACGGTGTTCCCGACGAACGCGGGCACGCCGTTGGCCTTGACGATGATGTCGCCGGGTCTGATGCCGGCCTTGGCGGCGGGGCTGCCGGGCAGGACGCCGGTGATGAACAACGGCGGCTTGGCCGCCGGGTCGAGTTGCCGGCCCTGCCGGGCTGATAGGCCCACGATGCCGGTTCCGATCTGCTCGCCTTCCGGCTGGGGAGCCGGCCTGACCGCGCGGGCGTGGTTGTCGTGCAACCCGGCGACCATCGCGGTGATCGCGGCGCGCAGCGCGGACACGTCACCGGCGCCGAGGACTTGGGCGAAGGCGGCCCAGTCGATGTCCCGGTTCCCGGTCAGGGCGGGCAGGCGGAGGTCGGCCCGATCGGCGTCGCGCCGCATCAGGTCCTGGGTATATGCGGCGAAGGCGCTCTTCAGCAATGCCTTCGGATCCATGGCCGGACCGCTGTAGTAGTTGTCCAGCACGCAGAGGTACGCCTGCCGGAGCGTGTTCACCGATGTCGGCGGCGCCGATTCCGGAGGTGGCGCGGTGGCGGTGGTACAGCGATCGCCTGAGGCGGTGGCGGGCGAGGACGCGGGTGCGGACATCGAGCAGGCCGCCACCAGGACGGCCGCGCAGAGGGCTCTGATCATGGCCGCCAGCGTGGCCTGAAGCGGGTTACACGGTCGTGAACGGATCCGTTAACGCCAAGGAAACCCCCGTTCGAGTATGAAGGTCGGGTGCGGATTCTGGTGGCCGAAGACGAACAAGACCTGGCCGATCTCGTGGCGGTGGGATTGCGCCGCCATGCCATGGCCGTGGACGTGGTGTACGACGGGTGCGCCGCGACGGAGCGATTGGCGGTGCACGACTACGACGTTCTCGTGCTGGATCGGGACCTGCCCGAGCTGCACGGCGACCTCGTGTGTCGTGAGCTGGTGGCGCGCGGGAGCCGTACGCGGATCTTGATGATGACGGCGGCGGCGTCGGTGCCAGAGCGAGTGGCAGGTTTGGGGATGGGGGCCGATGACTACCTGCCCAAGCCGTTCGACTTTGCCGAGCTGGTCGCGCGGGTGCAGGCGCTGGGACGGCGTAGCCAGTCGGCGGTACCACCGGTACTGACGCGCCACGGGATCGTGCTCGACCCCCACCGGCTGCAGGCCTCGCGGGACGGGCGGCACCTGCACCTGTCACTCAAGGAGTTCGCCGTCCTGGAGGTGCTGATGAGGGCGAACGGCACGGTCGTGAGCTCCGAACGGCTACTCGAAGAGGCCTGGGACGAGAACGCCGATCCGTTCACCACGGTGGTGCGGGTCCTGGTCAGCCGGCTACGGGTCAAGCTGGGCGACCCACCCTGCATTCAGACCGTTCCCGGTGCGGGATACCTGCTGTGACGACGATCCGGGTCCGGCTCACCCTGATCTACTCCGGACTGTTCCTGCTGACCTCGGTCGTGTTGCTGGTCACGGTCAACCTCCTGCTGCGCCAGGCACTGAAGACCCGGGTCGCCCGGCTACCCGGGGGGGCGGTGGCGCCGCAGCCGCCGGCGCCACACCTGCCCGAGCTGGTGAACGACGTGATCGGCTACCAGTGGGAGATGACCACCTTCACGGTGGGGATCTTGACACTGGTCTCGTTGGTCGTCGGATGGCTGGTCGCCGGGCGGCTCCTGCGGCCCATCCACCGGATCACCGCCACCGCGCAGCGGCTGTCCCTATCGACCCTGCACGAACGGATCGCGCTCACCGGGCCGAAGGACGAGCTGAAGGAACTGGCCGACACCTTCGACGCGATGCTCGACCGGCTCGAACGCTCCGTCGAGGGGCAGCGGCGGTTCATCGCCAACGCCTCCCACGAGTTGCGGACCCCGCTGGCCGTCCAGCGGGCGGCGATCGAAATCGGGCTCCCCGAGGACGACGGCGAGATCCGCGGCACGCTCCTGCGCCACAACCGCCGCGCGGAGAACCTCATCGACGCCCTGCTGGTCCTGGCCCAGGCGGAAAACGGTCTGGACAACAGGAGTCCGGTGGCCCTGGACCAGGCGGTACAGCTCGTCCTGGCGGAAACAGGTTCGAACGGCGTCACCGTGACGGGACGGGCAGAGCCGTTCGTCGTCGATGGGGACCCTGTCCTGCTGAACCGGCTCGTCACCAACCTCCTCGACAACGCGGTCCGCTACAACCATCCCGGCGGAACCGTTGAGGTAACGCTCTCCCGTGGAGTGTTGACGGTCCGCAACACCGGCCCGCACGTGCCTCAGAAACGTCTCGGCGATCTCTTCGAGCCCTTCCGGCGGCTGCATACGACCCCTGGGCAGGGCGCCGGGCTCGGATTGTCGATCGTCGCGGCGATCGCGAAGGCTCACGGGGCCGACGTGCGAGCCAATCCCAACCTGGGTGGCGGGCTGGAGCTCGTCGTGGTTTTCGCGGGATCCGAGGACGCATCCCCCGCAGGAAAAACAGCAGAATGACGCATGTGACACAGAACGTGAACTCGCCATCGAGTACGTGCACTGGGCCACCTTCACGGCCCGGATCCTGCCCCGCCTGCTGGCCGGCCGCACCACCGGGCCGGTGTTCCCGGCCGACTAACGCGCCCCACCTCCGGCCAACGCGCGCCACCGGCCGCCGACATCTGCCCTGTCACCGGGCGAGGCCGGCTGTCCTATCCGCGCGCCGAGTACCTGTTCAAGACCGCCTCCGCAAAGCTCGACCCGCACCGGCAAGGGTGGACATCGCACCAGCTCCGCCATTCGGCGCTCCAGCATCTCGCCCAAGCCGGCCGAACAGCGCCCGAACTGCAGGCCACGAGCCGCCACCAGCACCTGGCCAGCCTCGGCCGCTACGTACGACTCGGCGAAGAGACCTCCGCTCGCATCACCGCCGAAGCAGACCCCGCCCAACGTCGCCAAACCCGCTGAACTGCGGCTACAGCAGCCCACGGCCCCTTTCCGGCGTATCCGGCCGCCCCTCTTCCAGGCCGGACCGGGCGGCCCGGCCCCGGCCCCGGCCGGGGCACCGACGCCGATGACGGAAAAGGCCGAGCAGGCCGAGGGACAACAGACTGTGAAGGAGCATGCGTACAGCGTCGCGGTGAGCGCCGCCCCGCCACATCAGCCCACGGTCTGAACGACGTCAGCCCAAGGTCTGACCAGGAGGAAACGCCGGAGCCCAAGACAGGCGAACCCCGTCACGACGCCCGGGACGCCCCCGCCTGCCGTACATGATCGATCATGATCTTCTCGGCCAGGTCGCCGTCCGCCGCCCGCAACGCCGCCAGAATGTGCTCGTGCGCATCCAGATTGGCCCGCGCCTGCACCGGATCCAGCCACAACGACGCCGCCGCCGGAACCGGCACACTATTACGAATCGCACGGGCATGCTGCCCCAGAAAAGCAGGCCCCCCGATGTCGGCGATCGACAGATGAAACGCCCGCGACTTCTCCCCCAGCCCGGCCAGCGCACCGGCGCCCAGATCAGCGATCATCTCGGCGTGCAACGCGGACAGCCCCGCCAGAAGCTCCGGAGTGATCCGGGCGGCGGCCAGCCGCGCACCCAGCCCCTCCACCACCGCACGCACCCCATAGAACTCCTCCAGCGCGTCCGCCCCCATGTCGATGACGGTCGCGCCGTGGTGCGGCTCGTAGCTGATCAGCCGATCCTTCTCCAGACGGCGCAGCGCCTCGCGCACGGGGGTGACCGAGACACCCAGGCGCTCGGCCACCGCGGCGGCGCGCAGGGCGGTACCCCCCGGGATACGCGCGCTGCGGATGTCGTCCAGCAGGACGCTGTAGACGTAATCAGCCTTACTCATCGGCGGCGTAGGCGGCATGTCCGTGATTGTTCCGTATTTCGGAGTCGCGCGGGTTGACGTATGACTTATTTCTTATAAGTTACATCATCATGACAAGCCTGCCCGACCTCCGGGTGATCGATATGGCGACCCTGTTCGCCGGACCCTCCGCCGCCATGATGCTCGGCGACTTCGGCGCCGACGTCATCAAAATCGAACACCCCCGGCGCGGCGACCCCTCCCGCGGCCACGGCGCCGCCGTCGACGGCGTCGGCCTGTGGTGGAAGACCCTGTCACGCAACAAACGCAACGCCGCCATCGACCTGTCCCACCCCGAAGGACAGGAGATCATCCGGCAACTGGCCCACAGCGCCGACGTCCTCATCGAGAACTTCCGCCCCGGCACCCTCGAACGCTGGGAACTCGACCCCCAAGACCTCCTGACCGCCAACCCCCGGCTCATCATCGCCCGCATGACCGGATTCGGACAGTTCGGCCCCATGTCTCGCCAGCCCGGCTTCGGCACACTCGCCGAAGCCATGAGCGGCTTCGCCGCCATGACCGGCCAGCCCGACGGCCCACCCACACTCCCGCCCCTCGCCCTCGCCGACGGCATCGCCGGCCTGGCCATGTCCTACGCCATCATGGTCGCCCTCCACACCCGCCAACGCACCGGCCGCGGCCAGATCATCGACATGGCGATCATCGAACCCATCCTCGGCCTCCTCGGCCCCCAGATGAGCGCCTACAAAGCCCTCGGCGTCACACCCCGCCGCACCGGCAACCGCTCCAGCAGCAACGCCCCCCGCAACACCTACCGCACCCGCGACGGCCGCTGGCTCGCCATCTCCACCAGCGCCCAACCCGTCGCCGAACGCGTCGTCACCCTCGTCGGCCGCCCCGACCTCGTCGCCCAACCCTGGTTCGCCAGCGGAGCCGGCCGCGTCCAGCACGTCGAAGAACTCGACGACGCCGTCGCCACCTGGATCGCCGCCCGCGACGCCCACGAGGTCATCGCCGCCTTCGAAGCCGCCCAAGCCGCCATCGCCCCCATCTACGAAATCTCCGACATCGCCGAAGACCCCCAGTACGCCGCCCTCAACACCTTCGTCGACCTGCCCGACCCCGAACTCGGCACCATCACCATGCAGAACGTCATGTTCCGCATGTCCGAAACCCCCGGCGAGATCCGCTGGCCCGGCCGCCCCCTCGGCCACGACACCGACACCATCCTCACCGAACTCCACTACACCCCAGAACAGATCACCACCCTGCGCGAATCCGGAGTCATCGCATGACCGTCACCTGGCTCTACGTCCCCGGAGACCGCCCAGAACGCTTCGCCAAAGCCGCCGCCTCCGGCGCCGACGAGATCATCATCGACCTCGAAGACGCCGTCGCCCCCCACCACAAAGACCAAGCCCGCGCCAACGCCCTCCACTACCTCCACACCAACCCCGGCATCCCCACCCAGGTCCGCATCAACGACCTCACCACCCAGCGCGGCCGCGACGACCTCGCCGCCCTCACCGGCGCACCCGGCCTCACCGCCGTCCGCCTGCCCAAAGTCGAACCCACCACACCCCTGGACACCCTCGACGTCCCCGCCTGCGCCCTGCTCGAATCGGCCGCCGGCATCCTCAACGCCGCCGCCATCGCCGCCCACCCCCGCATCACCGCGCTCGCACTCGGCGAGCAGGACCTGACCGCCGAACTCTCCCTCACCTCCCCCGCCGCCCTGGACCACCTCCGCCTCCAGGTCATCCTCGCCGCCGCCGCCGCCGGCCTGCCCCCCGTCCCCATGTCGGTCTACCCCGACGTCCACGACGAACAAGGCCTCATCGCCTCCTGTACGGCAGGCCGCGCCCTCGGCATGTTCGGCCGCACCGCCATCCACCCCCGGCAAATCCCCGCCATCCGCCAAGCCTTCCGCCCCACCCCCGAGGAAACCGCCCGCGCCGCCGAAATCGTGCAAGCCGCCACAGAAGCCGGCCAGGCCGCCTTCACCCTGCCCGACGGCCGCTTCGTCGACGCTCCCGTACTCGCCAAGGCCCGCCGCATCCTCACCCTCGCCGACCGCCTCGCCGACCCCGGACCCCCACAAGACTCCTGACCCTCACAAAAACCCCCACAAGGCGACGACCGCCCGCCGCCCGCGCGCTCTCGATCACCACCATGTCCACGATGTCCCGCCGCACAGCCATCACAAGAAGTGCCCGCCGGCAAACACACGACAACCGATCTTCACATGTAATAAACCACCGCCCTCCTCACCAAGAAGGGGAAAACCAGCCACCACAGGAAGGCACCCCACGATGGCCGACAGCCCATCGCAGGATCTCCGCCAGACCATGCGAGATCCCGCCGCGTTCGAAGCCTTCTACCGAACACCGAACGAGTCAGCCGGTTCGTGGCCCGCCGCACCACCGACCCCCACACCGTCGACGACCTCACCACCGACGTCTTCCTCGCCGCCATCGACACCGCCGCCTCCTACCGCCCCGACCGAGGCAGCGAAGAGGCCTGGCTGTACGGCATCGCCCGCAACCTCCTCGCCGCCGAACACCGCAGAGCCGCCAAAGAACTCCACAAAACCGGCAGAGCAGCAGGACGCCGCCACCTCGACCCCGACGACATCACCCGCATCGAAGAACGCATCGACGCGGAACGCGCCGCCCGCCCCCTGCTCACCGCACTCGAAGGCCTGCCGGAAAGCCTGCGCGCCATCGCCGAACTCGTCGACGTCGACGGCCTGACCGTCAACGACGCCGCGGCCGCCCTGCGCATCCGCGTCGGCACCGCCAGAGTCCGCCTCCACCGCGCCCGCCGCCGCCTCGCCACCGAAGCCACCGAAGTCACCGAAGTCACCGAAGCCACCGAAGTCACCGAAGTCACCGAAGCCACCGAAGCCACCGAAGCCACCGAAGCCACCGACGCCACCCGTGCCACCGACGCCACCGGCCACGCGGAGCCCATCCTGGAAGGATCGTCATGAACGACACCCTCGCCGGCTTCGAACAGCGCCGGCTCGCCGAACTCAAGGCCCACGTCGCCACCCGCGCCGCGACCGAACGCGACAGGCGCCCACGCCGCCGCCTCGCCCTCGCCACCGCGGCGGGAGCGGCTATCGCCACCGTGGCCGCCGTCGCCACCGTGGCCACACCCGGCGGCCCCGACACCGCCTACGCCGTCACCAAGGACGCCGACGGCATCGTCCACGTGACCGTACGCGACTTCCGCGACGCCCCAGGACTCAGCAGGCAACTCGCCGGCCTGGGCGTCCCCGCGATCGTCGACTACGTCCCCGCCGGCCAGAAGTGCAGGGACGAACGCGGGACCCCGGTGACCGACATCCCGCGCGGCCTGTACTACGCGCCGACGAGCATCCCCGGTGAGCCGCAGGCCTGGCGCATGCAGATCAACACCAAACTCTTCAAACCCGGCCAGACCTTCGTCTGGACCCTGGCCGTCGCACCCGTCGACGGATACATCAGCACCAGCACCATCCTCACGCACAACCCCGTGGCCCCCTGCGTGCTGGTCCCCGACGACAGGCGCCATCGCGTGCAGTCCAATTCCCCGGCGCCGGCCACGTCGCTGAAGGGCTACCCGGCAGAGGGCAAGACCGTCGGCGAGGTACGGGCGGAGATCGTGAAGCGCGGCCTCGCCGTCACCTACCTCGTCACCGAGCCGCATCTCGCCACCGACGACCGGTTCGCCGAGTTGGAGCGCAACTTTCCCTATGACATGTACCCCAACAAACAGGACACCCCTGTCGGCGATGACTGGTTCGTCTGGAGGGCCGACGAACCGGAGCCGGGCACGATCCGCCTGGCGGTCACCCGGAAGCTCAAGGAGGACGCCGCTCGTTCCTCGTCGTAGGGTGATTCTGGATTGGAAACTATAAGTTTCATTAACCGACCGCCTTTACTTTGTAGATCAAGATCTGCGGCGAGCGTAAGCCGCCGGAGTCATGCCGACCGCCGCCGTGAAGTCGCGGGTCAGGTGCGCCTGGTCGGTGTAGCCGAGCTCGGCCGCCAGCGTGGCCAGGTCGAGGCCCTGGTAGATGCGCTCCGCCGCCTCGTGCAGCCGGAACCGGCGGATCACCCACTTCGGGCCGATCCCCACATAGTCCCGGAACAGCCGCTGCAGCGAGCGCATCGACCGGCCCGATCGGGCGGCCAGCTGCTCCACCCTGACCATGGGCACCTCGGCCTCCGCCAGAGCCACCAGCGCCGCCGCCTCCTCCGCCAGCGGATCCTCGCGCGGGCCAAGGCCCAGCAGGAACGTCTCGACCCGCGCGATCGCCGCCCGCGCCTCGGGTTCTGCCAGGACCCGCTCGGACAGGGCCACGCCCGCCTCGCCGTACATGTCGCTGATCTCCACGAAACGGCCGGTCAGCTCGGAGACGGGGCCGCCGAGGAACGTGCGGAATCCGCCGGGGCGGAAGCGGACGCCGAGCACACGTCCGCTTCCGCGCATCGTGTAGGAGAAACCGCCCTTGATCACTCCCGCGATCCGGCGGTGGTCAGGGGCGATGTTCAGGTTCACGGTGGGATGGGAGACGATGCGCTGCACGTACGGCTCGGCCAGATCCGTCCAGGTGACCACCCAGAAGTGGTCCACGAACGCCGCGAGGCCCGGCGGCGGCGCCTGCCGGGTGAAGTCGAAGGCCGCCAGCCCCGCATAAGGGTCTACCCAGCCACGCTGTCGCGTTTCTACAAGCCGCGCCTGAGACGGACGGGGCATCATCGCTGCCATGGACCACATGATGCCGCTGATGACACGTGCCGCCGAACGCACCGCCGGCGTGGTGCGCGGCGTACGGCAGGAGCAGTTCGCCGCACCCACGCCCTGCGCGAAGTTCGACGTCGAAGCCCTGATCGCCCACCTGGAGTGGGTCGCGGAACTGTTCGAGTCGCTGGGCGCCAAGGGGCCCCACGTCGAGCAGGGCCCCTACACCGGTGACTTCCCCGAGCGGGCCGAGCGCACGCTGGCCGTCTGGTCGCGGCCCGAGGCGTGGGAAGGGGACAGCGCCGCCATGGGCCTGCCGATGACCGTGCTGGGGCACATGTTCCTCGTGGACATGGTCGTCCACGGCTGGGACCTGGCCAAGGCCACCGCGCAGCCGTACGAGCCGGACCCGGAGACCGTGACGCTGTCCGTCGACTTCACCCTCCAGATGGTGGAGATGGGCCGGCAGCGCGGCGCCTTCGGACCGCCGGTGACGGTGCCGGACGACGCCCCGGCCTTCGACCGCCTGCTCGGCGTTATCGGCCGGGATCCGGCCTGGACGGCGACGTGATCGAAAGCCGCTGACCGCGCCGGATCGATCTGGTTTGCTTGGGGAGGACCCGCCTCCGGCGAGTGCCGTGTGACTCTCGGCGGGGAGGCTCGGTGGAAGACCTGGACACCCTGGTGGAAAAGGTACGTCGTCGGGTCTTCGTCTGGGGCAGGAAGAAACGCGTCTGGGCCGGGGAGGCGCTGACGGAGGCCGCTGAGCTGGTGCGGCTCATCGACGGGGACCACGAGGTCGACCCGGCGGACTTCGCCAAGGCGGTCGAGGCGGTCGGGCGCCTGCACTGGGCCCGCTACACCACCGGGGGCAGCCGCGACGAGGGCGAACTCCTGGCCGCCATGGGACTGTTCTCCCTGCTGAAGACCGTCGCCCCACACCGGGTTCCCGGCGCGGTCAACGACCTGGTCGTGGCGGTGCCGCGGCACCTGCTGGCCGGGGAGAGCGGCCTCGTCCGGTTCATGTGGGACGGCGCCGCCACCGAACTGGTCGACCGGGTCATCGGCACCGGCACGGTCGACGGCGTGCCCGATGCCGTCTACCTGTGGGAACGCGTGCTGGCCGCGACCGGCCCCGACGATCCCAGCCGCCCCCGGCACGTGTTCAACCTGGGCAACGCCTGGCACCTGATCGCCCAGCACCTGGCCAACGCGACCGGACTCCTGCGAGCGCTGGAACTGGTCGAGGAGTCGCTGGCCGCGACCCGGAAGGACGACCCCGACCACGCCGCCCGCTCGGCCCTGCGAGCGGCGATCGTCAAGGACCTCCACCACGTCACCGGCGACCCCACCCTGCTCGTCCAGGCCGTGGAGATCTACGAGGACGTGCTGGGGCTGATCCCCGACGACCACATCGACCGGGCCGTCCACGTGCTCAACTACTGCGACGCCGGAGCCATCCTGTTCGAGACTTCGCGTGATGAGGATCTCGCCGACCGGGTCCTGAACGAACTCGCCGGCCTCTACGCCACCGGAGACCCGCCTCGGCAGACCGGGCAGGTGCTCTCCCGGCTGATGGCCGGCCGGTTCGGCGACGGCACGCCGGAACCAGAGCCGGAGCCGGAGGAAGAACCGGCGACCCCCGAACTGCGGGCGTTCGAGCAGACCGGCAAGACCGCCCACCTGACCGCGCCCCAGCCCGGCTCGGGCCTGCTGACCTGGTACCGCGCCCTGTACCTGGGCGAGACCACCGGCCTCGAAGAGGCCACGACCGGCCCCGAGGCCCTGCGGCGCTTCGCCGCCGACAGCGAAGGGCTGCGCGCCGACGGCCTGGACCTCGAGACGGCGGCGCTGATCCACGAGGTCCTGAGCCCCACACTCCCCCGGTTCTTCGGCCGCGTCGTCGAACGCCTGCGGGCACGACCGCCCTCGCCCGTCCTCACCGGCTACCTGGGCCTGGCCCACGACATCCGCCACCACCTCGAAGGCGACCCCGGCGACGAGGCGAGCGCGCTCCGGCTGCTGCGCGAGGCGCTCGACGGCCCGCTGCCCGAGCACCGCCGCGGCCTGTTCCTCGCCTACCTGGGCGACGCGCTCAGCCACACACCGGCCGGGCTCGACGAGGCGATCGAGCTCTACGAGCAGGCCACGCGGCACACTCCCCCACCCCCGGTCGCCGTCGTCTCCCTCTTCCGCGCCCACGCCACCCGCCAGGACGCGGACGCCATGCTGGCCGTCGCCCGGCGCTTCCTCCCCGAATTGCCGCGGGACTCCCCCGAATGGCGCGAGATCACCAGGAACATCGGGCTGGGACTGGCCGAACGGGCGCTTCACGACCCGTCCGCCGACCTGGACGAGGCCATCGACATGCTGGCCGTCACACAGGACGGAACCAGCCTGACCACCCTCATGTACGGCTCCGCGCTCCGCCTGCGCCACCTCCGCCGCCAGAACCCGGCCGACCTCGACCGCAGTCTCGCCGCCTACGGCGCCGCGACCGGCGCCGAACCCCTCCTCGTCCTGTTCCGCCTGGGCGAACTGCTGCAATGGCGCCACGCCCTGGAACCCAGGCCCGCGCTGCTCGACGCGGCGATCGGCTTCCTGCGCGGGGCCGTGGCGCTGTCCGACGGGCACGAACTGGCCACCACGAGCCGGGAGGAGCTGGCGCGGGCGCTGTCCCACCGCGCCGAAGCCGCCGGCCGCCCGGACGACCTCGACGAGGCCATCGAGACGGCCCGCCGTACTGCCGACTTCCTGCTTCTCGGCGATCTGCTGGCCCTGCGCCACCCGGACGAGCCACCGGCCGCCGCGCTCCTTCAGGCCGCGCTCGCCGACGTCGCCGACGGGTCGCTCGACATCGAGCAGGCCGAAACGGCCATGCCGCCCTTCGCCGACGACGAGCCGACGCTCGGCGCGCTGCTCAGGCAGACCGCCGAGGCGACGCTGCTGCTGGGCGCCGGCGCGACCGAGCAGGCGTTATGGCTGGCCAGGCTCCTGGTCGCCGGGCTGCGGGACACGACCGGGGACGCGGTCCTCGCCAAGGCACGGGCCGAGGCGAGCCTCATCCTGGTGGACAGCGCGCGCGAGGTGCTCTCCCGGCGCGCCGATCCCGCGCTCTACCAGGCGGCCCACGAGGCCGGATCGTGGGTGGCCCGCTTCGCGGAGGAGAGCGGCGAGGCGATTCTGGCCGGTACGGCCGCCTTCCGGCTCGGCACACTGCACCTCGAGCTCTACGGCCGGTACACGACCCCGGGATGGGAACGGCGCGGCCGCGAGCTCCTCCTCGACCCCGCACCGCTGCTGCCCGGCCACGAAGGCCACCGTCTGCCCGATCCCGTCACCGCCCTGCGCACCGCCGCCGGGCATCTGGCGCGGGCGGCCGGCCTGCGTACCGGCGAGGCCCGCGGAGAGGCGGCACGACGGCTGGCCGCCGCCCTGTACCGGCTGCGCGAGCGGGGCGAGCCGATCGACGAGGCCGAGCTGGACGCCGCGGTCGAGACGGCGCTCCAGTTGCTTCCCGACGACGCGTACGGACGCCGCCTGGGGATGCTGGCGATGCGCTCAGACCCCGAGCGGATCGCCGGAGCGGAACGTGCCATCGCCCTGCTGGAAGCCGACCTGGACGCGTACATGGAGCGTGCGGGCGCCGAGTCCGCCGTGGCGGCGGCGCTCACCCTGGCCCGGCTGCTCGCCGACACGGCCCCGGCCCGCGCCCTCGACCTGCTGACCAAGGTCACCGCCGCGACCGCGGAGCCCGACGTCGACCTCGACGAGAGCGTGGGCGTCGCCCAGGTCTGCTCCTGGCAGATCAAGCTCCTGGCCAGAATCCACGACGACGACCTCGGGCGGCTGCTCACCGAGGCCGACCTGGCCACCGCGCAGGACGGGGATCCGCAGCGGGGCCTGGCCGCGCTCGGCCGCGTCGACCGGGACGACCCGCGCCTCGGCGGCTTCCGCCAGGCCCTGCACTTCCTGGAGGCCCGCCTGTCGGCCACCGCGGCGGAACACGTGGACGGTTCCGAGCAGGTGGGCCTCGCCACCGCCGCCGTCCACGGCTTCACCTACGCGGGCGCCACGCAGTACGCGCTGCTGGTCATCGAGTCCTTCCTCATGCCCGCCAGCGCCGGCATCTCCGACGACGACGCCATCGAGGTTCTCGCGACCCTCGGCGTGGTCGCCAAGTTCGTCCCGCTCACCTCCCCCGGCACCACCGAACTGCTCCAGCGGTTCTACGCGCGCATCCTGGCCGGCCTGCTCACCACCGGCACGAGCGAGCACACGCTGGGGGTCCTGCTCAGCCAGGCCAAGGGCAGCCGTCTGGGTGAGGTCCTGCTCGCCGGGCCGCCCGCGCTGGCCGACCCCGAACCTGTCACGTTCGCCGTTCCCGAGGCGGCGCAGGAGGTTCTGGACGAGCTGATGGTCGTGGCCTGGGCCGACTCCCGCCACCGCCGTCCGGCCGGCTCCGAGGAAGGCCGGCTGCGCAACCGCCAGCGCGCGTTCGACGCCGAGATCACGGAGAAGGTGCTCGCGCACCGCGCCTTCCTGCCCTACGCCACGCTCAAGCTCGGCGGGCTCAGAGAACGGCTCGGCGAGCGCACCGCGCTGATCATCTACCTGCCGATCCTGTCCGCCGAAGGCCGGGGCGGGCTGGCCCACCTGATCGTCACCGCCGGCGCCACCTTCGTCGGGCTGGCCTGGGACGACCACCCCGCGGGCGACATCGCCGTCGTCGGCGACACCGCCTTCACCGTGTCCACGCTGGGCACCGACGTGGCCGGCACCAGGCAACTGCTGCAGGAGGACCCCGGCCCCGCCCCCGTGACCGCCGGGGCGCTGGCCTTCCTCGTCAACCCCCTGCTGTTCGGCCGGGAGAGCCTGGACCACCTCGCCGGGCTCCGGGAGAGCGGGCTCGACCGGCTGCTGGTGGCGCCGCACGGCCCCTACCACTTCTTCCCCTTCCACCTGGCCGGGCCCGAGCGCGGCCGGTGGCTGGACGACTGGAAGACCGGCTACCTTCCCAACCTCGACCTGCTCCTGCGCCCCGCGGCGGCGATCGGCGAAGGCACGCTGACCAGCATCGGGCTCGACTACCTCGGCACCGGCCACCCACCGCTGCACGAGGCGGTCGCCGAGGCGGTCGCGTGCGCCGCCGCGTTCGCGACCGCGCCCGTCCTGAACGCCGCCGCCACCCGCGCCGCCGTGCTCGCCGCGCTGCGCGGCAGCCGCTACGTCCACCTCGCCGCGCACGGCTCGCACAACATCGACGCGCCCGTCCTGCAGGCCGTGCACCTGGCCGACGGGCCCCTTTTCGCGTACGACCTGCTCGGCCTCGACCTGACCGGGCTCGAACTGGTCACCCTGAGCGCGTGCGAGACCGGGCTCGGCCGCATCGACCGGGCCGACAACCTGCGCGGCATCCCCGCCGCGCTGTTCGTGGCCGGGGTGCGGTTCATCGTGGCCACGCTGTGGCCGGTCTCGGACGAGACGGCGGCGTACTTCTTCCCGCGCCTGTACGCCGAGCTGGCCGGTGGCAAGGGGATCTGGGACGCCTTCCACGACGTCCGGCACCTGACCCGCCGGCAGTTCCCGCAGTATCGCGACTGGGGCGCGTTCGTCCTTATGGGAGGGGATGGCGATGACTGAGATCGAGCTGTCGGAGGACGCCGACGTCCCCGTGGCACTGCGCCTGAGGACCGTGCGCGGCCGGCGGGCGCCCGCGGCCCCTTTCCTGCTGGAGGGGCAGGTGGCCATCGGCACGCCCACGACCCGGCGGCTGACCGCCGCGGACGCGGGGCCGGATGAGGAGCTGGCCGGTTTCATCGCCGCGGAGTCCGCCCGCTGGGACTACTACCTGACCGCGCTGTCGTGCACGTTCGTCTCCCAGGAGGAGGCGGAGCTGGCGTCGGGGTGGCTGCGGATCACGTTGTCAGGTGAGGAGAGCACCGCCCATTCGATGGATCCCATGATGCTGGAGGAGTTCACCGACCTGTCGTACTCGATCAAGCTGGTGGTGCCGCTGGTGATCGAGAGTGAGTTCGGGGTCAACGGCGCGCGCAAGAAGCGGCGCACGGCGGTGGAGGGGCTCTACGACGGGACGCGGACGCCGTCGTGGGTCTTCCACGGCAGCGCGCGGGCGCCGGTGCACGGGGTGCAGCGGCTGCGGATGGTCGTCAGGACGCCGGCGGGGCTGCCGGCCGAGGGCACGATCCAGGCCGGGGCGTCGGTCCGGCACAAGCCGCTCGGCCTCGACCTGTTCTCCTATACGACGCCGCTGGCCGACCTGCCCGAGACGTTGCGCATCCGGTTCCTGCCGGACTGATCTGATAAGGGTTCCAACCTTTCGCCCCGTACGTGGCGTTTGACAGGGGTGAGAGGAGAAACGAATCTTGGAACCTCACGCCGGCTTCCGCGAGTTCGTGCTGGCCCGCCAGCAGGCGCTCATGCGGACCGCGTACCTGCTCACGGGGGACGCCCACCTTGCCGAGGATCTGCTGCAGAGCGTCCTGGTCAAGGTGGTCGGCCATTGGGCCCGCCTGGCCCGCGACGGCAACCCCGAGGCCTATACGCGCAAAGCGCTGATCAACCAGTACATCTCGTGGCGGCGGCGTCCCCGCCCCGAGTCGCCCAGCGCCAGCCTGCCCGAGCACGGGCGGCGCTATGACGAGGCGGCGCTGGACCGCATCGTGCTGCGCCAGGCGCTGGCCAGGCTGACTCCCAAGCAGCGGGCCGTCCTCGTGCTGCGGTTCTGGGAGGACCTCACGGAGGCGCAGACCGCGCAGGTGCTGGGCTGCTCGCTGGGAACCGTCAAGAGCCAGACCCACCACGCGCTCTCGCGCCTGCGGGCGCAGGCGCCGGAGCTGGCCGGTCTGCTGTCGGAACATGTGATCGAGGAGGTGGCCCGATGACGAGGCTGCGTGACGCGCTCGGCGACCTGGCCGAGCAGGCCCCACGCGTGGATCTGGCCGAGGCGGCCATCGCGGGCCACCGGCGCAGGCGGCGTACCCGCGGCGTGGTCGCCGGCCTGGCCACCGCCACCGCGCTGGCCCTCGCCGGAGCCGTGGTGACGCTGCCGTGGCAGAGCACCGTGAGCCCGGTCGCGGCCGAGGGCGCGAGCAAGACGCCCGACCTGCCCGCCACCGCGGTGGGGCCGCTCGGCCACGCCTTCCGTACACCCTGTGCCGGCAAGCCCACCTTCGACTGTTCCGCGTCGGAGTGGCGGGTCGTCACCCGCTCGGGCCGGACCTACCGGCTGCCGCACGCCCCCTCCTACATCTCCGGGACGCTCGCCGCGCCGGTGGCGATCAGCCGTGACGGCGGCATGCTCGCCTACTACGACCCCCGGGAGGGGGCGCACGTGGTCCACGACCTGGTGCGCGGCACCCGGACGGTGTCGCGGTCGCGGCTGGGCGAGGATCGCGTCGGCGTGGGCTCCCTGCTCTTCGTCTCCGACGACGGCCGCCATCTGGCCTTCGACCCGCGTGAAGGCAGCAAGGAGCCGGGGATGGTCATCGACGTGCGTACCGGCGCGACGGTGGCGGTGCCGGGGAAGTTCGAGCCGGTCAGCCTCAAGGACGGCGTGGTGTCGCTGGTGCGCTACGTCAAGACCGACCTGTGGCTCATGCCGGTGACCGGCGGGGGCAAGCCGGTGCGGTTCGACGGCGCGTTCATCATGTTCAGCGAGCTCGCCCCCGACGGCCGTACGGTCGCCGCGGTCCGGCACCAGCGCCATCTGCGCAATGAGCTGACGCTGCTGGACGCCAAGACCGGCAGGACCCTGCGTACGGTGCCCGTCCGCGGCCTGCCCGGCGACCGCGGCGCCGTGACCGCGACCGGCCCTTGGCGCAGCTCCGGGGAGATCGGCATCACCTATTCCGGCACGACGGGCCTGCGCACCTTCGCCGTCGACGTGCGCACCGGCCGGGCCCGCCCGCTGGAGCGCTACCCCGTCAAGCGGTCGGACGTGATCCTGCCCGGCCAGGCGGAAAGCGGGTAGGAGTCAGGGCACCTGCCGAAGGAGGCCCTCATGTCCACCGAACTCGTGGCCGTCGTGACCGGGGCGGCTCGGGGTGTCGGCCGCGGGATCGCGCTGGTGCTGGGCGAAACCGGCGCCACCGTCTACGTCACCGACCGCGAGTCCCGCGCCCACCGCCACTCCGACCTGCCCGGCACCGTCGAGGACACGGTCGCCCAGGTGAACGACCGGGGCGGCCACGGCGTCCCCGTCGTGGTGGACCACGCCGACGACGACGCTGTGGCGGCGCTGTTCGAGCGGGTCCGCGCCGAGCGGGGCGGGCTCGATCTCCTGGTCGCCAACGCGTGCGCCGGCAACGAGCTGCCGTTCGCCGGCGGGCCGTTCTGGACCCTGCCGCTACGGCACTGGCGGAACATGATGGAGGTCGGCGTCCGCAGTCACCTGGTCGCGGCCTGGCACGCGGCTCCCCTGCTGATCGAACGGCGCGGCCTGCTGGTCATGACCGGCTACGCCGACCCCGACGCCGAGATCATCGCCGGTCACGTCTTCTACGACCTGGCCATGACCGGCGTGAGCCGCCTCGCCCGTACGCTCGCCCATGACCTGCGTCCGCACGGCGTCACCGCGCTGGCCCTCTCCCCCGGCTT
The DNA here is from genome assembly GCF_044459065.1 of Nonomuraea sp. NPDC050394. Lineage (NCBI taxonomy): Bacteria > Bacillati > Actinomycetota > Actinomycetes > Streptosporangiales > Streptosporangiaceae > Nonomuraea > Nonomuraea sp. NPDC050394. The sequence goes on along the minus strand of NZ_JBITIO010000006.1, from coordinate 526,645 downwards.
CACCCGGACGGAGGCGATCATGGCCGCCCTGGGCGATCGCATGCCGCCGGGCGGTGACTCGATCGAGTTCCCCGGCCGGGCGGTGCGGGCGCTGCTGGCCGACGCCGACGTCGCCCGGCACGCCGGGCGCACCGTGCGCGTGGCGGACCTGGCGCGGGAGTACGGCTTCGCCGACCTCCCGGACTGAGCCGACCTCCCGGACTGAGCCGACCTCCCGGACTGAGCCGACCTCCCGGACTGAGCCGGCCTCCCGGGCTGAGCCGGCCTCCCGGGCTGAGCCGGCCTCCCGGGCCGAGCGGTCAGGTCCGGGTGCCGCGGGCGAAGGTGCGCAGGGCGCGGAGGAAGTCGATGTGGCGGAAGCCGGGCCAGTTCACGTCGCAGAAGTGCAGCGTGGCGTGGGCGGCCTGCCACATCAGGAAACCGGACAGGCGCTGCTCGCCGCTGGTGCGGATGATGAAGTCCGGGTCGCTGCGCCCGCTGGTGTAGAGGTGGGCGGCGATGTCGTCGGCCGTCAGCGTCCGGGCCAGCTCCGACAGGTCCGCGCCGTCGGTCTCCAGGAGCGCGCGGACCGCGTCCACGACCTCCTGCCGCCCGTCGTAGCCGATCGCGAGCGTGAGTTCGTGGCCGTGCTCGCGCCCCGCGGTGGCTTCCACGGCGAGCTTGAGCGCGTGCGCGGTCGAGTCGGGCAGTTCGCCGAGGCGGCCCGCCACGTGCAGCCGCCACAGGGGCGAGGAGGCGACCAGGCTGCCCGCGATGACCTTCTCGATCAGCTCCATGTAGAACGTGACCTGCTCGGAGGCGCGTTTGCGCACGTTGTCGGAGGAGGCGACGTAGATCGTGACCTCCTTGATGCCGAGTTCGGCGCACCAGCCGGCGACGGTCTGGATGTGCTCGACGCCGTAGCGGTGGCCGACGCTGGGGTTGGCGAAGCCCTCCTCGCGGGCCCAGCGCCGGTTGCCGTCCATCACCAGTCCGACGTGGCGGGGAACGCGGGTGACCTGGGCACGGAGCCTGCGGGCGTAGAGCGCGTGGAGCATGCTCCGACTCTATAGACAGTGCACGCAGGTACACCCTCGCTTGGGCGTTACCTGCATTCTGAATCCCGGGCCGGAAACCTAGCGTCGGGATCATGACAACCTTGATACGTACCATCGGGCTGTGGATCCTTCAGGTCGTCACGGCGGCGGGGTTCCTGCTGGCGGCGCTGGGTAAGTTCGCGGACGCGGAACCGGCCGCGAGCACGTTCGACGCGATCGGCATGGGTGACTGGCTGCGCTATCTGGTGGGCGCGCTGGAGGTCGCGGGCGTGGTCGGCCTGCTGGTGCCGCCGCTGGCCGGGCTCGCCGCACTGGCGTTCGCGGCGCTCATGGTCGGCGCGACGCTGACCCAGGTGCTCGTCATGGGCGGCGGCGCGTTCCTGCCGCTCGTCCTGCTCGCGCTGTCCCTGGTGATCGCCTGGGGCCGGCGGAGCGGTACGGCGAAGCTGTGGTCGGCCCTCAGATCCCGCAGAGCGCACAAGATCTGATGACAATCCGCATGGGTGCGTTGTGCTGAAATGCCCGCACGCTGTCACCCATGCGAACCCTCACTCACTACCGCGACGCCCTTCTGGCCCGGTGGCCGACGGCGGTCGGCCTGGTCGTCCTCGCCCTCACCGGCCCCGACGCGCACGTCGCCGCCATGATCATCATCCTGGCCGCCCTCTGCTACCTCGCCGCCGCGGCGCTCGGCTCGCGCCGCAGCGGCTGGATCGTGGCCGTCCTCGCCTCGGTCATGGTGAGCATCGGCATGGCCACCGAGCTGGACGCGATCGTGCTGCTCCTCGCCGCCGCCGCGCTCTTCCTCGTGTACGGCCTGCTGCGCGGCGACCGGATCGACCGGCGTGAACTCGGCATCCAGGCGGCCGCCTTCGCCGGCTACTCCGCGATCGCGCTGATCGCGATGACGGCCGGCCCGGTCCTCGCCGTCCACCTGGCGGCGCTGGCGGCCATCGGCCACGGCGTCTGGGACCTGATCCACCACCGCCGCGACAAGGTCGTCACCCGCTCCCTGACCGAGTTCTGCATGGTGCTCGACTTCGGCCTCGGCGTCCTGCTGCTGGCCGTCACCTGGACGGCGATCCTCACCGCCTGAGGCGTTTTCCCGCCATTCCCGGCCAATATTTTAGTTAGGCTAGCCTAACCTAACTTCAGGGATCATACTTGTCGTGCACCACGTCGGATGACGTCGAAAGGAGCCGTCCTTTGGCACGGCATGAAGCCTCACCCCGCACCGCGAACACCCTGAGGGCCGCCGCGTTAGGCCTGGTCCTGGTCCTGCTGGTGGCGTGCGGCGGCAACGTACAGAGCGCCGGGCCCACTGCGGCGCCCCCGAGCCGGCAAGCGGGCGCCTTCCCCGTCACGATCAAGCACGCGGCCGGGGAGAGCCGCATCGAAAAGGCCCCCGCCCGCGTCGTCGCCCTCAGCACCGGCTGGGTCGACGCCACCCTGGCACTCGGCGTGGTCCCGGTCGCGGCCAACCGGTGGAGCACCACCCAGCCGGTCTTCGCCCCGTGGAACGCCGACCTGCTCAAGGAGGCCACGACCACGCCCATCAACACCGTGGCCGACATCTCCGTCGAGGAGATCGCCAAGCTGCGCCCCGACGTGATCTTCGGCTCGTATCAGGTGACCTCCAACAAGGGCCTGTACGCCGCGCTCAGCAAGATCGCGCCCACCATCGGCATCATCGGCGCCGACAACCAGGACGGCACCTGGCAGGAGATCCTGCTGACCGTCGGGAAGGTCCTGGGCAAGAGCGCCGAAGCCCAGGCCGCCGTGACCAAGGCCGAGGCGTCGCTGTCCGGGGTCGCCACCACGTACCCGGGGATCAAGGGCAAGACGGTGCAGTACGTCGTGCTGCGCCAGCCCGGCACCGTCCAGGCCGGCGCCAAGGCCAACGACCACCTCGTCCGCTTCTTCCAGACCATGGGACTCGGCCCCGCACCGGGACTGACGGCGCTGGAGGCCAAGGGCGGCGAGACCGGCTTCCTCAGCTACGAACAACTCGGCGCGCTCGACGGCGACCTCATGTTCATCGGCGGCTTCAGCGACGAGGAGATGACCGCGTTCGAGAAGTCGGAGCTGTTCAAGAAGATCCCCACCGTGCGCGACGGCACGTACCTGGTCCTGGACGCCGAGAAGATCGGCGCGATGCGCACTCCCACCGTGCGCAACATCCCCTACCTCCTCGACGCCATGAAACCGGCCCTGGAAAAGGCCGGAAACGCGTGAGCGACGGCCACCGGGGCCGTGCTGCGCTGCGCGGCGCCGCCTTGGTGGTGGCCTGCGGGGTGTTGTTCCTCGTGTGCCTGCTCAGCGTGGGACTGGGCGCGTTGCAGATGTCCCCCGCCACGGTGATCTCGGCCCTGCTGTCGCCCGACGACTCCTACTCGGCGCTCATCGTCACCTCGATGCGGGTGCCGAGGACGCTCGTCGGGCTGCTGGCCGGCGCCGCGCTCGGCGTGTCGGGCGCGCTCATGCAGTCCATGACGCGCAATCCCCTGGCCGATCCCGGCCTGCTCGGGGTCAACGCGGGCGCGGCCACCGCCGTGGTGTTCGCGGTCGCGTTCTTCGGGCTCGACCAGCTCACCTCGTACGTGTGGTTCTCGTTCGCGGGCGCGCTGACCGTCTCCCTGCTGGTGTACGGCATCGGCTCGGCAGGCGGCGGCCGGGCCACCCCCGTACGGCTGGCGCTGGCCGGAACGGCCATCGGCGTGGTGCTGACCTCGATCATCCAGGCCGTCCTGCTGATCGACCCGATCGCCTTCGACCGGTACCGGTTCTGGGCCATCGGCGCTCTGGCCGGCCGGGACATGAAGGTGGTCGAGCAGGTGCTGCCGTTCATCCTGATCGGCCTGGCGATGGCGCTCGTCCTGGCGCCCTCGCTCAACGTGCTGGCGCTCGGCGACGACAGCGCCCGCTCGCTGGGGCTGCGGCTCGGACACGTGCGCGTGCTCACGGCCGTCGCCATCACATTGCTGTGTGGCGGGGCGACGGCGGCGGCCGGGCCGATCGTGTTCGTGGGGCTGGCGGTGCCGCACATGGTGCGCCTGCTGACCGGCCCCGACCAGCGGTGGGTGATCCCCTACAGCATGGTCGTGGCGCCCATCCTGCTGCTCGGCGCGGATCTGGCCGGGCGCCTGCTCGCCCGGCCGAGCGAACTGGAGGTCGGCATCATCACCTCGTGCCTGGGCGCGCCCGTGCTGATGTGGCTGGTGCGCGAGAGGAGGCTGGCGAAGCTGTGAAGAGCATGACGGCCGTCCCCGGCAAGACGGTACGCCTGTTCGGCGACAGGGTGTCGGCCCGCGTCTCCGTCCGCACGGTCACCGTGTGCGTGTTGCTGGCCTGCGCCGCCGCCGGGCTCGGCATGGTCGCCCTCGCGGTGGGCGACTACCCGATCCCGCTCCCGGACGTACTGGCCGCGCTCACCGGACACGGATCGGGCGGCGACCGCTTCATCGTCGCCGACCTGCGCCTGCCGCGCGTGCTGTGCGCGCTGCTCATCGGGGCGGGGCTGGGGGCCGCCGGGGCCATCTTCCAGGGCCTGACCCAGAACGCGCTGGCCAGCCCCGACATCATCGGCTTCACCACCGGGGCGGCCACCGGCGGCATCCTGGTGATCGTGCTGCTCGCGGGCGACTCCGCGCAGGTGGCGGGCGGCGCGCTCGCCGGAGGCGGCGTGGTGTCGCTGGCCGTCTACGTGATGTCGTTCAAGCGGGGCGTGCAGGGGTACCGGCTCATCCTCATGGGCATCGGCATCACCTCCATCCTGGTGTCGGTCAACAGCTATCTGCTGGCCAGGGCCGAGGTCGAGACCGCGGCCAACGCCCAGCGCTGGCTGATCGGCTCGCTGAACGGCTCCACATGGAGCAACACCGCCGTCCTGGCCGTGCTGCTCGCGGTGCTGCTGCCGGCGGCGGCGTCCATGGCCGGCCGGTTGCGCCTGCTCGGGCTCGGCGACGAGCAGGCGCGCGGGCTCGGGCTCGCGGTCGAGCGGTCCCGGCTGGGGCTGATGCTGGTGTCGGTCGCCATGACCGCCGCCGCCACGGCCACCGCCGGGCCGATCGCGTTCGTGGCGCTGGCCGCCCCGCAACTGGCCCGCAGGCTCACCCGGACGAGCGGGGAGGGGGTGATGTCGTCGGCGTTCATGGGGGCGCTGCTGCTCGTGGCCGCCGACTTCGCCGCCCAGAGGGTGATACCCGGCGTGCAACTGCCCGTGGGCATTCTGACCGGGGTGATCGGCGGGCTGTATCTGGTGGCTCTGCTCACCGCCCAATGGCGGGCAGGGCGAGGCTGACTCAAGGAGAATGCGGGTGACCATGCACGGCTGCGAATCGGAGACCGTTCTCGACGTCTTGGGCATCGGGTTCGGACCTTCGAACCTGGCCCTGGCCATAGCCCTTGAAGAGCACACGGCGGCGCCGCCGCTCACCTCCAGATTCCTGGAGCGGCAGCCGAGGTTCGGCTGGCACCGGGGGATCCTCATCGACGACGCGACGATGCAGGTGTCCTTCCCGAAGGACCTGGTCACCATGCGCGACCCGAGGAGCGACTTCAGCTTCCTCTACTACCTCCGGGAGAAGGGGCGCCTGGTCGACTTCGTCAACCAGAAGACGCTGTTCCCGCTACGCGCGGAGTTCCACGACTACTTCGAGTGGGCGGCGGGCAGGCTGAGCCACCTGACCCAGTACTCCGCCGAAGTCGTCGCCGTCGAACCGGTGCACGAGCGCGGCGAGGTACGCGCGTTCGACGTGGTCACCGGCCACGACGGCCACCGGGTACGGCGGCGCGCCCGCAACCTGTCCATCGCCATGGGGCTCAAACCGCACCTGCCGCCGGGCACGGTCCTGTCCGACCGCGTCTGGCACACCAGCGAGGTCCTCCCCCGCATCGCGCGACGCCTCGAATCGGGCGAGCCGGTACGGCGGGCGCTCGTCCTGGGCGCCGGCCAGAGCGCCGCGGAGGTGGTCGGCCTGCTGCACCGCACGTTCACCGAGGCCGAGGTCTGCGGCGTGTTCGGCAAGTTCGGCTACACCCCCGCCGACGACAGCCCGTTCGCCAACCGCGTGTTCGACCCGGCGGCCGTGGACGTCTTCTTCGGCGCCCCGCCCGAGGTCAAACGCTCGATCCTGGACTACCACCGCGGCACCAACTACTCGGTCGTCGACATCGACCTCATCCAGTCGCTGTCCTCGACCATGTACCGCGAGCGGCTGCACGGCAGGCAGCGGCTGCGCATGCTGAACGTCTCGCGTGTCCACGACGTCCGCGAGCACGCCGGCGGCCTGGAGGTGACGGTCGAGGACCTGCCGACCGGCCGGCGCGAGATCCTGGCCGCCGACGTGCTCGTGCACGCCACCGGCTACCGCCCGCACGACCCCGCCGCGCTGCTCGGCGAGGCCGCCAAGTTCTGCCTGCGCGACGAGGAGGACGCCCTGCGCATGCACCGCGACCACAGGATCGTCCTCGCCCCGCAGGTCAAGGCCGGCATCTACCTTCAGGGGGCGACCGAGCACACCCACGGCCTGACCTCGACGCTGCTGTCCACCGTGGCGGTCAGGGCCGGCGAGATCCGCGACTCACTGCTGGCCCGCCGCTCCCCCGCCTCCTCCTCCTGACCTCACCCGGCCTTCGTGGCCGCCATGATCACGCGCGGGCTGGACGGCAGGGTCGCGGGCGTGTCCCTGGCCTCCTCCAGCAGGACGGAGGCCCCGGGACCCAGCTCCGCCTCCAGCGCCGTGGCCCGCGCCCGCACCAGCTCGTACACCCGCAGCTGCCGCTCCAGCCACCGCTCGGCCTCCTCCTTGGCCGTCACGGTGAACCCGGCCCCGGCCAGCAGCCCGCCGTGATCGAGGTAGGACGGCTCCCAGGTGCTGAACACGAACCTGCCGCCGGGCCGCAGCACCCGGGCCACCTCGGCGAACGCGGCCCGTTTGTTCCACACCATCCACAGCGCGTCCACGCTCAGCACCGCGTCGCAGGACGCCGGCTCCAGGCCCGTGGCGGTGAAACCGCCGACGGCGAAGCGCGCCCCGGGCAGGCCGAGCGACACGCTCAGCTCGCGCGCGCCCTCGACCGCGACGGCCAGGGGGTCCAGGCCGAGCAGCCGTGCGCCGGCCGCCCGCGCCAGCGCGATCCCCGGCCCGCCCCTGCCGCAGCCCAGGTCCAGGAGGGACATCTCCGGCCGCAGCTCCAGCAGGACGGCGAAGCGGGCCAGATCCGTCCTGGTGACGAAGCCGAACGGGCGCAGTTCCTCGGGATGGTCGTCGCCGTAGACCTCGCGGTAGATGCTCGCCAGCGTCGGGCTCGACAACTGCCTGGCGTAGAAGTCGGCGTAGCGGTCCTCCGCGGTCTGGCTCACAGGCCGGCCGCTTCCAGGGCCGCGTCGAACTCGTCCTGGCACTGCTCGGTGTCTCCGCCCCGCTCCCGGGTCACCGCGACCCTGGCCCTGACGTCGGGGGCGACCTGCTCGAAGCGGCGCTGCCACTCCTCGGCGGCCGGGCGCCAGTACCCGAGCGTGGCGAAGCTGTCAGCGGGCAGCCGCCGCTCGTGGCGCAGGTGCTTGCGGATGGCCCGCATGGCCGCGGCCTCGCCCGCCGCCCAGACGTAGGCGCCGCGCACGTCGTGCCGCCGGACGATCTCCGGCAGGCCGGCGTCGCCCGGGTACAGCCAGGTGATGTCGGCCTGGCCCCGGGTGTCGAACTCCTGCCGTTCCGCGGGGCCGGCGACCTGGACGTACACCTTCGCGCCCATCCCGGCGGGGAGCTCTTCCACGATGCGGCCGATGGCGGGCAGCGCGGTCGCGTCACCCACGATGAGCTGCCAGGACGCCTCGCCCGGCGGGCGGTGGAGTCCGTGCGCCGCCGACACCCCGACCTTGTCGCCGGGGCGCGCCCTCATGGCCCAGGGCGCGGCCACGCCGCCCTCGTGCACGACGAAGTCGACGTCCATCTCACCGGTGGCCGGGGTGAACCGGCGCACCGTGTACGTGCGCTGCACCGGCTCCGTCACGCCCTCCGGGTACACCCAGCGGCCCTCGACGACCTCGGGCAGCACGGGCTCGCGCTGTCCTTCCGCCGGGAAGAACATCTTGAAGTACTCGTCGGCCGCGCCGCTGCTGACGTAGCCGTCCAGGCCGAGCGTGACCCTGATCATCAGCGGGGTCACGTGGCGGGTCCCGATGACCTCGGCCGGGAAAAGGTCGCTGCTCACGTCGTCTCCTCAGGTGTGGGGTGTATGGCCACTTCGCCGCCGCGCAGTTCCACGCGGCGGGTGAAGCGGTCGATGGTGGCGCGGCGGTGCGCGATGACGATCAGGGTGCGCTCGCCCGCCTGCCGTTCGAGCGCGCCCTCGATGAGGGCCGCGGTGGCGGGATCGACGTCCGCGGTGGCCTCGTCGAGGATGAGGACGGCGGGGCCGAGCAGAACGGCCCGGATGAGGCCGATGAGCTGGCGTTCGCCCGCCGACAGCAGGGCGCCGCGCGCGCCGGTCTCGGTGTCGAGCCCGGCGGGCAGGCCGTCGAGCCAGCCGTCCAGGCCGAGCAGCGTGATCGCCCGCCGCAGGTCCGCGCGGCCGGAGCCGGTGCCCAGGGCGAGGTTGGTGGCGATCGTGCCGCGTACGGTCTGCACGTCCTGCGGGATCAGCGCGACGCGCCGACGCCGCTCGGCCGGATCGAGGGCGGCCAGGTCGGCGCCGTCGTGGCGGACCGTCCCCCGGTCGGGGGTGTAGAGGCCGGCCATGAGCTTGGCGAGGGTGGACTTGCCCGCGCCGGTCGCGCCCACCACGACGGCGCGCTCGCCGGGCGGGAAAGCGAGCGTGATCTCGCGCAGGACGTCCTCGCCCGGGACGTAGGCGTAGCAGGCCGCGTCCACGCGCAGCCCCCGCCCGGCTCCCGGCCTGCCCAAGCCTGCCGCGTCCACGCGCGGCCCGCACCCGGCTCCCGGCCTGCCCACGCCCGCCGCGTCAACGCGCGGCCCGCGCCCGGCTCCCGGCCTGTCCACGCCGGCCGCGGGCGGGGGCTCGGCGGCGGTCAGCAGGTCGAGAACGCGGGCCAGCCCGACCCTGGTCCGCTGCACGCCGCCGACCAGGCGGGTCAGCTCCATGAAGGAGTCGAACATGCCGCGGCACGACAGCACGAACACCACCACGGTGCCCACCTCGCCCGGCCCGCCGCCGAGCAGGACCCCGCCCAGCAGGATCACCCCGGCGATGGCCAGGCACTCGAACGCCTGGATGGCGGTCATGGTGTTGAGCGCGCGGGTGGTCTGGGCGATGCCGTCCAGCAGCCGGTCGTTGTCGCGGGCGTAGCGGCGGTCCCATTGCCGGGCCGCCCCGGCGAGCTGGATGGTCTCGCGGGCCTCCAGGCTTTCGGCGAAGGTGGCCGCCACCTTCGCCTGCCGGTCCGCCTCGACGTCCCACGCGCCGGCCGAGCGGACCCGGAAGCGGTGCAGGACGAACAGCGCCGGTGGCATGAACGCGCCGAACAGCACCACGGCCAGCAGCCACGACCTGCTCACCAGCACGTATCCGCCGATGAGCAGGTAGCCGGTGGAGGCGAGCAGGGCGGGCACCTGCAGGCGGACGAACACGGCGAGCTCGGCGATCTCCGCGGTGGCCCGGCCGACCAGTTCGCCCGCCGCGTGGCTCTCCACGAACCGCAGCGGGGCCGCTGCCAGCCGTTCGGCCGCCCGCTCGCGCAGCGTGCGGACCAGCCGCTCTCCCGCGGCGCCGAGCAGCAGGTCGCCGCCCTGCCGCGTCGCCAGGTGGACGAGGGTGAGCCCGAGCAGGACGAGCGTCACGGTCGTGACCCGGTCCGTGTCGCCGTCGAGGACGGCCGTGGTGATCGCGCCGACGGCGGCCGGTACCAGCGCCACCGCCGCCGACGCCGCGAGGCTCAGCCCGGCGCCGCACCCGATCCGGGCCAGGTGCGGGCGGAGATAGGGCAGCGCGGCCCGGACGAGGCCCCGTTTCGACGGCGCCTCCCGCAGCCTCCCGGCCTCACCCATCGGCCCGGCCGATCGGGATGATCTGGTCGGCGTGCCGCAGAACGGCGGGGCGGTGGCTGACGGCGATCACGGTGCCCGCGCCGAGCCAGTCGCGCACGCCCGCCAGCACCCGTTCCTCGGTGGGCTCGTCCACGGCGGAGGTGACGTCGTCGAGCAGCAGGACGTCGGGACGGCGCAGCAACGCCTGTGCCAGCGCGACCCGGCGCCGCTGGCCGCCCGACAGGGTGGCGCCGCCCTCCCCGATCAGCGCGCCGAGCCCGCCCGGCAGGGCCTCGACCTCGTCCAGGACCGCCGCGGCGCGCAGGGCGGCACGCAGTTCCGCGGGCCCCGGCGAATCGTCCAGGCCGAGGGTCAGGTTGCCGGCGACCGTGCCCGACACGAGGACCGGCCGCTGGGGCACCAGGGTGACCAGCTCGCGCAGGATGGCCGGGTCGAGGTCGCGCAGGTCCACGCCGCGGTAGCGGACCTGGCCGTCGCGGGGTTCCTGGAGGCGTACCAGCACCCGCAGCAGCGTCGACTTGCCCGAGGCCACCGGACCGGTCACGACGGCGAACGCGCCCGGTTCCACGCGGAAGCCGACCGGCCCGAGCACCGTGCGCCCCTCGTGCCCGACGCTCAGGTCCAGGACCTCGATCACGCCGCCGGGACGTTCCGGAGGAGCGGCGCTCCCCCTCATGGACTCGGGCCCCGCGCGCAGGACCTCGGCGATCCGCGCGGCGGCCTCGACCGCCTGGGCCCGCTGGGAGACGCGCACGGACAACGTGGTCGAGGTGGCGGTGAGCATGAGCATCCAGGACGCGAACGCGGCCAGCCCGCCCACCGTCATCGTGCCCGCCGCCACGGCGGGGGCGGCCGCGGCGACGCCCAGGGCGATGGCCAGCAGCGGCACGAACGACGACACCGCCGACCAGCCCGCCCCGGCCCGCGTCACGGCCATCGCCTTCCTGCTCACCTCGGCGCTGTGGTCGTGGTGGGTGCGCACGAGGGCCTGCTCGGCGCCCGCGCCCTTGACGGTCAGGGCCGCGCCGACCAGTTCGTCCACGACGTCGGCGCGTTGCCCCTGGGCCGCCGCCAGCGCGCCGCTGCGTACGCCGAGCACCCGGCCGAACACGACGTTCGTGCCGAGGACGGCGGCCACGCAGCCCAGGCAGAGCAGGGCCAGCGGCGGGTGCAGGAACGCGACCGCCACCACGACGGTGACGAGCCCGATGACCAGGTGCGGGAGGGCCGTGGTGCCGCCGACCCAGATCCAGATCAGGTCCACGTCGTGGGAGTTGCGCGCCTGAAGGTCGCCCCGGCCGAAGGCGGCGGCCGTACGGGTGTCGAGGGTGAGCAGGTGGGCGGAGAGCCGCCGGCGCAGGCGGGTGATGATCTTGGCGCCGGCCATGTAGTCGAGGTGCTGGCCGGCGTGCTGGGCGAGCCAGGCGAGCAGCCCGGTGCCGACGATCACCCCGCTCCAGCGCAGCAGCGCCACCCGGTCCGCGGCGACGAGCCCTTCGTCGAGGGCGCGCTGGATCGACAGCGGCAGCGACACGAGCGCGAGCTGCCACAGCGTGGTGAGGGCGGCGGCGGCCGCGATCGCCCGCGCTTCGCCGCGCAGGCACCAGCGCAGCAGTTCGCGGGCGGCCCGTGCGGAGCCGCCCGCGATCCGCGGGGTCGTCGTGGTGCTCACCGGCGCCTAACGGTCCATGGCCCGCTGCAGGCTCAGCGGCCGCATGTCGGTCCAGTGGCGCTCGACGTACTCGAGGGCGGCGGCGTGGGTCCCCGGCCCGTGGACCACCTCCCATCCGGCCGGTACGTCCGCGAACTCGGGCCAGAGCGAGTGCTGGCCCTCGTCGTTGACCAGGACGAGGAAGGAGCCGTTCTCATCGTCGAACGGGTTGGACATGGAACCTCCATACATAGGGCGTGACTAGGACGTCGGTGTCGGTTGGCTGTCGGGTTCGCGCAGGGCGGGCAGCAGGGCGGCCAGGACGAGCACGGTCACGCCTGCCACCGACCCGTACACGATCAGGGCGGTCGCGGGGCTGAACGCCTCGGCCAGCACGCCGGCGACGAGGGAGCCGGCCGCGGCGGCGGCCACGACCTGCGTCTGCCAGAGGCTCGCCACCCTGCCTCTGAACTCGTCGGGCGTGTGCCGCTGCAGCAGGGTGAAACGGAGGATGTCGGTCAGGACGCGGCCGGCGCCGTACCCGGTGAGGGCGAGGAACGCGGCCGACGGGACGGGACTCAGCCCCGTGGCGAGCACGGCGAGCCCCATCACGAGCAGGGACGCCAGCAGCGCGAGGCCGGGGCGGCGGGCGGCGCCGATCCAGCCGCTGGTGAGCGAGCCGGCCACGGCGCCGATCGCGGGGGCGCTGTAGAGCAGGCCGAGCACGGTCTCGCCGCCACCGAGATGGGTCTTCACCAGCGCGGGCAGCAGGACGACGGGGCCGCTGAGCAGCATGGTGGCCAGCCCTGCGACCAGCACGCTCCTGACCGTGCGGTGGCGCACCGCGAAGGTGAGACCGGCCGCCATCGCGCGCAGGGGCGGCTCCCGGCCGGTTCCCGGCGCGGGATAGGAGGGCAGGCGGCTGATGCTGAACGCGGTCAGGGCGGTCGCCGCCGCGGCGGCGGCGTAGTTGGCGGCCACGCCCCAGGTCGCGATCAGCAGCCCGCCGAGCGCCGGTGAGATCATCGCCGACAGGTCGGCGGTGAGGCTGAGCAGCGCCCCGGTGGCGGGCAGGTGCTCGCGGCCGACCAGAGTGGGCAGCAGCGCCGTGAGCGTGGTGGAGCTGATGCCGCCCGCCAGGCCGTCCCAGGCGGCCAGCGCGTAGATGGGCCACAGCGGCGGGTCGGGCAGCAGCGCGTTGACGGCCAGGAGCACGAACCCGATCCCGGCGGCGGTGCGGGCGGCCAGGATGACGCGGCGGCGGTCGTAACGGTCGGCGAGCAGGCCGCCGGCGAGCGCCCCGGCGAACACGCACGCGCCCGCCGTGGTCGCGACCGCGCCGAGGTGCAGCGCCGAGCCGGTGATCGCGTACACCTGGACGGGGACCGCCACCATCAGCAGCCCGATCCCGAACAGCGAGGCCAGCCTCGCCGCGAACACCAGCCGGAACGGCCGCGAGACGCGCAGCGGCGTCAGATCGAGAGTGATCTTCTTCAGGACGCTCATCCGGCCGTCTCCCCCGCGAGGTGGGCGGCGATGAGGGAGCCGGTCAGCGCCCAGCCCGCCGCCCGCCCGAGCGTGTGGTGGTCCACGGGCACCGCGTTCTCCACCAGCCGCCCGGACACGTGCCGCCGCCAGGCCGCCCGGTTGGCCGCGGCCTCCTCCTCCCGCTCGCCGGCCGAGGCGCCGATGAAGAGCATGTCGCCGTCGAACACCTCGAAGGAGGCGTGTCCCATCTGCTCGCTGTGGCGCAGGTAGGACTCCACGATCCGGTCGAGCGCGCCGTCGTCGAAGGAGGTCAGCACGCTCTCGGTGCGCCGTACCCGGGCGTAGAGGTCCCGCTTGTCGGTGAGGTCGAGCGTGGCGGGGTCGAGCCCGGCGGAGGAGGCGATGTAGGCCATCGCCTCCGCGCGCAGCGCCGCGCCCGTGCCGTCCCCGCCGCCGCCGGTCTCGGTGATGTAGGCGTCGAGGACCGTCAGCGAGGCGACCGCGTGGCCCTCCCGCCGCAGCGTGGTGGCCACGCGGTGCGCGACCAGCCCGCCATAGGACCAGCCGACCAGATGGTACGGCCCGCGCGGGTCGACCCGCCTGATCCGGTCCAGGTACCCGGCGACGGCCTGGTCGAAGGTGAGCCGCGGCGCGGCCGGGTCGGACAGCAGCGGCTCCTGCAGCGCGTAGATCGGGTTCGTCCCCGGCAGGTGGGAGACCAGCCCGGTGTAGGACCACCCGAGCCCGCCGGCCGGGTGGAAGCAGAAGACCGGCGCCTCCTGCCCCGAGGAGCGGATCTCCAGCAGCGGCCGCAGCCCGCCGGTGCCGCCCCGCCGGTCGGCCGACCTGGCCACCAGCCGGGCGGGTGTCGGCGCGTCGTAGACGTCCCGGACGGAGACGGCGCCGATCCGCTCGCGCAGCCGGCCGACCAGCCGCACCACCAGCAGCGAGTGGCCGCCGAGCGCGAAGAAGTCGTCGTTCCTGCCCACGTCGGCCAGCCCGAGCACGTCGCGGAAGGCGTCCGCGACCGCCTCCTCCTGCGGCCCCTGAGGCGGCTCGCCCGCGCCGGGCGCGGTGATGACCGGGCCGGGCAGGGCGTCCTGGTCGAGCTTGCCGTTCACGGTGAGCGGCAGCAGCTCGAGCGTGACGACCGCGGCGGGCACCATGTAGCCGGGCAGCACGGCGGCGGCATCGGCGATGATCCGTTCGACGTCGACCTCCTCGGCGCCGCCCGCGGGCACCAGGTAGGCGACCAGGTGGACGGCGCCCTGGGCGTCGGTCCTGGGCACGACGGCCGCCTGCCCGACCCCGTCCAGGCCGGTGAGCACGTCCTCGACCTCGCCCGGCTCGATGCGGTAGCCCCTGATCTTGACCTGCCCGTCCGAGCGGCCCAGGAAGTCGATCAGGTTGTCGGGCCGCCACCGGGCCAGGTCGCCCGTCCGGTACATGCGCCCGCCCGGCCCGCCGAACGGGTCGGCGACGAAGCGCCCGGAGGTCAGGCCGGGGCGGCGGTGGTAGCCCCTGGCCAGCCCGTCGCCGGCCAGGTACAGCTCGCCGACCGCGCCGGGCGGCACCGGCCGCAGCCCGGGACCGAGGATGTAGGCGCGGGTGTTCCAGATCGGCCGGCCCACGGTCGAGGTCGTGCTCTCGGCCAGGTCCGCGCCCAGGGCGTTGATGGTGTACTCGGTGGGCCCGTACAGGTTGTAGCCCTCCACTCCCCCGGCCTCGCGGATCCTGTTCCACAGCCCGGCGGGCACGGCCTCACCGCCGAGCGAGAAGAAGACCAGCCCCGGAGCGTCCGGCGGGGCGTCGCCGCCGCACCGGGGCCGGTCCAGCAGCCCGGCCTCGACGAGGAACGTCCCGTACGACGGGGTCACGTCGAAGCCGTCGATGCGCTCGCGGTCGAAGTAGTCCAGCAGCAGCGCCGGATCGCGCCGCGTGTCCTCGTCGATGACGTGCACCTCGTGCCCGGCCAGCAGCCAGAACAACTGCTCCCACGAGGCGTCGAAGGAGAACGACGTCGTGTGCGCGATGCGCAGCTTGCGCCCGTCCTGCCGGGCGGTCACGTGGTCGAAGATGTTCTCCAGGTGGTTGTAGTACATGGTGGTCAGCCCCCGGTAGGGCACGGTGACCGCCTTGGGCCGCCCGGTGGAGCCCGAGGTGAAGATCAGGTACGCGGGGTGTTCGAGCCCGGCGGGGGCATGCCGTTCGCGGGCCGGGATCGGCTCGGGCGAGGTCGCCGCCAGCTCGGCCGTCGCCTCCGGCCCGTCGAGCACGACGGCGGGCCGCCCGGCCGGGAGCAGGTCGCGCAGGCCCTCGGTGGTGAGGATCACGACGGGCGCGGACTCCTCGATCATGTACGCGATCCGGTCGGCCGGATACTCGGGGTCGATGGGCACGTAGGCCGCCCCGGCGGCGAACACCGCGAACAGCGCCACCACCATCAGCTCCGACCTGGGCAGCACCAGGGCGACCGCGCTCTCGGCGCCGACGCCCCGGCTCACCAGCAGCCTGGCCAGCCGGGCTGCGGCCGCCTCCAGCTCGGCGAAGGTCAGCTCCGCCGTACCGCTGACCAGGGCGCGTTCGTGCGGGACCAGCAGCGCGCGCTCGTGCAGCAGGTCGGCGATCGACAGTTCCGGCACCGGCCTGGGCGCCGGGTTCAGCCCGTCGAGCAGGTGCGCGCGCTCCAGGTCCGAGACCGCCTCCACGCGCCCGATCGGGCGGTCGGGGTCGTCGGCGAAGGCCGTCAGGATGCGCACGTAGGCGTCCATGACCCTCGTGGCCTCGTGCTTGCCGAAGACGTCGGTGCGGAACAGCATGCGCAGCCTGGCGGTGCCGTCGGGCGGGCTGACCACCATGGTCAGCGGGTAGTGGGTGGCGTCGCGCAGGTCCCTGCCCTCGACCCAGAGCTCGCCGTCCGGGCCCCATCGCTGGTCGGGGGTGACCTTCGGCTGGTTCTGGAAGACGAACAGCGTGTCGAACAGGTTGCGCCGGCCCGCCAGCTCCTGGATGCGGGCCAGGCCGACGTAGGGGTGGCGGACCACGGTCATGCGCTCGCGCCGCACCCGGGCGGCCATCGCCCGCAGGCTGTCGGCGGGGGCCGTGCGCACGCGCATGGGCACGGTGTTGAACAGCAGGCCGACCGTGCTCTCGATGCCGGCCAGCTCCGGCGGGCGGCCGTAGGTGAGCAGGCCGAACACCGCCTCGTCCGCGCCGGTGTGCTGGTGCACGAGCACCGCCCACGCGATCTCGAACAGGGCGCTCGCGGTCAGGCCCAGTTCGCGGCTGACCGCGCCGAGCCGGTCGGCCAGATCGGCGTCGAGGTCCTCCTCCAGCTCGTCCATGCGGCGCGCGTCGGCCGTGGTGTCCTGCGCGTGGGGCGCGATGAGCCCGGCCGCGCCGACCCCCGACAGGAACCCGCGCCAGGCCTCCTCCGCCGCCGACATGTCCTGGACGGCCAGCCATTCCAGATAGGTCCGGAAGTCGCAGACCTCGCGCCGTTCCTCGGCGGCCGGGTCGGTGTAGAAGGACAGCACGGACAGCAGGAACAGCGAGATCGACCAGCCGTCCATGAGGATGTGCTGGGCCCACACGACGAAGCGGTGCTCCTCGCGCGCCAGCTTGGCGAGCCCGAACCTGATCAGCGGCGGGTCGGCGATGTCGAACGGCTCCGCGGCGCCGCGTTCGCGGAACTCCCCGAACGCCTCCTCGGGCCGGGGCGCGCCGCTCAGGTCGGCCGCCGTCCAGGAGAACGGGACGTGGGCCGGGATCGCCTGGACGGTGGCGTCGCCGACGTCGTAGAAGCCGGTGTTCAGGTTGGGGAACTTCGCCAGCGCCGCCCGCACGGCCCCGGCCAGGCGGGCGGGGTCGAGGGGGCCGCGCAAGCGCAGCGTGTTCTCGGTGAGGTAGACCTCGCCGGTGGTGTCGGCCAGCATCAGGTGGAACAGCAGGCCCTCTTGGAGCGGGGAGAGCGGGAGCACGTCGCGCAGCGGGCCGGTCTTGTTCTCCAGCCACCGGCGGCGGAACGGCGACAGGGCGAGCATGGGCGGGGCGGCCGTCTCCCGGCCGTCGTCACCGGTGGCGTGCAGGTGCTCCGGCGCCCAGGCCGCCAGCCGGTCGGCCCAGGCGCGCAGGACGTCGCCCGCGGGCCCGGCCGTCCAGGCCGCCTCCAGGAGCGTGTCCTGGGGGCGGCGGTGGACGGTGAAGGTCACGTCGTAGCCGGGGGGCGGGTTCTGGCCGAGGCTGAGCAGGATCCGGGCCCGGGGCGCCTGCTCCAGGAACTCGGCGGTGTCGGGGCGGTCGTAGCGGGCCGTTCCGTAGGCGACGGCCGTTTCCCGGTCGGCGGGCAGCAGGGTGGTCAGGGCGTGCAGGAGGTGTTCCGGGTCGCGTCGCATGAGGTCGGCGTCGAGCAGGACCGGGAAGACCCTGGTCAGCAGGCCCACCGTGGCGGGGGCGTGCTCGCGGTCGGGTTCGTACACGTCCAGCAGGATCGGGCCGGTGACGCCCGCCTCCGCCAGTGCCGTGGCCAGGGCGGCCAGGGCGACGGGACGCCAGGGCTCGCCGTCCAGGTGCTGGGTCAGCTCGACGCGGCTGCGGGTGATCGGGCCGGTGGCCTCCGGTCGCCACAGGGGGCCGGACTCGGCGATGCGGTCGGCCAGGTCGAGCCAGGCCTCCGCGGGGTCGCCGGGGCCGGGCGCGGCGGCCAGGGTCCTGGCGTAGTCGGCGAAGGACGTCGGGGCCGCTGCGGGCTGTCCGCCGGGGAGGTCTTCGAGGATGAGGTCCCAGGAGCGCTCGTCGACCAGGGCGGGATGGGCGCTGAGGAGGAGCTCGTCCCGGCCGGTGCGGGTCGCGTGGAAGACGTGGCCGGTGGTGAGGTCGAGACTGGTGTCCGCGGGGACGAGCACCGGGCGGGCCAGCGCCTGGAGCGGGTCAACGACACTCGTCCGCCACAGGCCCGCCCCGTCGCGCCACACGCGGGTGCGCAGGGCGTCGTGCCGCAGCACACAGCCGCGCAACGCCCCGATGACGGCCGAGTCGCCGGTGCCGGGCGGCAGGGTGACCCGGCGCGTGCTCAGCGTGCCCGCCTCACCGAGGCCGTTGTCGAGGAGCCAGCGTTGGGCGGGGGTGAGCGGGGCCGGTGCCGGGGTGAGGGTGTCGGGGGTGACCAGGTCCGACAGGCGGGTGGCGGCGTGCGCCGCGGCCTGGGCCAGCACGGCGGCGACCCCGGACAGCAACTGGCGGGCCGTACCCTCGTCGAACAGGGCGGTCGCGTAGACCACCGACAGCTCCAGCGCCTGCTTCGCGCCGCCGTCGAACACGTGGAAGACCAGGTCGAACTTGGTGGTCCTGGTCTCGACCGGGCGGGGCGTGACGCGCAGGCCGTCGAAGGCGAGGGCGACGGCGGGCGCGGTCCCGTAGGAGACCAGGACCTGGAAGAGCGGGTTCAGCGTGGCCGCCCGCGGCGGGTTGAGGTGCTCGACCACCTGCTCGAACGGCACCCGCGCGTGCTCCATCGCCGACAGGTTGCCCTCCCGCATCCGCTCCAGCAGGTCGCCGACGCGCGGGTCGCCGGACAGGTCCGCGGTGAACACGAGCGTGTTGACGAACAGGCCGACGACCTCGGCCAGCCGTTCCTCGGTACGCACGTCCATGGGCGAGCCGAGCGGGATCAGCTCCCCCGCGCCCGCCTTGGACAACTGCACGGCCACCGCCGCCTGGAACACGGTCAGCACGCTCACCCGCCGCGACCTGGCCAGCTCGCGCAGCGACTGCGACAGCCCGGCGTCGAGCGGCTGCCGCAGCACCCGGCCCTCATGGTCCCCGGCCTCGGAACGCGGCCGGTCGAGGGGCAGCGCGAGGCGCCGGGGCGCGGCGGCCAGCCGGCGCGACCAGAAGGCCAGGTCGGCCGAGACGCGCGAGCCGGGGTCGGCGGCGTCGCCCAGCGTGTCGTTCAGCAGCCGCGCATAGTCGGCGTAGCTCAGCGCGGGCGCCGCCGGCTCGGGGGCGTCACCCCGGACGCGGGCGGCGTGGGCGGCGGTGAGGTCGCGCAGCAGGATCTGTGCCGAGGTGCCGTCGAAGGCGATGTGGTGGGTGCCGACGTGCATGAGGTGCGTGTCGTCGGCGGTCCTGAAGAACGTCAGCCGCAGCGGCGGCTCCGACTCCAGGTCGAAGGCCCGGTTGACGGTGGCGCGGATGGTCTCCTCGCGGTCGGCCTCCGGGACGGGGCGCAGGTCCACCAGGTCGGCCCGCAGGTGCGCGGCGAGCGCCCGCTCCGGCAGGACGTGCTGGACCGGCCCGTCCGCGCGCAGCGGGTAGACCGTGCGCAGGATCGCGTGCCGCGCGGCGACGTCGAGCAGCGCCAGCCGGAACGGCTCGGGGTCGACGGGCCCGCCGCTCAGCTCCAGCATGACGCCGGTGTTGTAGGCGCTGGACGATCCCTCCAGCCGGTCCAGGAACCACAACCGCCGCTGGGCGGGCGACAGGGGCGCCTCGTCCCGCCCGGCGTCAGGCGCGGCGCCGTCCGCCTCGGCGGGGCCGGACGGAGCCAGCAGTTCGGCCAGCTCGGCGACCGAGGGCCGGTCGAAGATGTCGCGTACCTCCAGCGCCGAGCCGGTGGCCGAGGTCAGCCGCGTGACCAGGCGCATCGCCAGCAGGGAGTGGCCGCCCAGCTCGAAGAAGTCGTCGCCGGGCGCCGTGACCTCCACGCCGAGGACGGCGGCGAACGCCTCGGCCACCACCCGCTGCGCCCCGGTCAGAAGGGACGGCTCCCGCACGGGCGCCGCCTGCCCGGGATCCGGGAGCGCGGACCGGTCGAGCTTGCCGTGCGGGGTGCGCGGCAGCCGGTCGAGCAGCACGTACGCCGACGGCCGCAGATGTTCGGGCAGGTGCGCCGCGGCCAGCTCGCGCACCCGATCGAGAGCCGCCGGCTCGGCCACCAGATAGGCGACCAGCCGCGGCTCGCCACGCGGATCGTCGCGCACGATGACGGCCGCCTGCGTGACCGCGGGATGGCCGGTCAGCAGCGACTCCACCTCACCGGGCTCGACCCGGAAGCCACGGATCTTGGCC
Source organism: Nonomuraea sp. NPDC050394 (assembly GCF_044459065.1). NCBI lineage: Bacteria > Bacillati > Actinomycetota > Actinomycetes > Streptosporangiales > Streptosporangiaceae > Nonomuraea > Nonomuraea sp. NPDC050394. The sequence continues at coordinate 506,393 of NZ_JBITIO010000006.1, read as the reverse complement.
TGGTCGTCGGTACGCCCGAGGTAGACCAGGCTCCCGTCGGAGCGCCGCCGCGCCAGGTCCCCGGTCCGGTACATCCGCCGCCCGGCGGCGAACGGATGCGCCACGAACCGGCCGGCGCTCAGCCCGGGACGCCCGTGGTAACCGCGGGCCAGCCCGGCACCCGCGACGTACACCTCGCCGGCCACCCCGTCGGGCACCGGCCGCAATGCCCGGTCCAGCACGAACACCTGCGTGTTGACCACCGGCCGGCCGATCGGCAGTGGCCCGGCGTCGTCGCCGGGCAGGCAGCGCCACAGCGTGGCGTCCACGGTGGTCTCGGTGGGCCCGTAGGAGTTGAACACCCGGTGGCGCACCGCCCAGCGCGCCGCGAGCGGCGCGGGACAGGCCTCCCCCGCCACGACCACGACCCTGCCCGGCGGGATCTCCTCCTCGGCGATCTCCGCCAGCGCGGACGGTGGCAGCGTGCAGTGCGTGATCCCGGCCTCGGCGATGAACCCGCCGAGGGGTGCGCCGAGGCGCCGCGAGTCGGGCACGAAGACGAGCGCGGCGCCGGTCAGCAGCGCCATCGCGATCTCCCACACGGAGGTGTCGAAGCTCAGCGTGGCGAACTGCAGCACCCGGCTGCCCGGCCCGGCGCCGATCGCGCCGGCCAGGGTGACGCCGAGGTCGGCGAGCCCGGCATGGGTGACCACGACTCCCTTGGGCCGCCCAGTCGAGCCCGAGGTGAAGATCATGTACGCGGCGTCGTCCACCCGGGTCCCCGGCTCCGGCGGCGTACCCGCGGGCCCGAGGTCGAGCTCGTCGAGCGGCACCGGCCGCGGTCCGGGCAGGCCCGCGGGCAGCGCCGGCAGGGTCTCGCGGGTGGTGAGCACCGCGACGGGATCGGCGTCGCGCAGCATCAGCGCGATCCGCTCGGCCGGGTAGGCGGGGTCCACGGGCAGGTATGCCGCCCCGGCCCGCTGCACGCCCAGCATGGCGACGATGGCCTCGGGGCAGCGGGGCGCCAGCAACGCCACCAGGTCTCCCCGGCCGATGCCGCGCCCGGCCAGCGCCGCGGCGAGCCGCGAACCCGCCTCGTCCAGTTCTCCGTACGTCATCCGGGTGCCGTCCATCTCGACGGCGAGCGCCCGCGGGTCGCGGGCGGCCCGGCGGGCGAACAGCTCGGGCCAGGTGGCCGGTGCGACGTCGGCCTCGGTGGCGTTGCCCTCCAGCAGGATGTGCCCGCGGGCCTGCGGCGACAGCAGGTCGAAGGCGCCCACGCGCCGCTCGGGGTCGGCGACCAGCGCGGCGAACAGCCTGGTCAGCGCGGGACCGGCGGATCGGGCCAGGTCGCCGGGCAGCACGCCCGGCCGGTGCCGCAGCACCAGGCGCAGGCTGTCGCCGGGCAGGGCGGTGATCCCGATCGGGTAATGGGTGGCGTCGTGGCCGTCCACGGCGGTCACCGACAGGCCCGAGGCGGCGGCGAGCGCGTCGAGGCGCCGCTGGTCGAAGGGGAAGTTGTCGAAGACGGCGAAGGTGTCGCACAGGTCGGCGTGCCCGGCGGCGCGCTGGATGTCGGCCAGGCCGAGGTGGTGGTGGGCGATGAGCCCGGCCTGCTCCCGCTGGACCCGGCGCAGGCTGCGCAGCGCGGTGTCGCCGGGACGGAGCCGGAGGCGGGCGGGGACGGTGTTGACGAGCATGCCGACGAGCCGGTCTGCTCCCGGCACCTCGGGCGGGCGGCCGGCGGTCATGCCGAGCACGACCACGTCGTCGCGGCCCGTCCAGTGGGCCAGCAACATGCCCCACGCCCACTGCACGACGGTGTTGAGCGTCAGGCCGTTGCGCCTGGCCAGCCGGGTCAGCGCGGCGGTGAGCCCGGCGGGCAGGTCGACGTCGAGGCGTTCCGGCAGCGGGACGGGTTCGTCGAAGGGGGCGAGGAGGGTGGGTTCCGCCAGGCCGGCGAAGTGGTTCCGCCAGGCCTCGCGGGCCGCCTCCCGGTCCTGTCCGGCCAGCCAGGCGCGGTGGGCGCGGGGGTCGGGCGGCGGCGGGAGGGCGCTGTCGTCGTCGGCGGCGCCGTACAGGGTGAGGAGCTCTTCGACCAGCACGGACAGCGACCAGCCGTCGAGGACGACGTGGTGGGTGGTGACGGTCAGGCGCCAGCGGTCCAGCGCGGTGGGCTGGAGGTCGAAGCGGATGAGCGAGGGGGCGGTCAGGTCGGACGGTTCCTCGCCGCCCCAGCGGGGTTCGGCTTCGGTGTGCACGACCTGGACGGCGACGCCGGAGGGGGTGCGGGTGATGGAGCTGCGCAGGCTGGGGTGGCGGCGGATGAGCGCGGCGCTCGCGCGGCGCATGCGCCCGGGTGACAGGGGGCCGGACAGGTCGAGGGTCCAGCTGATGAGGTACGGGTCGGGGCCCGCGGTCGTCTCCTTCCTGAACAGGATGCCTTCCTGGGGGGCGGTGAGCGGCCAGGTCTCGCGCAGGGAGGGGTGGCGGGCGCGCAACGCGGCGTCGTCGGCCGAGCTGAGCGCGGGCGGCGTCCAGCCGGGGGCCGTGGTGGTGTCGTGGCGGGCCCGCGCGGCCAGTCCTGCCACGGTGGGGTGGGCGAACACGTCGGCGGGGGTGATCACGATGCCCTGCCGCCGGGCGAGGCCGGCGAGCCTGACGACGAGCACGCTGTCGCCGCCGAGCTCGAAGAAGCCCTCGTCCACGCCTGTCGCGGTGCGGCCCAGGACCTCGTCGTATAGGGCGCACAGGTGGCGTTCCACGGCGGTGGCGGGCGGGCGGCCGGCGGGGGCGTCCTGGCCGGGGGCGGGCAGCGCGTGCTTGTCGACCTTGCCGTTGGGGGTGGTGGGCAGGGCCGGGAGGGCGAGCAGGTGCGCGGGGATCATGTGGCCGGGCAGGGCGGCGCCGAGGTGGGCGCGTAGCTCGGCCGTGGTGGGTGGTTCGGTGCCGGGGACGTAGTAGGCGACGAGCCTGCGGTGGCCGGAGGCGTCCCGGTGAACGGCCGCGGTCGCCTGCCGTACGGCGGGGTGGGCGTTCAGGGTGGCGGCGACCTCGCCCAGTTCGATGCGGAAGCCGCGCAGCTTGACCTGCTCGTCCTCGCGGCCGAGGAACTCCAGGGCGCCGGCGCCGGTCCAGCGGGCCCGGTCGCCGGTGCGGTAGAGGCGGCCGGCGCCGGTGAAGGGGTCGGCCACGAAGCGGGCCGCGGTCAGCGCGGGCAGGCCGTGGTAGCCGCGGGCCAGCCCGGCTCCGCCGAGGTACAGGTCGCCCGGCACCCCGGCGGGGACCGGGCGGAGCCGTTCGTCCAGCACGTAGGCGACGGTGTTGGCGATCGGGGCGCCGATGGGCGGCTCGGCGGGCAGGTCGCCGCCGAGCGGGGCGCGGGTGGACCAGACGGTCGTCTCGGTGGGGCCGTAGAGGTTGACGACCTCGGCGCCGCGGGCGCGCAGGCGGGTGGCCAGGTCGCGGTCCAGCGCCTCGCCGCCGGTCAGGGCCCGGATGCCGTCGAGCGCGCCGTCCCCGTCGGCTTCGGCCAGCAGCCGCCACTGGGTGGGCGTGGCCTGGACGACGCTCGCTCCGTGAGCGCGCACGGTGGCCAGCAGCCTGGCCGGGTCGCGTACCTCGTCCTCGCGGGCCACGACCACGGATCCGCCCGCGATCAGCGGCGCGAACAGCTCCAGCACCGAGATGTCGAACCCGGCGGTGGTCAGCGCGAGGACCGTGTCGTCCTGGCCGACGTCCTGGCCGGTCATCGACTCCAGGAAGTTGACCACGGCGGCCATGGGCACCACGACGCCCTTGGGGCGGCCGGTCGAGCCCGAGGTGTAGATGACGTAGGCGGCCCTGCCGGGCACGTACGGGCTCTCGGCGAGAGGGCCGGCGACGCGGGGCCGGCCGGTCTCCAGCCTCGGCACGCCCGCGGGGATCCCGGTCCCCGACGTGGTCAGCACCAGCTCGGGCGCGGCATCACCCAGCATGTACGCCAGCCGTTCACCCGGATGGTCCAGATCCAGCGGCAGATAGGCGGCGCCCGCCCGCCACACCGCCAGCAACGCCACCACCAGCTCGGCCGACCGGGGAAGGGCGACGGCGACCACCGGCTCGCGGCCGCGCAGCCGGGCCCGCAGGTCACCGGCGAGCAGCGCGACCCGCTCCTCCAGTTGCCCATAGGTCAGCGTCTCGTCGTCGCAGCGCACGGCGACAGCGCCGGGATGCCGGTGGGCGCGCCGCCGGACGAGCTGGTCGACGGGCGCGGCCGTCACCTGCCTGACCGGGCCCTGCCAGGCGGTCAGCAGATCGGCGCGCTCGGCGCCGGTGACCAGGTCGAGGGCGGCGAGCGGCGCGAGCGGGTCGCGGGTGGCGGCTTCCAGCAGCAGCTCAAGCCGCTCGGCCAGCAGCGCGGCGGTGGCCGGGTCGAACAGGTCGGCGGCGTACTCGACCTCCCCGCGCAGCGGCGTGCCCTCGCCGCGCTCGCTGACGCGGAACGTCAGGTCGAACTTGGCGGTGCCGGTGCCGACCAGACGCGGCTCGCCCCGGTACAGGACGCCGTCGCCCGTGGCGGCGGGCAGCGCGTGGTAGCTGACCAGCACCTGGAAGATCGGGTGCCGGGCCAGGGACCGGGACGGGTTGACGGCCTCCACCACCCGCTCGAACGGCACGTCCTGGTGGGCGTAGGCGTCCAGGTCGCTCTCGCGGACCCGGTCCAGGAGCTCGGCGAACGTCGGCTCGCCGGAGACGTCCACGCGCAGCGCCAGCAGGTTGACGAAGAAGCCGGCCACCCCGTCCAGCGCGGGATCTCCGCGACCGGCGACGGGCGTGCCGACGCAGACGTCGTCGCCGGCGCCCATCCGGTGCAGCAAGGCGACGACGGCGGCGTGCACGAGCATGAAGGGGGTGACGGCGGCGTCGGCGGCCAGGCGTTGCATCCGGGCACGGAGCTCGGGGCTCAGCTCGAAGGCGTGCACGCCGCCCCGGTGTCCGGCCCGGGACGGCCGGGGGCGGTCGGCGGGCAGTTCCAGTTCGGCGGGCGCGCCGGCCAGGCGGGCGGCCCAGTGCTTGACTCCGGCCAGGGCCTCGGGGCCGTCGCCCGCCGGGCCTTCGAGCTGCAGGAGCGCGTAGTCGGCGTACTGCACGGCCAGCGGTTCCCACGCGGGCTCCACACCCCTGCGCCTGGCCTCGTAGGCGTGGGCCAGGTCGTCCAGGAGCACGACCGTCGACCATTCGTCGGCGGCGATGTGGTGCACGACCAGCAGCAGCACCTGCCCGCCGGTTTCCCGTTCGCACAGCCGGGCCCGGATGGGGGGCTCGGTGGCCAGGTCGAAGGGATGCCGCGCGGCCGCGGCGAGCGCGTCGCCGAGCCCGGCGTCGCTCACCCGGACGACCTCCAGCGGTGGCGCCGCCTCGCGCGGATCCAGGATGCGCTGCCACGGCAGGCCGAGGTCCTCGGGGAAGACGGTACGCAGGCTCTCCTGCCGGGCGGCCAGATCGGTCAGCGCCTCCCGCAGGGCGGGAAGGTCGGCCTGGTCGCGCAGTTCGACCGCGATGGGGATGTTGTAGGTGGGCCTGGGGCCGTCGGTGCGGTAGAGGACCCACAGGCGGCGCTGGGCCGACGACAGCGGAGGGCGCGCCGGGCGCGTGCTGCGGCGCGGTGCCGCCCGTTCCGGCTCCGCCGTCCGCAGGTACGCGCTGAGCGCGGCGACCGTGGGGTGGTCGAACAGCGCGCGCATGGTGATCCTGACGGCCAGCCCGGCCCGGATCCTGCCCGCGACCTTGGCGGCGCCGAGCGAGTCGCCGCCCAGGCGGAAGAAGTCGTCGCCCAGGCCGACCGCGGGCACGCCCAGCACGTCGGCGAAGATCCCGCACAGCCGTTCCTGGGCCGGGGTGGCCCGCACGGCCGGGGCGGCGGCGCCCTCCACGGCGGGGTCGGGCAGGGCGGCGCGGTCGAGCTTGCCGTTGGCGTTCAACGGCAGCGCCTCCAGCCACACCACGTGGGCGGGGATCATGTACTCCGGCAGGCTCTCGCGCAGGGCGGCCGTCACCTCCGACGGGACGTCCTCGCCCGGCGCCGGCACGACGTAGGCGACCAGGCGCCGGGACGGGCCGCGCACGTCGGCGGCGGCCTGGGCGATGCCGGGCAGGGCGCGCAGCGCGTGCTCGATCTCGCCCAGCTCGATCCGGAACCCGCGCACCTTCACCTGCGCGTCGGCCCTGCCCAGGTAGTCGAGGCGGCCGTCGGGCAGCCATCTGACCAGGTCGCCGGTGCGGTACATGCGGCTGCCCGGCGGGCCGTTCGGGTCGCCGACGAACCTGCCCGCGCTCAGGCCGGGCCGGTTGAGGTAGCCGCGGGCCACGGCCGCGCCGCCGACGTACAGCTCGCCGGCTTCACCGGGCGGGACCGGCCGCAGCGCGTCGTCCAGCACGTACGCGCGGCTGCCCGGCACCGGGCGGCCGATCGTGGGCGCGCCCCGGCCGGGGGTGACGGCTCCCGCCGTGGCGATCACGGTGGTCTCGGTGGGGCCGTACATGTTGAAGACCGTGCAGCCCGGCATGCGTTCGGCCACGGCCGCGACCAGGTCGGCGGGCAGCGCCTCCCCGGCGGCGATCAGGCAGCCCGCCCGTGCCCGGAAGGAGGGGTCGGCCAGGATGGTGGCCAGTACGGACGGGACGCCGCTGATCAGGCTGCCCTGCCAGTTGAGCCGCTCGTCCTCCAGCAGGGCGAGCGGGTCTTCGACGATCTCGACGGCGCCGCCGTTCAGCAGGGGGGCGAACATCTCCAGCGCGGAGACGTCGAAGGTGAGCGAGGTGGACAGCAGGACGTGGCGCAGGTGCTCCTCGCCGAGGATCTCGCGCGCCCAGGCGGCCAGGCCGACCACGCCGCCGTTGGAGACGACTACGCCCTTGGGCGTGCCGGTGGAGCCGGAGGTGTAGATCACGTAGGCGGCTGAGGCGGGGCCGGCGCCGTGCGCGACCGGTTCGCCACCGCTGTGCGCGATCCGGCCGTCGAGGACGAGCTCGGGCAGGCCCAGGTCGTCGCCGCCCGGGCCGGTGCCGGGGGCGCGCAGCAGCAGCACGGGTGCCGCGTCGCGGGCGATCAACGCCGCCCGCCGGAGCGGGTAGCGGGGATCGAGCGGCAGGTAGGCGGCGCCGCTCTTGAGTACCGCGAACACCGCCACGACCAGCTCGGCCGTCCTGGGCAGGCAGAGGGCGACCAGTTTCTCCGGGCCCGCGCCGCGCTCGCGCAGCAGCGCGGCCAGCGCGTCCGAGCGCCGGTCGAGCTCTCCGTAGGTCAGGTGGGTGCCCGCGTGCCGCACCGCCACGGCGTCCGGATCGCGTCGCACCACGGCCGCGAAGGCCTCGGCCACCGACAGCGCGGGGGCGCCGGCGGCCTGTCCCGCCCATTGGGTGAGCACGGTGTGCCGCTGGCCGGGCGGCACGGTGTCCAGCGTGCCGATCGGCCGGTCGTCCGGCGCGAACCGGCTCAGGAAGTCCAGGAACCGCTCCCGGTGGGCGGCCAGTTCCTCCCGCGTGAATATCGACGGGTTGCCGTCGAACTCGAAGGCCAGCTCGGCCCCGGCCGGGTAGACGGAGATCGTCAGCTCCTCCACCGGCCCGGCCGCGAGATAGCGCGAGGCTCCCGGGGCGCCCGCGAAGGCGAGCGGGCTGTCGAAGGGCTTGATGTTGAGCCACACCCGCGAGGGCGCCCGGTCGCCGGTCTCGGCCCGCAGGTCGCCGCGCATGTCCTCGAAGCGGTACTCCTGCCGGTCACGCGCCTCGGCCAGCCGTTCCCTGGTACGGCGCAGCAGCTCAGCCCCGCTGGTCCAGGGCTCGGCGGCGATGTCGACCGGCAGCACGTTGACCCACGTCCCCGGCACCCGCGGGTACGCCGACCCGGGCTTGCCCATGAACGGCACCCCCACGACGACGGCCCGGTCGCCGGTCACCCGGTGCAGATATCCCGCCACGGCCGCCATGACGACCTCGGCCCAGTTCGCCCGGTGGGCGGCGGCGCCGTCCTTCAGCCGTGCCGTCGCCGCGGCGTCGAGGCGGCCCGGCTCGCGCACGAAGCTCCTGGCGGGCTCGCCCGCCCGCCTGGCCAGGCTGGTCGCGGCGGGCAGGAGCCGCTGCCGGTCGAGCCAGTGCCGCCGGTCCTCGTCGTAGCGGGCGGAGGAGCGGTAGCCGGCCTCCTGCTCCAGTGCCTCGGCCAGCGGCAGGAAGGGGGCCGGCCCGGGTTCGCGCCCCGCGGCCAGCGCCGTGTAGACGGCGGCGACCCTGCGCTGCAGCTGGGCGTGGGCGTACCCGTCGAGCAGGATGTGGTGCGCCCGCTGGTACCAGTAGTGCCGATCGGCCCCGACCGTGAACACCACCTGCCGCACGAGGTCGTCGCCGGTCAGGTCGAGCGGCTCGGCCAGGTCGGCCCGCATCCGCTCCAGCGCCGTACCGTGCGGGTCGGCGGCGTCGCTGACGTCCACGACCCGGGCCCGGTACGGCGTGGCTTCGGCGACGCGCTGCCGGACGGACTCGCCCTCGGTCTCGAACCGCACCCGCAGGACGTCGGTCTCGTCCATCACCCGGTCGATCGCCCGGACCAGGAGCGCGGGGTCGAGCTCGCCGGTGATCTCGACGTACTCGGCGGCGTTGAAGATGGGGTTGTCCGGGTCGAGCCGCTGGGCGAACCAGAGGCCGCTCTGCGCGCGGGACAGGGGCAGGATCGTCACCGTTCGTGTCTCCAGAGATCGCGTTCAGACGTGGAAGTGGCCCAGCAGGCCGGCCGCGGCGTCGCGGCCGATCACGGCGGGGTCGCCGGCCACCCAGAGGCGGCCCGCGTGCTCGGCGTGGGAGATGACCAGGGGATAGTGCTGCTCGGGCGCGTCGGACCGGCCCTCGTCGCCGAGGGGTTCGAACAGGCTCCGGCGGATGAGGATCTGGCGTCGGGGGTGGCCGCGCAGCGCCGCGCCGCCCTGGGGATGCAGCAGGTGCAAGATCTCGTACGAGAGGGGGTCGGCCGGTGGCTCCTGTCCCGCCATGGCGGGATAGATCCGGGTGAGGCCCCCCGCCGGGGTGATCTCCAGGTCGGCCAGCAGTGTCGGCCGCCCCAGCCACGTCGCCGCGGCGGCGAGGACGCCGGCGGACGTGAGCGAGCCGACCGGCGCCGACATCCTGAACCGCGGCCCGGCGCCGGGCGACCAGGGCCCGAACACCTCGGCCGTGCCCTTCGCCAGCAGCCCGAGCCAGCCTTCGAGATCATCCTCACTCGCCCGGAGCCGGGCGGGCGCGCCGGCCCGGGCCGCTTCCCCGGTCGAGAGCGCGTGCAGGACGCGGTGCAGGGACGCTTCGTCGAACACCGCGGCGTGCGCGGCCGCCACCAGCCGCCCGGCGACGGCGACCACCCGCAGGGGCCTTCCCCCGGCCAGGTCCACGCCCTCGCGGGCGAGCTCCAGCGCTCCGGCCAGATCCGTGCCGTCGTGCGTGAGCAGGCCGGCGGCCAGGGGGACGATCGTGGCCCGCCACGGCCTGCGGTCCGGCGTGGCGATGGCCAGGCGCACCGCCTCGTTCAGGTCCGCCTCGGCGAGGTCCGCCACGGAGGCGACCGCCCGGCCCTCGACCGTCCCGGTGATCAGGTACGACTCGACCGGCAGCCCGGAGCGCCGCAGCCGATGCGCCGCCAGCGGAAGCTCGGCCGCCTTCGCGACCGGCGCGGGTGCGGCCTTGGTGAACAGGACGGCCAGGGCGGCCGGGGTCCGGTGGTCGAAGACGTCGCCCACGGACAGCGGCGCTCCCGCGCGGCTGGCCAGGCGCATCGCCGTGATGCTGTCCCCGCCGAGCTCGAAGAAGTCGTCCTCGGCCCCGGCCTCGCCCGCCAGCCCCAGCACGTCACGGAACAGCCCGCACAGCCGCTCCTCCGCGGCCCCCGACGGCGGCCGGCTGGTCCCGCGCGAGGCGGCGGCGGGGTCGGGCAGCGCGCCCCCGTCCACCTTCCCGCTGGCCGTGCGGGGCAGCGCGTCGATCGGCACGAACAGCGCGGGCACCATCGCCGCGGGCAGCAACTCACCCAGATGCGCGCGCAACGCGCCCGGCTCCACCTCCCCGTCCCGCCCGGCGACATAGGCGACCAGGTAAGAACTCCCGTCAGCCCGGCGCGGCGCCCGGACGGCGCAGTCCCGCACCCCGGGATGGGTCCGCAGCGCGGCCTCCACCTCCCCGGGCTCGACCCGGACGCCCCGGATCTTGACCTGGCCGTCGATCCTGCCCAGGAACTCCAGCACCCCGCCGGCGCGGCGGCGTACCAGATCGCCGGTGCGATACATCCGCTCACCGGCGCCGGACGGGCAGGCGACGAAGTGCCCGGCGCTCAGCCCCGCGCGCCCGTGGTAGCCCCGCGCGAGCTGCACCCCGCCCAGGTACAGTTCTCCGGCCACCCCGTCGGGCACCGGGCGCAGCCAGGTGTCCAGCACGTGGGTGGCGGTGTTCCAGATCGGCCGGCCGATCGGCACGACCGCCTCCTCGTTCGCCTCGAACGCGGTGACGTCGATGGTGGCCTCGGTCGGGCCGTACAGGTTCTCGATCGCCACCGTCCCCAGGGCGGCCCGCGCGCGCTCCACCAGGTCCCCGGGCAGCGCCTCGCCGCTGCAGACGACGCGCCGGAGGGCGGGAAGTCCCGCGGTGCCGAGTCCGTCCAGGAACTCCCGCAACATCGACGGCACGAAGTGCACGACCGTGACGCGCTCGCCGCGCATGACCTCGGCCAGGTAGGCGGGGTCGCGATGCCCGCCGGGCCGCGCCATCACCAGCTGGGCGCCGTGGGTGAGCGGCCACCAGAACTCCCACCCGGACACGTCGAAGCCCGCGGGGGTCTTCTGCAGCACCCGGTCATCGGCCCGCAGCGGGTAGGCGTGCTGCATCCACCGGATCCGGTTCGCCAGCGCCCGGTGGGTGATGGCGGCGCCCTTCGGCCGGCCGGTGGAGCCGGAGGTGTGCAGCACGTAGGCGACCCGGTCCGGGTGATGTTCCTCATCGGGCACCCCGTCCGGGCCGGGCGGGCTCTCCTCGGTCACCACGCACACCGGTTCGGTGTCGTCCACGATCGCGCGCGTCCGGGCGGCGGGCTGCTCGGGGTCGAGCGGCACGTATCCGGCCCCCGTCTTGAGCGCGGCCAGCAACGCCACCACCAGTTCGGCCGAACGGGCGCGGGCCACGCCCACCAGCCGCTCGGGCCCGGCGCCGCGCGAGCGCAGCGCCCCGGCCAGCCGCTCGGAGCGCCGGTCGAGGTCGGCGTAGGTGAGGACCTGCCGGTCGTCGCGGACCGCGGGCCGATCGGGGTGCAGCGCCGCCTGTTCCCTGAACATCGCCACCACATCGATCTCCGGTACGGCGACCGCGCTCCCCCGGGCGGGAGCCGCCTCCTCCCGCAGCACGTCCGCGACCCTGGCGCCAGGATCGGCGGCCATCGCGGCGAGCACGGCCGCCACCCGCTCCGCCAGATCCGCGAGCCCCGGGAGCTCCGGCAGCGCACCCGGCAGCCGATCGACCGACAACCGCAGCCGCGCCCCCGGGACCACGATCAGCGTGAGCGGATACCCCGTGGCGTCGGTCCCGCTCACCCCGCGCAGCCGCAGTCCCCCGTACGGCCGCCCGTCCAGAACGGCGGCGTCCACCGGATGGCTCTCGACGACCACCAGCGTGTCGAACAGCGCCCGCCGTCCCACCGCCCGCTGAACGGCCGCCAGTCCCACGTGCTGCGCGCCGAGCGTGCGGGCATGATCGTCGCGCACCCGGCGCAGCAGCGCCGCCACGGACTCGGCGGGATCCAGCACCACACGGGCCGGGACGGTGTTGACGAACAACCCGACCATCGACTCGATACCGGCCACCTCTGCGTCGCGCCCGGAGACGGTCAGCCCGAAGACGACGTCGCCGCGGCCGGTGAGCGTCCGCAGCACCAGCGCCCACGCGGCCTGCGCCGCCGTACCCAGGGTGACTCCGGCCGTCCGGCACAGTTCCCGCACCGCCGTGGACGTCTCCTCGCTCATCTCCGCCCGCGACCGCTCCGGCCGCGCGCCCGACGGAGCATCCGGTACGCCCACCAGCGTCGGCCCGTCGAGCCCGGCGAGCCGTTCCCGCCAGGCGTCCAGCGCCGCGTCGTCGCCCCCGTCGCGCCGCCGCTCACGCAGCCACGCCAGGAAGTTCCGGTACGGCGGCGCGGGCGCGAGCAGCCCCGGATCGCCGCCGTTGTCGTAGAGGCGGAGCAGATCGCCGACGACCAGCGAGTTCGACCACCCGTCCAGCAGCAGGTGATGGTAGGTGAACAGCAGCCGGTGCCGCCCCTCCACGGTCACCAGCGTCATGCGCAGGCAGGGCGAGGCGGTCAGGTCGAACGGCCGGAGCGCGTCGGCCGCCTTGATCCGCGCGTAGGTGTCCTTGCCGGCTTCGCCGTACACCTGAAGGGGCAGGACGCTCTCGGCCGGGATGACCTGGACCGCCTGGCCGGAGGCGCGGGTCACGAACGCGGCCCGCAGGTTGGGATGGCGTCTGAGCAGGGCCTGGCCGGCGGCGCGCAGCCGTCCGGCGTCGAGGGGCCCGTCGAGCTCCAGGTCGAGCTGGACGATGTAGGGGTCGTGGCCGCCGCCGGAGTGGAACAGGATGCCTTCCTGGAGCGGGCTGAGGGGGAGGACGTCCTCCAGGGCGGTCATGCGTGCCTCCACTCGCGCCGGAGCCGGTCCAGTTCGGCCGGATCGAGGTCGTCGATGAGCGGGTCCTCGTCCGCTCCGCTCAGCTCCTCGTGCCAGAGGGCGGCCAGGCGGCGCACCTCGGTTTCGGGGAGAAGGTCCTGCGCCCAGGTCCACTGCACGTGCAGGGTGGGGCCGTCGCGGAGCACGGCGTTGATCTCCAGGCAGTGCGGCAGGGGCAGTGCGGGGTCGGCGTGGCCGCGTACGACGGCGTCCTGCCCGACGGGCTGCCAGCCCTCTGCCCGGTCGTGGGCGCGGCCCCAGTAGTTGAAGCCGATCTGCGCCCGTGGCAGGGACGCGAGCACCGGTTCCGTGCGGGGGTTGAGGTGGCGCAGCAGCCCGTACTCGACGCCGCGCCCGGGTGACAGGCGCTCGCGCATGGTGGTGACGTCGTCGTGCGGGCCCAGGCGGAGGCTGACCGGGTACTGGCTGGTCAGCCAACCGACCGTTCGCGAGAGGTCGGCGCCCGGCAGCAGCGACTCCTCCCTTCCGTGTCCCTCGACCTCGATCAGGAGCGGCGGCTCGCCGCCGGGGTGCCACCGGGGTACGGCCCGGCCCAGCGCGAGCAGCAACGTCGCCTGGGCGTCGGGGCCCGGGGCGGTGAAGGGTGAGGTGGTGAGCAGGGATCGGGTGCTGCCGACGGTGTCACGGACGGGATCGAGCGGCCGGCCGCCGAGCGGGGCGCCCGCGTCGCGGGCCAGGTCGCGCCAGTGGGCGAGGCCCGGTTCCCCGGCCGCGGCCAGGTCGCGCAGGTGGCGCGCCCAGGCGCGTAGCGTCGTGCCCGGCTCGGGCAGGCTGATCGGCTCGCCGCGTACACCCTGCTCGCAGGCTGTGGCGAGGTCCTGCAGCAGGACCTGCCACGAGACCGCGTCCACGGCCAGGTGGTGGACGGCGATCAGCAACCTGCGGGAGTCCAGCCGCGCGAAGGCGGCCACCGCGCCCGCCAGCGGGTCCAGGCCCGCCGAGACTCGCTGTTCGCCGGTTTCGGAGACCAGGACGTGCTCGGCCCTGACCGTGCCGGGTTCCCTGATCACGTGCCGCCAGCCGCCGGTGCCGCCGGGGGGCACCAGGCGGGAGCGCAGGGCGTCGTGGGTGTCGAGCACGGCCTGGACGGCGGCGGTGAGGATGGCGGGGGTGATGTCGGCGGGCAGGTTCACGACTCGTGCCTGTGTGTAGCCGGTCAACGGGCCGCCCCTGGCGAGCAGTTCGGCCAGGATCGGGGTGATCGGCACCTCGCCGGAGCCCGGTTCGCGGGACGGGGGCTCGTTCCCGGTGGCTTTCAGGAGGGCGCGGGGGCTCTGGTGGAGGAAGACGTCCCGGGCCGTGAAGCGCAGTCCCGCCGCCCGTGCGCGGCCGACGAGGCGGATGGCCGCGATGCTGTCGCCGCCGAGCGCGAAGAAGCCGTCGTCGGGGCCCGCCCGCTCCAGGTCGAGCACCTCGCGGAACAGATGGCACAACCGCTGTTCCGCCGCGGTTGCGTGGCCCGCCGCCGGGGCGCGCGGTGCCGGCGCGGGAAGGGCGGCGCGGTCGAGCTTGCCGGCGCGGGTGAGCGGGAGGGCGTCCAGCACCACGACGGCCGCGGGCACCATGGACTGGGGCAGGAGCCGGGCGGCGTGGGCGCGTACGTCCTCGGGGTCCAGGGTGGTCGAGCGGGAGACCACGTAGGCGATCAGGCGTTCGCGGGCGCCGGGGGCGGCGCGGTGGGCGGCCACCGCCGCCAGGGCGACGTCCTCGTGGGTGGTGAGCGCGGCTTCCACCTCGCCCGGCTCGATGCGGTTGCCGAGGATCTTGAGCTGGTCGTCGGCCCGGCCGAGGTACTCCAGCAGTCCGTCGCCGCGGCGGCGGGCCAGGTCGCCGGAGCGGTAGAGGCGCTCGCCGGGGGCGAAGGGGCTGGCGACGAAGCGGGAGGCGGTCAGGCCGGGGTGGCCGAGGTAGCCGCGGGCGAGCTGGTCGCCGCCGAGGTACAGCTCGCCCGTCACCCCCGGCGGCACCGGCCGCAGCGCGTCGTCCAGCACGTGGGCGGCGCAGCCGGGGGCGGGGACGCCGATGGGCACCGTCCCGGCCGGAAGCTCGCCGCCGTCGGTGAGCTCGTGGAGGACGCAGCCCACGGTGGCCTCGGTGGGGCCGTACTCGTTCACGACGGTCCTGGCGCCGGGCTCCGTGCGGCCCGCGCGCCATTCCCGCAGGTGGGCTCCGGTCAGCGCCTCGCCGCCGACCACGAGCGTGTGCGGTCCGCCCAGGGTGCCGCCCCGGGCGCCGTCCAGCAGGGCGAGGTGGCTGGGGGTGCACTTGGCGAAGGTCAGCCCGTCGACCGGTTCCGCGAACTCGCCGGCGACCACCCGCCCGCCTGCCGTCAGCGGCCCGAGTGCGCCGGTGATGTTGAGGTCGGAGGTGAGCGGGCCCGACAGCAGCGCCGTCCCGGCCAGTCCCGGGTACCGCTCAACCGCCCACGACAGGTAGGCGGCCAGCGCGGCCCGGCCGACCACGACTCCCTTGGGGCGGCCGGTGGATCCGGAGGTGTAGATCACGTAGGCGGCCTGACCGGGGTGGGGCAGCGCTCGTGCGGGCCCGCCGGACGCGTCGCGGCCGAGGCGGTCCGCCCGCACGGCCTCGACGCCCGGGGGCAGGGCCGGCGATCCGGCGGCCGTCACCGCGAGGCGGGCTCCGGCGTCGGCGATGATGGCGGCGTTCCTGGCGGGCGGATGGTCGGGATGGAGCGGCAGGAACGCGGCACCGGCCTTCAGCGTGGCCAGGACGCCGACCAGGCTCCACGCCCCCGCCGGGAGCGGAAGCGCCACGACGCTCTCGGGCCCGGCGCCCCGTTCGGCCAGTTCGGCGGCCAGGACGCCGGAGAGGCGGTCGAGCTCTCCGTAGGTCAGGTGCCCCACGGCGATCCGCTCCGGGTGGGCGGCGGCCCGCTCGGCGAAGCGGCGGGTCACCCAGGACTCCGGCTCCGCGACGTGGTGCGGCGGGCCCTGGGCGAGGGCGAGCTGGTCACGGTGTTCGGCCGGGGAAAGGAGGCCGACGCGGTGGAGAGGGAGGTCGGGGTCGGCGACGGCGGCCTCGACGAGCCGGACGAGCCGCTCGGCGAGGATCCGGGCGGCGGCGGGGCTGAAGCGGGCGGTGGCGACGTTGAGCACGCCCTCCAGCGGCCCGTCTCCGGGGTGGTCGGCGAAGGCGAAGGTGAGGTCGAACTTGGCGCTCTCCGCGGGGATGGGGATGACCTGGCCGAGGAGGTCGTCCAGCGGTAACCGGCGCCCGTCGGCCTTCTCGTACACGGTCATGACCTGGAACAACGGGTTGTGGCCGGGCGAGCGGGCCGGGTTGAGGCCGTCCACGAGGCGGTCGAACGGGAGGACGTGGTGACCGTAGGCCCGCAGCCCGCGCTCGCGCACGCGGGCGAGGAGCTCGCGCAGCGTGGGCCGGCCGGACAGGTCGGCGCGCAGGACCGTGGAGTTGACGAGCAGGCCGATGAGGTCGTCCCAGCGTGGCTCGTCCCGGCCGGAGACGGCGACGCCCAGCGGGATGTCGTCGCCCGCGCCGAGCCGGTGCAGCAGCGCGGCGACGGCGGCCTGCAGCACCATGAACGGGCTGGCCTTGCTCTGCCTGGCCAGGGTCCGCAGCGCCGCGGCGGTGGCGGGCGGAAGGACGAATCCCACGTCCGCCCCCTCGTCGCCGTCGCCGGAGCGGTCGGCGGGCAGCGGGATGTGCCCGGGCAGACCGTCGAGTGCCTGCCGCCAGTGCGCGATCTCCCGGGCCGTCAGCGACCCGGCGTCCCGCTTGTCGCCCAGCCGCTCGCGCTGCCACCGGGCGTACTCGCCGTACTGCGCGGCCCGCGCCGCCCACCACGGCGCTCCCCCGGCCCGGCGCGCGCGGTAGGCCACGTGCAGGTCTCTGGCCAGCACCTGGAACGACCACTGGTCGGCCAGCGCGTGGTGCAGCACGAACAGCAGCACCGGCGCCCCGCCGTCCACCCGGAACAGCCACACCCCCCAGGGCGGCTCCTTCTCCAGGTCGTACGGCCGCGCCACCGCCGCCCGCACCCGCGCCTCCACCTGCGGCTGCGCGAGGTCCTCTACCACGAGATCGCCCCGCCACCCCGCCTCCACGCGCTGGTACGGCTCGTCGCCGGCGGAGGCGATCACCGTGCGCAGGATGTCGTGCCTGGCCACCACGTCGGCCAGTGCCCGGCGGAGCGCGAGCTCGTCGGGCATGCCGTTCAGGCGCAGCGCGAAGGGCATGTTGTAGGTCGCCGATGGGCCGTTCCAGCGGTGGAGGAACCAAAGGGCTCGCTGTGCGTAGGACGCCGGTGTGGAATCTGCTGCCATCGCGGGTGGTCCGCCTCCTGAAAGGTCCCCTGACCGTCCCGGACGGGACGAAGCAAACTTAGGTTAGGCTAACCTAAGTTCTCTGACAAGAGCCTCCGAGCAGAACATCAGCCCCCCGGACGGGCGCGTGATCATAGGTGGTTCCGTCCGCATTTCAAGCCTTCAAGTGTCTTGTTTATTAGGTTTGCCTAACCTAACTTCATGGCTCGGATCTCTACCCTTTTCCCGGGAGCCGCCCGATGTCGGACCAACCCTCGATCTCCCGGCGCAGCCTGCTCGCCGGCGCCACCACCCTCGGCGTGGCCGGCGGGTACGGCCTGCACGCCGTCCTCAGTCCGAGCTCCGCGGCCGCGCCCCCGCGCGCCCACACCACGCACGCTCCCGCCTTCGGGGCCGTGGCCCGCGAACCGGGCGCCGCGACGGTGTTCGTCCAGACGGCCGCCGCCGCCGGCGACGTGCTCCAGTTACGCCCCTACCGCGACCGCCTGCGCGTCCCGCCCCGCGCCAGAGTGCGGCGCGAACGCGACCTGTCCACGCTGACGGTCACCATGCGCACCGTGACCGCCCGCCTGCACGCGGACCTGCCGCCGACCACGCTGTGGGCCTACGACGGCCACTTCCCCGGCCCGACGATCGAGGTCCGCCGCGGCGAACGGCTCCGCGTCACCTGGGCCAACGCCCTGAGCGGCGCCTACCCGGTCACCGCCGTGCAGCTCCGCGCGGCGCCGGGCCCGGTGCCCGTCTGGGACCTGCCGGGCAGGAGCGGCGCGACGCCCAGGGCCGACGTGGCCGCCCTGCCGCCCTGGGCCGTGGTGCACCTGCACGGCGCCCACACCGGCGGCGGCAACGACGGCTGGGCCGAGAACGCGGTCCCGCCCGGCGCCGCGCAGCTCGCCGAGTACGCCAACGACCAGCGCTCGGCCACCCTCTGGTACCACGACCACGCCATGCACATCACCCGGTTCAACACCATGACCGGGCTGACCGCGGGCCTGTACCTGATCCGCGACGACGAGGAACGCGACCTCGGCCTGCCCTCCGGCCCCTACGAGATCCCGCTCGTGCTGTGCGACCGCAACTTCGACACCGACGCCGACGGCAAGGTGAACGGCCGCCTGCTGCACAAGATCACGGAGTACCCGCAGCAGACCGAGACCGTCGTGCGCTCCTTCACCGGCCCGTACACCCTGGTCAACGGCACGGTCTGGCCATACGCGGAGGTCAAGCCGGCGTGGTACCGCTTCAGGATCGTCAACGCCTCCAGCATCCGGCCCTACCTGCTGCGCCTGGTGGACCAGAACGGACAGCCGGTGCCGGGCAGGGTGTTCCAGATCGGCAGCGACGCCGGGCTGCTGCCGGCCCCCGTGCCCATCGAGGACTGGGTGCTGGTCACCCCGGCCGAGCGGGCCGACGTCCTGGTCGACTTCACGGGACTGGAGGGCCGGTCGCTGCGGTGGGTGGACGCCTCGTTCATCGCCTCACCGGTGCCCGAGGTGATCAACTTCCGGGTGGGCGGGGACCGGCACCCGCCGCGGTTCACGCTGCCATCCAAGATCAGCGCGAGCTTCGAGCAGGTCGATCCCGCGACCCTGCCCCAGCACAAGGAACGGCTCGTTCTCATCACCCCGGCCTTCCCCATCAACGCGGAGATGTGGGAGATGGAACGCGTCGAGGCGCCGCCCGGGCCGCTGCCCGCCGACGGGATCGTGCAGTTCGAGGACGCCCGGGGGCAGGTCACCACCTACCGCAGGCTGTCCAGGGACTATCCGGACCCGGTCGCCTTCCACGTGGCCGACGGCGACTGGGAGACCTGGCGGTTCGTGTCGCTGGAGGGCAGCGGGGTGCCGCATCCCATGCACGCCCACGGCTTCTCCTTCCAGGCGCAGGAGCGGCTGCGGCTGGACGCGTCCGGGTTCAAGTACTTCACCACCAGCGGCTCCACCCGCCTCGGCGGGGGCACGGAGAGGCCGATCAAGATCCTCGAAGCCGAGCCGCTGCGGCCGGAGGAGCGCGGCTGGAAGGACGTGATCGCGGTCGGCTTCCGCGAGATGATCACGACGGTGGGCCGGTTCACGGGCTCGGTCGGGCGCTTCATGCACCACTGCCACATCTACGAGCACGAGGACCACAAGATGATGCGCCCGTTCGTGGTGCTGCCGAAGCAGGTGGCGGCCATGGATCCACACGGGCCGGGCGGTGGCCACTGAAGGCCCGGACAGTCTTGACAGATGCCCAGCAAACGTACAAATTAGGTTAGCCTTACCTAACTTCATTCTGACCTACGAGGGGCTTCAGGATTGGATGGCATCGGGGACTCCGTTGCTCTGGTCACCGGCGCGGGCAGGGGCATCGGTGCCGCCGTCGCCGCCACACTCACCCAGGCGGGCGCCACGGTGGCCGCCGCCGACCTCGACGGCACGCCGTACCGGCTGGACGTGCGGGACTCGCGCGCGGTGGACACTCTGGTCGACCGGGTGGAGCGCGAGCTCGGCCCCATCGACATCCTGGTCAACGTGGCCGGAGTGCTACATCCTGCTCACGCGCAGGACACCGACGACGAGCGCTGGCGGCAGACATTCGCCGTCAACGCCGACGGCGTCTTCCACACCTGCCGGGCCGTCGCCCGCCGCATGATCCCCCGGCGGCGGGGATCGATCGTCACCGTGGGCTCCAACGCCGCCACGATCCCCCGCGTCGGCATGGCCGCCTACGCCGCGTCCAAGGCGGCCGCGCGGGCGTTCACCCAATGCCTGGGGCTCGAGCTGGCCGGCCACGGGATCCGCTGCAACATCGTCTCGCCCGGCTCCACCGACACGGCCATGCTGCGCGCGCTCCAGGGGGGCGATCCCGTCGCGGGAGACCTGGCCACCTTCCGCACCGGCATCCCCCTCGGCCGCGTGGCCGAACCGCGTGACGTCGCCGAGGCCGTGCTCTTCCTGGTCTCCGCGCGGTCACGGCACATCACCCTGCACGACCTTCTCGTCGACGGCGGCGCCACCCTGCGCGCCTGAGTGATTGGAACTCGATGGAAAGTCTGACCACCGCCGCGGACCCGCTTGCGGGATACGAGCGCACCCGGTCGGTGCTGTTCGCCTCCCCGCGGGGGACGCTGCTCACGCGGGGCAGATCCACGATCGCCGGCGGCGAGCTGGCCACCCTCGCCGACCGGCTGCCCGCGTTACTGGGTCAGTCCGGCGGGCTGGCCGCCGGGGCTATCTCCTTCGACGGGACCGCGCACCTGCTCGTCCCCTCCGAGTCGGCCTGGTCGGCGCCGCTGCCGGCCGCCGCCCCGCCGGTGCCCAGCGGGCGCTGGTGGAGAAGGCAGACCCCGGCCCCCGCCGCGTACATGCGGGCGGTACGGCTGGCCCTGGCCGAGCTGGAAGCGGGCAACCTCGACAAGGTCGTCCTGGCCCGCACCCTGGAACTGCGCTCCGACGAGCCGATCAGCCTGCGGCACCTGCTGCGCCCCCTGCTGGGCCACGGCTACTCCTTCGCCACACCGCTGCCCGGCGGGAGCACCCTCGCCGGGGCCAGCCCCGAACTGCTCGTCGCCCGGCACGGCAGGCAGGTCCTCAGCAACCCGCTCGCCGGCTCGGCCGAGCGCAGCGCCGACCCCGTGGAGGACGCGCGCCGGGCCGCCGCGCTGCTGGAGTCGGCGAAGGACCTGCACGAGCACCGCCTGGTCGTCGAGGCCGTCACCGAACGGCTGCGCCGCTACTGCGACGACCTGGACGTGCCGAAGGCCCCGCAGCTCACCTCCACCGCGACGATGTGGCACCTGTCCACCAAGATCACCGGCATCCTGCGCGACCCGGCGACGTCGGTGCTGACGCTGGCCGCGGCGCTGCACCCGACCCCGGCCGTGTGCGGCACCCCGCAGGCCGCTGCCCGCCGGGTGATCGGCGAGCTGGAGGCGGTCGAGCGCGGCTTCTACAGCGGCCTGGCCGGATGGTGCGACGCCGCGGGCGACGGCGAGTGGGCGGTCGCCATCCGCTGCTGCGAGGTGCACGAGCACACGGTGCGGCTGTTCGCGGGAGCCGGCATCGTCGCCGGATCCGTCCCGGAACGGGAGCTGGCCGAGACCACGAGCAAGTTCCGCACGGTCCTGGACGCGCTGGGGGCGGGCAACGATGCACTGGACTGACGAGGAGGCGGCCCGCTACCGCGCCGCGGGCTACTGGAGCGGCATCAGCTTCGGCGACCTGCTGCGCGAGCTGGCCGGGCGCCACGGGGAGCGGACGGCGCTGATCTCGCCGCCGGCCCGATGGAGCTTTCTCGAGCTGGACGAGCGCGCCGACCGCCTGGCCGCCGGGCTGCGCGCGCGGGGCGTCGGGCCGGGCGACCGGGTCGTGGTGCAGTTGCCGAACGTGCCGCAGTTCCATCAGGTCTGCTTCGCCCTCTACCGGCTCGGGGCGTGGCCGGTCTTCGCGCTGCCCGCGCACCGGTCGGCGGAGATCTCCCATTTCTGCGGCTTCACCGACGCCGTGGCCTACATCTGCCCGGACGAGGCGCACCGCGCGTACGCCCCGGGCACGCCGTCGATCACCCTGGACGAGCTTCCCGAGGCCGAGCCGGTGGAGCTGCCCGGCCGCGATCCGGGCGAGGTGGCGTTCCTGCAGTTGTCGGGCGGCAGCACGGGACTGCCCAAGCTGATCCCGCGCACCCACGACGACTACATCTACAGCTTCCGCGCCAGCGCCCGCCTCTGCGGGCTGAGCGGGGACAGCGTCTACCTGTGCGCACTGCCCGCCGCGCACAACTTCCCGATGAGCTCGCCGGGCGTGTTCGGGGCACTGAGCGCGGGCGCCACCTCCGTCCTGGCACCCGATCCCAGCCCGAGCACCTGCTTCCCGCTGATCGAACGCGAACGGGTCACGATCGCGGCGCTGGTGCCGCCGCTGGCGCTGCTCTGGCTGCGTGCCGCAGGCGACACCGCGTACGACCTGTCCAGCCTGGACGTCCTGCAGGTGGGCGGCGCCAAGTTCAGCGAGGAGGTGGCCAGGCGGGTGCGCCCGGAGCTCGGCTGCACCCTCCAGCAGGTGTTCGGCATGGCCGAGGGACTGGTGAACTACACGCGGCTCGACGACCCCGAGGACGTCATCGTCTCCACGCAGGGCCGCCCCCTGTCCCCCGCCGACGAGGTCGTGGTGGAGGACGACGGGCAACTGCTCACCCGCGGGCCGTACACGATCCGCGGCTACTGGCGCGCCGAGGAGCACAACAAGCACGCCTTCACCGGCGACGGCTTCTACCGCACGGGCGATCTGGTACGGCTCACGCCCACCGGCCACCTCGTGGTCGAGGGCCGCGCCAAGGACCAGATCAACCGCGGCGGGGAGAAGATCGCCGCCGAGGAGGTGGAGAACCACCTGCTGGCCCACCCGTCGGTCCACGACGTGAGCGTGGTGGGCCTGCCCGACCCCTACCTCGGCGAACGCGCCTGCGCCTACGTCATCTGCTCCGGCCCGCCACCGCCCAAGGCCGAGCTGCGCACGTTCCTGCGCGAGCGCGGCATCGCCACCTTCAAGATCCCCGACGTGTTCGAATACGTCGACGCCTTCCCCAGCACGGCCGTTGGCAAGGTGAGCAAGCGACATCTCCGCGAGAGGACCTGACGACCATGGCCATTCCCGAGATCGCCCCCTACCCGATGCCCAGTCAGGTACCCGCCAATCGCGTCGCCTGGCGGCCCGACCCGCGCAGGGCCGTCCTGCTCATCCACGACATGCAGAACTACTTCCTCGACGCCTTCACCCCCGGCCAGTCCCCGTTGATCGAACTGATGGCCAACGTCCTGGCGCTGCGCGCGCGCTGCGCGGACCTGGGCGTGCCGATCGTCTACTCGGCGCAGCCGGGCGCGCAGAGTACCGAGGACCGCGGCCTGCTGCGCGACTTCTGGGGTGAGGGCGTCGGCGCCGACCCCCGTGAGGCCGAGATCGTGGCCGGGCTGGCGCCGCGCGGCGACGGCGTGGTGATCACCAAGTGGAGGTACAGCGCCTACCAGCGCACCGACCTGGCCGGGCTGACGAAGGACAAGGGGCGCGACCAACTGATCATTTGCGGCGTCTACGCCCACATCGGCGTGCTGATGACGGCGTGCGAGGCGTTCATGCGGGACGTGCAGCCCTTCGTCGTGGCCGACGCGGTGGCCGACTTCTCCTTGGAACACCACGAGATGGCGCTGCGCTACGCCGCCGAGCGCTGCGCGGTCACCGCGACGACCGCGCAGATCAGCCGCGCCCTCAGCAGGGAGGTGGCCGGTGTCTGAGACGGCCCGGCGGCTGCGCGCGCAGGTCGCCGAACTGCTCTACGTCGAGCCGGAGGAGATCGGCCCCGACGACGACCTCCTCGCGGCGGGCATGGACTCCATCCGGCTGATGACCCTGGCCGAGCGGTGGCGGGCAGAGGGCGCGGAGGTGTCCTTCCCCGACCTGGTCGAGCGCCCGACGCTGACGGCCTGGGCGGAGCTGCTGGCATGACCATGCCCCTGACCGGGGCTCAGGCGGGTATCTGGTTCGCCCAGCGCCTGGACCCCGGCAACCCCCTCTACAACGCCGCAGACCGGCTCGACATCCACGGCCCGCTGGACGCCGCCCGCTTCGAGCGGGCACTGCGCCGGTGCCTGGCCGAGGCCGAGCCGATGCGGCTGCGCTTCACCGAGGAACCGGCCCAGTACGTGCCCGACTGGGACTCCGTCAGCGGCCGGCTGGTCCTGCTCGACCTGCGCGGCGAGCCCGACCCGGAGGCGGCGGCGGAGGAGTGGATGCGCGCCGACACGCGCGCCCCCGTCGACGTGGTCACCGGGACCCTGCACCACCACGCGCTGCTGCGCCTGTCCGACGAGCACACGGTCTGGTACCTGCGGGCCCACCACATCCTCATCGACGCCTACGCGCTCTCCCTCCTGGTCGGCCGGGTGGCGGAGATCTACTCGGCGCTCACCGACGCGCTCGCGCCGGGCCCCAGCCCGTTCGGCACCCTCGCGCCCGTGCTGGCCCAGGAACGGGACTACCGCCAGTCCCGGCAGTTCGCGGCCGACCGGGCCTACTGGCTGGAGCGGCTCGCCGGCCGCCCGGACCCGGTCGGGCTCACCCGCGAGCCGCCGACCCCGGCCCACGAGGTCGTCCGCTGCCGCGAAGCCCTGCCGCCCACGCGGCACTGGGACGCCCTGGCCCGGCAGGCCCGCGCGACCTGGGCGGACGTGGCCGCCGCCGGGGTCGCCTGCTATGTCGGCAGGGTCACCGGGGCCACCGACGTGGTGATCGGGCTGCCGCTGATGAACCGCTCCGGCGCCGGGCTGCGGGTGCCCTGCCTGGCGGTCAACGTGCTGCCGCTGCGGCTGGACGTGCGGCAGGGCCGTACCCTGGGCTCGCTGGTGGAGCAGGCGGCGCGGCGCATCGCCGAGGCGCGCGCGCACTGCCGCTACCGCGGCGAGGACCTGCGCCGAGACCTCGGGCTGGCCGGGACCCGGCACCCGTTGTTCGGCCCGATGCTCAACATCAAGCCCTTCCCCACCGAGGTGAAGTTCGCCGGATCCTCCGGCACCGTCACCAACCTCGCCGCCGGACCGGTGGACGACGTCGCCATCACGCTGAGCTTCGACGGCGACCAGCTGATCCTGGACCTCGACGGCAACGCCGCCCGCTACACCCCCGAGTCCCTGGCCGCACACACCCGCCGCCTCGCCCGCTTCCTCGGCGCGCTCGCCGACGTGCCTGCCGGGACGCCCCTGGGCCGCCTGGACCTGCTGACCGACGAGGACCGCGCCGCCCTGCCCGTGCCGCGCCGCCCGCCCGTCGCGCCGCCGTCCGTCGTCGCCGCCTTCCAGGAGCGGGTACGGCTGGCGCCGCACGACCTCGCCCTCGTCAGCAGGGAGGAGAAGCTGACCTTCGCCGAACTCGGCGCCAGGGTCGACCACATGGCCGGCCAGCTGGTGCTCGAAGGAGCCGGACCCGGCCAGACCGTCGCCCTGGCCCTGCCCCGCTCGGCCGAACTGGTCGTGGCGCTGCTGGCGGTGCTGCGCTGCGGTGCCGCGTTCCTGCCGGTCGACCCCGCCTACCCCGCCGGACGGCGGCGCCTCATGCTCACCGACGCCGCCCCCTCGATCGTCATCACCCCCGGCTGGGCGCAGGAGGGCGAGGTCCCGCGCACCCGCATGGCCGAACCGCGCCCCGGCGACGCCGCCTACGTCATCTACACCTCCGGTTCCACGGGCAAGCCCAAGGGCGTCGTCGCCACCCACGGCGGCCTGGCCGCGCTCCTGGCCGGGCACCGCGAGCGCCTGATCCCCGGCGGGCAGCGGCTGCGCGTCGCGCACACCGCGTCGTTCTCCTTCGACGCCGCCCTCGACCCGCTGCTGTGGATGGTGCTGGGCCACGAGCTCCATCTGCTCGGCGAGGACGTCCACGGCGACGGCGCCGCACTGACCGCGTACGTGCGCGAGAACGCCATCGACTGCCTCGACGTCACGCCGTCGCACCTGAAGGAGCTGCCCGAGCTGCTGGCCGCCCCGCCGCGCGTCACCGTGGTCGGCGGCGAGGCCGTGCCGGAGCCGATGTGGCGCGCCCTGCGCGAGCGCACGCGGGCGGTCAACCACTACGGGCCGACCGAGGCGACCGTCGACGCCTACACCTGGTTCGGAGACGGCCGGGAGGGACCCACCGCGGGAACCGGCGTCCACGTCCTCGACGGCGCTCTGCTGCCCGCGCCGCCCGGAGTCGTCGGCGAGTTGTACCTGTCCGGCGCCGGTCTGGCCCGCGGCTACCTCAACCGGCCGGCGCTCACCGCCGGACGGTTCGTGGCCGCGCCGGGTGGCGAGCGCCTCTACCGCACCGGCGACCTGGCACGCTGGGACACCGAAGGCCATCTCGAACTGCTCGGCCGCGGCGACGAGCAGATCAAGCTGCGCGGGCTGCGCATCGAGCCGGGCGAGATCGAAGCCGTGCTGGAAAGCCATCCCGACGTCGGCGCGGCCGCGGTGGCCGTGCACGGCGACCGGCTGATCGGCTACGTGACGCCCGCCGCCGACCCGCTGCTCGTGCGCGAGCACGCGGCGGAACACCTGCCCGCCGCGCTCACGCCCGCGGCGATCGTGCCGCTGGCCACGCTGCCCCGCACGCCCGGCGGCAAGCTGGAGCGCGCCGCCCTGCCCGCGCCCGTCGCCGCCGGCGGGCGGGAGAGCGACGCCCGCTCGGCCGCGGAACGGGCCCTGTGCGAGCTGTTCACCGAGGTGCTGGGTGTCGCGGCCGGGCCGCGCGACAGCTTCTTCGACCTGGGCGGCCACTCGTTGCTGGCGGGGCGGCTGGCCGGGCGCATCCGGGAGAGCTTCGGCGTGCGGCTGCCGGTCAGGGACGTCTTCTCCGGCCCCACGCCCGCCGAGCTGGCCGCCCGGCTGCCGGCCGACCGGGCCGCGCGGCCCCCGTTGCGGCGCCGGCCCAGGCCGCAGCCGATGCCGCTGTCCTCCGCGCAGTCACGGCTCTGGTTTCTGCACCGCGCCGGCGGGGGCGGGCCCGCGTACAACCTCCCCATCGCGGTACGGCTCAGCGGGCCCATGGACCGCGAGGCCCTGTCCACGGCGCTGGCCGACGTGGTGGCCAGGCACGAGATCCTGCGCACGGTCTTCCCCGACCGGGACGGCGTGCCGTACCAGGAGATCCGGTTGCCGGCGCCGGTGGCGCTGCCCATGTGGCAGCCGGACATGGCGGAGACCGCGATGCGCACCATCGCCCGCCGCGCCTTCGACCTGACCCGCGAGCCGCCCTTCCGGGCGCACCTGCTGCGGCTGGGCGCCCGCGAGCACATCCTCATGCTGGTCGTGCACCACATCGCGGCTGACAGCTGGTCGGTGGGCCCGCTGGTACGCGACGTCCAGACCGCCTACGCCGCGCGCGCCGCCGGGCACAGCCCCGGGTTCGAGCCCCTTCCGGTGCAGTACGCCGACTACACGCTGTGGCAGCTCGACCTCGGCGAGCCGGGCCGCGAGCTCTGGACCAAGGCACTCGCGGGGCTGCCCGAGCGGCTCCACCTGCCGGCCGACCGGCCGCGGCCCGCCGTTCCCACCGGCGCGGGCGGCACCGTACCGGTCGCGATCGCGCCGGAGATCTGGACCGGCGCCCTGGACCTGGCCCGCCGCAGCCACGCCACCCCGTTCATGGTGCTGCACGCCGCGCTCGCCGCCCTGCTGACCAGGCTGGGGGCCGGCACCGACATCCCGACCGGCACACCGGTCGCCGGACGCCACGACAGCGCGCTGAGCGGGGCGGTCGGCTCGTTCGCCAACCTGCTCGTGCTGCGCGCTGACACCTCGGGCGACCCCACCTTCGCCGAGCTGCTGCATCGGGTACGCGAGGCCGACCTGGCCGCCTTCGACCACCCGGAGCTGCCCTTCGACCGGCTGGTCGAGGCGCTGAACCCGGTCCGCGCCCGCGACCGGCACCCGCTGTTCCAGGTGATGCTGGTGCTGCGCGAGGCCGCGGAGGCCCGGCTGGTGCACACCGGCACGGCCGCGTTCGACCTGACCCTGCGGCTGGACACCGACGGCAACGGCTTCCTGGAGTACAGCGCCGACCTGTTCGACCGCGAGAGCGCCCGGTCCCTCGCCACCCGCTTCACCGACCTGCTGGGTCAGGCGGTGACCGAGCCGGACCTGCCGATCGGCCGCCTCGACCTGCTCGACGCCGCCGAACGCGCCTGGCTGACCGGCGGCGCCGACCCGGACCCCCTTCCCTTCTCCGTCGCCGGAGACACGGTTCCCGACCGGTTCGAGGCGCTGGCGCGGCGTACCCCGCAGGCGAAGGCCGTCGGCGCGCTCACCTACCGCAGGCTCAACACCCGCGCCAACCAGCTCGCGCACAAGCTGATCGCGCACGGCGCGCGTCCCGAGGCGGTCGTCGCCGTGGACCTGCCGCGGGGGCCCGACCTGGTGGTGGCGAGCCTCGCGGTGCTGAAGGCGGGGGCGGCGTGCCTGCCGCTCGACCCGTCCGACTCCCGCGAGCGCGTCGACGCCGTGCTCGCCGACGCCGGCCCGGTCTGCGTGGTGGACGAGAGCTGGCTGGAGGACCTGGGCGACTGGCTCGGCCACAACCCGGAACGTGTGACGCGGCCCGACCATCCCGCGTACGTGACGTACTCCTCCGGCTCGGGCGGGCTGCTCATCACGCACCGCAACGTGCTGCGGCTGCTGTCGGACATCGGGGCCTCGCTCGGGTTCACCCGCCGCGACGTGTGGGCCTCCTTCGACCTTTCGCCCCGGGAACTGTGGGGCGCGCTGCTGTCCGGCGGCCGTCTCGTCGTCGTGCCCCACCCGGCCGGCCGCTCGCCGCTCCAGCTGCTCGCCCTGCTGCGGCGGGAGAAGGTGTCGGTGCTCAACCTGACCCCTGCCGCCTTCGACCGGCTCATGGCCGACGACGACGGCCGCGAGCTGCCGCTCCGCTACGTGATCTTGAACGGTGCGGTCCTGGACGCCGCGCGCCTGCGCGACTGGCGGCCGGACGGGCCCCGGACGCTCACCGTGCGCGGCCTCACCGAGACCATCGCGCACGTCACCGGCCGCCCGCACGTCACTGATCGTCCGCACGGCGCCGGCCGTCCGCACGGCGCCGGTCGCCCGCACGGGACCGGCCGTCCACACGAGACCGGCCGTCCGCACGACGCCGGCGGGCCGCGCGACGGCGGCCGCGACCCGCGCGTCTACGTGCTCGACGAGCGGCTGCAGCCGGTCCCGCCGGGCGTGACGGGCGAGGTGTACGCCGCGGGCCCCGCCCTGGCCCGCGGCTACCTGGGCCGGCCCGGCCTGACCGCCGAGCGGTTCGTCGCCGACCCGTTCGGCCCGCCCGGCTCGCGCATGTACCGCACCGGCGGCCTGGCCACCTGGCGGCGCGACGGCACCCTCGTTCACGCGGGGCGTCAGGAACCCGGGCAGGCCGCGACGGCGGCGCGCGCGCCGTTCGGTCCCCGGGTGGAGATCCTCCGTGAGCTGTTCGCCGAGGTGCTGGGGCTGCCGCGGGCCGGCGTCGACGACGGCTTCTTCGAGCTGGGCGGGCATTCGCTGGCCGCGGTGCGGCTGATCGACCGCATCGGCCAGGTGCTCGGGACCACGCTGCCGGTCGGCGCGTTGTTCGCGGCGCAGACACCGGCCGCCCTGCTGAGCCTGATCGACGGCGGCACCCGCGCGGACCCCCTCGGCGTGCTGCTGCCCCTGCGCCAGGCGGGGTCGCGACCGCCGCTGTTCGCCGTGCACCCGGCCGGTGGGCTCGGCTGGTGTTACGGCGGGCTGATCAAGCACCTGCCCGGCCGCCCGATCTACGCCCTGCAGGCCCGCCGCCACCCGCTGCCCGCGTCGCTGACGGACCTGGCCGCCGACTACGCCGCCCAGATCCGGTCGGTCCAGCCCGACGGCCCCTACCATCTGCTCGGCTGGTCCACCGGGGGCGTCATCGCCCAGGAACTGGCTGTGATGCTCGCCGACGTACAGCTGCTGGCGATCCTCGACGCCCGGCCCGCCGAGGCGCTGCGCGAGCTGCCGCCCCCCGACGAGGCGGAGGCGCTGGAGGCGCTTCTGGCCATGGACGGCCGCGCCCCCGGCGCCGCGCCCACCCTGGAGCGGGTCGCGGAGATCCTGCGCGGGGAGGGCAGCGCGCTGGCCGCTCTGCCCCCAGGTGCCCTGGCCGAGCTCAGGGACGTCCACCTCAACACCGACCGGCTGGTACGCGGCCACGACACGAGGGTGTACCAGGGAGACGCCCTGTACTTCCGGGCCACCGCGGACACCCTCCACGACCGCCGGCCGGCCGGGGCGTGGCGCCCGCACATCACCGGCGTGATCGACGCGCACGACGTGGCCTGCGACCCCAAGGACCTGACCGGGCCGGGACCGCTCGCCGAGATCGGCGCGGTCATCTCCGCGCGGCTCCACGACGGCGAGGGGGATCCTCTCGGGTGACCCGCTTGACCGCTCAGGTTAGGCGACCCTAAGTTAGGGTGCGTAACTTTGACTGATCGGGGGCGGCCGTGAGCCACATCCAGGGCACGCCGGAGTGGGTGCCGACGCGCGACGGCCGACGCCTGCACGCCATGGTGCTGCCCGGTCCCGGACCGACGGCGGCGCCTGTTCCCGGACCGGGCGCCCCCGCCGGTCCGGGGTCGGCCGGGGTGCCCGGTCGCACGCCGACGGTGGTGTTCGAGGCCGGGGCCGCGGTCGGCCGGTCGTCGTGGGCGCTCGTGCAGCCCGCGGTGGGCGCGTTCGCGCGCGCGATCGTGTACGACCGTGCCGGGCTCGGCCGCTCCCCCGCCGATCCAGCCTCGCGGACGCTGCACCGGATGGCCGGCGACCTGGGCGACCTGCTGGACCACTTCGGCGCCGGGCCGTACGTGCTGGCCGGGCACAGCGCCGGCGGCCCGATCGTCCGGCTCGCCGCAGCGGCGCGCCCGGAGCGGGTCGCCGGGCTGGTGCTCGTCGACCCGGCCGACGAGGCCGCCGACGTGCTGTTCAGCCCGGCCTTCCGGCGGGTGGAGAGGGTGGCGGTCCGGGTCAACCTCCTGCTGGCCCACCTGGGCCTGCTCGGGTTCGCCTACCGGTCCACGATGCTGGCATTGCCTGCGGACGCGCGGCGGGACATGCGCCATGAGGCGTTCACCGCGGCCGCCATGCGCACCCATCGCGCCCAGGTACGCACGTTCCTCGACGAGCTCGCCGCCTGGCGGCTCAGCCCGCCCCACCTTGGCGACCTTCCGGTCACCGTGGTCTCCGGCGGCCGGGCGGGGAACGGCATGCCCGCCGCCACCAGGGCCGCGGCCAACGCCGCCCACGCCCACCGCGCGTCCCGGTCACCGGCCGGGCGCCATGTCATCGCCCCCCGCTCCGGCCACTACGTCCCGCTCACCGACCCCGAGGTCATCGTGCACGAGATCCGCCGGCTCCTCCGGCCCTGAGACCGGCTCCTCCGGCGGTGACGCTGGAGGTCGTCGGCGTCACGGGAATGACGGCGGTCATCCGCGTCAGGCCGGTGTGAGGCCGGCGCACCACGTGTTGACCAGGGCGGCGAGCTCGTGCGGGCGGCTGAAGAAGGCGCTGTGGCCGCAGTCCAGGTACAGCCGGTCGGCCGCAGGGTGGAGCCGGGCCGCGTAGAGCTCCTGGGCGCGGCGCGAGACGGCCCGGTCCCGGGTGGTGTGCACGTAGGCGAGGCGGACGCCGTCGGGGAGGCGGTGCCGTACCGGCGTGCCCAGGACGGAGACCGGCTCGGGCGTGAGGTTGCCGACCAGCGTACGGGTGTCGTCCGGCGGCAGGTCGTGGCACAGCAGCAGGCGGGCGAGCGGCGCGGGCATCACGATGCCGCCACGCCTGCCGACGCCGAGCAGGGCGCGCAGGCGGTTCAGGGGCGCCGGGAGCGTGTCGAAGTAGGACTGACCGTCGCGCGGGACGACGGCGGCGACGAACATGGCCCCGCGGATCCGGTCCCCGGCGCGGGCCAGCGCCTGGAGCGCCACGATGCCCGCCAGCGAATGGGCGACGACGACGGCCGCCCGCATGCCGGCCGCGGCGCCGGCGACGGTGTCCGCCCACCCGTCCAGGCCGGCGTCGCGGGGCAGGTCGACGGCCACGGCGGGTAACTCCAGCCGGGGCAGCACCCGTGACCAGCACCACGACCCGTGCATCCCGCCGTGCACGAGGATCACGCCGTCCGCCTTCACCGGCCCTCCGGCGAGGCGTCCATGACCCACATGCGGTGGTCCCACCCGATGTCGCGGGCCGTCCGCACGCGTAGTCCCGCCCGCTCGGCGAGCTCCCCGATACGGCCGGCCGTACGCAGGCCGGAGCCGAAGGCGCAACGCAGCCGCAGATCGTGCAGCACCACGTCGGGGTCGTCGAGACCCTCCGGCCGGAACTCCTCCACCATGACCAGCGTCCCGCCCGCGGGCAGCCTCTTCGCGGTCTCGGCGAGCACCAGTTCGGCGTCCTCGTCGGACAGCCAGGTCAGCGCGTGCGCCAGCAGGATGGTGTCGTCCCCGGCGGGCGGCACCGGCTCCACCGCGGGGACCAGTTCCACCCGCTCCAGCACGTCGGCGTCGAGGATCCGCTCACGCAGCACGCCGAGCGCCGACGGCATCGCCGCGATCCGCACGCGCAGTCCCGGGTCGGCCTTGACCAGGGCGTTGACGATGGTCGCCGCGCCGTTGCCGCCCGCCGTGAGCGACTTCACCGCGGCCCAGTCGTAGGCGCCGAGGACGCCGGGCGCGACCCAGCGGGCGCTCTCCTCGACGGCTTCGCGCGCCGAGCCGCCCAGGCGGGCGTCGGACGGCATCGCGGCCGCCAGCGGCTCGCCCGCATCGGTGCGGTACCCGGCGCGGCCGGTGCGCAGCGTCCGCACCAGCCCGGACAGCGACAGGTCGAGCGCGGCCCGAGCGCCGCCGAGGTGGTACTCCTCGGCCGAGTGGTCGTCCTCGACGAGTTCCTCGCTGACGGGCGTGAGCCGGTACCGGCCGTCGGGCCCGGCGGCGAACACCTCGATCGCGACCAGGTAGTCCATCAGCGCGGTGAGCCCGGCGGGGTCGGTCGAGGTGCGCTCGGCCAGGCCGGCGAGCTCGCGCACGCCGGAGTGGACCAGGTCGACCAGCCCGAGCGTGACCGCCGCCCTGATGGCGAAGCCCGGCGCCAGGTCGGTGAGCTCGTGCAGCCTTTCGTGCGCGCCGTCGTCCTCCTCCGCTGCGGCGTGCGGAGCCTCGCTCAGGCGCCAGTAGCCGGTGATGTGGGTCTGCTCGCGCGGCACCTGGCGCTCGGTGGCGAGGTGGCGGCGCAGTCCCTTGAGGGTGACCGCCTCGCCCGCCGCCCAGGCGAAGACGGTGCCCGGCAGCCAGTCCATCTGCCTGACCGCGCGCTCCAGCAGGTCGGTCGTGCCCGCCGGAGCGCCCCGGCGCGAGAGCCACGTGATGTCGGCGGCGGCCCGGGTCGGCAGGTCCTGGCGGTGCGTGTCGTCGCCGATCTCGATGAAGACCTTCGCCTTGAGGCCTTCCGGCATCTCGGCCAGCCACCTGCCGATCGCGGGCAGCGCGGTCTCGTCTCCGGCGATCAGGATCCAGTCGGCGCCCTCGGGGTGGTGGTGGGACATCTTCGGCCCGGCGATCCAGGCGGTCTGTCCTGGCGTGGCCTGTTCGGCCCAGGATGCCGCGGGGCCGTTGCCGTGCCGTACGAAATCGAAGTCGATCTCCCCGGCGTCGGGGTCGTAGCGGCGCGGGGTGTAGTCCTTGGCGATCGGGCGTTCGCCGGCCGGCCAGTCGAGGCTGCTGATGTTCTGGCGGGGCAGCACGGGAGGGCCCCCGTCATCGGCGGCGAAGAAGAACTTGACGTGGTCGTCGAAGCCCTCCGAACGCAGCGGCGGCAGGTCGAACCCGTCGCGGTGGAAGGCGCGCAGTTGTGCGCCGCCGAGCGTGACGCGCCGCATCCCCGGGGTGACATCCGTGACGCGCAGCACGGTCAGCTCCCTCAGCACGATGGGGAACGTGACGACCGTACGGGGGTTGCGGGTGGGCATCCGCACCGCTCCTTTCTCGTGGCGACACCGCCAGGTTAGGGCGGGTGGCATGGGCGCGATCCAACCAGGCGTCCAGCCCGTGCCACTGTCGCGCACGATCGGGCGGCGGCTTCGACGGCGTGCGCTCTGCCTTGGAGCAGCGGGCGGGTGCGGAACCTACGGTTTCGGCCGTGACGAATCGGCGAGGACGGCGGCTGCTGCGGCAGTGCCTGGTGCGGGTGAGGGCGGATCTGCTGCGCGCGGTCGCCGCGGCGGTGGTCAGGCAGCTCGCCTTCCTGGCCCTGCCGTGGCTGCTCGGGCGGGCGGTGGACCTGGGTGTGCGGGCCGGCTCGCTGCCCGCGGCGGCCGGTTACGCCGGGGCCTTCGTCGTGGTGGCCGCCGCCGAGTACGCGGGCATGCGGGGCTGGCAGAAATGGGCCACGCTGGCCGACGTCCGGGCGGGCGCGTGGCTGCGTACCCGGCTGCTGCGGGCCATTCTGGCGGTCGACACCGAGACGATGCGGCGCGACGCCGGCGGCTTCGGTGACCTGAGCACCCGGGCCACGCGTGACGTCGACACCGTCCAGGTCTGGGTGCACGGGCTCACCACGTGGGTGGTGATCGGCGCCACCGGGCTGGTGCTGGTCCCGGCGATGGCGGGTCTCGACCCGCTGCTGCTCCTGATCGCCGCGCTGACCGTGCCGCTGCTGCTGGCGGTCAACCGGGTCTTCCCGCCGCTGTTCGACCGGCGCGCGGAAGAGCTGGCCCTGGCGCACGGCGGGCGCGGGTCGGTGGCCGAGCACCTGCTGACGGCCCTGCTCCCCCTGCGCGGCGTGGGCGCCGACCGGCTCATGGTCGAGCGCCATCACCGCCACAGCGCCGAGGTGAGCCGCCACACGATGCGCCTGGCCTCGGCCGGCTCCGCCTGGGAGGCCGCGGTCTTCGTCGTGCCCCGGCTGGCGGTCGTGGCCGGGCTGTTCGCGGGCGGGTACGCGGCGCTGGAGGGACGCCTCACCGTCGGCGAACTGACCACGTTCGTGTTGTGGATGGGCACGGTGTCGCTGGCGGTCACCGTCATGACCGCCAGGCTAGGCGACCGGGCCGAGGCGCGCGTCGCGGCCGGGCGGATCGAGGAGATCCTGGCGTTGCCCGGCGTGCCCGAGGGCGGGAGAGCCCTGCCGCGCGCCGGGCTGCTGCGGGTCAGCGGGCTGAGCGTCGAACGGGAGGGCGGGCCCGTGCTCGGCCCGCTGGAGCTGAGCGCCGCGCCCGGCGAGTGGGTCGTGCTCACCGGTGCGACCGGGTCGGGCAAGAGCACGCTCCTGCGGGCCATCGCCCAGTTGGTGCCCTCGACGGGCGAGGCGTCGTTCGGCGGGGTCGCGCTGCGGGGCAGCGACCCCGGCGACCTCTACCGCACGCTCGGGTTCGTCCCGCAGGGGCCGCTGCTGCTGCACGGCACGATCGCGGAGAACCTGCGGCTGAGCGGCGACCACCCCGATCACGAGATCGAGCGTGCCGCGTTCGCGGCCGGGCTCGACCTCGCGCTGAGCGGGCTCGGCGACGGCTGGGACACGCAGGTGGGCGAACGCGGCGGCGCGCTGTCCGGCGGGCAGCGCCAGCTGATCGTGCTGGCCAGGGCGTTGCTGCGCGACTGCCCCGTGCTGCTGCTCGACGACGTCACCTCGGCGCTGGACGCCGGTACCGAAGCACGAGTGCTGGACCGGCTCCGCCGCGCGACGGCGGGTAAGGCGGTCGTCTTCGCCGGCCACTCACCGGCCGTTCTCGCCCGCGCCGACCGGCGGGTCACGCTCGCGGGCGGCACACTCACGCAGGAGCCCACCCATGCCTGACCAGCCCATCCTCGCCGACCTGCCGGACCAGCGGGCCGTCTTCCGCCGGGCGGCGGTGTTCCTGCGCGGGCACCGGCTCGCGCTGGCCGCCGTCGTGGCGCTCAACCTGACCGGAGCCGCCCTGGCGGTCGGCGTGACCGCGGCGATCGGCCGGGTGATCGACGCCGCCGGCGACGGGCGGGCAGGCGCGCTGACCCTGTGGTCGGGGACGCTGCTCGCCCTGGTCGCGGCCGGGGGCGTGCTCGCGTGGTTGTCGCGGTACTGGCTGGTCAGAGTGGGTGAGCACGCCCTCGCCGGGCTGCGCGAGCGGGCCGTTTCCGCGCTCGGCGCGGCTCCGCTGCGCTTCGTCGAGGCCAACCGCAGGGGCGAACTGCTGCGCCGGGTGACCGGAGAGATCAACGGGCTGGGCTCGTTCGCCGGGGCCACGCTGCCCGATCTTGTCACCGGCGCCGCGGTCCTGGTGTTCACCGTGGTGATGCTGGCGGCGTACTCGTGGTTGCTGACCGGGGTGATGCTGGTGACGTTCGTGCCGCCGGCCGTGCTGATCGTGCGCCGGTTCAAGGCTCGGGCCGGCGTGGCGTACGGCGCGGTCGCCGCGGCGGAGGCCACGGTCGCGGCGCGGTTCGCCGAGTCCCTTCCGGCTCAGGAGCAGCTGCGCGTCAACGGCGCCGTGCCGCGCTGGCTGGCGCGCTTCGGCGCCGACAACGACCGGCTGCTCGGCGCGCAGGCGGCGCAGGTGCGCGCCGAGCTGGAGCTCAACCGGCTCGCGCTGCTACAGGCGGCCTGCGTGGCGGTGGTGCTGGCCCTCAGCGCGTGGCTGGTCGGCCGTGACCTGCTCAGCGTCGGCGTGGCCGTCGTGTTCGTCCTGGCCACCCGGGACATCTTCCACCGCTTCGAGGATCTGGCCGCCTCCATCGGCGAGGCGCGGGAGGCTCACGTACGGCTGGCACGCGTACTCGACCTGATCGAGGCGAGCGCTCCCACCGGCGGCGGCACGGACGGCGGCGAGCTGCCCGCACGGGGAGAGCTCACCCTGTCCGGCGTCGGCTTCTCCTACGGCGGCACGCGCACGGCCGTCGCCGGCCTGTCGCTGACCGTCGCGAGCGGCGAGCGCCTGGTGATCGCGGGACGGACCGGCTCGGGCAAGTCCACCGTGGGCAAGCTCATGGCCGGGCTGTACGCGCCCGACACCGGTGCCGTCCGCTTCGCCGGGCACGATCTGGCCGCCGTGGATCCCGCCCGGGTACGGGCCCGCATCGTGCTGGTCCCGCAGGACGTCCTGCTGGTGGACGGCACGCTCGCGGAGAACCTGGCCATGCTGCCCGTCCCCCCGGACCGCCGCCGCGTCGAGGCGGCGCTGGGCGAGCTCGGGCTGGCCGGATGGGTGGCGGCGCTGCCCGGCGGGCTGGACACGAGGGTGGGCACGCACGGCTCGCGCCTGTCGGCCGGGGAGCGGCAGCTGGTGGCCATCGTCAGGGCGGCCCTCGCCGGCCCCGCGGTGCTGATCCTGGACGAGGCGACCGCCGAGGTCGATCACGAGACGGCCGCCATGATCGAGGGGGCGCTGTCGGCCGCGGCCAGCGACCGGACCCTGATCGTGATCGCCCACCGGGCGGGCACGATCGCGCGCGGCCGCCGCCTGCTGTCCATGCCCGCGGGCCTGCTCACCGTCCCCGCGGAGGACGTCAGCCTCCGGCGACCGCCTTCGCCAGGATCGGGGTGAGCTGCTCGACCACCCAGGAGGAGCTGAGCGCGTCGGGGTAGGCGATCGCCGAGGAGAGTGTGTTCTCGGCGGGCACCACCGCGACGTGCTTGTTCTTGACCGCCTCAAGCGATTGGAAGAGCTTGTTGCCCGCCAGCTCAGACGCGCTGAGCAGGCCCTTGTCGCCGAACGGGTAGGTGACCAGGACCACGTCGGCGTCGAGCTGGTCGAGGTTCTCCAGGCTGACCCCGTTGTCCTTGGCGGTGTAGCCGGCCGCGTTGGCGGTCTTGCGCAGGCCGAGATCCTCGAAGATGCCCGGGTCCTGACCGGCGTAGGACATGAACGTGATCTGCTCGGGGTGGACGACGACGTAGGTGTAGGTCTTGCCGCGGAAGGCGGGGTTGGCGGCGGCGGCGTCCGCGATGACCTTGCGGTTGGCGCCGATCACCGCCTCCGCCTCGGCGCTCATGCCCAGCGCCTTGGCGGCCACCTTCAGCCGCTCCTGCCACGGCAGGGTGTCGGCGTCCTTCTTCTGGGCGTAGGTCACCACCGGCGCGATCGGCGCGAGCTTGGCGTAGTCGGTGTCCATTCCCCAGGTGTTGACGCCGAGGATGACGTCCGGCGCCTCGGCGGCGATGGCCTCGTAGTCGGTGCCGTCGGTGTCGTCGTAGGTCTTCAGGCTGCTGACGCCGAGCTTGTCCATGGCCCGCTTCTTGTACTCGGGGATCGCCCCGCCGTCCTCGGCGTCGGGGGTGATCACCGGTACCAGCCCGAGGGCCAGGGCGATGCTGGTGTCTCCGTCGGAGACGGTCGCCACGCGCAGCGGCTTCTTGTCGATGGTGTCCTGGCCCCAGGCGTTGGTGAGCGTCACGGGGTACGCGCCCCCCGCCGGGCCTGCGGCGGCGGCCTTTTCCGCGGGCCGCTCCGGTGCCGAGCAGGCGGTGACCAGGGCCAGGCAGGCCGCGGCCGCCGCGACGAGCTTCTTCATCGGTTTCTCCTTGACAGTGGGAAGATCTGTGGCGTCCCGTCGACGGGGTGGGGCACGACCGCGCAGGTCAGGCCGAACACCTCCGCGACGGTCTCCTCGGTGAGCACGTGCTCGGGCGGGCCCTGGCGCACGATCCGGCCGTCGCGCATGGCGACGATGGTCGAGGCGTACAGGGCGGCCTGGTTGAGGTCGTGGGAGACGAGCACGATGGTCTTGCCGGTGCGCTCGTTGAGCTCGGCCAGCAGGTCCATCACCTCGATCTGGTGGGCGATGTCCAGGTAGGTGGTCGGTTCGTCGAGCAGCAGCGTCGGCGTGTCCTGGGCCAGCGCGAGCGCGATCCACACCCGCTGCCGCTGGCCGCCGGAGAGCTGGTCGACGGGCCTGTCGATCAGCTCTGCGGTGCCGGTGGCCAGCAGGGCGTCGGCGATGACCTCCTCGTCGGCCGCGGTACGGCGCCGGCCGAAGCGGCGGTGGGGGTGGCGGCCCCGCCAGACGAGGTCGCCGACCGTGATGCTCTCCGGCGCGACGGGCGACTGCGGCAGGACGCCGAGCCTGCGGGCCACCTCCTTGGTCGGGGTGGCGTGGATGTCGGCGCCGTCGAGCAGGACCGCGCCGGCGGCGAGCGGCAGCAGCCGGGCGATGGACTTGAGCAGAGTCGACTTGCCGCACGCGTTCGGCCCGACCAGGGCGGTGATCCGGCCGGCGGCGATGCCGGCGGACAGCTCCTTGATGATCAGCGACGTGCCGTAGCCGCTGCTGATCGCGCGGGCTTCGAGCTGGTAGCCCGTGTCGAGCTGGTGGGTCATGAGGGGGCTCCGGTTCCGCGGCGAAGGATCAGCCAGAAGAAATAGGGCGCGCCGAGCAGCGCGGTGAGCACGCCCGTGGGCACGGGGCTGATGACGGGCGCGTGCTGGGCCGGCAAGTCGGCGCCGAGCACGATGACCGCGCCGACGAGCGGTGCCAGGGCGAGCGTGTGCCGTCCGCCGGTCAGCCTGACCGCGATCGGGCCGCTGATCAGCGCCACGAAGCCGATCGGCCCGACCACGCTGGTGGCCAGCGCGGCGGCGCCCGCGCCCAGCAGGAGGGTGGCGACACGGGTTCTGGGCACGGCGGCGCCGAGGCCGGTGGCCAGGTCGTCGCCCAGGACCATGCCGCCCAGCGGGCGGTCCAGCGCCGTGGTGCCCAGCGCGCACAGGACCAGCGCCACGGCGAGGGTGGCGACGCCCTCCCAGCTCACGCCGTTGACGCTGCCGACCAGCCAGCGCATCGCGATGGCGATGCTGTGCTGGTCGGCAGCGGTGAGCACGTAGTTGGTGTACGCGACGCAGACGGCGCTGAGCCCGATGCCGACCAGGACCAGCCGGTAGGTGTCCACGCCCTGGCGCCAGCTGATGGCGTGGATCGCCGCCACCAGCAGGAACGATCCGCACAGCGCCGCCAGCGGGATGCCGAGGGGCAGGGACGGCGCCAGGACCAGGGCGGTGGTGGCGCCGGCTCCGCCGCCGGCCGAGATGCCCACGATGTCGGGTGTGGCCAGCGGGTTGCGGATGAGCCGCTGGTAGAGGGCGCCGGACAGGCCGAAGAGCGCGCCGGACAGCGACGCGGCCAGGGCCCTGGGCAGCCGGTTCTGGAAGACCACGTAGTCGGCCAGGCCGGTACGCAGGCCGAAGGCGGCGGGCAGGATGTCGGCCGGATCGACCCGGCGTGCTCCGCCCAGGAAGATCGCCGCCATCAGCAGGGTGATGAGCAGCGCGCAGCACAGGACGACCAGCGCCGCCAGCCGCCTGACCTGGCCACGCCGCGTACGCCTGATCGTGGCCAGCACGGCGGCACGGCCGGAGGAGCCCGCGCCCACGCGGGTACCGAGCAGGTTCATCAGACGCGCACCAGGTTCCCGCGGCGGGCCAGCCACAAGAAGAACGGCGTGCCGACGACCGCGGTCATCACCGCGACCTGGATCTCCCCGTTGCGCAGGACGAGCCGCCCGGCGATGTCGGCGCCGAGCAGCACCACGGCCCCGCAGGCCATGGACAGCGGGAGCGACCAGCGGTGGTCGGCGCCGACGAGCATCCTGGCGCAGTGCGCGCCGACCAGTCCGACGAAGGCCACGGGGCCGACCGCCGCGGTGGCCGCCGCGCAGAGCAGCACCGCCACGGCCGCGCCGCCCAGCCGCGCCCTGCCGACCTTGACGCCGAGCGCGGCGGCCGCGTCGTCGCCCATGCTGAGCATGTTGAGGGTACGGCCCAGCGGCAACGCCAGCACGAGCCCCGCGAGGACGAACGGCGCGATCTCGTCGAGGATCTCGGCCCGGCCGGTGAGCTGACCCACCGACCAGAACCGCAGGTGGGCGTAGACGGCTTCGTCGCGGACGACGAGCAGGGTGATGAGCGAGCTCATGACGGCGGCCACCGCGACCCCGGCCAGGACGAGCCCGATCGTGGTGCTGCCGATGGCGCTGCGGGTGCCGACGGCGTACACGAGGGCGGCGGCCAGCCCCGCCCCGATCAGCGCCGCCCAGAAGGAGCCGCCCACGCCGGTGATGTCGAAGAACAGAATGCCCAGCACCACGAACATGGCCGCGCCCTGCTCGACGCCGAGGATGCCGGGGTCGGCCAGCGGGTTCGCGGTGAGCGCCTGCATGATCAGGCCGGAGGCGCCGAGCGCGGCGCCGACCGCGAGCCCGAGCAGGGTGCGCGGGATGCGCTCGGTCCACAGGACGTGGCCGTTGTAGCTGTCGCCGCCCGGGTCGGCCAGGACGCGGACGACCTCCAGCGGCGAGATGTCGCGGGCGCCGAGGGCGATGCCCGCGACGGTCACGACGGCCAGGCAGAGGACGGCGAGCAGGGCGACCGCCACGCCGCGGGTGAGCACCGGTTTCGGCTGCTGCGGGGTGTCAGTCATGGGTCATCCTGGGCTCCTAACCTGGCGAACGGCAGATTAGGTTACCCTTACCTTACTCGGGCGGGTCCAACGCGGCGGGCGGCCGCTCACACTCAGGGGCCACCCATCCACGAGGAGGTTGTGCGACCGTGACGGAGACAGTGGCCGCGCCGGAGGTCCTGGCCGACGACGAGTTCGTCGCGGACTGGGGTCATCCGACGCACGCGCACGACTTCCACCAGTTCCTGTACGTCCCGCTCGGGCGCATCACCGTCACCGCGCACGGCTGCGAGCACCGGTTGTCGCCGTCGGTCGGCGTGTGGATCCCGGCGGGGGTGCCGCACAGCGCCAGGTTCGGCCCCGACTCGCTGATCGTCGTGGAGACGTTCGAGACGGATCTGTACCGGCTGCCGCACACCGAGGTCACGACCGTGAACGTCACCGACCCGCAGCGCAGGCTGCTGCTCAGCCGGATGCGCCGATCGGCCCCGGCCGACGACGCGGAGGTGTTCGCCGCGCTGTCGGCCGGCCATCGGGCCAGCCTGCCTCTCCCCCGGCCCAGCAGCCGCGTGGCCTCGGCCGTGGCCGAGCAGCTCAGCCGTACGCCCAGCGACCCGCGCACCGCCGCCGAGTGGGCGAGCAGCCTGCACAGCAGCTCGACGAGCCTGCGCAGGGCCTTCAGGGCCGAGACGGGCCTGGCCTTCTCCGAGTGGCGTACGCGGCTGCGTCTCAACCAGTCCCTGGAGTTGCTGGATCGCGGGCACCTGGTCAGCGCGGTGGCCGCCAGAGTGGGCTTCACCAGCGCGAACGGCTACATCCTGGCCTTTCGCCGGCACTTCGGCCAGACGCCGGGGGCGTACGTGAGACGGTCGGCGGCCCGCTCCGCCTGACCCGCGGGCCGCTCAACGGCGCCTCCAGGGCACGCAGAGGGCGGCGGCGAGGCAGGCGACCGGGATCACCGGCAGCACGTAGCGGTGGTCGAAGTCGAGGACGGCGACCGGGCCGACGAGCAGGCCCATCGCCAGCGCCCAGGGCAGCAGCGCCACGCGCGGCCGGCGGGCCGCCGCCACCGCGCCGAGCAGCAGGATCGCGGCCAGCACCGGGCCGCGCAGATAGGCCCCGTACTGGTAGACGACCAGGAAGTCGGCGTACGGCCCGGCCGACGACAGCCCGCGGATACCGGAGTCGTACTCCTTGCTCACCTTGTCGATCAGCGGCTGTTCGGGCAGGGGCCAGTGGCCCTTGGCGAAGCCGAAGGCCGGGGTGGTGCGGGCGGGGTGGGCGATCGGGGTCCAGGAAAAGGCGATGGAGGTGTCGCGGACCACCTCGCCCAGGTAGTCCAGGGGCTGGGCGAGGATCGCGCGGATCGCGAACGCGCGGGCGAGGTCGTTGTGGGAGAAGCGGTCGCCGGGCAGCTGGTTCAGGGAGGCTCGCGGGGCCCAGACGTACTCGGAGGCGGCGTCCAGCACGGTCGCGTTGGGGCAGAGCCCGGCCTGGTCGGGGGGTGGCTGGATGACGGAACAGTCGGCGAAGGTCATCGTGCGGGCCCACAGGGCGACGCCGTCGGCTCCGCTGATCGCGAATCTGCCGTGGTGCGTGCCGTACCAGGTGGCGTACGCGATCAAGGGCAGGACGCCCGCCAGGGCCAGGGCCGTCAGCCGCCGCCACCCGGCCCGCCGCACCGCCAGCACGATCAGGACCAGCAGCAGCAACGGCAGCGTGATCGTGCGGGTCAGCGCGGCCAGGGCGAACAGCAGGCCCGCCACGACGGCGGCGCGCGTGCTCAGGCGCGGCGACCACATCAGGACGCCCAGACCCGCCACGACCAGCGCGATGAACTGGGTGTCGGACAGGACGGCGTGTTCGAGCCGCAGGAACGAGGCGTCGAGCAACACCGGCACCGTGGCGAGCGTGGCCGCCCAGCCGGGCACCGACCTGCGGCGCAGCACGGCGTAGATCATCACGCCGACGCTCAGGCCCAGGGCGTGCTGGACGGCGGCGACCAGTTCGACGCTGTGGAAGGGCAGCAGCGCCCGCAGGAACAGCGGATAGCCGATCGGGTGGAAGGACGCCGACGGCGCCAGGTGCACGGCGGTGTCGAGGTAGGTGAAGGAGTCGTACCAGTAGAGCCGGGCCGGCCGGTAGCCGAGCATCGTCACCACGCGCAGCGCGGCGGCCAGGGCGAGGAGCACGACGAACGCGCCATGGCCGGCCGGCGCGCCGCGCCGTACCGCCGGGATCACCCGGGTTTGTGTGAGCACGCGTCATCCGATCGGGATCAGGGCATGACGGGACCCGCGCATGGCGGCATGCGCGGTCCCGGACGGGGTCAGGAGCAGGAAGAGGTCAGGAGCAGCCGGGTGTCAGGAGCAGGAAGGTGTCAGGAGCAGGCGGGTGTCAGGAGCAGCCGGCCTTCTGCGGGGCGGGGCCGGGGCGCGGGCCGGTCAGCAGCAGCGCGCGGCCGTCGGCGCTCATCACGCCGTCGTGGACGTACCAGCCCGCGGGCGCCTCGGGCTTGGAGCCGCGCTCGCCGTAGGAGATGAACTCGGGCTCGACGTCGCGGGCGCGGAGCAGCGCCGTGACCTCGGCGACGCTCTTGTTGACGTAGTCCACGCAGTGCAGGGGTTCTCCGGGCATGGCGATGCCGGGTGGCAGGGTGTACCTCTCCCCGGGTTGCGCCCGCCTGCCCAGGATGATTTCCGCCGATTTATCGTAGTTAATCGGCACTTTCAGGCCGGTCGGGCAGCCACCGAACCGGTCGCACGGACCGGGCGCCTCGATCGTCGTGACCGGGCCTTCTCCGGGCACCCGGTGGCCGGCTCTCAGCCGTTCGGAATCGTTGATCACCAGGATGCTGCGCGCCAGGCTCGCCGAGGTCGGCTCGAGTTTGAGCGTGATGCGCAGGCCGCGGGCCCTGAGCTCGGACTCGTAGACGCGGGGATCGGCGAACAGGTCGTTCACCGTGATGACGTAGTGGTCGCCCACCTGGTCGATGTCGAGGGCGGCGGCCGGCGCCTGGCCCAGCCCCACGGCCAGGACGACCGTCATCAGGGCGAGGACCGGCGCCACGAACCGGCGGCGCCGTGAGCGGGCGGGACTCGGGGGTACCGGCTGCGCGGTGATCTGTTCCATCAGTTCGGCGGCCAGCGGGCCCGCGGCGGGCCCGGGGTCGGGCGCGATGCCGGCGACCAGGCGATCGATGCGGTTCATTCACAACGCCCCTTTCGCCAGCGCGATCGCGCGCGAGCCGTAGCGGGCCAGGTCGAGCCCGGACTCCTCGAGTTCCCTGGCCAGTCGTTTGCGGGCGCGGTGCAGGCGGATCCTGGCCGCGCCGCGCGAGCAGCCCAGGACGGTGGCGATCTCCGCCGAGCTCAGTCCCTCCCAGCCGGCCAGGGAGAGCACCTCGCGGTCTTCCGGGCTCAGGCGCGAGAAGGCCTTCCGTACGTCGGTGACGTCCTCCGGCCCGGCGGCCTCCGCCCATTGGGCCAGGTGCAGGCCGAGCCGTTCGACCAGGTCGCCGCGGCGCGACTCGGCCCGGTGGCCGTTGGCCACGACCTTGCGGGCGACGCCGTACAGCCACAGGCGGGCCCTTCGGCCCTCGGGGATGTCGTCGAGGCGGCGCCAGGCGATGGAGAACGTCTCGGCGAGGGCGTCCGCGGCGTCGTCATGGTCGTCCATGCGCCGCCGGATGTACGCCAAGATATCGGGATACTGGGCAGCGTAGATCTCCTCGAAACGCCGTTTGCGATCACGGGGGTCCACGCTGCCTTCTCTCTTCCTGAACACCTACACCGGGTACGTGTCCGGACTCGGCAGAGTGTTTCACCCCAATTCTGGGGACATGGCGGCGTGCCGGTAGTCGGAGAGGTCGCGCAGGCGGCGTACACGCGAGAAGAGCAGGATCAGCGGCACACCGGCGGCCACCACCACGAAGAG
Organism: Nonomuraea sp. NPDC050394; assembly: GCF_044459065.1. Classification (NCBI taxonomy): domain Bacteria; kingdom Bacillati; phylum Actinomycetota; class Actinomycetes; order Streptosporangiales; family Streptosporangiaceae; genus Nonomuraea; species Nonomuraea sp. NPDC050394. The sequence continues at coordinate 461,506 of NZ_JBITIO010000006.1, read as the reverse complement.
CAGCAGGGTGGCCCGGCCGCCGAGAACGCCGGCGACGCCTCCGGCGAGCAGCCCCCCGATCGGGATGGCGCCCCAGGAGACGAAGCGGACCGTCGCCATGACCCGCGGCAGCAGCGCGGGCGGGCTGGCGAGCTGCCGGTAGGTGCGGGTCACCACGCTGAGCACCACCACGCCGGCCGCGAAGACGGCGCTGCCGACGGCGAAGGCGGTGAACCCCGGCACGCCCGTGCCCAGGGGCAGGACGAGCGCCCCGGCCACCGCGACGAACCCGGCGCCGATCAGGGCGCGGGCGCTGCCGAACCGGGCGGTCATCCGGCTGGTCAGCGCGGCGCCGATCAGCGTGCCGGCCCCGTCTGCGGCCAGCAGGATCCCGAGAAGGGCGGGTGAGGCGTGCAGCTCGCGCACCAGGTACAGGGCGAAGAGCGCGTGCTGGGCCCCGCAGACCGCGTTCGCCGCGGTGGCGGCCCACATGCAGGGGCCCATCACCGGGTGGTGCGCGACGAAGCGCCAGCCTTCGACGATCATCGCGCGTATCGGCGGCCACTCGGCGGGGGCTTCGGCCCGCCGTTCCGGCAGGGTGCGCAGCAGCAGCGCGGAGACGAGATAGCTGACCGCGTCCACCAGCAGGGTCGGGACCGCTCCCAGCAACTGGACGACGAGGCCGCCCACGGACGGTCCGCCGAGCTGCGTGACGGCGTGGGTGCCCGAGGTCAGGCTGTTGCGCGACTGCAGTTGTTCCTTGCTCACGATGGACGGCAGGAAGGTCGAGTTGGCGACGTCGAAGACGACGTTCGCGAAGCTGATCACGAGCGCCACGGCCACCAGCTGGGCGACGGTGAGCGCCTGCCACCACCAGGCCAGCGGGACGGAGACGAGCGCCGCGGCGCGGGCCAGGTCGGCGGCGATCTGCACACCGCGCATGGGCAGCCGCTGCACCAGCACCCCGGCGGGCAGTCCGATCACGATCCAGGCGACGTAGCCGGCGGCCACGATCAGGCCCATCTCGAACGCGGAGGCGTCGAGCACCGTCAGGGCGGTCAGCGGCAGCGCCACCCCGCCCACCGCCGAGCCGATCGCGCTGGTGGTGCCGGCGCTCCACCACCGCCAGAAGACGCTCGCCATCCCGGCTTCCCCCTTAGTGAGTTCCATTTTGAAACGCACTATAGTGGGCGCGTGAAGCGCGCTGAACTCCAGGACGCCGACTGCGGCATCGCCCAAGCTCTCGGCGTGATCGGCGACTGGTGGACGTTCCTGGTGGTGCGCGACGTCGCCGGTGGCACGACCCGCTTCGACGACCTGCAGCGCGAGCTCGGCGTCAGCCGGCGCGCGCTGGCCGAGCGCCTGGCCGGGCTCGTCGCGCACGGGGTGCTGGACAAGCGGCCCTACTCCGAGCGGCCGCCGCGCCACGACTACGTGCTGACCCCGAAGGGCGAGGGCCTGCTGCCGGTGCTGATCGCCCTGCAGGACTGGGGCACCAGGCACGTGATGGGCGACGGCGCGCTGACCGCCACCGGTGAGCCCGGGTCGGCGGAGTCGCGCCGCGTGCACGATCTGGTGGGCCGCAAGCTGCCGGACGTCGTCCTGGAACGCCACGACGGCCGGCCCGTCGCGATCGGCGCGCCAGGCGATACCTGGAGCGTGCTCTACCTCTTCCCCGGTGCCTTCGCCCCCGGCACGCACGGCCACCCGCCCGGCTGGGGCGACATCCCGGGCGCGCCCGGTTGCACGCTGGAATCCCTCACGTACGCCGCGCGGCGGGCCGATTTCGCCGCGGCCGGAGCCGAGATCCGGGGCGTCAGCACCCAGCGGCCCGATCAGCTGGCCGCCTTCGCCGAGCACGCCAAGCTGCCTTATCCCCTCCTGTCGGACCAGGACGGCAAGCTGGCGGCGGGGCTGCTGCTGCCGACGTTCCGCGCGGCCGGCGTCGACCGGTTCAAGCGGCTCAGCCTGCTCGCCGATCCCGGCGCGGTCATCCGGGCGGTGCAGTTCCCGATCACCGATCCGGCCGGTTCGGTGGCCGAGATGCTCACTCTCACTCACAACGTTCGCTAACTCTACGATCGCATCAGCTACGATAGTTATATGAGAGTTAGAACGTGGGTTGTTCTCTGCCTGCTCGCCCTGCTCGCGGGGACCGGTGTGTGGGTCGTCGTGCAGAACGACTTCGCCGTGCGCGAGGTGGAGGTGAGCATCCCGGGGCCCAAGCAGCCGTTGAAGGCGGTGCTCGCGCTGCCGGAGCGGGGGAAGGGGCCGCACGGGCTGGTCGTCTTCGCGCATGGGGACGGCGAGGCGGACGCGAGCCGGGACGGGTTCTACCGCCCGATCTGGGAGGCGTTCGCGCGTGCCGGGTACGCGTCGCTGTCCTGGAACAAGCCGGGAATCGGCGGCGCACCGGGCAACTGGCTCGACCAGAGCATGGACGATCGCAGCGCCGAGGTGGAGGCGGCACTGGACTGGGCGAAGAAGCGGCCGGAGATCGACCCGGGGCGGCTCGGGCTCTGGGGCATCAGCCAGGGCGGCTGGGTGCTGCCCAAGGTCGCCGGTGACCGTACCGACGTGCGCTTCATGATCCTCGTGGGCCCGGCGGTGAACTGGCTGCGGCAGGGCGAGTACAACCTGCGGGCGGAACTGCGCGGCCAGAGCACGCTCGACGGCGAGCTCAAACGGCGCGCCGCCCAGATCCGCCTGCTGGAGGCGGGCGTGGGCCACGACCGCTACCTCGCCTCGGGGCTGGACGACCCGCCGATGAGCAAGGACCGCTGGCAGTTCGTGCTCCGCAACTTCCGCGCCGACGTGACCGACCAGCTTCCCGGGGTCCGCGTCCCGACGTATCTCCTGCTCGGTGACCACGACCGCAACGTCGACGTCAAGGAGACCGAGGCCGCCTACCGCGCGAGCCTTCCCCGTGACCTGCTCACCGTCGAGGTCCTGCGCGGCGGCTCCCACAGCGCGGCCAGGCACGAACTGGACGATCCCGGCAGCGTCTGGGGTGCGGTCACCGCCGTCGCCGCCCCGCGGTCCCTGTATGTCCCCGGCTATCTCGACGCGCTCACGGCGTTCGTGAACAAGCATGGACACTGACCACCGACACACGGAGGGACCACCATGATCTTCAGGACACTCGTGCCGGCGTTAGGCCTTCTCGTGGGCGGGCTGACCGTGCCCGCCTCGGCCCAGGTGCCGCTCACGACCGCGCTGGACAAGGCGTTCGCCAAGGCGGCGGCGAGCGTCGGTGATCCCGGCGCCCAGGCGGTCGCGATGCGCGACGGGAAGGTGATCTGGTCGGCGAGGTCCGGCCGGGCGATCAACGAACCGTCCGCTCCGGTCACCGGCTCGACGATGTTCAGCCTGGGCAGTTTCGGCAAGACGATCCTGGCCGCGTACGCCCTGCGCCTGACCGAGAAGAAGGTCCTGGCGCTGGACACCCCGATCTCCGCCTATGTCGGGAAAAAGGTGGCGGGTTCGACCGTCGTCACGCTCCGGATGCTGCTCACGCACACCGCCGGCTATCCGGACATGTACGCCGACCCCAAGACCGCTCCCCTGTTCGAGGGCGGCAAGAAGTACGACCCGGACCGGCCCTACACCTTCGCCATGCTCGCGCCGGGCATCCGTAAGCCGGTGAACCCCGGCAAGCGCTACGACTACTCCAACACCGGGTTCATCGTCCTGGCCCACGTGCTGAGCAAGGCCTCCGGCGGCGGCGAAGCGCTCGAACGCGACCTGCGCCGCTTCCTGCGCGGGGCGGCGACGACCGGCGACTCCCTCACCGCCGAGCGCTCGGGCCGGGCCTTCTCCCGCTTCGCCCACGGCTACACCGTCGGCGACGGCGGCGCCCTGACCGACTTCTTCACCGCCCACGGCGCCAAGGCCATCCCCACCGATCTGTACGGCCTGCCGTTCGGCGACGGGATGTTCGCCGGAACCGCGACCGGCGGCGCCCGCTTCCTCGACGCCCTGTTCACCGACGGGCGGCTCCTGCGCCCCGCCACCGTCAAGACGATGACCACGCCCTCACCCCAGTCGCGGGCCGCCGACGGCACCTACGGCATGGCCACCGAACGCACGAAGGTCGGCAGGCGCACCTGGCAGGGGCACGCGGGCGCGTACGGCGGATTCACCTCGATGGGCGCCACCGACCGCGCGCGCGGCGTGACGCTGATGGTCGTGACCAACCGGATGGCCGCCTCGGACGTGGCCGGCACGATCTGGACGAAGCTCGCCCGGGCCTACGCCTCCGCCACCCCCTGACGCCACCGGCGACAGCACCTGGCAGCATCGGCGGGGTGACGTCCGGGGACGGAGCGGCGCCGTACTTCGCCGTCCACGAGGGGTACGCGCTGTATCGGGGCCCGGTGTCCGACAGCGTCGCGCATCGCCACGCCGCCTTCCAGATCGCCATCGCCGTCGAGGGCGAGGTGTCCATGCTGGACGCCGGCCGGACCCGGCACCGCGCCGCGGCGCTGGTGGTGCCGCCGATGGTGTGGCACCGGATCCTCGCGATGGAGAACCTGCTCACGTTCTTCGTCGAGCCGCACTGCGCGTTCGCCGACCGGCTGCGGGCGCGCGGCGGCACCGGGATCACCGCCGCCGCCGACCTGCGCGGCCTGCGCGAGCGCGACGTGCGCGGCGGCGGCGCGCACCCGTCCGGCGAGCTCGACCCGCGCCTGGTGGCGGCGATGCGCGCCCTGGCCGGCCAGGATGCGACACCCGCCCCGGCCACGATGCCCGCCGCGGCCGATCGGGACGGATGGCCGGGCGTCGGCGTCTCGATGCCCGCGCTGGCCGCCGGGGTCGGGCTGTCGCCGCAGCGGCTGCGGGCGCTGGCGCGGCGGCAGCTGGGCATGCCGCTGTCGCGCTGGCGGATCTGGGTGCGCCTGCGCCGGGCGGCCGAGGCGATGCGGGCCGGGCAGTCGCCGGCCGAGGCGGCGATCACGGGCGGGTTCGCCGACCAGGCGCACTTCACCCGGCGGCTGCGCGAGATGATGGGGCTCACCCCGGCCGCCGTGGCGCCCCTGCTGCGCCGCTCAGCCGCGGCGGGCGACGTACACCGAGATGGAGCCCGTGATCGTTGAGACCACCTCGGCCTCGCGCACGTCGCCGAACCCGGCCTCGGTCATGAGCCTGGGCAGGATGCCGTCGGCGTTGGGCTGGGTGTCGGCTCTGCCGTCGGCGAGCTGGACGATCCGGAAGGCCGTGCGCATCAGCGCCGTGCGCTGCAGCCCGTAGTCGGCGATGACCAGCCGGCCGCCCGGTCTCAGCACCGCGAACATCGACGCGAGTACGGCCCGCTTCATCGCGACCGGGCACTGGTGCAGCACGAGGCTGGAGACGGCCGTGCTCGCCGAGCCCGCTTCGACGATCTCGGTGAGCGCGTCGCCCATGCCGGTGCGCCATTCCGGCCCGGCGCCCGCGGCGGCGGCCTTGCGGCGGGCCAGCGCCAGCACGTCCGGGTCGGGGTCGACGCCGATGAGGCGGGCGCGCGGCTCGACCCGGTTCAGCAGCAGTGCCAGCGAGCCGGTGCCGCAGCCCACGTCAACGATCACGTCGCCGGGCCGCGGCGCGGCGTGCATCGCGAGCAGGCCGCGCCACAGACGTTCACGCGTCAGCGCGGCTACGGCGTCGTACAGCCGGGTGGGGGCGAAGCGGCCCAAGGCGGGAGTGAAGGCTCGTCCGGTCATGCCGGGCAGTCTTCATCCCGCGTCGGGCTCCGGTCTTGAACGAACCGCTCACCTGCCGGCGAAGGCCAGCAGTGCCTTGTTGACCTCGGCGGCGTGCGTCCACAGCAGGCCGTGCGGGGCGCCCTCGACCTCGACGTACTCCGCCTCGGGGAAGGCCCGGTGGAAGGGGCGTCCGGTGGCGTCGATCGGCAGGATGTTGTCCTTGGTCCCGTGCAGGATCAGCGACGGCTTGCCGGCCGCGCGTACCGCCTCGACGTCCTCGCGGAAGTCCTCGATCCACGCCGGGACCACCGCGTAGGCGGCGACCGGGGCGGAGGTGGTGGCGGTGTTCCAGTTCGCGGTGACGACCTCCTGGCTGATCCTGGTGCCGAGGTTCTCGTCGAGGTTGTAGAAGTCCTTGTAGAACTGGGTGAACCAGGCGTAGCGGTCGGCACGGGCCGCGGCGGCGATGCCGTCGAAGACCTTCCGGGGCACGCCGGTGGGGTTGTCGTCGGCCTCGACCAGGAACGGCTCCAGCGACGCCAGGAACGCGAACTTGGCGACGCGTTCGTGACCGTGGTTCCTGACGTGGCGGGCGAGTTCGCCGGTGCCCATGGAGAAGCCGACGAGGATGACCTCGCGCAGGTCGAGGGTCTCCAGCAGCGTGTTCAGGTCGGCGGCGAAGGTGTCGTAGTCGTAGCCGCCGCCCACCTTGCTGGACTGGCCGAAGCCGCGGCGGTCGTAGGTGATGACCCGGTAGCCGGCGGCGAGGAGTTCGCGGGTCTGGAGCTCCCAGCTGTGGCCGTCCAGCGGGTAGCCGTGGATGAGCACGACCGGCTGACCCGCGCCCTGGTCCTCGTAGTAGAGCTCGATGGGGGTGCTGTTTTCCGTTCCGACCTTGATGTGGCCCATGAGATCTTTCCTCCCTTTTGGCAGAGAACGATCGTTCTCCCGCTCTGTGGTCTACAGTAGAGAACGTACGTTCTCTGCGCAACCCGGGAGCTGTCATGAACAACGAGGAGGCGGCGCGTGCCCGCGTCGTGTCCACCGCCGACGGGCTGTTCTACGCCCAGGGAGTCCAGGCCGTCGGCATGGACGCCGTCCGTACCGCGTCGGGCGTGTCGCTGAAGCGCATCTACGCGCTCTACCCCTCCAAGGACGATCTGGTCCTGGCCGTGCTCCGGCACCGGACGGAGCAGTGGAACACCGGTATCGCCAAGGCCGTCGCGGCGGCCGCGACACCGCGCGACAGGGTGCTGGCCGTCTTCGACTTCCTGGCCGAGTGGTTTCGCGAGGACGACTTCCGCGGCTGCGCCTTCATCAACTTCTTCGGCGAACTGGGCGGCGGCAACACCAAGGTCGCCGCGGCCGTACGCGAGCAGAAGACGTCCTTCCTGCGCCACGTCGCCGGCCTGGTCCGCGACGCGGGCGGCCCCGACCACCTCGCCCCGCAGCTGGCCCTGCTCGCCGAGGGCGCCCAGGCCACGGCCGCGATCACGCGCGACCCCGAAACCGCGGCGCACGCCCGCGCCGCGGCCGAGACCCTCATCCGGTGCGCCATCGGGTAAGAGCTCACCCCTCCCGGAACGCCGGGAGCAACGCCCCGGCCACCGACTCCACCGAAGGCAGCAGGCCGGCGGCCAGATCCCCCAGCAGGTACCGGTGCAACGCCCGCTGATGCCCGGCCCCGATCAGCAGCAGGGCGCCCGCCGCCGGGTCCAGTGAGGCGCGCATCCGCCCGGCCCGCTGCTCGGCCCGCAGCAGCTCGGCGACCGGCTTCAGCGCGAGATGCGGGCCCACCTCCGCCTCGCGTTCGACCAGCAGCTCGCGGAGCTGGCGGTCGGACTGCAACGCGCCCAGAATCGGCATGATCCGCAGGTAGAACCGCTCCAGGCCGCCGATGACCGCGGCGAGATCGGCCCGCAGATCCCCGCTGCGGCCGGGGCGGCCGAGCACCACCGTGGCGTCGGCGAAGACCGGCAGGTGCAGGGTGATGACCGCCTGCAGCAGGCCGAGGCGGTTGCCGAAGTGGTAGAAGATGCTCGACTCCACGACCCCCGCCCGGCGGGCGATCTCCTTGGTCGACAGCGCCAGGCCCGCCTCGCCGAGGATCTGCTCCGTCGCCTTCAGCACCGCCTCGCGTACGCCCGTGGGCGGGCGGCCGCGCCTGGATTCCGTCATCGCTTCACTCCCAAATTTATTGAGTAATCGCTCAGGAAAGAGTAGCTTTATTGAGTAATCACTCAGAAACTCGACAGGAGACCTCGTGAGCATCGAAGCGCGCAAGGACACCGTCAGGCGTCTCTACAAGGCCCTTGAGCTCGGCGACGTCGACATCGCCGACGAACTGTTCACCTCCGACTTCATCACCACCGAAGGCGAGCACCAGCACATCGTCGGGCCCCGGGGCTTCAAGGAGGCCATCCGCGAGGTGCACGCCACGCACGCCGCGCCCAGGTTCGAGATCCTCGACATCCTCGGCGAGGGCGACCAGGTCGCCGTGCGCTGGCGCATGACCGCCACCCACAGCGGCGAACTGCTCGGCGTCCCCCCGACCGGCCGGGAGGTGTCCATGGAGGCGTTCGCGCTGTTCCGCTTCGCCGGCGAGCGCATCAGCGAACGCCACGCCGTCATCGACCGGCTCGGGCTGCTCAACCAGTTGCGCGCCGCCTGAAACCGAACCTGTCCGGCGGGAGCCGCGTATCCGGTCATGAGTGCTCCCGAAGGGATCGACCATGACAGGCTCCTGCAAAGCGCGAACCGCGATCGTCGCCCTGTGCCTGGCCGCCCTGGCCTGCGGCTGCGGCCGGGCGGCGGGGGCGCCCATCGCCTCCGGCGCCGGATACAACACCGCCGACCTGGCCTTCTCCCAGCAGATGATCCCCCACCACCTGCAGACCATCCAGGTGGCGCAACTGGCCGAGAAGAAGTCCGGCGACACCTACGTCCGGCGCGTCGCGCGTGAGCTGATCAAGAAGGAGCGCGCCGACATCGAGCTCATGTCCTCCTGGCTGCGCTCCTGGGGTACGGCGGTGCCCTCCACCACCCCGGCCGCCGGTCACGCCATGCCCGGCATGCTCTCCCCCGTCCAGATCACCGAGCTGAAGCGCCGCAGCGGCGCGGAGTTCGACACGCTGTGGGCGTCCTTGCTGGCCACGCACCTGGGCAGCGGGGTGCGGATGGCCGAGACCGTGACCGCGCGGGGCGAGCACGTGCCCACGACCGCGCTGGCCCGTTCCCTGATCCCCGACCAGCGCGCCCTGATCGCCGAGCTCGGCGAACGCGCCGGCCGGGGCTGATCGGGCTCCGCGGCGGTGCGCCCGGAGCGGCAGCCGGGCGCCGCGGAGTCATCCCGGCGTGGCAGCGCCCGGGGCGGCCGTCTCTGCCGCCGGGTGTAGCCTCGCGCGCATCGCGCGGCCGATGTGCGGCGCCGCCCCGCCGGGGACAGTGAACGCATGAGTCTTGATGTCGCGCTCCTGGGCCCCATGGAGGTACGGCTGGGCCCCACACCGATCCGGCTGACCACCGGCCGGCTGCGGACACTGCTGGCCACGCTGGCGGTCTCGGCCGGCGACACGGTCACCTTCGAGCGCCTGGCCCTGGCGTTGTGGGGTGAGCGACTGCCGGCCAACGCGCGGCGCAGCGTGCAGACCTACGTCGCCAGGCTGCGCCGCGTCGTGGGCCGGGCGGCGATCCGCACGATGCCCGACGGCTACCGGCTGCAGGCCGATCCCGAGCGGGTCGACGTGCTGCGCTTTCGCCGGCTGCTGGACGACGCGGCACGTTCGCGTGGCACGGCGGCCGAGCCGGCGCTGGTGGAGGAGGCGAACCGCCTGTGGCGGGGCCCGCCGTTCGAGGGCATCGACTCGGACTGGCTGTGCGCGAGCCTGACCCCGTACCTGCAGGAGCTGTATCTGAGCGCGGCGGAGCGGCGGATCGACCTGCGCCTGGCCGGGGGGCGGCACGGCGAGCTGGTCGCGGAGCTGCTCGACCTGGCCTCGCGGCACCCTCTGCGGGAGTCGCTGTGGGAGCGGCTGCTGGTCGTGCTCGACCGGTGCGGGCGGCAGGCGGAGGCGCTGGCCCAGTACGAGCGGCTGAGGCTGCGGCTGGCCGAGGAACTGGGCACCGATCCGGGCGCCGAGCTGCGCCGGATCCACGCACGCCTGCTGCGCGACGATCCGCCCGGGCCCACGCGCGGGCCGCGGGCGCTGGGGGTGTTCGCCGGCCGTACCACGACCCTGGACAGGACGGGCCGGCTGGTCGAGGACGAGGACGGGCAGGTGGCGGGGGTTTTAGTCCTGTCGGGGGCCGACGGCGGGGGCCGGACGTTCCTGGCTCTGGTCTGGTCGCCCGCCTGAGGAGGCGGTCAGCAGGCGCAGCGCCGTCGCGAACAGTTCCGGCGGGCAGTGCCCGGGGGCCAGGAGCGTGAGCAGCCGCATCCCGATGTCGAGAGATTTCAGGACGGCGTCCGCCTGCTCGTACGGCAGTTCGCCCAGCGCGCTGCCCTCGGGCGCCAGCGGATGGCGGCCCGGAGCGCCGGGCGGGAACAGCAGCGCGACGAGCTCCGCGCGCACCTCCGGATGACGCGTGGCGTGGATCATGAGCTCGACGGTCATCTGCGCGAACGTGTCCTGCTCGCCCCCGCGCGCCCGTTCGGCCCAGTAGCGCCCGTACTCCTCCCCCAGTTCGCCGGCCTCGCGCCCGGAGTGGAGCAGGTGTTCGGCCTGGGCCCGCGCCTCCTGTCCCAGGCGGTGGCGCATGACCGCCAGCAGCAGGTCCTCCTTGCCGTCGAAGTTGGAGTAGACGGCGCCCTTGGTCAGACCGGCCGCGGCGGCGACCTCGTCGAGGGAACTGCCCTGGATGCCGCGTTCCGCGAACACCTTCTCCGCGGCCTCCAGCAGCCTGAGCCGGTTGCGCTCGCGCTGCTCCTGCCGGGTGAGCCGATCTGTCACCGCACCGATCCCTTCCCCGCTGTTGACATTCTCAAGAGTATACGAATACTGATCGGTATCCAGATACTCATCGGTATTTGAAGGATGGTCATGACCACACGCCGTACACTCCTGAAATCCGCCATCGCCACCGGCCTGGCGGCGGCCACGTCACCGAAAGCCCTCGACAGGGCGGACGAACTGTTCGCCTCGGGCGAGTTCGCCGCCGCCGGCGCGCTCTACCGCAAGGTCCTCGGCGGCGATCCCGACCACGTGCACGCGCTCGCCCGGCACGCCTACATCACGCTCATGACCGGCCACCTGCCCCTGGCCAAACGCCTGCTCAAGCACGTCCTGCGCCTCGACCCGGGAAACACGCGCGCGCTGGGCAACCTGGCCGACGCGCTGTGGCGCGCCGACCAGTTCGCCGAACTGGCCGCACTGCTGCCCTCGGTGAAAAAGGACGGCCCCACCGCCACCGCCGCACAACTGCGCAGCTTCGCGGGCCTGCGGCCGTACACGATCTCCGGCCCCGCGACGGTCAGGGTGCCGTTCGCGGCGGCCGACCCGCTGCCCATGATCGAGGTGTCACTGAACGGCGCCCCGCCCGAACTGTTCTTCCTCGACACCGGCGCCCTGTTCGCCCTCAACCAGGACTACGCCGACCGGCTCGCCATCCCCACCTACGGCCACACCACCGGCCGGACGATGTACGGCGAGCACCAGGCCCACCAGGGCCGCGTCGACACCCTCGCCCTGGCCGGTGGCCTCACCATCGGCAACGTCCCGGTCCACACGATCCCCGACGCCATCCGGCTGACCGCGCCCGACGGCAGGACCACCCAGGGCGCGATCGGCACCAGCGTCCTGGCGCGGTTCCTGCCCACCCTCGACTACCCGGGCCGGGCACTCGTCCTGCGCAGGGACCGGCGCCCGGCCATACACGCCCGGCACAGCGCGCCCCTGTGGTGGGTGGGCGACCACTACCTGCTCTCCCGCGGCACCGTGAACGACCTGGACCCGATGGTGTTCTTCGTCGACACCGGCGGCGGCGACATCGGGTTCACCGCACCCCCCTCCACCTTCACCGCCGCCGGAGTCAAGATCCCTGCGGGCGGGGGATTCCATCCGGTGACCCTGCGCGAGGTGACGCTCGGCTCGGCCACGGGCCGCGACGTGGACGGCCTGACCGGCGCGTTCCCCTCATGGTTCGAGCACGACTTCGACTTCCGCATCGGCGGACTGCCCACACACCGGTTCTTCAAGCCGTACGCGATCACCTTCGACTTCCCGCGCGGGCGCATTCTCATGGAACCGGCCGTCCCCCCGGCGCCGGGCCGTTCGTCGTCAGAGGTACGGTGAGACGATCTGGAGGTCGCGATGCAATACGCCCTGGTGATCTATGCCGAGCCCGGCCTGGCCGAGACGGTGTCGGAGGCCGAGCGCGAGGCCATGTACGCCGAGTACTTCGCGCTCGGCGATGACCCGCGCTGCGTCGGCGGCGCCCAGCTGCAGCCGGTCGAGACCGCGACCACCGTACGCGTGTCGGAGGGCAGAACACTGATGACCGACGGCCCGTTCGCCGACACCAAAGAGGTCCTCGGCGGCTTCTGCCTCGTCGAGGCGGCCAACCTGGACGAGGCGGTCGAAATCGCGGCACGGATCCCGGCCGCCAGGCTCGGCGGCGTGGTCGAGGTCAGGCCGGTGGTGCGGCGCTGACCGCGCTGGAGGCCGTCTTCCGTGACGAGTGGGGCCGGGTGCTGGCCTCGCTGGTCGGCTACCTCGGAGACTTCGATCGCGCCGAGGACGCCGCCCAGGAGGCCTTCGCGATCGCCGCGCGGCGCTGGCCCACGTCGGGCGTACCGGCGAATCCGGGGGCGTGGCTGGTGACGACGGCGCGCAACCGGGCGATCGACCGGATCCGCAGGGACCGCACGCTGGCCGGGAAGATCCACCTGCTGCCGGTGCCGGAGGTCGTCATGGACGAGCTGGACGAAACGGTGATCAAGGACGAACGGCTGGAGCTGATCTTCACCTGCTGCCACCCGGCGCTGCCGCCGGAGGCGCAGGTGGCGCTCACGCTGCGCACGCTCGGCGGACTGCGGACAGCCGAGATCGCCCGCGCCTTCCTCGTGCCCGAGGAGACCATGAAGCGGCGGCTGACCCGTGCCAAGGCCAAGATCAAGGCGACCGGCATCCCGTTCGCCGTGCCCGGCGCGGACCTGCTGACCGACCGGCTCGGCGCCGTGCTGGCCGTCCTCTACCTGATCTTCAACGAGGGCTACAGCGGCCGCGTCGACCTGGGCGCCGAGGCGATCCGGCTGGGGCGGGTGCTGGCCGTACTCATGCCGGAGGAGCCGGAGGCGCACGGACTGCTGGCACTGATGATGATCCACCACGCGCGGCGGCGCGCCCGCTTCTCCGGCGAGGACCTCGTCCTGCTCGACGACCAGGACCGCTCGCTGTGGGACACCGGCCAGATCGCGGCGGGACGAACGGTACTCGACCGGGCGCTCATGCTGGGCGGGCGCGGACCGTACGTGGTCCAGGCCGTCATCGCCTCGCTGCAGACGCACCGCCGCATCGACTGGGCACAGGTCGCCGGCCTGTACGGGCGGCTGGCCAAGCTCACCGGCTCACCGGTCGTCGAGCTCAACCGCGCCGTGGCGCTCGCCCAGGCCGGCGACCCCGGCGAAGCGCTGCGCGCCGTCGAGCGCCTGAACCTGGACGACTACCTCTACTTCCACTCCACCCGCGGGGAACTGCTACGGCGCCTCGGCCGCGCCGCCGAGGCCACCCAGGCCTACGGCCGCGCCCTCGACCTGGCCACCTCGACCGCCGAGCGGCGCTTCCTGTCCGGGCGGCTCGAACAGCTCTGACCCGGGGTGTCCCCCGGCCACGGGCCCGTTCGTCGCCCCGATGTGAACGACGACAACCCGAGGAGAAACCCCATGTCCAACACCGCCGTCTTCGACCGCCTGAACGACGCCGTCCGCTCCCGCGACCTGGAGGCGATCGCCAAGACCGCCGGCGAAGTCGTCCATCCGCAGGCACGCTTCCACACGCCCGTGCCGACCGACGCGAACGCGGCGCAGGTGATCACGAACGCGTGGACGATGCTGCTGCGCGCCTTCCCCGACATCCGGGTCACCGTCGAGGACGTGGTCGCCGACGGCGACAAGGTCGTCTACCGCAACACCGTCACCGGAACCCACCTGGGCGAGTACCGGGGCATCGCGCCCACCGGCAACACGGTCACCTACCAGGAGATCTTCATCATCCGCGTCGCCGACGGCCTGATCGCCGAGATCTGGGGGGTCACCGACGTCCACGCGCAGCTACGCCAGATCGGCGCCATCCCCGCCTGAGCCGCGACACCGGCCGCGCAGATGCCCTCCCTGAGTGCGGGCGAGGTACGGAGCCGCCACGCCGGGGCGGCGGCCTTCACCCCGCAGGGCCGTGGCGCGGCCGGGTGCGGTGATGATCAGGCGCTCCTGGACAGATCACCGGTACGGCCGGCGCTCATCGCCGGATGCCACCCGCGCCCGATGGAGCGGATCATCAGCGGGTAGACCACCCGGTGGCGGATCGGCGCGATGCCCGCCATGTAGGCCCGTCCGAGCGGGCCATGGGGTTTGACGAGGGTGGCCCACTGGCCTCGGTAGGCGCCGCGGCCGTCGGGAACCCAGCCCAGGTGCGCGATCGCGTCCACGCCGCTGGTGGTGGCGTGGGCGGCCCATTCCGTCTCGGTGCGGTACAGGCAGGCGAAGGGGCCGAAGTCCGGCCCCGGCCGGCCGCGCAGGTCGCCGGGGATCGGCTCGCCGCGCCACCGCGCCCGCGTGCCGGGCGGGTTGAGGCCGAGCGGCGCGCCGAGCCGCAGGCGGATCGCCAGCAGGGCGCGCACGATCGGGTGGTCGGGGCCGGCGGTGAACTGGTCCACCAGCCGCGGGAAGTCACCCGCGCCACCGGGGGTCGGCAGCGACCACACGTCCTCCACCCGGTAGTCCGGCGCGATCGCGTGGATGCGCCACGGACACGAGGTGTGCTCGATGACGGGGAGCCTGTCAGACATGGCCCTGCCTCCTCCGAAGGAGTTATACAGTTGTGTATAAATCGAAGCTAGACCGGTTATACAGTCCTGCACAACCGATGCGGGCGGTGAGGTGGGCCACATGATGGGCACGTTGCGCACACCCCGCGAGAAATGGGTCGAGCAGGGCCTGCGGGCGCTGGCCTCAGGCGGCGTGGACGCCGTGCGCGTGGACGTCCTGGCCAAGGCACTGGGAGTGACCAGGGGCGGGTTCTACGGGTACTTCGCCGGCCGCGACGCCCTGCTGGCGGAGATGCTGGACGCCTGGGAGCGGGAGGCCACCGACGACGTCCTCGACCGGATCGAGCAGGAGGGCGGCGAGATCGCCGACAAGGCCAGGCTGGCCGGGCGGCTCACCTTCTCCGACCGGCTGCTCCCCATCGACCTGGCCGTGCGCGACTGGGCCCGCCGCGACCACGACGTCGCCGAGCGCCTGCGCCGGGTGGACAACAAACGCATGCAACTCCTGCGCGAGGCCATCGGCACCTTCTGCGCCGACCCGCAGGAAGTCGAGGCTCGCGCCCTGCTGGCCTTCTGCGGCGCCATCGGCAGCCACTTCCTGGCCGCAGACCACCCCGGCCAGACACGCGCCGAGGTCATCGCCCGCGCCGGCGACATCATCCTCAACCGCCCACCGGCCGGCCCTCCGGCCTGAATCCGCGACCTGGAACGAGGACGGCACCGCGGCTCGCGGCAGGAAGCAGCGGAATCCGGCCCCACCTCGCCCGGCCGGGATGCTCCGGCGCCTTCGGCCGGTCTGAGAGCGCGGCTCGCGCTGAGATCACGGACGGGGTGACACGGCGGTCGCCGGCCCGGACGACTTCACGCTGCCGGCGATCGCCGCCATGATCGCCGTCAGCGCGCAGAACAGGGTCGCCAGCCCCGCGGCGGTGCCGTTGACCTTGTCGAAGCCGAAGAGGAACGTGAGCTGCGCCCCGAAAGGCGTGCCATTCAGCAACGGCGCCAGCACGAGGTTCGCCACGACGTAAAACCCGCAAAGCCCACACAGCGTCCACGCGCCGGCAATCCTGCGGGCGACCGTGAACCCCGCCGCGACCAGCAGCGACCCGGCCCCGATCAGGCCGCCGAACACGTTCTGCAGCACCATGCGCGACCAGTCATCATGCCCGATGGCATACAGGGCGTCATTGAGCGCGAACCAGACGAGCATGCCGACGGCGATCAGCGCCAGGACGCCGGCGATCACCGCCGCCGCGGCATTCGCCCTCGGCCTGGGCGGCGCCACCCACGGGCCCGGCCCGCCACCCCACGGCGCGGGCCCGCCTCCCATCGGCGGCTGACCATACTGGGGAACCCCAGGCTGCGGTGGATTCGGCTGCATCCGCACTCCTCGCGCGTTTCGGCGGCACGAACCTGCCGCCCGTCATGGTCCGCGGTCATCGTAGCGAAGGCTGACCACACCCCCGCGGCCCGGTGATCAGATCCAGCCCGCCCCGCGCAGGACGTCCTCGGCGATGCCGGCCACGGGGCGGTCGTCGGTCGCGACCACGAAGTCGGCGGCGTCGCTCCTGGCCAGAGTCTCGGCGAGTTCGACCGCCCGGCGCGACAACGCCTCCCGCGCCGCCCCGGCCTCCCGCCGCGCGACCCTGCCGCGCAACGTCGCAGCCTCGGCCGCGAGCCGGCACACCACGATCTCGGCATCCGGTACGGCGGCGCGGTAGCCGTCCAGTTCGGCACGCGACTCCACCACCCGGGCCACCACCAGCCGCTCGATCCCGGCCGCCGCGTAGTTCCGCCAGACGGCGGCCAGGTTGCGCAGGGCCATCCGGTCGTTGAAGGGGTCGCCGTCGCCGAACGGCCAGCACAATCCGAGGTTGTCCAGATCGACGACCGCGTGCGAGACGTCCCGGGCGAGCAGCAGATCGAAGATCTCCCCCGCCACCGACGTCTTGCCCACACCCACCGGACCACTGATGATCAACATGGGAACGTTCATCCATCGATCATGCCGCGCCCGGCGGAGAAGCACGTGACAAAGATCTTCACCAGGCTCGGCCTGCCACCCGCCGACGGCGACCACCGCCGGGTCCCGGCCGTCCTGCGCTACCTGCGGACCTGACGGACAAACCCCCGGCACCATCCGGTCGGCGGTACGCCCTCTCCCGAGCCGAAGGACCCGCCGGTGAAACGCCTTCTCGCCGTCGCCCTCGTCCCGGCTTGGGCGTGGGTGAAGGGTTGTGATGTTTTCCGGCGGGCGAGGCATGCCTCGCCCGCCGGGCGCCTTTACAAAGTAGATTTCTTGGCATGTCGCCAGGCCGCGAGCCTTTCGACGAATGTCGCATCACGGGCATCCGCCGCCATAGGTTCGTCAGTGGATCCGGCCGGACCCAGCGGGCAGGCTGACGGCATGAACGCGGACGCGGTGGTCATAGGTGCCGGCGTGATCGGGGCGTCGATCGCGTACGAGCTGGCGGGCTCCGGCCTGAACGTGCTGGTCGCCGACAAGGGCGGCGGCGCGGGCCAGGGCTCGACCGGGGCCTCCAGCGCGGTGGTCAGGTTCAACTTCTCCACCTGGGACGGCGTCGCGCTGGCCTGGGAGGCCAAGCACTGCTGGGAGTCCTGGCGCGACCACCTCGGCGCGCCGGCGGACGAGCCCCTCCCCCGCTATCACCGCACGGGCCTGGTCATGCTGGACGTCCGGGCCGCTCCCCGTGCGCGGATCCTGCCGTTGTTCGACCGGGCCGGCGTGCCGTACGAGGAGTGGGATCCCGACACGCTCGCCGCGCGCGTCCCCGGCATCGACACCGGCCGGCACTGGCCGCCCGCGCGGCTCGACGACGAGCGCTTCTGGAGCGAGCCCGGCGGCCGGCTCGGCGCGGTGTTCACCCCGGACGCGGGCTACGTCGACGACCCGCAACTCGCCGCCGCCGGCCTGGCCGCCGCCGCGAGCCGCCGCGGCGCGTCCTTCCGCTACCGGCGGGAAGTGGTGGAGGTCGCCCGCTCACACGGGCGGGTCTCCGGTGTACGGCTGGCCGACGGAACCCTGATCGCCGCCCCGATCGTGGTCAACGCGGCCGGTCCCTGGTCGGCGGCGCTCAACCGGCTGGCCGGTGTGACGTCCGTGCGGACGCGGCCCCTGCGTCAGGAGGTCCATCACGTGGCCGCCGCTCCCCCCGGGTTCGGGCCCATCGTCGCCGACCTGGACCTCGGCGTCTACCTGCGCGGCGAGCCGGGCGGCGGGCTGCTCGTCGGCGGCACAGAACCGGCCTGCGACCCGCTCGAGTGGCTGGACGACCCCGATCAGGCGGCCATGGCGCCCACGGCGTCCTCGTTCGAGACCCAGGTCACCCGGGCCGCGCGCCGCTTTCCCGCACTCACCGTGCCCGGCCGGGCCAAGGGGGTGGTCGGCGTCTACGACGTGACCGACGACTGGGCGCCCGTCTACGACCGGACGGAGCTGCCCGGGTTCTACGTGGCGATGGGCACCAGCGGCAACCAGTTCAAGAACGCCCCGGTCGTCGGCCGGATCATGACGGCCCTGATCGAGGCGGTCGAAGGCGGCAGGGACCACGACCGCGAGCCCCTGGACTATCTCGCCCCGCACACCGGGCACCGGATCGGGCTGGCCGCCTTCTCCAGGAAAAGGCCCGCCGGCACCGGCGGCACCGGCACCGTCATGGGCTGAGCCCGCTTCACCCACCACCGACGGACAGGAGTCCTCATGACACACATCGACGTGCGCGGCAGTGCCACATGGAACCTGGTCGACGAGCACTTCCGCAGGCTGCACGACCCGGTGCTGGGCCGGCCGCACAGGGTGCTGGAGCCGGCCTGCTCCGCCGACGGGTCGCGGATCGCCGTGACCGGCCTGGTCTACGACGAGCTGGCGGGCCTGCCCCGGCAGGCCTGCTTCCTGGTCGACGGCACGGAACTGCGGCCGCTGACCGGATCGTCCGGCTCCTCCAGGCAACCGTGCTTCTCCCCCGGCGGCGCGGCGGTGGCGTTCCTGTCGGATCGCGCGCAGGCGGGCAGGTTCCAGCTGTACCTGTTGCGCGAGGGCCACCTGGGTGAGGCGGAGGCGACCCCGGCCGTGCCCGGGACGGTCGAGTACTGCTCCTGGTCGCCGGACGGCACCCGGGTGCTGCTCGGGGTGGCCGGGCTCGGCGCCGATCTGGCCGGCGGCCAGGGGAGCGGCACGACGTACAAGCCGGAGGAGGAACTGCCGGACTGGCACCCGCACGTCGAGGCCGGCGCGACGGAGGAGGCGTGGCGCTCGCTGTGGGTCCACGACCTCGCGGCGGGCGCGACCACCCGGCTGTCGCCGGACGGCGTCAACGTCTGGGAGGCCGTCTGGTCAGGCCCGGACGCCGTCCTCGCGGTCACCGGCACCGCTCCGGACGAGGGCGCCTGGTACACGGCCGTGCTCTCCCGCCTGGGCCTGGACGGGACGCTCAGCGAACGTGCCCGCTCCGGCGTGCAGTTCGGCTGGCCCGCCGCCTCGCCCTCCGGAGGACGGCTGGCCGTGGTCGAGGCGGTGTGCAGCGACCGCTGGGTCGTCGCGGGCGACCTGCTGGTGGGCTCCGGTGACGCGGCCCCGGAGCGGGTCGACTCCGGCGGGGTGGACGTCACCGCGACCCAGTGGATCGACGCCGATCGCCTGGGATTCGTCGGGATACGCGGCCTGGAGACCGTCGCGGCCGTGTACGACGCCGTGACCGGGAAGACGACCGAGCTGTGGTCGAGCACGGACACCAGTTGCGGCACGCGCTACCCGGAGGCGGCCTGGACCGCCGACGGCCGCGTGGTGATCGTCGAGGAGGGCTACGCGCTTCCGCAACGCGTCGTGGTGCTGGGCGAGGACCGGGCCGAACTGGCCGCGATCTCGCATTCCGGCACCGACTACCAGCTGTCGATCGCGGGCCGGGCCGAGGCGGTCGCCTGGTCGGCGCCGGACGGCCTGCCGCTGGAGGGGATCCTGTGCGTGCCCGACGGCGAGGGGCCCTTCCCGCTGGTGGTGAACATCCACGGCGGCCCGGTATGGAGCTTCCGTCATCTGTGGTCGATGTTGTACGCCTGGACTCCGCTGCTGGTCGCCCAGGGGTACGCCGTCCTCAACCCCAACCCGCGGGGCAGCTCGGGCCGTGGCCAGGACTTCGCCCGGCTGGTGTTCGGGGAGATGGGCGGCGACGACACGGCCGACTTCACCTCGGCGGTGGACGCCCTGGTCGAGCGGGGGATCGCCGACCCGGCCAGAGTGGGCGTCATCGGCGGCTCGTACGGCGGCTACATGTCCTCCTGGCTGGTCACCCAGGACCGGCGCTGGGCCGCCGCCGTGCCGGTGGCACCCGTGACGAACTGGTACAGCCAGCACTTCACCAGTAACATCCCCTTCTTCGACGCTCTGTTCCTCGACGGGAATCCGGAGGTGCCCGGGGACAAGTTCCACGCCAGGAGCCCGGTCGCCCACGCCAGCAAGGCGCGTACCCCCTGCCTGAACGTCGCCGGCGCCCTGGACCGCTGCACTCCCCCGACGCAGGCCAGGGAGTTCCACCAGGCGTTGCTGGAGCATGGGGTCGAGTCGCAGCTCGCGATCTACCCGGGCGAAGGGCACGGCGTCCGCGCCTTCCCCGCGGTGATCGACTTCTGTACGCGGGTCGTGGACTGGTTCCAGAAGCACATGCCGGCCACCCGCGGCTGATCAGGGTGCGGCGTGCGGGTTCGGGCTGACCAGCGCGTCCGGCACCCGCTCGCGGGCCACGGCGGCGTGCACCCGGCAGGCCGGCTCGGAACCTCCCATGCCGGGCAGCTCGACCAGCATCTGGTGCAGGCCGCCGGGGTCGCAGGGCCGGTCGGCGTCGAGTTCGTCGGCCCACTTGTCCGTGGCGCCGCCCCGCAGCAGCTCGCACACCGTGCTGAAGCGGCTGGCGTGGTCGGCGGAGGACCTGGCCTCGCGCAGCGCGTCACCCAGGCTGTCCAGGTGCCGGCGGGCGGCCGGGTGGAGCAGGCGGTCCTTGTCGGCCGCCAGGTCGGCGACCTCGCGCCGCAGCTCCGCCACCGCCTCCAGCAGCTCCATCAGGTACAGGCCCGCCTCGCCCTCGCGCTCGATGAACTCGTAGGCGTCCGCGCGCCGCTGGCACGGGTCGGCCGCGCGGGCGACGGGCCCGATCTCGCCGGGGGTGGCGAGCTTGCGCGACTGCAGCATCAGCACCGGCGTGAACAGCAGCGGCTCCTGCCCCTCGGCGTCCGGCTCGCCGGTGGCGATGCGGTCGCCGGGACCCGCGAGCTCGCCCGCCTCGTTGAGCGGCAGGTGGTCGATCCTGGCCACCACCGCCCAGTCGCGGGGTTCGCGCGGGTCGTGACCGGGCTCGATCTCGTCCACGTCGAGCATGACCGGCGTGCCGTCCGAGCAGCCGTCGGCGATGGCGGCCAGTTCGCCGGTGGTGGCGATGATGCGGCGCCGGCCGTACTCCATGCTGACTCTCCTCTGTCCCGGCGAGGCGGGCTGGGCGGACGACGGCCAGCGTAGCGCGGGAAGGCCTCTCACCAGGTGTCTGTCATCCTCAACGGCGCAGGTGCCGGAACGCCGCCCTGAGTTCGGAGACCAGGAGGCCGGGCTGTTCCAGGCCGGGGAAGTGGCCGCCGCGGTCCAGTTCGTTCCAGGAGCGCAGGTCGTGGTAGCGGCGCTCGGCCCAGCGGCGGGCGGTCGGCCACGGCTCGGCCGGGAACAGGGAGCAGGCGGTGGGCACCGTCACCGGCTGGGCGTTCTCCGCCTCGGCGCTGCGCGGCACCCACCGCATGGTCTCCCAGTACCAGCGGGCGCTGGAGGCGCCGGTCCCGGTCAGCCAGTACAGGGCGATGGTGTCCGCCTGCTGCGCCAGGCTGACTCCGCCGCCGTACTCCGGGCGGGGGTCGGAATAGGCGGCGAACTTCTCGCCCAGCCACGCGGCCAGGCCCGCGGGCGAGTCCAGCAGGGAGTAGCCCAGGGTCTGGGGACGGCTGGCCATGATCATCGCGAAGCCGTAGCCGTCGGCCAGATGCGTGTCGCGGCGTTCGAGCATGCGTTGTTCGGCCGGGTCCGGGGCGATCCGGTCCTCCGGCAGGGGCGAGGCGAGGGGCATGGTCAGGTGCAGGCCGGTGACGCGTTCGGGGACCAGGCGCGCGAGTTCGGTGCTGACGAACGCGCCCCAGTCTCCGCCGTGCGCGCCGAACCGCTCGTAGCCGAGCGCGGTCATCAGGTCCGCCCACGCCCGCGCGGTACGGCCGGGGTGCCAGCCGGGTTCGCGGGGACGGTCGCTGAACCCGAAGCCCGGCAGCGCCGGGACGACCACGTGGAAGGCGTCGCTCGCCGAGCCGCCGTGGGCGACGGGGTCGCTGAGCGGGCCCAGGACGTTCTCGAACTCCAGGACCGAGCCCGGCCAGCCGTGGGTCAGCAGCAGGGGGAGCGCGCCGGGCTCGGGTGAGCGCACGTGCCAGAACGCGATGGGCAGGCCGTCGAGGCGTACGCGGTAGTGCGGGATCGCGTTCCACCGGTCCTCCACCGCCCGCCAGTCGTGCCGGCGCCAGGTGCCGAGCAACGTTCTCAGCCGGTCGAGCTCAAGGCCCTGCGTGGCGTCCGGCACCGTTTCCGGCTCGGGCAGCCGTACCTCGTCGAGGCGGGTCCGCAGACTCTCCAGGTCACGGTCGGGGACGCGGATGGGGTAGGGCTCGATGTCAGGCATGAACAAAACCCTAGGAACGGCTCACCCCGGCTGGCCATGCCGCGGATTGCCGGAAAAGCGGTCAGGAATTGCGATACGCGGACGGCCGCGTGCCCGTGTGCCGCAGGAAGGCCGCCGACAGGGCACCGGGGCCGGCGAAACCGCACAGCGGCGCGATCTCGGCGACCGTGAGCCCGCTCTCCCGCAGCAGGTGCCGTGCCTTCTCGATCCGCAGGCGGGCCAGGTAGCGGTGCGGTGTCTCCCCCGTCGCCGCGCGGAACACGCGGACCAGGTGGAAGACGCTGAGGTACACCTCGTCCGCCATGTCGGCCAGCGTGAGGGGCTCGGCGAGCCGGTCGCGCATGAGGGCGATCGCCGCGCGGACGCGGGCGTCCTCCCGGGCCGGGGGCCGCTCGGGCGCCCGGGTGTGGCGGGTGAGCAGGTGGACGGCGAGGAAGGACGCCGCGGACTCGGCGTACAGGTCGCCGGCCTCGCCGGCGGCGCCCACGGCGCGTACGGCCTCCTCGATCAGCGGATCTCCCGCGGCCACGGAGGCCGCCATGCTCGGGTAGTCCGGCCGGCGGCCGCCCAGTTGCTCGGCGGTCCGTTCGACGGTGCCGCGCGGGATGTGGACCTGCACGCTGCGCAGCGGCCCGTCCCCTCGGTAGCGACGGCGGAGGGGCCGGTCCGGCACGCCCAGTTCGAGCCGGCCCGGCGTCCAGGTGCGGCGGCTCCATCGGGCGCCGGTCCGCGTCTCCATGGTGGCCCGGCCGCCCACGGGCAGGATCAGGTGCAGGTCGGCGGCGGCCGGCAACTCCATGTCCTCGACCTCGGGGACGTGCTCGAACCGCTGCACGAGCAGCGAGCGCCAGCCGAGGTTCTCCCAGCTGCAATGGGTCCGCCGGACATAGCGATCCATGTCGAAACCGGCATAGGGCTGGAGGTCGAAGTGAACGGAGTTGAACACCATACGGCCGAGGCTAGCCGGGCTTGCGCGTCCGCCATCCTCATGCGTACAGTGTGCGCATCAAGGAACGCGGTACGCATCTGCGGAGGATGAACCATGGATCTCGCATATTGGCAGACCCGGCTCGACGCGCTGCGCGCCCGCCACCACGTGCCGGGCGCGAGCCTGGCCGTGGTGGCCGGCGGCGAGCTCCACGAGCTGGCCGGCGGCCTGCTCCACCGCGGCACGGGGGTGGAGGCCACCACCGGCTCGGTGTTCCAGCTGGGCTCGGTCGCCAAGATCTACACGGCCACGCTGGTGATGAGCCTGGTCGACTCCGGCGAGCTCGGCCTCGACACCCGGGTCGCCGACGTCCTGCCCGGCTTCGCCGTCGCCGACACGGAGGCCACCACGACCATCACGGTCAGGCAGTTGCTCACCCACACCAGCGGTCTCAGCGGCGACTTCCACCTCGACACCGGCCGCGGCGACGACTGCGTCGCCCGCTACGTCGAGGCCTGCGCGAACCTGAGCCTGGACTGCCCCACCGGCACCGCGCTGTCCTACAGCGGCAGCGGCTACATCATCCTGGGCCGCATCGTCGAGGTGATCACCGGCCTGACCTGGGACCAGGCGCTGAAGGAGCGCATCCTGACCCCGCTCGGACTCGATCAGACGATGACGCTGCCCGAGGAGGCGCTGCGCTTCCGCGTGGCCATGAGCCACCTCGGCGGCGCCGGTGCCTACCCCGAGCCCGCCCCCGTGTGGGACTTCCAGTCCCGCGCCGCCGCCCCCGCCGCCCGCGTCCTGGCCACCGCCGGCGATCTCGCCCGTTTCGCCCAGATGCACCTGAACGGCGGCGCCGGCGTCATCTCCCCCGAGACCATCGCGGCGATGCGGCGGCGCGAGGTCGAGTGCCCGGACAAGTGGACCGTCAGCGCCGACGCCTGGGGCCTCGGCTGGACGCTGTACGACTGGAACGGCGTCCCCGGCTACGGCCACGACGGCTCGGCCGTGGGCCAGTTCGCCTACCTGCGCGTGGTGCCGGGAGCGGGCGTGGCGATCGCGTTGCTGACCAACGGCGGCGCCACCCGCCAGCTGTACGCCGACCTGTTCGGCGAACTGCTGTCCGAACTGGCCGGCGTGCGCCTGCCCGAGCCGTTCGGCCCCGCCGCCGAGCCGCCCGCGGTCGACTGGGCGTCGCTGACCGGCACCTACCGCCGCGAAGGCGCGGTCCTGACCGTGACCGAAGGGCGGCTGCTGTACGAGTTCGCCGACGGCATGGAGGGCATCTCCCCGCCTCTGGACGTCGAGCTCGCACCCGTCACCGCGACCGTGTTCGCGGGGACCGGCGCCGGTCCCTCGTTCAACGACGACTCCATGCCCGTCGTGTTCTCCACGCTGACCGACGGCACCCCATGCGTGTTCGTCGGGATGCGCGCCACCCCCAAGATCGCCTGATCAGGTCTGCTCGAAGACGACGCGTCCCCCGGTCACGGTCAGCGTGACCGGGGACTCGGCCAGCTCGTCCGCTGGCGCGGTGACCGGGTCGAGCGCGAGCGCGGTGAGGTCGGCCAGGAACCCGGGGGCGATCCGGCCGGAGACCGACTCGGTCGAGGAGGCCAGCGCCGCGTGCGAGGTGCAGCCCTCCAGCGCCATCAGGCCGCTCAGCCCGCCGCCGGTGGCCGCGCCGCGCGGCTCAAGGGCGGCGGCCAGGATCTGGCGGGCGTCGTAGTGGGCGATCGGCCAGTCAGAGCCCAGCGCGAGGGTGGCGCCGGCCTCGCGCAGGTCACGGCAGCGCCAGGCGCGCGCGGCCCGCTCGTCACCGAGGCGCCTGGACCACTCGTCGGTGTGGTCGGCGCGCGTGTAGGCGGTGTGCGGGGGCTGCATCGAGGCCGCCACACCCAGCCCGGCGAACCGGCCGACCTGGTCGTCGGCCAGCGTCTCGATGTGCTCGACGCGGTGGCGCGGGCCGCCCGCCCCCAGCCCCTCGATCGTGTCCAGGACATGCCGGACGGCCGCGTCGCCGATCGCGTGCGTCGCGGTGGGCACGCCCACCTGGTGCAGCGTCCGTACGGCATGCCGGTAGTCGGCCGGATCGAGCCAGAACGCCTCGGTGCCCTCGCCGTGGCAGTCGGCGTGTTCGAGCCAGGCGGTGCCGCCCTCGACGGTGCCGTCCATGAACAGCTTCACCCCGCCGACCCGCCAGGCGCGGCCGTGCTTCTGCTGCATGCCGATCAGGCCGGCGAACTCGTCGGGGCCGTCGCCGGGCATGCACCACGGCGCCAGGCGGAGCCGTACGGGGAGGTCGTGCTTGTCCTCGACGGCGGCGAGCAGGTCGAGGTCGCCGGCGCCCACGTCCATGACGTGGGCGCCGGTCAGGCCGGTCGCGGCCATGCCGGACAGGAGTTCCAGCAGCCGTTCGGCCCGTACGGCCGGCGGCGTGAGGGGCAGATGCGGCTTCATCAGGTCCATCGCGGCGTGTTCCACGAGGTGGCCGGTGGGGCGGCCACCGGGGTCGCAGACGACGGCGGCGCGCTGGGCGAACGCGCGCGGCCCTTCGATGCCCGCCAGCTCCAGGGCGGCCCTGCTGACCAGGACGGAGTGCGCGTCGTAGAGCCGCAGGTGCGCGGGCGCGCCGGACACCGCCTCCTCGATCAGGTCGTGGTGGAGCGCCCGGCCGCCGAACACGTTGTGGTCGAGCCCGTAGGCGAGCACCCACCCGTCCACCCGCGGCGCCGCGCGGAGTGCGGCGCGCAGGCCGCCGAGGTCGGTGACCGCGGACAGATCGGCGCCGGTCGCCAGGTCCAGGCCCCACAGCGGGTGGGCGTGCGCGTCGGTCAGGCCGGGCACCAGGGTGGCTCCGGCCAGGTCCACGACGCGGGTGCCGTTCCCCCGCCAGTCACGCGCGTCGGTGTCGTCGCCGACGGCGGCGATCAGGCCGCCCTTGACGGCGAGCGCGGTGGCGCGCGGCCGGGCCGGGTCGAGGGTACGGACGCGGGCGCCGATCAGGACGAGGTCGGCTGTGGGCACGGTTCACTCCCGAAGTTCTGGTAGACCTCCGCGCGGTGCCTCCTGAGCCAGAGCGCCAGCCCTGTTCCGATGGCGAAGACCGCGGGGATGAGGGTGAGGATGACCGTGTTCACCGCGACGGCGCCGCCGGTGAACAGGGAGATCTTGGTGACGATCAGGCCGAGCGCCCCGGCGAGCAGGACCGCGGCGGCGACGGGCGCGACGAGCGTGCGCACGACACCTTCCCCCTGCCGGTTCCTGCTGAAGTAGAACGGTACGGCGACGGCCGCCAGCAGCATCAACGTCACCAGGCTCATCATGCCGAGCGTGTTCACCCAGAGCAGCAGGTGGGTGTACGGGTCGGCGCCGGCCAGCCAGAAGGCGAGCACGACGACCAGCCCGAGCGCGGTCTGCGCGATGCCCGCGGCGTACGGGGACTGGTGACGGGGGTGGATCCGGCCGAGCACGGACGGGAGCACCCGCTCCTCCGACAGCGACAGGGTGTAGCGGTTGATCGCGTTGTGGAAGGCGAGCAGCGAGGCGAAGATGCTGGTCACGATCAGGATGTGCATGAGGCCGGCGGCCCATCCGCCCACGTAGGCGGTGATCGCGCCGAAGAAGAGGCCGGCCGGGTCGGCCGCGGCGGCCTTCACGACGGCGGCGCCGCCGAAGGCCTGGATCACGATCCAGACGATGAAGGCGTAGAAGACGCCGAGGAAGGCGAGCGCGACGTAGGTGGCCCGCGGGATCGTGCGGCCGGGGTCGCGGGCCTCGCGCCGGTAGATCACGGTCGACTCGAACCCGGTGAACGCGCCGAACGCGAACGCCAGGACGGCGATCATGCCCGGTGCCGTCACGTTGACCGGGGCGAAGGAGTCCAGGCTCAGCGTGCCCTTCAGCAGCACCCCGCCGGCCAGGAGCAGCAGGATCGCGGTCTCGGCGACGAGCAGGACGCCCAGGACCTTGGCGCCGAACGTGATCGAGCGGTAGCCGCCGTAGTAGGTGATCAGCAGCCCGGCCACGGCGATGACGATCCAGGGCACGTCGATGCCCAGCAGGCTCTTCAGCGTGCCGGCGGTGGCGCTGCCGAGCAGGCCGTACACGCCGATCTCCATGGCGTTGTAGCCGACCATGGCCACCAGCGCGCCACCGGCTCCCGCCGGACGGCCCAGGCCGCGGGTGATGAACGCGTAGAAGGCGCCGCCGCCGCGTACGTGCCTGCTCATCGTGGTGAAGCCGATCGCGAAGATCGCCAGGACGAGACCCGCGACCAGGTAGCCGGCCGGGGCGCCGATGCCGCCGAGCATGATCGCGATGGGCGAGACACCCGCCATCACGGTGAGCGGCGCGGCGGCGGAGATGACGAAGAAGGAGATGTCGACGCTTCCGAGCGAGTCGGATCTGAGAGGCATGGCGGTTACGCCCTTCTAGGCACCAGCACCAAAAACCTAAAGCATTTTGATTTTGGCAATGTAGCCTCTGAGGGCACGCTTGAGAAGACGTAACCGGGAGAACGACACATGGGCCGGCCTCGGACACCACTCCTTGACCGCGAACGCATCACCACCGCCGCGCTGGCCCTGGTCGACGAGCAGGGCGAGGTCAGCCTGCCGCAGATCGCCCGGCGGCTCGGCGTGCAGACCGGCTCGCTCTACCACCACGTCGACGGGCGTGAGGGCGTCATCGAGCTGATCCGCGAGCACGTCTCCCACCGGATCGACTCCTCCATGCTCGACGTCCCGCCCTGGGACAAGGCGCTGGCCGGCTGGGCCCGTTCCTACCGCGCCGCCTTCGCCGCGCACCCGCGCGCCATCCCGCTGCTCCTGGCGACGCCGGTGCGGACGCCGCGGGTGCTGGGGCAGTATGAGCAGGCCGTACGGATGCTGAACGAGGCCGGGTTCGCCCTCCGGGACGTGCTGACCATGATCACCGCGGTGGAGAACCTGATCTTCGGCTCGGCTCTCGACCTGGCCGCGCCGGACCCCATCTGGGACCTGTCCGGCCAGAGCGGCGCCCCCGCCCTGTCCCAGGCGATGGCCGCCGCCCCGCCGTCGCGCGCCGACGACGCCTTCGATCTGGCCCTGTCCGCCTGCCTGGCCCACTTCAGGACCCTGGCGAGCCGCTGACGCCTCCTTCGACCTGGCCCTGGCCGCCTGGCAGGGGGCCTTCGCAGGCCACGGGCCTCGATGCGGGGATCAACCACTCTCGCGACCCCGGCGGGTGGCCACCATGAGGCCTTCCTCCGCCTACGTCCGCGGGACGTGGCAGGAAGTCCCGGTGGGGCGTTCCGGGTGCGAGTGAGCGCGCCGCCAGCCAGGCCGCGGCGTCCTCGCCCCGCCCGGCGACCGCCGGCGCGCAGTCAGGCAGCAGATCCCCTACGGCCCGCCGTACCGGGCCTTCGCTGGTCAGCACGCTCCCGGCCAGCACCACGGGCGTGCCGGGCACGTGCACCTCCCGGAAGGTCCGCACCAGCAGACCGGCCGCACGCTCGACGATCTTCACCGCCGCCGGATCGCCCTCGCCGGCCGCCCGGCTGACCAGGGGCGCCAGCTCGGCCAGCGCCAGCGGCGGGGCCGCCTGGACCGCCACCGCCACCATCTCCGGCGCGCGGACGCCGAGCCGCCCGAGCACCGACGCGGTGAGCAGGCCCGGTGTCCCGCGGACGGCCGAGCGGGCCGCCTGCCGCCCGATCCAGAACCCCGAGCCCTCGTCGCCGAGCTGCCAGCCGTGCCCGTCGGCCGTCGCCGCGATCTCGTGGTCAATAATTTTCGCCGCGATCGCTCCCGTGCCGGAGATCAGCACGGTTCCGGAGGCCGCGGGGGTGCCCGCGGCGAAGGCCACGACCACGTCCCCGACCACCCGGGGCGGCACCGGGAAGTGCGCGGCGAGCCCCTCGGGCAGCCCCTCGACGCCCGCCAGGCCGATCACCGCCGCCCGGACGCCGCCGGGCCCGGATGTCGCCAACGCCTCCTCTATGGCCTTTCCCACCTGAAGAAAGGCCTCTCCGGGCGGGCACGCGGCCGGATTTCCGCACCCGGCCCGCCCTCGCCCCAGCACCCGCCCGTCCAGGGTGGTGACGACCGCGCGCGACGACGTCCCTCCGGCGTCCACGCCGAGAACTAAGCTCATGTCAAGAATTATCGGCGCAAAGCCTTGACTGCACCAGATGTTGAGCATAATTTTCACCATCAAGGAGGACGACGTGGAACTACTGCCCCGGATCCGGGCCGAGCAAGGCGAGATGCCCGAAGCGCTGCGCAAGGTCGCGGAGGTGATCCTGGACGACCCGGCGGAGACGGCCAGGATGACCATCGTCGACCTGGCCGAGCGCAGCGGCACGTCCACGGCCACGATCACCCGGTTCTGCCGGGCGCTGGGCTTCAGCGGCTACGCCGAGCTCCGGGTCACGATCGCCAGCCAGACCGGCCGGGCCGCCCAGCAACATTGGGACACCGACATAGGGCAGGAGATCCTGCCCGCCGACGGCCTGGACAAGGTGCTGGGCGTGGTCTCCAACAGCGACATCCGGCTGATCCAGGAGACCGCCGCCCAGCTCGACCTGGCCACGGTGGAGAAGGTGGCCAACGTCATCAAGAACGCCGGCCGGGTGCTGCTGTTCGGCGTGGCCAGCAGCGCGGCGGTCGCCGGTGAGATGGAGTACCGCCTCCAGCGCATCCGCGTCCCCACCTGGAGCAGGTCGGACGCGCACAGCGCGCTGACCGACGCCGCGCTGCTGACCGACGGCGACGTGGCGATCGGCATCTCGCACAGCGGCAGGACCAGGGAGGTCATCGAGGTGCTCGCCGAGGCGGCCGGCCACGGCGCGATCACCGTGGCGGTGACCTCGCACCCCGGCTCGCCGCTGGCCGAGGTGGCCGAACTGGTCCTCACGACCGCGGCGCGGGAGACGACCTTCCGCAGCGACGGGTTCGCCGCGATCCACTCCCAGCTGCTCGTCCTCGACGTGGTCTACGTCGCGGTCGCGCAGCGCACCTACGAGCGCACCAAGGAGGCGTTCGACCTGACGGTACGCGCCGTCACCGGACACCGCCTAGACGGAGGGCGATGAATCCCGACACTTACGCGACACACGTGGCCGACCTGGTCCGGACCATTCCGCGGACCCACGCCGGCGAGATCGGGCGGGCCGCCCGGCTCATCGGCACCTGCCTCGACAACGGGGGCGTGATCCAGGCCTTCGGCTCCGGCCACTCAGAAGCGGTCGCCATGGAGATCGCCGGCCGCGCCGGCGGTCTCGTGCCCACCAACCGGCTCGCCCTGCGCGACATCGTCCTGTACGGCGGAGCCGACCGCGCCGAACTCACCCGCTACGACCTCGAACGCGACCCCGCGGTCGCGCACCGCATCCTGGCCGCCGCCCCGATCGGCGAGCCGGACCTGTTCGTGGTCATCTCCAACTCCGGCGTCAACGGCGTCGTGGTGGAGCTGGCCCGGGCCGTCAAGGAACGCGGTCACGACCTGATCGCCATCACCTCCCTGGCCCACAGCACCGCCGTGGCCTCCCGCCACCCCTCGGGCGCCCGGTTGTGCGACCTGGCCGACGTGGTGCTCGACAACATGGCACCGTACGGCGACGCCGTACTCCCCCTTCCGGACGGCGGCGCGGTCGGCGCGGTCTCCACGATCACCTCGGCCCTGCTCGCCCAGCTCGTCGTCACGCGGGTCGTGCGCGACCAGCTGGAGGCGGGCAAGATCCCGCCGATCTACCTGTCGGCCAACGTGCCGGAGGGCGACGAGCACAACCTGCGCCTCGAAGCGCTCTACGCGGGCCGGATCCGCCGCGGCTCCTGAACTCCCTTAGCCGAAAGCTGTCTTCGTCATGCCTGAAAACACCCCCACCCGCCGGGGATTCCTCGGCCTGCTCGCCCTCACCCCGGTCGTCGCCGCCTGCGCCACCGGCGGCGGCGCGCCCGTGGCCTCCGCCCCGGCCGCCGCCGGGCCCACCAGCGCCGCCAACCCGCTCGGCGTCGCCGCCAAGGATCCGCTGGACGTCGTCATCTTCAAGGGCGGCTTCGGCGACGACTGGGCGAAGTTCGCCGAGTCGCTCTACACCAGGCGCCATCCCGGGGCGAAGATCACGCACGCCGGCATCCAGGGCGTCGGCCAGGCCATGCAGCCGCGCATGGTGGCCGGCGACCCGCCCGACGTGATCGACAACTCCGGCGCCGGGGCGCTGGACGTGGCCTCGCTCGTCGCCGACAGGCAGCTTCTGTCGCTGGAGAAGTTACTCGACGCCCCCTCGGCCGACGATCCGGCCGTCAAGGTGCGCGACACCCTGGTCCCCGGCATCGTCGAGGCGGGCAGCTTCGGCGGCGTGCCGTACGTGCTCAACTACGCCTATACCGTCTGGGGCCTGTGGTACAGCTCCTCGCTGTTCGCCAAGCACGGCTGGACCTACCCGGCGACCTGGGCCGAGATGCTGACGCTCGGCGACGAGATCAAGAAGGCGGGCCTGGCCCCCTGGACGTACCAGGGCAAGTACCCCGAGTACATGAACGACCCGCTGCTCACCATGGTCGCCAAGGCCGGCGGCATGGAGCAGGTCGCCGCCATCGACAACCTGGAGCCCGGCGCCTGGCGGGCCGGCAGCGTCAGGGCGGTCGTCGAGGCCTTCGCCGAACTGGCCGGGCGCGGGCACATCATGAAGGGCTCCGAGGCGCTCTCGCACACCGAGGCGCAGACCGCCTGGTGCCAGGGCAAGGCCGTCTTCATCCCCTGCGGCTCCTGGCTGGAGGCCGAGCAGGCCAAGGTCACCCCCGCCGGCTTCGACATGGTCGCCGGGCCCACGCCCCGGCTCTCGGACGGCGACAAGCTGCCCGGCACCGCCATCCAGGCCGCGGGCAGCGAGCCGTTCATCGTCCCCGCCCAGGGCAGGAACACCGCCGGCGGGCTGGAGTTCCTGCGCCTCATGCTGGCGAAGGAGAGCGCGGCCAACTTCGCCACGACCGCCAGCGCCATGCCGGTGCGCAAGGACGCGCTGGAGGGGCTCCCGTTGTCCAGCGGGCTGAAGTCGGTGGGCGAACTGGTCGCGGCGGCGGGCGAGCACGCGCTGTCCTACCGCTTTCCCGGCTGGTACGCGCCGCTGGCGAAAGCCGTACACGACTCGACGGGAGAGCTGCTCAACGGCCGGGTCAGCGCCGCGCAGTGGACGGAGCGCGTGCAGAAGGCCGCCGACCAGGTGGCCGCGGACTCCTCGATCACCAAGTACAAGCGATGAGGCACCGCCGGCTGCCGTTCATCGCGGGGTTCCTCGTCCTGCCGCTGACGCTGTACGCGGTGCTCGTGCTCTCGCCCTACGCGCAGGCGTTCTACCTGGCGCTGACCGACTGGCGCGGGGTCTCGGCGCGGGCGGAGTTCGTCGGGGCGGACAACTTCGCCCGGCTGCCGGACGATCCGCAGGTGCTGGCGGCGCTGAAGAACAACGCGCTCATGCTGCTGGTGGTGCCGATCGCCACCGTGGTGCTCGCGCTGTTCCTGGCCGCGGCGCTCAGCCTCGGCCGCCGGCGGGGCGCGGGGATCTACCGCGTCGTCTACTTCTTCCCGCAACTGCTGTCGGTCGCCGTGGTCGGGGTCCTGTTCCAGTTCGTCTACACCCCGAACTCCGGGCTGCTCAACGGAGTCCTGAACCTGCTGGGCATCGAGGGACGCTCCTGGCTCGGTGACCCGTCGCTCGCGCTGTGGGCGGTCATGGCGGTGGTCGTGTGGAGCGCGGTCGGCTTCTACGTGGTGCTGTTCTGCGCCGCGATGGAGTCGATCCCCCGGGAGATCCTGGAGGCCGCCGCCATCGACGGCGCCTCCGCGCTCACCCGCCTGACCCGCGTCGTGCTGCCGCTGGTCTGGGAGAACGTCCAGGTCGCCTTCATCTACCTGGGCATGGCCGCCCTCGACGGCTTCGCCATCGTGCAGATCATGACCGTGGGTCCCGGCGGCCCCGACAACGCCACCGAGGTGCTCGGCCTCACCCTGTACCGCAACGCCTTCACCTACGGGAAGTTCGGCTACGCCTCCGCGCTCGGGGTCGCGCTGTTCTTCCTCACCCTGGCGCTCGCCGTGCTCGTGCTGCGCGGTTCGCGCCGCGAACGGGTGGAGATGGCATGACCCTTACTCATCGGGTACGGCGGCCGCGCCCGTGGAGCTCGTTGCTGCACCTCGCCCTCGTCGGCTGGGGCGTCATCGTCACGCTGCCGCTGGTGTGGGCGGTGATGAGCTCGTTCAAGGCCGACCGGGACATCCTGACCAGCCCATGGAGCCTGCCGGACCGGCTGCATGGGGAGAACTGGGCCCGGGCATGGACGGAAGCCTCCATCGGCCGATATTTCCTGAACTCGGCGGTTGTGGTGGGGAGCGCGGTGGTCCTCACCATGTTGTTCGGGGCGATGGTGGCCTATGTCCTGGCCCGCTACCGCTTCCCCGGTGCGCGGCTCATCTACTACCTGTTCATCGCCGGGATGGCCTTCCCCCTCTTCCTCGCCCTCGTCCCGCTCTTCTTCGTCGTGCGCTCCCTGGGCCTGCTCGGCACCCCGCTCGGGCTGATCCTCGTCTACACCGCGTACGCGCTGCCGTTCACCGTCTTCTTCCTGACCTCCTTCTTCCGCACGCTGCCCACCTCCGTCGCCGAAGCCGCCTTCCTCGACGGCTGCTCCCATTCCGGCGTGTTCTTCCGGGTCATGCTGCCCATGGCCAAGCCCGGCCTCATCAGCGTCGGCATCTTCAACTTCCTCGGCCTCTGGAACCAGTACCTGCTGCCGCTCGCGCTCAATCCGGAGGAGTCCGAGTTCGTCCTGGCGCAGGGGCTGGCGGTGCTGGCCGTACGGCAGGGCTATGCCAGCGACTGGAGCGGGCTGTTCGCCGGGCTCACGATCTCGATGCTGCCGGTGCTGGCCGCGTACGTGGTCTTCCAGCGCCGTATCACCTCCGGCCTCACCGCCGGAGCCGTCCGTTAGCACCAACAGGTGAGGAGAACCCCCCATGATGAAGCACTTACTCGTGGCCATGGCCGTGCTGGGCACGCTCGCCGTGCCCGCGCGGGCCACGGCCGCTCCGGCGGTGCGCCTGCAGTACTACACGACCGCGCCCCAGCCCGCCGCACCGCAGGCGGAGCCGATCTTCAACCTCGTCAATACGGGCACGACCACGCTCCAGCTGCGCGATCTGAAGATCCGCTACTACTTCACCGGCTCGGGGCCCCACGTCTTCGCCTGCTCGTGGGCGCGGGTGGGATGCCCGCAGGTCACCGGGACGTTCGGCAACGGGTACCTGGAGCTGGGCTTCCGCGGCGGGACGCTGGGCGCCGGCGCCCAGACCCAGCTGGAGGTGCGCTTCCACCGGGCCGACTGGCAGTCGTTCAGCCAGAGCGACGACTACTCCTTCGGCGCCGTACCGGCCTACACCGACTGGCCGAAGGCCACCGTCCACCGGGCCGGCACGCTGATGTGGGGCGACCCGCCGCCCACGTCGGGTCCCGCCGGCGTGCTGTTCGACGACTTCGCGTACACCCATGCCGATGACCCGCTCATCGCCGCGCGCAACTGGACGGTCCGCACCAACCCCGGCGGGCCGGGCGTGCCGGGCGCCACCTGGCCGAAGGGGAACGTGACCTTCCCGACGGCCGACGGCGCCAAGGTGATGCAGCTGAAGGCGACCAATGACGGCGTGAACGTCACCCAGTCGGAGATGCTGCACCAGCGCAAGTTCTTCGAGGGCACCTACGCCGCCCGGGTGAAGTTCAGCGACGCCCCCACCACGGGCGCCGACGGGGACGAGACGGTGCAGACGTTCTTCACCATCACTCCGCTGGACGCGCCGATGGACCCGGACTACGGCGAACTGGACTTCGAGTACCTGCCCAACGGCGGGTGGGGCCTGACCGGCCCCCTGATGTACATGACGAGCTGGGAGACCTACCAGCCCGACCCGTGGCTGGCCGACAACACCTCGACGTTCGTCAACTCCAGCCACGCCGGCTGGCACGACCTGGTCGTCCAGGTCTCCGGCGGCACGATCCGCTACTACGTCGACGGCCGGCTCGCCGCCGAGCACGGCGGCAAGTACTACCCCGAGACTCCCATGTCGATCAACTTCAACCAGTGGTTCATCACGGCGGGCCAGAACGGCCCGGCGCGCACCTGGATCCAGCAGGTCGACTGGGTCTACCACAGCAAGAACGAGGTGGTCTCCCCCGCCGAGGTGAGCAGCCGGGTCGCCGGCTACCGCGCGGGCGACGTCACCTGGCAGGACACCATCTGACCGGAACCGGCTCGGCCTCCCCGGGGCCGAGCCGGCCTTGCCCGTGCCCGTCCGGGTGGAAGATCGTAGTGAGGCCGTTTCCGCCCACACCAAGGATCTCCCCCATGACGATGACTCTGACCGAGGCGGGACTGACCCTCGCCGACCCGTCGGCGTACGCCGACGAGGCCCGGCTGCACCGGGCGCTCGGCCTGCTGCGCCGCGACGACCCGGTGCACTGGGTGGAGGCGGAGGGCTACCACCCGTTCTGGGCCGTGACCCGCCACGCCGACATCATGGAGATCGAACGCAACCATCCCGTCTTCCGCAACGCGCCCCGGCCGGTGCTCGCCAAGGCCGAGACGGACGCGCGGATGGCGCGGAGCCGGGCCGAGGGCACCGCCCTGCGGACGCTGATCCACATGGACGATCCACGGCACCGGGTGACCCGCGCGATCGGCGCCGACTGGTTCAAGCCCCGGGCCATGCGCGCGATGGAGCAGCGGGTGCGCGAACTGGCCCGGCAGTACGTGGACCGGATGAGCGAGTACGGCGGCGCCTGCGACTTCGCCACCCAGGTCGCCGCGCACTACCCGCTGTATGTGATCCTCTCGCTGCTCGGCCTGCCCGAGTCGGACTTCCCCCGGATGCTCACGCTCACCCAGCAGCTGTTCGGCGGCACCGACAAGGAGTTCCAGCGGGGCGGCACCACCGAGGACATCATGGCGACGCTGCTCGACTTCTTCACCTATTTCCACGCCCTGACCGCCGCGCGCAGGGACACCCCCACCGACGACCTCGCCTCCGCCATCGCCAACGCCCGCGTCGACGGCGAGCCGCTGTCCGACTACGACGCCGCCTCCTACTACGTCATCATCGCCACCGCCGGCCACGACACCACCAGTTCCACGATCAGCGGCGGCCTGCACGCGCTCATCGAGCACCCCGCCGAGCTGGCCCGGCTGCGCGACGATCCCGCCCTGCTGCCGACCGCGGTCGAGGAGATGATCCGCTGGGTCACGCCGGTCAAGGAGTTCATGCGTACGGCGGCCGCCGACACCCAGGTGAACGGCGTGACCGTCAAGGCGGGCGAGTCGGTGCTCCTGTCCTACCCCTCGGCCAACCGCGACGAGGCCGTCTTCACCGACCCGTTCCGCTTCGACGCGGGCCGCGACCCCAACAAGCACCTCGCCTTCGGGTTCGGCGTCCACTACTGCCTCGGCGCGGCCCTGGCCCGCATGGAGACCCGGGCCCTGTTCGAGGAGCTCCTCCCCCGCCTCGGCTCGATCGAACTCGCCGGAACGCCCGAGTGGATGTCGACCACCTTCGTGGGCGGCCTGAAGCATCTGCCGATCCGCTACCGCCTCACCAGCTGACCGTTGCGGCGCAGTGCCTGAACGGCTTCCTCCGGCACCTCGATCACGATGGAGTGGTAACTCTCGATCCGCGAGATGATCTCCTCCCGGGGACCCTTCAGCCAGGCGTCGCTGCCGTAGAACTCCTCCTCCTGCTCGCGATGGGCCTCGAGCGAGGCGAAGGACCGGATGAGATACGCC
The DNA here is from genome assembly GCF_044459065.1 of Nonomuraea sp. NPDC050394. Classification (NCBI taxonomy): domain Bacteria; kingdom Bacillati; phylum Actinomycetota; class Actinomycetes; order Streptosporangiales; family Streptosporangiaceae; genus Nonomuraea; species Nonomuraea sp. NPDC050394. The sequence goes on along the minus strand of NZ_JBITIO010000006.1, from coordinate 424,407 downwards.
TCCTCGTGGCCGTCCTCGTCCACCAGCGACGCCCCGCTGTCCACGACGTCGATGCCGTACCGGCGCAGCAGCGGTACGGCCAGCGTCGCCATCGCGTCGACGAAGTCGGCACGCGTGCCGGGCTTGAGGCGGTAGGTCCGGAACTCGAGAACCAACATGACGCTCCTTTGTCACGGTGCGGACGAGGAACATCATGGCGTGCCCAGATCACGCCGGCAGAGCAGTCAACCTTGTCCAGCGGAGTGCACAGCATGACCGGTGAGAAGACCGTGCCGCAGCCGCCCTGCCGTTCCGGCCTCAACCGCCTCGCCGCGAACCTGCTCCTTCATCTGCGGGAAGCCGGCGTTCGACCGAGCGGCCGGACGGGCGCGCAGGCGTGGCCGTTAGCCAGACCTTGTCCTGATATTTCGCGCCAACCGCGGAGGGGGACGCGTCGCGCGATCACCTTCCTGTGACTGCCCTGACCAGCGCGGCCGCCGTCGCCGCCACCGGCGCGGAACACGCGCGCGAGCTCCTCCGGATCATGCGCGACGGCTTCGCGAGCGCCCCGCCGCAAGGCGGCGTCGCGGTCGGCCCGCCGGACGACGGCGTCACGGTCGGCCCGCCGGACGACGGCGTCACGGTCGGCCCGCCGGACGACGGCGTCACGGGCCGTCGGACGCGAGACGGCCTCGCGCCCGACGGCTTCGCGGGCGGCCCGGCGCGCGGCGGCCGGTAGCGCTCACCGGTTCAGGCGCTCCCGGGCGGGCGTCCAGTGCGGCATCTCGGCCGTCTCCTCCGCGTCCTCCTCGTACCAGCCCGTTTCCGCCAGCCAGGTCTCCAGCCAGCCGGTCAGGTCGTCGGCGTCGACGTACCAGGCGAGATGCCCGTCATCGTCGCCGCCCAGCCCGTTCGGCTCGTACAGCAGCACCGTGGCGCGCGCGTGCTCGCAGTCGATCGCCGCGTACATCCCGCAGCCCCAGTCGAGCACCGGCAGAACGCCCACCGGCCAAGGCTCCTCCTCGCGGGCCGCGACGGCCTCGCGCAAGGAGAGCAGCTGGTAGTCGGGCCCGAAGCCACCGTCGGCCACCTCCAGGTAGAGGCGCCGCAGCAGGGGCGGCAGCGGGAAGCCCAGCTCACGCTCGGCCCGCCCGAGTTCGTCGGCGGTCACGGTGGGCGGAAGGGCTTCCGCGGACGCCTTGGCGATCACCCGCCGGAGCAGATCGTCGGTCATGGCGGCCATCCTGGCAGCCGCCACCGACGGTTTCGCCCTGGCGACGGCAGGATCATGACCGCGGCGGACTTCGGCGCGGGGATCGACCTGGCCCTGCTCGCCTGCTCCGGAGGAGACGACACCGCAAGGGCCGTACGGCTGGGGCTCGACCGCCCGCGTCCACGCCCCGGCACCCCGGCGCGGCCCGGCGTCGACCACGCCCTGGCCCTCATCACCTACGGCGCGCTGGACGGATGGCCGGCCGCGGCACCGCAGGATACGTGAACCTGGCACGCGCCCGATCCTCCGGGCGGCGGAGACCCCCGAGCACGTATCCCCCGAGGCCACGGCATAGGGTCGACTCCATGCACAGCACGATCACGATCCGCGAGGCGGGGCCCGGCGACGGCGGCGTCCTCGGCGAGATTCACGCCGTTTCCTGGGGCATCTCGCACGGCCCGTTGTGCACGCCGCAGGTCGCCGCCGCCGGGATCGAGGAGCGGCGCGCCAAGTGGCACGGCATCCTGGCCGAGGGCGGGGACCCGATCCTGCTCGCGCTCCTGGACGACCGGGCAGGGGCCTTCTCCCGCTCCGGGGCCTCCTCCAGCCCCGGACTGGCGGAGATCCACACCTTCTTCGCCCACCCGGACGTCTGGGGCAGCGGCCTGGCGGCGGCCCTGCTGACCGCCACCTTGGACCGCCTGCGGGAGGCCGGCTACGACCGGGTGCACCTGTGGACGCTCCGGGATTCAGCCCAGGCGCGCCGCTTCTACGGCAAGCACGGCTTCGCCGAGACCGGCAGGCGGCACGACCATGACTTCGGCGAGGGCCCGCCGATCGCCCTGGTGGAGTTCGATCGGACCATCCCCGGCCCCGCCCTCTGACGAGCCGGTCACGGGGTGCGGTGCAGGGCCGGGCGGCGGGCCCAGGTGGCCCATCGCCAGAGCCATTCGAGCGGCCCCTGCCGGAAGCGCCGCAGCCACACCGTGGACACCACCCACTGGGGCACGAGTACGGCTACCGCGATCAGCACGACCATCTCCGATGACCATTCGTCCGGAGACCCCCCGAGCACGAAGGTGGCCAGCAGGACGAGCATGGTGGCGGTCAGGTAGTTGGTCAGTGCCATCCTGCCCAGCGGCGCGAACACCCTGTGCAGCACCGGCCGCAGCGGCGTACGAAGCAGGAGCAGCAGGCCGCACACGTAGACGCCCGCGGTCAGCAGTCCGGCCAGGGAGAACCAGAGGTTGGAGCCGGTCCCGGCCTGCAGCCACGCGGCGGGCACCGCCCCCGCCACGAACAGCGCCCCCAGGACGGCCGGAGCGCGTACGGCGTGCTCCATCCTGTCGATCACGCCGTAGCGCGTCAGCGCCGAGCCCAGCAGGAACAGCCCGGGTACCAGCGGCACGCCGTTGCCGCCGAGGATCAGCGGCGTCGCGATGAGGACGGCCGCCAGCCCCGCTACGGCCCAGCGTGGCAGCCAGGTCGAGGGCAGGAGTACCACGAGGCCGACGACGGCGTAGATGGTCAGGATGTCGCCCCGCCACAGCAGGAACATGTGCGCCAGACCCATGGCGGCCAGGACCAGGAGCCGCCGCAGCAGCAGGACGCGCGGACGGGGGGTGTGGCGGCGCGCCGACTCCAGCAACAGCGAGAATCCGACGCCGAACAGCAGCGAGAAGATCGGGAAGAAGCGCTGGTCGACGAGCAGTCCCAGCAGAGAGGGCCCGCCGTCCGGATCGGCCGGTGCGGTGCCGCCCATGTGGGCGATCGGCTTGACGTTGGCGAGCAGGATGCCGCACAGGGCGAACCCGCGCAGCACGTCGAGCGCGGCGACCCTCGGCCGGCCGGAGGACGTCGCGGGAAGCGTTTCTTGTGACATGAGGCTTCATCCTGCGAGCCGGGACCGGCCCCCACATCGGCGGAAAGCAGGGAAAGGGACAGTACCTTTGGCCGGTACTGTCCGGCGGGGTTCCTCTCCTAGCCTGGGTGACGTGCGTGTTCGCGAACAGCTCAAGGCCGCGGGGCTCGGTGCCGGGTTCGCCGCAGCCGTGGCCTTCCAGGCGTACCAGGTCGCCGCGAGCTGGGGCCCCGGTCATGGGCTGTTCGGGGCGGCGGTGGCGGTCGTGGTGTGTGTGCTCGCTCTCGTGCGCGGGCTCAGCCCGCTGTGGACGGCGGTCGCAGGCCTGACCGTCGCCGCGCTCGCCGTTCTCGCCACCCGCCTCGTCCCCCTGCCCGCCGAGCCCAGCCCGGCCACCTCGCTGGCGCTGGCCGTGCTGGTCGGCACCGCCGTCAGGACGCTGCCCGTCCGCGTGGCCGGCGGCGTGGCCGCCGCCGGGCTGGCCGTGGTGGCAGGCGGCTTCCTCGCCGATCCCGGCTCGGCCGTGCCGCAGCTGAGCGCCCTGGCCTGGCTGGCCGCCGTGCTGCTCGGGCTCGCCCCCCGGCTGCTCGCCGCCCGCCGCCACGCAGCGGCCGAGCGGGTACGGCAGGCCGAACGCCTGGAACTGGCCAGAGAACTGCACGACGTCGTCGCCCACCACATCACCAGCATCGTGCTCCAGGCCCAGGCCGCCCAGCTCGTCACCGCGAGGCATCCGGACCGGACTCCAGGCTCCCTGGCCGGAATCGAGTCGGCGGGCACGGCGGCGCTGGCCGCCACCCGGCGCGTGGTCGGCCTTCTGCGCGAGGCCGCCCCGGCCGGCGAGGACCATGAACAGCTCGGCGAGCTGATCGAGGGCTTCGGGAGCCGTGACCGCCGGGCGTACCTGCGGATGGACGCGGAACCGTCCGGCTGGCCGCCGGAGGTGAGCGGGACCGTGTACCGGATCGTGCGGGAGTCGCTGACGAACGTCGCCCGGCACGCGCCGCACGCGCGCGCGGTCACCGTCGGCATCAGCGAGGACGACCGGGCGGTGACCGTCGCGGTCGAGGACGACGCGCCGCGGACGAGCGGCCGCCGCCACCGCCGGCCCGGGTATGGGCTCATCGGGATGCGCGAGCGCCTCGAAGCGGTCGGCGGGACGCTGGCGGCCGGGCCCCGGCCCGGTTCCGGCTGGTCCGTCCGTGCCGTCATCCCGACCGGCGGACAGCGATGACGCCGCCCATCCGGGTGCTGCTGGCCGACGACCAGGAGATGATCAGGGCCAGCCTGCGGATCATTCTGGAGGACCAGCCCGACATCATCGTGGTCGCCGAGGCCGCCGACGGCGTGGAGGCGATCGAGCAGGAGCGCCGGACGCGGCCGGACGTCTGCCTGGTGGACATCCAGATGCCCAACCTGGACGGGATCGGCGTGGCCCGCGCGCTGGCCGGCTCGCGGACGCGGGTGGTCATGGTGACCACGTTCGACCTGGACGAGTACGTCTACGGGGCGTTGCGGCTGGGGGCCGCCGGGTTCGTGCTGAAGGACGCGGGTCCCAAGCTGCTCGTGGAGGCGGTGCGGGCCGCGTACACGGGGGACGCGCTCATCTCGCCGTCGATCACGCTGCGGTTGCTGCGCCATCTGGCCGAACGCGGGGGGCGGGCCAGGGCGGAGGTGCCGGAGCAGCCACTGACCGCGCGGGAGGCCGAGATCGTCCGGGCGATCGCCAAGGGGCGTACCAACCAGGAGATCGCCGATGAGCTGTTCCTGTCGCTGAGCACGGTCAAGGGGTATGTTTCGGGCATCCTGGACAAGCTCGGAGTCCGGGGGCGGGTCGAGATCGTCGCCTGGGCCTGGGAGAGCCGCCTCATGGACGGCTCCTAGTCGGTGGGCTCGGCGTCGGGCTCCACGTCCTGGCCGTCCTGTTCGGCGGCCTCGCGCCGCTCCTCGCGCACCTTCCGCTCGGGATCGGGCGGGGGGTCGATCGGCTCGGCCGGTATCGGGCGCCGCGTCTCGCGGACTTCGACGCCGGCGCGCTCGGCGCGGATGTCGCTCTCGCCGTTGACCCGCCCGACGGCTTCGGGAAGGTCTTCGGGCTCTCGTTCGTCCATGCCGTCCATCTGCCCGGACGGCTTGTGCCAAACCTCCGGCCGGCAGGGGCGGGTGCGGCCGCCCCCGGCCGGCGGTCAGGTGCCGCAGCTGTCCTGGGCGCCGGTGTTACGGCTGCGGATCTGCCACGACTCCCCGACACCGGTATAGGTCTTGTTGTTGAACTTGACGGCCTTGCGCGGCGCGCCCCGGTTCCCCCAATCCGCGGTCTTCCCGTAGGAGGCCGCCTGCTCGTAGTGCAGGTGGTACACGCCGTTGGCGGTCGGCCCGCTGCGGCCGACCTCACCGATCTTCTTGCCCATCGGCACCGTCTGTCCCTTCTTCACGTCGCGCTTCTTCAGGTGAAGGTAGGTCGTGAACCAGTCCTTTCCGGTCTTGAACGTGTGCCTGATCTGTACGACGTGCCCCGCCTGGCTGTCCTTGTAGGAAAGGACGACCTTGCCCGAGGCGGACGCGCGTACCCACTGCCCCTTGGTCGAGGGCTTGTTGGTGTTGTGGTCGCCCATCCAGAAGTCGAGCGCCGGGTTGTGATCGCTGGTCGACGCCTCCGCATACCATTTCTGGTTGCAGGTGAAAGGCATCTGGAACTTGGGCCGCTTGACCGTCTTGCGCAGGTCGGCCGACTGCTCGGCCGCCTGCGGGGCAGCGGTCTCGGTCCGCTGCTCAGAGGCCTGCGCGGGGGCCGCCACTGCCAGGACGGCCGCCACGCCGACGGCGAATTTCAGAAACATGGAAGCTCCTTCGAAACCGGGGAAATCCAGCTGATTTCCCGTTGGTGAAGGACACTATGAATAAGCGCTTTGGATTCCCTGTCGATGCGTTATATCCGGGGACCCTGAAAGCTTCCGGGTTTACAGAATATTCGCGGAAGGTCAGAGGTGGGACAGGACGGCGCGCAGGGCGGGGTCGAAGCCGCCGGGGTCGTCGGCGAAGCCGGTGTGGTCGCCGGGGAACACGACCGGCTCGATGCCCAGGGCGGCCCCCAGGGCGCGGGAGGCACGGTCGCACAGCTGCCCGGCCGACTCCTCGCCGATGCCGATCACGAGGCGCGGGACCGCGCGCAGCCGGTCCAGGTCGGGCACCCAGTGGGTGGTGCCGTGCAGTTCGTGGGCGAACCAGCGACGCTCGTCGATCACGTGCTGCGGGTCGCGCTCGCCGCCGAACATCATCTCCAGCGCGCCGTCCGGCACTGCGATGTTGGCCTGCGCCATGAACTTCGCCCACGCGCCGACCGTGTCGCCGCCGAGGTAGGTGGCGATGAGCTCGTCGGTCTGGGTGTGGAGCTTGTCGCGGTCCTCCAGGAGTTCGACGAGCGGGGGCTCGTGGGCGATGACCGCGCGCAGCTGCTCCGGGTGGGTCTGGGCGAGGGCGAGGGCGGTCATCGCGCCGCCGCTGGAGCCGAAGACCACGGCGGGACCGGCGTCCACGCGCGCCAGCAGGCGCGACAGGTCGGCGGCGCGCAGCGCCGGCGTGGAATCCTGGGCGGGATCGTCCAGGAGGCTGCGCTTGATGCCGCGCGGGTCGGCGGTGAGCACGGTGTGGTCGGTGGCCAGCAGGTCGGCCAGCGGGGCGAAGGAGTCGGCGTCCATCGGAGCGCCGACGAGGGCGATGAGCGGGCCCTGGCCGCGTACCTCGAAGTGCAGGCGGGCGCCCGGGATGTCGAGAGTGGCGACGGTCATGATGTCCTCCTGGATGCGGTGGCCCCGATGGGCCGGTGGTGGGTCGCCGACGCGGAGATCGCGTTCAGCAGGGGTGGTGCGGCGATGGCCACGAGCAGCGCGAGCGCCGCCGGGATCACCAGGGCGAGGGGCAGCGTCGCCGTCGTGGCGACGTAGCCGATGAGGGCGGGTCCGACGAGGCCGCCGCCGTAGCTGATCGTGGTGACCGCCGACAGGCGGCGGGCCGCCCCGTCGGCGGCGCCGAGCAGGCTGGCCACGATCGGCCAGACCACGGCCATGCCGGCCCCGGCCAGCGCCCAGCCGGCCATGGCGCAGCCCACCCGTGCCGCCGTGCCGAAGGGCAGGGCGCCGGCGAGCAGGACGAGGCCGTAACCGGCGGTGGCGGTCGCGCCGCACAGCCGGATCGTGGTGCGGACGCCGAGCCGGGTGCGCAGCGCGTCGCCGGCGAAGCGGACGAGCGTCATCGCGACGAAGAAGACGGTGTACACGAGCGAGCCGGTGGCGGGGTCGGCGCCCAGGACGCGGGTGGCGTGCACCCCGGCCCAGTCGGTGGCGGCGCCCTCGGTGATGAAGGCCGCCGCGCCGACCACGCCCAGCATCACCATCACCCCGGGCCGCGGCGGAGCCGGCCGCGCCTGCCCGGCGGGCCGGGGGACGAGACGCACCGGAGGCTCCGGGATGCCTTTGACCCCCAGCAATGCCACGGCAAGGATGATCGCGCCCGTGCCCATCAGCACCCGCACGTCCACCCCGGCCCGCAGGGCCGCGGTGATGACCGCGCCGCCCGCCACGGCCCCGAGCGTCCACGTCCCGTGCACCGTGCTCATGATCGGCCGGGCGAGGGAACGCTCCACTGTCGCCGCCTGCAGGCTCAGGGCCACGTTGAGCAGCCCGAACAGCATGCCGAGCACGACCGCCGAGATCATCAGGGTCCCGGCGGTCGCGGCCAGCGCCGGGCCGGCCAGCCCGAGCGCCGCCGCGGGAGCGCAGATCCGGAGCAGGCGCCGCCCGGTCCACCGCTCGGCCAGCCGTCCCGCCACCGGCATGGCCACGAGGGCGCCGACGGCCAGCGCCATCAGCAGCCCGCCGAGCCGTCCCGGCCCGAGTTCCAGGCGGGCGTCGGTGGCCGGGAGCGTGGCGCCCCACAGCGCGTTCATCACACCGGTCAGCCCATAGGCCATCATGATCGTTCCTCGTCCCGCCATGCCTCGATCCTGGCGGCGGCCCTCGCCTGGGGTCCAACACCTGTTCGAAGGCGATTCACGCGCCATCTGCGTTAATCGGGTAGGAAGGAGGAGTGCCAGACGACGTGGAGATCCGGCTGTTGCGCCACTACGTGGCCGTGGCCGAGGAGTTGCACTTCAGCCGGGCCGCCCAGCGCCTGTTCGTGGCACAGCAGGCGCTCAGCCGCGACGTCAGGCGGCTGGAGGACCGGGTGGGACGCCGGCTGCTGGAGCGCACGACCCGCAAGGTCACGCTCACGGCGGAGGGCCGGTTGCTGCTGACGCGGGCGCGGGAGATCCTGGGGCTGTTCGACGCGACCATGATCGAACTGCGCGGCCAGCCCCGGTCGCTGACCGTCGACGTGGTCGGCTCCGGCCTCACGCCCGCGCTGGTGCTGGCCGCGGCGCGCGGGCGGGCGCCGGGGGTGGAGTTCTTCGCCCGCTTTCACAGCGGCGCGGAGGCCGCGGTGCCGCTGTTGCTCGACGGGCGGCTCGACGTCACGTTCGGCCGCAGCCCCGGCCTGCTGGACGGGGTACGGCAGTGCCCTGTCCGCCACGAGCGCATCGCGGTGCTGGTGCCCGAGCGGCATCCGCTGGCCGAGCTGCCGGCCGTACCGCTGGAGTCGTTGCGCGGCACCAACCCGTGCATCCGCGCGGGCGACCACGCGACGCCCGGGTGGGAGCACGCGCTGCTGCAGTTGCTCGCGCCCTTCGGCGTGGACCCCGCGCTCGCCCACCCGCACGTGCGGGGCGGCGACGAGCTCGCGCAGCACATCCGCGACCGTGACGCGCCCATCCTCACGTTGACCACGCAACCTGACATTCCGGGCGCGGTGCTGCGACCGCTCGTGGATCCGGTCGCGGTGTTTCCGTGGATGATGATCTGGCGTTCCGACGGCGACCATCCGGGCCTGCGCGCCCTGCGCGAGGCCGTGGACGAGCTGGCCACGGCCGATGACTGGCTGGCCCCGCCCGGCGACGCCTGGTTGCCGGAACCGGAGGCGAGCCTGCCCGCCCAGCCCTTGCGCAACCCGCTCTGAGTACGGGGTTACTCATGTTTCCGGACGTGATGCCCCCGACAGTCAGAGGGACATTCCCCTGTGAATCTCTCTGGAGCGGTACATCATGGCACTCTTACCACGCGGCAGATCCGTCGCCCTGATCGGCGTCCTGGTCGCCGCCCTGATGGTGGCGCTGACCGGGAGCGCGTCGGCGGCCACCCAGGTCACGGTCACGGTCAGGATCGACTACCTCAAACAGATCGACAACCCCGACGACGCCTCCGGCGACGGCGACTACTACCCCGTGGCCACGATCGCCGGCGAGCGCTTCCCCCGCGGCCCGCGCATCGAGGACGACGAGTTCGAGCCCCTGGGGCTGCCCGAGGCTCCCAACGGCTGGGTGTTCAGCAAGGTCGTGGACCTGCAGGGCAACGACACGACGGTGGACCTGGCCATCGAGATCTGGGACTACGACGACGGCACCAACTTCGGCGACGACCAGATGGACCTCAGCAAGAACGAGCGCGACCTCACGCTCGACCTCGAGTTCGACATCGTCAACGCCACCTTCTCCGGCGACAACCTCGCGGTCGGCACCCCCTGCCTGCGCGACGGCGTGCCGAAAGGCCACACCTGCGCCGAGGGCAACGGCGACTTCGACTACCCCGAGGAGAACGACGGCGCCAAGACGAGGATCGGCTTCACGATCTCCTCGGCCATCGGCTCCAGCACCGACAGCGACGGCGACGGCCTGACCGACCTGGCCGAGATCCACGGCATCCGCAACCCCAACGGCTCGATGGCGCTGGACCTGAAGCGGTTCGGCGCGAACCCCCTGCGCAAGGACCTCTTCCTGGAGCTCGACTACACGGCCGGCGAGGCGCCCACCCGCGTCGACATCCAGGCGATGAAGAACGCCATGAAGTCCGCGCCGATCCCCAATCCGGACGGCTCGCGCGGCATCAACCTGTGGGTGGACACCGGCAACCTGGTCGACCTGACGGTACGCCGCCAGCAACAGCCCGGCACGTGCTTCGACGACCAGGACAACGGCCTGGACGGGCAGCGTGACGGCGCCGACCCCGACTGCCTGTTCATCGACGCCAGCGCCGAGGACCCCTCCCCCGGCGGCCGGTGCACCGCCGCCGACACGGCCAACCCGGCCTGCCTGGTCGGCGACGACCTCGGCGGCGGCGGCATGGTCGGCGCGCTGAACAACTGCGGCATCGACGCCGCCTTCAACGCCGCCGCCGGCAACACCAACAACTTCGCGGCGGTACGGCGCGGCGTCTTCCGCTACGCGATCAGCACAGCCGAGGCGGCCACCTGCAACATCGGCGGCCAGGCCAGCACCAACAACCGGTTCTTCGTCGACTACAACCACGACGGCGGCACGCTGCTGCACGAGCTCGGCCACACGCTGGGGCTGGAGCACGGCGGCGACGTCACCGTCAACTGCAAGCCGAACTACGTCAGCGCCATGAACTACGACCTGCAGTTCGGCATCCCGCGCGTCGGAGGCGGCCGGATCGTGGACTTCTCGCCGCCCCGCCTGGCGCTGGACGGCACCTCGCGCGGCAAGGTGCTACGCACGCTGACCGAGAACTCGCTCGACGAGCGGCTCCTGGACGCCGACGACAACGAGAACCGGTTCATCTTCGTCAACGGCCGCGACCAGAGCCCGGGCGTCCCCGGCGTCCAGGGCGCGAAGGTCACCGAGGACGTCAACGTCGACCCGGACTGGAACGACGACGGCGACGAAGACGACAACCCGGTCAACCCCGCCGTCAACATCAACACCGCCGGCCCGCCGGACCCGGTCACCGGCGCCAGGGACCCGGCCGACTGCGCCACCAACACCAGCAGCACCGACACGCTGACCGGCTTCGACGACTGGGCCAGGGTGGCGACCTCGATCCCGTTCCCCGGCTTCGCGGGCGGACTGCGCCGTGGAGCCGACCTGCCCGTCGTGGCCGAACCGGTCCCGGAGCAACTGCCCACCCTCGATCAGCTGAAGGACAACTGGGAGGCGGTCAACACGACCGACGTCGGCGTCGCCATCTCCGCCAGCCCCGACCCGGTGCGCGGCGGCGAGACCCTGACCTGGACGGTGAAGGCCACCAACGAGGGCCCCAACCCGGCCAGCTCGGTCGAGGTCACCACCACGCTGCCCCCCGAGGTCACCTTCACCGACAGCACCGGCCCGTGCGTGCGCGACGCCGCCAAGGTCACCTGCCATCTCGGCGAACTGACCAGAGGCACCTCGCGGCAGATCACGATCCGCGCGAAGGTTCAGGACGACGTCGTGCACAGCGGCGAGGAGTGCACGATCACCGCGACAGCGGTGATCGACAACCTCGCCGGTCCCGACCCGAACGCGGCCAACGACACCGCCAAGGCCGAGACCCACGTGCTGGTCAAGACGGGCCTGAAGGTGAACGGCCCGGCCAACGTCGCCAACGACGCCCCGGCCACCCTGAAGGCCACGCTCACCGACGCCGCGGACCGTCCGGTCAAGGACCGGCCCGTGACGCTGACCCTCGGCACGGGCCCGGCGGCGCAGTCGTGCCAGGCGCGCACGGACACCGCGGGCGTGGCGAGCTGCGTGATCGCCAGTGTCGCCCAGCCGGCCACCGCGACGAGCGTCGCGATCAAGGCGAGCTTCACCGGCGACGCGTGCTACCTGCCGTCGAACGCCTCCGGCACGGCCAAGCTGCTCTACTACACCGGCCGTTCCCACGCGTTGTCGGTCAAGCCGATCCTGCTGCCGCAGACGGTCCTGGCCGACACCGGCGAGGTGTCCACCTCGGCCAGGTCCACGACCGAGAAGACGACGGCCGCGATCTCGCTCGCGCTGGTCAACGCCAAGGCGCTCAAGGCCGGGGTGGTCACCGGCCTGGGCAGTTCCACGGGGCAGGCGACGGCCGACGAGGTGTCCATCGGGCTGCCCGGCCTGCCGGTCATCAAGGTCGCCGGGGTGCGGGCCACCTCGACGAGCACGTGCGCGCTCGGGACGTACACCGCGAGCGCGAGCGGCACGACGACGCTCGGCTCGCTGACCATCGGCGGGGTGTCGCACCCGGTCGGCTCGATCGCGCCCAACACCGTCATCCGGGCGGGCGTGGCGACGATCACGCTGAACGAGCAGCGGCCGGTGGCGGGCACGTCCGCCGGGATGCTGGTCAACGCCGTCCACGTGAGCGCCCCGGCGCTGGCCGACGTGGTGGTCTCCTCCGCCAGGAGCGGCGTGCACAACTGTCCGTGACCCTCTGATCGGGAGGCCGCTCACGCCTGGCGTGGGCGGCCTCCTCCCGTGCCGAGGCGGTTCAGCACCTCGGCGGTGAACTCCTTGGTCGTGGCGGCGCCGCCCAGGTCCGGGGTGCGTACCGGGGTCTCGGAGAGGACCGCGCGGAAGGCGGCGCGCACCTCGTCACCGGCCTCGGCGTGGCCCAGGTGGTCGAGCATCATGGCGGCCGACCAGAGGGCGCCGACGGGGTTCGCGACGCCGGTCCCCGCGATGTCGGGGGCCGAGCCGTGCACCGGCTCGAACATGGACGGGAAGTCGCGCTCCGGGTTGAGGTTGGCGGCCGGGGCCAGGCCGATGCCGCCGGCGACGGCCGCGGCCAGGTCGCTCAGGATGTCGCCGAACAGGTTGGAGGCCACGATGACGTCGAACTCCCGCGGCCTCAGGACGATCTTCGCGGCGAGCGCGTCGATGTGCTCCTGGTTCCAGGACACCTCGGGCCGCGCGCGTTCCCTGATGAGTTCGTCCCAGAAGGGCATGGTGTGGATGATGCCGTTGGACTTGGTGGCCGAGGTCAGGACACCGCGGCGGCGGGCGGCCAGGTCGAAGGCGTAGTCCACCACCCGGGTGACGCCCGCCCTGGTGAACACCGACTCCTGGACCGCCATCTCCTCGGGGAAGCCGCGGTTGAGCCGGCCGCCGATCTCGGAGTACTCGCCTTCGACGTTCTCGCGCACCACGACGAGGTCCACGCCCTCCGCGGCGCGCAGCGGTCCCGCCACGCCGTCCAGGGTGGTGATGGGGCGCAGGTTGACGTACTGGCGGAAGGTCCGGCGGATCGGGATCAGCAGTCCCCACAAGGACACGTGGTCCGGCACGCCAGGCCGCCCGACGGCGCCGAGCAGGATGGCGTCGTGGTGACGGATGCGGTCCAGGCCGCCGGCCGGCATCATCGCGCCCTCACGCTCGTGGCGTTCGCACGACCAGTCGAAGGTGTCGTAGCCCAGCGTGAAGCCGTGCCTGCGGCCGGCTGCGTCGAGTACGGCGGTCGCGGCGGGCAGCACCTCGATGCCGATCCCGTCGCCGGGGATGAGGGCGATGCGGTGGGAGGTCATGGCGCCATTGAGCCGCAACCGGCGGGCCGCGGTCCAAGACGAGGATCGTGGCCGTCCTATAGGCGTTCGCTATATCGCCGCGACGAAGGCGCGGGCCAGCGCGCTGACCGGCTCGGTGCGGTGCACCAGCGAGACGTGCAGCACCTCCTCCAGCGCCAGGTCGCGCACGACCAGCCCCATCGGCTCGGCCAGGCGCCGCCACGAGGCCGCGACCACGGCGATGCCGACTCCGGCAAGGACCAGCGGCAGCAGCGCCTCGCGGTGCTCCATCTCCACGGCGATCGCGGCCCCGGGCGCGGCGGCCAGGATCTGGTCGGCGGCCCTGCGCATCCCGGTTCCGGGCTGGCCGACGATGAGCCGGGCGCCGCCCAGCAGCGCGGGCGCGACGGGGTCGTCGCCCTCGGGCAGGTCGGCGGCGTCCGGCGCGACCAGGACGAACGGCTGCTCGTCCACCGGGTGCACGACCAACTCGGGGTCGGGGCCGGGGCGTCCGAGCGTGGCGATGAGGCCGAGTTCCGCGGCCCCGGTCCGCAGGGCCGCGGCGACGTCGGCCGGGCGGTCGGCGGCCCGTACCGACACCTGCACGCCCGGATGCAGGCGGCGGAAGGCGGCCACCAGTTCGGTCAGCGGGCTGACCGCCTGGCTGGGCATGGCGGCGATGGTGAGAGTCCCGGCCAGCAGGCGTTCCACCGCGGCCACGCTCTCGTCCGCCGCCGCCAGCCAGCGGGTGACCTGGCGGGCCGGGGTGACCAGGGCCTCGCCGGCGGGGGTGAGCACGAGGCGGCGGCCGTACCGGCGAAACAGCGGGGTGCCCAGGCCGCGCTCCAGTTTCTTGATCGCCTGGGAGACCGAGGGCTGGGCCACCCACAGCTCCTCGGCCGCGCGCTGTACGCCGCCGTGGTCGACGACGGCGAGGAAGTAGGCGAGCTGGCGAGCGTCCACGTCCGTCTCCTCACCCCGGTTCCATAGGCGCTGCCTATGGAAGAACGACAAAGTTCATCGTGGACAGTATGCCGGGTGGCCTGCCTGACTGGGGATTGCCCCGTCACCCCCCGAGGAGGGCCACTGTGAGCAACGCTCTGCTCCTGACGATGACCGGCGTCGCCATCCTGGGCGTCATCGTCACCATCACCGTCTGGAAGATCCCGCCCGTCATCGCGCTGCTCCTCGGCACGATCTTCCTCGGGCTGACCACCGGCGTCGGGGCCGAAGGCACCACCAAGGCGATCACCGCCGGGTTCGGCGAGGTGATGGCCGACATCGGGCTGCTGGTCACGTTCGGCGTGCTGATGGGCTCGCTGCTGACGCTGACCGACGCGCTGCGCCGGCTGATCGAGCTGATGCTGCGCGTCTTCGGCGAGCGGAGCATCCCGTACGTGTTCGCGGTGTCACTCAGCTCGCTGTTCACCTCGATCTACTCCGACGTGCTGCTCGTGCTGACCGCGCCGCTGGCCCGCCGCCTCGGCCCGCGCCTGGGACGCGAGGGCAAGGCGTTGATGGGCGGGGCGCTGACCGCCGGGATCGAGGTCGGGCTGGTGTTCGTGGTGCCGGGGGTGGCGGCGCTGGCCGTGGCCGGGCTGCTGGACGTGCCGCTCGGCCAGATGTTCTGGTACGGGCTCATCGTCGGCCTGCCGACCGCGGTGCTCACCATGCTGGTCTTCGCCCTGCTCACCCCGCGCGCCCTGCGCTGGAACCCGGCCCTGGACGAGATCCCCGACGAGGAGCCGGCCGGTGACGGCGGCCCGGCCGCCGGGTCCGTGCTGGTCAGGCAGGAGACCAAGGCCGGGCTGGGGGTGTCGCTGCTGCCCGTCGTCGCCACCCTGATGCTCATCGCGCTCGGCGCGCTGGCCGGCAACCTCGGCTGGACCTCGCCCGTGCTCGGCTTCGTGACCGATCCGGTGGTGGCCATGTTCGCCGGGGCGACCGCGTCGTACCTGCTGACCAGCCGCACGCACTCCCGCGCGGAGATCCACGCCGCCATGGGCCAGGGGCTGTCGTCGTGCGGGCCGATCCTCGTGCTGTCGGGCATCAGCGGCTCGCTCGGGGCGGTCATCGAGGGTTCCGGGCTGGCCAAGGTGCTCGGCGGCGCGTTCGGCTCGAACTTCCTGCCGCCGCTGATCCTGGTCTGGCTGGTCGCCGCGGTGCTGCACATCGCACTCGGCTCGATCTCCGTCGCCGCGATCACCGCGGCCGGGATCCTCGCGCCGCTGGCCGGTTCGCTGGACACGCCGCTGGTGTTCGTGGCGCTGGCCGCCGGTTCCGGCGCGTTGTTCCTGCCGCACGTGAGCAGCAACTTCTTCTGGATGTTCCAGACCATGCTGGGGCTGTCCACGCGCGGCACGTTCAAGACCCACTCGCTGGCGATGACGCTGTCGTCGGTCATCTCGCTGCCGCTCATCCTGCTGCTGGCGGCCCTGTGATCACGAAGGCCCTCAGGAGTACGCTCGGGACCTGATCTCGCGAAAAGAGGCTCCCGGCCATGACAGCGTGGGAAGAGGCGTGGGCGGTGCTGGCGCCGGTGACCGACCTGGTCACCCCGATGGCGGTGCGGGTCGCGGCCACCCTGCGGCTGAGTGACCTGATGGGCGGGGAGCCGGTGCCCGTGCGGGAGCTGGCCCGCCGTTCGGGCGCCGACCCCGATGCCCTGGTACGCCTGCTGCGGCACCTGGCCGGCAAGGGCGTCTTCGCCGAGCCGGAGCCGGGCACGTTCGCCGTCAACGAGCCGGCCGCGCTGCTGGCCTCGGGTCATCCGTCCGGGATGCGGGCACGGCTCGACCTGGACGGGTTCGGCGGGCAGATGGACCTGGCCTTCACCGGCCTGCTGCACACGGTCCGCACCGGGCTGCCGGCGTGGGAGACGGTCTTCGGCGCGGACTTCTGGTCCTCTCTGGCGGCGAACCCGCGGATGAGCGCGACGTTCGACGCGATGATGGCGGACGGGGCCGACTACCTCGCCGACGCGGCCGGGGGTTACGACTGGTCCGGTGTGCGGCACGTGGTCGACGTCGGCGGCGGGGCCGGGATGCTGCTGGGCGAGGTGCTGGGCGCCTTCCCGGAACTGCGGGGCACGCTCGTGGACCTGCCCGGCACCGTGGAACGCGGCCGGCGGCACCTCGCCGGGCTCGGGCTGGAGTCGCGGTGCTCGTTCGCGGGCCAGAGCTTCTTCGATCCGCTGCCGGCCGGCGGCGACGCGTACGTGCTCAGACGGGTCATCCACGACTGGGGTGACGAGGACGCCCGGCGGATCCTGCGGCGCTGCGCCGACGCGGCCGGGCCGGACGGACGGGTGGTCGTCATCGAGCAGCGCGCCGATCCGGCCACGTTCGCCGAGATGGACCTGCGCATGCTCGTGCTCAGCGGCGGGCGCGAGCGGACCGTCGAGGACTACACCACCCTCGCCGCGGGAGCCGGGCTCCGGATCGCGGGCCTGCACGACACCCCGCTCGGCCACGTCGTCCTGGTGCTCTACCGTTGAGTGATGCTGGTTGTGGCCGTGCTGCTGCTGTCCGTGACCGTCGCTCCGGACACCTCGCGTTTCGTCGCGCTCTCCGCTGATCGGATCGAGCTGGCCGGCCAGGTGGCCGCCGCCAAGTGGGGCACCGGCCAGCCCATCGACGATCCGCCCAGGGAGCAGGAGGTGCTGGCCTCGGTGGCCGAGCGGGCGGAACGGCTGGGCCTCGACCCGGCCTCGGCCACCGCGATCTTCCGCGACCAGATCGAGGCGAGCAAGCTGGTCCAGCGCGCGCTGTTCCGGCACTGGGGCGCCGACCCCGGCTCGCGGCCCACCCACCGCCCCGACCTGCGGACCGAGGTCCGCCCGCGGCTCGACAGGATCACCGTGGACATGCTGAAGGCGATCAAGGCCGCGGAACGGGCCCGCGCGCACCCCTCGTGCGAACGGAAGCTGACCTGGGCCGCGTTCCGGATCTCCGCGCGGCGCGACCTGGACCGCCCGTACCGCGCCGGTCTGCACCGTGCGCTCGGCTCCTTCTGCGGCGCCCGGGTTCAGTTGGTGTCGTGGTAGACCATGGGGCCGGCCGCCTCCAGCGCCGCCTTCGACGCGTCGGTGAGCCACGGCTTGGTGCTGCTGCCGTCGGCGAGGTTCTCGTACAGGGCCAGGGTCGCGATGACGTAGCGGTGGTTGTGCTGGGTCCAGCCCCAGATGTACGCCGAGGACCAGCTACCGCGGCCGTTCGCGCACAGGCCGGACCCCGGGCCCTTCAGCGGGCACATGAAGCCCCAGTCCCGGGAACCGGCCGGTAGCTTGTTGAACGTGCGCTTGGCGGTGCTCGAGTCCTTGAACGGGATGACCCGGATCACGACCATGATCCGGTTGTTCTTCGTCGAGTTCGCGCTGGCGTAGACGCCCGAGATCATCTCCTTGCAGCGCGCGCTGCGCAGCAACGTCCGCACCCGGCCCTCCTGGAACCAGGCGGGACAGTTGTCCGACCGGGTCCCCTTGAGGTTGTAGCGCACGCCCTTGCGGGTGGTGAAGGTGTCGGCGAGCAGCGCGCCGGACGTGATCGGGGTCTGATCGGTGTCCTCGTCGTCGAGCGAGGTCGCGTCGAACGGCTTCTCGGTCGGAGACGGCTCGGTCGTCGGCGTGTACGTCTCCGAGGGCTGCGGAACGGCCGAGGCCGTGTCGGACGGCGTGGGCGTGGGCGTCTCCTGCGCGGCGGTGATCCCCTCGCGGACACCCGTCTTGACCAGGCGCTTGACCACGACGATCCCCCCGGCCACCAGGGCGATGACCAGGAAGCTCACGACCCCGCCGACCACCCAGCCCAGCCGGGAACCCGAGGCCGGGGCCCCGCCTTTGAGCTCTTCGATGAGCGTGAACAGGACCAGGAAGTTCGGCAGGTCGCGCACGTGCGTCGTGGTGAGCGGCTGCCACTGCTGCCGGACCTTGATCGAGGCGACGCCGTTCTCGACCCCGATCTCGCTGATCTCCGGCCACGGCACCATGCCGGCCGGGGTGAGCAACGCCTGCCGGGTCGCCGCGATCTCCCCGAACGCCACGGTGTTGCCCGCCTGCAGCGCCGCCCGCGCCTGCGGCAGATGCGCCCGGAGTACCGCCCCGTGAATGGCGGGCCCCCACTGCTCCGGCCGTTCGAACCCGTCGACCACCACGGGCGCCGAGCCGCCGTCGGTCAGCGAGTACACGCTCCGGAACGGGTCGATGACATCCTTCAGCACCGTCACCGACTCCCACCGGAGCCCCTGAACCCGCCCGTCCGGCAACCGGACGACCAGCCCGTGCTCGAAGAGGTGCATCTCCCGATCCCAGGGAGTTCCCCCATCCGCGGGCCCATAGACCGCCTCAGGCCTACCAAGTCCATTTCGGGCGGCAATGTCCCTGATCTGATCATTCACGAGCCTATGATCTAACATTTCCAGTCAAATCGGGCCACAGACCAGAACTCCACCCTGTGACCCCCCTCCTGCCCAGGGCCGTCCCGGCCGGGTGTGATGTACGTCTCGTGTGCCTGCCGGGTGAAGTGGTATTTGTGCGCTGACCGCGACCTGGCCCCGGCTGTGTACTGATGCCGCCTTGAGCCGATCGGTCTCAAGGGACATCAACCAGGGGGTTCCTTCTTCATGTCCGCATCACACAACCTGCGCCGCTCCGTCGCGATGACGCTCGCCGCGGTGAGCCTGTCGGGGATCGGGGCGCTGGTCGCCTCTCCGGCTCACGCCGAGGTGTTCAAGGAGCTGGAGTATCGGGGGGACGGCGCCAGGACGGTGCTCACGGCCTCCGCCAATTTCAACGGGGCGGATGTCGTGCTGAGAAGCGACACGAACAGCGGCTTCGGCCAGTGGGCGCAGACGGCCACCGTCTCCTCCGGAGGCGGGCAGAGTGCGTTCATCTACACCCTGCGGGCCAGCATCAACAGCGGCGCCCCGCTGTGCCTGACCGCCAAGAACACGGTGAACGTCACCGTGGCGACCTGTGACAACAGCGACAGGCAGAAGTGGTTCCACCCGACCGCCGTGGTCGGCCCGGGTGGCACGCTGCCGACGAAGAACGTCCAGACGCTCCGGCACCTCGGCCAGAGCCAGTCGTCCAGCGCCGTTCCGTTGTCACAGTTCGCGCAGATCGGGATCCACTTCTGGGCCAAGCGCACCGTCTGATCATCGATCGATCAGGGTGGCGAAGCCGTCGAGGTGGCGGGCCAGGCCGTACTCGAACAGGCCGTCGGCGTCCGCCACCTCGTCGCCGGACAGCGTGGCCAGCAGCGGGAACCGCCCGGAACGCAGGAGTTCGTCGGCCTTCTTGCGCTGGGTGAGCCACCATCGGTCGAGCGTCACGCCGGTCTCCTCCGCCATGGACAGCGCGACGGTGAGGACCAGCGCGTGCGGCGTCGCGGCGCCGCACGTCGGCCCGTTCGACCGGCCGGAGCTGGTGGAGATCTTCTCCGAGCTCGCCCGCCCCTGAGCTCAGAGGTCGCGGCGGCGGAAGGAGAGGGCGGCCAGGCCCAGGACGAGGACCACCCAGACCGCGGTCCACACCAGGTACGCCGGCGTCAGCGGGGCGTTGCTCAGAAACGGGAAACCGCCCTCCAGCGCCGGTCCGCCGAAGCGGGCCAGCACGATCGGGTCCTGGAAGGCGTTCATGGCTCCGCGCCACAGCCCGTCCGTCGGCAGCAGGATCTGGGAGACGGTGCCGATCCTGGCCACCCCCTCGTTGCCGAGGGCCAGCCCGACGCCGCCGACCACGCCCGCGATCCAGGTGGCGCCGAACAGGCCGACGGCCACGATGCCCGAGGCCATCGGCGAGACGGCCGTGGACAGCAGCAGGCCGAGGGTGAGCAGCACCGTCGTCTGGGCCGCGAGCAGCGCGAGGCCGGTGACCGGATGCGGCGGCCAATAGCCCACGATGAACCGGACGATGAGGAACTGGGCCAGCCCCGCCACGACCACGAAGCCACTGCCGAACACGACCAGGCCCAGCCACTTGCCCAGCAGCACCGCCCAGCGGTGCACCGGGCGGGCCAGCACCGCCAGCGCGATGCCCGACTCGATCTCGCCGGCCAGGGTGGGGCCGGCGAGGAAGGCGGTGCCCAGCGCGGCGATCAGGCTCAGGCCGAACATCACCAGGTTGAGCATCTGGGAGGCCACCAGCTTGGCCTCCCCGGTGGTCATCACGCCGCCGTCGAACTCGATCGTGATCATCAGGGCGAATCCCCACGCGCTGAGCCCCAGCAGCACGACGGTCAGGACGGCCAGCGCACGCAGCACCTTGCGCCGGGCCGACTCCTTGATGGTGAGGGCGGCGAGGGTGAGGACGATCGCGGCGTTCATCGGCTTTCCTCCGCCTGGTCGGAGCGGACGATGTCGAGGAGGCGTTCTTCGAGGGTGACCCGGCCGGGTTCGACCGCGTGCACGCGTACTCCGAGGGCGACCAGGTCGGCGACGAGGTCCGGCACAGTGGCGGGGTCCTGTTCCGCGGGCAGCTCGACGGTGTACGCCTGCCCGGTGCGGTGGACGCGGCCGGCGGCGGCCAGCCGTACCTCCGCTTCCGCGCTCACCCCGTCGAGACGCAGCCGCAGCTCGCGGCCGCCGAGCAGCTCGGTGAGGGTGCCTGAGGCGGCGACCCTGCCCTTGTCGAGGATGACGGCCCGGTCGCACACGCGCTCGACCTCGCCGATGAGGTGGGAGTTGAGCAGGACGGCGACCTCGCGGGCCTTCAAGGACAGCAGGAGGTCGCGGACGTCGGCGCGGCCGATGGGGTCGAGTGCGCTGGTGGGCTCGTCGAGCACGACGAGCTCGGGGCGGGCCACCAGCGCGACGGCCAGGCCGAGGCGCTGCTGCATGCCCTTGGAGAAGCCGCCCACCCGATCCGCGGCGCGGTCGGCGAGGCCGACGGCCGCCAGGCATTCGCGCCGGTCCCGGTCGGGGACGATGACGCCGGCCAGCCGCACGTGCAGGTCCAGTACCTCGGCGGCGGTGAGCCACGGCTGGTAGCGGAACAGTTCCGGCAGATAGCCGACGCGGGCGCGGGCGCGCGGGTCGTGGGACGGCCCGCCGAGCAGGAGCACCTCCCCCGCGTCCGGCCGGACCAGGCCGAGCAGCATCTTGATCACGGTGGTCTTGCCCGCTCCGTTCGGGCCGAGCAGACCGACCACCTCGCCGCGCCCGACGCTGAGGGAGACGCCGTCGACGGCGGTCCGGCGCCGGTAACGCTTGCGCAGGCCGGAACCCCACGCGGCCGCGGCGGGCGGCAGCCCGGTGAGCAGCCGGGTCGCGGTGTCGTCGATCATCGTTCCACCTTCAGGTCGCGGGCCACCGACAACACCTCGCCGGCACTCAGCGAGCCGGCCACCACGGTCAGAACGCCGCGGTCCATCCAGATCACGGCCGCCATCGTGCCGTCGCGCGGGACGAGCAGGGTCGCCGGTACGCCGCCGACGTCGGTGGCCGAGCTCGTCACCTTCTCGATGGTCGTGAACAGCGGCAGCGTCGTACCGTCGCCGGAGAAGGCGCGCAGTTGCGCGGCCACGTTCTCCGGCAGGACGCCCAGAGACAGCAGGTAGTCGCGGGCCGTCCGGAACGGCACGCCGGACGACTCCGCCGTGGGCGGAACCGCGCGCGCCACGATCAGGGCGGGCATCGGCCGGCCCGCCGACCAGGCCGCGGCCACGGCGGGACCGGCCGCCAGGCGGAAGCGGCTGCCGTCCAGGCCGGGGAGCGTGGGCGGCAGCGTCCGGCCGGCCGAGGCCGCGGTCCTGGCCGTCTTCTCGGCGGAGAACGTGAGCGTCGCGCTCACCCGGCCGACGACGTGGAAGGTGGGTTGTCCGGTGACGCCGCGTGGCAGCGTCGTCACCCGCGGGACGGACAGGCCGGTGGCCTTCTGCGCGGCGGCGGCGTCGGTGACCTGCCGCAGGTTGATCCTCTCGGTGACCTCCATGTCGCCGAGGTCGGACAGGTCGGGCATCCGCACCAGGTCGGCGCGCGGCGCGACGATCGGGGTGATCTGCTCGGCGCGGAAGATCGGCAGCCATTCCACGGCGGCCGCGGCGGTGACCCCGCTCACCAGGACGGCGGCGCCGACGACGACGGCCACCGGGCTGCGCAGCGCCTTCCACCGCCGCCGGTGCGGCGGGGCCGGGGCCGTGACCTGCCCGCCCCCGGCGGCGAGCGCGCCGGACAGCCGGCGCCAGCCCGCGTCCACGTCCACGTCCACGCCGGGCGCGGTGCCCGGCGCCACGTCCACGTCGGCTGTGGTGCCCAGACCCACGTCGGGCGTGGTGCCCAGCGCCGCGCCCACGAGCGCCGCGTCCTGCTGGACGACGGCCAGCCCCGCCCGGCAGTTCGGGCAGCCGGCGACGTGCTCGCGGTCGGCGTCGGCGACCGCGGCGGGCTCGTCGAGGAGCCGGCGCAGCGTGCCGTCACTCGGATGACGCATGACGGTTCAACTCCTTGCGCAGAGCGGACTCGGCGCGGCGCACCGTGGTGCCCACGCTGCCCGGGGACAGGTCGAGAACGGCGGCGACCTCGGCGTAACTGAGGCCGCTGTGGCGCAGGACGAGCGCGACGGCCTGCCTGCGGGGCAGCCTCGCCAGCGCCTCGCGCACGCGGCGGCGCTCCTCGCGGGTGACGACCGCGTCGGCGACGTCCGGGCTCACAACCTCACCGGCGACCTTCTCGCGCGAAGCGGCCGTACGGGAGGCGGCCTCCTCGCGCGAGGCGCGGCGGCGGCCGGTGCGCAGGTGGTTCAGCGCGGTGTGCGCCGCTGCCACCGACAACCAGCCGAGCGCCTCCCCCGCGGGAACCGTGGAGCGCCCGAACGTCAGGAACACCTCCTGGGCCACGTCCTCCGCCTCGTCCCGGGAGCCGAGCACCCTGGCGGCGACCGCGACGACGCGCGGGTAGGCCGTGCGGAAGACCTGCTCGAGGTCGGCCCGGACGCCCGGGGGACTCGACACCACCGCGCCGTCCTTCCACTCGGCCCGCCTGGCCACCGCGGCCGATGCGCTCCTACGATGCCTCACAACGTTCACATCTGTAGAGCACCGCCGATGCCCCGCGTGTGACACCGGGCGTTGCCGCGATCGTTGGAGTGGGTAGAGGCGCTACGTGGCCAACGTGTGGGATGTGCTCGTCATCGGTGGCGGACCCGCGGGCGCGGCGGCCGCGTTGCGCGCCAAACAGCTACGGCCCGAGGCGAGCGTCCTGCTCCTGGACCGCGACGACTTCCCGCGCGACAAGGCCTGCGGCGACGGCATCGCCGCGCACGGCCGCGACGAACTGGACCTGCTCGGGCTGCCCGGCCTGCTCGACGACTACCGCCCGACGCGCCGCCTGTCCGTGGTCTCCCCCGGCGGCGTGCGCGTCTCGGCGACGGTCGCCCGGCCCAACCACGTCGTGCCGCGCATGGTGTTCGACGCGCGGCTGGTCGAGGCGGCCCGCGAGCGCGGCGTCGAGGTGCGGCGCCACCGGGTGCGCGCGCTGGCCGACCGGGACGGCCTGCCGACCGTGGACGACACGCTGACCGCCCGCGCCGTCGTCGCCGCCGACGGCGCCTACTCCTCGGTACGCCGCCTGCTGGGCGCCAGGCCGACGCCCGAGCGGCACGTCGCGATCGCCGTACGCGGTTACGCCGACCTTCCGGACGACGACGACGCCCAGCTCATCGCCATGCAGCGGGCCGGGTGGCCCGCCTACGCCTGGGCGTTCCCGATCGGCGACGGCACCGCGAACGTCGGCTTCGGGATGCTGCTCCCCCACCTGCGCGCCACCGGCCTGCCCGGCCGCCAGGTCCTGCACGGCAGGCTCGCCGAACTGCTGCCGCACCTGCCCGCCCGCGACCTGCGCGCCCATCACCTGCCGCTGTCGCCCGGCCGGCCGCGCGCGGGCGTCGGGCGGGTACTGTTCGCCGGGGACGCCGCCAGCCTCATCAACCCGCTCACCGGCGAGGGCATCTACTACGCGCTGCTGTCGGGCCGCCTGGCCGGCGAGGCGGCCGTCACCGCGAGCGCCGACCCGCTGCCCGTCTACCGGCGCGGGCTGCGCGCCGCCCTCGGGCGGCACCTGCGCACGACCGACGTGCTGGCGCGGGCGGCGCAGTCACCCGGCTTCATCGACGCGGCCATCGCCACCGCCGCGCGCCGCCCGGAGGTCTTCGACCTCCTCGTGGAGGTCGGCCTCGGCGCCGGTACGGTCCCCGTCCCGCTGGCCGCCGCCGTGGTGAGCCGCTGGGCCAGGACGAGCCTGGGCGCGGCGCTCAGCCGCTGAGCCTCGAAGCCAGGACCGGGCTGGGGGTGGGTGTTCAGCCGGTGAGCCTGGAGCCGTTGATCACCAGGAGCACCACGTCGATCCCCGCCACCACGATCGCCGCGAGGAACGGCGCCCTGCCGCCGCGCCACAGCCCGGCCACGGTCACCGCGGCCGCCACGGCGAGGGCCGGCCAGGAGGCGGCGCCGTACACGCCGAAGGAGATCAGCGCGGTGGCGGCCAGCAGGGGCAGCGGGACGAGCGCGGCGACGCGGGCGGGGCCGAGCCGCTGCGGCCAGCCGCGTACGCCGGTGGCCAGGTCGTCCTTGATGTCGGGCAGGACGTTGGCCAGGTGCGCGCCCAGCCCGAGCAGCGCGGCGCCGAGGACGGCCCACCACGCCGGCCACGGCCGTCCGGGCAGGCCGAGCGTGACGAACGCGGGCAGCACGCCGAACCCGATCATGTACGGCAGCCACGACAGCACGGTCGCCTTCAGCCCGAGGTCGTAGGCCCAGGCGGCACCGACGCCGAGCAGGTGCGCGAGGCCCGCCAGCGGGCCGGAGGCCAGCGACAGCGGAACGCACAGCGCCAGGGCGGCGAACGCGGCCGCGCGCACGGTGCCCGCGGCGACCAGGCCCGCCACGATCGGCTTGTCGCCGCGCGCGGAGGCGGCGTCGCGGGCGGCGTCGGCGGCGTCGTTGCACCACCCGATGGACAGTTGCCCGGTCAGGATCGCCGCCGCGACCAGGACCGTTCCGGCGAGGTCGCGTCCGCTGGCCGCGGTCACGGCGGTGACGAAGGCGGTGACGGCGAGCGTGGGCCCGGGATGACATGCGCGCGCCAGCCCTGCCACCGTTCGCACACGCACCTCGATCCATGACGCTTTATGGGCATAGTAACCATGGGTGCGGGGCAATCTCCGGCTATGACCTGGATCGCAGCCGTGCACGGCGCGGTACCCGCGCATCGGTACGCACAGCCCGAAATCACCGAAATGGCGGCACGGTCCTTCCTCCCGGAGGGCGCCGACCGCCGCCTGCTGAACCGGCTGCATGACAGCGCCCGGGTCGATCACCGCAACCTGGTCCTGCCGCTGGAGGAGTACGGCAAGCTCGACGGCTTCGGCGCGGCCAACGACGTGTTCGTCGCGGCCGCCGTCGATCTGGGCGCCGAGGCGGTGTCCGGCGCGCTGGAGCAGGCCGGGCTGACCCCGGCCGACGTCGATCTGATCATGTTCACCACGGTGACGGGCATCGCTGCGCCCTCGATCGAGGCCAGGGTGGGCCTGCGGCTGGGCATGCGCCCGGACGTCAAGCGGATCCCGATCTTCGGCCTGGGCTGCGTGGCGGGCGCGGCGGGCATCGCCCGCCTGCACGACTACCTGCGCGGCTGGCCGGGCCACGTGGCCGTGCTGCTGTCGGTCGAGCTCTGCTCGCTGACCCTGCAGCGCGGCGACGGCTCGGTCGCGAGCCTGGTGGCCAGCGCGTTGTTCGGCGACGGCGCCGCGGCCGTCGTGGTCCGGGGCTCCGGTACGCCGGCGGGGCCCGAGGTGGTGGCCACCCGCAGCCATCTGTACCCGGACACCGAGCACGTCATGGGCTGGGAGGTGCGCGACAGCGGCTTCGGCGTCGTCCTCGACGCCGGCGTGCCGGGGGTCGTCCGCGCCCACCTGGCCGGCGACGTCGACGGCCTGCTGGCCGAACATGGCCTGACCAGGAACGACGTGACCACCTGGGTGTGCCACCCGGGTGGGCCGAAGGTGCTCGAAGCCGTCGCGGAGACGCTCGGCCTGCCGCGCGAGGCGCTGGAGCTGACCTGGCGCTCGCTGGCCGGCCACGGCAACCTGTCGTCGGCGTCGGTACTGCATGTCCTTCGTGACACTTTGCGCAGCCGTACCCCACCGCCGGGAAGCTATGGTCTGATGATGGCCATGGGCCCTGGATTCTGCTCCGAACTCGTCCTGCTGCGCTGGTAGCCGCCGATGTTCTGGTACCCCCTCCTCATCCTGCTCGTCGGCCTGGAACGCCTGGCCGAACTCGTCGTCGCCCGCCGCAACGCCCGCTGGAGCATGGAACGCGGCGGCATCCTCAGCGGGCAGGGCCACTATCCCTGGATGGTGCTGCTGCACACCGGCCTGCTGGCCGGGTGCCTGGCCGAGGTGTTCCTGGCCGGGCGGCCGTTCGTCCCGGCGCTCGGCTGGACGATGCTCGCGCTCGTCATCGCCGCGCAGGGGTTGCGCTGGTGGTGCATCACCGCGCTCGGACCGCGCTGGAACACGCAGGTGATCGTCGTGCCCGGACTGCCGCTGGTGCGCAGCGGGCCGTACCGGTTCGGCCGGCTGCGCCACCCCAACTACGTGGCGGTCGCCGTCGAGGGACTCGCGCTCCCGCTCGTGCACACCGCCTGGGTGACCGCGCTGGTCTTCACCGTGCTGAACGCCGTGCTCATGGTGGTCCGCATCCGCTGCGAGAACCGGGCGCTCGCGCAGTTGGACGAGGTCGCGTGATCGACGTCGTCGTGGCCGGCGGCGGTCCCGCCGGGCTGGCCACGGCGATCCACGCCACGCTGGCCGGGCTGCGCGCCGTGGTCGTGGAGCCGCGCAGTTCGCCCGTCGACAAGGCGTGCGGCGAAGGCCTGATGCCCGGCGGCGTGACGGCGCTGCGGGCGATGGGCGTGGAGTTGCCAGGCCACCCGCTCCTCGGCATCGACTACCTCGACGCCGGCACCCACGCGCGCGCCGACTTCGGCGACACGCCCGGTCTGGGGGTACGGCGGACCGTGCTGCACGCGGCGTTGTCCGCGCGGGCCGCCGAACTGGGCGTGGAGATCGTCGCCGGCAAGGTCGTGCGGCCACGCCACGACCGGGACGGCGTCGAGGCCGCGGGGCTGCGGGCCCGCTGGCTGGTCGCCGCCGACGGCCTGCACTCCCCGCTGCGCTCCTGGCTGCGGCTGGGGCTGCCCGACCGGGCGCCCGCCCGGTACGGCCTGCGCCGCCACTACCGGGTCGCCCCCTGGTCGGACCACGTCGAAGTGCACTGGTCGGCGGCCGGCGAGGCGTACGTGACGCCGGTGGCCGACGACCTGGTGGGCGTGGCGATCCTGAGCCGGGACCGGGGCGGCTTCGACGAACGCCTGCCGTCCTTTCCCGGCCTGCTCGCGCGGCTGGACGGCCCCGCGGCCACCCCGGTGCGCGGGGCGGGGCCGTTGCGCCAGCGCGTACGCGGCCGGGTGGCGGGGCGGATCCTGCTGGTGGGGGACGCGGCGGGCTACACCGACGCCCTCACCGGCGAGGGACTGTGCCTGGCGGTCCTGACGGCGCGGGCCCTGGTGCGCTGCCTGGTCGAGGAGCGGCCGCAGGACTACGAGCGGGCCTGGCGGCTGCTGACGCGCAAACACCGGGTGCTCACCGCCGCGCTCCTGGCCGCGGCGCGGCGGCGGGCGTCGGCGAAGCTGATCGTCCCGGCGGCGGCCCGGCTGCCGTCGGTCTTCACCGGGGTGGTCCGCGCCCTTTCCGGCTGAGAGTTTCCTGTGTGGGCGAGGCCGCCGCGAGCCGGGCCTTCGCCGGTTCTCAGAGTTCTCCCAGAAGCCCTCAGAACCCGCCCAGCCGGGCCCGCCAGGATCTCCCGCATGACCACGATCGACGTCAGAGGACTGACCAAGAGATACGGGCCCGACACCGTGGTGGACGACCTGTCGTTCTCCGTCGGACCCGGCCGGGTGACCGGGTTTCTCGGGCCGAACGGCGCCGGCAAGTCCACCACCATGAGAATGATCATGGGGTTGGCGGCTCCGACCCGGGGCTCGGTGACCATCGGCGGCCGCCGCTACGCCGACCTGCCCGTGCCGCTGACCGAGGTGGGCGCGCTGCTGGATGCCGGGGCGGTGCACGGCGCCCGCAGGGCGTACGACCATCTGCTCGCGCTGGCCGTCAGCAACGGCCTGCCCCGGCGGCGGGTCGGCGAGGTGCTGGCCAGAACCGGCCTGGAGGGCGTCGCGGGCAGGCGGGCGGGAGGGTTCTCGCTCGGCATGCGGCAGCGGCTCGGCATCGCGGCGGCGCTGCTCGGCGATCCGCCGGTGCTCATCTTCGACGAGCCGGTGAACGGCCTCGACCCCGAGGGCATCCGGTGGATCAGGGACTTCATGCGCTCGCTGGCCCGCGAGGGACGGGCGGTGCTGGTCTCCAGCCACCTCATGAGCGAGATGGCGCAGACCGCCGACCACCTGGTCGTCGTCGGCCGGGGGCGGCTCATCGCCGACACCGGCATCGGCGAGCTGATGCGGGCGAACGGCGCGGGCACCGTGCTCGTGCGCGCCTCCGACCCCGGATCGCTGGCACGGCGGCTCACCGCCGCCGGGGCCACCGTGCGCGACGGACTGGAGTCCTCGCTGGTCGTCTCCGGCATGACGGGCGAGGAGATCGGCAAGCTGGCCGCCTACCACGGCGTCGCGCTCAGCGAGCTCACCCCGCAGCCGGCCTCGCTGGAGGACGCCTTCATGGAGCTGACCAAGGACAGCGTCGAGTACCAGGGGGCGGCGTGACCTTCACACGGACCCTTCACGCGGAGTGGATCAAGTTCCGCAGCCTGCGCTCCACCTGGTACACGCTGGCCACCCTGCTCGTGGTCGGTCTCGGCATCACGGCCCTGTCGATGGGCGCCGCCGGGGCCGACCAGGCCGAGTCCGCGCAGGACTGGGATCCGACCGGCCGCAGCCTGACGACGTACATCGTGGCCCAGCTCATCATCGGGGTGCTGGGCATCCTGGTCGTCACCTCCGAGTACGCGACCGGGCTGATGTCGGCGACGCTCAGCGCCACGCCGCGCCGGCATCGGCTGCTGGCGGCCAAGGCCGTGGTGGCCACGGCGGTCGCCCTGGTGGCCGGTCAGGTGCTGATGTTCGCCGCGTTCTTCCTCGGGCAGGCCGTGCTCATCACGCGGGAGGTGCCGAACGCGCAGCTCGGCGACCCCGGTGTGCTGCCGGCCGTGACGGGCGGCGGGATCTACCTGTCGGCGATCGCGCTGCTCGCGGTCGGGCTGGGCACGATCATGCGAGCCACGGCGGGAGCGCTGGCGACGCTGGTGGGGATCGTCTTCCTGGTGCCCGCCCTTCAGGGGTTGTTCCCTCCGTGGGCGCAGGGGCTGTTCGCCTTCTGGCCCACCAAGGGAGCGGCCGCGATCTTCGCCACGGTCCCGGACCCGGCCTACCCGCAGCCCTGGCTGAACCTGGGCGGGATGTGTCTCGGGGTCGCCGTCGTGCTGGCCGCCGCGTTCGCGCTCTTCCAGCGCCGCGACGTGTGAACCGGGCCTCCGTATCCTGGCCCTCGTGCGAGGATCGGGACAGGCCATGACACCGGCTGAGGGCGGCGAGCGGCTGCTGGTGGTGGACGACGAGGCCACCGTCCGCGAACTGCTGGCCGCCACGCTGCGGTTCGCCGGGTTCCGGGTGAGCTCGGCGGCGACCGGCGCCGAGGCGGTCGCCGCCGCCAGGGCGGAGCCGCCCGACCTGGTGTTGCTCGACGTCATGCTGCCGGACATGGACGGCTTCGAGGTGGTGGGGCGGCTGCGTGAGCTGCGTCCGGAGGCGGGCGGCGGGCCGGTGCCGGTCCTGTTCCTGACCGCCCGCGACCGCCAGTCCGACAAGGTCACCGGGCTCTCGCTCGGCGCCGACGACTACGTGACCAAGCCGTTCGACCTGCAGGAGCTGATCGCCCGGATCCGCGCGATCCTGCGCCGCACCACGGGCCACCAGCCCGGCGTGCTGAACGTGGGCCCGCTCGCGCTCGACCCCGAGGGACACCTGGTGACGCGGGCGGGCCGGCCCGTCCGCGTCTCCCCCACCGAGTTCCGGCTGCTGCACTACCTGATGGAGAACGCCGGGCGCGTCGTGTCCAAGACGCAGATCCTCGACCGGGTCTGGCGCTACGACTTCGGCGGCGACGCCAGCATCGTCGACACCTACATCTCCTACCTGCGGCGCAAGGTCGACACCGGCGAGCCCAAGCTCATCCACACCGTGCACGGCACGGGCTACGTGATCCGCGAGCCCCGGCCGTGAGCCGCTTCTCGCTGCGGGCCAGGCTACTGCTGCTCACCACGGGCCTGCTGCTGGCCGGGCTGACCCTGATCAGCGCCGTCGTCACCGACCACCTGGAGCGCTACCAGCTCAACCGGCTGGACCACCAGCTCGGCACGCTGACCTCGATCATCTCCCGGGTCTCCGGCGACGGGCCGCCCGACATCGGGCAGGCCGGGGCCCGCCCTGACCTTCTCGCCCCGGCCCTCGACCTGTTCGGCGCGCCGTACCTGGTGTATCTGGACGCGAACGGCGCGGTGTCGGGCCGCGTGCACTCCCCCGGGCTGAACGAGGCCGGCCTGCCCGCGCGCGAGAAGCTGCGGGCGATCCCGGCCGACGGCAGGGCCGTGGACCTGCCGGCCGCCGACGGCTCGGGACGCTGGCGGGCCGTCGCCCGGCCGACCGCCGGCTGGGGCGGGACGGTGATCGCGGTCGCGCCGCTCACCGAGGCCGACGCCACCATCGCGCAGCTGAGGGCCAGCAGCCTGGTCGGGGGCGTGGTGCTGCTCGTGCTGCTGACGGGGGTGGGCTGGTTCGCCCTCGGGCGGGGGCTTCGGCCGCTGCGCCGGATCGAGCACACGGCCGCCGCGATCGCCGGCGGCGACCTCACCCGCCGCGTGCCGGGCCTCGCGCCGCCCGGCACGGAGATCGGGCATCTCGGCGCTTCGCTCAACACCATGCTCGGCCAGCTCGAACGGGCGTTCGCCGACCGGGCCGCCTCCGAGAACCGGATGCGGACGTTCGTCTCGGATGTCAGCCACGAGCTGCGCACGCCGTTGTTCGTCATCAAGGGCTCGACGGAGCTCTACCGGATGGGCGCGCTGCCCGGACCGGCCGAGGTGGACGCGGCGATGGCCCGGATCGACCGCGAGGCCACCCGGCTGACCGCCCTCACCGAGGACCTGATGCTGCTCGCCCAGCTCGACGACGCGCCCGAGAGCCAGCTCGAACCGGCCCCGATGGACCTGCGCACCCTCGCCAACGACGCCCGCCACGACCTGCGCGCCCTCGACCCGTCGCGCCGCGTCGAACTGACCGGCCCGGGCGGTGGCGGCCCGCCGGGACCGGCCCCGGTCCGCGCCGACGAGGACCGGCTGCGGCAGGTCGTGGCCAACCTCGTGGGCAACGCCGCCGCGCACACCCCGCCGGGCACGCCCGTGCGGATCGGCGTCGGTACGGCGGGCGGCCGGGCCGTCCTCGAGGTGGCGGACGCGGGGCCGGGGATGACGGCCGAGCACGCGGGCCGCGTCTTCGACCGCTTCTACCGCACCGACCGCTCCCGCAACCGCCCGGCCGGGACCAACGCGGGCCTGGGCCTGGCGATAGCGCGCTCCCTGGCCCGCGCGCACGGCGGCGACGTCGAGCTGGAGACCGCTCTCGGCGAGGGCGCGTGCTTCCGGCTGGCCCTGCCGCTACTGGACTGAGGTGTTCACAGGTCCTCCGACAGGAGGGTCACCAGCTCCACCAGCTCTTCGCGGCTGAGGTTGCGGCGCAGCGCCTTGGCCGCGTTCTCCGGCCGCGAGACCGGCACGCTGATCGTGCGGGGGCGGAAGCCCGCCTGCACCATGGCCGCGTTCGTGCTCAGCTCGCCCGCCACGACCTTGCTGTGCAGCGCGGGCGCGTCCTCCCGCAGCCGCCGCAGCGCGGGCGTCTCCGGCGCCGGGACGTGGGCCTCCTCCGGCGTTTCCGGCTCTTCGGGGTGGGGCGGGCGCGCGGGGGTGGCGGCGAGCAACGCCTGGTCCAGTTGCGCGGCCACGTCGAGGTCGTCGGCCACCAGCGCCCGCACCAGCCCCGGCGTCACGCCGAGCCCGCGCGGCGGGTCGGCGGTGATGAACTCCACGAGGTCGCCGTGCTCCACGAGCTCGCCGCCCGGCCCGGTGAACTCCCGCCACGCCTCGGCGTCCAGCAGGGCGCGTACTCCGGTGGCCGCGCGCGCCAGCGTGGGACGCGCCTGCCCGATGACCGCCGAAACCTCGGCCACGATCCGCCCGTGCTCCGTCACGACTTCCCCCGCCTCCGATCGACCGGGCACCAGGGTACCGAGCCACCAGGGCGAACGCCGCGCGCTCCCGGTTGCTAGGCGAAGGTGTTCCGCAGGTGCGCGGTGACGGCCGCGAGATCCATGGGCCGGGCGCGGAAGCCCACGTACCCGTCGGGGCGGATGAGGTACGCGGCGCTCGGCCCGGTCGCGTACCGGTCGCGGAAGGCGCCCGTGGCGTCCCGGAGCACCTGCGCTCCCGGTGCGGGCGGCGGAGCGCCGGGTGCCAGCACGACATGGACGCGGACCAGGCCGGCCAGGCGCGTGGCCAGGGTCTCGGCGTCGTCCAGTCCGCTCGCCGCGTCCGCGTACAGGATCAGCGTGTGGCCGGGCCCCTTGAGCAGGTCGAACAGCCGTAGCGGGAAGCCGAGCCCCTCCTGCGTCAGTCCCCGCGCGTCCGGCGCGCGCTCACCGGGCCGTGGGCCGCCGGCGGGGGCGCCGGGCGGGTCCGGCGCCTCACCGGACAGCGGGCTGCCGGGGTAGGCGACCAGGAGCTGGCCCTCGCGGGCCAGCCGGGTCGGGCCTGACTCACCGGGATCGCCGAGGGACTGGGTGCGGGCGTGGCGGACCGTCCGGCCCACCACCTCCTCCCCCACGGGTCGCCGTTCGGCGTCGTAGGTGGCCAGCAGCCCGGGAGCGGCCGCGCCGCGCAGGGCCAGGGCGAGCTTCCAGGCGAGGTTGTACGCGTCCTGCATGCCGGTGTTCGCGCCCTGGGCGCCGGTCGGCGGATGGATGTGGGCGGCGTCGCCGCAGACGAACGCCCGGCCCGCGCCGTAGCGGTCGACGAGTCGGTGGCTGATGCCGAACAGCGATGACCAGCGCAGATTGCCCACCGCCGGTTTCCCGGGTACGAGCCGGTCGACGACCTCCTGGATCTGGGCGAGGCCGGGGCCGGGTCGGTCGGTGACGATCCCGTGATCCGGCCGGGCGTCCCGGCGCAGGTGCTCCGGTGCGAGCATCGACAGCCGGTAGCGGTTGTCGCCGGGCAGCGGGACGCAGACCAGCAGGTCCCGTCCGCCGTCCGGTGCTTCGGCCAGGAAGCGCAGCGCGTAGCCGGCGGGCATGGACCAGTCCACCTCGACGTCGCCGAGCATGTACTCCTCGGGGAAGCGGTCGCCCTCGAAGCCCAGGCCCAGGCCGTGCCGTACCACGCTGTGGGCGCCGTCGCAGCCGACCAGGTAGTCGGCGCGGACGGTCCGCTCCGAGCCGTCGGACAGTGCGAGGGTGGCGCTCACCCCGTCGGTGTCCTGGGTGAAGCTCCGCAGCTCGACGCCCCGCTCGACCTCGGTGCCCAGGCGGGCCAGGTGCTCGGTCAGGATGCGCTCGACCTCGTACTGCGGCAGGGCGAGGAAGCCGTAGGTGCCGTCGGGCACCCGGAGCTCGTAGGGGTCCCCGGCCACGCCGTCGGTGAACTGCACCTGCCCGCGCAGCCACACCCCCGCCGCGATCGCCTCGCGGACGACGCCCATCTGTTCCCAGACCTCGAGCGTACGCGGCTGGACCCCGACCGCCTTCGCCCAGCCCGTGGGCTTGGGCAGGCTGTCGATGATGCGGCAGGCCGCGCCGTGACGGCGCAGTTCGGCCGCCATGGTCAGCCCCACCGGTCCCGCGCCCACCACCAGGGCGCGCGTCGTCGTTTCCATGTCGTCCCCCCCACTCCATTGAACGCCCCGCCGCCGGCCGGGCCGGGAGGGACCCCCGGCCCGGCCGATCAGCCGGACTCGGCGAGCAGGTGCACGACCCCGGCCGGATTCTTGATCCAGTGGGTCCTCGTGGTGAGGTCCTCCAGCGGTTCCACCTCGTCGCACGGATGGATGCCGGCCTCGGCCAGTTCGGCCGTGGCGGCGTCCAGGTCGTCGGTGTGGAGCTGCAGCCACAGATCGGGCTGGCTGTAGTTGTCGACGCGGTCCAGCCACAGCGTGTTGGGGCCGAACTTCACCGAATGGGTCGTGGTGACGGTCGGGGCGTAGCCGACGGCCTCCTCCTTGACCTCGAAGCCCAGGGTGTCGCGGTAGAAGGCCACGGTGGCCTCGTACTGCGCCTTGGGGATCTTCATCGCGATGTTCAGTCCAGCGGTGTACGCGGTCATGATTCCTCCTTGTCGAGAGCGTCTTCCAGTGCGGACAGCCGGTCGTCCCACCGGTGGGCCAGCGTGGCCAGCCACACCTGGGCGGCGCGGATAGGTGCTGGTTCCAGGCGGTAGGGGTGGCGGCGGCCGGTGGGTTCCGCGGCGCTGATCAGGCCCGCTTCGGCGAGCAGGCCGAGGTGCTTGGCCACGGCCTGGCGGCTGATCGGCAACCGCCGGGCCAGGTCGGTGACGGTCGCCGGACCCGCGCGGGCCAGTTCCTCCAGCAGCGCCCGCCGCGTCGGATCGGTCAGCGCCGCGAACACCGCCACGGCCTGGATCTCGGCCTCAGGCGGCGGCATCGAGGTAGCTTTCCAGGTCGGCCAGCTCGGCGTCCCAGCCCTGGCTGTTGGCCTGGTGGGCGGAGCGGGCCACACCGGCGGCGGCCCGTGCGAACCCGCTCTCCACCAGCCGCAGCCGGGTGCCGCCCGGCACCTCCTCCAGGGTGAACTCCACCGTGGTCAGCAGCACGTCCACCCCCTCGGTCGCCCAGGTGAAGGCGAACCGGTGCGGCGCTTCGACGGCCGTGACCGTGGCGAGCGACTCCTGGCCAAGGTCGTCCCAGCGGAAGTACGCGCGCCCGCCGGGCCGCAGGTCGATCTCGGCCACCGAGCCGAACCACCTGGACAGTCCTTCCGCGGTGGTCAGCGCGGCCCAGACCCGCTCGACGGAGTGCCGCAGCACCACCTCACGTTCGATCGTGTTGGTCACCATGTATGGCAACCTACAGGTTGCTATAGCGGTTCACAAGGGGCGGATAGGTGAAAACCACCGACGCGAAGACGCGTGCCCCGCTGCGAGCGTGAGGTCATGCACGGCACTGGACACCCGCGAAGCGCCACCTGGGCGCCCCTGGCCGCACTGGCCACCGCCCAGTTCCTCGTGGTTCTCAGCACCTCGATCGTGAACGTCGCCCTCCCGCAGATCCGCACCGGCCTCGCCATGTCGCCGGCCGGCCTGACCTGGGTGGTCAACGCGTACGTGCTGGTCTTCGGCGCGATCCTGCTGCCGGGCGGCCGGCTCGGCGACGTGTACGGTCTGCGCCGCGTCTTCCTCACCGGCGCCACCCTGTTCGCCCTGGCCGGCCTGGCCGCCGCCCTGGCCACAGGCCCCGCGACGCTGATCGCCGCGCGGATCGTGCAGGGCCTCGGCGCCGCGCTCCTCGCGCCGACCGCGCTCGCCCTGGTGCTGCGCCTGTTCCCGGACGGGCAAGGCCGAGGGACGGCGCTCGGGGTGTGGGGCGCGGTCTCCGGCGCGGGCGGCGCGGCGGGCGTGCTGCTGAGCGGCCTGCTCACCGACCTGTACGGCTGGCGTGCCGTCTTCGCCGTCCTGGTCCCCTTCGCCCTGGCGGTCATCGCGGCCACCTGGCGGCTGGTACCCGCCGACGCCCCGCGGGGCGGCACCCTCGACCTGCCGGGCACGATGACGCTCGTCGCCGCCCTGATCGCGCTCACCTACGGCCTGACCAGCCTGTGGCCCGCGGCGCTCGCCGGTCTGGCACTCCTGGCGGCGTTCGTGGTGATCCAGCGCCGCTCGCCCCACCCGCTGCTGCCCGCGCGGATGGCGGTGGTCGCCCGGCCCAACCTGCTGATGGCGCTGCTCGGCGCGGTCTGGCTGGGCCTGTTCTACTTCCTGCCCCTCTACCAGCAGCGGGACCTCGGCTACACGCCGCTGGAAGCCGGGCTCTCCCAGCTCCCGCTGGCCCTGATGATCACCATCGCGTCCTGGGCCGCCGGGAGGATCCGCGGCCGCGCGGTCCTGCCCGCCGGTCTGCTGCTGCTCGCCGCGGGCCTGGCCTGGCTCGGGCTCACCGGCGCGCTGGTCGCGCCGTCGCTGCTCATCGGCGCCGGGCTCGGCGTCGCCTTCGTCCGCCTGACCGCGCAGGCGTCGGCCGGGGTCCCGGCCGGGGACAGCGGCCTGGCCGGCGGGCTGGTCAACGCCACCCGCCAGGTCGGCGGCGCCGTGGGCCTGTCCGCGCTGACCCTCCTTCCGTCGTACGGCGGGGCCTTCCTCGCCTGCGCCGCCCTGACCCTGCTCATCACGATCGTCTCGATTGGAAAGGCACCCTGATGAACGACCTCGCCAAGCCGTACCTGACCGGGCACTACACGCCGGTCGCCGACGAGATCACCGCCCACGAGCTGACCGTGCGCGGCACGCTGCCGCCCGAGCTCAACGGCCGCTACTTCCGCAACGGCCACAACCCGAAGCCCGGGGTGACGCCCACCCACTGGTTCAAGGGCGCGGGCATGATCCACGGCATCCGGCTGGCCGGCGGCAGGGCCGAGTGGTACCGCAACCGGTGGGTGCGCACGCCGTACCTGGAAGGAGTGCCCTTCCACGGCACGGAGCTGGAGGTCTCCGCGGCGGCCACCAGCATCATCTTCCACGGCGGACGCTACCTGGCGCTGCAGGAGGCCAACCTGCCCTGGGAGGTGACCGCCGAGCTTGACACCGTCGGCGTGTACGACTTCGGCGGGAAACTCACCAGCGCGATGACCGCCCACCCGAAGGAGGACCCGGTCACCGGTGAGCTGCACTTCTTCAGCTACAGCCCGTTCCCGCCGTACCTGACCTACCACGTCGCCGACGCCTCGGGGCAGATTGTGCGGACCCAGGTGATCGAGGGGGCGGGGCCGTCGCTGATGCACGACTTCGCGATCACCGCGCAGCACGCGGTGTTCCTGTGCTCACCCGTCGTCTTCGACCACGCCGAGCAGTCGGGCATCCCCTATCGCTGGCACGACGACGTGCCGTTCCGGGTCGGCGTCATGCCGCGCGAGTCGGACCGGGTGACCTGGTTCGAGGTCGAGCAGAGCACGCTGCTGCACGTCAGCAACTCCTACGT
Organism: Nonomuraea sp. NPDC050394; assembly: GCF_044459065.1. NCBI lineage: Bacteria > Bacillati > Actinomycetota > Actinomycetes > Streptosporangiales > Streptosporangiaceae > Nonomuraea > Nonomuraea sp. NPDC050394. The sequence goes on along the minus strand of NZ_JBITIO010000006.1, from coordinate 386,686 downwards.
GGACGCCCAAGGGCGCGTGGTGCTCGAAGGGCCGCGCTTCGACCGCGCCGGGTGGGAGTCGTCGTGGAAGTGGTGGGTGGGCGCGCCCGCGTACGGCCCCAGCCCGCTGGCCGGCGCGACCCTGCACCGCTGGATCCTCGACCCGGCCACCGGCAAGGCCACCGAGGAGCCCCTGGACGCCCTGAACGTCGAGTTCCCCGCCATCAACGACGCCCACACCGGCATCGCCAACCGCTACAGCTACGCCATCGCCTTCCCCGGCGCGGGCCTGTCCGGCTACCACACCGTCAAGTTCGACACCGCGAGCGGCCGGCGGCGGTTGTTCTCCCACGGCGAGCACCGCATGCCCGGCGAGGCCGTCTTCGTGCCCGCCGCCGGCAGCAACAACGAGGACGACGGCTACCTGCTCACCATCGTCAGCGACCTCAAGGCCGGCGCGTCCGAGCTGCTCGTGCTGGATGCCGCCGAGCTGACGACGGTCGCCACCGTGGAGCTCCCCCGCCGGGTCCCCGCCGGCATCCACGGACACTGGATCGAGGACACCAAGTGATCACTTCCATCGACACCGGCGCCGCCGTCGTCGTCCGCCTCGGCACCATGATCGACGCCCCGCTGGAGCGCGTCTGGCGCCTGCACACCGACGTGAACGGTTGGCCCGCCTGGCAGAGCGACATCACCAGCGCCTCCGCCCACAGCCCGCTGGTCCCCGGCGCGGTCTTCCACTGGAGCACGTTCGGCCTCGACATCACCTCCACCGTGCACCAGGCGGAGCCGCGGGCCCGCATCCTGTGGGGCGGCCCCGCCCACGGCATCGACGGCCTGCACCTGTGGACCTTCCGTGAGGAGGGCGGCGCCGTACACGTGCACACCGAGGAGTCGTGGGACGGCGCGGCGATCCGCGCCGACGTGGCGGGCATGCGCGCCGCGCTCGAAGGGTCGCTGACCGCCTGGCTGCGCCACCTGAAGGAGGCGGCGGAAAAGGCGCCCTAAAGTGTCTGCCCATGGACATGTTGCTCGGCCGCCACGCCGAGACGGCGCGGCTCACCGCCCTGCTCGATGCCGCACGGCAGGGGCGGGGCGGTGCCCTCGTCGTCAAAGGGGAGCCGGGCATCGGCAAGAGCGTGCTGCTCCGGCAGGCCGGGCAGGCCGCGGACGGATTCCTGGTCATCCGGGCGACGGGCGCGCAGTTCGAGATGGAGCTGCCGTTCGCCGTGCTCCATCAGCTGTGCGCGCCGCTCCTGCACCACCTCGGCGATCTGGCCCCGCCGCAGCGCACGGCCCTTGAAGGGGCGTTCGGGCTGGACTCCGGCACGCCGGAGCCCCTGATGGCCGGCCTGGGTGCCCTGGGGCTGCTGCTGGCGGCGCTGCGCGAGCGACCGGTGCTGTGCGTCGTGGACGACGCCCATTGGCTCGACCACGCCTCCGCCCAGACGCTGGCCTTCCTGGCGCGCCGGATCGGGACGGAACGCGTCGCCATGGTCTTCGGCGCCCGCGAGCCGGGACCGGCCGCGCTGGCGGATCTGCCCGAGCTGGGGCTGCGCGGCCTGAGCGAGGCCGAGGCACGCGCACTGCTGGGGCAGGCCGTCCACGCGCCGCTGGACGAACGGGTCCGCGACCGCATCCTGTCCGAATCCAGGGGCAACCCGCTCGCGCTGCTCGAACTGCCGAGGACCGCGGGACCGGCCGGCATGGCGGGCGGCTTCGACGTCCCGGCGGTGATCGAACAGAGCTACGTGACCCGCCTGCGGGCCCTGCCGGATCCGGCCAGAACCCTGCTCACCGTGGCGGCCGCCGAGCCGGTGGGCGACGCGGGACTGCTGTGGCGGGCCGCCGAAGGACTGGGCATCACCGCGGACGCCGCCGCGCGGACCGGCGGGCTGGCCGAGTTCGGCACCCGGATCCGCTTCAGCCACCCGCTGGCCCGCTCCGCCGTGTACGGCGCCGCGACCGCCGGGGAACGCCGCCGGGCGCACGCGGCCCTGGCCGAAGCCACCGACCCGGCGGCCGAACCCGACCGGCGCGCCTGGCACCGCGCCCAGGCCGCACTCGGCCCGGACGAGGAGATCGCCGCCGAACTCGACGCCTCCGCCGCCCGCGCCCAGGCCCGTGGCGGCATCGCCGCCGCGGCGGCCTTCCTGGAACGCTCGGCCGCGCTGACCACCGACCCCGCGGCGCGCGTCGAACGTGTGCTGGCCGCCGCCCGCGCCAAGCTCGCGGTCGGCGCGTTCGAGGTGGCCGCCGACCTGCTCACCAGCGTGGAGAGCGACGACCCGCGCTTCGACGTGCTACGCGGCCGCCTGTCCTTCGCCCGCTACCGAGGCGGCGGCGACCCGGCCGCCTACCTCCTGCGGGCCGCCCGCGCACTGGAGCGGGCCGACCCGGCGCGCTCGCGGGCCTGCTACCTGGACGCGATGGAGATGGGCGTGTTCACCGGCGAGTTGGCCGCCATCGTGGACGCCGCCAGGTCCGCGCCGCCCGGCACCGGGACCGGCACCGACACCGTGCTCGACGGCCTGGTCACGCTCGTCACCCGGGGCCACGCCCCGGCCGCCGGGCCGCTGCGGCCGATCGTGCGGCGGCTGGACGACGAGGTCTGGGCGAGCCGCCCCTCCCTCGGCTACATGGTCGCCGCCGAGCTGTGGGACATCGAGGTGATGCGCGGTACGGCCGAGCGGGTCGTGGCCACGGGACGCGAGTCCGGCGCCTTCCACCTCGTGCCGATCGGCCTGGCCATGCTGGCGACCGTCCGCGCGCACGAGGGCGCGTTCGGCCCCGCCGCCGAGATGATCTCGGAGGAGGAGGCCATCGCCTCGGCGACCGGGGCCGCTCCCCTGGTCTACCCGCGCCTGCACCTGGCCGCCCTGCGCGGGCGGCGCGAGGAGGCCATGGCGCTGTTCGCGGACGTGCCGCCGGGGATGAGCCTCAGCGCGCAGTGGGCCGCGGCCGTTCTGCACAACGGCCTGGCCGACTACCCCGCCGCGCTGGAGGCGGCCCAGGCCGCCACCGCCCGCGGCGACCTGGGCGTGTCCGGTCTGGCCCTGCCGGAGCTGATCGAGGCCGCGGTGCGCTCCGGCCGCCCGGAGCCGGCCGCCGCCGCCCTGCGCGAGCTGACCGTACGCGCCCGGGCCGCCGATACCGCGTGGGCTTCGGGCGTCGAGGCGTACTGCCGCGCCCTCGTCACCGGTGAAGAGGACGGCTACCGGGAGGCCGTCGAATACCTGCGGGCCACCCCGATGGCCATCCACCGAGGGCGGGCCCACCTGCTGTACGGGGAGTGGCTGCGCCGGGAGGGGCGCCGCCGGGACGCGCGGGCCCAGCTCCGGCAGGCCCATGAGCAGCTGTCCGGGCTGGGCGCGGAAGCCTTCGCCAAGCGGGCGGCCGGCGAGCTGCGCGGCACCGGTGAGCAGGCGCGCAGCCGTACCGCGGCGGAGGGCGAGCAGCTCACCCTGCAGGAGGTGCACATCGCGCGGCTCGTGGCCGAGGGCGCGACCTCCAAGGACGTCGCCGCCACGCTTTTCCTCAGCCCGCGCACCATCGACGCCCACCTGCGCAACATCTTCCGCAAACTCGGGCTCACCTCGCGCAGGCAGCTACGGGATCTGCCCGAGATCCGCTGACGGCCGGGCGATGGACGGGTGCGGCGGCGCGTGCCTAACGTCGGTGGCATGGTTCCCGAATCAGCCCGCCACCTCATCCGCTACAGCGGCCAGGCCGCGTTCACACCGGAGCTCATCGCCCGCGCGCGGGGCACCTCGGTGTTCACCGAGAGCGGCCGCGAGCTGCTCGACTTCACCTCCGGCCAGATGAGCGCGATCCTCGGGCACTCCCACCCGGCGATCGTCGCGACGGTGCGCGAGCAGATCGGCCTGCTCGACCACCTGCACAGCGGCATGCTCAGCCGTCCCGTCGTCGACCTCGCCCGCCGGCTCGCGCAGTCCCTGCCCGATCCGCTGGAGAAGGCGCTGCTGCTGACCACCGGGGCCGAGGCCAACGAGGCCGCGGTGCGGATGGCGAAGCTCGTCACCGGCCGGCATGAGATCGTGTCGTTCGCCCGGTCCTGGCACGGCATGACGATGGCCGCAGCGAACGCCACCTACAGCGCCGGGCGCAAGGGATACGGGCCCGCGGCCCCGGGCAACTTCGCGCTGCCCGTTCCCGACCGCTTCCGTCCCGGCGTCGTCGACGCCGGCGGCGCGCTCGACTGGCGCCGCCAGCTCGACCTGGGCTTCGACCTGATCGACGCCCAGTCGGTCGGCAGCCTGGCCGCGTGCCTGGTCGAGCCGATCCTCAGCTCGGGCGGCGTCATCGAACCGCCGCCCGGCTACCTCGCCGCGCTGGCGGACAAGTGCCGGGAACGCGGCATGCTGCTGATCGTGGACGAGGCGCAGACGGGGCTGTGCCGTACCGGGGACTGGTACGCCTTCCAGCACGACGGCGTGGTGCCCGACATCCTCACGCTGTCCAAGACGCTCGGCGCCGGGCTGCCGCTGGCGGCCGTGCTGACCAGCGCGGAGATCGAGCGGCGGGCGCACGAGCGGGGATATCTGTTCTTCACCACCCACGTCAGCGATCCGCTGCCGGCCGCGGTCGGCAACACCGTCCTGGACGTCCTGGAGCGCGACCACCTCGACAAGCGGGCGGGCGAGCTCGGCGCGCTGCTGCGCGGCCGGCTCGACGAGATCGCCGCCCGCCATGACGTGGTCGGGGACGTGCGCGGGCGCGGGCTGCTGCTGGGCGTGGAGCTGGCCGGTGACGACGTACTGGGCGAGGGCGGCGCCGACCGGCTGGGCGCGGCCGTCACCCGGCGCTGCTTCGAGCTCGGGCTGCACATGAACATCGTGCAGTTGCCCGGCATGGGCGGCACCTTCAGGATCGCGCCCCCGCTGACCGCGAGCGACGAGGAGATCACCCGCGGCGCCGCCATCCTCGACCAGGCCCTCGCCGACGCCTGCCTATGACGGGCGGCTGATCGACATCCGCATGCGGGTGTAGTCGAAGGTGACGGCGTACGGCTTGAAGAACTCGTGGGTGAAGTTCGCGATCATGTCGAAGCCGAACTGCGCCGACTGGCCGGGGCCGGGCAGGCCGGGGAAGACCTTCTCGGCGGCGTTGCCGCGCACGTCGTGCCGGACCGCGCGCCCCAGGCCGGCCCGTTCCGCGGTGAGCGGGTAGGTCTTGATGCCGGACCGCTCTCTCGGGTTGTCGTAGTCCACGGTGAGGCCGTACTGCTCCGCGATCGCCACCGTGGTGTCCAGGGCGCTGCCGATGCCGCCGGTGTCGATGCTGACCATCCTGGGCGGGTGATCGCCCAGGCTGCCCAGCGAGCACGGGAAGTGGTCGCCCGCCAGCCACAGCGGCAGGCGGGCGATCTCATCGCGCGGGGCGCCGGGCGTGCGCCGCAGCAGCAGGGCCCTGCCCGCGTAGTCCATGGTGGTCAGGAAGTGGTAGAAGATCGTGGTGCCGAACGCGCCCGCCGCCTGCGAGCCGTCGGGCAGGGGCGGCCGTCGCGCGTCGTTCCACTGCACGGGGATGTTGCGGATCTCGATGTCCCCGACCCTGAAGGAGTCGAGGACGCCGAAGTGGAGCACGACGGGATGGGCGTCCACAACCCCGCCCTCGACGGTGGCCAGCGCGCGCAGCCCGGCCCGTTCCGCCTCCTCCATCGACAGGTCCAGCGTCGCGTAGGTGTCGAGGTAGAACTTCCGCGGCTTGCCGCCGTTGACGCCGGCCTCGACGGAGGGGACGGGATCGAGGGTGTGGAAGGGCACGCGGGTGCTCCGGGCGCCGGAGATCGTCCAGGGCGTGCCCTCGATGTGGGAGTAGACCTTGGCGAACGCCGCGTCGCGCGGGCGGCCGGTACGGCGCAGCAGCGGCACCGCGCGGGCCGGCCGGTCCTGGCGGATGAAGCACTCCGCCAGGCGCTGGGTGGAGGCGATGTCGCCGGGAGCCAGCGCGATGGCCCTGCCCAGGTGCTTCTCCGCGGTGCCGAACCGGTTGGACAGCAGCGCGATGTAGCCGACCTGGGCGTGGGCGTGCGCGGCGCTCGGGTCCTCGCGCAGCTGACGGCGGTAGCCGCGTTCGGCGTCGGCGAACCTGCCCTGCTTGAACAACTCGCCGGGATCCCGGGAGTCCGCCTCGGCCGCGAGGGGCAGGGCCGTACTCACTCCGGCGGCGGCGGCGAGGGCCGCCGCTCCCTTCAGGAACGTGCGCCGGTCGGCGTGGTGGAGGGTCATGTGTCCTGCCTCGTGTCGTGTGCGGATCGATCAAGGCCACACAACAGAGGCGACGGTTAAACACGGATAAGCGCGTCCCACCAGGCGAGCACCCGCGTCCCGGACAGGGTCAGCCACTTCGACGGCTCCCCCACCGGCGCGTCCACCTCGAACCACACCCGCCCCGGATACCTCCATGCCTGCCGCCAGGTGCCGTCCGGGAGCCGGGCGGCCCGGACGAGCTCGATCGCCTCGGCCATCCGCGGGTCCGGCTTCGTGCCGTCGAACAGCGTGGCCTCGCGGAAGTACTCGGCCGCGTTGAGCACGGTGTACTGCCACCGGACGGGGTAGGCGAACCGCCCCGCCCACGGCCCGACCGGTTCACCGGTGGACAGGCGGCGGAACAGGCCGCGCCGCAGCAGGTACTCCTCGCCGGAGCGGCGGGCGGCGCGGGTCTCGTCCGTGCCGCCGGTCGCCACGTCGTAGGCGAGCAGCCCCTTGAGCGAGTTGAGCGTCGAGTGGAACGACGAGCGCGTCGAGCCGTTGACCCACTCGCAGTTCCAGCCGCCGTCGGGCAGCCGGTGCTCAAGGAACCACTCGACGATGCCGGTGACGTCGGCGCCGAGCCACACGCCGTTCCCGGCCGTCCAGGCGTTGATGCAGCAGTCCACCTCACCGCCCCAGTACGGCAGGCCGTCGTACTCCCATTGGCAGTTCTCGGCGAGCAGTTCGGCGGTACGGCGTTCGCGCAGGACGGCCGGATCCATCCCCCATTCCCGCAACGTGGTGAGCGTCCAGGTCGTCGCCGTCCAGGGCTGCCCGTCTCCTTCCTCGTGCTCCTTGGGGAAGAACGCGCCGCCCGCCCACTGGCCGTCCGGGTCCTGGAGGGCGAGGAGCCGGGCGCCGAAGCCCTCGGCCGCGATCCTCGCCCGCGTCGCCTCCCACACGCGCGGCGGCTCGCCGTCCAGATCGCGCTCGACCTGCCAGCGCAGCGCCGGATCGGAGTCACGCAGCCATGCGGTCAGATCCATGGAGGCGACCCTATCCGGGCGCGCGCCCGGGTCAGAGGGTCGTGCTCAGGAACATGGGGAAGTTGAAGCAGTTCGGTCCGATGAGGCGCTGGACCGAGGAGATCGTGTCGCCGAACTGCCACCAGCGGTGGTGCAGGTCGCTGATGCTCTGGCCGGGCAGCACGCAGTAGGCGCGGCCGCCGTTGTTGTCGTGCTGGTAGACGACCCAGGCCGAGTTGCCGGTGACCCGCAGGGAGCTGGCCCGGTCGTCGCTGCCGGTCGGCGAGAGGTTGCCGTTGGTCTCGCTGAAGGTCCAGTTCAGCCCGCCCAAGGACTGGTTCTGGCCGAGGATGAGGGTTCCGACCGCGGCCTGCGCGGGCGCGGAGCCCGTCATCGCCGCCACGGTCACCACCGCCGCCAGGATCGCCGGCAGGTACTTGCGCATGAGGTGCCTCCTCTGAGAGTGACTGTCACCAGAGGGGCGTGACATCCCGTTCCATCGTGGAACACCGCCGTCAGTCCCCGTCCTCCGGGTACTGGAAGACGTCGTCGAGCGTGACGCCCAGCGCGCGGGCGATCTTGAAGGCCATCTCCAGCGAAGGCGAGTATCGGCCCTGCTCGATGGCGATGACGGTCTGCCTGGTCACACCGACGCGCTCGGCCAGGTCCGCCTGCGTCATCTCGCCGCTCGCGAAGCGCAGCGCGCGGATCGAGTTCGTCACCTTGGTGGGCTTGACCATGCTCACAAACCCCTGCGGTAGGCGACGATCCGGGCGATCGCCGAGGCGAGGGCCGACAGCACGAACGCCAGGTAGAGGCCGTTGGCGATCCAGAAGTGCGCGGCGCCGGCCAGGGTCAGCGCGAACACGCCGACGACGCCGGTGGCCAGCACGTAGTACTCGGCCCGCCGGCCGTACCGGCGGATGGAGGCGTCGCGCTCGTCCTTCAGGCCCGCCTCCTTCGGCGCGGCGATCGCGGTGGCGATCGACGCCACGACGTTCGCGAGTACGGCGACGCCGATGGCGGTGAGCAGGGCCGGGATGTAGGTGATCCGGGTGACGTCCGTGCCCGGCAACTGCCGGAGGACGACGGTGAAGTAGACGACGGGGATCGCGAGCGCGACCGCCGCGTACACCCACACGCGTTTTTCCTCGGTGGACACGACACTCCTCCATGTCAAGAAAACCGGCATCGCCAAGGTAAAGCACCTAGGACACGATGTCAAAGATTCTTAACATGGATCAGCTGGGCCGCCGGCGTTCGGTGAAGATCTCGATGAGGTGCCGGATGGCGATGCCGGACTCGGTGGGGTAGCGGAAGTGCCGGTCGGGGTTGAGCGTGTACATGTTGCGGCGGCCGACTCTCTCGCGGGCGAGGTATCCGGCGTCGTGCAGGTCGTTGACGATCGCCTGGACGGTACGCTCGGTGATGCCGATGGTGGCGGCGATGTCGCGCAGCCGGACCTCGGGATCGCGGGCGATCTCCAGCAGGACCCGGGCGTGGTGGGTGAGGAAGGTCCAGCCGGGCGGGCTTTCGCCCTGAGGTTCGGGCACGGCGTTCACTCTTTCGCCCCTCACGCGATGACTCTTATAGGAACATCGTATACTGAAACATCTTTCCTGTATTGTCATTCGCCCATAGAGTAGAGTGACGCCGTTCGAGTGGGGCTTCTGTCCGGGAGATCACCGAGGTCGTGATGACACCGCTGTCCTTGATGACCGTCAGCATGCTGCGTGGCACGCTGATCACCGTCACCGGTGAGCTGGATGCCAGCAACGTCGCACATCTGGCGGACTATGTCGCCGAACGCCACACCGAGCCTGGGCTGCCGCTGGTCCTCGACCTGAGCGGGCTGACCTTCATGGACAGCACCGGCCTGAGCCTGCTGCTGCATCTGAGAGCCGGCTCCGGCGAGCACGGCGGCAGCCTCCACCTGGCCACCGTGCAACCCCGGCCCGCCCGCATCCTGGAGGTCACCGGCGCCTACCGCCAGTTCGACATCCACCCCACCCTCGAATCGGCACTCCAGGCCTCCGGCCTGACCTCCGCCGGCCCCTCATCTGCCGACATCGCCTGACCCGCGTCACGCGCGCGCTTAACCACGGACCCGGCATCCCGTGACCTGTGCCGCGCAACAGACCTGTCCGGGCGCACGCCGGAAACCTCGGACCCGACGTCACATGACATGCGCCACCGATGCGACAGACCCGTCCCGGACGCGCCACGGCAACCGCGGACCCGTCATCGGCTGACATCGTGTGACGTGTGCCTGTGGAGCAGCGGCTCGGCGCGGTCCCACGGCCGCAGCCGTCCGTGTTTCTCCGCGCGCTGCCTGGCCAGGCCGGACAGCGCCTCCAGCACGACGCGGCTGCCGAGCATGGCCGTCACGTCGGCGTGATCGTGGGCGGGGGCCACCTCGACCACCTCGACACCGGCGATCGGCAGCTCGTAGGACAGGCGCCGCACCGCGTCCAGCAGTTCGCGCGAGGTCAGGCCGCCCGGCTCCGGCGTGCCCGTTCCCGGCGCCATGCCCGGATCGACGACGTCGATGTCCACCGACAGGTACACGCCGTCGCACTCGTCCAGCGCGATCCCGGCCGCCTCGTTCAGGCACTCGGCCAGGCCGCGCTCGACGATCTCCGTCATCTCGTACGAGCGCATCCCCTGATCGGCCATCCAGCGCAACGTCTCAGGCCCCGGCCAGTAGCCGCGCAGCCCGATCTGCAGGAACCGGTCACCCCTGGCCGCGCCCGACTCGATGAGCCTGCGCATGGGCTGGCCATGCCCGATGAGCGTGCCGTGGGAACTGTCGCCGGTGTCGGCGTGCGCGTCGAAGTGCAGGACCGACACCCTGCCCCACCCGGCCGCGCGGGCGACGCCGGTGATGTTGGGCAGCGCGATCGAATGGTCACCGCCGAGCACGAGCGGGATCTTGCCGGCCGCCGCGACCGTGTGGACCGCCCGCTCCAGGGCGGCGTGCGCGGCGTAGGCGTCACCGCTGAGCATCATGACGTCGCCGGCGTCCTTCACCCGCAGGTCCAGCAGGCCGTCCACGCCGAGGGCGAGCGACGGGCGGACGCCGTCGTGTTCGAGGTAGCAGGCCTGCCGGATGGCGCCGGGGCCGAAGCGGGCGCCCGCGCGGTAGGAGGTGCCTCCGTCGTACGGCGCGCCCAGGATGACCACCTCGGCCTCGTCCCAGGAAGCCGGATCGTCCAGGTCGCAGGCGGGGACGCCGAGGAAGGTGAGATCAGGACCGTACATAGCGCCGAATCGGGTCATGGCCGCATCCTCACAGCGACCGGTCATGATCCGGAACGCCCCGCTTTTCTGCACCACCTCCATATGCTCTATGCAGCTCGGTTGAGAGCCGGTCCACGACGGCGGGGCGTGGCCCGGCGGGGGTGACGAACTGGATCCCGCGTGCGCCCACATCCTGGAGCACCGGGCGGGAGACCACGTCGTACCCCTGCTCGAAGGCGAGTTCGGGCACCAGCGCCACCGCGCCCCCGGCGCCGACGAAGCCGTGGATCACGCTGTAGTTGTCGGCACGCAGCGCGATCCGGGGCCGGAAGCCGAGGGACTGGCAGGTCGCGTACAGGGTCTGGTCGCTCGGGTCGTAGGAGCCGCTGGAGATGATCCACCCCTCGCCGGCCAGCGACCCGAGATCGACGGGCCCCTCGCCGGCGGCCAGGGCATGCCCCCTGGGCAGGAGCAGCCGGTAGGGATCGTCCATCAACGTCCGCACCCGCAGATCCGCCCCATAACGCCCCCTCACCCCCGAACCACCCTTCTCCCCCAAGCCACCACGCCCCTGAACCCTCGAACGGTGGCCAGACCCCGCACCCGCACCGTGGCCAGACCCCGCACCCGAGCCGAGGCCGGGCCCCACTCCCAGGCCGAGGCTGGGCTCCGCACGCGAGCCGTCGCCGGGCGTCGTGGCCGCGACGGGGCCGGGCTTGGTGGCCGCGACGTCGTAGATCAGGGCGCAGTGCAGCGACCTCGCCCGGAGCCGGGTGAGGAGGTCGAGGGGCTCGGCCTCGGTGAGCTCGATCCGGACGTCGCTGCCCTCGGTGGCGCGCCGCAGCGGGCCGGGCAGCAGCTTGGTCGCCGCCGTGGTGAACGCGCCGACCCGCAGCGTGGACACGCCGTGGGCCAGGCGCGCCGCCACGTCCGACTCCACGGTCTCGATCCGCTCCAGCACGTCCGCCGCGTGCTCCAGCACCATCGCGCCGATGTCGGTCAGGACGGCGCCCGTGGGACCGCGTTCGACCAGCCGGGCGCCGAGGTGGGCCTCCAGCGCGTCGAGGTGGTAGCTGATCGTGGGCTGCCCGTAGTGGAGCCGGCGGGCCGCCCCGGCCAGCGAGCCGCTGACCGCGATCGCCCTCAGCACGTGGAACTGGCGTAGATCCATCATCCATACATGCTATGGAGGGAAGGTGGTCAGCTCGCCATACGCGGACAGGGTCTTGGCCAGATCTCCGCCCCTGCCGCGGAGCGTGGCGTCGAGGAACGCGACGGTGACCGCCGAGGTGAGCCGCGGGCCGGCGGCGCGCCCGGCGGAGCCGATCAGTGAGGGCAGCGGTGGCAGGTACAAGGGCGCGTCGGTGAAGGTCAGGTGGGCCGAGCCGGGGACGGTGAGCCGGTAGCTCGCCGCCCGGCTGAGGTCGAGCACCCGCGTGAGACGGGAGAGGTAGTCCTGCTCCTGCCCCGGCCCGATGTCGTGCGTCAGCGCGAGCACGGGCTGACGGAACGGCTGGGCGACGGGGTCGCGCGGATAGCCGTCCAGCACGATGACCGCGGCGAACCGCGCGTCCTGCCGCGCGGCCTGCAGCGCGGCGGCCCCGCCGAGTGAGTGACCGGTCGCCGCGGCCCGTTCCAGGTCGAGCCGCCCGGCCAGCGGGCCCTGGATCTCGCCGCCGTGCATCCGGCCGAGCTGCGTGAGCACGAAGCCGAGGTCGCCCGCGCGGACCGCCGTCCACCCGGCCGCCCGCCGCTCGTCCTCCGCGTCGTCGCCGGTCGCCGCCAGCCGCGTGCGTACGGCCCTGCCGTCCTCGAGCACGACCACGGCCGAGTCGTAGGGATGGTCGACCCCCGCCACCACGTACCCCCGGCTGGCCAGGTCCTCGGCCCAGGCCGTGTTCTGGGTACGCACCCCGCCAAGCCCGGGTGAGAAGAGCACCACGGGAAACCGCTCGCTCCCGCCCGCCACCGGAGCCTCCGGCGCCGAACGCGCATGGGCGCGCGCCACCTCGTCCAGCATGAACCCGGGCACCCCGAGATAGTCCGCGGCGCCCCCGGCGACGGTCCGCGCCTCCTCCGCCGTGCGCCCGAGGTAGCGGCTGCGCCGGGCGCCGGTGGAGTCACCGGAGGGGTACCAGATCTGGACCACGACCGTCCGCTGGTCACCCGCCTTGGCGGTGGCGGTCTCCTCCCGGTCGGCGTCGGTCCACTCCACCACGGTGGTCCCGACCGCATACGCCCCCGGCGGCCGCGGAAACACCGGCAGCGGCAACGCCCACGACGCCCCCGCACCCGCCACGACCAGGCCAAGCCCGGCCACCGCCCCCGGCAGCGCCGCCCACCATCGCGCCCTGCGCACCGGCCGCCCCGCCCGCCCTCTCATCAGCACGAACACCGCGAAAGCCAGTGCCACTCCCCCGGCGGCGAGCACCGGGACGAGCTGCCAGCGCACACCGGACACGGCCAGCACCACCGCGCACACCGCGAACACGGCCCCGGCCGCCATCGCGGCCGGTCGCCGCGCGGGAGGCGGGAGCCAGCGGGCCAGCACCAGCGCCACGGTGGCCAGGACGGCAAGGATCTCCAGGGGAGACAGCCCGAGAATCGTCACCCGCCCATTCTTCGGATCCCCGCCGCGCCCGGCATCGGCTCTACGTCCAGACCAGCTTGCACCTCTGGTATGACCGCGCACGTCCATGTCCGACCAGGGTCTTATGCCAACTAGTTGGAGAAGTGGGTATGATGCGATTAGTTGGCATAGGAGGGCGCATGGCCGGAAAGATGATCGAAGGGCCGGACGGCCGGTACATCGTGGGCACGGTGAAGATCGGGGAGAAGGGGCAGATCGTCATCCCGAAGGACGCGCGGGACCTGCTCGACCTTCAGCCGGGTGACACCCTGCTCGTGCTCGTGGACCGCAAGCAGGGCATCGCGCTGGTCGACAACGAGAGGTTCCGCACCTTCGCCGGCGGCGTGCTGGCGGCGCAGGAGGAGGAGCCGGAGTGATGACCGGCTACCGCAACCCGTTCGAAGGGCAGGCGGAGCCGTTGCCGCCGGTGCTGGCGCGGGCCGGGTTCCGGCGGGAGTTCGCCACGTTCGAGGGCACGGTCCTCAGCTACGTCCGCGGGCCGGAGGCCGGTGTGCCGCTGCTGCTCGTCCCCGGCCAGATGAGCCTGTGGAGCAGCTACCGCCGCGTCATGCCGGAACTTTCGCGGCGGTTCACGGTCTTCGCCGTCGACGTCCGGGGGCATGGGAACTCCTCCTGGACGCCCGGCGACTACTCCTGGGACTCCGCGGGCAACGACCTGGCCCGCCTGTTGCGCGAGGTCATCGGCCGGCCGGCGATCGTCAGCGGCAACTCCTCCGGCGGCATCCTGGCTCTGTGGTGCGCGAGCCGTACCCCGGAAGAGGTCGCCGCGATCGTGCTGGAGGACCCGCCGGTCTTCTCGGCCGAGATGCCGCGCTTCCGCGACCGCGACCGGTGGGTCTACGGCAGCCTCGCGCACGCCGTCAGCGTGCTCGGCGACCGCGACCCGCGGCGGGTCGCCGGCATCTACCGCCAGGAGATCCCCGTCTCGGAGACCAGGTCCGTCCGGATGCCGGAGCGGCTCGTCGGCCTGTTCGACCGGCTGGTGGCCCGGCATCGGCGCCGGCACCCCGGACGCCCGGCGAGCCTGGGCGTCCGGTGGCTGCCACGGTCGCTGGAGGAGATGGTCCGGGCGGCGTCGATGTTCGATCCCGACTTCGCCCGGGCCTTCCTCGACGGCCGCTTCTACGGCGGCTTCTCCCACGAGGCCGCCCTCCGCGCGACGACCTGCCCCGTCCTGCTGCTGCACGCCAACTGGAACCGCTACGAGAACCACGGGCTGGTCGGCGCGATGGACGACGACGACGCGCGGAGGGTGCGCGAGCTCGCGCCGCAGACCGTCTACCGGCGGATCGACGCCAGGCACGTGATCCACGGCGACAGGCCGCACGCGTTCACCGCCGCGCTGACCGGCTTCGCGGCGGCGCTTCCCGGCTGAAGCGGCTAGACGCCCCGGGCGATCACGGCGGCGGCGGCGAGTCCCGCGATCGCCAGCACGCTGCTCGTGACGAGCGGGTCGGCGAGGCCGGGGGCGACCCCGAGGCCGATGTACACCGTGACGCCGGTCGAGCCGCCGAACTGGTCGGCCGCGCGCTGCACACCCGATGCCACGCCCGCGTCGTCCTCGCCCACCCCGGCCACGGCGGCGTACTGCAGTCCGACGAGCCCGAAACCCATCCCGGCGGCGATCAGCACCATCGCCGGGACCATCGCGGGCGCGCCCGCCCCGGCCTTCACGACGGCCGCGATGGCCGCCATCCCGAGCGCGGCGCACCCGATCCCGGCGAGAGCGCTGACGCGGGCGCCCCACCGGCCGAGCAGCCGCGGCACGAACGTCGCGGCGGCGACCAGGGCCACCGCGAGCGGCACCAGCGTGAGACCGGCGGTCAGCGGGCTGAGCTTCAGCCGGTCCTGCAGGTAGTAGGTGAACAGCAGAAACGAGGTGGACAGGGCGGCGCTGAGCAGCGCGGTCGCGAGGTTGGCCAGGACACGTGCCCGGTCGCGGAAGAACCCGGCGGGGACGAGCGGATTGCCCGCGCGGCGTTCGACCGCGACGAACAGCACCCCGGCGAGCACCGCCCCGGCCAGCGCCACGGGCGGCAGCCAGGCGAGGCCACTCTCCCCGGCGACGCCGAACGCGAACAGCAGCGGCGCCGCGGTCAGCAGGAGAGCTCCGGGCAGATCGAGCGGGACCCGCCGCCCCGGCCGGTCGGCCGGGACGAGCATGAGCGTGGCGATGAGCACGAACAGGATGAACGGCACCGCCACGAGGAAGACCCAGCGCCACCCGAGCAGCTGCGTGATCACGCCGGAGAGCACGAACCCGAGCACGAGACCGGTGCTCGCGACCGCGGCCCACACGCCCAGCGCCCGGGATCGGCGCGGCCCCTCGGGGAACATGAGGACGATCACCGCCATGGCGGCCGGCAGGGCGAGCGCCTCACCGGCGCCTTGCAGGAGCCTCGCCACCACGAGCAGGGCGAAGGACGGGGCGATGCCTCCGAGCAGTGACGCGGCCCCGAACAGGGCCGTGCCCGCGAGCAGGACGCGCCGCCTGCCGAGCACGTCGCCGAGGCGGCCGCCGAACATCAGCAGGCCGCCGCCGGTGATCGTGTATCCGACGACCACCCACGTCAGCTGGCGGGCGTCCGCGCGGAACTCGGCTCCGATGGACGGCAGCGCGATGTTGACCACGGTCACGTCGACCGCGATGAGGAACTGCAGCATGGACAGGCAGCCGAGAACCAGCCACGGCCGCACGGGAGAAAGAAGACGGAATGACACAGGAACGCTCCGGTGCGCGAGAGAGATTCGGGCGACACGAAGCGACGGGTCGTTCGGCAGAAGGTGAAGGAGGAACGCCCCGCCGCTAGCGGAGCGTCCTGGTCACGGCGGCGGCAGCCGCGGCAGAAGCGCCAGACATGTCGTGCATGCTACCAGGGGGTCCCGGTACGGCCCGGCGCGCGAGCCCATGCGAAGCTCAGGAGAGTTCTCCGGCACCAGGCCGTCCCCACGGAGAGGAACCCGCCCATGGACATGCCGCTGGCCACCGACCGCCTGCTCATCAGGGACTGGTCGGCCGACGACGCCGAGGCGGCGCTGGCGATCTACGGCTCCGCCGACGTCACCCGGTGGCTCACCCCGGCCATGCACCGCGTCGAGGACGTGGCGGGCATGCGGTCCGTCCTGCAGGCCTGGCAGGAGGCGCAGCCCAACCTGCTCAAGCCGCGCGGCCGGTGGGCGGTCCAGCTCCGCGAGGGGGGCAAGGTCGTGGGCGGGCTGAGCATCCGGCTGCTCCCGCCGTACGAGGAGGACCTGGAGGTGAGCTGGCAGCTGGACCGCAAGGCGTGGGGCAACGGCTACGCCACCGAGGCCGCCCGCGCCCTCATCGCCTGGGCGTTCACCCAGGACGTGGACGAGTTGTTCGCCGTCGCCCGCCCCGCCAACCGGCGCGCCATCGCCACCGCCGAGCGCCTGGGCATGCAGTGGGTCGGCGAGACGTCCAAGTACTACGACCTCACCCTGCAGGCGTACCGCATCCGCCAGAGCGACCTGCCTGTGGGCTAGAGCCCGATCATGGACCTGAGGTTGCGGTGGTAGATCCGGTCGCGGGCGTCCGGGGAGAGGCCGAGCGAGCCGATCGCCTTGATCGTCTCCCGGATGTACATGGGCCCGCCTTCCGGGTCGAACGGGCAGTCGGTGGCGAACAGGACATGCTCGGGACCGAAGAACTCAAGCCCGCACCGCATCCCGATCGCGGAACCCGACAGCGCCGTGTCGGCGTAGAAGCGGCGGAAGTACTCCAGCAGCCCCTTGGGCACCATCTCGTCGAGCACCTCCCCCTCGGTACGGCTGCCGAGCTGGTCGCTCCACCCCAGCCCGATCCTGCCCTCCAGGTAGGGGATCATCGCGCCCATGTGATGCGTGATGATCTTGATGGCCGGATGGCGTTCGAACAGGCCGGAGAAGACCAGCCGGGACATGGCGACACTCGTCTCGTACGGCCAGCCCAGCGCCCACCAGATCTCATAGCGGGAGGCGTCCTCGGTGGCGTAGTCGGCGAAGGCGGCCCCGCGGGCCGGGTGCATCCAGATGGGCAGGTCACGCCGGGCCATCTCGTCGAAGATGGGCCGGAACGCCGGATCGTCCAGCGGCCGGCCGCTCACGTTGGTGAACACCTGCACCCCGCGGGCGCCCAGGTCGTCGATGGCGTACGCGAGCTCGGCCATGGCCGCGTCCGGGTTGTTCATCGGCAGGGAGGCGACGAAGGCGGGGAAGCGCTCCGGGTGCTCGTGGCACAACTCCAGCATCGACTCGTTCGCCAGCCTGGCCAGTTCGGGCGAGTCACGCGGCCCGGCGAGCAGTTCGATCGGCGGCGAGGACAGCGTGAGGATCTGCTGATAGTCATCGCCGAACTCCTCCATCATCCGCAGCCGCGCGCCGACGTCGTGCAGCGCGGGCAGTTCCAGCCAGCGCTTGAGCGCACCGGGGTCGACGGCGAGTTCGCGCATGCGCTCGAAGTAGGGCGCGGGCAGGATGTGGCTGTAGGCGTCGATCTTCATTGACTTCCTCTCGAGGTTTGCGGAACCCAGCCGGTCAGCCTGCGGTCCACGGCCTGGACCAGCCAGACCGCGCCCAGGGCGACGGCGATGATGACCAGCAGCACGGCCAGCACGCTTGCGCTGTCGAAGCGCCCTCCGGCCTCGGTGACGATGTGGCCGAGGCCGACCACGGCGATGAACATCTCTCCGTTGATCATGCCGGTCACGGCTCTGCCGACGCCGAGCCGTACCCCTGCCATGATCATGGGCGTCGCGGCGGGGAGCAGGACCCGCAGCAGGATCTGGCGCTCGCTCGCGCCGTAGGAGCGAGCCATCTCCACCAGGTCGGCGGGCACCGTCTGGATGGCCGACGCGGTGTTGACGATGATGACGAACACCGCGTACATGACCACCACGGCGATGATCGAGGCGCGGCCGTCCCCCAGCAGGGAGAAGAAGATCGGCGCGAAGACCAGCGCGGGGGCGGTGAGCAGGGCGTAGACGTACACGCCGAGCGCGGCTTCCACCTTGCGGTAGCGGCCCATCGCGACACCAACGAGCAGCCCGGCGGCCAGGGAGATCGCGAAGCCGATCAGCAGGTTGACCAGGCTGTCGGCGACGCTCCGGAAGATCTCGCCGTCCACCGCCATCTCCGCCAGGCGGGCGGCCACGGTGCTCAGCGGCGGGAAGAACGGCACGCCCGACAGCCGGCCGATCAGTTCCCAGGCGACGGCCCCGGCGGCCAGGCTGACGAGGGCGGCGGGGATGCGTGTTCTCATCGTGCCACCCGGTGCTCTTCGTGCATGTCGCGCAGCCGGTCCCAGAGGTAGGCGGTGATCTCGGTGTACTCTCCCGAGCGTTCGAGCGCGCCGACGTCACTGGAACGCGGCCGCCGCAGCGGCACGGGCACAATCTCGGCGATCTGTCCCGGGCGGGCGCTCATCAGCACCACCCGGTCGCCGAGCAGCACCGCCTCCTCCATGCTGTGGGTGATGAACACGACGGTCAGCCGGCTTTTCTCCCAGATCGACAGGAGCTCCTCCTGCAGCAGCCGCCTGGTCTGCTCGTCGACGGCGCCGAACGGCTCGTCCATCAACAGCACTCTCGGCTGTACGGCCAGCGCCCGCGCGATGCCCACCCGCTGCTGCATGCCCCCGGACAGCTCGGCCGGACGCTTGGTCTCGAACCCGGCCAGCCCCACCATGGCGATCAGCGCACGGGCACGCTCCTCGCGCTCGGCCTTGCCGACGCCGCGCAACTCCAGCCCGAAGGCGACGTTGTCCAGCACGGTCGCCCACGGCAGGAGGGCGAAGTTCTGGAAGACCATGCTGCGGTCGGGGCCGGGACCCCGCACCGGCGCGCCGTCGACGCGGATCTCGCCGGAGTCGGCGGGGACGAGCCCCGCGACCGCCTTCAGCAGCGTCGTCTTCCCGCAGCCGCTGGGACCCAGCACGGTCAGGAACTCGTTCTCCTCCACGTCGAGATCGACGTCGCTCAACGCCTGGACCCGGCCGCCGTCCTGGCCGACGAAGCTCTTGCTCAGTCCACGGATCTCTATCATCAGACGCTCCTTCCGGTGAGCTTGCGTTCGCCCCAGCGGGCCAC
This sequence comes from Nonomuraea sp. NPDC050394, assembly GCF_044459065.1. Classification (NCBI taxonomy): domain Bacteria; kingdom Bacillati; phylum Actinomycetota; class Actinomycetes; order Streptosporangiales; family Streptosporangiaceae; genus Nonomuraea; species Nonomuraea sp. NPDC050394. The sequence goes on along the minus strand of NZ_JBITIO010000006.1, from coordinate 367,491 downwards.
GGAGATCAGCAGGAGCGCCTCCGCCAGGATGATCACGATGGTCGCGTAGAGCTGTGGCGCCTTGAGCAGGCCGCGGTACTCGAGCATCAGCCCGCCGAGTGCGGTGGAGACCATGAGCAGCTCGACGAGCACCATCCCGGTGACCGCGCGGCCGATGCCGAGCCGGATGCCGGTCATGATCGCCGGCAGGGCGCCGGGCAGGAGGACGCGGGTCCAGATCCGCCGTTCGCTCGCGCCGAAGCTGCGCGCCATCTCGATCAGCGACGGGTCGACCTGCCTGACGCCCGCGCGGCTGTTCACCACCACCATCACGATCGAGAAGATCGCGACGAGGATGACCCGTGCGGCCAGGCCGTACCCCACCGACATCCCGAGCAGGGGAATGATCGCGGCCATCGGCGTGACCAGCAGGATGTTGAGGTAGACGTCGGCGAACCGTTCGAGTGAGCGGAAGCGGCCGAGCACGATGCCCAGGGGCACGCCGATGCCGACCGCGACGGCGAAGCCGAGCACGAGCGCCTGGTTGCTGGCGTACAGCGCCTGCCACAGCTCGGCGCTGCCCAGCAGTTTCACGCCCGCGCCGACGGTTTCCGTGAACGTGGGGATGAGCAGGCCGCCCCGCACACGTGCGTAGACCTCCCAGCCCACCGCGAAGATCACGAACGTCAGCAGCTGGTACGGCAGAAGCCCCCGCCTGGTCACGCCGCCGCCTTGATGAACGACAGATCGGTGGCGTCCTTCGCCTTCATCCCCGGCTCGATCACGCCCGCGCGGACGAAGAAGTCGATGGTGACCTGCATGTTGCGCTCCGTCAGGCCGCCCGCGTCGAACAGGCCCGCCTTGACCGAGCGTTCGGCGATCTCGGCCACGTCGCCGGTCTCCTCCTCCGGCAGGTACTTGCTCACGAGGCTCACCAGGTGCCGCGGATCAGCGTTGATCTTGGCGTGCTCGCGCACCAGCGCCGAGACGAACAACTGCGCCACCTCCCTGTGCTCGGCGAGGAACGCGGTGTTGGCGTAGACCGTCTGCGGACGCAGGTCGGGCAGGGTCTTGCCGAAGTCGACGACCTGGGCGAAGGCCGAGCCGCCCGAGCGCTCCAGGGCCACCACGTCGGCCAGTTCCAGCGCCGTGGCGTCGATCTCGCCCGCGACCAGGGCCTGGGCGCGCACGTCCGATCCACCGATGGTCAGGTACTCCGGCCTGCGGTCTGCGGTGCACTGCGTGCGTACCCACTCCTCGGTCATCGCGGTGGCGACCGCGCCCCGGCTGAAGATCCCGAACGGCCTGCCGTTCAGGTCGTCACAGGTGACCCGGGACTTGCCGTAGATGGCCCACTGGTTGCCGATCGCGTCGGCGATGATCCGGATGGGCGCTTCCTGCTCGATGGCGCTCAGCGCGGGGCTGGTCGCCTCGGCGGAGATCGCGTACGCGCCCTCGGCCAGGCCCCCGATGGCCAGTTCCGGCTCCGCGAGCTCCACCACCTCGACCTTGTGACCCGCCTGCCTGACCACGTCGACGGCGGCGAGAATCGGCACGGTGGTGATGTCCGGCTCGGTGACGGCGACCGAGAACGACAGGGTCCCGTCCGGGTTGGTCTCGGTCCCCCGAACGCCGCACGCGGCCAGTGCGGACATCACCGCCAGCGCCGCGAGCCTTTTCAGATGCATAATGCTCCTTGTCAACGGCTAGGCAAACGTATGCCTAACGGCAGCATAGAGAGAGGGATCGGGCTGCCGTCAAGGGCGTTCTTCGCGGAAGGTGTCAGATCCGCCCGCTGACCTCGAATGACGCAGGCAAACGTTTTCCTCGCTATGCTGAGTGCCGTGAGCTCATTGGTGGAAGTCGCACGAGCGGCCGGCGTCTCCGTGTCGACAGCGTCACGGGTGCTGACCGGCTCCAGTCACCCGATCTCGGCCAAGACCCGCGCCAAGGTCATCGCGACCGCGGAGAAGCTCGGCTACTCACCCAGCGCTCTTGCGCGGGCGCTGGTGTCACGCAGCAGCAGGCTCATCGGCGTCCTCGTCAGCGACATCGTCAACCCCTACTTCTCCGTCATCGCCCGCGGCATCGACGACGTCGCCAGCCGCGCCGGTTACGTCACCATGCTGTCCAACGTCGACCGGCGCACCGGCACGGAGATCAGCAGGCTGCGGACGATGCGCGACTACCGCGCGGCCGGGGTGATCATCGCCGGTAGCGGCTTCGAGGACGATCCGCTCGCGCCGGACCTGGCCGAGGCCGTACGGCAGGCCAAGGAGCAGGGCATCCAGGCCGTGTCCCTGACCGCCCGCGACCTCGGCTGCCCGGTCATCACCGCCGACAACGAGGCCGCCGCCCGCGACGTCACCGACCACCTCGTCTCGCTCGGCCACCGCAGGATCGCCTTCATCGACGGCCCGCCGGGCATGTCCACCAGCAAGCAGCGCCGTGACGGCTTCCTGGCCTGCATGAACGACGCGAACCTGGGCGACGTGGCGCGGTGCCTGCCCGGCGGCTTCGACTTCGAGGCCGGCCATCTGGCCGCCATGCGGCTCATCGCGCGCCCGCCGCTGCCCGACGCCATCCTCGCGGCCAACGACGAGGCCGCCGTCGGCGCGCTCAACGCGCTGCGGCAGGCCGGCATCGACGTGCCGGGCGAGATCTCCGTCGCCGGCATCAACGACCTGAGGGTCGCCCGGTTCGTCGGCCTCACCACGGTGAGCCTGCCGCTGTACGAGATGGGTGCCATGGCCGCCCAGCACGTGATCGACTCCCAGCCCGGCGACGCGACGACCACCCTCCTGAGCCACCGCGTCATCCCCCGGGAGACCACCGCCCGGCGGCCGACCGGCTAGCCGTCGGCGTTCCTGCCGGAGGGTCGAGTATCTTGTGCTCGCGCTCGCAGTTCACGGGAGGAACACGGATGTCGTCTGAAGGACGCCGGGTCCGGCTTCAGGACGTCGCCGACCACGCCGGCGTCTCCCTGGCCACCGCCTCGCGCATGCTGAGCGACTCCGACTACAAGGGCAGGGCCGCCCTGCGCGACAAGGTCATCGCCTCCGCCGCCGAGCTCGGCTACCGGCCGAACCTGCACGCGCGCGCCCTGGCCAGCTCCACCTCGACCAGTGTCGGGCTCGTCGTGCACGACGTGCGGGACGCGTACTTCGCCATGATCGCCGGAGGGGTGATCAAGGCGGCCGAGGCGCACAGGCTGCTGGTGACCATGGTGTGCACGTACCGGGACCCGCGGCAGGAGCTCAGCTACGTCAGCCTGCTGAGCACGCAGCGCCCCCGGGCGATCATCCTGGCGGGCAGTTCCTTCGTCGACCGGGCGCACACGTCCGCGATGACCTCGCAGCTGTCGGCGTACCAGGCCGACGGCGGCGCGGTCGTCTCGGTGACCCGCGGACGCAGGATCGGTCATCTCGTCGAGGTGGACAACGTCGAGGCCACCCGCCGGCTCGCGCACCTGCTCGCCGACCTGGGCCACACCTCCTTCGGCGTGATCTCCGGCCCCGCCAGGCTCATCGCGGTGCGCGACCGCATGCACGGGTTCCGGCTGGGCCTGCGGGACCGGGGCATCGAGCTGGCACCCGACGCCATCGTGCACGCCGACATGTCCCGTGACGGCGGCGCGCGGGCCGCCCGCCGCCTGCTCGACCGGCCGGACCGGCCGACCTGCCTGTGGGGGGTGGCCGACGTGGTGGCGGTGGGCGCCATGGCCTGGGCCAGGAGCAACGGGCTGCGCATCCCGGAGGACGTCTCCGTCGCGGGCTTCGGCGGCACCCCCTTGGCCTCCGACGCCGTACCCGCCCTGACCACCGTGGAACTCCCCCTCGAACGCATCGGCAGGACCGCGCTGGACCTCGCGCTGCTGCCCCTGGACGAGCCGCGGCACACCGTGGAGATCGGCGGGACCGTGCTCATGCGCGACAGCACCGCGCCCGTCGTCACAGGCTCATGACACCGGGGCCGTGAGCTCCGGGACGTCGATCCAGCGGCGCTCGCGCCACGAGCGCATCGCGAGCTCGGCGAGCTGGACGCCCTTGGCACCTTCCAGCAGGTCCCAGGGGAACTCGGCGTCCTCGGCGACGTGGCGCAGGAACATCTCCCACTGCGCGCGGAAGGCGTTGACGTACTCCTCGTTGCCGGGGACCGGGGACCAGCCGCCGCGGAAGTCGATCGGGTTGGGGATGTCCGGGTTCCACACGGGCATCGGCGTGGTGGCGCGCGACTGGATCCGGCACTCGCGCAGCCCGGCGACGGCGCTGCCCAGCGTGCCGTCGAGCTGCCACTCGCCGATCTCGTCACGGTACGGGCGGGTCGCCCACGACGTGGTGAACTGCGCCACGACGCCGTGGTCGAACTGGAACAGGCCATAGGCGGCGTCCTCGGCCGTCGCCACGTACGCGTTGCCGTCCTCGTCCCAGCGGCTCGGGATGTGGATCTCTCCGTGGCACAGCACCGACCTGACCGGGCCGACGATGTCGTCGAGCACGTAGCGCCAGTGCGGGTACATGTCCAGGATGAGGCCGCCGCCGTCCTGCCTGCGGTAGTTCCATGAGGGCCTGTTGATCGGCTGCCAGTCGCCTTCGAACACCCAGTAGCCGAAGTTGAGGCGGAAGCTGAGCAGGTCGCCGAAGAATCCGCCGTCGACCAGCCGCTTCAGCTTGCGGATTCCCGGCAGGAACAGCTTGTCCTGCACGACGCCGTGCTTGACGCCCGCCGCTTCGGCGAGCCTGACGAGGTCGAGGGCGTCGGCCAGGTCGCCTGCGGTCGGCTTCTCGCAGTAGATGTGCTTGCCCGCCGCGATCGCCTTCCTGACCGACTCGGCGCGCAGGTTGGTGACCTGGGCGTCGAAGTAGATCGTGTCGTCCGGGTTGCCGAGGGCCGCGTCGAGGTCGGTGGTCCAGCGGTCGATCCCGTACCGGCGGGCGAGCGCCTCGACCTTGGCGGCGTTGCGGCCGACGAGGATCGGGTCGACCGTGAGCGTCCGCCCGTCGGCGAGGGTCAGCCCGCCCTGGTCCCTGATCGCGATGATCGATCTGTCGAGGTGCTGGCGGGTTCCCATCCGCCCGGTGACGCCGTTCATGATGATGCCGACTCGGACCTGATCCATGAGCACTCCTTTGACTTGAACTGCAAGCGCTTTCTACCCATCGGCGCAGCTAGTGTCAAGGCAAGCCTGAGTCTTGCGTGCGTTCAGTTTTCATGAGAACGTGCAGAAAATTGAAAGCGCTTCCCGATGAAAGGTGCTGGTCTCATGCCATCGACACCCCTCCTCGACCGGGTCGTCCTGGTCACGGGAGCCGGGCGGGGAATAGGAAGATCCATCGCCCTGGCCGCGGCCCGCGACGGCGCGCACGTCGCCGTCGCCTACCACGCGAGCCGGGCCGGAGCCCACGAGGTCGCCGAGAAGGTCCGGGCGATGGGCCGTGACGCCGACGTCCGGCCGTGCGACGTGTCGGTGCGCGAGGACGTGTTCGCGCTGGCCGCCTGGGCCGAGGAGCGCTTCGGGCGCGTCGACGGCCTGGTGAACAACGCCGGCATCCTCATGGAGTCCGCCTTCCTCGACATCACTCCCGAGCAGTGGGATCTGGTCCTCAAAACAGATCTGTCCGGCATGTTCCATGCGAGCCAGGCCGTACTCCCCGGCATGCTGGAGCGCGGCTCCGGCTCCATCGTCAACATCGCCTCCAGGCTCGGCCAGATGGGCTGGGCCGGGGCCGCCCACTACGCCAGCGCGAAGGCGGGGGCGATCGCCCTGGCCAAGTCGATCTCGCGGGAGTTCGGATCGCGCGGCATCAGGGCCAACGCCGTGTCGCCCGGCGTCACCAACACCGCGATGGGGCGCACCGTGATGGAGGGCGAGGTCGGGCGCAAACGCATGGCCGAGCTTCCGCTCGGCCGCTTCGCCGAGCCGGAGGAAGTGGCCGAATGCGTGACCTTCCTCCTGTCCGACGGCGCCCGCCTCATGCTCGGCCAGACGCTCAGCCCCAACAGCGGCGGGCTGATGCCATGAGCGCCAAACTCCTCACCGTCGCGCAGGCCGTGGCCCTGGTGCCGGACGGCGCCGCCCTGTGGTTCGGCGGATCCGGCGCCGGGCACGGCGTGCCGCAGGCGTTCATCGACGAACTCGCCGCGGCCTTCACCCGCACCGCCGCCCCCCGCGACCTGACCACGGTCCGCGTCGTCGGCATCGGCGACTTCGCCCGGCGCGGCCTGTCCCAGCTCGCGCTGCCCGGACTGACCCGGCGCACCATCGGCAGCAACATCGGCAACGAACCCGACCTCGGCGCGATGGTCGCCGAAGGTGCGATCGAGGCGTACTCCTTCCCCCAGGGCGTGCTGTCGGCCCTGTGCCGCGACATCGCCGCGGGCCGTCCCGGCCATCTCACCCACGTGGGCCTGGGCACGTACGTGGACCCGCGCCAGACCGGCGGACGGCAGAACACGCGCACCACCGAGGACCTGGTCCAGATCGTCGAGCTGGCCGGGCGGGAATGGCTCTTCTACCCCGCGCTGCCCGTCGACGTCGCGGTGATCCGCGCGAGCACCGCCGACGAGGACGGCAACCTCACCTTCGAGCACGAGCCGATCCTCGGCGACTCCCTCGCGCTGGCGATGGCCGCGCACAACAGCGGCGGCATCGTCATCGCCCAGGTCGCCCATCTGACGACGCGCGGCTCGCTCCCGCCGAACCAGGTGCGCATCCCGGGCGCGCTGGTCGACCACGTCTACGTCGACGCCGGGCAGCGGCAGACCTACCGCACCGGCCACTCGCCGTACTTCTCGGGTGAGCTGCGCAGGCCGTACGGCACCGCCGCCCCCACCCCCCTGGACGTGCGCAAGGTGATCGCGCGCCGTGCCCTGCTCGAGTTCCGCCGGGGCGACATCTGCAATCTGGGCTTCGGCATCTCCCAGCAGATCGGCGCGGTGGCCGCCGAGGAAGGCGTGGCGGAACGGCTGACGCTCACCGTCGAGCAGGGCATCTTCGGCGGCGTCCCCGCGCACGGCCCGGACGGCGGCGCCGGAGAGAACTTCCAGGCGCGCCTGGAACAACCCTCCATGTTCGACTTCTACGACGGCGGCGGCCTCGACGTGGCCAGCCTCTCCTTCGCCCAGGTCGACCGGCACGGCAACGTCAACGTGCACGCCTTCGACGACCGGCTGCGCGGCCCCGGAGGCTTCGTCAACATCAGCGCGCGGACCGGACGGCTCTGCTTCGTCGGCACGTTCACCGCGGGCGGCCTGCGCGTCGACCTGTCCGGCGGCCTGCCCCGAGTCGAACGTGAAGGCACCCGGCGCAAGTTCGTCGACGACGTCAGGGAGATCAGCTTCAACGGCCCGATGGCGCTGGGCAAGGGCCAGAGCGTCCGCTACATCACCGAACGCGCCGTCTTCGCCCTGACCGCCGACGGCCTGGAGCTGATCGAGGTCGCCGACGGCATGGACGTGGAGAAAGACGTGTTCGCCCACATGGACTTCCGCCCGAAGGTCAGCGAGCGCCTGCGCCCCATGGACGCCCGCCTGTTCCGCGCCGCCCGCATGGGGATCACCTTCGGAGAAGAGGACTGACATGGCGACGCTGGTCAACGTGACGCACGGGACCTGCGCGGAGATCGAGCTGGACAACCCGCCGATGAACGTGGTCTCCCGCGAGCTGACCGGGCAACTCCGCGCGGCGCTGCGCGCGGTCGCCGGCGACGGGGACACCCGGGTCGTGATCCTCCACGGCGCGGGCACAAGGGCCTTCTGCGCGGGCTCGGACATCGCCGAGTTCGACGAGCTGCACGAGCACGTCGCCGAACGCAAACTGCTGCTGGAGAAGCTCGTCTACCGGCAGCTCGCCAGGCTCCGGGTGCCGTCCATCGCGGCCGTCGAGGGATACGCGCTCGGCGGCGGCCTCGAACTCGCGCTCTGCTGCGACCTGCGGATCGCGGGCGACCAGGCCAGGCTCGGCCTGCCGGAGCTCAAGCTCGGCGTCCTGCCGGGCAGCGGCGGCACCCAGCGGCTGCCGCGCATCGTCGGGCCGGCCCGCGCCAAGGAGATCATCCTCCTGGGCGAGCCGCTCGACGCCGCCACCGCGTTCTCGATCGGCCTGGTCAACCGCGTGGTACGCGCGGGCACGGCGCTGGCCGCGGCCCGGGAGATGGCCGCGACGATCGCCGCGCGCGGGCCGCTCGCCGTACAGGCCGCGAAGGCACTGATCGACCAGGCCGCGGAGCGGCCGCTGGACGACGGGCTCGCGCTGGAGCTCGACGCGTCGGAAGAGATCTTCTCCACCCAGGACGCACGCGAAGGCGCCCGCGCCTTCCTGGCCAAGCGTCCGCCGGCCTTCAGGAAGTCGTGATGCGCACCGTCGCCCTGTTCGGCAACCCGTTGCGGCGGACCCACTCGGCCGTCATGCACAACGCCGCCTTCGCGGCGTTCGGCATCGACGCCCGCTACGAGCTGCGGGAGGTGCGCGAGTCCGACCTGGCCGAGCAGGTACGGCAGGCCAGGGACGAGCAGTGGCTCGGCTTCCAGATCACCGCGCCGCACAAGCAGGTGATCATGCCGCTGCTTGACGAGATCGAGCCCGACGCCCTGCGGATCGGCGCGGTCAACAGCGTGGAAGCCCGCGCGGACGGGCGGCTGATCGGCTTCAACACCGACGTGAGCGGCTTCATGACGGCCCTGCGCGAACACGTGGGCACGGACCTGGGCGGCGCCGAGGTCGTCGTGGCGGGCTCGGGCGGTGTCGGCCACGCCGTGTCGTACGGCCTGGCCAAGGACGGAGCCGGCCACCTCACCGTCCTCGACCTCGACGCCGCGGACGCGCGCCGGCTCGCCTCCCGGTTCGGGGATCTGGCGGCGATCGAGCCGATGGCCTTCGCCGATCCGCGCGTACGGGATCGCCTGGCGGGGGCGGACCTGTTCGTCAACGCCACGTCGGTCGGCATGCTCACCCCGGGCCCCGTGGTGGACGTCGGCCTGATCGCGCCGCGCGCGGCCGTGTTCGACGTGGTCTATCTCCCGCGGCTGACCGAACTCGTGCGGCGGGCCCGCGCGCGGGGCATGCGCGCGGAAGGGGGCGCCGGCATGCTGGTGGCCCAGGCGGCCGCGGCCTTCGGCCGCTGGACGGGCGCGGGCGACGCCACCACGGTCATGCGGGCGGCGGTCGAACCGCTGCTGCGCCGCGACGACCTCGCCCCCTGAGCCGCGTTACGGGCCAAGCGCCGCGGCCATCGCCGGTGAGCCCGCCCCGCCCGCCGTCACCGGGCGGGCAGCCGGTCGGTCCATTCGGCGTCGATCGTCACCCCGCCCTCGGTCAGCGCGATCGCTCCGCTGAGGGTGACCCGGACCGGCGTGTTGCGCACCCTGGCCGTCTCCGGATCCACGACCACGATCGCCCGGCCGGACGAGAGCGGAACCTCCAGGCGCCGTCCGCCGTCGCCCTCGCCGAGGTCCGTGACGTCCGGCAGCGCGGCCAGCGCCCGGTACGCGGCGGCGCGCACCTCGGGCGAGACCGGCGCCTCGCTGATCAGCGAGATCAGCGCCTCGACGGTGAAGCCGCGCAGCTCGGCCGGGCCCGGAGTGCCCGCGCTGGTGCGGATGCCGGCGCCGTCCACCTCTTCCCGGAGCCGGTCGGTCAGGGCCGTCTCCTCCTGCGGCAGGCCGCGCAGCTGCTCGAAGGTCATGCTCAACGGCCCGATCCGGAACGGCTGCGGCTCGCCCGGCCACTTGAAGAGCCCGCCCTCCCCTTTCAGCCCCTCGCCCTTGAGCCAGAACTGCCCGTCGCGCCGGTACCAGTACTCCTCCGCCGGCCCGGCGGGCTTCGTGATGGTCACGTGCCAGTACGTCCCGGAGCCCTCGGGCGTGCTCTCGGCGGCGGTGGCCGCGACAAGCAGGACCTCACGCGCCGAGGACGGCGAAGCGGGCACGATCACGAACGCGGCGGCCGCGGCCACGGCGGCGACCGCCGGGAGCAGCACCCAGCGCGCCCGCCGCCCGCGCGGCCCCCTGCGCGTGCGGGAGGCCAGCTGCGCGCGCCGCCTGGCGACCACCTCCGGGGACGGGCCGGGCTTGGCGAGCACCGTCCGGATCACGTCGAGATCATCCATGGTTGTCCTCCGCGGCCATCGCTTGGTGGATCTTCTTTCTGGCACGGTTGAGCCGGGACCCGACGGTCCCGTAGGAGATGCCGAGGGCGTCGGCCACCTCCTGGTGGGTGAGCTGGGCCAGATAGTTCAGCGTCACCACGTCGCGTTCACCCTGGTTGAGGGTGGCCAGGGCCCTGGCCACGCGCGGCCCCATGCGCTGCGCCGCGACCGCGTCGACCACGCGGTCCTCGTGACTGCCCGCCGGAGGCTCCTCACCGCTGCGGGCCAGGGCCCGGTAGTGGCGCGCCTCCTTGCGGCGGTGGCGGGCGATCAGGTTGGTGGCGATGCCGAACAGCCACGGCCGCAGCCCGCCACGGGCCGGGTCGAAACGTTCCCGGTCACGAAAGGCCAGGCAGAACGTCTCCGCCGCGAGATCCTCGCCGATCTGGACGTCCAGGCGCCCGGCCACATAGAGGTACACCTCGCGGAAGTAGCGGTCGTAGACGGCCGTGAACTCCTCCGCGTCCTGCCGGAAGCGGCCGACGAGCTCGTCGTCGTCCACCCTCCCGGGCGACTCGGTCCTCACACTCTCCCCTTCCCGCCAACGGTTCTTCCTCCTTCCTTCGCCGCAACCGGGCAGAGCTTTCCCGGCTTTCGCCGACGTATCTGGTATAGACCGGATACGGTGGCCCGTGGAATTCGGCGAAGCCCGTAAAGGCCATCGGGAGTGTCTCTATGCGTACGGTTCTTTCCATCGGGGCGGCGGCGGTTCTCGCCTTCACCCTCGCACCCAGCCAACCGGCGGCCGCCGCGGCGTTGCCAGGGGGCAAGACCACTTATGTCGTCTCGCAAGGTCATCTCAAGGCGTCCTCCCGGGAGAACTGGGTCCGCCTGGGCAGTTACCGCTTCGCCGCGAACGGCACCGTGACCTCGTCCCTGTACCTGTGGTGGCAGCGCCATCCCGAGGCCAGGCAGGGCACCGGCATGACCCCGGACGCGGGCTGCAGCACCAAGGCGGGCGGCTCGGGCACGCGGGCGCGTACCTGCCAGGTGCTCACCGCGGGCGGCTTCACCGGCGCGCCCGACGAGACCCGCACCGGGACGTACACCGTGTCGGGGAACGTCGTGAGCATCCGGTGGAAGATCGCCCAGACGTGGACGGAGCAGTGGTTCGTGCGCCCCTCCCCCGACGGGAAGCTGGCGCGGCTGGATCTCAAGTCCAGTTCGCTCGCCACCCACGGCTACGCCTACGGCAGCAACGCCGCGCTCGGCACCCGGCGCGCGATGAGCTCGGTGAAGGCCCACCCGGGCTCGCTCCGTCAGGATCTGACGAGCTGGGCGGGCGGCAGGCTCGTGCCCTCCATCAACCAGCCGTTCGGCCACAAGGCCTTCCGCGCCTGCACGACCACCACGAGCTGCCTGACCTACCTGCAGCCCTCCTCCAACGGCGCCTGCCAGAAGGCCGGCGGCTGCCCCAAGTACGGCGGCGGCACCCGTGCGAACGTCAGCTCCATCCAGTACTACCTCACGAAGATCTCCAACTCCGACCGCCGCGACTCGATGTGGCACTGGTGCACGTGCCTGGCGATGGAGCGCGGCCAGTTCTGCTACACCGGCAACTCCCACGTCAAACCGCTCATGCAGATCATCGACGACAAGGGCGCCTTCCGCGGATGGGTCGGGGCGGAAGCCTCGTTTTCCACCGGCGCGAGAGGAGCGGACATGCTGGCGGTCTTCCGCATCAGCGACTTCCGCTGATGGCCCGCACGCCGCATGACAGCTTCCACGATCTCGCGCTGCCGCCGGACCTCGACCCCGGCCGCAACAAGGGCGACCAGATCAAGGAGATCCTGGAGCTCATGGCGCGCGCCCTGCCGCCGGGCACGCTGCTGCCCTCGGAACGCTCGGTCGCCGAGCGCTACCAGGTGGCCAGGGGTACGGTCCGGCAGAAGATCCAGGAACTCGTCATGCTGGGCGTGATCCGGCGCTCCGGCGGTTCCGGCACGTACGTCGCCGAGCCGAAGCTGCAGCAGGGCACCACGATGGCCTCCTTCAGCGAGGAGATGCGGGCCCGGGGCAGGATCCCGGCCGCCCGCATCCTGTCGGCCCGCACCCGCCGGGCCGGCGCCGCCCTCGCCGGGCGGCTCGGCGTCGATCCCGGCGAACACGTCATCGACCTGCGCAGGCTCCGCTCCGCCGACGGCACTCCCATCGCGATCGAGCACACCCACCTGTCCGCGCGCCGCTTCCCCGGCCTGCCGCGCGTCCTGCGCGATGACATGTCCCTGTACGCCACGCTCAGCGACCGCTGGGACGTGCGGGTGGAGCGGGCCGTGCACCGGGTCTCCGCGATCGCGCTGGGCGAGCGGGAGGCGGCCCTGCTCGGCGCAGCGCCCGCGTTGCCCTCCTTCCTGGTGGAACGGCAGGCCTGGGACCGGCACGGCGCCGTGGTCGAATGGGGACGCTCCACCTACCGGGGTGACTTCTACGACATCGTCTTCGACGTCGGCACCTGACCGAGCCCTCGTCAGAGGCCGCGTCAGGGCGGCGACGGCCCGGTATCAGCGCGGCCGAAGAGAGTGAACGACATGAACGGCTCACCGTTCACCAGAGACTTCACTCCAAGGAGCAGACCACCATGTCCGTCACCCTCACCGACCAGGACAAGCTGACCCTCCGCCTCGCCGCGTGGGGCGCCGTTTCCCTGATGTCGGCCGCCGGCGCCGCCGGTTCCGCCCACAAGGCCGCCACCCACGGCTCCATCGCCCTGACCTCCGCGACCGGCCAGGTCGGGCACGTGATCACCAAGGCGCCCAAGGGCGTGAGGTACGGCAAGACCGTCGCCGAACTCGCCGACCGGGTGCTCCCCGCCTTGACCGACGCCATGAACCTGCTCAGGGGGCAGGATCCGGCCGAGGCCGGCAACTTCCGCCGCACCGTCATCGTCGCCGCCGAAGCGGCCACCCGGACCCAGAAGGCCCCCAGCCCCACCATGGCCGAGATGACCCGCAAGATCACCGAGGCCCTCGACGCCGTTTGACCGGAGACGGGCCCCGTGGCTCAGCCGCCCTTCGTGGCTGTCCTGAGCCGCACACCATTCTGCGGGCGTCCGGCGCCCTGAGGGCGCTCGGCGCTCTGAGGGCGCTCGGCGCTCTGAGGGCATCCTGTGCCCGGAGGGCGTCTGGTGCTTTGCGGGCTTTCGGTGCTCTGTGAGCGTCCGGTGTGGTGACGCGCCGGGGTCATCCGGTGAGCGGCGCACGTCAGCGCCGTGGCCGGGTCGCGCCCGGCCAGGGTGGCTAAGGGGCGTTCGCGGCGCGCCTGCGCTGCCTGTCGCGGTAGCGGCGGGCTTTCACGATGCTGCCGCAGGCACGCATGCTGCACCAGCGGGCCGTGCGGTTGCGCGACTGGTCGTAGAACAGCCATCGGCACTCCGGGTTGCCGCACGACTTCAGCCGCGTCCACGTCTGCGTGAGCACGGCCTCGTGCACGGCGGCCGCCAGCGTCGCGACAACGCCTCCGGGGCCGTCCTCGCGCGGCCGGGCGGTGGCGACCATGGAGCCCTGCCACACGTCGAGGCGTACCGAGGCGGCGTGCGGCGCGGTGACGTCGTTGAACGCGTCGACGGCCGCGCGAGGCGGCTGCTCGTTCAGGGTGTTGGCCGCGGCCATCTCGCGCAGGGCGTCGCGCAGCCTTCTCAGCGCCGACAGGTCACGTGCGGTCATCGGCCGGCCCCCGCTCAGCAGACCCTCACCGGCCAGCCACGCGGTGGCGGCTTCCACGTCGCCCAGGGCGTCATGGCCGTTGTAGAGGTCGTGGGTGTCGACGAACCTCCGCACCACTTCCAGCGCGCCGGGCGCCGCGTTGCCGGGGTCGCCGCTCACGTCGAAGCCTCCTTTGGCCGCACGTCCTCATCACCATCGTATTCCACTTGATGGTAACGGCCTGCTTGTTTTCCGTCACCATCGTAGTTACTTTGAAGGTGACGAAGAAGGTGTTGCGAGCATCGGCCGTTCGCAGTGAGTTTCGGAAGTTATGGCAGGCAAGGAAGGAGCGCCCGCATGACGGATTTCACGACGGCGCCGCTCACACCCGCGACGTGGAAGGACTTCGAGCAGGTCATGGGCTCGAACGGGGGCGCGCGCGGATGCTGGTGCATGCACTGGCGGCTCTCGTTCAAGGAATGGGAGGCCGGCGCGGGAGACGGCAACCGCGACGCGCTGCGTGAGCGCTCGAAACAGCAGCCGCCACCCGGGCTGGTGTGTTACCTGGACGGCGAACCCGTGGGCTGGGTCGGGATCGGCGAACGCACGGAGTACCCGCGCCTGCGGCGTTCACCGGTCACCAAGGACCTCGACGACACGCCGGCCTGGGTGATCACCTGCTTGTTCGTCCGGCGCGACCACCGCCGCCGGCGGCTTCAGGCGAAGATGATCGCCGCCGCGTGCGACTTCGCCGCCGAGAACGGGCAGCACACCGTCGAGGGCTTCCCCGTCGACCCCGTGCCGGGACAGGTCGCGGGCGCGGACAACGCGATGACCGGCATCGCGTCGGCCTTCAGGGAAGCCGGGTTCAAGGAAGTGGCGCGCCGCAAGAAGGACCGCCCGGCGATGCGCCGTACCGTCTCCGGCCCCTGACGGCTACCGCCCGGGGCGTCTCGGTCATGGAATCGGAGAGGTACGGTCGCAGCCTCCGCCACCAGCCCGCACCTAGCGTCGAGCACCGGAAACGACTCCATGGGAGGACCGGATGCGGGACGCGAGATGGCGCTGGGCGTGGCTGGCGGCGGGAGGGCCGCTCTGGCTCCTGGCCGTGCACGGGCGCTACGACATAGCGGTGGCGGCGTGGCTGGCCCCGGTCTTTCTCCTGCGGTTCGTACGGCTGAGCCCGGCCTTCACCGGCTTGATCCTGGTCTGGGTGGCCTCGGCCGCGGCGGGACTGTACTGGATGGCCGAGACCGCGGTCCCCATGACCCCGATCACCGTGCTGGGCGTGCTCGCGCTGGGCACGCTGACGGTCCTGCCGTACGTCGTGAACCGGCTGCTCACCCCGGCGCCCACCTGGGTGTTCCCGGCCGCCATGGCGGCCTGCGGGTTTCTGATGACGCTCCTCAGCCCGTTCGGCACCGCCTTCGGGGTGCCCGCCGCGACGCAGCACGACAACCTGGCCCTGCTTCAGGTCGTCGCGCTCACCGGGCCGTACGGGGTGAGCTTCCTGATCGGCTGGTTCGCGAGCGTCGTCAACCAGGTCTGGGAGCGGCCTTCGTGGCGGGCACCCGCGGTCTACGCGGGCGTGATGCTGGTCGTCCTGATGCTCGGCGGGGCCAGGCTCGCGTTCCTGCCGCCCGGCGGGGCGAGCGTGCGGGTCGCGGGCATCAGCCCGGACACCTCCAGCACGCGGGAACTGCGTGACGTCATCGGCGAGGACACGGCCCCGGCCGACCTGGACCGGATGGATCCGGCCATCTTGCGGACCGCGTACACCAAGGTCAACACGAACCTGCTGCAAAGGACGCGGGAGGCCGCGCGCGAGGGGGCGAAGATCGTCGTCTGGTCCGAGCAGGCGGCGAACGTGCTGGCCGGCGACGAACGGGCGTTCCTGGCCGACGTCGCCGCCGCCGCGCGGGAGAACGGGATCTACCTCCAGGCCGCGGTATCGGCCGGACGGCCCACGGCCAATCGCGTGTACCTGTTCGACCCCTCGGGCCGGCAGGTCTGGGTCTACAACAAGGCCCATCCCATCCCCGGACTCGAGAACTACCCGGCCGGCGACGAGGTGGTGCCGGTGACGGCGACGCCGTACGGGCGGCTGGCCACAGTGATCTGCTTCGACGCCGACTTCCCCGAGCTCATGCGGGTGGAGGCGGACATCATGATCGTCCCGGCCCGCGACTGGGCGGAGATCGGCCCGGTCCACAGCCAGAAGGCGCAGCTCCGGGCGATCGAGAACGGCTACTCCATGATCCGCCAGGCGGAGTTCGGCGTGTCAGGGGCCTTCGACGCGCAGGGGCGGGCGCTGGCCGCGCACGACTACGCGGGCGCCGATCGGCACGTGGTGTTCTCCGACGTGCCGGCGCGGGGTTCCGCCACGCCGTACCGGGTGATCGGCGACGTCTTCGCCTGGCTGTGCCTGGCCGGTACGGCGCTGCCGATCGTCTTCAGGTTGTGGCGGTACTCGCCGGGCGGGCGCCCGAACCAGCGGGTGAACGCGCGGCGGAACGCGCTCGGCTCGGAGAACCCGAGCCGGTAGGAGAGCGCGTCGATGGACTCGCCGCCCCGGCGCAGGCTCTCCAGGGCGATGTCGCGCAGCAGTTCCTCGCGGATCCGGTTGAAGGACGTGCCTTCCTGCCGCAGGAGCCTGCGCATGTGCTGGACGCTGACCGACAGCCGGGCGGCCACGTCCTCGGCGCGGGCCCAGGTGGTCATGTCGCCGCGTTCGATGACGTTGCGGACCCGGTCGGCGGTCGTGGTGCCGTAGTCGCGGTGCAGGAGCAGGTCGGCCGGGGAGCGGCGGATGTAGCTCAGCAGTTCGCGCTCATCGCGCACGATCGGGGCGCCGAGGTGGTGGGCGTCGAAGGTGAGGGCGGCCGAGGGTGCGTCGAAGTCCGGCGCGCGGCCGAAGATGGGGGCGTACTCGGCGCTGTAGTCCGGTTCGGGGAAGGGCAGTTCCAGGCCGGTGAGCGCGATGCGCCGCGCGATGAGCCAGGCAGGGAAGCGGTGCACGAGGCTGAGCATGATCTCGGCGGCCAGGGGCGGGGTGCGGGTCTCGGCGGCGATCTCGATCCGGGCCGTCGAGCCGTCCACGACGAACCTGCTGCGGGTGTAGCCGGTGGTGATCGCCGCGAACTCGACCAGGCGTTCCAGGGCGGTGCGCAGGTCGGGCGCGTGGATCAGGGCGAGGGCGATCATCCGGAACGTACCGGGCGGCACCGGTCCGGGGCCGACGCGCAGCAGTTCGTCGCCGGTGACGTGCCAGAGATGCCGCATCACGTTCACCGCTTCGTCGCAGTCCACGTGCGCGGCGCTCGCCTGCCGTACCTCGACTCCGGCGGCGGCGGCAGCCGTACGCAGAAAGTGGCCCGGAACTCCATGCATCGACATAAGCCCCCTGAGCTGGACCGTAGCATGCGCGTTCCGGTCACATGCCGCGCGAGCTTGGGTGGTGCCGCCGCGAACCTGCCCCGAACTGCAACCCCCGGGAACGAAGGGATGAAGCATGCCGGAGACGGGGATCTCGCCGTGGCGCGGGACACGAAGCGGGTGGTGTTCATTCCCTGAGGCCAGCAGTGAGACGATCGTCTTCGCGATTCCCTGTCTTTCTTGCGGCAGGCCGTAAGAGATCTTGTTCGATATGCGGGAGCCTTCGGCCGGCGAATTCGCACCGAGCCCAGGTGCCCGTATTCGCGGATCAGCCCGCCGGGGCGATCAAGGCGGACGACCTCGACATCACGGGGCAGCGATTCGGGTGATATTCCCGCGCGATTCAGCGGCTCACCGGATAGACTCCACCGTGAAGGCAACAATCACATTGGCTTCATTCGCCGAGAAAGGCCCTTCCCGGTTCGCCGGGCGGGGTCTTTCTCATGCGCGCCGGCCTTCAGGCGCTCCCTCTTTCCTGATTGGGCCGGGGCGAGCTTGATCACCTTCATAACCGTCCCCGCCACGCCGGCCTGCGCCTTTACGTGCACCTGTGGCGTCGCCTGGTGAAGGCCCCGGATTCCCTTGCGGGCTTGCCGAAAGCCGATCTGCACGTTAGGCGCGCGCCGGGACACTGGCGATCGTCATCCACATCGTCATCCACGCGTTTCCCGGTCGCGCGGACGCGTCCGCCGACGACTGCGTCCGCGCGGCCGGGGAAAGGCCGCTCTACGCGCCGTTGGACGCCGAGGCGGACTGGACTCCCGGCCGGGAAGCATCGGCCGGAGGCCGCCGGGCGCTTGGCCGTCGCGGCGACGCCACGCGCGTCCGGGCGCACACCGGGTTCCCGGCGCGCCGGCCGGCCGGGGGTGTCAGGCGCGCCGGGCGACGCGTTCGTGGGCCGCGGTCCATGGCCTGGTGTCGAAGCCCTTGGCGATCAACCAGATGGCCAGGACCAGGCTTTGGAGCGCCAGTGGAGCATTGATGGCCAGGTAGACGGGCGTGACGACGTCAGTCACGCCGACCAGCACCAAGACGCTGGCCAGGATGGCCGCCCCGGCCCCGACAAGACCCCAGGCGGACAACCAGCGAGGAACGAGTCTCGATCGATACAGCATCCCGAACAGCAAGAGGTCCCCGAGACCCAGCGAGATGATCAGCGCGACATGGTTGACGAAGTCACGCGCGGCCCTGAGCAGCTCGCCCATGGTCTCAAGGTGAGCCGCGCCCTGGTGGGCGAATTCCTGGCCCAGCACCAGGAACAGGGGCAGAAGAATCACGCCGATGAAATGGAACGTCGCGGCGATCAGCCTGAATCCGAGGAATCCCAGGCTGAGCGCTTCATTCACCTTCCTCAAGGTGGGGTACAGGCACAGCGCGAACCCGACATAGGCCGGGATCATGATGAACTGGGAAACGGCGCCGACGATGACCTGGTTCTCGTGCGCCGGGATGAGCGCCAGGAAGTTCGATTCCTCGATGACGGGAACGACACTCAGCATTCCCGCGATCATGCCCACGATGACCAGTGCGCCGGCCATGGCGACCGCGCGCCTGTTTACCTTCATAGCACTCTTCTCGTATAGGTCGGAACCCACCCCCACTTACACCGTAAGGGCAAGTGAGGCCGACCTTACCCTTACAGAGTAAGGTTCGCAAGGGCATGGGCGACGCAGGCGCATGTGCCGGTCGTCAGCCGAGTGCCGCGAGGGCTGCCCTAGCTGGGGCGGCGGGTGGTGGAGGGCAGCTCGCCGTACTTCTGGAAGTAGTGGGCGGCGAAGCGGCTCAGATGGGGGAAGCCCCACCGCAATGCCACGTCCGTGACGCTCGTCGACGCGCCGGTCTCGGCGATCGCCCGCAGGTCGGCGTGGGCCTTGGCCAGGCGGACCTCGCGCAGGTACGCCATCGGGGTCGTCTGCATGTGCTCACGGAAGCTCGCCTGCAGGGTGCGTACGCTGACCCGGGCCGCCGCGGCGATGTCACGCGGCGAGACGAGCTCCCCCGCATGGTCCTCGCAGTAGCGGCGCGCCCGCCGGAGTGCCGCCTGACCGGCGAGCGGGGCGGGTTCCGCCACGACGGCGGCGAAGTTCCCGGCGTGCGAGGCGACCATCGTGTGCAGGAGGAACTGCTCCATGTGGTGGGCGGCCAGCGGCGAGGCCGTGAACGACAGCACCCCCTCGGCCAGTCCGCGCAGCGCGCCGCCGAACGGGCCGTCCAGGGCGATCTCCGGCTCGAAGACGGGCACGCGCGGGGACGGGCCGCTGAGGTAGTCCGCCAGCGTCCGCTCGACCTGCGCCTGCGGGACCTGGACGATGAGGACCTCGTGGTTGACGCTCCAGTTCATGACGGGCCGCTGCCCCGGGCCGATGACGGTGATCGGGGTGCAGAGCTCGCGCCGGTCCACGCTCAGCCGCCCGTGGCCTCGCAGCGGCACGTGGATGTAGAAGTCCTCCAGGTCGCGCACGCTCACGCTGATCTCCGCCCCGTAGGCGAGCGTCTGCATCGTGAGCGTCCCCCGGTGCAGCGGCCGGTAGCGCGCGCCGTCCGGGCTGAGTTCGCGCACCTTCAGCCGATGCGGCGCGAAATGCCGCGTGACCAGGTCATGCATCTCATCGACCAGCACGTGGCCCCCCTTATGCCGATGGCGCATATCCTGCCGTTTCCGGAACACGAGGGGAAGCCAGTTGTCTATCCGTAATGCGCGATTACGGACGCGGTTGGCGGATACCCTGCCGTGTCGCGCTCCGGCATGGTGGTTCAGGCGGGCAAGCGGGGGCTCTCGCGCAGCGACCACCACGGAGAAGGCCATGAGCGCGCACATTCAGACATTTCACCTCGATATCCCGGACGCCGCCGTCGACGACCTGATCGAACGGCTCGGCCGTACACGATGGCCTGACGCGATGCCGGGACTGGGGCACGGCATCGCCCAGGAGCGGGTCAGGGAACTGGCCGAGTACTGGCGCCTCGCATACGACTGGCGGGCCGCCGAGGCGCGGCTGAACCGGTTGCCGCAGTTCGTCACGGAGATCGACGGGCAGCGCATCCACTACGCGCACGTGCGCTCCAGCCGCGACGACGCGCTGCCGCTGCTGATCACCCACGGCTATCCGAGTTCGTTCGCCGAGTTCGAGAAGCTCATTCCCCTCCTGCTGGAGCGCGGCTTCGATCTGGTCATCCCGTCGTTGCCCGGGTTCGGCTTCTCGGCTCCGGTGCGCGAGCCGGGCTGGGCGATGGGCCGCACCGCGCGGGCGTGGGCGTCGCTGATGGCCGCGCTCGGCCATGACCGGTACGGCGTGCACGGTGGTGACGTGGGCGCGGGGATCTCCGGGGCCCTCGGCGCGCTGGACGGCGAGCACGTGGCCGGCATCCATCTCGTCACCGACCCGTACACCGCCGCGGCCACCGCGACGTTCCTGCCGTGGGTCTCCCAGAGGCTGAATCCGGACGACGAGGTCGACAAACTTGCTCTCAGCCGCATGGAGGAGTTCAGAAAGGAAGACTCCGGCTATCTGGCCATCCAGAACACGCGCCCGCTGACGCTGGGATTCGGACTGACCGATTCGCCGGTGCTCCAGCTCGCGTGGATCGCCGAGAGCTTCGACGCCTGGACCGACCTGCCGATCGACGTCGATCAGCTGATCACCAACGTCAGCATCTACTGGTTCACCGGCACGGGCCCGTCGGCCGCCCGGTTCCTGTACGAGCAGTACCACGCCTCGGACTGGGGCGCGCCGCCCACCGTGCCACAGGGATACTCGGTCTTCGGCGCCGACCCGACCGTACGCCGCCTGCTGGAGCCTGCCGAGAACGTGCACTGGGTCGAGCACGAGCGCGGGCGCCACTTCCCGGCCATGGAGGCGCCCGGGCAGCTCGCCGAGGACCTGTCGGGTTTCTTCGACGGGCTCAGGTGACGCGCGCGCCCCGGTCCCCGATCGTGACCTCGTGCTCCCATGCCGGGCGCGGCTGGAGGTGCAGGCGCCAGTAGTGCTCGGCGATGGTCCCCGGGGTCGAACGCGGTCCCGGCGGCGACCACACCACCCACCGTGATGCCCGCCACGTGTACGCCCGCCGGGCCGTACTCCTCGTCGAGTGCGGCCACGAGCGTGCGGAGCCCGGCCTTGCCCAGCGACAGGCTGAGGTATCCGGCCTTGGGCTCCGGCATGCCGCCGGTGACCAGGAACGTGCCGCCGCCGGAGCGTGCCATGCCGGGCAGCACGCGCGCGGCCGTGACCAGCGCGCCGCCCACGTTCACCGCCCACCTGCCCAGGTGGCCGTCGAGCGACAGCTCCCCCGGCCGGTCGGGCCGGATCACCGCCGCGTTGTAGACCACCACCTCCGGCACGCCCCCGTCGTCGCCGTCCGGCACATCCGCCTGCTCCTGGAGGCCGGGCTGCCGACCGTGGTGATCGGCCGGCTGCTGCGGTGCATGCACGACGACGGCGGCAGGGCCGTACCGACGCCGTGCCCCGGCATGGTGAACCAGCTCCGCCGCGAACGCGCCAGGATCGCCGAGACGATCGGCAGGCTGCGGACGTCCCAGAGAGCCTTGGACGGGTTGCTGGGCGCCATGGCCCGTTCGGGGATCTAGCACCACAGGCAGGCGTGAATCAGATGGTGAACGAACGTGGCGTCCTGCCGGATGGTCATCCGTTCGTGCCGCATGTCGCCGAGGTGGAAGCGATAGTTGCTGTGCCGGACGAACTGCGTGGGGAAGTTGTACGACTGCAGCGACACGCTGGACAGCGGCTCGCCGGCATCCCCGGCGATCCCCGGCCACCACTCGTAGAAGGACGCGTCCTTGGTGAACTGGACGTGGTCCGGCGCTCCGGCCGCCGGGAGCTTCGAGATCCGCATGCGGAAGTTCTGGTGCCGGATGTAGTGGTCGGGATAGTTGTAGGAGTTGTACGAATGGCTGCCGAATCCCGCCAGCCCCGGCTTGTTGCCGAACAGGAAGTCCGCCTTCCACGGGTCTCTGGCGACCTCCGCCACAAGGCCGGCCTGCGACATCGGGAGGGGCCTGGTCCAGGTGGGGCAGAAGTCGAGATCGAGCAGGAAGTCGCTGTGGCGCAGGCATTGGCCACGGGGGAAGGAGGCTTCCATCACGGACCACAGCACAGGCGCGCTCGTGGTCGCGGGCGTGGAGACCGACAGCAGGACCGCGGCCATGGCCGCCTTGACGATGAACATGAGCTCACCGTCCGGCCCGGTTTCCGCGGGCGCCAGAGTACCCCCTTACTCAACGGGCGGCGTCCTCCGGAGAATGACCGGCCGGATCACCGCGCGGCGATGACCTGGCGGGCGGCCTCGAGCTGGGCGGTCTTGACCGACCTCAGCGCCTGGAACTTCTTCGGATGCGTGCGGATGGCGTCGTTCTGGATGCGCTCTTCCGCCGCCGCCCACGTGGACACGAGGCCGGTTCTCGCCTTGCATGTCACGTCGGCCCGAGCCGCTCTGATCTCCAACGCGGATGGCGCCTTCGTCGACCAGCGCCTGTCGGTGATCGCCGCGAGGGGGTCCGGGTAGTGGAAGCCTTCGCCGGCCATACACGCGCTCCAGGCCCGGAAGGCCCGGGTGACCTTCTCGTCGCGCTGGGAGGCGTCGAAGGCCGAGTAGATGGTTTCGCTGAAGAAGGCGCCGTCGGCCTCCGGGACTCGCGCCGTCAGCCGGTCGCGCGCTCGGTCAAGGCATTCCCCTGCGGCGTCGCGCACCTTCGGCGGCGCTCCGGTGATCCGTGTTTCGAGGTCACGGGACTTGTACGCGGCCACCGCCGGCCGGTCGGCGGGAAAGTGGTAGCCGAAGACGTCCGCCACCTCCGGCTCGATGACACCGTAGCGGCGGCGGTGCGGCGGGGCGATCTCGCTCTCGGCGGGACCCGGAAGCGCCTGCCAGGCGAACCCGCGCTCTCGCATGCAGTCGCCGACGAGAAGATCATCGGCGACCTCAAGGGTCATGATCTCGGCCGGGCTGAAGTTGTAGGCGTCGAAGGGAAGGACGAGGCGCCGCGCTTCCGGAACGGCGACCCTCGGCTGAAGCTTCGGCGGCGCGCCTGCCTGCTTCGCCGAGCACGCGCAGGCCGCTCCGGCGAGGAGCACGAGCGCCGAAACCGCGCGCCATCGCCGGAGCGACATATTCAGATCTCCTTCTGCTCTTGATACCCGAAGGTGTTACAGCCTGTAGAGCGAGGAGGTCTTGTTGTCGAAGCCGTTGTTCGTCAGGTCCTTGTCCTGGCTTTCGGCCCGTGCGGTGTAGCCGGGCGAACCGGAACAGTTCGCGCGGTCGTAAAGCCAGACGGATCGGTCATAGGTGTTCTTGATGGAACTCGCCCAGTTGTTGTAGGCACTCGGGAGATTCCCGCAACCGTCGGCCGCGAGCGTGATCTGAATGTAGGGACGGCCGGTGAAGCCGTCGTGCTCATAGAGACACACCCGGTTGTTGTCGCACGGGAACCTGTCGGCCGCGGCCGAGACATTGTCGATGACTTCGACGGTGGCTTCGGGAGTGGCCTGAGCGGGCGACGCGAATGTTCCGAATCCCATAATGCCCAGCGACAGAGCGCCTGCGGCCAGAGCAATCTTGCGCTTCATGAGAATCTCCTTCATCTTTGGCAGGCCATTCAGACGGAGACTCCGAGCCATCCACGGAAGGCTCTGCAATGAATACTCGTCCCCGCCTTCGAGTACTTACCGAGACTCTACGGATGGAAATATCTTCATGTAGTGCTCTGTCAACCTCATGCCAAATGGGACACATGCCACTTCTCACCGTGGAACCTGAGACGTGAGCACTCTGTCGAGGCGGCCGCCGTTGGCTGGTTCTGCCACTGAGCGGGGAACAATCCATCAGGTGACGCGGCCGGACGATCCAGCCGGGCTTTCTACAGGTCGCCGATCTTCGGGATGATCTCCGTCAGGATCCAGAGCGCCAGGCCGAGAGCGAGCAGGTTGATCCTCGGCGCCGCGACGTTGAGTGCGGCGAGGACGAAACACGCAAGGGCGAGGATGAGCAGGATCAGGGTCACGGTGGCCATGGTGTCTCCGTTCGCTGGAGGGTTGGGCACTCCTGCGCTGCCCGGCGTTCCGGGGTGTAGTCGCGGGCCGGGAACTCACCCCCCTCGGTCAGCCCTCGTGGGGACCTGGCAGGTCCAGGGAGGCGAGCCTGGCCGGGTCGGTCACGATCGTGATGGCCGCGATCCTGCCCCCCGCGACGGTGAACGCGATGAGCGAGAGCGGGGCGCCGTCCTCTCGCCACGAGACGATGCCGGGCCGGCCGTTGACGAGCACGTCACGTCCCCGCGCCGCCGCGGTGGCCGACAGCCGCGCTCCGGCGGCGACCTTGGTGGCGCCGAGGACGACGACCACGCCGTCCGCGGTGTCGACGGTCAGCTTCACCTCGGGGTCGAGCACGCGCAGCAACCCCTCGAAGTCGCCGTGCCGGGTCGCCGCCAGGAAGGCCCGGACCACCTCCCGCTGTTCCCGTCTGGCTTCGGGCGGCCGCCCGGTCGCCCGCACCTTCCTGCGGGCACGGCTGGCGAGCATCTTGGTGGCGTCGGTGGACTTGCCGAGGATCTGGCCGATCTCCTCGAACGGCACCGCGAACAGGTCGTGCAGCACGAACGCCAGCCGCTCCCCCGGCTTCAGCGAGTCCAGGACGACGAGCAGCGCCAGGCCGACCGAGTCGGCGAGCGCCGCGTCGTCCTCCGGCGCGGGGCCGTCGTCGGCCGTCACCACGAGTTCGGGCAGCGGGTCGTCGTAGGCCGCCTCGGGGCGGGTCTGGCGGGCTCGCAGGATGTCGAGGCTGATCCGGCCGACCACCGTGGTGAGCCAGCCGGCCAGGTTGCCGATGGCCGCCGGGTCCTGGCGGGCGAGCCGTAGCCAGGCCTCCTGAACCGCGTCCTCGGCGTCGGCGTGCGATCCGAGGACCCGGTAGGCGAGCGCGCGCAGCCGGTCACGCTGGGCTTCGAACACGTCAGTCACCTTGGCCCCCCTTCCCCGGATCCGCGGACGTCAGCGGTTGACGCGGTGCTGCTGGCGGAGGGAGATCCGGTTGCCGTCCGGATCCACCGCCTCGATGCGAACGCCGAAAGGGTAGTCCACGGGCTCGGGCGCGTCGAAGGTCACGCCTCGCCGGCGGAACACCTCGAAGTCCTTCCTCAGGTCGTCCGACTCGAGGATGAGCGGACCGGGCGCGGCGCCCGGCTCGGCCGGTTGTCCCGAGGCGGGCGCGTGCTTCCAAAGAATGATCTTGACGGGGGTTCCGGGGACTCCGACGGTGAGGAAACGTCCGTCGGGGCCCGGAAAGTCGGCGTGCTTCTCCAGTCCGAGCCCCTCGGTGTAGAACGTCAGCGCGCGGTCCTGGTCGGTGACGTAGACCGTCACGTACATGATGGTGGTCAGCATCCTGCTCTCACTCCCTGGTCGGTCGACGAGTCGTCGCCTGTATGACGGGAGCCGGCGGGAAGAGGTAACAGAACCGCCAGGATCAGCCGCGCCACCACTTCTGGTTCGCGCCGCCGTGGCACTCGTACTGGATCAGCGCCGCACCGCTGCCGCCCCAGTCCTTGACGTCCACGCACTTGTTGGACTGCGGGTTGACCAGGTCGCCCGCGCCGCTCAGCACGAACTGCTGCGCGGGGTTGCCGCTGCAGTGGGCGAGCTGGATGACGGCGCCGTTGTCCCTGGAACCCCAGGCCACGTCCATGCACAACCCGAAGGCGCGGATGGTGCCGTCGCCCGGGAACGTCCATCTCTGCGCGGGACTGGTGTTGCAGTCCCAGAGCCACAGGGCCTGTCCGTCGGCCCCGTTGCCGTAAGGGACGTCGATGCACTTGTTCTGCCAGCCGACGATGCGGCTCGTGCCGCCTCCTCCGCCGGTCGTGGTCAGGCTCAGGCCGTACGCGCCGAGGATCTCGTTGACCGGCTGGAAGAAGGTGCTGCCGCCGCCGGAGCAGTTGCCCGACGCGCCCGAGGTGACGCCCTGTGCCTGGTCGCCGCTGATGAAGGCGCCGCCGGAGTCGCCGCCCTGCGCGCACGCGGAGGTCTGGGTGAGCTGGTACACCAGGGCGCCGCCGCCGTAGTCGACGGTGACGTTCTTGGCCTGGACGACGCCGCAACGCCAGCCCGTGGTACGGCCGGAGCGGCAGATCGAGGCGCCGACCACGGCCTCCTGCGATCCGGCCACCACGGCGCTGCCGCCGCCGTAGTTGTTGACCCACGGGCGTGGCGTCCAGTCGCCGTTGGTGCGTACCCAGCCGTAGTCGTCGCCCGGGAAGGAGGAACCCGCCACGGTGCCCTGGCTGACGTTGTTGTAGCCGAGGGTGGGGCTGCCCGCGCCGCCGCAGTGACCGGCGGTGACGAAGCCGCCGTTGCTGACCGCGAAGCCGACCGAGCAGAGGGTGTTGCCGTTGATGACGTACTGGTCGCCGCCGCGGAGGTCGTAGAGGGTGCGCGGCTGCTGCGAGACGGTGATCCGCACGTCCCCGGCGGCCACTCCGGCCTTCTTCACGAAGCGTTCGGCCGAGGAGATGTCGGCGGCCGACACCACGACGGTGTTCCCCGCCGGGTCGACGTGCCAGGAGTGGACGTTCTCGCCGGGTCCGGCCTGGTCGAGCCTGGCCTTGGTGGCGGCGAGGTCCTTCTCGCTTCTGGAGACCTGGACGGGCAGGGCGCCGGCCGTACGGACCAGGCCGGCGTCGCGGGGGGTCAGGACCGCGACGGCGAGCCGTCCTTGAGCGGCGTCGAACCAGGCGCCGGCGAAGCGGTCGCCGAGACGGCCGCGCACCTGGCGCTCCACCACGGCCGCGGCGGCCTCGTGCGCCTGCCGGACCCGGGCCTGCGCGGGGGTCAGGCCCAGGTCGCGCCGGAGAGCCTGGTCGGCGGTGGAAGTGTCGGGCGGCGGCGTCGGTACGGCATGCGCGGGGGACGACGGGACGATCACGAGGGCGGCGAGGAGCGCCCCGCCGGCTAACAGGGTGAGTCTCACGGCAGGTCCTTCTTCGGGGGGTGGCGGACTCGGCGTGAGAGCGCTCTCTCGCTGTGAGCTTTACAGCCACTTCACTCGAAGTCAATGCGCGAGATTGATGTAGACGCCCTTGACCTCGGTGTAGACCTCCAGCGCGTACGCCCCCATCTCGCGGCCGAATCCGCTGTTCTTGAAACCGCCCCACGGCGCCGCCGGGTCGGGGGTGTGGAGCATGTTGACGAAGACGGTTCCGGCCCGGATGTCGGCCGCCAGCCGGTGGGCGGTGGTCAGGTCGCCGGTCCAGATGGAGGCGGCCAGGCCGTAGGAGCTGTCGTTGGCGCGCCCGGCGAGTTCGGCGGGGTCGTCGTAGGTGAGGACCGACATCACCGGACCGAAGATCTCCTCCCTGGCGATGCTCATGTCGTCGCCGACCCCGGCGAAGACGGTGGGCCGGTAGAAGTAGCCGCCGGCGAGCGGGCCGTCCGCGCGGGCGCCGCCGGTCAGCAAGGAGGCCCCGGCCGCGACGCCCTCGCGTACGTACCGGTCGACCCGGTCCAGGTGTCCGGCGCTGATCAGGGGGCCGGTGTCGGTGCCCAGGACGACGCGCCCGGCCAGGTCCGCGGCTCGTTCCGTGAACTCGGCGGCCCGGCGGGCGTCGACGTAGAAGCGTGAGTACGCCGCGCACACCTGGCCGCTGTTGAACATGGCGCCCTGGACGCACCCGGCCACGGCCCGTTCCATGTCGGCGTCGGCCGCGACGATCACCGGGGTCTTGCCGCCGAGTTCGAGGGTGACGCGGGCCAGGTTGCCGGCCGAGGCCCGCAGGATGGCGCGGCCGGTCTCGGTGGAGCCGGTGAACGACACCTTGTCCACGCCGGGGTGGGCGGCCAGGGCCGCGCCGGTGCCGGGGCCGCCGGTCAGGAGGTTGACGACTCCGGCCGGGACCCCGGCCCGCTCGCACAGCTCCATCAGCTTCAGCGCGGTCAGCGGCGTCTGCTCGGCCGGTTTGATCACGACCGTGTTGCCGCAGGCGAGCGCCGGCGCGAGCTTCCAGGCGAGGATCATGAGCGGGAAGTTCCAGGGCGTGATGAGCGCGCAGACGCCCACCGGTTCGCGGCGGGTGTAGTGCAGGACGTCGGGCAGCGACACCGGGATCGTCGCGCCCTCGATCTTGGTGGTCCAGCCGGCGAAGTAGCGGAAGTGCTCGGCGGTGCCCCGGACGGAGATCTCCCGCGCGACGCCGGGCGGCTGGCCCTGGTCGTGGCTCTCCAGGCGGGCGAGTTCGTCGGCGTGGGCGTCGATCAGGTCGGCCAGATGCCACAGCAGGCGGCCGCGCGCCGACGGTGACATGCGCGCCCAGGCGGGGTCGTGCAGCGCCGTCCGGGCCGCGGTCACGGCGTCGCCGACGTCGGCGGCACCGGCGTCGGCGACCGTGCCCAGTTCGGCGCCGGTCGCCGGGTCCAGGGTGGCGAACTCGCGGCCGTCGGCCGCCGGGCGCCACGTGCCGCCGATGAACAGCCGGCCCGGGGTGCGCAGCCGGGGTGGGGAGGAGCCCTCCAGCGTGATCGTCATGACCCGAGCATGAACGCGAGGCGCCGATCGCGCCTTGTCCGGGGGCATCCATTCGTTGCCTGTTCATGTACGGTTTCCTATATGAGGCTCCGGACGAGCGATGTCCCGGCGCGGGATCGCGAAGAGCTCTGGCGGCACACGGTCGCGCGCTCCTTCGTCCCGCTCGACTTCGAGTTCCGGCGGGGCTGCTCCGGCGAGATCACCGGTCGCAGGATCGGCCACATCCTCGTCACCGAGGTGAGCGCCGGCCCGCACCGCGCCGAACGCACCGACCGGCACGTCAGGAGCTCGGCCGGCCCCGGCTTCTACAAGCTGAGCCTGCCGGTCAGCGGCCGGGTGCGGATCCGGCAGGACGGCCGCGACGCTCCCCTGCTGCCCGGCGACCTCACGATCTACGACACGAGCCGGCCGTACCAGGTCGTCTTCGACGGGACGTGCAGGGTGATCGTGGCGATGTTCCCGCGCGGCGAGCTGCGCCTGCCGCAGCGGGCGATGCGCGAGGTCACCGCGCGGCCGATCGCGGGCGGGCGTGGGCTGGGCGGCGTGGTCTGCCCGCTGCTGGTGAACCTGGCCGGTCACCTGGACGAGATCGGCGGCGCGCCCGCGGCCCGGCTGGCCGACAACGTCGTCGACCTCGTCGCCACGCTGTACGCGTCCTGCCTGGGCGAACACACCACCGCTCCGGCGTCCCTGCTGCGGGAGCGGGTCAAGTCGGTCATCGCGGCACGCCTCGGCGACGCCGGGCTCGGGCCCGGGGCGATCGCCGCCGCCTGCCACATCTCCCCCGGCTACCTGCACAAGCTGTTTCGCGCCGAGGGCGTCACGGTGTCGAGGTACATCCGCGACCTGCGCCTGGAGCGCTGCCGCCGCGACCTGCTCGACCCCGGTTCACGCGAGGTGGCGGTGCGCGCCATCGGCGCGCGCTGGGGGTTCACGGACGCCGCGCACTTCAGCCGCGTGTTCAAGGCGGGGTACGGGCTGGCGCCCCACGAGTACCGGCTCAGCCGCCACGCGGGCGAATGCTGAAGTCGAAAGGCAGCGTGCCCGGGTCGAGCAGGGTGGTGCCGCCGTCGACGGTCAGCACCGCCCCGTTGACGTAGGAGGCCGCGCCGCTCAGCAGCCACACCACGGCGGCGGCCGCCTCCTCCGGAGCGGCGGGCCTGCGCTGGGGCACCAGGCGGGTGATCTCGGCGTAGGCCTCCTCGCGGTCGAGCCCCAGCGGCTGCCCGAACTCGCGCATCTCCTCGTCGGCCATCTCGGTGCGCACCCAGCCGGGACAGACCACGTTCGCCCGCACGCCCCGGGGGCCGAAGTCGGCGGCGATCGTCTGGGTGAGCATCGTGAGCCCGGCCTTGGAGGCGGCGTAGGCGGAGGCGCCCGCGGGCGCCCGCAGCGCCGCGATGGAACTCACCGCGACGAACGCCCCGGAAGCGGCGATGAGGTGGGGCAGCGCCGCCCGCGCCAGCAGGTAGCCGGAGGTGAGGTTCGTGCGCAGGCTGGTCTCCCAGTCCTCGGGCGTCAGCGTGAGCACGGTGCCCGAGCGCATCACCCCGGCGTTGGCCACCACGCCGTCCAGCCGCCCGAAGGTCGCGACCACCTCGGCGACGAGCGCGCCGACATCCTGCTCGGAGGTGACGTCGGCGACGATCGGCAGCGCGCCGGTCTCCGCCGCGACCCGGTCCAGGGCCGACCTGCGCCGCCCGCAGATCACGACCCGCGTGCCGGCGTCCGCCGCTCTGGCCACGGCCGCGCCGATGCCGCTCCCGCCGCCCGTGACGATCACCACGTGTGACACGGCCCCGACATTATCCCAAATCCTATACGAGCACTACTTACGCCGCCTTAACATCCATTATCCTAAAGTGCTAGGAGACTAGATAAATGGGAGAACCGGTGATCGAGTTCCACCTGGACGGCCGCTCGGGCGTCTCGCCGTACCTGCAGCTCGTCCAGCAGGTACGGCAGGCGCTCCGGCTGGGCCTGCTACGCGAAGGCGACCAGCTCCCCACCGTCAAGGACGTGGTCGCGAACCTGGCGATCAACCCCAACACGGTGCTCAAGGCCTACCGGGAGCTCGAGCACGAGGGCCTGGTCGCGGCCCGGCCGGGCGTCGGCACCTTCGTCACCAGGACGCTGACCGACGCCTCGCTGGCCGCCCACGCGCCGCTGCGCAGGGAGCTGCGGATCTGGCTGGCCAAGGCCCGCCTGGCCGGTCTCGACGACGAGAGCATCGAGGCCCTGTTCATGAACACCTTTCGGACCGCCGCTCAGGAGGACATAGCATGACCGCTGTCCTGCAGGCCCACGAGCTGGGCAGGAGGTACGGCCGGCGATGGGCCCTCAGAGACTGCACCATCGACATCCCGGCCGGCCACGTCGTCGGGCTGGTGGGCCCCAACGGCGCCGGCAAGACGACGCTGCTGAAGATGGCCGCGGGCCAGCTGGCACCGACGTCGGGCAGCATCACGGTCCTCGGGGGCCTGCCCGCCGACGGTCCGGCCCAGCTCGCCAAGGTGGGATTCGTCGCCCAGGACACCCCCGTCTACGCGGGGCTGAGCGTCGCCGACCATCTCCGGCTGGGCGCCCGGCTCAACCCCGGCTGGGACGCCGCGCTGGCCCACGACCGGATCGCCGCGCTCGGCCTCGACCCCGCCCACAAGGCGGGCCGGCTGTCGGGCGGCCAGCGCGCCCAGCTCGCCCTCACGCTGGGCCTGGCCAAGCGGCCGCGGTTACTGATCCTGGACGAGCCCGTCGCCTCGCTCGACCCGCTGGCCCGGCGCGAGTTTCTGCGGGGCCTGATGGAGGCGGTCGTCGAGCACGAGCTCAGCGTTCTGCTCTCCTCCCACCTGGTCGCCGACCTGGAACGCACGTGTGACTATCTGATCGTGCTGGTCGACTCGCGGGTGAGGGTGGCGGGCGAGGCCGACCGGCTCCTGGCGACCCACCACCGGCTCACCGGCCCCCGCCGCGACCCCGGCCGGCTGCCCGCCGACCAGGAGATCGTCAGCGCCAGCCATACCGACCGGCAGAGCACCTTCATCGTGCGCACCGAGTCCCCGATCCACGACCCCGCCTGGACGGTCAGCCGGCTCAGCCTGGAGGACCTCGTCCTGGCCCACATGGAAAAGCCCGCCTCGCCCCGGCGCGCGGCACTGGAGGTTCAGCGATGATCTGGCTGACCTGGCGGCAGTTCCGCGGCGCGGCCGCGATGATGGGCGCGGCCCTGCTCGCCCTGGCCGCCGTCCTGGCCGTGACCGGCCCCGGGCTGGCCGCCGAGTACTCCGCCGGCATCGCCGCCTGCACCGGCGAGGGCGGCGACTGCGGGCGCTTCTTCGACCGGTTCTTCGAGGAGAACCAGACCCCCTTCATCCTGGTCACCGCCGTCGGCGTCGTCCTTCCGGCCCTGGCCGGCCTGTTCTGGGGCGCGCCACTGATCACCCGCGAGCTGGAGGCGGGCACGCACCTGCTGGTGTGGAACCAGAGCATCACCCGCGCCCGCTGGCTGGCCGTCAAGCTCACCGTCATCGGCCTGGCCGCCGTGGGCGCAGCCGGACTGGGCAGCCTCGCGGTGACGTGGTGGTCCGGCCCGCTGGACAAATCCGCCGCGCCGGGGTTCGCGCTGATGGACCCGCTGGTGTTCGGCGCGCGCGGCATCGTCCCCATGGGGTACGCCGCGTTCGCCTTCGTCCTCGGCGTGACCGTCGGGATGCTCGTGCGCCGCACCCTGACCGCGATGGCCGTCACCCTGGCCGTCTTCGCCGCACTCCAGATCCTCGTGCCGCTGCTGGCCAGGCCCCATCTGCTGCCGCCGGTCACGGCGTCCTTCCGGCT
Source organism: Nonomuraea sp. NPDC050394 (assembly GCF_044459065.1). Classification (NCBI taxonomy): domain Bacteria; kingdom Bacillati; phylum Actinomycetota; class Actinomycetes; order Streptosporangiales; family Streptosporangiaceae; genus Nonomuraea; species Nonomuraea sp. NPDC050394. Next base: position 334,931 of record NZ_JBITIO010000006.1, on the reverse strand, counting down.
CAGCCAGGAGAACGTGGACTTCTTCGGCCTGCCCCGGGACGGATCGAGTCCCCGGGTCGCCCTGGAGAACGCCATCCCCGGCCACACCGGCGCCTGGGTGTTGTCCAGCCGGCTGATCGACCCCTCCGGCCGCCCGATGGCCGTCGACGACGGAGCCACCGTCGTTCCGATCTCCGCGACCTCGGGGCCGTGCGCGCCGCCCTCGGTGACGCCGCCGGGAGAAGGCGGCATGGACGGATGCATGATCGAGGTCAACCGGCTGGGCTACCGCCAGCAGGCCACCTACCACCCCTTCGCCCGGTTCTGGACCTTCCAGGCGATCGAGACCGGCGCCTACGCCCTGCTCACGGCAGGCCTGACGGGCTTCTGCTTCTGGTGGATCAGGAGGCGCCTGTCATGAGCGCGAAGACCGTGGCCGCCGGGCTCGTCCTGCTGCTGACGGCGGCCTGCGCGGGCCAGACGCCGCCGCGTGCCCTGCCCGGCAAGGCGGGCGCCACCGGATCGCCGGCGTGCGCCGAGCCGCCGCGCGGCGCACCGCCCGCCGCCGAGACGCCCACCACCATCGACGTCATCGAACAGGCCTACCTCTGCATCCTGTCCTCCTACTACGGCGGGGCCACGCTGGATCCCCGCACGCTGCTCAACGCCGGATTCGTCGCCTTCACCCAGGAACTCAACCGCGGCGGGCACGACCTGGCCGAGGCCACCATGCCGGCGATGAGCGGTGAGCGCGCGGCCGACTGGGCGGCGTTCGAGAAGCTCTACCGGCGCCTCACCGGCCTGCTGCCGCAGGACGCGAAGCTGCGCGAGCGGCTGGCCGTCACCACCCTGGAGGCCATCGTCGCCGCCCTGGACGACAACCACGCCCGCTGGGCGCACGGCGGCAGGCGCGCGCCCAGCGCCTACGACGACGAGCAGTACGGCCTGGGGTTCCGGCCGAACCTCGGCCCCCAGACCGGCGGCAACCCCGGCGCCGCCCTGCCCCCGCTGTTCGTCGCGTCCGTGCTGGGCGGCCCGGCCGGGAGCGCCGGGCTGCGGCCCGGCGACATCATCGAGTCGGTGAACGGCTCCGCCCCCTTCGCCGGCAAGGACGTCACTCCCGCCGCGATCACCGCCCTGTACCCGCGCTATCCGCAGGCCGGTCCGGTCCGGCTGCGGGTGCTGCGCCAGGACACCGGCCGCCGCCGGGAGGTGACGCTGAAGCCCGGCCTGTTCCGGCCCGACCCGGCCGCCATGCGGACGGTCACCGCCGAACGCCTGACCGGCGACATCGCCCACGTACGGCTGCGCGGCTTCGGCCCCGACTCCGCCGACCGGGTGCTCAAGGCGATCTCCAGGCTGAACTCCGGCAGCAGGCTCACCGGCCTGGTCCTGGACCTGCGGGGCAACGGCGGCGGCAGCCCAGACGAGGTGAACCGGCTGCTGGGCGCGTTCGCGCACGGCAAGGTCACCGCCTACCAGTGCGCGGCCGACGGCGCCTGCGACACCATGCGCACCGATGACGGCGTCGCCCTGCTCGGCCTGCCGTTCGTGGTGCTCACCGACCGTGCCTGCGCCTCGGCGTGCGAGCACTTCAGCGCCGCGGTCAAGGACCACGGGCTCGGCAAGCTGGTCGGGACGCGCAGCGCGGGCGCGGTGTCGGGGCCGGCGCAGCCGTACCTGCTGAGCAACAACACGATGTTGTCGTTCCCGTCGAAGCACCATCTGGCGCCCAACCGCGAGGTGATCGACCGGGTGGGCGTGGCACCCGACCACTACGTGCCGCCGACTCCGCAGGACGCCGCTGCCGGGCGCGATGCCGCCCTGGAAAAAGCCCTGACCCTGCTGCCGGGAGGACGTGCGTCATGAGCCTGAAGCCGCTGCTGCGAGGTGGGCTCGCCGCCGGTCTCGTGGCGCTGGCCGTCTCCGCCTGCTCGGCCCCGGCCGAACCCCGGTCGGCCGGGGCCACTCCGGCGAAGGCGAGCGGGCCGGCCGTGTTGCCCGCGCCCACGGGGGCGCATCCGGTGGGAGCCACCATGCTGCACCTGACCGACGATTCGCGTCCCGATCCGTGGGTGCAGGAGAGAAAGGCCAGGGAGCTCATGGTCACCGTGTGGTATCCGGCCCGGGAACGTTCCGGGCGGCCGGTGCCGTACATGAGCGCGAAGGAGTCGGAACTGGTCCTGAAGGGAAAGCGGGTGACGGGCTCGCCGTACGACCTGCTGAGCAGGACGCGCACCCACGCCTTCGCGGACGCGGCGCCGGCCGGGCGGGACGGGAGCCTGCCGCTGGTGGTGCTCTCCCCCGGGTTCACGATGCCCAGGAGCACGCTCACGACCCTGGCCGAGGACCTGGCCAGCCACGGGTATGTGGTGGCGGGGGTCGACCACACCTACGAGAACTACGCGACGACCTTTCCCGGCGGGCGCGTCGCCGACTGCGTGGCCTGCGACGCCGACAGCGACTTCGGGTTCGGGACGAGGGTCACCGGGATCCGGGCGGCCGACGTCTCCTTCGTGCTCGACCGGCTGACCGGGGACGGCCCGGCGTGGAAGGGCTCCTCGCTGATCGACCCGTCGAAGATCGCGATGGCCGGCCAGTCGATGGGCGGGGCCGGCGCCGTGGCGGCCATGGTGAAGGACTCCCGGGTACGCGCCGGGATCGACATGGACGGCACCACCTACGCCCGCATCCCCAAGGGCGGGCTGGCGCGGCCGATGTTGTTCCTGGGCTCGGCGGGCCACAAGCCGGGCGGCCGCGACATCTCCTGGGATCGCGACTGGAAGCTGCTGACCGGCTGGAAGCGCTGGCTCGTGCTGCCGGGCGGCGACCACCAGTCGTTCACCGACGTGCCGCTGCTGGCGGGCGCGCTCGGCATGGAGCTGCCGGGCTCGCTGACGGCGGCCCGCTCCGCCGAGCTCACCCGCACCTATGTGCGCGCCTTCCTCGACCTGCACCTGCGCGCCGAACCCCAGCCCCTTCTGGAACGGCCCTCGCCACGCCACCCCGAGGTCACCCACTGCGCCCCGGCCGCGAAGACCTGCGCCTAGCCTCAGCCGAGGACCAGCCGGTGGCCGTCCCTGCGCAGCGCCGCCAGCGCGTCCTCGGCGTGGTCGGGGCCGCGGGTCTCCAGTTGGAGCTGCACCTCGACCTCGTCCACGTCGAGACCGGAGCCCACACGTTCGTGCACGATGTCCAGCACGTTGACGCGCAGCGCCGCCAGATCGGTCAGCAGGGCGGCCAGGGCGCCCGGCCGGTCGCGCAGGCGCACCCGCACCGCCAGGTAGCGGCCGGCCGCCGCCAGGCCGCGCCGCAGCACGCGGGCCAGCAGCATCGGGTCGATGTTGCCGCCGGACAGCAGCACCACCACCGGCGGCTCGAACGCCCGGGGGTGGGCCATCAGCGCGGCCACGCCGACCGCCCCGGCCGGTTCGACGACCTGCTTGGCCCGCTCCAGGCACAGCACCAGCGCCTTGGAGATCTCCTCCTCGGTCACGGTCACGACCTTGTCCACCAGGTAGTGGATCAGCTCGAACGGCAGGTCGCCGGGCCGGCCGACGGCGATCCCGTCGGCGATCGTCGGGTACGGCTCCAGCAGCACCGGACGCCCCGCCGCCAGCGACGGCGGGTAGGCGGCGGCCCGCTCGGCCTGTACGCCGACCACCGTGATGCCGGGCCGCAGCGACTTGGCGGCCAGCGCGAGCCCGGCGGCCAGCCCGCCGCCGCCGATCGGGACGACGATGGTGGCCGTGTCGGGGAGCTGGTCGAGGATCTCGACGCCGATCGTGCCCTGACCGGCGATGACGTCGGGATGGTCGAAGGGGTGGATGACGACGGCGCCGGTCTCGGCCGCGTGCTCGTGCGCCCTGGCCAGCGCTTCTTCGACGGAGCGGCCGCCCAGCCGTACCTCGGCGCCGTAGCCGAGCGTGGCCTCGACCTTGGGCAGCGCGGCGCCCTCGGGCATGTACACGGTGGACTTGGCGCCGACGAGCCCGGCGGCGAGGGCGACGCCTTGGGCGTGGTTTCCGGCGCTGGCCGCGACGACGCCGCGGGCGCGTTCCCGCTCGGTGAGCCCGGCGATGCGGACGTACGCCCCGCGCGCCTTGAACGAGCCCGATCGCTGCAGGTTCTCGCACTTGAGGTGGACGGGGCCCGCGGCCAGGTCGGACAGCACCCGCGAGGGCAGCACGGGGGTGCGCACGGTCACCGCGGCGAGCAGTTCCCGCGCTGCGAGGACGTCGTCGAAGGAAACCTGCTGACCGCTCATGCGGGCAAGTCTCCCACCGCGCGGCACCGGCCGATCACAGTGACTGCGCGAAAGCGAACAATCCGCCGGGGTCGTAGGCGGCCTTCACCTCTCTCAGGCGTTCCAGGCTCGCGCCGTGGTAGGCGGCAGGCCAGCCGGGCAGGTCGGCGTCGGGGTAGTTGGGGTAGACGCCACGTGTCCAGGGTGACAGCCGCGCCCAGGACGCGCACAACCAGGCGTGGGCCTCGTGCCTGCGGACGTCGGAGGCGCGGAAGCCCACCTGGACGGACTGTTTCAGCAGGAAGCGCGGGGTGCGGTGGGCGAAGGCGCCGCCGCTCGCGCGGGCGATGGCGCCGCCCCAGGGGACGAACTCCAGGTCGCGGATCTCGCCGTAGACGCGGCCGGCGGCCAGCCGTTCCAGCAGGTCGTCGATGGCGGCGCGGGGCAGCCTGCCGGGGAAGAAGCCCGACTTGTTCAGGCGCAGGCCGGGACGCTCGCCCGGCGGCAGGTCGGTGACGGCACCGGCGCCGCCGTCGGCGTAGGCGTGGTGGCGGGCGGCGGCCGGGCCGTCCAGGGGCGTGAGGGTGACCCGGTCCAGGGGCGGGAGGTCGGCGAGGACCTTGCGGGCCTGCTCCTTCGTCCCGGCGACGGCGCCGAAGAGCACGGCGTAGGGCTCCTCCTCCGGTTCGTCGCCGCAGATGACCGCGATCTCCAGGTTCACCTCGTCGGGCGCCTCCGGCAGGTGGTGCTGCCAGGCCTCGACGAGATCGGCGGCGCGGGCGTACGGGCAGATGGCCTGGACGGCGGTGATCGGCACGATGGGGCGGGTGCGCAGCGTGACCTCGGTGACGACGGCGAAGTTGCCGCCGCCCGCGCCGCGCAGCGCCCACAGCAGGTCCTCAGGCGCGTCGGTGATCCGCCCGTCGGCCAGGACCACGCGGGCGGCGAGCAGGTGGTCGGCGCCCAGGCCGTACAGGCGGCTGAGCACGCCATAGCCGCCGCCGAGCACCGCGCCGACCACGCCCACGTCCTGGCACCAGCCGCACGGGACCAGCCGGCCGTGCGCGGCGAGGGTCCCGGCCAGCTCGCCGACGCGTACGCCCGCGCCGACCCTGACCTCTCCCGCGCCGGTCCCGGCGCTCTGCACGGCGGAGATGGTCTTCATGGCCGACAGGTCGACGAGCAGGCCGGTGGTGGAGGAATGGTCGGCGAAGCTGTGGCCGCCGCCGCGCAGCGCGAACGGCATCCCGCGTGAGCGCGCCAGGTCCAGGGCGGCCACGACGTCGGCTTCCGTCGCGCAGCAGGCGACGAGGGCGGGCAGCCGCTCGGTGAGCGTGCCGAGGAACGCCTTGCGCCGGGCCTGGTAGCCGGGCTCGCCGGGGTGGATCAGTTTCACCGGCGGGCCGCCTTGCCGGTCTGCAGGGCGTACAGCTCGGCGTAACGGCCGTTCAGGGCGAGCAGTTCGTCGTGGGTGCCCTGCTCGGCCACGCTGCCCCGGTGCAGCAGGACGATCCGGTCGGCGTGCCGCACGCTGGTCAGGCGGTGGGTGATGAGCACCACGGTCCGCTCCCCCGCGATCTTGCGGAGTGTCTCGTACACGGCGTACTCGGCCTTGGCGTCCAGGGGCGCGGTCGGCTCGTCCCAGATGAGCAGGGGGCCGTCGCGGAACAGGCCGCGGGCCACCGCCAGGCGCTGCCACTGCCCCGCCGACAGCTCGTGACCGCCCCTGAACTGCTTCGACAGCAGCGTCCGCCAGCCGTCAGGAAGCTCGGCGACCACGTCGTCGGCGGCGGCCAGCGCGGCGGCCTCGCGCAGGGCGTGGTCATGCGGGTCGGTGCGGTCGTGGCGGCCCATGCGGACGTTGGTCCTGGCGTCGTGCGGCCAGCGCAGCGGGTGCTGCGGCACCAGGACGACCCGGTCGGCGAGCGAGGCGGGGTCCAGGCCGGCGGTGTCGAGGCCGTCCCAGCGCAGGGCGCCGGTGCCGGGACGGTAGAGGCCGGCCAGGAGCCTGGCCAGCGTGGTCTTGCCGGAGCCGTTCTCGCCGACCAGCGCGATCGTCTGGCCCGCGTGGATGGTCAGGTCGATGTCGCGCAGCGCCGGGTGGGCGCTGCCCGGGTAGGTGAAGCCGACGCCGTGCAGCGTGAGGCGTTCCGGTGAGCGGGGCGCCGCCGTACCGCCGGAAGGGGCGCGGCGGGCGTGGGCGTCGGCGAGGAAGTCGTGGTAGTCGGCCACGTACATGAACTGCTCGAACAGCTGGTTGGCGGCCTGGGCGAGCTGCTTGAGCGCGGTCGCGGCCACCCGCACGGCGATCACGGCCGTCCCCGCCGCGGCCAGCGCGATCCACCCGGAGTGCAGCATCAGCCCGAGTACGGCCAGCACCCCCGCCATGGCCAGCCCGCCCGCCGCCCGCCCCGCCGCCCTGACCCGGGCCATGGACAGGCCCACCCGGGTCTCCGTCCTCTGCAGAAGGTTCGCCACCTGCCGGTATTCGTCCAGCACGTACGGCTGCGCCTGGCAGGCCCGCACCTCGGCCGCCGGTTCGCGTTCCGTGGCCAGGTCGGCCAGCATGTCGACCCGCCGGTTGAGCGTGACCATCTCGCGCATGCCGCCGTACCCGTGCCGGGCCGCCCTGAGCACCGCCCATCCCTCGGGGATCACGCTGAGCACGAGCAGCGGCACCAGCACTGGATGCAGGACGGCCAGCCCGGCGGCGGCCGCGGTCACCCCGCAGGCCGCGCCGAGCAGGTCGATGGTGTTGGCCACGGCGCGGTCCAGGTGGAACAGGCCGCGGTCGCGGGCCCGGTGCAGGCCGTCGTAGAAGTCGACGTCGTCGAAGTCGGCCAGTTGCACGCCGAGCGCGGCGGCGAACAGCCGTTCCTCCGCGGCGCGGCGCAGCGCGGGCTCCAGCCGCGCCCTGGCCAGTTCGACCGCGGCCTCCGCCGCCGCGCGCAGCGCCACGATCGCGGCGACGAGCGCCAGGCCGGGCACGGCGGCCGCCAGCCGTTCCGGCGCGGCGCCCTGGGCCAGCAGGTCGTCGAGCACCGAGGCGGTGGCCAGCAGCCCGCTGGCCGTCGCGGCGCCCGCGGCGAGCTGCAGGGCGAGGATGACCAGCGCCGGGCGGCGCCCGCTGTCCCAGATGAGGCGCAGCACGGGCGCGGTCAGCGCGGGCAGGCGGCGCAGCGTGCGCCGCGAGGCCGGGTCGGGACGGTCCAGGTGCCAGTAGGGGGCGACGAGGTCATCCTCCACGCGATCTCACTCCAGGTCCGGGAGCAGGACGGACGGCAGCGCGCTGCCAGGGTGCGAACGCAGCAGCTGGTAGGCCACCCCGCCGAGGCCGGGCAGCAGGCCGGGCGCGAAGGCGTCCCTGGCCAGGCCGCTGATCGGGCCGTTGGTCTCCAGGCTGCCCAGGATGTGGGCGAGCAGGGGCTCGCGCCCGACCGGCGCGACTCCGGCGGCCCGCGCGTGCTCGATCACCTCCCAGGATCCGAGGTCGCCGTGGCAGAGCGTGTGGTTCCAGCCGGTGCCGTCGGCCCAGCAGGAGGCGGCGGCCCTGGCCAGGCGTTCGTGCCACAGATCGCCGCCCCGGCGGGCGAGCTGGTCGGCGGCGACGATGCCGACCCCGCCGGCGCCGTGGCACCATGCGGCGGCGGTGTGGCCGTCGCCGCGCAGGTCGAGCCAGCCCCGCTGGTCATGGTCGTAGAGCGTGTCCTCGTAGGCGAAGGCGGCGTCGGCCAGTTCGCGCCGGCCGGGCAGGCGCGACAGGGCCCAGCCGATGCCGGTGGCGCCGTGCGCGAGGCCGCCGAGTCCCTGGGGGAAGCGGGGGCTGGGCCAGCAGGCGCCGCCCTCCCGGTGTTCGGCGAGGCCGGCCAGGCGGGCGCCGATCGATTCGGCCAGCTCGCTCCATCGGGGTTCAGCGGTCTGCGCGGCCAGGCTCAGCAGGGGGACGATGGCGCCGGCCATCCCGGACAGCAGGTCGTAGGCGTCGTCGGCCTCGATCGCCGGGGGCAGCAGGGCGGCCTGCGCGCGGGCGCGCTCCAGTGCCTCGTCTCCCACCGCGCCGAGCGAGCGCAGGAGCAGCCAGCCCCACACCTGCGAGGCGATGCCCAGGTAGGCGCCGGGCGGCTCGGGCCGCAACGGGATGCCCTCCTGCCGCTTGTCCGCGTCGCGGTCCTCGGCCAGGCGGATGGTGTGCAGCAACGCCGTCCGCAGGCCTTCGAGGTCGTCGACGGGGTCGGCCCGGCCCGCCGCGGTCTCGGCCAGGTAGGCGCTCACCAGGATCGCGACGCCGTGGGCGCCGCCGTACAGGTCGGCGGCCAGAGGTTGCACGGCCCAGCCCGTGGGGGTGAGCAGGGGCGTGATCCAGGTGACGGTGCCGTCGCCGCCGCGCACGGCGCTGCCGAGCACGCCGCGCATGATGCCGGCCGCGGCCGTCCTGCGGCGCGACTCCAGCCGGTCGGTACGGATCACGCCGGGTGACAGCCCCTGGTCCTCCGGCATCCAGCCTTCGTTGAGGTAGGCGCTGACCAGGGCCGCCTGCGCCACCCCGCGATCCAGGGCGTGGTCGCGGGCCCGCCAGCGGGCCACCGCGTCGGCGACCAGGTCGAGCTCGGGTCCGCACCGGGTGCCGGCCGGGCCGCGCAGCATGCCCTCGCGCGGCGTGGTGTCGAACATCGGGATGTCGCCGTGGCACAGCTCGTCCACCTCGGCGGCGATGATGGCGGCGTCTCCCGGCGCGCCGGGCACGTTCTCCGACATCTTGGCCAGCAGGGCGGCGGCCTTGGCGCGGGCGCCCGCCTCGTCGTGCAGCGCGACCGGGTGCCACAGCATGCGGCCCAGCTCGGCGTAGGACTCGGTGGAGCGCAGCACCGCGCGGACCGGGCAGTCGGCGAAGCCCGCAAGCAGCGGCTCCAGCTTGCCCGAGCGGTCCAGGTCGGCCAGGCGGGCGTCGAGCTCGTCGAACCCGGCGATGATCGCGTCCCAGTAGTGGCCGAGCACCGGTTCGGGGCTGGGGTGGTTGGCCGCCGGGGGCAGGTCGACCCGTTCCGTGCCCATGCGGGGGTGGTCGGTGCCGGCGCCGAGCACGACGGGCAGCTCGACCTGCGGCTGCTGCCCGGGGAGCGCGCCGGCGGCCGACATGTCCACGCCGCGCCAGCCCAGGGCCACACCGCGTCCCGGCAGCAGGCCGGTCCGCATCACCGAGGCGTCCACCAGCTCCACGGCCAGGTCGACGGCCTGGCCGTAGCCGGAGGGGCGGGCCTTGGCGTGCGGGGCGAACAGGCTCTCGCAGTCGACGACGACGGGCTGCGGACCGGCCGCGATGAGGTTCTCGGCGTGCAGGTCGCTGCCGCCGAGCAGGCGCATGAGCGCCAGCCAGTGGCCCATCCCGGTGTAGAAGGCGCGCAGTTCGCCGTCTCCGGCGCAGTGGCGATGCCCGATGTGCTCGGCCCAGCCGTACTCCTGCCTGGTCACGACCGCGGGCACGCGCATGGCCGACACGCCGAGATGCGTGAGCAGCTCGGCCAGCGCCGCGTCCACGGCCAGCGAGCGCGGCTTGTAGATCACGCGGCCGTCCGCGCCGCGCAGCAGGATGACGCTCTGCCCGCCGCGGTGGCTGTCGCCCGCGCCGAACTCGACGTGCTCCAGCTCCCCTCGCGGCGCGCCGGGCAGGGTGGAAAGCGCCGCGCGGTCGGCGGCGAAGCGCGCGGCGAAACGGTGCGCGGCCGCGCAGCGGTTGCGGATCACCGTCAGGAGCCGCGCCATCATGCCGGGGTACGGCCCCGCCAGCGCCTGCCAGAACGCCGGTCGCGCCACGGCGTCCTTCCACTCCAGCCAGCGTTCCTCCGAGGTCGCGGCGCTCAGCCGCCCGGACAGGCGCGCGGCGTTCAGCTCCAGCACCAGCACTCTGGTGATCTTGCGGCGGACGTCCTCCTCGACGCACTGCGCGGAGCCGGCCAAGATAGCGGCGCGCTCGGCCGCGGCGAGGCCGGTGAGCGACCCCAGCCGGGCCTCCAGACCGGCCAGCGGCGCCGCGATCAGCGGGTCCAGCGGGGGATCGAACTCACCGGCCATGTGCTCCCGTCCCCGCTCAGCAGCAGTAACGGGTACGCGAGCCCGAGCAGGCGGTCCCGCACTTTCCTGAGTGGCCGGGGCCGGTCATGGTGATCTCGGATTCGACGTACATGCCGGGCAGCAGGGGGCCGACGGGGCTGTCGGGCTCTTCGCCCGTCCTCCAGGCGAGGATGATCTCTTCGGCCCTCTCGAGCGTGACGGTCATGCTTGCTCCTTTCTCGGACTTGGCGCCATGTTCTGCCGCCAGGTCCGTCACCGATAGGCGTAATAACTGCGCACTTGACACGACATTCCGGATATGGGAAAGACAGGAGTGATCACCCTTTCTGTGATTGATGATGACCGCATGCTCATCGACGGGCTGACGGCGTGGCTGGAGGGCGTGCCCGACGTCCGGCTGACCGCGTGCGCCGCGACCGTGGCCGAGCTTCTGCGTACCGAACCCGCCCCCGCCGACGTGGTCCTGCTCGACCTGCTGCTTGCCGACGGCTCCGAGCCCGTCCAGAACGTACGCACGCTGGCGTGCCTGCGCCGGCGGGTGCTCGTGGTCAGCGTGGTGACCTCGGGCGACATGGCCGTGCAGATGATCGACGCCGGGGCCTGCGGCTACCTCACCAAGGACCACGACCTGGCCGCCCTGCTGGCGAAGGTCAGGGAGGTGGCCGAGGACGGGGTGGCCCTGTCGCCCGAGCTGGCGCTGGGCTGGCTGGCCGCGCGCGACGGCGAACGGCCCGTGCTGTCGCCGCAGGAACGCGCCGTCCTGCTCGCCTACGCCTCCGGCATGACGCTGGCCGCCGCCGCCAGAAGCGCCGGGGTGCAGCCGGGCACCGCCAAGAACTACCTGGAGCGCGTCAAGGACAAATACCGCAAGGCCGGCCGTCCCGCCTACACCAAGCTGGAGCTGGCCACCCGGGTCAGAGAGGACGGCCTGGCCACCGGAGCTCCACGCACACCCCTTCACCGGGGGCCGTGATGACCTCCGCGCTGCCGCCCGCCTCGGCCATCCGCCCGGCGACCGAGGAGCGCAGCCCGTAGCCGGGCGCGGCCAGGTCCGGGGCGAAGCCGTGGCCGCGATCGACCACGCGTACGGTGACCACCCCGTCCACCGCGACGGCGGTGAGCCAGGCCTCCCGCTCGCCGGAGTGCCTGGCCACGTTGTTGAGCGCCTCCTCGGCCGCCTCCGCCATGGCCACCGACACCGCCGCGGGCAGGTCCTCCGGCAGCGCCTCGGCGGCGTAGCGCACGCACAGTCCCAGACCGGCCGCCCTGGCCACCGCCCGCGCCAGGCCGTTGCTCAGCCCGTTGGCGGGTCCCGCTGCGTCCTGCCTGATCAGGGCCCGGACATAGGCGGCGTCGGAGGCGCACCTGCGGCGTACCTCCTCGGTGTGGTGGTCGAGGCCGCCGCGGGCGATCGCGGTCAGCGTGGCCAGCACGGTGTCGTGCAGCTGCCGGAAGTGGGCGAGCCTGGCGTGCTCGGCCACCCGTTCCGCCTCGGCGGCCAGCCGCTGCTCGGCCAGGCCGTCCAGCCGCGTGGCCTGGGCGGCCAGGTAGCGGCGGATGAAGAAGACGATGATCGCGAACCAGACGTAGCTGTTGACCCGGACCGCCAGCTCCAGCAGGAACGGGTAGCGCTGGCCGAGGTCGGCGGCGTGCGCCAGCGCGTACACGATGATCGGGGGCAGCAGGGCGGCGAAGTGGATCGCGCGGCGGCTGACCGCGCCGATCAGCGCCCCCGTCGCCAGCAGGGCGTGCGAGGACCAGTTGGACACGCACGCGGCGGAACCCGGCAGGCACGCGCCCGTCACCGCCACCATGAACGCGCAGGTGGCCGCCACGTCGATGACCACCGCGAGCGGCGCGAACCAGCCCCGGCGGGCGACCCAGCGGAACAACGTCACGTTCCACGCCAGTGCCAGGGCCAGCAGGGCGGCGTTGCGGCCGCGGTCGGCGAACAGCGCCTCGGCGGCCAGCAGGCTCGCGCAGGCCGGCAGCAGGTAGCTGGCCCGTTGCAACAGCAGGAGCATCGCCACGAACCTGCACACCCGCTCCCGGCTGGGCCGCGAGGCCAGGAACAGCGGATCGCGCCAGCCCAGGGAGCCCCGCCCGCCCGCCCGGGCCGCCGGGGGTGGAGAGTGCATGGCAGGGCCGTCCTTCCGCCGATCCGCCTGAAGGATCTCCGCGCGGAGATCGGGCGTCAAGCGGGCACCGGATCAGTCGAGGACCGCGACCGCCTCAAGCTCGACCAGGTGCTCCGGTACGTCCAGCGCCGCCACGCCGATCAACGTGCCCGGCGGCACCGGCGTGCCGCCCAGCTTCCCGGCCGCCCGTGCCACGCCCTCCAGGAACAGCGGCATCTTGTCGGGTGTCCAGTCGACGACGTAGACGGTGAGTTTCGCCACGTCGTCGAAGGTGCCGCCGGCTGCGGCCAGGGCGGTGGCGACGTTCAGATAGCACTGCTCGACCTGGGCGGCGAGGTCGCCGCCGTCCCAGGCGACCTGGCCGGCGACGAAGACCATTCTCGTCCCGGTCGCGATCGACACCTGCCGGTAGGCGTCGATCTCCGGAAGTCCGCTTGGGTTGACCAAAGTGATGGGCATGCCCGCCTCCGTACTCTCTCGTGGTTACTCGGACACCGTAAGAGAGTGGCGGCTGACATGGAAGAACGCACTTTCTGGAGACTGGGGAACCGTTTGGTGACTCAGCGGCCCGGTTGTCACGCTCATGCGACCTATGCTAGCTATAACATCCTATGCTGATCGACATAGGAGCTGAATCCATGACGAGCGACGACCTTCTCCACCGGCTGCGGGTCCTGGAGGACCGCGAGGCGATCCGCGACGTGCTCCACCGATACGCCCGCGGCGCCGACCGGTGCGACCTGGAGCTGTTCAAGTCCTGCTACTGGCCTGACGCCGTCGACTGCCACTGGTTCTTCAACGGCGACGCCCACGCCTTCGCCGACTACGTGATCTCCCTGCTCGCCGGGCTGCGCACCTCCCAGCACTCCATCACCAACCCGATCATCGAGCTGGACGGGGACCGGGCGTTCGTGGAGTGCCAGTGGTACGTGCTGCACCGCATGGATCTGGGCGACGGCTCGGGCCGCCTCCTCGACCAGCAGCTGGAAGGCCGCTACGTCGACGTGTTCGAACGCCGGGACGGCGAGTGGAGGATCCTGCGCCGCCAGACGGTGACGGAGGCGGGGCGCGAGTTCGTGGTCGAGGACCTGAACGCGGGGGTCCCCGACGACCTGCCCATCGCGGGCCGCCGCGCGCCCCGCGACATCGTGTACGCCGGGATGGACATTCTCGGCATGGAGGTCATCAAGATCGACGGCATGGACCTGTGGGAGATGGCCCGCGCCCGCCACCGCTGACGACGCGGGTCCTCAGGACCGATAGGACTCCAGGCCCGCCAGGAGGAAGTCCACGCCCCGCGCGAAGTGGGCGTCCCAGCCGGCGTCGGCGCCCGGCGGGTGCGCGGCGAGCGCCGGATAGAGGTCGGCGCGCCGCCGGATGTGCTCGCCGAGCGCGCGGCGGGCGCCGCCCTGGTCCTCCTGCCGCCAGGCCGCCTCGACCGACGCCGTGCCGATGACGTAGTTGCTGACGGCCGCGGCCGCCGCCGACAGGTTGAGCCCGGAGAAGCCGGCCGAGACCAGGGCCGCGTGCACGAACTCGGCCCGCGCCAGCGCCTGGGGTCCCATCAGCGGACGGCTGCTGGCCAGCGGCCCCGCCCACGGATGCCGCAGCAGCGCCGCCCGCAGCCCGTCCATGAACACGGCCAGATCCTCCCGCCAGGACAGGTGACCGGGCAGCGCGACCTCGCCGAACACCTCGTCCAGCGCCAGGTCGAACAGCTCGTCGCGGGTCGCCACGTACCAGTAGAGGCTCGTGGCGTGCACGTCCAGCGCCTCGGCCAGGCGCCGCATGCTCAGCCCCGCCATTCCGTCGCGATCCAGCGTCTCGACCGTGGCGGCCACGATCCGCTCGCGGGTCAGCGACGGCGAGCGCTGCGGCGCGGGAGGGTCGCGCAGCCACACGCCGCCGGGCATCGTGCCGGCGCTCCGCGGACGCTTGGGGCTCATGCGCCCATGCTAGTAGCCCTACACTGTAGGAGTAATCCAACACTGTAGGAGGAAGCATGGAAGGGCATCCGAGACGCCGGGCGATCCTGGTCGCCATCTGCGCGGCTCTGCTGGTGATCGTGATGGACAACACCGTCCTGCACGTCGCCCTGCCCGCGATCACCGCCGCCTTCGACGCCACCGCCGCGCAGCAACAGGCGATCGTCGACGCCTACGTGATCGTCTTCGCCGGTCTGCTCATCGCGGCGGGCGCGGCCTCCGACCGCTTCGGCCGCCGGCGCGCCATGGTCATCGGGCTGACCGTCCTCGGCCTGGCCTCCGCCGCCGCCATCGCCGCGCCTTCGACGTGGTGGCTGATCGGCGCCCGCGCGCTCATGGGCGTCGGCGCCGCCCTGGTCATGCCGGCCACGCTGGCCGTCCTCGTCCAGGTCTTTCCCGCGCGCGAACGGCCCAGGGCCTTCGCCGTGTGGGCGGCGGTCGCCTCCGTGGCGATGGCGGCGGGGCCCGTGCTCGGCGGGTACCTGGTGGACGCGTGGAGCTGGGCGGGCGTCTTCCTGATCAACGTGCCGCTCGTGGGCGTGGCCGTACCGGCGATCCTGTGGCTTGTCCCCGAGTCGCGCGACCCGCGCGCCCGTCCCGTCGACCCTCTCGCCGCCGTCCTGGTCACCGCCGGGATGGTCGCCCTGACCACCGCCATCATCGCGCTCGGCGAGCACGGCCGCCTTTCGCCGCTCGTCCTCACCTGCGCGGGGGCCGCCATCCTCGCCCTCGCCGCCTTCGCCCTGCGCCAGCGGCGGGCGAGCACACCTGTCGTCGAGTTCTCGCTCTATCGCGACCGGCGCTTCGCCGGAGGCAGCGCCGCGGCCGCCCTGCTCACCGTCGGCACCGGCAGCGCGCTGTTCGTCCTCACCCAGTACCTGCAGCTCGTCCTCGGCTACGACGCCCTGCGGGCGGGGCTCGCGGTCATGCCGCTGGCCGCGGGCACCGTCCTCGGCTCGGCGGCCGGCGCCCGCGTGCCCTCCCGCATCGGCCCCCGCGCCACGATCGTCATCGGGTTCGCGATCACCGCCGCCGGTTTCGCGCTGCTCGCCGCCCTCACTCCCGGCAGCCCCTACCTTCTCGTCGCCGCCGGACTCCTTCTGGCGGGCGCCGGCACCGGGCTGGCGGGGCCGTCCACGACGACCACGGTGCTCGGCGCCGTCCCGCCGGAGCGCGCGGGCATGGGCTCGGCGCTCAACGACACCCACCAGCAACTCGGCATCGCGCTCGGCGTCGCCGTCCTCGGCAGCCTGCTCGCCGCCGCCTACCGCACGGGCCTGCCCGCAGCCGTCCCCGACGCCGCGCGCGCCTCTCTGGCCGCGACCCTCACCCACGACACGGTACGCCTCGACGCGGCCCTCACCACGGCCGCCAGGGAGGCCTTCACCGGCGCCCAGACCCTCACCATGCTGACCGCCGCCGGCTGCGCCCTCCTCGGGGCGGTAATAGCCGGAACCGTACTGCGCCGGGATTGACCTCCACCTCAACGCGCCGGCAGGCGTCCCTGACGCTCACAGCGACCCGACCACGGCGTTGACCGCCGCGAGCAGCGCACCCCCCACCAGCGCGACCACCAGAACCACACAGACAATTCTCGCCCAGGACTGCACCCCGCCATCCTGCCGCCGAAACGCCCAGGTCACAACCGGGCCGATCTCCTCGGCCGGGCCCGTCTGTCCAGGACCTTGAGCACGGGGTCTCCCGGCCTCACCACGAAGGCGTCGCCGTCCGTACGCCCCGCGTCGCACCAGGCCCAGACCACGAATCCGACCACCCCCGCCGCGAACTGCGCCGACATCTTGGCCGCATACGCCCTGGCCCGCCCGCGCAGCCCGCCGGTCTCCTTCGGGTCGATCCCCGCCTCGCCCACGAACAACGGCTTGTCCAGCGCCCTGCACTGCGCCAGCCGGATGGCCAGCCCGTCGAACTGGTTGCCCGGGATGGCCTGGTCCGGCTCGTGGTAGTCGTGGTACTCGCACACGTCCAGCGCGGGTGAGGCGTAGACCTCCTGGTAGTTCTGGGCGGCGGTGCCGCACTGGCCGCCGCCCATGGTGCCGAGCGTGAGCAGGTGCGCGGGCGAGGCGGCCTTGGCCACGGCGCCCACGTCGTCGGCGAAGTCGCGCAGCGCCCCGGTCGCGCCCGGCCCGCACTCGGCGGAGCCGGCCGGCTTGGCCTCCGCCTCGTTCACCAGCGTCCACATCGCGATCGCCGGGTCGTGGCGGTAGCGCCGTACGGCCTCGGCCACCCAGTCGCGATAGGAGACGGTGCCGCCGGGGTCGATCTCGCGGTAGCCGCCGCGGTACCAGCTCTCGGTCTTGTAGCCGCTCCACTCGCATTTGCCCCATTGGTCGGTCAGCACGGGCAGGACCTTCACCCCGTGCCGGCGCGCGGTGGCCAGCATGCGGTCGAGCGCGCGCCAGTCGCGCCTGCCGTCCTTGGTGGCCAGCCGCTGGAAGAACCAGACGCGGATCACGTTGCCCTTCATCTGGCGCAGCGACCTGCCCAGCGACATGGGATACCAGCAGTTGCCGTCGCTGGCGGCGTTGTAGACGTTCAGCCCGGCCATGACGTACGGCCTGCCGTTGAGCGTCAGCCGGGTCCCCTCGGCGCGCACGAACCCGGGCTCGGGACCCGGCACCACCGGCAGGAGCGCCATCAGGATCCCCACCATCCACACGCCCATCGCCATCCCCCTCGCCTTGTCGGCGCGTCCCCCGTCCAACCTGCGGAAACGCCGTATACCCTGCCCGTTGATCCACTCTGCCTGACATGAACCGTCAGGTCGAGTAAGTCCGAGCCTGCGTCTGGAGATGCTGGTGAGCTTGGCCGTGGTGATGCCCGCCTATTGCGAAGAGGGCAGCCTGGAATCGACGGTTGTGGACTTCCTGACCGTCCTTGACGGAACCGATCACCAGGTGATCGTGGTGAACGACGGCTCGTCGGACGCGACGGGCGAGGTGGCCGAACGGCTGGCCGAACGCTTTCCCGGCCGGGTGCGCGTGATCCACCACCCCGCCAACCAGGGGTACGGCGCGGCCGTACGGACCGGCATCCGGGCCGCGCTGGACTCGACGGACGCGGAGCTGATCTTCCTGACCGACTCCGACGGCCAGTTCCGCGCCAGGCAGCTGCCCTGGTTCGTGGAGCTGGCCGGCGCCGAACGGGCCGACGCCGTCATCGGCTACCGCTCGCGCCGCGCCGACCCGCCCGCGCGCCGGATGTTCGGCTGGCTGTGGACGCGCCTGTGCCGGGCCCTGCTGCGCATTCGCGTACGTGACATGGACTGCGCGTACAAGCTGCTCGACCGGCGGCTGCTGGAGAACGTCACCCTGCGCGGCGACGCGGCCACGATCTCGCCCGAGTTGCTCGCCAAGATCCAGGCCAGGGGCGCCCGCGTGGTGCAGCGGCCGGTGGACCACTTCCCGCGCGAGCACGGCCACCAGACCGGGCTGCGCCCCGCGGTCGTGCTGCGCTCGCTGCTGGGCCTGGGGCGGCTGTGGGCGGGCATGTTCCGCCACAGCCCGGCCGGGCGGGCGGCGCAGCGGCTGTTTCGCCCGCATGACGTGGCGCTGGCGTGGCTGACCGTGGCCGCGATCGCGCTGTCGGTGGCCGGCGGCGTGTACTTCGCCGACGTGCCGCTGTCCTACCCGGACGCCGTCTCGCACCTGCTGATCTCACGCCGGGTGCTGGAGTCGCCGACGCCGGGATTCGCGCAGCTGGGCGGCGTCTGGCTGCCGTTCCCGCACCTGGTGGCGTTGCCCCTGGTCTGGGTGGATTCGTGGTATCTGTCCGGGCTGGCGGGCTCGCTCATCTCGATGACGGCCTACGTCCTGACGACCCGCTACCTGTACGGGACCGCGCGCCTGCTCACGCACAGCCGGGCCGCGGGCCTGACGGCGGGCGGGGTGTTCATGCTCTGCCCGAGCGCCCTGTACCTGCAGAGCACGCCCATGACCGAACTGCCGCTGCTGGCGTGCCTGGCCGCGGCCACCTATCACCTCACCCGCTGGTGCCGTACCTGGGCGCCGCGGCACCTGGCCGCGGCGGGCGTCGCGTCGCTGCTGGCCACGCTCACCCGGTACGAGGCGTGGTTCTTCGTCCCGACGGCGGCGGCCGTCGTGATCGCGATCACCTGGACGCGCTCGCCGCGCGGCAGCAGGCTGCGCAGGGCCGAGGCGCACGTGATCTTCTACGGGCTGCTCGCCTGCGCGGGCATCGCGGGCTGGCTGGCCTGGAATACGATGATCTTCGGGGATCCGTTCTTCTTCCACCGCGGCGAGTTCTCCAAGCCCTCGCTGTGGGTGTCGGGCACCGAGGTCACGACCGGCGACTGGATGGTGTCGGCGATCACCTACGCCTACGCGGTCGTGGGCAACATGGGGCCGGTGCTGCCGGTGCTCGGGGTGGCCGGGCTGGCCGTACACCTGATGCGGCGGCGCTCGCCGGTGCCGCTGGCGCTGCTGGTGTTCGCACCGTTCTTCGTGTACGCGCTCTACGGCGGCCAGCGCCCGCTGCACGTGGAAGAGGTCACCGGCAGCCTGTACAACGTCCGCTTCGGCCTGGTCATGCTGCTGCCCGTGGCGCTGTTCGGCGGCGGGCTGGCCGCGGAGGTCAGGACCCTCGTCACCGCGCTGCGGCTCAGGATGGCCCGCGTGCCCGCCGCCCGGCTGCGCACGCTGGGCCATGTCTTCGCCGGCGCGGTCGTCGTCGCCTGCGCGGTGACCGCCGCGGCCTCGGGCATCGACACCAGGCGCGAGGCCGAGGCCTTCCGCGCCAGCGGCGTCGAGCGCGCCAACAGCACCGCCGCGCAGTGGCTGCGCACGCACTACGACGGCGGCCGCGTGCTCATGGCCTCCTTCGGCAACGAGACGATGACGTTCGACTCCCACCTGCCGCTCTCCTCGATCCTGTACGAAGGCAGCTTCCGCCGATGGGAACCGGCGCTGCGCGACCCCGCGGCCAGCGACGTGCGCTGGATCCACCTGCGGCGCACACCGGGCCACCAGGATCCGGTCTGGCGGGCGCTGGGCGAATCGCCCGAGCTGAACCGCTACACGCTGGTCTACGAGGACGCGTACCGGCGTATCTATCGCTTCTCCGGCATCGGGAGTTCGGCATGACCCAGCGGACCCTGCCCACGACGGCCGTACCGGAGCACGCCAGCGCCCGCCGGCTCCTGAGCCGCGGCCAGGCATTGGCCGCGGCCGGCATGGCGCTGCCGGCGGGTGTGGCCGCGCTGGCCGACCCCGCCCTGACCGGCCTGGTTCTGACCGCCGCGGCGAGCGCGCTCTACGTCGCCGTGATCGCGTTCAAGGTGCTGCTGACCTACGGGCACGACCGCTCGCACGTGATGCGGTTCGGCCCGGGGGAACTGCCGCCGGACGACGAGCTGCCGGTGTACACCGTGCTCGTGCCGCTCTATCGCGAGGGCAACATCCTGCGCGCCCTGCTCGAACGGCTGGCCGCCCTCGACTATCCGCACGACCGGCGGCAGATCCTGCTGCTGGTCGAGGAGGACGACGAGGAGACCAGGGACGCCCTGCCGGCCGGGTTGCCGCCGGGTTTCGAGGTCGTGGTGATCCCGGCCGGGCACCCGCGTACCAAGCCCAAGGCCTGCAACGTCGGGCTGCGGCAGGCGCGCGGCGAGTTCTGCGTCATCTTCGACGCCGAGGACCAGCCCGAGCCGCTCCAGCTGCGCAAGGCGGTGGCGGCCTTCCGCAGCTCGCCGCGGTGGATGGTGTGCGTGCAGGCCGAACTGCAGTACTGGAACCCGTGGACGAACTGGCTGACCCGCTGCTTCGCCGCCGAGTACGCCCACAACTTCGGGCTGTTCCTGCACGGTCTCGACCGCTTCCGGCTGCCGATCCCGCTCGGCGGCACCTCCAACCACTTCCGTACCAGTGCCCTGCGCGACCTCGGCGCCTGGGATCCGTACAACGTCACCGAGGACGCCGACCTCGGCATCAGGATCGCCAGGCGCGGCTGGAGCGTGCGCATGATGGAGTCGGTGACGCTGGAGGAGGCCAACTGCCGGCTGGGCAACTGGCTGCGCCAGCGCAGCCGGTGGATCAAGGGCTACTGCCAGACCTGGCTGGTCCACATGCGCGCGCCGGTGCGGTTGTGGCGTGAGCTCGGCCCGCGCGGCTTCGCCGCCTTCCAGCTCGCCGTCGGCTTCTCCACCCTCACCACCCTGCTCAACCCGATCTTCTGGGCGATGACCGCGCTCTACCTCGTCGCGGGCTCGGGCCCGATCGCCGGGTTGTTCCCCGGCCCGGTCCTGTACACGGCCGTGGCCTCGATGCTGGTGGGCAACCTGCTGCTCATGCACGGCTACATGGCGGGCTGCCTGGAGCGCGGGCTGCACGCGGCGGTGCGGACGATGTTGTTCGTACCGCTCTACTGGGCGCTGATGAGCGTCGCCGCCTACCGCGCCCTCTGGCAGCTGCTACGGCCCAGCCGCCGCCACTACTGGGAGCTGACCGAGCACGGCCTCATCGACGCCTGATCGCGGATCGCCGTGGTCATCACCGTGACGGCCCGGCATTCCCTCCAGCATTTCCGCCGCCTGCTGGCCGAACACGCCCGGGCCCTCCGCGACCGCCCCGCGTGGAGACCCGGCGCGCGGGCATGGCGTGGTTCATCATCGGGGTCCGTCGCCGGCGTCGTCCTCACCGAGGGGACGGACATGCCGGAGGACCACCAGGCACAGCACGGTCGCCACGATGATGGCGGCGCCGCCCACGGCCGAGGCGATGTTCACCCCGCTGGTGAAGGCCTCCCGCGCCGCCCGCACGACCTCGGCGGGCACCTGGCCGGCGACCGAGAGCGCGCCGGAAAGGCTGCCGGTGAGGTGGCCGGCGACCTCGGGCGAGGTGTCCTCGGGAGCGGTCATGCCGGCGGTGTACAGGGCGGTGCTGAGGCTGCCGAGCAGGGCGACGCCGACGGCGAGGCCGAGTTCCTGGACGGTCTCGGACATCGCGGCGGCCGATCCGGACTTCGAGACCGGCGCGGCGCCGACGACCATGTCGGTGCCCAGGGCGGCGATCGCGCCCAGCCCCAGGTAGATGAAGGCGAACCCGCCCACCACGGCCGTGGCGTCGCCGGTGCCGGCCGTCGCCAGCAGCGCGTACCCGATCACCGACACGCCCAGGGTGGCCGCCATGACCAGCCCCGGGCGCACCCGCCGGGCGACCAGGGGCGCCCCGATCGCGGCGGCGAACATCGCCAAGGCCGGTGGTCCCATCCACAGCCCCGCGGCGAAGGGGCTGAGGCCTTCGACGAGCTGGAGGTACTGGGTGACCAGGTACATGGTGCCGCCGACGCCGACGAGCCCGATCAGCAGCACGGTCAGCGCGGCGGAGAAGGCCCGGCTGGCGAACAGGGTGACGTCCAGCAGAGGTGAGGCCAGAGCGCGCTGACGGCGCACGAACACCACACCCGCGAGCACCCCGGCGGCGAACAGGAGCAGCGTGCTCGCGTCCGCGCCGTCGGCGGCGGCGTGCTTGACGGCGTAGATGACCGGCAGGATCGCCGCCAGGGACAGGGCGACGCTGGCCAGGTCCAGCCGTCCGGCCCGCGGGTCGGCGTACTCGGGCAGGAGGGTCTTCGCTCCCGCCAGGACGGCGATCGCGATGGGGACCGCGATCAGGAACGCCGCGCCCCACCAGAACGCGTCGATCAGCGCGCCACCGACCACGGGGCCCGCCGCCATGCCCAGGGCGAACATCGTGGCCCAGACCCCGATCGCGATCGCCCGCTGGCGCGCGTCACCGAACATGTTGGAGATCAACGACAGCGTCGAGGGCATCAGCGTCGCCCCCGCGACCCCCAGCAGCGCGCGGGCCAGGATCAGCAGTTCGGCGCTGGGGGCGAAGGCCGCGAACACCGACACGAGCGCGAAGGCCGCCATCCCGATCAGCAGGAGCCGGCGCCGGCCGACCCGGTCGCCCAGGGTCCCCATCGTGATGAGGAGCCCGGCGATGAGAAACCCGTAGGCATCCATGATCCACAGTGTCTGCGTGGCCGATGGATCCAGGGCTCCGGCCATGCTCGGCAGCACCAGGTACAGCACGGTGACATCCAGGCCCAGCAGCACCGTCGGCAGCGCCAGCAGCCCCAGGCCTGCCCACTCGCGCGCGCCGGCGCGCCGGGTCGCGACCTCTGACATGCGTCCTCCTCCAGTTGGGTATTTGAACGATAGTACAAGTAGAACTATCGTTCAAATACATGGCGATCGGTATCGCCGTACCGGATTTTGATACAGTACGGCCATGGTGGTGAAGGAACGAGGAAGAGGCCGGGCCGGTGCCCGGCGGCAGGATGTGCTCGGGCACGTGGTCGAGGTGATGATCGAGCGGGGGTTCCATCAGACGCGGTTCAAGGACGTGGCCGCGGCGAGTGGCGTGGCGATCAGCACGTTGCAGGTGTACTTCAGCACGCGCGAGGACATGCTGGTCGAGGCGCTGCGCACGTCCACCCGGGCGGAGGTGGACTCGATGCGGGCGCGGGTCAGCGAGCTGAGCGACCCGTGGGATCAGCTCGTCGGGCTGGTCGATCGGGGCTTCGCGACGCCGGTGCCGGTGTGGCGGATGCTGATGGAGTTCTGGACGGCGGCCGCCTATGACGAAGAACTCCGCGTCTACAGTCACCAGTTGCAGGCGAGCTATCGCGCCCCCTTCGAGGCGGTGCTGAACGCGGGGATCGGCGGCGAGGTGTTCCGGACCCGTCACGAGGTCGCGGTGATCACCGATCTGATCGTCACCACGCTGGACGGCCTCCTCTACCCCAGGGTGCTGGCTCAGCCGCGGCCGGCCGTACAGGATCTGCGGGACCTTCTGCTGGAGCAGCTTCGCGCGACGCTCGGGGTGGCCCGATGAGACCGATCCTGGCCGTCCTCCTGTTCGCCGCGCTGCTCGCGGCACCGGCACAACCTGCCGCCGCGGCCACCGGCGGCACCCTGCTGGAAAGCCGCCCGCTGGCCGTGCCCGCCGAACTGGCCGCCGCCGGTGCGACAGGCTTTCGCATCCGGTACCTGTCCACCTCTCCGCGAGGCCGCCGGATCGAGGTGACGGGCGCGGTGTTCCTGCCATCGGGAACGGCTCCGCCGGGCGGGCGGCGGGTCATCTCCTGGGCCCACGGCACCACGGGTGTCAGCGATCGCTGCAGCCCGTCCCGTGACCGCGAGCTCGGCGGCTTTGGCTACCCCGGCTACCTCGCCGGGTTCGTGCGCAGGGGCTACGCGGTCGCCGCGACCGACTACGAGGGGCTGGGAACCCCGGGCGTACACCCGTATCTGATCGCCGAAAGCCAGGCCCGTTCGGTCGTGGACGCGGTCCGCGCCGCTGGGGATTTGAGCCCCGACGTGTCCCGGGTCTGGCTGACGGTGGGGCACTCCCAGGGCGGGCACGCGGCCATGGCGGCCGGCGAGATCGCCGCCGGGTACGGCAGGGGCCTGGACTTCCGGGGAACGGTCGCGCTCGCCCCGGTCACCGACAACCGGCCGTACGTGGACCGGCTCTCCCGGCTGCGGCCCGTCGACCACGGCTACTACATGGCGATCCTGGCCGGGCTGTCCACCCAGCATCCCGGCCTGCGCCTCGCGGACTATCTCGGACCCCGTGCCCGCCGCGAGTACCCACGCGTCCACACCACCTGCATGGCGGAGCTGACGAACCGGCTCACGAAGCTGAACCTGCCGGGGACCGAATTCACCCCGGCCACCCGCGCCGCGGCCGAGAAGCTGCGCGGCCGGCTCGGCGGCAACGCGGTCCCCCGCGCACGTTCCGCCGGGCCGATGCTGGTCGCGCAAGGACTCACCGACGTGCTGGTCTCACCCGCGCAGACCGCGAAAGCCGCCAGGCACGCCCGGGCGCTCGGGACGGCCACCAAGCTGATCACCTATCCCGGCACCGGCCACTACCAGATCCTCACCTCGTCGGCCCCGGACGTCCTGCGCTGGATCGACGCCCGCCTACGCCGCTGACCCGCGCGGACCTGCCCTGCGGCGGTTCGCCGCACGGCGTGGCCGATGACGGCCCGGGGTCAGGAAGGCACGATGTTCTCCGCCTGGAGGCCCCGCTGGCCCTGGACGATGTCGAAGGAGACCTTCTGGCCTTCCCGCAGTTCCCGGTAGCCCTGGGCGGCGATGTTGGAGAAGTGCGCGAAGACGTCGTCGCCGCCGCCGTCCTGCTCGATGAAACCGAAGCCCTTCTCGGCGTTGAACCACTTCACGGTGCCTGTTGCCATGCCAGCTCCTCAGACTTGCGGGTGGAGCGGGATCCCGCAGTCGCGGAAGCCGACGATCACCCTGGCCCGGCCCGGGATGAACGAACCCCAGCGGGCCACTCCTAGTTCTTCGACACGAAGATATCTCAGAGTATCGAGCCAACTACACAACGTGACGACTCCGTCCGGCGCGCTGCCCATCCGACTTGGTGGCGGTGCGATCATTTCTGGTCGTTCAGCGCCCGGATGACGTGATCGATGATCGCGTGGATGCGCTCGGGGCTGGTGGCCGGTTCCAGGCGCAGGAGCGGGCGGTAGTAGAGCGGGGCGTACAGCAGATCGAGGGCGAGCTCGAGGTCGGCGCCCTTGGACGACCACCAGCGATAGATCGTCTTCTTGCTCACGCCGGCGCGGGCCGCGATCGCCTCCACGGTCACGCGGCCGTATCCCAGCTCGGCGCATAGGTCCAGGGCGGCGTCCAGGATCGCCCGCGGTCGCCCTGCCCACCATCCAGTACCAGCTCGGTTTCACCCAGCCCGGCCTGGCGTGGGTGATGAACGCCTACCTCATCGCTGATCCTCCTGAGCCGCGCTCCCGCCGACGGTGACCACCTGGTCGAGATCATGCCGGTCCTGGCCCTGATGGGCCTCGGTATGGGTCTGGCGATCCCCGCCCTCATCATGCGCGCCATGACGGGGGCGCGACCTTCGGACGCGGGCCTGGCCTCCGGCCTGACCAACACCGCCCAGCAGGTCGGCGCCGCACTCGGCACCGCGGTGATCGCCACCACGGCCACCCTGCGCACCGACACGCTGATCGGCCAGGGCATCGCCACCCTCACCGCCGAACGCGACGGCTACAGCCTCGCCTTCCTGATCGCCGCGGGCTTCGTCGTCGCCGCCATCGCGGTCGCCGCCCTCTTCGACAGGGCCAAGCCCGCCCCGTCCGCGAAGGGGCCGGCGAACCTCAAGCCGCGAACGCCTCGAACCCGGCCTAGCCGGATCCGTCCTCGCCGTCCTAAAGGATCGGCCACTCGGTCAGTTCCTGGAGCTGACCGGGGGCGGGCAGGACACCCCGAGCCGCTCGACCGAGGCCTCGGCCAGGAGCTCGAGGATCTTCCAGCGGACGGGTGACTCAGCGTGGATCCTGCCGTCGTGGCGGTCCGGGCGGGTTGCGCGGGCCGGACGAGCGCAGGACCGGCCGTACCGTGGCGCAGCGAGTGATCTTGGCTGGGGCTACGATCGGGCTGGACCCCCGGGAGGTGCGCCCATGGACGCCGCGACGGTCGCGATCGATGTCAGCGAGGCGTACGGCGCCGCCGTACCCGCGAACCCCCAGGTCCGACCCCGCTGAACTTGAACGAGCCCATCGGCCCGCGCTCCGCCGCCCTGGGCGGCGCCAACTCCGGCATCATCATCACCGGAGACGGCGCCCAGCTCGGCGCCTCCGCCCTGCCACTCCCCCGCCCCGGCGACGTGCCCGCGCCGCGCGGGCTGAGCAACCTCACCAAGCCGCCGGCCCTCGACTTCGTCGGCCGCGCCGACGCGCTCGCCGCCCTCGGAACGGCGCTGACCGGCGCGGCCTCCGTCGTCGTCTCCCAGGTCGTCTACGGATTGGGCGGTGTCGGCAAGAGCGAACTGGCCCTGCAGTACGCGACGGCCAACCGCGAGCACTACCGCGTCATCTGGTGGATCACCGCCGAGTCGCCCGAGCAGATCGAGGCCGGTCTGGCCCAGCTCACCCGCTTCCTCGTGCCCGAGCACCCGGTCGAGGTGCCCACCCGCCAGGCCGCCGTCTGGGCCAAGACCTGGCTGCTGGAGCACGACGGCTGGCTGCTGGTCCTGGACAACGTGCACAACCCCGCCCAGGTACGCGACCTCCTGGCCCAGATGCGCGGCCACATCATCGTCACCACGCGGCGCGACCTGGGCGCGCGGGCCTGGCGGGTACGCGAGCTCATCGCCCTGGACGTGCTGTCCCTGGAGGCGGCCACCGACCTGCTCATGCTCAGCGCGGCCGACGGCAAGGACCGCGAACCGGCCACCCGCCTGGCCGCCGCGCTCGGCTGCCTGCCCCTCGCCATCGAACAGGCCGGCGCCTACATCGAGGAGACCCACGGCGACATCACCGCGTACCTCACCAAACTCGACGAGACCTCCGGCCTGTACGCGCCCGTGGCCCATCGCGGCGATCCCGAGCAGACCATCTCGAAGATCTGGCGGATCAGCATGCGGGAGGTCGAGCGGACCAGCCCGGCCGCGCTGGCGCTCCTGCGCGCGTTGTCCTGCTTCGCCCCCGACGACATCCCGCTCACGCTGTTCGACGAGGCGGCCCTGCGCGACCTGGCCCTGCTGGCGTCCTAC
Organism: Nonomuraea sp. NPDC050394; assembly: GCF_044459065.1. Classification (NCBI taxonomy): domain Bacteria; kingdom Bacillati; phylum Actinomycetota; class Actinomycetes; order Streptosporangiales; family Streptosporangiaceae; genus Nonomuraea; species Nonomuraea sp. NPDC050394. The sequence goes on along the minus strand of NZ_JBITIO010000006.1, from coordinate 307,927 downwards.
AGCCTGGTCAAGCGCAGCGCGGGCGGCGTCGCCATCCACCGGCTGGTCCAGAGCGCGGTACGCGCGCAGGCCAGGGACGCCCGCCTCCTCGACGCGGCGGCCAGGGACGCGCTGTCCATGCTGCTCACGCGGCTGCCCGAGCGTCGCGCCTTCGCCCTCGACGAGTGGCCGGAGGGCCTGGACCTGCATCCGCACGCCGTCGCCGTCGCCTCGCTGATGCCGGTCCACCAGCCCTCGATGTCCCTGGGCAGGCTCCTTCGCGACACCAGCCGCCTGCTCAACCTGCACGCCCGGTTCAAGGAAGCGTTCCCGCTGGCCGAACGCGCGCTGACCCTGGCCGAGGACCGGTTCGGCCCCGACCATCCCGCGCTGATCGGCTTCCTGACCAACCTCGCCGCCACGCTCAGCGGCCTGCGCAGGGACGACGCCCTGCAGCACGCCGTACGCGCCGTCGCGATCGCCGAGGCCTCCCTCGGCCCCCGCCACCGTGACCTGGCCCCCCGGGTCGGCAACCTGGCCGCCGTCTACATCGACCTCGACCGTGCCCACGACGCGCTGCCGATGGCCCGCCGCGCCCTGGCCATCGCGACCGCGACGCTGCCGCCCGGCCACCCCGACCTTGGCCGCCACCTGGGCAACCTGGCCGCCGCGCTGGCGGGTGTGGGCGATCACGAGCAGGCGCTCGCACTGGAGCTCCAGGCGCTGGACCTCACCGAGCGCGCCCTGCCCCCCGACCACCCCGAGCTGGTGGTACGGCTCGGCAACCTGGCCCTGGCCCACCACGCGGCAGGCGACACCCGGCAGGCCATCGCATGCGCCGCCCGCGCCGTGACCCTCGCCGTCCGCATCCTCGGCCCCCGCCACCCCACGACCGGCTGGGCCCAGCACCTGTCCCGTCGCCTCGTCACCCACCACCCGTGAGCGCTCAGTCGTTTCTCAGGGTCCCTCAGACCCTTCACAGCCGTACGGGCCCATGCTTTGAACATGTTCAAGAGATGGCCGGAAGCCGCCGGATACGCGGCCGCGACATGGTCGGCCGGTTACGCCCTGCTGGGCGTCACCTGGCTGCTGGGCTGGAACACCTTTCCCTGGGGCAGGGCGGCGGAGGATCCGCTGGATCCGGGCGACGACCGCGATTTCCTCGTCCTCTTACAAGCGGCCGACGCGGCGCCCGCGGCCATCGCACTCGGCGCGGCGGGCGCGGTCGCGGGCCTCGCCATGGCCAGGGGGTTCACCTACGCCCGCCGGCCGCTCGCCGGATTCGGCGCGGCGGCCGCGGTGCTGCTGGCCGTGATCGCCCCTGACGGGCGGGCGCTCACGGTTCTCGGCTATCTGCCGATGCTCATCGGCGGGCTGCCGTTCGGCTGGCCGCCGGTCGATCTGGGCGAGGTGTTCACGTGGTCGCTGTGTCACCAGTTCGTCCTCCTGACCGGCGGGCTGCTGTGGGGCCTGGCCACGCTCGTCCACGTGCGGCGCGGCCGCGGCGCGTGCGCCCACTGTGGCGGTGCGGCGCGCTGGACGGGTGCCCAGTTGCTGCGGTGGGGCCGGATCGCCGCCTACACGGGCGCGGCGATCCCGCTGCTGTACGCCGTGACGCGGTGGGCGTGGGGCCTGGGCCTCGCCGTGGGCATCGGGGCCACCGAGCTGGCCGCGATGCACGAGAGCGGGCTGGTCTGGGCGGGGGTGGGGCTGGCCACGTTCGGCGCGGTGGGCGCGGCGCTCACGCTCGGGCTGGCGCATCGATGGGGCGAGGTGTTCCCGCGCTGGATCCCGGTGCTCGGGGGCAGGACGGTCCCGGTATGGCCGGCCGTGGCGCCGGCCGCGCTCGTGACCATGGTGCTGGTCAACGCCGGCTGGCGCATTCTCGTGGGCGCGTTCGTAACCGTCGATCCGTCCAACCCCATGGCGTTGTGGCCGCTGTGGGGGTTGGCGGTTGGGGTGGCGACCGTTGCGTACTGGTTGCGGCGCCGGAAGGAATGCCTCCAGTGCGCCCGGCCGGCTCTCATCTGAGCCGGTCGCGGGCGATCAGGTGACGGGGCGGGCGGTGACGTCCTGGCCAGGGGCTGTCGCCGCTGGCCGACGTGTTGTTCGACAACGCCGAGGCGCATCTGGCCGCCGACGCGAAACTCCTGGCGGACATCCGGCGCCTGCTCGCCCGATGACAGCGGTCCTACCCGGCCGCCGCCGGCACAGCCAGGAGAGGCCCCCACGCGGAGGACCGCGTCATGGAGACGCCCCCTCCCGAGCGCTGTCGGTGAGCGCCAGGCCCGGGGCCTTCGGTCGTCGGTGCGGGCGTGGCGGGCCCGCCGGATCGTTTCCCCGTTCGGGCGCGGCATGGCCGGCGCGTTCCAGGAACGTCGTGGCCGCGTCGCTCCCCTGGCGCGGTGGCTGATCCCGGCGAACAATGCGCTGGAGGGGGTGACCGATGGCCGACAAGGTACGGGTCTGGCTCAACAGGGGCGGCATCGTCAACACCGGCGACGGCGCCCTCAACATCGTCAACAACATCGTCCAGGCTCCACCTCCGGTCCCGGCCGCCACGGTGCAGGCCCGGCCCCGCGTCGTGCGGCTGCGCTCGACACGCGCGGCCGCCCGCCTGTTCGTCGGGCGGGAGAAGGAGCGCGCGGCACTGGCCAAGGCCCTGAGGCGGCGTTCCGGCGGGAACGCCCAGGTCCTGACCGGGCTGGGCGGGATCGGGAAGTCCACGCTCGCCCTGCGGTACGCGCTGGCCCAGGTCGGCCGGCGCAACCCCATCTGGTGGATCGACGCCGAGGATCCGGCCCAGATCGACTTCGGCCTGGAAGCGCTCGCCCTGCAGCTGTACCCGGAGGGCGCCCCGGAGCGGCCCGTCGAGTGGGCCAGGCAGTGGCTCGCCAGCCACACGGGGTGGTTGCTGATCCTCGACAACGTGACCCGTCCGCCGGAGGCCGCGGAGCTGATCGGCTCGCTTCCCGGCGGGCGGTTCCTGGTGACCAGCCGCCAGGTCGTCGGCTGGGAGGACATCGCCACACCCATCCGGCTGGGCGTGCTGTCCGCCGGCGAGGCCGTACAGATGCTGGACAGGCGGGTGGCCGATCGCGGCCTGCTCGACGGCGGCGAGGAGCTGTGCGCGGCGCTCGGCGGGCTGCCGCTCGCGATCGAGATGGCCGGGCACTACATGGCCCAGAACCACGTCTCCGCGCGGACGTATCTGCGGCACCTTTCCGGCGACGGCGCGGTGCTGGACTGGACGCACGCGGGCGGGGACCTCGACCGGACCGTCGCGCGGACCTGGCAGATCACACTGGACCGGATCGCCGCCCGGCACGGGCCGCTTCCGGGGCGGGTCCTGGCCACCCTGGCCTGGCTCGCCCCTGACGACATCCCCATCAGCATGTTCCCGGACGAATCCAAGGCCGCCGCCGGGCACCTCGCCGCGTACGGGCTGGTCACCCCGTCCGGGGACGCGCTCTCGGTGCACCGGCTGGTCCAGGCCGTCAGCCGGGCCCCCGAGTCCCGGCGCGAGGCGGGCCGGACGTTGCGGGCCGCCTGGACCGATGGACCGGAGCCGGCGGCCCGGCTGGCCCCGCACCTCGCCGCGTTCGTCGCGGCAGGCGGCCTGGCCGAACTCGACGACAGCTCGGCCGATCTGGCCGTCGCCCACGGCGTCCACCTGGCGCGTACCGTGTCGAGGCGGGAAGGCGTCGCCTTCCTGGACAGGACGATCGCCGCGCACGAGGGATCCGGCCACCCGGCCCTGCTGTCCATGCGGACGACCCTGGCCCTGCTGCGCACGCCGCTCGATCCCCTCGACGTCACGATCGGCGCGTTCGAACGGCTCGTCGCGGACAAGCAGCGGGTGCTCGGCCCCGGCGCGCTCGACACGCTGGAGACCCGGCTCGAACTCGGCGGCCTGTACGCGCGGCGCGGGGAGGACCGGCGGGCCTTCGCCTACTACCGGCGGCTCGCCACCGACGCCGAACGGGCCCTGGGCGCCAACCACTCGCTCACCCTGCAGACCAAGTGGGACCTGGCCGAGGCCTACCTGAACGCCGACCAGAAGTGGCGGGCCGGCCACACGATCATCGTGCTCGTGCTCTGGTTCACGGTCCTCACCGGCCTCGAAGAGACCCGGGGCCGCGACGACGAGGTGACCCGCCAGATCGGCATGACGATCGCGAAGTACGTGAGCACGCTCGCGCTCCACGAAGATCCGGGAACCAGGAGGGTCCTCCGTCTGGTCGGCGCCGCCGAACGCGTCCGCCGCCGCCTGAAGGGGCTCGACGGCGGCCGGTGATCCGCCGTCCGGCGGGCGGCGATCCACCGATCGGCTGACCGCCAGGTCCCGCCCCCTGGCCGATGCCGGAAAAGCGCTGGTCATAGCAGGCTGACGGGCATGCCACCAGTCATTGAGGTACGGAACCTCCACAAGCGCTACGCGGACAAGGTCGCCGTCGACGACGTCTCGCTCACCATCCAGGAAGGTGAGATCTTCGGCATCCTCGGCCCGAACGGCGCCGGCAAGACGACGACCGTGGAGTGCGTCGAGGGCCTGCGCATGCCGGATCGCGGTGAGATCAGGGTGCTCGGGCTCGACCCCCTGCGGGACCGCGCCGAGCTGACCCGGCGGCTCGGCGTCCAGTTGCAGGCCGGCCACCTCCCCGAGCGGCTCCAGGTCGCCGAGGCCCTGGAGCTCTACAGTTCCTTCTACCCCCGGCCCGCCGGCTGGCGCGGGCTGCTGGACGACCTGGGCCTGGCCGACAAGGCGAAGACCAGGTACGGCAAGCTGTCCGGCGGCCAGAAACAACGGCTCTCCATCGCGCTGGCGCTCATCGGCGGCCCCCGGGTGGCGATCCTCGACGAGCTCACCACCGGTCTCGACCCGCAGGCCCGGCGCGACACCTGGGACCTGATCGAGGGCGTGCGCGCCCGCGGGGTGACGATCGTGCTGGTCACCCACTTCATGGAAGAGGCGGAACGGCTCTGCGACCGGCTCGCGCTGATCGACGCCGGCCGCGTCGTCATGGTGGACACCCCGGCCGGTCTGACCGAGCGGGCGCGCATCGGGCAGCGGATCCAGTTCCGCCCGTCCAGGCCGATGGACGACCGCCTGCTGACCGGCCTGCCCGACGTCACCGGCGTCACCCGCCAGGGCGAACTCGTCATCGTCAGCGGCTCCGACAACGCGCTCAACGCCGTCACCACCGTCCTGGCCCGCAACCAGATCGTGGCGGAACGGCTGCGCGTCGAGCAGGCGAGCCTGGAGGACGCGTTCGTCCAGCTGACCGGCAAGCGCCTCGAATCCGGCCCCCGCTAACCGATCACCGAGAGGACCTCACACCCATGTCAACCCTGCGCACCGCCGAGCCAGGCTCGGCCACGTGGCGGCTCGTCAAGGCCGAGAGCACCCTGTGCGTCCGGGACAAGGTCGCGCCCCTCTGGGGTATCGGCTTCCCGCTGATCCTGTTGATCATCCTCGGCAGCGTCCCCGATCTGCGGGAACCCGTGCGGGCCGGCGGCGGCCTGACGTACTTCGACCTCTACGTTCCTGTACTGATCCTGTTCAATCTGGCCATCCTGGCCACGGCCTCCCTGCCGACCACGCTCGCGGGCTACCGGGAGAACGGCGTGCTGCGGCGCATGCGGACCACGCCGGTCGGCCCGGCCCGCGTGCTCGCCGCCCAGCTCGTGGCCAACTTCGCCATCGCCGTCATCGCCATGGTCCTGTTCCTCGCGACGGCCTGGTTCGGCTTCGGCGTCGACCTGCCCCGGCATCCTCTCGGATTCGCCCTCGCCTGGCTGCTCGCCGCGGCCGCGCTGCTCTCGATCGGGCTGCTGATCACCGCGCTCGCGCCCGGCCGTGCTCCGGCCACGGCGATCGGCACGGTGCTGTTCTTCCCGTTGATGTTCTTCGCCGGACTCTGGATGCCGATCTCCCAGATGCCGCCGCTGCTGCGCGACATCGCCCACTACACGCCGCTCGGCGCGGGGATGGGGGCGTTCCAGGACGCCTACCTGGGTCACTTTCCGTCCGTCGTGCCGCTGCTGACGCTGGCGGCCTACGCGGTGGTGTGCGCGTTCGTCGCGGTCCGCTGGTTCCGCTGGGAATAGAATCTCGCGGGGAGAGGGAGTTGTGAGCAGGAAGATCTCGATTTCGCGGGAGCCGCCGTTCCTGCTGGTCAACGTGGTGCCGTACGCGCTGCTGGCGCTGCTCGTCGCGATCCTGCTGATCGTGGAGGACTGGGCGGACGGCTCCCTGCTCGTCGACCTCGGCCTGTGCGGGCTGGCGGCCGCGTGGATGCTCGGCATGTTCACCCTGCGGCCCGGCTGGCGGAACCGGCCGCGGATCATGGCGGTGTTCGTCGCGGGGGTGCTCGTGATCACCGCGGTCCTGGTGGCCCGTCACCCCGCCTTCGGGCTCTTCACCCCCGCCGCGTACATCTACTCCTTCACCGTCCTGCGCTGGCCGTGGCGGCTGCTGGGCGTCGCCGCCGCGGCGGTCCTCGCCGGTACGGCGCAGGCCTCCGGCATCCCCACGACGGACGCGCTCGGCCTGGCGATGCACGTGACCATCATCGCGTTCAACATCGCCCTGATGTGCGGCTGCGCCTGGGTCCTGCGGCTCGCCGAGAAGGAGGAGGAGCGGCGCGAGCAGACCCTCGACGAGCTGAGCCGGACGAACCGGCTGCTGGAGGCGTCGCTCGCCGAGAACGCCGGCCTGCATGCCCAGTTGCTCGCCCAGGCCAGGGAGGCGGGCGTACTCGATGAGCGCCAGCGGATGGCCCGCGAGATCCATGACACCCTGGCGCAGGGGCTCACCGGCATCATCGCGCAGCTTCAGGCGGCCGAGCAGATGCATGAGGTCCCGGGGCCGTGGCTGCGGCCGTTCGACGCGGTGAAGAACCTGGCGCGGGAGAGCCTGGCCGAGGCGCGGCGCTCGGTCGACGCGCTGCGGCCCGAGCCGCTGCAGGCCGCGCGCCTGGGCGACGCGCTCGTCGCCGTCGCCGGCCGGTGGTCGAAGCTGCACGGCCTGCCCGTCCAGGTCACGACGACCGGTACGGCGCGGCCGCTGGTGCCCGAGGCCGAGTTCGCGCTGCTGCGCACGGCGCAGGAGGCGCTGGCCAACGTGGCCAAGCACGCGGGCGCGAGCAGGGTCGGGGTGACGCTGTCCTATCTGGAGCAGGAGGTGGCGCTGGACGTGCGCGACGACGGCAGGGGCTTCGACCCCGCGAGCCTTGAGGACGGCGGGTTCGGCCTGACGATCATGCGGCACCGGGTGGAAGGACTGTCCGGCAGCCTGCGGATCGAGTCCGAACCCGGCGCCGGCGCCGGCATCTCGGCCTGCGTCCCCTGTCCTGCCGGGAGCGGCACATGATCCGGCTGCTGATCGCCGACGACCATCCTGTTGTCAGGGACGGGCTGAGCAGCATGTTCGCCTCCGCGCCCGGATTCGAGGTGCTGGGCGCGGCCGCGGACGGCGCCGCCGCCGTACGGCTCGCCCAGGAGCTCCGGCCCGACGTGATCCTGATGGATCTGCGCATGCCCGGCATGGACGGGCTCAGCGCGATCGTCGAGCTCACCCGGCTCGGCGTCACCGCGCACGTGCTGGTGCTGACGACCTACGACTCCGACACCGACGTCCTGCCGGCGATCGAGGCGGGCGCCACCGGCTACCTCCTCAAGGACTCCCCCCGCGAGGAACTGCTGCGCGGCGCGCGGGCCGCGGCCAGGGGCGAGAGCGTGCTGTCCCCGACGGTGGCCGCCCGGCTCATGAACCGGATGCGGGCACCCGCGCCGCAGGTGCTCAGCCCTCGCGAGCTGGAGGTCCTCGAACTGGTGGCGGCGGGCAACACCAACCGCGAGGCGGCCGCCCGCCTGTTCATCACCGAGGCCACCGTCAAGTCCCACCTGCTGAACATCTACACCAAGCTCGGGGTGAACGACCGCGCCGCCGCCGTCACCGAGGCGTTCCACCGCGGCCTGCTCGTTCCGCGCACGGACTCCTGACCCGGATGTCAGGGCCGCGGAGCCGGCGGGCCGCCGGATCGCTCTCCGGAGCTCAGGCTGGTGATCGTGACGATGGCCAGGACCGCGATGATCACGCCGAGTGACATCAGGGTGGGGATCTCCGGGATGGCGGGCCAGATGCCGTGTGCCCAGTGCAGCACCAGCTTGACGCCGATGAACGCCAGGATGACGGCCAGGCCGTGGTTGAGGTGGCGCAGCCTGGCCAGGGCGCCCTGGAGGACGAAGTAGAGCGCCCGCAGGCCGAGCAGGGCGAAGGCGTTGGTGGCGAAGACGAGGAAGGGGTCCTCCGTGACGCCGTACACGGCCGGCACGGAATCGACGGCGAAGACGATGTCGGTGACGAAGACGGCCACCATGGCCAGCGCGAGCGGCGTCAGCGCCCGGCGCCCGCCCTCCCGCACCACCAGGCGTGAGCCGCGGTAGTCGTCGGTGACCGGCATGAGGCGCCGCAGCAGCCGTACCGAACGCATGCGGGAGATGTCGACCTGCTGCTCGTGGCCGGCCAGCGCGTCCTTCATCACCTTCCCGGCCGTGACGATGAGGATCGCGCCGAACAGCAGGAACGCCCACGTCCCGCTCTGCAGGACGGCCGCGCCCAGCGCGATGAAGATCGCGCGCAGCACCAGGGCGCCGATGATGCCGTACAGCAGCACCCGCTGGGCATAGACGGCCGGCACGGCGAAGGCCGACAGCAGCAGCATGAAGACGAACAGGTTGTCCACCGACAGCGACTTCTCCACCACGTACCCGGTGAAGAACTCCACGGCGATCCCGCTCCCGAACGCCTGCCACAGATACACGCCGAACGCCACCGGCAGCGCGAGGTAGAAAAGCGACCACCCCACGGCCTCGCGCATGCGCACCTCGTGGGGGCGCCGCGTCAGGACGAAGTCCACGCCCAGCAGTACGGCCAGCGCGGCCACGGTGATCGCCCACAACGACGGGGTGCCGATCGTCGGCAGGTCAGCGGAAAGAACGGTTGCCACAACAGGCATGGAGAGCCTCCTCGAACGTACGTGGCCGTCCGAGGTCTCCTTCACCCGCCTCCACGCGGGCGGCCGTCCGGGGACGTCCCATCACGTCCGTACTGACCGGGCCGGCTCTTACGAAGTACTCCCCTCGCCCTGCCAGCCTAGTTCAGGGTCCTGGATGACGAAGACCCTGGTCACGAACGCGGCGACACCCATACCCGCGATCTTCGCGATCTTGACGGGCTCCACATACGCGTGAGGATGTGTTGTGATCGTCTGATGGGACCGCCGTGCCGATGGGCGACGATGGGATGGACACGATGCCTCTAGAGGGCGAGTACGAGCCGAGTCCGCGGCAGTGGGTGCGCGACCAGGTCGAGCTGTACGAGAGCTCGGGCGGCACCGAGGGGACGACGCTCTGGGACACGGGACTGCCCGTGGTCATTGTCACGATGCGCGGCGCGAAGAGCGGCAAGGTCCGCAAGATCCCGCTGATGCGCGTGGAGCACGAGGGGCGGTACGCGGCCGTGGGCTCGAAGGGCGGATTCCCGGCTCACCCGGTCTGGTACTTCAACCTCAAGGCCAACCCGCACGTGGAACTCCAGGACGGGCCCGGACGCCAGAACATGACGGCCAGGGAGGTCACCGGGAAGGAGAGGGCCGAGTGGTGGGAGCGCGCGGTCGCCGCGTTTCCGCCGTACGCCGAATATCAGGAGAAGACCGACCGGCTGATCCCCGTCTTCGTGCTGGAGGCGGCCGGAAGCTGATCGCGCATAGGGCTGATCCGGTGGAGCTGCGGTTCCACCGGATCAGCCCGGGGCTCAGCGCACCCGGAACGCGCGCTCGACGGTCTGGGTGACCGTGGCGCCGGCGCTGTCACGTGCCGACAGCCGCAGGGAGACGGTGTCGCCCGAACGCGGCAGGTTCAGCAGGAGCGCGTGCCAGCTGTCGCGGCCCGTCGGCACGACCGCGACCCGATGCCAGGAGGTCCCGTTGGTGGATACCTCCGCGGTGACCTTGGTGATCGGCTTGGTCGCGCCCTCCATGCGCTGCAGCCGCAGCGGCAGGGTCATCAGACCCGGGCGGGTGGCGTTGTTCAGGTCGAGCTTGGGCTCGGCCCGCAGGACGAACACCGGCACCGGGCCCGCGCCCGCGGAGGTGAACGACCACTCGGTCGTGAGCTTGGACGACAGCTCGGTTGCCCTGGGGTCGGCCGTGCCCTCGACGCGGAGCTGGAAGCGCCCCGAGCCGGGCGTGGCGGGCAGGTTCACGGTGTAGTTGGGCAGCTGGCCGGCCGTCGCGACGACCTTGCCGTCGCGCAGCAGCGTGGTGGTGCCGTCGCCGTAGTCGCTGCTGCCGGTGACGCGGTCGCGCCCGGCCGCGTGCCACAGGGGCAGGTTGCCGACCTCGAACCCGGTGCCGGTCCTGGTGAACAGGGTCCGCTCACGCAGGGCCGTACCCACGACTCCCGAGTTCCACCGCTCGTGTTCCTCACGTCCGGCGCGGAAGGTACGCGCGGCGGCCTCCTCGATCGTCTGGTGAAGCCGTCCGCTCGGCATCGTCTCGAAGGCGCGCTCCCAGGGGATGCCGGGAGTGAAGTACCAGGCCTGGGTCACGGGCAGCGCGGTGACCACCTGGCTCCAGCCCGTGAAGCCGTCGCCGAGAGGCCCGCCCGCCATGGGTCCCGCGCCCGGCGCGCCGGTGGCTCCGGCCCGCAGGGTGGCGAGGTCGGCGCGTACCTTGCCCAGCTCGCGGTCACGTGTGCGCAGTTTCCCGGGAACCACGCCGTCCTTGCGCAGCACGAGGTTGTACACGTACGGGCTGTCGGTGAACCTGCCGTCCGAGCGCAGGGCGGCGAGCTGGGTGAACTTCTCGAAGCGGAACCCGGACGTCTTGGCCGTGGTGGGCGCGACGCGGAAGCGCAGCGGGTCGGGCGGGACGTTGCGCGGCAGGGAGAAGCGGTCGATGGAGAAACTCGCCGCCCACTCCTTGCCGTCCTGCCGCTTCTGGAAGAAGACGAACTCCTCCCCCGCCGTCCTGGCGTCGGGACGGTCGGTCTTGACCTCCATCATCTTGGCGGTCCTGGCATCGAAGACGACCTCACGGTCGGCCTTCACCTCCAGGCCGGTGATCGGCACGACGCTGAGTTCCGCGTGCCCGTCGGGGAACTGGGTCCGCATGACGGTGTAGGCCAGGTAGCGGCCGGCGGGCACGCGGATCGGGCCCTCGCTGTCGCCGTGGTTGATGCCCATCTGGATGAGCGGCCCGCCGTTCTCGGGCATCAGGGTCATCGGCATGAAGTCCTCGGAGTCGTCGGGGACGGTGCCGAGCTGGTCGATGAGCTTGACGTGCAGGTCGTAGCTCTCCGGCTCCTTGCCGAAGCTGATCAGCGTCGACAGGGCCACGCCCTCGGACGAGGCGGTGATCCGCCCGCCGTACGCGGTGGTGGAGGCCGCCTTGGGCGCGGCGGTCACGGTGACCGGGGCGGTACCGCCCGCCGGGACGGTGACCTGCGTGGCGCCCAGCGTGAACACACCCTGCGGCGCGGCCTTGCCCTCCAGGTCGGTGGCCTCCAGGGCGAGGTTCAGGGTGACGGGCGCGGTGCCGGCGTTGCGGTAGGTGAGGGTGCGCTCGATGGGCTTGTCCTCGTACGGCCAGCGCAGGTGACCGAAGGCGAGCGTGCCCGCGTCGGCCGTGACGCTCTGCCGTACCGCGTTGGCCACGTCGAGACGGCCGGTGCCGTACTCCCAGACGCTGCCACCGGTCTTGGCCGAGGTGACCAGGGCGGACTTGAGCTCGCGCGAGGTCCAGCCGGGGTGCTGCTGGGCGAGGATGGCCGCGGCGCCCGCGACGTGCGGGGTGGCCATCGAGGTGCCGGACATCCGTACGTGATCGGCGCCGCCCGCCTTGGCCGCGGCGATGGCCACGCCGGGAGCGGTCAGGTCGGGCTTGAGCGCGAAGTCGCCCGCACGGGGGCCACGGCTGGAGAAGCTCGCGAGCTTGTCGTCGGAGTCCACGGCGCCGACGGTGAGCGCCGCGTCGGCGCTGCCCGGGCTGCCCAGGCTGCCCGGCCGCGGGCCTTCGTTGCCCGCCGCGATGACGAAGAGGATGTCGCGCTCGGCGGAGTAGCGCTCGACCGCCTGCTCCAGCGGGTCCAGGCCGGCCTGGTCGGGAGCGCCGAGGCTCATGTTGATGACCTTGGCGCCCTGCTGGGCGGCCCAGTCGATGCCCTCGATGATGTCGGAGGTGTAGCCGCTGCCTCCGTCGTCGAGCACCTTGCCGTTGAGCAGCCGGGCGCCCGGCGCGACGCCCTTGCGCGCGGGCGTGCCCGCCGCGCCCTGACCGGCGATGGTGGCGGCCACGTGGGTGCCGTGACCGGCGCGGTCCATGGCGTCGGCGCTCTCGCTGAAGTTGGCCGAAGCGTCCACGCGCCCGGCCAGGTCGGGGTGGCGGTCGTCGACGCCGGTGTCCAGAACGGCCACCTTCACGCCCTCACCGGTGAAACCGGCCTTCCACGCCTCCGGGGCGCCGACCTGCGGCACGCTGCGGTCGAGCGTGGCCTTGACGGGGGCGTCCAGCCACACCTTCTGCACCGACCGGTCCTGGCTGAGCTGGGCCCAGGTGGCGCCGGCCGTGGCGACCGCGTTGATGGAGGCCAGCGGACGTGCTCCCGACAGCGCTGTCATCGGTGCCGCGCCCTGGCGGTACTGCACGATCAGCGGCAGCTGCTTCTCGCCGAGACCGTCCTTGATCAGCTGCGGAACCCGGAAGAGGTTGCGGTCGAGCGCTCCCCTGGCCACGTCGCCCGCGACGTCGAGCGGGATGAGCGTCCAGTCGTCCTTGGTGCCCTCGGTGATGTAGCGGACGTTCGTCCGCCCGGGACCGGCCGTGAAGGTGATCCGGCCGCGGTCGACGCTCACCCGGTCGCCGGTGACCAGCGTGACGCTCTTCGCGGCGGCAGTGTCGGGTGGGGGTGTTTCCGCGCTTGCCGACGGGGTCGCGGCCAGGGCCGCCGCGAGGACGGCCGCCGCGACTAAGGTTCTGCCTACCATGATTGTCTTCCTCTCTTCCTGACGAGGAGAGTCGATCAAGGGTGAGGTGCGCCGACAAGTAGTCACGGTGGCGGTTTCGGTCATGTCATAACTCCGCCACCGGGCACTCGCGGGCTCGTCGACGCCGGCCCGTGCCTTCGCGTATCCGATTGACGTCGGTTCGTTCCCCGATCGTCAATCTCACGGCCGGGCGACCCCCCGGACCGGCCTGTCCGAAACCCCGTGCTCGCGGCCGCGCCGACCTCGGGTTCTCCTGCGGCGGCTCACGACGCGCAGCGGCCGGCCGTCGCCGCGCACGTTCCCTTGTCCGAGGGGGTGATGAGCCGGCACGAGCACGAGTCGGTCGCCGGGCTACTTGCCGGCGAAGTTCGTGACGAGCTTGTCGAACTCGCGGTCCGTCAACGTCCTGTTGAGCTCCAGGAGCCGGTCGGCCATCCAGCCCACCGCGTAGCGCGTGGCGGGCTTGCCGGCCTCGATGGCCTCCCGGATCACGGTGGCGACGACGCCCGGGTCAGAACCCTGGGCGTCCTCACCGAGCTGCGACTCGGCGCGCTCGGCCATCGCCTCGGCCATGGCGCCGTAGGCGGTCGCGCCGGAGATCTCGCGCAGGTCCCGCGGCGTGTGGTCTTCGAACTCGGTCTTGATGATGCCGGGCTGGATGATCACGACGTCGATGCCGAACGGCTCGACCTCCATGCGCAGGGTGTCGGAGTAGGCCTCCAGCGCGTGCTTGGTCGCGTAGTACCAGCAGCCGAGCGGCAGCGCGATCTCGCCCCCGATGGAGGAGATGTTGATGATCGTGCCGGACCCCTGTTCACGCATGTACGGCAGGGCGAGCTGCACCAGCCGCGCGGGTGCGAACACGTTGACCTCGAACTGGTCGCGCGCCTGCTCGATGGAGACGTCCTCGGCCGCGCCGTGCAGCACGGTACCGGCGTTGTTGATCAGCACGTCGATGCGGCCCCGCTCCTCGGCGACGGTGCCGATGACCCGTTCCAGGTCCTCCGGCCGGCGTGCGTCCAGCGCCAGCGCGTGCCCGCCGGCGTCGCGGATGTCTTCCATCTGGTGTACGCGGCGGGCGGCGCCGTAGACGATGTGGCCGGCGCGGATGAGTTCGAGGGCGGTGGCCTTGCCGATCCCGGCGGAGGCGCCCGTGACGATGACGACCTTTTCCATGATGGCTCTCCTCTTCGTTCCGAGGAGAAGGCTAGGATCGCGCTTGCCCGAAGACAACTCACAAAACACATAACCGCTGGCAGATTCCACTATTCTGGCGCAATGAGCATGTAGCTGAGTGCAACAAGAGGAAGACGGATCACATGCCAGGAGACCGGCTGACGGCCGAGGAACGCCGCCGCATCGCCGAGGGGGTGTCGGCCGGTCTGACGTACGCGGAGATCGCCCGCAGGCTGGGCCGACCCAGATCCACCGTCACCCGCGAGATCGCCAGGAACGGCGGCCCGCACGGCTACCTGGCCGCCCGCGCGCAGCAGGCGACGAGCTGGCGCGCCCGGCGGCGCAGGCGAGCTCCCCACACCGGCGTCCCGGCCGCCCACGCCGGTGACACCCCCACGGTCAGGGAGTTCGAGGAGCGGTTCGTCGCCATGATGATCGAGAGCGGGATGGCGCCCATGACGGCCAAGGTGTTCGCCGCGCTGTTCATCAGCGAGGGCGGCAGCCTCACCACCGCCGAGCTGGTCCGGCACCTTCAGGTCAGCCCGGCGACCATCTCCCATGCCATCAGGTGGCTGGAGCTCAGGGAGATGGTCACCCGGGAGCGGGAAGCGCGCCGTATGCGGTACGTCGTCGACGTCGACGTCTGGTACCGCACCTGGTCGGCCAGCGCCCGCTCGATGGCGATGTGGGCCGCCACCGCCCGGCACGGGGCCGGGATCTTCGGCACCGGCACCCCCACGGGCGACCGGCTCCACACCACCAGCCAGTTCTTCGAACTTCTCGGCCACGACATGGCCCAGGCGGCCGAGCACTGGCGCCAGGCCCTGTCCATGCAACGCCGGCGGTGAACGTGCGGGCGCCCCTGTCACCGGCCCGCCACCATGCCGGAGCACGCCTGGGTGATATCCCCACCGTGATGTCCTGACCCCTCTGCCCCGGTACGCGGATGGCCGGTTCCGAGGTGATGGACGCGCGGACGGCGAACCCGGTCCCGCGGCCGGAGGATGCGACCCGTGACCTCGGTGAAACCGTCGTGGACCACACTGAGGGGATGCGCACCCTCCTCGCGCTGCTCGCGCTGCTCGCGCTGATCGCGCTGTCCGGCTGTGGCTCCAGTACGGCGCTGAGCCAGGCCGTCATCGACCAGGCCACCCGGCAGGGTGTGGCGCCCGAGCTGATGTACGTGGTGGAACTGCCCGGGTTCCAGCTGGCCGAGCAGTCGGTGGGCGCGGTCGGCGAGGACGGGTTCGGCGCCGTCTACACCTCCGCGGACGGCAGGCAGGTGGAGTTGCGGGTCGACCGGACACCGTACAGGTGCGCAGGGACCTGCGAGCGCGACGGCGACGGCGCGCCGATCCAGCCGACCGGCCCCGGCGGCTGAGCCCACCGGCGAGCCGGCCGGCCGATCGGCGAGCGGTACAGGCGATGGGGCACCCGCCCTTCCAGCGGCGGGTCAGCGAGTTGATTGGAATTGATTGTCTGTCCCGCGCGCCCTGAAGCCAATCAACACCCGGGTGGTAGACCGAGATCGACTCGCACTTCGCCGAACAGAGGAGATCCATGAAACGGATGATGAGCCTGGCCGCCATCGGCGCCGTGGCCGCCACCCTGTCCGCAACCGGTCCCGCGCAGGCCGAACCAGTCCTGCGGTCAAGCGCCACCGCCTCGTGCCCCAGCGGCGCGGTGTGCCTCCAGGAGCCGGACGGCTCCATAGCGCGCCGGAACATCTGGTACTCCTACGGGGCACACAACCTGTCCAACGTGATCGGCACCAAGATCCTCATCAACAGCCAGACCGGCGGAGCCGGCTTCCAGATATGCAAGGGCTACAACGGCGTTGATTGTTACCCCGTCCAGCGCGCCGTGGGCGCCTACGCCCCGTACGACTTCACGCCCATCAACTCGATCGTGCTGGTGCGCTAGCGCCGCCCGTCCCGATAGAACGCAGCCGTGAGGCCCGCCCTCTCACGGAGGGCGGGCCTCAGGTGCTGGTCAGTCCGCCGGCAGAACCATGAACGAGAAGTCTGTATTTATCCGTCGGACGAGGGATGTTTCGGATTTTATGCGGCGCTCGGCCTCGCCCCTGCTGATGCCCAGCCCCTGGGCGATCAGCTTGTCGGGCCGGACGGGAACCGGGTCGGCGAAGGACACCTCCACCGTCACCGGCCACCACGGATCCGGCGGTTCCGGCGGCGTGGCGAGGTGCCAGGCGTCCGTCCAGTCCAGGGTGAAGCGGTTGCGCCGGGCGAGGAGCGGGTCGAGCAACCAGCGCGCGACCAGCCCGGAATCGTTGTTCTCATAGGCCTGAAGGTCCGCGACCGAGCGGGCCGGAGTCCGCTCGTGCACGGTGAGTTTGCCGGTCCGGTCGCAGGCGACACAGCGGACCAGCAGCCAGACGTCGAGGAGCTTGCCGTTGGCGTTGACGCGGAACCGGCCCTCGCCCGTGGTGGCGGACGCGGCCCCGCAGCCGACGCAGCGCAGCGTCAGCAGGGGCAGGCGGGTGCGCCGGACGATCCAGGGCAGCACGACATGATCGGTATGAGGTTGTGAAGACATGATCTCTCTGAAGACCTGACGGGCACGCCGAAGCAGCCGGCGGCTGCGCGGCGTCGGGAAGCGGGGTCAGGTCTAAAGAGCGGGCGGGGTCAAGCCGATATCCTCACGTCGATGGCGTGACCGCACCCTAATGCCGCGTCCGGGGCCCGATCAACGCGTTTTCGCGTGGGGGCGTCAGCCCGTGTGGAGGATCCGGAAGCGGCCGGGTTCCGCGGGATCCCGGTCGGCGACCTGGATGGGCGGCCAGGCCCACTGCCAGACGCCGATGCCCGGCGTGCGGGAGAACCGGATCCGGCCGCGGGTGCCCTCGACCGCCACGTGCGGCCAGGATTTGGCGATGCCCGCCCGGTCCACGCCCTGGGAACGCAGAACCTCGGCCAGGACCGTGATCGTGTCGTAGCCCTCGAAGGCGACGAAGGAGGGCGCTTCGGCCAGCCGTTCGCGGAGGGCGGTCTCGACGCGTGCTCCCAGCGGGCCGAGGCGCTCGGGCAGGTAACGCAGGAACGGGATCCCGGCGCCGTCGTCGCCCAGCGCGCTCGCCCATCCGGCGAACTCCGGCTGCCCGGCCGGAGCACCGATCAAGATCTCGGACAGGCGGGGGTCGCGGCGCACGGCCTGGACGATCGGCACCGCCGGGTCCGGGTGGCCGACCAGGAGCAGGAGGGCGGTGGCGCCGTTTCCGGCGAGTTCGTCGCACACGTCCGCGGGGGTGAGCGTGCCCATGTCGAGGTCGATGACGGTGAGGTGGTCGCGGAGGATGCGGGTTCCCGACGCCCAGTAGACGCTCGGCTGGGCGGCCACGGCGATCCGGCTGTGGCCCGCGCCGAGGAGGAAGTCCGCGTAGATCCGCCAGCCGCGGGACTGCGCCGGAGCCAGGCGCGCGACCCAGTCCGCCGGCTGCTCGGTGAGCGCGTCGAGAACCGCTGACGAGCAGAGGTACGGCAGGCCGAGCGCATCGGCCCTGGCGGCGGCCGCACGGGCGACGACGCTGTGGTACTCCCCCGCCAAGGCCGCCACGCCGAGACCGGCCAGTTCGTCCACGGCCGCCGCGGCCTTCTCGGGATCGGCCGCGGTGTCTCTGACCACCAGTTCGAGTGGCCGTCCGCCGATCCCGCCGGTGTCGTTGACCTCGCCGGCGGCCAGCTCGAGTCCGGCCAGCAGGTGGCGGCCCGCTTCGGCCCACCCCGGCCGGGTCAGCGGGGCAAGAGCCCCGATCCGGACGGACGAGGCGTCGGCAGATGGCGTGTTCATGTGGTGGTGTCTCCCGTGTGACCCGGACCTTGATACTTGTGAGCTCGCCTATTCAATGCTGACCAGGGCCGGTGACGTCAAGCTCACCGGAGGCGATCAGGTGGGTGAGCAGGCCGTCCAGGAGGGCGGAGGCGGGCGGGCAGGTCAGCCCAGCTTCCGCCAGGGTGCGTTCGGTGCGGGAGCAGTCGAAGCCGGGGCCCTTGGCCGGGCCGTACTCGGTGAAGGATCGGGGGTAGGCGGCCACGGGGAGGGGTTCGCCGGCCGCCAGCCGCGCGCGTACCTCGGCCCGCCAGCCGGCGCCCGGGACCAGCCGTAGCGGGAAGCCGCGCTCCCGCAGGCCGGCGAGGATGTGGGCGGAGCTGAGCGTGTGCGGGTTGTAGTAGTGGAAGTCGCCGGTGGCGCCGCCGCGGGCGAGGTGGATGATCGCCGCCGCGACGTGGTCCACGGGGGTCATGTCGAACCGCTCGCCGTCGGGGACGGCGCCCAGCGTGAGGCAGGTGGCGAAGAACCTGCCCAGGAAGTCGCCGGGCGGGCAGGCGCCGGTGGCGGTGTCGCCGCTGATCCTGGCCGGTCGATGGATGCTCACCGGCAGCCCGGCGGCCCGCGCGGCGGCGGCGAGCCGGTCGGCGGCCCACTTGCTCTGGTCGTAGCCGGGGTGCAGCAGGTCCGGGTCGGGCAGCGGGTCGTCCTCGCGCACCACCCGCTCCCCCGGCGCCAGGTGGACGCCGAGCGTCGAGACCAGGTGCACGGGGATCGCGGCCGTGGCGGCCAGGCGGAGAATCTCCAGCGTGCCGCCGACGTTGGCCGGCCGCAGTCCCGTGTACGGCTTGGCGAAGTCCACCAGGCCGCCGCTGTGCACGATGAGGTCGAGGGACGCGGCCAGGTGGCCGAGCCGCCCGGCGAGTCCTTCCGCCGCCAGGTCACCCGGTTCTGGCACGATCATGCCGGCCAGCTCCGGTCTCCACAGGCCGTAGCGCTCCAGGCCGGCCCTGAGCCGCGCCCCCGGGTCGGACCCCCTGACCAGGCAGTGGACGGTGATCCCCGCCGAGGCCAGCCCGGCCAGCAGGTACGCCCCCAGGAACCCGGTGCCCCCGGTCAGCAGCACCCGCCGTGGCGCCGGAACGCGACCCGGCACCCGAGCGACCACCACGTCGTCCGGCAGCACCGCGTCCGCCCGCACGTCCGGCCCGCGCACCGCCTGCCCGTCCAGGCGGGCGGCCAGTTCGGCGAGGTCGGCGGCGGCGAAGAAGACGTCGAGCCCGACCGGCCGCCCGGTGCGCGCGGCGATCCGCCCGGCGGTCTTGGGCGTGAGCAGCGAGTGGCCGCCCAGGTCGAAGAAGTTGTCCCGGCGCCCCACGGGCACGCCGAGCGTCTCCTCCCACACCGCGGCCACGGCCCGCTCGGTGGGGGTACGCGGGCTCTCGTACGGCACCGCCTCCACCTCGGGCAGCGGCAACGCCCGGTAGTCGATCTTCCCGTGCGGTGTCATGGGCACCGCGTCGAGCATGACCAGGTCGTGCGGCACCATGCCGGCCGGGAGCTTGCCGGCCAGGAAGGTACGCAGCTCGGCCCGGGTGATCCGGTCCCCGGTGAGGTAGGCGACCAGCCGCCCGCCCACCCCGGTGACCACGGCCTCCCGTACGCCTTCGTGAGCAAGGCAGGCCGCCTCGACCTCGGCCGGTTCGACCCGCACGCCGTTGATCTTGAGCTGCCGGTCGTCGCGTCCCAGGAACTCCAGGTTCCCGTCGGCGCGGCGGATGGCCCGGTCCCCGGTGCGGTAGACGCGCTCGCCGCGGAAGGTGACGAAGCGCTCGGCGGTCAGCTCGGGCCGCCCCAGATACCCTTCGGCCAGGCACGGCCCGCCCAGATACAACTCGCCGGGCGCCCCGATGGGCGCGAGCGCGCCGTGACGGTCCAGGACATAGGCCCGCACGTGCGGCAGCGGCCTGCCGATCGGCAGGTGGGGACGCGGGCCGAGTTCCGACCCGTCGACCGTCCGGTAGACGGTCGCGCACACGGTCGCCTCGGTGGGGCCGTAGTGGTTGAAGAACGACAGGCGTCCGCCGGTGAGCCGGGCCCAGGTGCGCAGCCGGTCCACGGGCACGCTCTCGCCGCCGACCATGACCGTGGTCAGCGGCCCCGGCTCCACCGCGTCCCGGCCGGCCAGGTCGTCCACCCACTGCCGCCAGAGCGCGGTGGGCGCGTCCACCATCGTGATGCCGTGCCGGGCGCACAGGTCCAGCGCCTCCGGTCCGGTCAGCGCGAAGGGCGAGGGGTGCAGCACGATGGCGGCGCCGCTGAGGAAGGCCGGGTACAGGTCGCCGGCCGAGGCGTCGAAGCTGAGCGGCGGCACCATGAGCACCCGCTGGCCGGGGCCGAATCCGTGGAGGTCGATGAAGGCCCGTGCGAGCCGTACGACGGTGTCGTGCGCCACGACGACGCCCTTCGGCGCGCCCGTGGAACCCGAGGTGTAGATCACGTAGGCGGGACCACCGGACGGCTCACGCTGAGGCGCGGGCAGATCGTCCTGACGCGTGGGCAGATCGTGCACCGACGTGCCGATCGCGACCGCGGCGCCGCAGTCGGCCATGAGCGCGGCCAGCCGGTCGGCGGGCTGGTCCGGGTCGAGGGGCACGTAGGTCGCGCCGGCCTTGAGGGTGCCGAGCAGCGCGACGATCGCCTCGGGGCTCGCCTTGAGGCACACGGCCACCCGCGCGCCGGGCCGTACGCCTCGCTCGCGCAGGTCCTCGGCCAGTTCGGCCGCGCGCGCGTCCAGCTCCGCGTAGGTGAGCACGTCGCCGGGGGTGATCACCGCGGGAGCTAGCGGCGTACGGCGGGCCTGGGCGGCGATCAGCTCCTCCAGCCGCGGCGTCGGCCCGGCCACCGGCGCGCCGGAGCCCAGCAGCATCGCCCGCTCTCGCGGCGCGAGCATGTCCAGCTCGCTCAGCCTGGCCTCCGGCCGGGCGGGCATCTCCCGCAGCAGCCGCTCCAGATGCGTGGCCAGGCGGGCGACGGACCCGGCGTCGAAGCGCTCCGTGCTGTAGGTGATCACCAGGTTGAGCGCGTCCGTGCCGACGACCACGTCCAGGGCCAGGTCGAACGTGGCCCGCTCCGGCCCCGTCCCCATCATCTCGCCGACCAGCTCGCCCAGCCGCAGCGGCTGCTCGCCGACGAGCCCGAGCATGAGCATGGTCTGAAATATCGGCGTACGCGCGGGATCGCGGTCCACGCCGAGATCACCGACGACCTGCTCGAAGGGCACCGAGGCGTTGGAGAACCCGCGCAGCAGCCGCTTGCGCACCCGTTTGAGCAGCTCGCCAACGGTCGGGTCACCGTCCAGCGCGGCGCGGACGGCCAGCGTGTTGATGAACAGGCCGAAGACGTCCTCGAACTCCTCGCGGTCCCGTCCCGCGACCGGCGTGCCGACGCAGAAGTCCTCCTGGCCGGTGTGACGCATGAGCAGGGTCTGGTAGGCGGCCATCACCACCATGAACGGCGTGCACCGCCGGGCTCTGGCCAGTTCGGCGACGCCGTTCCAGACCTCGATCGGCATCGTGTGGACGAGCTTGGCGCCGGCGGTGCTCCTGACCGCCGCCCGCGGCCGGTCGGCCGCCAGTTCCAGCACGGGCACCCCGTCGAGCTCGGCCCGCCAGAACGCCCGCTGCTCCTCGTGCTCCTGCCCGCGGCGCGTCGCGGCGTAGTCCCGGTACGGCGGGGCCTGCCGCGCCGGCGGTGCCTCCCGGCCCGCGGCGAAGGCGGTGTAGAGCTCGTCGAGCTGCGGGAACATGACACGTTCCACCGACCAGGCGTCCCCGATGAGGTGGTGCATGGTCATGACCAGCACCTGGTCGGCGGGAGCCACCCGCAGGAGCGAAGCCCTGAACAGGGGCCCCCGGGCGACGTCGAAGGAGGCGTCGGCACGGGCGGAGATCAGGCCGGCGAGCCCGGCCTCGTCCGTCTCGACGACCTCCAGGTCAACCGGTCCGGCCGGCCGTACCTCCGCCACGGGGGTCTCGCCCACCTCGGGGAAGACGGTGCGCAGCGACTCGTGGCGGGCGGCCAGCTCGCCGAGGGCGCGTGTGAGGGCGGCGGCGTCGAGCGGGCCCCTCAACCGGGCCGCGACCACCATCGTGTAGCTGGAGTCGCCGCCGGCCAGGCGGTCCAGGAACCACATCCGCTCTTGCGCGGGTGACAGGGTGGCGAACATCGTGGCCAATACTCCCTTTGCGGGTGCGTGCGTTCTGACCCCGGACCTGACAAATTTTCTTATAGGAAAGTTTCCTATTTGTTTGTTAGCGTGATGCTACACAGCTCCAGTGGACGTGGACAATGGACGGGCTCCGTTGAATCTGATCGTGCACTTCGATGACCTGCCGGACCGGCAGGGCGCGCTGACCATGGGCCAGGCGAACATGGCGCGCTGCGTGCGCCGGGATCCTCCCGAGCACATGAACTTCCTGATGATCAAGCGCGTGCCACGGCGGACCGGTCTCGACCGGATCGCCGACGCCACCCTCGCGCTGCTGTCGCGGCACGAGGGCCTGCGCACGACCTTCTCCGCCGGCACACAGCACGTGCACGGCAAGGGCGCGCTGGAGGTCGTGGTCGTCCCCGACCACGGCGGTCCGCCGATGCGCGCCGCCGAGGAGGCCGGCGTCCTCCTGCGCGCCCCGCGCTTCGACCTCGAAGGCGAGTTTCCGTTGCGCATGGCGGTGATCTGCACGGAGGCCGAGCCACGCCTGGCGGTCTTCGTGCTCCCGCACACCGCCGTGGACGCCATCAGCCTCGCCCACCTGCTACACGAATGGGAGACACTCCTGCACGGCCGGCCGTTGCCCGGACCGGAACCGACCCAGCCCATCGACCTGGCCGACAGCGAACGCACCCCGGCGGCGCTGCGCCGCGCCGAGGCGGCTGTCGAACACTGGCGTACCGGCCTGGCCAGGTCGCCGCAGACGATGTTCCCGATCGCCTTCGACACCGAGCACGCCATGGTGGCGCGGCTGCGTGTCCGCTCGGCCGCCGTCATGCCCTGCCTGGAACGTGCCGCCGCCAGGACCGGGGCCAGCCCCTCGATGATCGTGATGGCCGCGCTCGGCACCCTCGTCGGCCACCGTACGGCCCAGCCGACCTGCCTGCTGGCGTCCCTGTCGAGCAACCGCGCCCATCCCAGGCTGCGGACGCACATCGGCCCGCTGGCCCAGGACGCCCTGGTCGTGACCGATCTGCGCGCCGCGACGTTCGACGAGCTGATCGCCCGCTTCCGGGTGGCCGCGCTCGCCGGGTACCAGCGCAGCCGGTTCGACTCCGAGGCGCTGTGGGAGGCGATCCACGCCATGGACGCCGAACGCGGCACCCGGTACGCCAGGGACTGCGTCTTCAACGACATGAGCGCCCAGGTGCCGCCCGACGACGAGGAGGACCCGGTCGACGAACCCGAGCTGACCTGGCTGCCCGAGGCGGCGCTGCCGGCCAACCTCTCCCTCTGGATCAACCGGCTCGACACCGTGCTCGACCTGACCCTGTGGGTCAATCCCGCGGCGCTGTCCGGGGAAGAGGCGGAGGCGTTCGGGGCGGGGCTGGTCAGGCTGCTGACGGCGGCGGGCGATCGGGTGGTGGACGTCGCCGAGATCACGGCGGTGACCGGGGTGGCGGCGATGCCGTACGGGCCGGAGTGGGTGCGTTCCGGCACGTCATGGGTACGGCCGGAAGCCGTCCGGCGGCTGGTCGAACGCGCGGTGCCCGGCGGTACGGCGAGCGTCACGCTCGACGGGGACGGCGCGTTCACCTGCCACCTCGTCACCGGCACGGCCATCACCCCGGGCCAGGCGCACCGGGCCTGTCTCGACCTGCTGCCCGGCTACCCGGACGCCGTCGCCCCCCGCCGCTACGTCATCGAGCCGGCGGGGTGACGGGCCTTCGGAGCCGGGCTCGCCCGGTGCTTGGGCAACGCCGCGATCGCCCCGGCGAGCACCGGCAGCCCGATGGCCAGAGCGGCGATCACCCACCACGGAGTCCCGAAGGACACCCGTAGCAGGATGTCGTCCTCGTCGTAGGGTGTGGTCATCGGCCAGGCCAGCAACCATCCGATGCCACACCCGGCGGCGGCCCCCGGCACCACTCCGCACAGCGCGCTCCATCCCGCGCGCCCCGCGGCGAGCAGCCGCGGCGTCACGGCCGGGCCGCCGCCTGCTCGCAGCAGCGTCCGCCCCGACCGGGTTCCGGTGCCCGCCCGGCCACCCGCGAGAGCAGGAAGCGTGACCTGAGATGCTCTCGCCGGGCCGCTTCCGAGGCCAGGAAGACCGACCCGCACAGCAGCCCCACGAAGAAGCCCGGTGCCACCAAGAAGAGGAGGACGCTTAAGATCACCAGCGAATGGTATGCGCCCCCGCGGGAAACCGCGGGGGCGCCGGTGTCCGTGGCTAAGGGGTGAGGCGGACGGGCAAGGGGCTCGCGCCCAGTGCCGACACCTCCACCGCCGTGCGGACATAGGTGGTGTAGCCGGACGCCGACACCGTCAGGTCGCGGACGCCGGCGGCGGCGGGCAGCCGGTAGTGGCCCGAGGCGTCGGTGACGACGCCGGGGCCGCCCGCGGTGACCGTGGCGCCGGCGATCGGGGTGCCGTCGGTCTTGGTCACCCTGCCGACGATCACGGGTGCCGCGACGGCGGGCGCCGTGATGTCGAACGTCAGCACGGTGAACGAGTGCGCCGGGAAGGTGTGGGCGTTCACGCTGGTGGTCGTGGTGGTCGTGGTCTGGATGGCGGTCGGCTGCCGCCAGGTGTTGCGGTCGAGGTAGCCGGGCGAGCCGACCGTCGAGACGGTGGCGGTCGAGCCGACCGTTCCCGCGCCCGCGAGGTTGATCGTCGCCGCCTGCGCGGCCGACGGGTCACGGTTGACGACCGACACGTAGAGCTTGGAGCCGTCCGCCGATCGGGTGGAGGTGACGTCGAGCATCGGCACGCCGTTGCGGGCGGGCAGGTTGCCCATGGCGGGGGCGTTGTAGGTGGGACCGGTGACCGTGGTGGGCAGCAGCAGTGGCCCGTGGCGGTCGGCGATCAGCTTCTGCACCAGGTACGTCGGGGTGACGAAGCTGCCTCTGTTGCCCAGCCGGATGGCGCTGCCGTCCCAGAACTCCATGAGGGTCGAGGCCGCGTTCACCTCGTTGACGTCGCTTCTGCGCATGAACAGGTTGAGCAGCCCGGCCTCCTGCAGCGCGCCCTCCAGGGTCCTGGACCTGCGGTGTTCCTCGTTGAAGTACATGGCGTTGTGCTCGGTCACCGCGATCTTGATGTCCCGGCTGGTGCCGTTGAGGATGGTGTTGGTGACCGTCGCCATGCGGTCGCCGATCACCGCGGGCGCGCCGACGGAGGCGGCGTAGACGGCCGCGCTGTCGTAGGCCTGCGGCAGTGGCTGCGGGCTGTAGTAGTGGATCGACAGGTGGTCGAGCTTGGATCCCGCGTTGGCGATCATGGTGGTGTTCCAGCTCTGGTCGTTGTTGGTGCCGTCACCGCCCTCGCCGATGAAGGTGATCGTGTCGTCCTTGGCGGCCATCGCGTCGCGGAAGGTCACGTAGCTGGCGGCGAACGCCGCCGCGTTGGTGTGACCGGGCGTCCACGAGCCCCACACCTCGTTCCCGATCTCCCACGTCTTCACGTTGTACGGCGCGCGCCCGCGTTTGGCGCCCCAGGTGGTCCCGGCGGCCCCGTTGGTGTATTCGACCCAGTTGGCCGCGGTCGCCGCGGTCCCCTGGCCCCAGTTGACGTTGAGCACCACCGGGATGTTCAGCGCCTCGGCGAGGCCGAGCACCTCGTCGGTGCCGACGTCGTTGGTCATCCACCCGGCCTCCCACTGCCCGTAGTACATGGGCGGGCGCTGGTCGCGGGGGCCGATGCCGTCGCTGAAGGTGTAGCTGTCGGCGATGATCCCGCCGGGCCACCGGATCGAGCCCGGGTTGAGCGCGGCCACCCGGTCGACGAAGTCCTTGCGCCAGCCGCCGTGCACGACCTCGGCCGGGTCCTTGGGCATGACTCCGGCCATGTCGATCCAGAGGGTGCCGGTGCCGGCCGTACCGATGAAGAGCTTGGCGTAGCGGTCGGTGACCGACGGGGTGAGGGTGACCGTGTGCTTGGACCACGAGGTCCCGGCGCCGGTGACGTTGGCGGTGGCGTAGGGCGTGTAGCCCGGTGAGTCGCCGGTGTCGGGGCCGAGCGCGACAGTGACGGGCGCGCTCAGCCCGCTCTGCTTGAGGTAGACGCTGACCTCGTAGGCGCGACCGGCGGTGACGGCGAGGCCGCCCTGGCTGATCCCTCGGCGCCCGCCGGTGTGCTGGACGTCGACGCGCTGGGCGTAGCTGCCGTTGGCGGCGGTGCGTTCGCGCTCGTAGGTGGCCACGTCGGTGTGGCCGTCGGGACGCCAGGCGTTGTCGGTGCGCCACCAGGTCAGGTAGTCCCACTTCGTCACGCTGGTGCCGTAGCCGTAGAGGAAGGCGTGGTATTCGGTGTTCCGCAGGACGGCGGGCTTGGGGAGGCTGTGGACGAGACGGCCGTTGGCGAAGAAGGAGACCGTGTCGCCGACCTCGATGCGCAGGGTGACGGGTAGCGAGATCGCCGGGCCGGTCCACGGGGTGACGCCGTCGCCGAAGACGCGCAGGGTGCCCGCTTCGACCCCGAATTCCAGATATTTCGAGAAATCGCCGCGTCCGGTGCCCGCGTACAGGTTGAGCAGGCCGTTCACTCCGGTGTAGGAGTCGAGCTTGGCCTCGACCGCGTAGTCCTGAACGTCGCTCTCGACGAGCGGCTGGGACATGAGCCCGTAGCGGCTTCCGGCCGCCCCGTTGATCGTCATCTGGCTGTTGGCCGCGCCCGCGCTGCCCCAGCCGCCTTCGAGCGTGGTCGGCGTCCAGGCGCCCGAGACGCCGCCGCCCTCGAAGTGGTTGTCCCAGCGGTCGAGCATGTGCACCTGGCCGACCTTGACCTCGTCCCAGACGGTGGTGGAGGTGCCGAAGCCGTACAGGAAGAGACGGAAGTCCTGGTGGGGGACGTCGGTGCGGGTGGCCAGTTCGTGCACGCGCACGCCGTTGACGAAGAACCTGAACAGTCTGCCGTTGGACCAGTACGGGCTGACCTGCACGCTCAGCGTCGCCGGCAGGGTGACCGCGCCGCCCGTCCAGTTGCCGGTGCCGTCACTGGTGAAGACCCTGGCCACGCCGCCCTCGACGCCGAACTCCATGAAGCGGTCGAAGCCGCCGGCGCCGCCGTAGACGTTGATGAGGCCGTTCGTGCCCGTGACGCCGTCGAGCCTGGTCTCGATCGTCGTCCAGTCCACGGAACTGTTGGCGATGGGGTCGGACAGCAGGCCGTAGCGTGACTGCGCGCCGCCGGTCACGGTGGCGCGGCCACCGCTCACGCTCACGGTTCCGTTGGCCGTGCCCTCCAGGCGGGACGGAGTCCAGCGGGGTGACAGGGAGCTTCCGGAGAAGGAGTCGTAGGTGCCGTCCGGGGTGAGGGCGAGGTAGTCGGCGGTGACCGTGCCGCTCCAGCCGTACAGGAAGGCCCGGTAGTCACCGGGCAGGCCGGTGAAGCCCGTCAGGGTGTGCACCAGCGTGCCGTTGTGGAAGAAGCGCAACGTCCGCGCGGTGCCGTCGCGGCCGGAGACGTCGACGCGCAGGACCGACGGCGTGGTGGCCGGGCCGCCGGTCCAGGTGGGGCGGCCGTCGGCGTGGACCTTCAGCACGCCGCCCTCGATGGCGAACTCGGCGAAGTTCGTGAACGCGCCGGAGCCGCCGTAGACGCTGAGGATCGCGTTGGTGCCCGTGGAGGAGACGATCCTCGTCTCCACGCTGACCGTGGCGTACCGGCTGCCGGGGACCGGGTTGGACATGATGCCGAAGCGGCCGGGCTGGGCGGCGGTGATGGCCGCGGTGCCGCCGGAGACGGTGAACGTCCCGGCCGGCGCGCCGTCCAGGCTGGTGGGGGTCCACTTCGAGCGGTCGGCGGCGTCGAAGCCGTCATAGAGGGTACTGCGGGCGGGTTCGGTCTCCAGGGAGCGGTTGGCGACCTTCTCGGCCCAGGCGTTGTTCATGGAGTCGGAGGCCCACTCCATCATCTGGCCGGTGACCGACGGCTGGACGACGCCGACCGGCTTGCTCGCGTCGACGGAGATGACGTTGGCATTGACGCCGGCATGGACGCCGGCTTCGGCCGTGGCGGTCGTTAAGGCGATATTTCCGCATAAAAGGGCTAGGCAGGCAAGGACGGGCTTCACCATGGGTGGTACCTACTTCATTCCGGTGGTTGCGATGCCTTCGATGAAGCGCCGCTGGACGAGCAGGAACGCGGCGACCATCGGCAGGAGGGTGAGCACGGCGCCGGCCATCAGCAGGCCGTACTCGATGACGTGCTCGCCCATGAACAGCGCCAGCCCCGCGGGCAGCGTCTGCATGTCGGTCTCGGTGGTGAACACCAGCGGCCAGAGCAGGTCGTTCCAGTTGTACATGAAGTGGAACAGGCCCAGCGTGAGCAGCGCGGGCCCGGACAGCGGCAGAATCACCCTCCGGTAGATGCCGAACTCGGACGAGCCGTCGATGCGGGCTGCCTCGTCGAGTTCGCGCGGGATGGTCAGGAAGTACTGGCGCAGGAAGAAGATGCCGAACGCGTTCGTCGCCCGAGGCACGATCAGCCCCTGGTAGGTGTTGATCCAGTCCATGGAGCTGAGCAGCTGGAACAACGGCACCAGCGTGACCTGCGGCGGGATCATCAGCAGGAGCAGGATCAGGACGAAAACCGCGTTCTTGCCCGGGAAGTCCATCCTGGCCAGGGCGTAGGCGGCCAGGGAGTCCAGCAGCAGCGACACCGCCGTCACACCGCCCGCGAACACGACGGTGTTGAGGAACTGCCGGCCGAAGGGGATCCGCTCCCAGATCTGCGTGTAGTGGTCGGTGGTGAAGCCGCCGGGCAGCAGCGAGGGCGGATAGCGGACGATCGCGGCCTCCGGCGTGATCGACGCCACGACCATCCAGACCAGCGGGAGGAGGACCAGCGCCGCACCGACCAACAAAGCCCCATATTTCAGGACTCGCACTAGTACCTCACCGCCCGGCGGCTGAAGAAGACGTTCTGCGCCAGTGACAGCACGAACACGATCAGCACCAGCACCCAGGCGATGGCCGAGGCGTAGCCGAACTCGAAGTCCTGCAGGCCCTTGCGGTAGACGAGGTAGACCAGCGACTCGGTGGCGAAGTGCGGCCCGCCGCGGGTCATGACGAAGATCTGGTCGAACACCTGGAGCGCGGCGATCGCGGCGATGATGAAGACGAACATCGTGGTGTGCCCCAGCAGCGGCCAGGTCACCTTGCGGAAGCGCTGCCACGGACCGGCGCCGTCGATGGTGGCGGCCTCGTAGTACATCCGCGGGATCGTCTGCAGCCCCGCCAGGTACATGACCATGTAGAAGCCGGCGTTCTTCCAGACGCCGACGCCGATCAGGTACCACATGGCCACGTCCGCGTCCCGCACGCCGTCGCCCACGTCGACGCCGAGACCGCGCAGCCAGTACGTGACCAGCCCGATGTCCGGATCGAGCAGGAACTTCCACGCGATCGCCACCACGCCCAGCGAGACCACGGACGGCAAAAACAGCGCGGACCGGAAGAACCCGCGCCCCCTGACGTGGCCGTTGAGCAGCAGCGCCAGGCCCAGGGCCAGCGCGACCGCGACGGGCGTGGCGACGACCGCATAGAACACCGTGTTGCGCAGCGCGACCAGGAAGGCCGGGTCGGCGAGCAGCTTGGTGTAGTTGCCGAGCCCGACGAAGGTCCCCGGGCCGATGGACTTGTCGTAGAAGGAGTCGGCCAGCGACTGGAGCATGGGCCAGACCATGAACACCCCGGCCACGATCAGGGTCGGTGCGAGAAAGGCGTACGCGGTCGCCGTACGGCGGGCCCTCATGGGCCGGAAAGCGGCGCGATCTCCTTGGCCGCCTCGTCAAGCGCCTGCCGGACCTGGGCCTTGCCCGTGGTCACCCGCTGGACGGCCGGTTCGAAGATCTCCTCGTAGATCTTGCGGAACTCGGCCTGGCCGGGCAGCAGCACGCGGGCCTTCTCCGAATGGGCCGCGAACTGCGCCACGTACGGGTTGGCCTTGGTGTCCTCGGGGGTGACGTCGGTTCTGACGCCGGGGAAGCCGGAGCCGTTGGACCACGCGATCTGCGACTCCTTGGAGTTCCAGAACGTGAACCACTCCTTGGCCGCCTTCTGCTTGGCCGCGTCGGACCTGGCGTTGAGCACGAAGGAGGAGGCTCCGGCCAGCGTCACCGCCCCGGCGGGACCCGCCGGGACCATGGCGACGCCGAAGTCCACCCCGGCCTCCTTGAACCCGGTGGTCATCCACGGCCCGGTGATGTTGGTGGCCGCCTTGCCGGTCTGGAAGAGCTTGTCGGCGTCCGCGCCGCCGAGGCCGGTGGGCGAGATCCGGTCCTTGGCGACGAGGTCGCTCCACTGCTGGACCGCCTGCACCGACTGCGGGCTGCTGAGCGAGAGCAGGTCGCCGCCGTTGCCCCACAGCAGGATCGGCCAGACCTGGATCGTCTGGTGGTCGGGCAGCGCCGTGCCGTACTGCTCGGGGCGGCCGTCGCCGTTGGTGTCCTTGGTCAGCTTCTTCAGCGCGGACTGCCACTCCTGCCACGTGGCCGGAGGCTTGCCGGGGTCGAGCCCGGCGTCCTTGAAGAGCTTCTTGTTGTAGTACATGAGGATCGGCGTGAACGTCATCGGTACCGCGTAGTGCTTGCCCTTGAACAGGGTGGCCTCGACGGCGGGCTTGACCAGGGTGGCCGTCCGCTCGGCGGTGAACCAGTCGTCGAGCGGGGCCAGCACGCCCTTGGCCGCGAAGCGGCCGATGTGGGCGTCGTCGAAGGCGACGAGGTCGGGGCCGTTGCCGCTGGTGTAGGCGGGCAGCAGCTTCTGGAACAACACGTCCCAGGTCATGATGTTCATCTCGATGCGGATGCCGGGATGTGTGTCGTTGAACTTCTTCACCAGCCCTTCCAGCGCGGGACGGTCGGGGCCGGTGTAGCCGTTCCAGAAGGTGAGCGTGACCTGTCCGCCGGATGTGCCGGATGTATCGGTAGATCCGCAGGCGGTCAGCGAGAGCGCGGTGACGACGGCGAGAGCGAGCAGGCGTTTCATACGGGGTCAGCTCCGGTGAAGGTGAGACGGATCAGGCTCCAGGACGCAGCCGGGAGCAGGGCGCGCAACTGTGCCCCGTCGAGCTGCGCGTTGGCGAGCGGCACGACGGCCGCTTCGGTGGCGTGCGGGTCGGCCCCGGCCTCCAGCACGTGGGTGTGCGCGAGTCTCAGCCGTCCCAGGGTGCGCAGGTCGGCGGTCAGGTCCAGGGCCTCGTGGGCGCTCCTGTTGACCGCGATCACCGTGACGCCCTCGTCGTCGAGGGTGGCCACGGCGGACAGCTGCGCGGCTTCGCCGTACCTCGCCGTGTCGAGCAGCGGCGAGCGCGGCTCCACCCGCAGCACGGTCCCCCGCGCGTGGCGGGCGGTCAGCGCGAACGGGTGGAAGATCGTCTGACGCCAGGCGGGACCGCCGGGCGAGGTGCGGATGGGTGCGATGATGTTGGCCAGCTGCGCCTGGCAGGCCACGCTCACGCGGTCGGAGTGGCGCAGCAGCGTGATGAGGAAGTCGCCGACCACGACGGCGTCGGCCGCGGTGAAGGTGTCCTCGATGAGCGCGGGCGCCTCCTCGAAGTCTCCCTGCTCACGGCCCTCGTAGCGGGCCTGGTTCCAGACGTTCCACTCGTCGAAGGACAACATCATCTTCTTGGTACGGCGCAGCCGCGCCTTCACGTGGTCGGCGGTCGCGACCACGGAGGAGATGAACCGGTCCATGTCGACCGCCGCGGCGAGGAAACTGCCGAGGTCACCGTCCTCCTCGTAGTAGGCGTGCAGCGAGATGTAGTCGACCGCGTCGTAGGCGTGCTCCAGCACCGTCGACTCCCACGCCCCGAACGTGGGCATCTGGGAGTTGGAACTGCCGCACAGCACCAGCTCGACCCCCGGATCGACCAGCCGCATCGCCTTGGCGGTCTCGTTGGCCAGCCGGCCGTACTCGGTGGCCGTCTTGTGGCCGATCTGCCACGGGCCGTCCATCTCGTTGCCCAGGCACCACAGCTTGATCCCGTACGGCTCCGCCGCCCCGTGCTTGATCCGCAGGTCGGACAGGTGGGTGCCGCCCGGCAGGTTGGCGTACTCCAGCAGGTCGCAGGCTTCCTGGATGCCCCGGGTGCCCAGGTTGACGGCCATCATCGGCTCGACGCCCGCCCTGCCGGTCCAGGACATGAACTCGTGGAGCCCGAACCGGTTCGTCTCGATCTGCCGCCAGGCCAGGTCGAGCCTGGTCGGGCGGTCGGGGCCGACGCCGTCCTCCCAGCGGTAGCCGGAGACGAAGTTGCCGCCCGGATAGCGCACCACGCTGACGCCCATCTCGCGAGTCAGGTCCAGCACGTCGCCGCGGAAGCCCTCGGGCGTGGCGCTGGGGTGACCGGGCTCGAAGATCCCCGTGTAGACGCACCTGCCCATGTGCTCCACGAAGGAGCCGAACAGGCGCCGGTTGACGGGGGCGATCTCGAAGGCCGGATCCAGGCTGAGGTGTGCGTCTTCCATGGCAGCCTTTCTACATCGTTGTCTGCAACGTTGTAAACGGCCTATTTCATCGTTGTAAATCGCGATAGAGTGCTCGGCATGCGGCCCAGGCTGAAAGACGTCGCCGAACACGCGGGCGTGTCCATCAAGACCGTCTCCAACGTGGTCAACGGCTACCCCCACGTCAGCCCGGACACCCGCTCCCGGGTCGAGGCGGCCATCGCCGAGCTGCGCTACCGGCCCAACCTGTCCGCGCGCAACCTGCGCAGCGGCCGTTCAGGGGTGATCGCGCTGGCCGTACCGGATCTGTCGATCCCCTACTTCTCCGAGCTGGCCACCAAGGTGATCGAGGTGGCCGACCTGCGGGGCTGGACCGTCCTCATCGACCAGACCCAGGGCGAACGCCGCAAGGAACAACTCGTCATGTCCGGCATCCGGGCGCAGCTCATCGACGGCATGCTGTTCAGCCCGCTCGCCCTCACCCCCGAGGACCTGCGCGCGCGGACCGACCAGACCCCGATGGTCCTGCTGGGCGAG
Organism: Nonomuraea sp. NPDC050394; assembly: GCF_044459065.1. Lineage (NCBI taxonomy): Bacteria > Bacillati > Actinomycetota > Actinomycetes > Streptosporangiales > Streptosporangiaceae > Nonomuraea > Nonomuraea sp. NPDC050394. The sequence continues at coordinate 274,732 of NZ_JBITIO010000006.1, read as the reverse complement.
CGCATCGGCGGCGGCACGCTCGACCACGTCGCCGTCGACAACGTCGCCGCCGCCCACCTGGCCACCTCTCACCTGGTCGCCCTCGGCCGCCGCCGCATCGCGGCCATCGGCGCCCAGCGCGCCGCCCGCGCGGTCACGGCGGAACAGCGCCTGCGCGGCTTCCGCCGCGCCCTGTCCGACGCGGGCCTGTCCGAGCACGCCGTCGCCGACGTCGCCGACTACCATCGTGCCGACGGCGCGGAAGCCATGGCCCGCCTGCTCACCGGCGACCCGCCGGACGCCGTCTTCTGCTTCAACGACACCCTCGCCCTGGGCGCGCTGCGCACCCTGCTGTCGCGCGGCCTGCGGGTCCCGCGGGACGTCGCCCTGATCGGCTTCGACGACATCGAGGACGGCCGCTTCTCCACCCCCACCCTGACCACCATCGCGCCGGACAAGGCCCACATCGCCGAGACCGCGGTCAACCTCCTGGCCACCCGCCTGTCGGCCGGCGCCGAACCGCCGCAGGACCTCTGCGCCCCGCACCGCCTGATCGTCCGCGAGAGCACGGCCACCGGCCCGTGAGTCCGAGGGTTGATCGTCATGCGGTACGCCGAGGGGCGTGGGGTGGGCCGGATGTCAGGGCTGTCCGGCGGCGCAGAATTCGGCTTCGAGGACCTTGGTGAAGGAGGCCACGGGGTATTTCCAGTCACCGTTGACGTTCTGCACGAGCATGCGGGTGGCGTCGCGGGTGCCGTAGGCGTATGACCATGAGCCGGGGAGCGCGCCGGGCCGGCCGGGGATCCGGTCCGCTCCGGCCGCGGTCGCGGATGTGGCCATGGCGGCGACCGTGGCGACGACGAGCAGGCCACCCGGCGGTGCCCGCCTGCGGGACGTGAGCCGGTTCCTCGGCCACATCAACGACGACCTCGTCCGCTCCGTCGACCACTGGCGGAGCACCGCGGACGGGTCGCGAAAGAGAACCCGCAGCCGGCCTGTACGCCACTGGCCGGTCGGGAGTAGGAGCTTTGTGACCCGGTGCGCCCGGGGCAGGTCAGGTCGCCGCCATCCGGCGATCAGGCCTTCGACATGCTGTGTCACCATCCCGGCGGCAGGCGTCCCGGCGCCACCGGCGATGTATTTCAGGTCAGGGGTAGATCGTGTAGGTCTTGGTGTTGTTGCACACGATCGTGCCCGGGAGGCAGCGCTTGGCCCTGATCGTGATGCGGTCGAGGTTGGTGCGGGTCGTGGACCATTTGAAGCTCTTGTGGCCCTTGTTGCGACCGGCCTCCTGGTACCCGCCGTAGATTTCGCTGCCGTTGCTCTTCTTGAAGGAGACCTCGACCACGGCCGTCCAGACGTCCTTCTTGGTGTCCGTGACACTGCCGCGCGCCAGGCCGTAGCCATTGCTGCAGAGCTGCAGGACGTAGCTGACGAAGCCGTCCTTCGTGTTCAGCTTGCTCCACTTTTCCTTGCAGCCGGCCGAGGAGACGGCCGAGGAAGCGGTGGTGGTGGAGGCCGTGGCCGGCGTGGCCGGCGTCAGTACGGCGAAGGCCGCAGAGACCCCGGCGACGGTGGCGAGCATCTTCGAAGGGGAGAGCTTCCGCATGAAATTCGATCCTTGTCAGTCAACGAGAATTCACCGTGCTCCGCCTGTGCTCAGAGCACCGCCGATGATGCTAAACACCGGCGGTATGGCCGCGGTATGTCGTGCCCGACACCCCGCCGCGCGCCAGTCCGGCGCCCGTGCCCTGCCGGGAGCCCGGACGTGATCACCTCAGCCGGCTCGCCACCGGCTGCCGAGGGAGTGCTGGGCACGGTGGCCGCCGCGAGGGACAAGCCGGCGAGGATGCGAGAGGCGGCCGGGCCTAGCGGGCCGGAGGTGGCGCGCAGGCGGGCTCGCCTGGCTGGGCCGGTACGCTGACCGCGTCCCACGCGGCCTTGACCGTGACGCAGGCCGGATCGGCCGGGCCGTACAGATCGATGGCCGACATGACGGAGGCGGTACGGACGTGGACGTAGCGCCAGCCGGACGTCTTGCGCAGGAGGGACTGCATGAAGACGCGTCCGGCCTTCACCAGGCCGATGCCGGTCACCGAGGCCGGGCCGCCGGCGCAGATCGGGCTGGAGGGTTTCCCGCCGCCGGGCGTGCTGCCTTCGGCCAGCAGGTAGAACCAGTGGCGCATCGGGCCGGAGGCGGCGTGGACCTCGGTGGCCGGGATCTGGGCGCTGTAGCAGTTGGGGTGGCCGTCCAGGCTCGGGTTGTAGGTGTGGCGGAGTGGTCCGCCGCCGATCATGTCTTCTCCCTCGCCGATCAGGTAGTCGGGCCGGTCGACGTGGTTGTTCGCGTACCACTCGGTGAGGGTGCCGAAGATGTCGGCGGCGCCCTCGTTGATGCCGCCGTTCTCGTTGCCCGCGCCGGTACCGCCGGGTGTGGTCTGGTAGACGACGTGGCCGTACTGGTGGCCCACCAGGTCCAGCTGGGTCGGGAAGCTCTGGCCGCCGGGGAAGTCGACGGTGGAGCCGGGGATGGGCGTGCCGGTCACGATCCGGGCGGGGGCGCCGCGGCCGCTGCCGTTGATGCCGTTGCGGCCCAGCCAGTCGCGCAGCATGTCCCACATGCGCTGCACGCCGTACAGGACGTCGACGCAGGCGGTGACCGTGTCGTTGCGCCGTCCGTTGCCGATCGTGGCGCCGGACGGCAGTTTGACGGGCATGGTGCCGTTGATACCGCAGGAGATGCCTGGACGTAACGGGTCGGTCAGGGTGTAGTACCCGCCGGATTCGGTGACGTCGATCTGGACTCCGCCGTTGTGGTGGCCGAGTCCGGAGGCCGGGACGAAGGTCAGGGCGAGGCTTATGGCCGCCGAGAACGCTGTCGCCGCATAGACAGGAAGCTTCACGATGCTCCTTCCAGGGGCTTGTGGCGTCTGGAGGTTAAGATCCGTCTGACCGGCCGTCAACCCGCCGGAAGGGGCGCCGGCCGTACCGTGATCACGCGACCGTGACCGCTTCGGCGGGCAGGCGGCGGGCGAGCCGGACCACCGTGAGCGCGGCCGCCGCCAGCAGCACGCCGAGCGTCGCCCACAGCAGCGCCGGGACCGTGGTGAGCAGGGCCGAGAACCCGACCGGCGCGACGACGGCGGCGATCGCCCAGGTCAGCTGGTAGATCGCCAGGTAGCGCCCGCGCATGGCGGGCGGCGCGGTGCCCGCGGCCAGTCCCCAGGAGGGGACGGTGTGCATGAGCTCGCCCACGGTGAGGATGAGCGTGGCCGCGACGAGCCCGCCGATCCGCACGGGCCCCGGCGGCAGCAGCGCCGTCGCGGCGTAGGCGCCGCACGCCGCGATGAGCACCGCCCCGCCCAAAGCCAGGGAGTGCGTACGGCGGGCCGCACGCTGCAGCCGCCGGACCAGAAGCTGACCCGAGGCCGCCAGGAAGGTGTTGAGCGCGTAGAGCACCCCGAGAACGGCCGCGGGAGCCCCGAGCACGGTCACCGCGTAGATCGGCAGCGCGACGGGAAGGATCATGTGCGCCAGCGTGAACGCCTGCTCGGCCCCCACCAGGGCGATGAACGGCCGATCGCCCAGAACCCGCCGGTAGCCGCCACGCGGTCCGGCGTCTCTGGCGGCCTGGACGCGTGGCCCCGAGAGGATCAGGCAGGTCGAGGCCAGCACGAAACTGGCCGCGTTCACCACGGCGATGACCGTGAACCCGGCGCCGCCGGCCAGGGAGACCGCGCCCGCCGACAGCAGCCCGCCGAGGCCGAAGGCGACGTTGCGGGCCGTGGCCATGAGCGCGTAGAGCCGGTCGCGCCGCGCCCCCTCGGCCAGGACCGCGACATAGCCGGCCGAGGCCGGATAGTAGGCCCGGTCCCCCACGGCGACCAGCGCCGCGACGATGATCAGCGCGGTGAATCCGTCCACGAGCGGATAGGCGGCGAACGCCAGCGCGCGCAGCACGTAGGTTCCCACCAGCACGCCGCGCGCGTCGAAGCGGTCGATCAGGATGCCCGCGACCGGATTGGCGGCCAGCCCGGCCGCGGCAGCCACCGTCACACCGAGTCCGACCACGGCCATGGACAGCCCGGTGACCTCGTGGATGAACAGCAGGGTGAGCGGAAGGTAGAGGCCGCTGCCCAGCGCGTCGACGAACATCCCCGTCAGGAACGCCCGCTCGCCCCGGACACGTGTGGCGGACGTGACAGGCATGCGGGCCAGTCTCACCGGATCACGCGCCGGGCGGATCAGCCCTTGTGCCCAGGCACGCTCCGTCGTTGGTCCTAGGTACATCCGGTTCCCGGACGCGCAGCGCGACGTATCCCTGGCCGGGGAAGGCGCGGTACTTCGCGCCGTCGGTGAAGAAGTAGCGGGTGCAGGGTGTGGGGCGGCTGTAGGCGGTGACGGTTTCGCTCACGCCGAGGATCCCGACCGCGTTGACGATGAACGGCAGGGTCTTCTCGCCGTGCACCAGGCCGATGTCGATCTGCTGCGGGGTGGGCTCCCAGCCCTGGGGCATCCTGGCCATGAGCGCGTCCCGCGTCCCCGCGCGCAGGAGCGGCCCATAGGCGGGGTCGGCGATGGCCTCGCGGGCGTAGGCCAGCCCGCGACGGTACTCCGCGGTGCCCGCCCACTCGGCGAACTCGCTGACGCGCAGGTCCGGGCGGCCCGCGGTGTCGCGGGCGCGCCGGATCCTGGCCGCCATCTGGCTGATGTCGGCGCGGGCTCTGCGGTAGGCGTGATGCTCCGGGCGGCCCCGGGCGAGATAGGTCGCGGCGGTCATCTCCAGGTCGGAGACCAGGACGTCGACCCGTCTGACCGTCCGGGCCGCCCACCGGAACGTCGCCGCGAGCCGGGCGGCGGAGAAGTAGGGGTTTCCCGGGCTGACCAGCAACGTGATGTGCTCACGCCCGGCCAGGATCCGGGCGCACCGGGCGCTGCAGGGCTCGACGTCGACGAGCGGGGTTCCCGCGAGAGGCTTCATCCCTCCGTGTCTTCCCGGGCGTGGACCGCGGCTCACCCGCCCGCGGCCCCGTTCACCGGTTCTTGGCGGTGAACGTCAGATGGGTGAACACCGGCATGCTGCCTTCCTGTCAAGCCTTGTAGGGGCCTCTTCGCGCGAACTGTTAGAAGTGTTATAGTCATAATCAAACAGTTGGAGGTGGGCCATGTCCGACTATGCCGCCCGGGGGCGCCTGCGCCGCCTGGTTATCGCCGCCCTCGGCCCGCCGCTGGTGGTGCTCGTGCCGATCGTGCTGGTCGCCACGCTGGGCGAGCGCCTGCCCGAGAGGGTCACCGTGCACTCCTGGTCGTTCGGCACCCGGATCGGCTTCACCTGGCAGGAGTGGTCGGCGCAGCCGGTCTTCGGGATGATGGTGTGGGCGCAGGCGCTGCTGGCCGTGGCGTTCCTGACGTACTGGTATGTGCCGCTTGGCCAGCGCCTCGTGGTGGCGCTCGGCTGGACGGTCGGCCTGCTCATCCCGGTGGCGTACGGGCTGTGGGCCCTCGGGCTGACCTCCTCGCTCGGTGGCGAGGTGCGGCCGGGCTGGCCGATGGCCGCGCAGGTCGCGGGTACGGTGGCCGCGTTCGCGCTGGGCTGGGTGGTGGCCGGGCCGCTGCCGCGGCATCCGGAGACGGACGTGGTTCCGCCGCCGTGGTTGCGTGCCATGCCGATCGGGGCGGCGCAGCGGGTGATGTTCGTGACCTGGGCGTGGTCGGTGCGCAGGCTCGCGACTGGTGCGATGCTCGTGGGCCTGGCGTTGTGGCTCGGCTTCTGGCCGCTGCTGGCGTGGGCGGTGTTCGAGGCCGCGCAGGCGCGCACCCGGCTGCAGATCGACGCCGGCGGCCTCAGCGTGACGCTGCCGTGGCTCGGACTGCGGCGCACGGTGCCATGGACCCGCGTCCGGCACGCCGAGGTGACGAGCGAGCCGCCCAAGGGCCGCTACAAGCTGGACGACGGCAGCTGGGGCTGGGGCGCGCTGGCCGGGAAGGGCCCGGTGCTGGTGGTGTCATTGTCCGACGACCGCCGCCTGGTCTACTCCACGAGCCAGGCCGGCACCGCGGCCGCGCTGGTCAACGGCTGGCTGCACCGGCTCCGGGCGGGCTCGTGCTGATCACCGTGGACTTCGCCTCCGCCCAGCCGCTGTCGGACCAGGTCGCGGGCGCGGTGCGTACCGCACTGGCCGACGGTACGGCGGCGCCGGGCGACCGGCTGCCCTCGGCCCGCAACGTCGCCGCCAGCCTCGGCATCAACCTGCACACCGTGCTGCGCGGCTATCAGCAACTACGCGACGAAGGCCTGGTGGAGCTGCGCCGGGGCCGCACCGCGGTCATCTCGGGCACCACCGACCAGCTGCGCCTCCGGCTGGAGGCCGCCGCACGGGAGTTCGCCGCCACCGCCCGCCAGGCCGGTGCGAGCGACGAGCAGGCCATGGCCGCCGCCCAGGCCGCACTGCGCGACCTTCCCTGATCACCCGGCGTGCCCGGCGCGGTGGGGCGCCGGGCACGCGGGTGGCCCGGGTCAGGTGGGGGGTGTGAGCAACCTGCCCAGGGCCGGGAGGTGGACTATCCGGTGACGAGCGTCAGGCCGTAGGTCTGCAGGATCTCGTTGACGGGCTGGTGGTAGGTCGTTCCTCCGCTGGTGCAGTTGCCCGAGCCGCCGGAGGTGACGCCCTGGGCCTGGCTGCCGGAGATGAACGAGCCGCCGGAGTCGCCGGGCTGGGCGCACGCGCTGGTGCGGGTCAGGCCGGTGATGGTGCCCTCGGGGTAGCGGACGGAGGCGTTGTGCTGCTGGATGGTGCCGCAGCGCCATCCGGTGGTGGAACCGGAGCGGCAGATCGAGGAACCGACCGAGGCCTGGGTCGAGCCGCGGACGATGACGTTCTGGCCGCCGGAGCCGCGTACCCAGGGACGGACGGTGTTGCCCGGGGCCGCGACCCACGCGTAGTCGTTGCCGGGGAACGACGAGCCCTGGAAGGTGCCGGTCGGCTGGCTGGTCCGTGCGCCGGTACGGCCGCAGTGGCCGGCGGTCACGAAGCCGGGGGTGGAGCCGCGGGTGACGGAGAAGCCGATCGAGCAGCGGGTGCCGGAGCCGATGTAGTAGGCGGCGCCGCCGACGATGTTGATGTACGGCCGGGGGCTTTCCGCCGACGTGGTGATCTGGACGGCGCTCCTGTCGACGCCGGCTCGGGTGACGAACGCGTCGGCGGCCCGCCGGCTGGGGGCGGCGACGATGACGGTGTTGGTGCTGACGTCGACGTACCAGAGGCTGGCTCGCCCGGAGGCGGCGCGGTCGAGCTGGTCCTTGACGGCGTTCAGCTCGGCCAGGGTGCGGGAGACGACGACCGGTTGTGCGCCTTGGGCTTCGATCGACGCGGTGGCGGCCTGGTCGGTGGTGGCGACGTTCAGCTTGGAGGCGTCGGCGTTCAGCCAGGCGCCCGCGTAGCTGGCGCCGAGCTGGGCGGAGAGCCTGGCCTCGGCGGCCGCCGCGCGCTGCTCGTTGGCGAGGCGGGTGTGCACCTGCTGTTCGGTGAGACCGAGGTCCCGCTCCATGGCGTCGACCATGGCCGGTGGCGCCTGGTCGGGGGCGGTGGACGGCGGATCCGCGTGGGCGGCGGTGGCCAGGCCCGCTAAGCAGAGCGCCGCGACGGTGGTACTGACGAGCACGGTTTTACTCGACATATCCACTCCTTCTAGGGGGTGGTGTCAAGCTAGCGGCCGATCTCCGGGCTGCGCAGCCCCGAAGAGGCCCCTTCATCGCGCCATGAGCGTCCGTTGAGGCGCCGTTAAGGATCGCACTGTCAAGTTATATTGACAGATCGAGAGTGTCAATATAACTTGACAGCATGAACGACGATCCCGCGGTGGGACTGAAGGCCGTGGTGGCCCTGCGCAAACTCGCCGACCATCTGGAAGCGCTCCACGTGCGCAACGCCAGGCGGCGCGGATGGTCCTGGCAGGCGATCGCCGACGCGCTGGGCATCACCCGGCAGGCCGTACACCAGAAGCTCGCCCAGCGAGCACAGGACTAGGAGCCGCACGATGTTCGAAAGGTTCACCCCCGACGCGCGCCAGAGCGTGCTGGCCGCGGCGAGCATGGCCGCCGAGTCGGGCGCCGCCAAAGCCGAGCCCGACCACCTGCTGCTCGCCCTGTCCCGGGCGGGCGGGGCGGGCGCCGACATTCTGAACGGCCACGGCGTCACCGCCGACGACCTGGCCGCGGCCGCCCGGGGCCCCCGGCTGCGCGCCGGGCTCACCGACGACGAGGCCGACGCCCTCGGCGCGGTCGGCATCGACGTCGAACAGGTCTTCCGCCGGATCGAGGAGACCTTCGGGCCCGGCTCGCTCGACCAGCCGGACTCGCCGCCGTCACGCAAACCCGGTCGCGTCGGGGGGCCGTACAGCCCGCAGGCCAAGAAGGTCCTGGAGATCAGCCTGCGCGAGGCGAGAGCGCTGGGCGCGCGCGAGATCGGCACCCCGCACCTGCTGCTCGCGCTGCTCCGGCTGGGAGTGTCCCCGCCGCTGGCGGCCGTGCTGGCCGGGCACGGGGTGACCTATGACGGGGTACGGCGCGGCGCCGGCGAGACGGCGTGAACACCAGAGCGCTGCTGGGCTGCGGCGTCGTCGCGGGCCCGGTGTTCGTCGCCTCGTTCCTGCTCCGGGGCGCGGTCCTGGCCGACTACGACCCGCTCCGGCACCCGGTCAGCTCGCTCGCGCTGGGACCGGCCGGATGGGTGCAGTCCGCCACCTTCATCGGGTGCGGCCTGCTCGTGGTCGCCTTCGCCGTCGCACTGCACGGCCCGTGGGGGCGCCTGCTGATCGCCGTCTGGGGGCTCAGCCTCGTCGGCGCCGGGGTCTTCGTCACCGACCCGGTCGGCGGCTACCCGCCCGGCACTCCCCCGCTGTCCGGCTACACCACCTCCGGCCTGCTGCACGACCTGTGCGCCATCGCCACCCTCCTGGCCCTGCCACCCGCCTGCCTCATCCTGGCCCGCCGCTTCGGGCCCGCGTGGACGGTCTATTCGCTCTTGACGGCGGTGGCGTTCCCCGCACTCTGGATCCTGGCCGGGATGGGCTTCGAGCAGAACCCCTCGCTGGTCGACCTGGCGGGCCTGTTCCAGCGAGCGGCGATCATCACCGCGTGGGCCTGGATCACCGCACTCGCCGTCACCCTGCGGCATGGCGGCCCACGGCCCGCCCGGACCGGCACGCTCGCGGGTCTCCGGCGCCCTCCCGCCGACCCGGCCCCCTGACCCGCGTCCCCGGGAGCAGCCTCCGGGGCGGAATCTTCCTGTAGGCGACGCTGACCTGGGCGGCGTTCTCCACCGAACCGGCCTTGTCCGGCACCTTCGACGGCTTCCCCTTCGGGGAGCGCGGCCCGGGCGGGTGAGCGCTTCGGGCATCAGGGCGCCTCCGGCCCGTGGCGCGCCCGACAGCCGTGATCAGCGACCTGATGGGCGTGCCGGTCGCGAAACGGGTGCGGGTCAGCGCGTTGCGGGCGCCGGGGTGATCGTACTGCCGCGCGGAGAAGGAGCCGGCCTTGTCCGGGAAGGCGTCGGTCAGCGCGCGTCGCGTATGCCGAGAATGTAGGTCGCGGTCAGCGCGACGGCACGGTCCTCGTCCTGGGACAGGTCCGCGAGGGCCTGTGACGCGGTGCCTCCCGGGATGTCGGCGAGCGCCTGTGTCAGCCGCCGGCGTGCCGCCGGTTCGGCGCCCTCGCGGGCGAGGCGGTCCACGAGCCTGGTGGCGATCCGTTTCGCCGACGCGGGACGGCTCGCCAGCGCGCTGAGGGCGTCGGCGGCGCCGACGTCGTTCGTCCCCTCGACGACCATGTCGATGAGCGCCGGGACGGCTTCGGCCACTCCCCGTGCGCCGAGTGCCAGGGCCGCGTGCCTGCGTACCACGAGGTCGGGGTTGGTGAGGGCCTGCCGCAGCAGCGTGGTCGCGCCGTCGTTCGCCAGCTCGGCGATCGACCGGACGGCGCGTTCGCGCACCTCGGCCGCCGGTGAGCCGAGTCCCTCCGCCAGCAGTGCCAGCCCGTCCTCGCCCGACTGCGCCAGAGCCCAGCGGAGGGCTCCGGCGACGTTCGGGTCCGTCTCGCTCAGCGCCGCCTCGACCAGGGCTTCCACCGGCAGCGCGACCTCTTCGGCCGAGGACAGGGCGGCGCTCTGGCGCTTGCCCGCGCTCTTCGAGCCCAGCGCCTGAAGGAGCGCGACGATCTGGAACACGTCCTCCCAGCCGGTGGGTTCCACGGCGTCGATCCGGCGCAGGCGCGTGAGCAGTTCCGTCTCGGCCGCGATGCGTTCGCGCGTCTGGCGGATGAGGTCGGCGACGAGTTCGGCGGGCGTGAAGGCGGGATCTTCGAGCGCGCGCCTGACCTCACGCAGCGACAGCCCCAGGGAGCGCAGGCTCTCGATGTGGAAGATCCGCTGGATGTCCCGGCTGGAGTACTCCCGGTAGCCCGCGTGGCTGCGGCCGGTCGGCCGCACCAGGCCGAGCGCGTCGTAGTGCCTGAGCATGCGGGCGCTGACCCCGGACCGTCGTGCCACGTCACCGATCAACATGGCCCGTCACTCCTCCTTGCCCGCGCCGCCGAGGGCCACGACGCGCTTGGCCTCCTCGATCGCGAACGCGAATCCGGTGTCCGGGTCGCGCGACAGCCGCTCCGTGGCGATCGCGTGGGCACGGACGCGCGGGTCGGGGTCGGTCGTCGCGGCGCGCAGCGCGGGCACCATCGCCTCGCCGAGCGCGACGAGGGCGCGGCTGAGGCTGAGCTGCGTCTCCCGTTCGCCGCGTCCGAGCTGGGTCGCCAGCACCGTGGCCAGTTCGGGCTCCTCACCCGCCGGCACGAGCACGACCGCGGCCCGCCACGCGCTGCGTGCCACCTCGTCGTCGGCGTCGGTCAGCAGCGCCCCGGTGATCGCCGGCCACGCCCGCCGGTCCCCGATCTTGGACAGGGTGTGCAGCGCCTGGCTCCGTGCCTGCGTACGCTCCGAGCGGAGTTCGCCGAGCAGCTCCGGAACCGTCATGGACGCCGGGTGGCGGGTGAGCGCCCACGTCAGCATGTCGCGGACGTAGAACTCGGGCTCGACCGCGCTCCTTTCGATGAGCTTGCCGACGAACCGCGGGTCGGGGGCCGTACCGACCGCCATCGCCGCCCGCAGCCGCACGGACGAGCTGCCGTCGTCCAGAGCCTGGAAGGCGCGCATCGCATCCGTGTCCTGGTTCCGCATGGTCATCGGGACCACCTCCTCGGCAACAGTGAAGACCTTGTCACTGTGTCAAGGTCAAGCGGGATCAGCGGGCCGGTCCCAGGGGTGTTCCCCGCCGGACCTCCGCCAAGCCCCGGCCGGCGAAGAAGATCGTGGGTGACCTGCGGGTTTCAGCGCCGTTTCAGCGCCACGGCCGCGGCGGCCGACACGCTACGAGGGTGACTTCCCAGCAGACCACCACGCATCCGGCGGCGCTCAGGGTGGACGGCCGGCCGATGGCCGTCCACGACTTCCTCGCCGCCTGCGCACGCGGCCTCGATCCCGCCGCCGAGACCTCCCCGGCGGATGCCCGGCTGGCCGGCTGGAGGGAGGCGTTGCTGGCGGGAGGCCTGCCCGCCGTCCGCTCGATGGGCACGGACGCGACGTCGTGGACGCAGGCGGGCCTCCAGATCACGGAGGGCAAGCTGGGCGCGGTGTACGTGGAGCTGCTGCGGCTGGCCGGGGACCTGCTGTCCGGCGGGGCGGCCAACTTCTTCTTCATGCACAAACCGCCCGGCCTGCGCGTACGCGTCGAGGCGCCACCCGGCCTCCGCCCGCGGATGCTCGCGACGGTGGAGGAACGGACCGGACGCTGGCGGACCGGCGGGCTCGTCACCTCGGTCACCCCCGCCTGCTACGAGCCGGAGGCGCACCTGTTCGGCGGGCCGGTGTCGATGACGAGCGTGCACCGGCTGTTCACCGCCGACTCGATGGCCTGGCTCGGTTTCCACACGTCGGTGCGGCCGGGACCGGCGTGGGCGTTCTCGCTCGTGCTGCTGCGCCGGCTCTTCGCCGCGCTGGGGGTGGTGGGCTGGGAGGATCGCGACGTCTGGGATCGGGTACGGCGAAGCACGGGCCGGCGCCTGTCCCCCGGGCACCGGGCGGCCGACGGGTTCGGCCGGGCGGCCGAGGGGGTCCGGCGCGTCTGGGCGGACGAGACCGCCCTGCGCGAGCTCCTCGCCCCGGAGACGCAGCCGCTGATCGACCGGTACGCGGCGGACGTCACGACCGAGGCGGCCCGGTGGCGCACGGACTACTTCGACACCTGGCACGCCTACGTGGGCCCCCGCGAGGCCGCCGCCTTCGCCGTCGTCTTCCATTGGAACCGCGGCGGGCTCCCCTTCGCCAGGCAGGCGTTCCTGGCCGAGGCGCTGGCGTCATGACGCCCCGCATGGGGGCGTCCGGGCTGCTGCGGGTCGCCGGGTTCCCCGCGCACCTCTGGCTTCAGGGAAGCAATCCCGAGCTGTTCACGCTGATCCGCTGTCTGCGGGTGGCGGGTCTCGGCTACCGGGACGCCGCGGCCGCGTTGGCGGAGGTCATCGGCCGCGATCTGGTCCCCCGGGCCGGGCGGGATCGGGGGTGGGCGCTGGACGTGCGCCGCCGGCTGCACGGGGGCGGCCCGCTCACGGCGGCCGAGGCGGAGCGGCTGACGGCGCACGGCCTGCGCGCCGAGGACGTCCGGGCTGTGCTCGATCGCGGGCTGACCGTGGCGGAGCTGGAACGGCTGGCCGTCCACGCGGTGCGGGAGGAGGAGCGGCGGCTGCTCGGGTGGCCGTGGGAGCTCGCCCAGAAGGCGCCCGAGGTGGAAAGGGCCATGCGGCAGGCCGGCCCCGGCCTCTTCGACGACATCCGGCGGCGCGTGGCGGCCGGTGAGAGCTGGGACAGCAAGCGGATGCGCCGGCGCGACGGGTACCTGTGGCGGCTCATCGACCGGGGCGCCACCAAACCGACGCCGCGTGGCTGGTTCGCGCACGTGGCGCTGGTCGGCCTGGAGGAGGTGGCCGCGAGCCACGTCCCCGGCGGTGCCACCGCCTGGCAGTGGACCGAGAACCTGCACGCCGGCAGAAACGCCGTCCTTGACGGTGAGGACGCCTTCGGCGATCCCGGGACCCTGCTCACGGTCACCCCGCTGCACTGGTCCGACGGGGACACGCTGGTGGCGTGGGTGACCAGGCTGGAGAGCGAGGTGCCGGTCACCGAGGTCCGGGTGCGCCGCATCCCGCTGCTGGAATCCGTCTGCGCCGCGCTGCGGCCCGGCGCCATGACGGTCGCGAAGCTCGAGGAATCCATCGCGGTTCCCGACCGGCGGGTGCTCAGGCCTTTCCTGGCGCACCTGGCCGGCATCGGGCTGGTCGAGGTGTGCCGCCCGCCCCGCGTCACGGTGTCGGGATGGGCGCGGCCTCTGCCACAGCCGCCTGACCGCGATGGGTTCCTCGACGTCTACCGCCGCGCGTCCGGCGTGGTCGCGCCGGGACGGGAGATGGAGCCCGAGCTCCGGCAGGTGCTCGCTCTGCTGAGGCTGATGCGCGACGACGCGCCGCCGGCCGTACCCGGGGAGGACTTCGCGCAGGAGCCCGCGCTCTCCCTCTTCCGGCGCCGTCTGGAGACGGCGCGTCCCCACAGGCACGCGCCGGCCGACGGCTGGCCGCGCCCGCGGACGGAAGGCTCCGCGTACGACAGGCTGATCGCCTGGCTGGACGGCGAGGCGGGTGAGCACCCCGTCGTCATCCCGGACCTCGGCGCCGGGGACGAGGAGCTGAGCTGGCCGGTGGACTGCCTGCTGCGTCCCCTGCCCGGCTCGGGTGCCGCGTTCGACGCGCTGGCCCCGGCCGCGGCGCTCGACGCCCGGTTCGCCGACGCCCTGCGCACGCTGTACGGCCCGCCCCCGCACGTCACCGCCTACCGCCGCTTCCTCGAACGGGTGGAGCGGGAGACCGGCTACCTGTTCGTCGAGGTGCTGGTGCCGCCGCTGTCGCTCAGGGCGGCCAACGCGGTACGCCGCCCGCGCTACACCCGGGCCTGGACCGGCGACGCCGACCTCGCCTCCTACTGCGGCGACACCGCGTCGGCCCGCTACATCCCCCTGGACACGATCATGATCAGGCGGGAGGGCCACCGGACCGTGGCCACGGTGGACGACCGCCCGATCTGGCCGATCCTGCATTCGACCCGGGTGGCGATCCCGCCCTGGGACCTGCTGGCCGGCCTTCTGCAGTCGGCCGCGCCCACGCCGCTGGGCCGTCCCCTGGGCATCGACCTGCGCGCGCCCCTGACGGCTCTGCCCGGGCGGGCGTTCCTCCCCCGCGTCATGGCGGGTGACCGGCTGGTGATCTCGGCCGCGCAGTGGCGGGTCGGGCGCGAGCGGTTGTGGCCAGCCGGCGAGCCGGCTCTCAGCGGGGCGCGGGCGCTGGACGCGCTGCGCGAGCGGCTCGGCCTGCCCCGCTGGGTCCTCGTCACCGATCCGCGCTCCGGTGGCCGCGTCCGCTGCGACCTGGAGAGCCTGCGGGCCGTCGCGGCGATCGACCGGATGCTCACCCACGACCCCAAGACGATCACCGTGACCGAGGCGCTGCCCGCGCCCCCGGACTATCCGGTCACGACCCCCTCCCCCGGCCCGGCCGCACGGCACGCCGCCCAGCTCATGCTGCGGCTGCCGATGGACGTCTGCCCTGACGTCCTCGCCCGCCGGACCGCCCGAGCCATCAACGCCGATGGAGAAAGGAGGTGAACGCACATGAACGACCCGATCGAGACGAGCATCGACATTCCTGACGTCGACCGGCTCATCGTGCAGTTGGAGGCGCAGTTCGCGACCGTCACCAACGAGAAGCCCGAAGAGCCGTGGACGTCGAACGACTGCACCTACGCGTGCACGAACGGCTGCACGGGCGGCTGCACCAAGTCCTGCCTGGCGTGATTCCCGTGGCCGCCCCCGGGATGGGGCGGCCACACCCAAGGGAGGAAGACTCTCATGAACGACGAGCTCGACCTGCTGATCACATCCCTGGAAGCCCGGCTTCACCCACGGCACGTTCCCACCGTAGAGGCCCTGTTTCCCCCGGAGACGAACACGTGCACCGTCGGCTGCACGCGCCAGCTCTGTCCGGACAGCAACAACTGCACCAGCCACTGCACCATCACGTGTACCCATGGATGCTGAGGAGCTGGCCGGTGAGGTCCTGACCGCCTACCGGGCGGGCAGGCCGCCGGGGCCGGATGACGCGGGGCCCGCCGTGCTGGCGCGCCTGGTCGGTGACGAGCGGGCCTTGGGCGCCTGGCTGGAAGGCTTCGGCGAGGGAACGCGGGGAATCGCCCTCTACCAGGGGCAGGCGGGCTTCGTCGCCGGTGTCGGCACGGCCAGGGCCAGATGGCCGCGGCTGTCCGTGCTCGCGGATCGGGCCGCCGAGTCGCTGGCCGTACGGCTGTCGCGCCGGCGGTGGCCGCGGGAGGCCGTGGGCTGGGACGACTACGACCTGATCACCGGCCCGGCAGGGGCGGTGCTGGCACTGACCACGGGCGGGGCGACCAGGCCGGACCTCCTGCGGGCGGGTGCCGCTCTGCTGGTCAGGGCGGCGCAGAGAAGTGATCTCGACGGCCTCAGGGTCCGGGAGACGGGGCCGGGCGAAGAGGTCCGCGGCTGGTGCCCCGGGACCGTCAACACCGGCGTCGGCCACGGCGTGGCAGGCGTCGCCATGGCGTTGCGGGCGGCGTGCGAGGTTCCGGGAGCGCCACGGGGGTGTGCTCCCGCGCTGGCCAGGGTCGCGCACTGGCTGGTGGCCGAGATGTACGAGGACGCCTGGGGCGTGCTCACCTGGCCGCCCCACGGAAGGGAGGGCGGCGGCCCGCCCGCGCATCCCAGCCGCCGCCAGGCCTGGTGCTACGGCACGCCGGGAGTCTCCTGGGCGCTGTGGGAGGCGGGCCGGGTGCTCGGCGACGGGATGCTCCGGCAGGTGGCGAGCCGGGCGATGGCCTCGTTCTGCGCCGCGTTCGACCCGGAGCGCTACTTGTTCGACGGCGAGCGCGGCGGCCTGGACAGCCTGGCGATCTGTCACGGGGCGGCCGGCACGATGCTGGTCGCCGACGCGTTCGCCCGGCACGCGGACCTGGGCGGGGCGGGCGCGCTGCGCGACCTGCTGGAGACCTATCTGCTCGACCGGCTCGACCAGGTGCCCGTGCTGGCCGGGCGGAGGGTCCTGTTGCTCAACGGCGCCACCGGCGTCCTGGCCGCGTTGCTCACGGTGCGCGGCGGCGACCGTGCCTGGCTCGCGCAGTACGGCCTGCGATGAAGGGCCTGATCCGCCTGCTGCTGTCCGCCGGCCCGGTCCGCACACCGCTCCTCGGCCTGGTCCTGCTGGTGAAGGCGGGGCTGGCCACGGGGTACATGTTCGCGGTGGGCGCGCTGGTGTCCGCCATCGCGGACGGCGGCCCCCGGGACCTCGTGGGGCCGCTGGTCGTCCTCGGCGCCCTCATGCTCGCCCAGGACCTGGCCGGGCCCGCGCAGACGATGCTGGCCGGCGATCTGACGCGGGCGGTGACCAGAAAGACCACGGGCACGATCGTGCGGGCCGCGCTGACCGCCGGTGTCGCGCGGATGGAGAACCCGGAGGTGGCCGACCACTTCAGCCTCGCCCAGGGCCGTGCGCCCGGCGCGCTGCCGGTCGGTCCCGCCGTCGGGGCGCTCGCCCAGCTCGGCGCGACCCGGCTAACCGGCCTCGCGGCGGCGCTCACGCTCGCCTCCTACGCCTGGTGGGCGCCGCTGCCGCTGGCCGCCGCCTGGATGCTCACCGGACGCTGGGTCGATCGGGAGGTACGCGGCGCGGTGGCCGGGTTCGCGGCCAGCACCGCCTCCCTGCGGCGCGCGACGTACTTCAGGAACCTCGGCCTGCTGCCCGCGGGGGCGAAGGAGCTGAGGGTCTTCGGTCTGGGCCCGTGGCTGGTGCGGCGCTTCGCCGCGGCCTGGGCGGAGGGCATGAGGGAGGTGCTCGCCTTCCGGCAGCCGCGCAGCGCGTTCGCGGCGCGCCTGGCGGTGCTGGCCGGGGCGCACGTGGTGACGCTGAGCGCGCTGGCCGTGGCCGGGCTCGACGTGGGCGGGCTGACCGTGGCGGTCCAGGCCGTGTTCGGGACGGCGGCGCTGGGCTACGCGGGTGACCCGCAATGGACGCTGGCCACCGCCGGTTCCGCTCTGCCGCACATCGAGCACGTGCGGGAGCTGGCCACCGCGCGGCCACGAGGCGGCGGGAGCGCGAGCGGGATGCCGGCGCGGGAGATCCGGTTCGAAGGGGCCGGGTTCGCCTACCCGGGAGCGGGCCGGAACGTTCTGGACGGGCTCGACCTGACCGTCCCCGCGGGCGGCTCGCTGGCCCTGGTCGGCGGGAACGGGGCGGGCAAGACCACGTTGCTCAAGCTGCTGGCCGGCCTGTACGAGCCGGGACAGGGCCGGATCCTCATCGACGGCACGGATCTGGCCACGATCGATCCGGACTCCTGGCGCCGGCAGCTCGCCGTGGTTTTCCAGGATTTCTGCCGCTTTGAAGCGACATTGCGGGACAACGTGAGTTTCGGAGCGGTGCATCGCCCTCCTGACGACGACGCGGTGCTCGACGCGCTCCGGCTGGCAGGGGCGGGCGACCTGCCGGGCCGCCTGCCGTACGGGCTCGGCACGATCATGTCCAGGCAGTACGAGGGCGGCGGCGAGCTGTCCGGCGGGCAGTGGCAGAAGGTCGCGCTGGCCAGGGCGATCTACGCGGTGGGGCACGGCGCCCGCGTCCTGATCCTCGACGAGCCCACGGCCCATCTGGACGTGCGCGCGGAAAGCCGGCTGTACGAACGGTTCCTGGAGCTCACCTCCGGCGTCACCACGATCCTGGTCTCCCATCGGTTCAGCACGGTACGCATGGCCGACCGGATCGCGGTGCTGGAGGGCGGCCGCGTCGCCGAGCTGGGCGACCATGCCGGACTGGTGCGCGCGGGCGGCGTCTACGCGCGCAGCTACGCCCTGCACGCCGGCCGGTTCCGGCGGGAGGCCGCCGATGCGTAGGTTCCGCGTGTGGTGGCTGCCGATCGAGGTGGCCTTCCGCGCCGACGCCCGGCGGGCGATCGCGGTGCCCGCGCTCGCCGTCGTGGCCGGGCTGGGCGGCATCCTTCACGCTCTGGGCCTGAAGTGGCTGGTCGACGGCGTGAGCGCGGGCGCGGCGGAGGCGACGGTGGCCGCCGCGCTCGTCCTGGCGGGCATGATCACGTTCGTCCATCTCATTGGTACGGCCGGCGCCCGCGTCAGAATGGCCTTCCAGCAGAAGGTGGCGTTCGAACTCGACCGGCGGGTCCTCCAGATGTGCACCCGCGTGCCGGAGATCGCCCACTATGAGGATCCCGGCTACCTCGACCGGATCGAGGTGCTCCGCGAGACCCGCGGCGAGCTGGGCACCACCTACGGCCAGCTACTCCAGGGCCTGCGCGGAGCGGTGCAGATGTGCGGCATCCTGGCGCTGCTCGCCGCGCTGGATCCCCGGCTCCTGCTGCTGCCCGCCTTCGCCGTACCGGCCGCCCTGGCCACCGCGCGCGGCGAGCGGGTGCTGCAGGAGGCGGAGGAGGCGGTGGCCCCCGACGCCCGCGCGCACCACGCGCTGGTGACGCTGGCCACCTCGGCGGCCGCCGGCAAGGAGCTGCGGATCTACGGCCTGGCCCGCGAACTCGCCGCCCGCTGCGAACGGCTGGTCCTCAGCGTCCAGGGCCGCCGCCGCGGAGCGGAGCGGACGGCGGCGCTCTGGACGGCGACCGGCCGCCTGGCCTTCACCGCCGGATTCCTGGGCGCGCTCACCCTCGCCGCCACCGGCCGGGCCGGTGCGGGCGACGTGGCGCTGGTTTTGGTGCTCGCCGGTCAGCTCGACGGGACGGCGGGCACGCTGATCGGCCTGTACTCCTCGCTCCGGCGCAGCGCCCACGCCGCGCGCCACTACTTCTGGCTGGCCGGCTACTCCCCGGCCGGGCCCTCTTCGCCCGCCGTACCCCTGCCTCTGACCTCCGGCGGCGAGATCGCCCTCGACCACGTGAGCTTCCGCTACCCGGGCGCGGCGAACCCGGTGCTGCGCGACGTCTCCCTGCGCCTGACCTCCGGCAGCGTGGTCGCGGTCGTCGGCGAGAACGGCGCGGGCAAAAGCAGCCTGGTCAAGCTCCTGTGCGGCCTCTACCACCCCACCGAGGGCACGATCCGGTACGGCGGCGCCGGCATCACCGCCTACGGGCTCGCCGCCTGGCAGGAGCGGCTGTCGGCCGGATTCCAGGACTTCTGCCGCCTTGAGCTCGTCACCCGCGCGTCGGTGGGCGTCGGCGACCTGCCCCGCGCGGACGACGAGCCCGCCGTGCTGGCCGCGCTGGCCGACGCCGGAGCGGAACGGCTCGTCGGCGACCTGCCCGCGGGCCTGGCGACACAGCTCGGCACCTCCTTCGAGAACGGGGTCGAGCTCTCCGGCGGGCAATGGCAGTGGATCGCGCTGGGCCGCGCCGCGATGCGGGCCGAGCCGATCCTGCGGGTACTGGACGAGCCGACCTCCGGCCTCGCTCCCGAGGCGGAGCACGCGTTGTTCACCCGCTACGCGGCGCTGGCCCGGCGGCCCGGCCACCGGACGATCACGGTCATGGTCTCGCACCGCTTCTCCACCGTGCGCATGGCGGACGTGATCGTCGTGCTCGACGCGGGACGGCTGGTGGAGCTGGGTGACCACGCCACGCTGATGGCCGCCGGCGGCAGGTACGCCGAGCTGTACCGGCTGCAGGCGCGCGGCTACCGGTGATCCGTCCGCCGCAGGGCGGCGAGGGCCGCCTCCTCCAGCGGGACCGCGCCGCACAGGGCCGCCAGGTCGCGGGCGCCGTGGAGGTGCGCGCGGGCCCGCGTGGCGTGGCCCGTCTCCCGCAGAGTCTCACCGAGCAGATACCGGGAGGCGGCGTGCTCCAGCCGGGCGTCGGTGCCCTCCAGCAGGCGGACCGACTCGGTCAGCGGCTGCAGCCGGCGCGGGACGGGTTCGGTGGTGGCGGCGACCCGGAGCGCGCGGCCGATCGCGCGGGCGCTCCCCCACCTGTGCGCGGCGGCCAGGAGGTCCTGGGCGGCGGATCGGGCCTCGTCCGCGCGCCCGAGCATGGTCAGGGCACGGGCCAGGGGCTCGCGCCAGTCGAACAGCTCAGGGTTGGTGATGCCCATGGTCGCGCAGTGTTCGCGGGTTTCCTGGGCCAGCCGCAGCGCCTGGCGGGCCTGGCCCTGGGCGAGGAGCAGGTTCAATTCGCCGCCGGCGTAGATGTGCCGGGACAGGTCGTGTCCGTGGGCGGCCTTGACCCGGCACAGGACGGACCGGGCCGCGTCGTTGTCGCCGCGGGCCAGCAGGGCGGCGATGAGCCAGTTTCCGGCGAAGACGACGCCGAGGTCCACTCCGCTGTTCGTGGCCGCCTCCATCGCCAGCCATCCGTCGCGGACCGCGTCCTCCAGATGGCCCTTCATGAGCATGATCATCGAGCGGTAGGTGAAGGCGGGAGCCGCTCCGCGCAACGACCCCGCTTCGCGGCTGTGCTGTAGCACCGCCTCGACGGAGGGCAGGATCCGGGGGCTGTCGCAGGGGCCCAGCGCGTACCAGGCGCAGGTCAGAAGCGGTACGGCCTGCAGCTGGCCGACCAGGCCCTGCTCGGCCAGGACCCGCAGGGCACGGCGCTCGGTCTGCTCCCGCCGGGACTTCATCGCGTCGTTGAGCGCCAGGCAGGCCTCCAGCATGAGGCCGCCGAAGGAGGAGCCGGTGGGGCGTGTGCCCAGCTCGTCGAGCATGCCGACGAGGTCGGCGCCGTGCGGGGTGCCGTATCCGGCCATGCCGATGCAGGCCACCAGCGCCTGGCGGGCGCCTTCGGAGAGCCGGGGCTCTCTGTCGAGGACCGCCTGGCAGCCGCGGGCGGCCTGACGCGGGCGGCCGGTCATCCACATGGTGCAGCCGATGGTGAGCGCTATCCCGGCGCGGCGCTCGGGATCGGGTTCGAGCTCCAGGACCTCGGCCAGGTGCTCCAGGGAACGTGGCATGTCCACCAGCGCCTCGGCGAGCCCGAGCTGGGTCAGCACGGTCAGCCGCCGCTCGCCCAGGTCCTCGTCCAGGGCCCGGCGCAGGAACGCGACCGCGCCGTCCACCGAACCGCGGGCCAGGCTGAGGTCGGCCGCCCGCAGGAGGAGCGCGACGGTGTCCTCGCCGGCCGTCCCCGGCGGGATCCGGAGCAGGTGGGTGGCCGCCCTGATCGCGTCCCGATCGGTCACCGCCGCACGCAGCGCGGCCAGGTGCAGGCCGATCAGCGTGCTCGGCCTGATGCCCTCGTAGACGGCCTGCCGGATCAGCGGATGACAGAAGGTGAACCTGGCGGGCATGCCCCGTGCCTCGACCAGGTCGTTGGCGGTCAGCGCCGCCACCGCGTCCATGATCTCGTGCGCGGGGATGCCGCTCAGCGTGGCCAGCGCGCGTCCGTCCACGTCGTCGCCCAGGACGGCCAGCGCCCGCAGCGCGCTCACCGCCGAGGGGGGAAGGTGCCGGAGCTGACCGGCGACGAAACAGGCGAGCGACCCGCCCGGGTTGTCGCGCATCTGCCGCACCAGGAAGGGATTCCCGCGGGTCGCCTCGTGGATGCGCAGCGCGCGCTCCCCCTCCGGGGGCTCTCCCAGCAGGACGGCACAGCCCTCGACCGTGAGCGGCGCCGGGGTGAGAGTGGTGGCCAGAGGCAGAGCGGCGATGATCGAGGTGATCCGGCCGAGCCGATCGCAGCCAGGCCGCGAGGCGAGCAGCACCACCACGGCCAGCCCGTCCAGGCGCGCCCCCAGATAGGCCAGGAACTGCGCGGACGCGGCGTCCGCCCAGTGCAGGTCGTCCACGACGATCAGCAGCGGGCCGGCCGCGGCCAGATCGGCGGCGAGCCAGAACAGCGAGTCGATGATCGCGTACTCCCCCTGCGGCACAGCCGGATCCGCGTCCGTCACGCGCACGACGGCCGCGCCGGCGGGGCTGCCGGGTTGGCGGGCGAATCGTTCGAACAGCTGCCGCACGCAGCCCCAGCCGTTGTCCACCTCCAGGTCGGTGCCCCGGGCACTCGCCACCGTGAACCCCATCGCCTCGGCCCTGCCGCGGGCGTGGGCCAGCAGGCTCGTCTTGCCCATGCCCGCCGGGCCTTCAACGACCACGAGCCCGCCACCGGCACCGTCCGACGCGCGCTCCAGGGCGTGGTCGATCACCTTCGTCTCGGCGGCCCGCTCCACCAGGGGCGCGCCGTTCCGGGCCCCGGTGATGTCGCCGGGCACGAGGTCGAGGCCGGGGTCCTGGCGCAGGATCGCCGTTTCGAGATCGCGGATGCCGGCGCCCGGGTCGATGCCCAGCTCTTCGCGCAGCCGGCCGCGCAGCCGGTGCACGACGCCCAGCGCGTCCGCCTGCCTGCCGCAGCGGTACAGGGCGACCATCAGCAGCCGGTGCACTTCCTCGTCGAAGGGGTACGGCTCCAGCATCCCCTCCAGTTCCGGGACCAGCTCCGCGTGCCTGCCCAGCGCCAGCCGGGTCTCGCCGAGCGCGAGGTCGGCCCGGCGGCGCACACGTTCCAGGCGCGCCGCCTGGGCCGCGAACCACGGCGACCCGGCCGCCACGTCCGCGAGCGGCCGCCCGCGCCACAGGGCCAGGGCGGCTTTCAGGCGGCGCATGCGCTCCTCTGGACCGCTCGCGCTCATGCCGCGCTCGATCAGGGACTCGGCCTGCCGTACGTCCGTGGGCTCCGTGCCGAGCCGCAGCATGTACCCGGGCGGCCTGGCCACGATCGCGCCGGGCGTGCCGAGTTCGCGCCGCAGGTAGGACACATGGCGCTGCAGCGTGTTCGTCGCGGTTCCGGGCGGCCGGCCGTCCCACACGATGTCGATCAGGTGGTCGATGCCGACGACCTCGCCGGTGCGCAGCGCCAGCACGGCCAGCACGGCCTTGCGTCGCACACCAGGGACCGGCAGGACTTCTCCGTCGCTCCAGATGTCCACCGGCCCCAGCAGCCGCACCCGACCACCCATCTGCCCCACCCGTTGGCTTCGCCGCCTTCGCGAAAGAGGGCGTTCCATCCCGTTCCGCGGCGTTCCACCGACGGGGCGGATCAGTGTGAGGGGCTGAGCCCGGCCAGGTTGCGCCAGAGTTCGTAGCCCACGAACGCCAGCACGGGCAGGCCGAGCGCCGCCAGCAGCCGCGTCGGCCACACGACCGGCGCCGCTTTCGGAGCGGCGGGTGGGGTGAGCCGCAGCGGCCGTGGTTCGGGGGCCGCGGTGAGCTCGGGATGGCGCGACAGGAATCCGTACGGCAGGCAGGTCACCTGATAGGCACCGCACCCGGGACAGCTCACGCTCACCCACGGCGGCTGGACGGTCACCGAGCCGCGTTTCCACACGCGGATCTCCCCGCCGTGGTGATCGTCGGAGACCGTCCGGACGGTGTAGCGCTGTTCCCACATGTGCTGACACCGGTGACAGCCGAAGGACCAGATCTCTTGGCTGCTGAACTCCTCGTGCACAGGATCACCCCCGGGCCACGACGCGCCGACGACCCGAGTGTGCGCCGGGCCCGAGGGCCGCGCAAGACGACGGCAGGTGTCACCGGGAGCCACCAAATGCTCACCAATTGTTCCTCCGTCGCCATCGTGAACCGATGTTCCTCCGTCGCCCTCGTGAACCGAGCTCCGCTCCGGCGATCGTGAACACCTCTGCGCCCGCGTGCGACGGTGTGCTCCCCGCCGGGAGTGCCCGGCGCGCGGAACATGTGCCCCAGTGACCGCCGGCCACGGCCCGCCCTCCCGTCACCGCCCCGGCCGAGCTCGAACAGGCCGAGGCCGTAACGGGCGTGCGGTAGCCCGCCGCCGCGTGGCGCCGTGCCGCCCGGGAATCCGCCGTTGACGGTCCCGGTGATGCCCGCCGGCGATGACGGGGCACCCACGGCGCTGCGGTCGCCGTGGGCGAGGGTCCTCCTAGGCTGGTGACCATGCGGATTGAGGTGCTGGGGCCGGTCCGGGCCTATGGCGACGGCGGGGCGCCGATCGACGTCGGCGGTACCAGGGTGCGTGCGCTGCTGGCCAGGCTGACGCTGGCCGGCGGCGAGGTGGTGGCGGTCGATGCGCTCGTCGACGGGCTGTGGGGCGATCTCCCGCCGCGCGAGAGCGTCAGGGCGCTGCACGCGCTGGTGTACCGGCTGCGGCGGGCGCTGGGCGACGGCGAGGTCGTCGAGCTGGCCTCCGGTGGGTACCGTCTGCGCGTACGCGCCGAGGACGTCGACGCCCACCGGTTCGAGGAGCTGGCCAGGCAGGGCCGCGGCGAGCTGGCCGCCGGTGCCGCGGGCCGGGCCGCCGCGCTGCTGGGTGCGGCGCTGGCGTTGTGGCGGGGCGACGCGCTGGCCGACGTGCTCGGCCTCCCCTTCGCCGCCGCGGCCGCCGCCCGCCTGGAGGAACTGCGTGCCGCGGCCGCCGAGGACCGGTTCGAGGCGGAGCTGCTGCTGGGCAACCACGGCGAGATCCTGGCCGAGATGGAGGCGGCGGCCGCGGCGTATCCGCTGCGCGAACGGCTGGCCATTCTGCGGATGCGGGCTTTGCACGCGGCGGGCCGTCAGTTCGAGGCGCTCGGGCTGTATGAGGAGGTGCGCCGCACGCTCGCGGAGGAACTGGGCGTCGACCCCTCCGAGGAGCTGCGCGGGGCGCATCTGGCGGTGTTGCGCGGCGAGAGCGGGCCGGCGCGGCGCTCGCGGGCGACGCCGGGCCGGCTGCCGGCTCCGCTGACCGGCTTCGTCGGCCGCGACGAGGAGCTGAAACTGCTCGCCGGGCTGCTGGACGGCTCGCGGCTGGTCACGGTCGCCGGTCCGGGCGGGGTGGGCAAGACCCGGCTGGCGGTGGAGGCGGTGAGCCGGCATCGGGCCCATCGGCGCGGCCGCGTCTGGCTCGTCCCCCTGGCCGGGGTGGACACGCCGGAAGGGCTGCCCGAGGCGGTGCTGGGCGCGGTCACCGCGACGGAGGCGCTGCCGCCGGGTACGCCGCTCGATCGAACGGTCACCCTGCTCTCCGGCGGCGAGGGCGTGCTGGTGCTGGACAACTGCGAGCAGATCTCCGGGGCGGTGGCCGGCTTCGCCGGGCACCTGCTCGAACGCCTGCCGAACCTGACCATCCTGGCCACGAGCCGCGAACCGCTGGAGGTCATGGGTGAGGCGCTGTGCCGGCTGGTGCCGCTCGCCCTGCCCCCGGCCCACGCCGATCCGGTCCGCGCCGCGCGGGCGAGCGCGGTCCGGCTGTTCCTCGATCGGGCCGCCGCGGTACGGCCCGGCTTCGCGCTGGAGGGGCCGGCGGCGGGCCCGGTGGTGGACATCGTGCGCCGGCTGGACGGCCTGCCGCTCGCCCTGGAACTGGCCGCGGCGCGGCTGCGCACGATGGACGCCGGTGAGCTCGCCCGCCGCCTGGATGATCGTTTCCGGCTGCTCGGCACCGGCAACAGGACCGCCCAGCCGCGCCAGCGCACGCTCCGCGCGGTCATCGACTGGAGCTGGGACCTGCTCACCGAGGACGAGCGGACCCTCGCCCGCCGGATGTCGATGTTTCCGGCCAAGGCCGGGCTCGGGCAGATCGAGGCGGTATGCGGAGGCGACGCCGCGTACCTGCTGGATTCGCTGGTCGACAAGTCGATCGTGGAGCGGGCCGGTGACGGCTATCGGATGCTGGAGACCATCCGGGCCTACGCCGCCGGGGAACTGCGCTGCGCCGAGGAGCGCGAAGCCGTACGCCGACGGCTCACGCGCCACTACGCCGGGCTGGCCGAGCGGCACGAGCCGCTGCTGCGCGGGCATGGGCAGGCGGAGTCGCTGCGGCTGTTCGAGTTCGAGCACGACAACCTCGTCCACGCTCTCCAGACGGCCGTCGAGGATGGCGACGCCGAGGCGGCGGCCCGGATCCTCGGCCCGCTGTACTGGTACTGGGACATGCTGCGCTACGACGGCCGGGCCGACGTCTACGTGGCCAGGGTGCTGGAGTTCGGCGACGCGCTGCCGCGGGCGGCCAGGTCCGCGTTCGCCGCGATCCACCTGCTGGCCGGTGCGGCGGACGCCGGGCAGGTGCGGGCCGCGGTCGAGGACTGCGCCCGGACTGGCGCGCTGCGGCGTTATCCGATGCTGCTGACCATGACGCTGACGGCGGCCTTCATGGCCGGGCTTGACGACCTGGTCGATCGGGAGACGGCCCGGGTGAGGGAGGGCTCCGACGACTGGGCGGTCGCGCACACCCACCTGGTCGAGGCGCTGCGCGGCCGTACCCGCGGAGACTGGGCGGAAGGCGCGGGCGCGGCGGCGCGGGCGTTGCGCGCGTTCGAGCGGTCGGGCGACCGGTGGTGGACCGCGATGATGCTGAACGGCACGGCCCAGATCCACGGGATCGAGGGCCGGCACGACGAGGCGGTCGCCGACTTCGAGCGCGCCATCTCGATCAGCGGCGGCCTCGCGTGGCAGGAGGAGGTCTCCTCCCGGCTCGGGCTCGCCACGCAGCGGATGCGCGCCGGCGATCTGAAGGGCGCCGGCGAGGATCTCGAGTCCGCGTGGCGGGCGGCCGAGAACCTCGGCCTGCCGATGCCGGAGATCCAGGCGCACGCCTGCGCGGCGGAGTTGTACCGCCGCCGCGGCGAGCCCGGCCCGGCCGATCGGGAGCTCGACCGGCTGGAGCGGGTCGCCCGCGAGTGGTCCCTGCCCGCGGAGGCGAGCCGGAGCCTGCTGGTGCCCGCCAGAATGGCGAACCTGCTCACCGCTGGTGACACGGCGCGGGCGCGCGCGATGCTGCCCCATGCGCTCCGGGCGGCCGGGGCGAACATGGACCTCGCGCCGGCCGCCGAGCTCCTGGCCCGGCTGCTGTCGCTGGAGGGCGATCCGGCGGGCGCGGCCCACGCGCTGGGGATGAGCGAGGTCATCCGCGGCACCTTCGACCGCGGTGACCGGGAACTGGGCGCGCTCGTGGCCGGCCTGGTGGACCGGCTCGGCCGTACCGGCTATGCCACGGCCTACGAGCGGGGCGCCGGCCTGCGGCGGGACGAGGCGATCGACACCGTCATGAGGTCTGGCCGCTGAGCCGGATGATCCCGCGGGAGGCGGCGACGGTCACGGCGGCGGTGCGGTCGCCGACGCCGAGCTTGGCGAAGATGTGCAGGAGGTGGGTCTTGACCGTGGCCTCGCTGATGCACAGGTGGGCGCCGATGGCCTTGTTGCTCATCCCCTGGGCCACGGCGCCCAGGACCTCGATCTCGCGGCCGCTGAGGGCGTCGGGCGCGTCGGCCCGTGCCCACGACAACACCCGGGTGGCGATCGCCGGCGACAGCGCGCTCTCTCCGCGCGCCGCCGCCCGGATCGCGTCGAACAGCTGCTCACGGCGGGTGTCCTTGAGCAGGTAGCCGATGGCTCCCGCGTCGATGGCGCGCGAGATGTCGCTGTCGGTGTCGTAGGTGGTGAGGACGATCACCTTGGCGCCGGGGTCGCGCTCGCGGATCCGGGTGATCGCCGTCGCGCCGTCGATCTCGGGCATCTGCAGGTCCATGAGGGTGACGTCGGGGCGCAGGTCGCGCGCCAGCCGTACCGCGTCGGTGCCCGAGACGGCCTCGCCGACGACCTCCAGGTCGTCCTGGGTGCCGAGCATGGCCCGGATGCCGTCGCGTACGACCGGGTGGTCGTCGGCGATCAGGACGCGGACGGTCATCGCGCCCCGATCGGCACCGCGGCAGGGACGCCGGCCACGACCGTGGCGCCCGCGCCGGGTGCGCTTTCCACGAGCAGGGTGCCGCCGAGCTGCTCCATCCGTTCCCGCATGATCGACAGACCGTGTCCCGAGGCGGCCCGCCCGGGATCGAACCCGCCGCCGTCGTCGTGGACGTCAAGCACCACCAGGTCCTCCATGTACGACAGGGTCAGCGTGACCTGTTCGGCGCCGGCGTGGCGGCGTGCGTTGGCGACCGCTTCCTGCGCCACGCGCAGCAGTTCGGCCTGGACGTGGGCCTCCAGCGGCCGGAGCATGCCGGTGATCACGGTGTGCGCCCGGATGCCGGTCTCGTCGCGCAGCCGGGCCGACAGCCGCCGCAGGGCCTCCGGCAGGCCGCACTCGTCGAGGTCGCCGGGCCGCAGCGCCCCCACCACGCGGCGGCTTTCCGCGAGGTTCTCCCTGGTCACCCGTAGTGCCTGGCTGAGGTGTCCGTTGTCGGGGAGGGTCGCCTGCGCCGCCTCCAGCAGCATCACCACGCTGGCGAAGCCCTGGGTGAGGCTGTCGTGGATGTCCCGGGCCAGCCGCTGCCGCTCGGCCGCCACGCCCGCCTGCCGTTCCGCCGCCGCCCGCGCCTCCTGTGCCGCCTGCAGCTCGTCGATGAGGCGTTTGCGCTCGGCGCTCTGCCGGGCCACGGAATGGAAGTATCCGACCGCGGCGCCCGCGCTGATCGCGACCAGCGCGCTGATGACGATCTCGGTCCAGGTGATCGTCCCGGTCGCGTGGTGGCGGTGCCACAACCAGCCCCCGGCGCACGACACCACCGCGACCAGCCCGACCCGCACGGCGTCCATGCAGTACGGCGCGAGCACGCTCAGCCCGACCACCAGGAAGGAGGAGTCGACGGCGAACAGCCCCAGCCAGATCAGCCCGCCGCCCAGCACGTACGGCAGCGGCACGTCTCCCGCGTGCGGCGTGCGCAGCACGAACCACACCGCGTACCAGGCGGCAAGCCCGGCCACCAGCACCACCGGCAGGACCCGGCCTCCCTCGATCACGGGTCCCGCGGAGGTCAGCACCAGCCACGAGACGAAAAAGGCGTGCTGCCACCGGCGCCGCGACCGCTCCCAGGACTCCACACCGCCGACGATATTCAGTCGTCCGCCGGATGCGCATCAACCGGTCGGCTGATCGCACAATCGGCGCACCGCCCGATGCGGGCGCTGCCGTGGCGCGACCAGACTCGACGCCGTGACAGCCATCCCCAGCCCGTCCCAGGCCGTCTGGCATCTGGGCCCGATCCCGATCCGCGCCTACGCCCTCCTGATGGTCCTCGCCATCCTCGCCGGCGCCTGGGTGACCAGGCGCCGCTGGGCCGCCCGCGGCGGCGATCCCGGCGCGGTGGGCGACATCGCCACGTGGGCCGTGCCGTTCGGCCTGGTCGGTGCCCGGATCTACCATGTGGCCACCGACTGGCAGCCGTACTTCGGCCCCGGCCGGGATCCGCTGCGGGTCTTCGCGATCTGGGAGGGCGGCATCAGCATCTTCGGCGCCCTCGCCGGTGGCGCCTTGGGTGTGTGGCTGGCCTGCCGCCGGCGTGGCATCCCGCTGCGCGGCTTCGCCGACGCCGTCGCGCCCGGGATCGCGATCGGGCAGGCGATCGCCCGCTGGGGCAACTGGTTCAACCAGGAGCTGTACGGCAGGCCGGCCACCGTGCCGTGGGCGCTGGAGATCGACCCCGCCCACCGGCCGCCCGGCCTGGAGTCCACGGCCACCTACCATCCGGCGTTCCTCTACGAGTCGCTGTGGAACCTGGGCGTGGCCGGCTTCGTCCTCTGGGCCGAGCGGCGCTTCGGCCTGGACCGCGGCCGGACGTTCGCCCTCTACGCCGCGGCCTACGCCTGCGGCCGCGCGTGGATCGAGTGGTTGCGCATCGATCCCAGCTACCACATCGCCGGCCTGCGTCTCAACGACTGGACGGCCCTGCTGGTCTTCGCGGCCGCGGTCGTCTACCTGACGGCCACGAGAAAGCCCGCACCCCAGCCCCGCTGATCACGCACGGTGGCCCGCCGGCCGGCGGGCCACCGCGTCCGTGTCAGTCGCCGTCGTGGGCGTGTCTTTTGGCGCCGGGTGCGTGTCAGTCGCCGTCGTGGGCGTGGTGGCGGGTCCAGGCGGCCCAGTGGCCGGCGTAGCGGCCGCCCGCCTGCCTGAGGTCGTCGTGCGAACCGTCCTCCACGACCCGCCCGCCGTCCATGACGACGACGCGGTCGGCGGAGGCGGCCTGGGTGAGGCGGTGCGCCACGATGAGCGCGGTCCTGCCGTCAATGGCCTGCTCGACGGCCCGTTCCAGGGTACGCGCGCCGGTGCTGCCGGCCTCCGCGGTGGCCTCGTCGAGCACGGCCAGGGCGGGGTCGGTCAGGACCAGGCGGGCCAGGGCGAGCTGCTGGCGCTGTGCCCCGGTGAGCCGGTGCCCGCCCTGGCCGACGACGGTCGCCAGGCCGTCGGGCAGCGCCTCGGCCCACTCCAGCGCCTCGACCGTGGCCAGCGCGGCGCGCAGGTCGTCGTCGGTGGCCTGCGGGCGGGCCAGGCGCAGGTCGTCGGCGAGGGGTCCGGCGAAGACGTGGACCTCCTGGGTGACCATGGCGATCCCGGCCGGGGCGCGTACCGTGCCGGTGGTCGGCTCGTGCACCCCGGCGACGATCTTGGCCAGCGTGGTCTTGCCCGCGCCGCTCGGCCCGACCAGGGCGACCCGCTTGCCCGGCTCGATGTCCAGGTCGACGCCGTGCAGCACCGGGCGGCCCGGCTCGTAGGCGTGGCCCAGGCCGCGCACGCTGACGCCCTCGCCGTGGGCCTGCCTCGGGGCCTCGGCGGCGACGTCGGCCACGCCGATCAGCCGGGCCAGGCTCGCGGTCGCCGCCTGCGCGTCGTCCAGCAGGGCCAGCGCGGTGTTGATCGGCCCGAACAGGTTGAGGAAGTACAGGGCGGCGGCGGTGGCCGTACCGACGGTGACCGCCCCCTCGCCCACCAGCAGCACGCCCGCGGCCAGCACCGCGGCCAGCCCGATGTACTCGCCGACGTGCAGGCGGCTGTAGAAGCGCAGCATCAGGTGCACGCCGCGCATCGTCAGCTCCACCGCGGCGCGCGAGCGGCCGTCGACGCGCGCCAGGTGGTCGGCCTCGGCGCGCAGGGAGCGCACGGTGGAGGCGCCGGCGAGCGTGTCGAGGAGTTGCTGCTGCTGCTCGCCGGTCGCGACGCGCTGCGCGGCGTACAGGGGTACGGCGTTGCGCACGTACCAGCGCCCGGTGTGTACCTGGACCGGGATGGCCAGCAGCGCGGCGACCATGAACCGCCAGTCCAGCAGCGCCATCGCCACCAGGGTGAGGACGATCGACAGCAGCGAGCGGGCCAGCGCGGGCAGCGCGGAGCGCACGGCCTCGGCGACGCGGGCGACGTCGCCGGTCACGCGGGAGGTGAGGTCGCCGGAGCCGGCCCGTTCGACCCGTTCCAGCGGCAGGGCCAGGGCGCGTTCGACGAAGCGTTCGCGCAGTTCGGCCAGCGCGGTCTCGCCGAACCTGGCCACCAGGACGAGTCCCCACGAGGTCAGCAGGCCCTGGATCACGCCGACGAGCACCAGCAGGGCCACCGGGGTGGTGAGCAGGGTGGCGGGCTGGCGCCCGGCCACGAGGTCCACGACGTACCCGAGAAGGGGCTGGACGAGCAGGCCGACGGAGGTGGCGACGATGAGCAGGCCGAAGCCCGCGGCGGCGACGGCGCGGTGCGGACGGATGATCTCCCGGACGGCGGCGCGGGTGCGGGCCGGGGTGGCGGTGGGCAGCAGGTCCTTCACGCGAGCACCGCCTTGCGGTAGTCGGCGTTGCGCTGGAGCAGGTCGGCGTGGGAGGCGTCGTCGGCGACGCGGCCGCCGTCCAGCAGCAGGACGCGGTCGGCGGCCGACAGCAGGGCGGGGCTGGTGGTCACCACGACGGTGGTCTGCCCGTGGCGCAGCCGCCTGACGGATTCGGCGATGTGCGCCTCGGTGACGGCGTCGACGGCGCTGGTGGGGTCGTGCAGGACGAGGACGGGGCGGCGGGCGTCCAGCGCCCTGGCCAGGGCGACGCGCTGGCGCTGGCCGCCGGACAGGGAGCCGCCGCGTTCGCCGACCGGGGTGTCGGGCGGCACGTCGGCCGCGCCGGCGGCGGCCAGGGCCTGCGGGGTGCCGCCGTTGTCGGCGACGGTTCCCTCGAACAGGACGGCGTCGTGCTCGGCGACCAGCACCGCCTCGCGCAGCAGGGCGGGGTCGACCTCGCGCAGGGGTACGCCGTCGAGCTCGATCGTGCCCGATTCGGGGTCGCCGTGACGGCCGAGGCAGTGCAGCAGGGCGGTGGCGGCGGCCGGGTCGGTGGCGGCGACGCCGACCAGTTCGCCGGCGACGATGTCCAGGTCCAGTTCGCGCAGGCCGCCGTGGGTGACGCCGCGCAGCCGCAGCGCGCCCTTGATCTGCGCGGGCAGTTCGGTGCCCGTGCCGGTGACTGCGGGCGGGGCCGACAGCAGCGCCGCCACGCGGGTGGCGGAGGCGCGGCCCTGGGCGAGCTCGGCGTTGACCCAGGCGAGCATGTAGAGCGGGCCCTGCAGGAACAGCGCGAGTCCGACCGCGGAGACGAGCTGTCCCAGGGTGATCGTGCCGTTGGCGGCGAGCGTGCCGCCGGCCAGGGCGAGCAGCGCGATGAAGGCGCCGGTGAGCGCGATCACGACGCCGTTCTGCAGCGCTTCGGCGCGGGCGGCGCGCAGGGTGGCGGCCAGCGAGGTCCGGCTGGTGTGCCGGTAGCGCTCGACGGCGGCCCGCTCGGCGCCCAGGCCCTTCAGCACCCTCAGCCCGCTCACCAGGTCGGCGGCGACACCCGAGGCATGCGCGGCGCTTTCCTGCTCGACCGCGCTGCGGCGCTCCAGCGGCTTGCTGAGCAGGTGGCCCAGCCACAGCAGGGCCGGCGTGCCCACCAAGACGATCAGCCCGAGCTGCACGGACGTGGTGAGCAGCACCACGCTGGCCACCGCCAGGCCGGTGAACCCGGCGACGCCGGTGAGAACCGCCAGCAGCACCATGCCGACCCGGCGCGCGTCCTCGGTGGCGATCCCGGTCAGCTCGCCCGGCAGCCGGTCCCGGTCGGCGCCTCCGCCGGGGTGCAGCACGCGGGCGACGATGGCCGAGCGCAGGTCGTGCGCGGCCTCGGTGGCGGCCCGCTCGCCGGCGCGGGCGCCGAAGCGGTAGCTGAACGACAACCCGACGTAGACCACGGCCAGTACGGCCAGCCACACCAGCAGGCGGCTCCAGCTCGCCCCCGCCACGGCCTGGTCGATGGCCAGTCCGACGAGCACCGGCACCAGGGCTTCGCCCGCCTGATGCCCCGCTCCGAGCAACGAACCCGCGATCAGCCTGCTCCGCTGACCTCTGATCGCCCCCGAGAGGACGTCCCGACCTGACCGCACGTGGCACTCCTGCAAGACTCGACAAAGATTAGGCAAGGCTAACCTGAACATGGGAGCTTGATCGAGGGTGGGGTGCCCGATGTAAGTTAGGTAAGCCTATGCTAAGTTCCCGGGGCGATATCGTCTCACCACCGGAGACCCCATGCCGTACAAGCGTCTCGTCCCCCTGGCCGTCCTCGCCCTCCTCGCCACCGGATGCGGCTCGGGCTCCGGCGAATCCGCCGCCGCCGCGGTCACCACGATCAAGGACCCCAAGGGCCACGCCGTCGCGATGCCCGCGCAGCCGAAGGCCGCCCTCGGCTTCTACACCACCGACGTCGACATCCTGATCACGCTCGGCATCCCGCTCGCCAAGAGCCAGCCCATCCGCGGCGACAGTGGCTTCACCACCTTCCCCGACTACTTCCCGCAGGAGCCGCTCAAGGGCGTCAAGCCGTTCGCCAACTACCCCGAGTACAACTACGAGCAGACGCTCAAGGCCGAGCCGGACTTCATCCTCAACGGCCTCGGCTACGACGACAAGGTGCACCCCCGGCTCGGCCAGATCGCGCCGACCTACACCGTCGACGCCTTCGACGGCAAGAACTGGGAGGTCCACTTCAAGCGCACCGCGCAGGACCTCGGGCGCACCGACCGCTACGACGCCTGGAAGGGCACCTACGACAAGCAGGTCGCCCAGGCCAAGGCCGACATCGCCAAGGCCGGCAACGCCGATCTCACCGTGGCGACCTTCGGCTACTGGGAGGGCAACGGCAACATCGCCTGCTACGCCGGCGTGGCCTGCAAGGCCTTCGACGACCTCGGCCTGAAGCGCACCCCGCTCAGCGACGACGACAAGCTCACCATCAGCCCCGAGCAGATGGGCAAGCTCGCCGGCATCGACGTCGTCTGGGTCTCGGTCGGCGTGGGCGAGGAGGGCAAGAAGGAGCTCGCCACCATGCTCGACACCCTGGGCCAGAGCCCGGCCTGGCGGGCGCTGCCGTTCGTGAAGAACAAGCGCATCTACACCTACAACATGGAGATCGCGTACGGCTCGCCGAGCGGCCAGCAGGCCTTCGTGGAGCAGGTGCGCAAGGACCTCACCGCCAACCCGAACCTGGCCGGGTGAGACGGCGATGCGTATCTTCCGCACCGAGGTGAGCGCCGTCACCCGCCTGAGCGCCACGATGATCCGGGTCACGCTGGCCCTGGCCGAGGACTTCCCGACCACGGGCGTCGGCGACGAGTACGTGCGCCTGTTCTTCCCGCACGGCGACGACCGGCGCGAGGTCTCCCTGCCCGAGCCGCACGGCGACTACTGGCGCACGCCGGAGGGCGCCCCCGAGGCGCCGATGCGCACCTACACCGTCCGCGCGGTCCGTCCCCGGGAGCTGGACGTCGACTTCGTCGTGCACGACGGCGGGATCGCCGCCCGCTGGGCCCTCGCCGCGCGGCCGGGCGACGTCCTCGGCCTGAACTCCCCCACCGGCCTGTACGACCCGCCCGCCGACCTGAGCTGGCAGGTGCTCGTGTGCGACCTCACCGGCCTGCCCGCGATGGCCCGCCTGATCACCGGCGTGCCCGGGAACGTCACCACCAAGGTGATCGCCGAGATCCCCGGCGACGACTCCCGTCTCGACCTGCCGCAGCGGCCGAACGTCGAGGTCACCTGGCTGCACGGCGGCAACGGCACCGGCCCGAGCCGGCTCGACGAGGCCGTCCGCGCCGCCGTTCCGCTCTCCCGCCCGCTCGACGGCGGCTACGTCTGGGTCGCCGGGGCGACGGACACGCTGCGCGCGGTGCGCCGCTACCTGCGCAAGGAACGCGGCCTGCCCACCGGCCGCTACAAGGTCATCGGCTACTGGACGCCGGACGGCGAGGCCTGGGCCGAGCGGTTCCGCACGCTGCCCGCCGACGACCGGCGCCGGCTGGAAGCGATCTGGCAGGACACCGCCCGCGACGAGGAGGACCTGCGCGACGACTACGAGGCCGAGCTTGAGCGTCTCGGCCTCTGAGCCGGGCGGCGGGCGCCTCGCGCGCTCGCCCGTCCCGCTCTTCGCCTGGCTGCTCGGCTGCGTGGTGCTGCTGCTGGCCGCCGTGCTGCTCAGCCTGATGGTGGGCTCCGCCGCCATCTCGCCACGGACCGTCCTGGCCGCGCTGCTCGGCGAGGCCCAATCCGTGGAGGCGCGCACCGTCATCGAGCTGCGGGTGCCGCGCACCGTCCTCGCCGTGGTCGCGGGCGGCGCGCTCGCGGTGGCCGGCGCGCTCATCCAGGCGCTCACCCGCAACCCCCTGGCCGACCCCGGGATCCTCGGCGTGAACGCCGGCGCCGGCTTCGCGGTCGTGATCGCCGTCGCCTTCTTCGGCGTGTCCGGGGTGCCCGGCCGCATCGGCGCCGCGCTCACCGGAGCCGCCGTCGCCGCCGCCGTGGTCTACCTGATCGGCTCCATGAACCGCGCCCGCACCGCCGGCCCGGTCACGCTCGTGCTGATCGGCCTCGCCTTCGGCGCCGTGCTGCAGGGCCTGGCCGGGGCGATCACGCTCGTGCGCCCGAAGGCGTTCACGCTGATGCGCCACTGGGACACCGGCGCGCTCAACGACCGCACGCTGGCCATGGTGGCGCAGGTCCTGCCGCTGATCCTGCTCGGTCTCGCCATCGCCTTCGTCGTCGCGCCCTCGCTCAACGCCGTCGCCCTGGGCGACGGGCCCGCCAAGGCCCTCGGGGTACGGCTCGGCCCGGTGCGCACCGGCGTGGTCGCCGCCGTCAGCCTGCTCTGTGGCGCGACGACCGCGCTGGCCGGGCCCATCGGCTTCGCGGGGCTCATGATCCCGCACGTCGTACGCTGGCTGTTCGGGGTGGACCAGCGGTGGATCGCCGCCTACAGCGCCGTGCTGGGCGCGGTGCTCCTGCTCGTCGCCGACGTCGCCGGGCGCCTCGTGCTGTGGCCGGGCGAGTTGCCCGCCGGGATCGTCACCGCGTTCGTGGGCGCGCCGTTCCTCATCGTGCTGGCCCGGCGCAAGGAGGCGAGCGGCCTGTGAGCACGCCCGCCAAGCTCGACACCGGCCGCCCCGAGTGGGCCGTGCGCACCCGCCTGCTCTCCGCCCGCCTGGACCGCCGCACCCTCGTGGTGAACCTCGCGCTGGCCGCCGTCATCGTCGTGACCGCGCTGGTCTCGCTGGGCGTCGGCGACATCTTCGTGTCCCTGCCCGACGTCCTGGCCACCTTCTACGGCGGCGCCTCCCGGGCCGACACCGTCGTCGTGCAGCAGTGGCGCCTGACCAGGGTGCTGCTGGCACTGCTGCTGGGCTTCGGCCTGGCCGTCAGCGGCGCCCTCTTCCAGTCGCTCACCCGCAACCCGCTGGGCAGCCCCGACGTCATCGGCTTCAGCACCGGTTCCTACACCGGCGCCATCGTCCTCATCGCCCTCTTCCACGCGCCCACCGCCGTCATCTCCTTCGGCGCGCTGGCCTCGGGCCTGGCGGTGGCCGCGATCGTCCTGGCCCTGTCCTACCGGGGCGGCTTCCGCGGATTCCGGCTGATCGTGGTCGGCATCGGCGTGAGCGCCGTCCTGAGCGCCCTCAACACCTGGATCATGGCCAAGGCGCAGCTCCAGGTCGCGATGACGGCCGCGATCTGGGGCGCAGGCAGCCTCAACTCCGTCGCCCCCGACGCGCTGCCGGTCGCCGCCGGCGGCGTCGCGCTCTTCTCCGCCCTCGCCCTCCTGTACGGCTCCCGCATCCGCGCACTCGAACTCGGCCAGGACGCCGCCGACGCCCTCGGGGTCCGCTCCCGGCACACCCAGGTGGCCGTGACCGGCGCCGGCGTCGGCCTGGTCGCGATCGCCACGGCGGTGGCCGGGCCGATCAGCTTCATCGCGCTGGTCGCGCCGCAGATCGCCGCCAGGCTGACCGGCCGCGGCGGCTGGTCCCCCATCGGCGCCGGGCTGACCGGCGCCCTCCTGCTGCTGCTCGGCGACACGGTCGCGCGGGTGGCGTTCCTGCCCGTCCAGCTGCCGGTGGGCGTCGTCACCACCAGCCTGGGCGGCCTCTACCTGATCTGGCTCCTGGTACGCGAAGCGAGACGCCTGTGACCATCGCCCACCCGAAATCCACCCCGATGCCCACGGATCCCGCCGTGACCGCAGACCCCGCTATGACCCCAGGCCCAGCCATGACCCCAGGCCCAGCCCTGACCGCCGGGGCCGGCGTGACCGCGGGCGGGGGCGCCGCGCCGCTCGTCGCCGAGGGCCTGTCACTGGGCTACGGCTCCGGCCTGATCATCGACGGTCTCCACCTGGAGATCAGGCCCGGCTCGTTCACGGTCGTCATCGGGCCCAACGGCTGCGGCAAGTCCACGCTCCTGCGCGGGCTCGGCCGGCTGCTGCCGCCGCGCGCCGGCCGGGTGCTGCTCGGCGGGCGCGACCTGCACAAGCTGGCGCCCAAGGAGGCGGCGCGCGAGATCAGCGTGCTGGCGCAGAGCTCGATCGCCCCCGACGGCATCACCGTCGCCAACCTGGTCGCCCGCGGCCGCTTCCCCCACCAGGGGCTCTTCCAGCAGTGGACGGAGGCCGACGAACGGGCCATCCACGACGCCCTCACCGCCACCGGCACCTTCGACCTGAGCGCCCAGCGGGTCAACGCCCTGTCCGGCGGGCAGCAGCAGCGCGTGTGGGTGGCGGTGGCGCTGGCCCAGCAGACCCCGATCATGCTGCTCGACGAGCCCACGACCTACCTCGACGTGGCCCACCAGGTCGAGCTGATGGAACTGTTCACCGACCTCCAGCACGCCGGCCGCACGATGGTCGCCGTGCTGCACGACATCAACCAGGCCATCCGCTACGCCACCGACCTCGTGGTCATGCACGAGGGCCGCGTCGTGGCCTGCGGGAACCCGTCGGAGATCGTCACGGCCCAGCTGATCTCCGACGTCTTCGCCCTGGACTGCTCGGTGTTCCCCGACCCGCTGACGGGCCTGCCCATGATGCTCCCCGCCAAGCGCGAGCGCTGAAGCCGCCGCTCTTGTCCGGGAGCCCGGAGCTTCCCGTGAGCCCGGAGCTTCCCGTGAGCCCGGGGCATTGCGGAAACCCGGGGCATCGCGGAAACCGTGGCGGCATTGCGGGAGCAGTGGGGGGTTCGCGACAGCCGTGGGGACTGCGGGAGCCGTGAGGTGGCCTTTCGGGAGCCGGGCTCTTGCGGGACCGGGGCCGGTCACCCGGGGTCGAGGCCGCCGAGTTTCTCGGCGGCCTCCGCCAGCGCCGCCCGTACGGCCTGCGCCTTATCGAGCCGGCCGATCAGGACGTGCACGGCCAGCCCGTCGAGCAGCGCGTTGAACGCGGGCAGGAACTCCTCCTCACGCACCGCGCGGAAGGTGCCGTCGGCCACGCCGTCGGCGATGATCGCGGTCAGGTCGCGGGTCCACCCGCTGTCGATCGCGTCGGCCGTCCGGCTCATCTCGCTGGCCGAGGTCGAGCGCAGCCACGCCTCCAGCCACAGCTTCCACGAGGCGTCGTGCCGGCCCTCGGGCAGGTAGAGCCGGACGTAGGCGGCCAGCCGCGCGGCCGGGGCGGTGACGGCGGCCAGTTCGCTCGCCCGGCGCGCGGCGAGGTCGCGTTCGCTCCACCGGAACGTCTCGGCGAGGATCTGGTCGCGTGACGGGAAGTAGTACAGGACACGCGCCGGGCTCATCCCGGCGCGCTCGGCGATCTGCTGGACCTGGATTTCGCTGACCGGCTGCTCGGCGATGACCTCCAGCGCCGCTTCGAGGACGCGCCTGCGGGCCAGCCTGCCGCGCTCCTGAGTTCTGCCCCGCGGTTCGGTCAGTTCTGACATGAGTTCGATCCTCCCCCTTGACGCACGGCCGTACCAACTTAAATTTGATTCAAATTTAGGATCGGAGGAGTCCATGAGGCGGTTACTGGTGGCTCTGCTTCCGCTGGCCGCCGGCGCGGTGGTTCCCGCGCAGGCGGGCGCGGACACGGTGCTGAGGCACGGGTTCGTCTACACGGTCGACGCCCGCGACAGCGTGGCCGAGGCGGTGGCGATCGACAACGGGAAGATCGTCTATGTCGGCGGCGACGCGGGCGCGCGGCGTCACATCGGCACCAAGACCAAGGTCATCGACCTCAAAGGCCGCATGGTGATGCCCGGCCTGCACGAGGGACACATCCACGACATCACCCGCGAGGACCGCAAGACCTGCGACCTCAAGGCGGAACCGCTCACGGTCGCGCAGTTCCGCGGCCGGGTCAAGGCCTGCCTGGCCGATCCCGAACTGGGCGCCGAGCCGGACGACTTCCTGAGCGTGACGAACCTCTACATGCAGTTCCTGCGCCCCGCCGGGACCACCCCGCACAAG
The DNA here is from genome assembly GCF_044459065.1 of Nonomuraea sp. NPDC050394. Taxonomy (NCBI): domain Bacteria; kingdom Bacillati; phylum Actinomycetota; class Actinomycetes; order Streptosporangiales; family Streptosporangiaceae; genus Nonomuraea; species Nonomuraea sp. NPDC050394. The sequence goes on along the minus strand of NZ_JBITIO010000006.1, from coordinate 235,177 downwards.
CGGATGCTCGACGGGCTCGGCACCACCCGCCCGATCATCGTCTCCGCGGCGGTCACCGGCCACACCACGCTGGTCAACCAGAAAGCCCTGGACCTGGCCGGGATCACCAGGAACACCCCCGACCCCGACGCCGGCCGGATCAACCACGACAAGAACGGCGAGCCGAACGGCCTGCTCGAAGACGCCGCAGCCCGCCTGGTCACCAAGCTCATCCCGCCACCGCCTCCCCTGTCCCCCGAGCGCGCCGCCGAACTGGCCGGCCTGCGCATGCGCGACTTCAGCCAGGAGGGCATCACCAGCTTCTTCGTGCCCGGCAGCGACGCCGCCACGGTCACGACCTTCCAGAACCTGCGTACGGCCGGCGGCCTGACCGCCCGCGCCCACTTCGCCATCTGGACCCGCATCGGCGACCTGCGCGAACCCAAGAAGCTGTACGCCGCCCTGGCCAAGATCCGCAAGGAACTGGAACGCCCCGGCCAGATCCCCCTGCCGGTCCGTGCCTGGCGCCCGGGCAAGCAGGAGGGCCCGCGCCTGGTGGCCGAGCCCGCGGTCTCCGTCGACGGCGTCAAGATCCTCCTCGACGGCATCGTGCAGTACCCGGGCCAGACCGCCGCCCTGCTCAAGCCGTACCTGGACGCCAAGGGCAAGCCGCGCAAGGACAAGTCGGCCCGCGGCGAGCTCTACATCGGCGCCAAGCTCCTCAATCCCGTCGTCGCCGAACTGGAGCGGCTCGGCTACCAGTCCCACATCCACGCCATCGGCGACCGCGCGGTCAGAACCGCCCTCGACGCCTTCGAAGCGGCGCGCAAGGCCAATCCCGGCATCCGCGCCCACCAGACCATCGCGCACGCCGAGGTGGTCGACCCCGCCGACTACCGGCGCTTCGGCACCCTGGACGTGACCGCGTCGATGGGACTGCAGTGGGCCAAACCGGCGCCCGACTCGACCGACGCGGTCAAGCCGTACCTGGGCGCCCGGTTCGACCTGTACGAGCCCACCAAGCCGATCACCCGGGCCGGCGGCAAGGTCTCGCTGGGCAGCGACTGCTGCCTGGACCCGTTCGACCAGTGGTTCGGGCTTGAAGCGTCGATCCTGCGTGAGGCCGACTGGGGCAAGGACTTCCCGCAGTACGCCGGGAAGGTCAACGCCCTGCCCGGCCTGTCCAGGCGCGAGGCGATCAGGGCCGTCACGATCAACGGCGCCTACCAGATGCACCAGGAGAAGGTCACCGGCTCGCTGGAGACCGGGAAGCTGGCCGACCTCATCGTCCTGAACCAGAACATCACCAAGGTCGCGCCGGACGACATCTCCCGGACCGACGTCCTGCTGACCATGGTGGGCGGGAAGGTGGTCTGGGCCGCGAAGCCGTTCAGCTGACGGTCTTCAGCCGGGCGGCGAGACGGCCGGCGAGGGGGTGGTCGCCGAGGCCCTCCCGCACCCACTGCCCGGTCAGGGCGGTGTACAGCTCCTTCGGCGCCCGCTCCCAGTCCGGCCTGCCGTGCGGCGGGCGCGGGTCGTACTCCAGGGCGTACTGCACGGCCCGCGCGACGTCGAGGCCGGCCAGTTCGGCGGTCAGGTGCAGGGCCATGTCGATCCCGGCGGAGACCCCGGCGGCGGTCAGCACCGGGCCGTCGGCCACCCAGCGCTCCCGGACCGGGATCGCCCCGAACTCGGGCAGGACGTCGAGCATCGACCAGTGCGAGGTGGCGCGGCGGCCGTCGAGCAGGCCCGCCGCGCCCAGGATCAGCGAGCCGGTGCACACCGAGGTGGTCAGCCCGGTGGCGCCGCGCACGTAGGCGAGCAGAGTCTCGTCGGCCATCGCGCGCAGGGTCGGCGCGCCGCCGCCGGGGACCACGACCACGTCGGGGCCGGGCACCTCCTCGAAGGTGTTGCCGGCGCGCACCCGCAAGGGCGTGTCGGTCTCCCAGGTCTCCAGCCGTTCCCCGGCCACCACGACCCGGAACTCCGGGCGCATCGCCGCGAGAGTGGACAGCACCTGCAGCGGGCCGACCAGGTCCAGGATGGTACAGCCGGGGTAGAGCACGAACGCGATGGTCTTCTCGGTTGCCATGCCCCCATCCTGACCTCCCCGGGCCGGGCACGACCGGCGCGTGTCCGCAATCTTGGGAAACCTGGCAGCGATCATGGGCAGGGCCGGCGGAAGGGGAGGCCGGGAAACGCATGGCTCCAGTCGGCGGGGGTGAGCGCGGGCCTGGCCCGCGCGCAGACGCGGACCGCCGCCGTCGCGGGGTCGACCGGCCACAACCGGACGGTGTGGTCCTCGCTCGCGCTGGCCACGTACTGGCCGTCGGGGCTGAAGGCCACCGCGTAGACACGGTCGGTGTGCCCGGTGAGGGTGCCCGCGGGGCGCGGGCGCCGGGGGTCGCGCACGTCCCAGAGGCCGACCGTGCGATCGAGCGAGGCGGTGGCCAGCCTGCGGCCGTCGGGCGAGAAGGCGATGCCCTGCAGGGCGTCGGTGTGGCCGATGAGCTGCGAGAGCGGGCGGATTCCCGCGCGATCGGCCACGTCCCACAGGCGGGCGGTGCGATCCAGGGAGGCGGTGGCCAGCATCCGGCCGTCGGGCGAGAAGGCGATCGCCTGCATCGTCTCCGGCTGCTGGGGGCTGGTGGCCAGCCGTACCGGCCGCTGGGGGTCGCTCACGTCCCACAGGACGATCACCACGCCGTTCAGCGTCGCCAGCAGATGGCCGTCGGGGCTGAAGGCCAGGCCCGTCCCGCCGTTGCCGCCCTCGCGCACCGAGCCCGCCGCGCGCGGGCGCGCCGGCTCGGTCAGGTCCCACAGCCGTACGACGGGGTCGCCCGCGCCCGAGCTGGCCAGCAGGTCGCCGCGGGGCGCGAAGGCCACCGCGCGCACACCCCCCTCGTGAGCGGCGCCGATCACCGCTGACGGCGACGGCCGGCTCCGGTCGGCGACCCGCCACACCCGCACCGCGCCGTCGACGCCGCCGGTCGCGGCCAGGGCCCCGGCCGGATGGAAGGTGACCGACTCGACCTGCCCGGTATGGCCGCGCAGCCGCGGCAGCGGGACGGGCCGGTAGGGGTCCGCGACGTCCCACAGCCCCGCGGTGAAGTCCTCGCTCCCGGTCAGCAGGGTACGGCCGTCGGGGCTGAAGGCCACGGCCGACAGCGCCGCCGGGTTGCCGCCGATGACGGGGCCGGGCAGACGGGTGAGCAGCGTCGTGCCGTCGAAGGCGGCCGAGGCGAGCATGCCGCCGCCGGGCCGGTAGGCCAGCGCCCAGACGACGTCGGTGTGCGCGGTCAGCACCGTGGCGGGGGCACGCGGCTCGGCGACGTTCCACAGGCGGATGGTGTGGTCCCAGCCGCCGCTGGCGAGCCGGCGCCCGTCAGGGCTGAACGCGAGCGCCTGCAGCGGACCGCTGTGCCCGGTCAGCACGACGGGCCGGCTCGGATCTGCCACCTCCCACAGGCGGACCCGGTGGTCCCAGCCCGCCGTCGCCAGCAGGCGGCCGTCCGGGCTGAACGCGACGGCGGTCACCTTTTCCCCGTTGCCGCTCAGGCGGCGCAGCAGGCGCGGGCGGCGCGGGTCGGCGGTGTCCCAGAGGGCGGCGTTGCCGTCGTCCCCGGCGGTGACGAGCGTGGCGGTTTCGGGGTGGAAGGCGAGCGCGGTGATGGTGGAGCGGTGCGCGGCGCGCGTGGACAGCAGGCGGTGGTCGCCGGCGTTGGCGATGTCCCACAGCCGCAGCCTGCCGTCGCCACCCGCCGTGGCCAGGATCGTGCCGCCGCCGCCGACCGCGACGGCGTAGACGGGACCGGTGTGGGCGGTGAAGGCGGCCAGCGGCTCCGACGGGCCCGCCGCCGCGGCCCACCACAGCTGGACGGTGCCGTCGTACAGGCTCGCGACCAGCAGACGGCCGTCGGGCGTGAAGCGCAGCGATTCGATGTCGTCACTCGCCCCGGTCAGCTCGGCGAGCTTGTCCGGCGGGCCGTCGTCGTGGACGCGCCAGAGCCGGATCGTGCGGTCGTCGCCGCCGCCCGCCAGAACCCGGCCGTCGGGGCTGAAGGCCAGCGTGTTCATCTCGTGGGGAAGACGGTCGCCGAGCGGGGTGGTGAACGCGCTCAGCAGGCTGCCGCGCGCCTCCAGCGTCGGAGTGAGCCGGAAGGCGGCGAGGCTGAGCTGGGCGGCCAGCGGCGCGTTGGCCGTGCGCAGCTGGATGGCGCGCTCGGCCACGCGCTGGGACAGGGCCGTGTTGCGCTGCCCGGTGGCGGCCTCCTGCTGGCTGCGCGCGTACCCGGTGGCGGCACCGGCGATCACCACCATGGCGGTTAAAACGGCGATGAGCGAGCGGGCGGCCAGCACGCGGCGGCGGGCCTGGCGCTCCTCGCGCTCACGAGCGGCCAGGCTGGCCGCCAGGAACTCCTCCTCCGGCGGGCTCAGCGCGGGCGCCTGGCGCTCGGCCCATTCACGCGCCGCCGCCAGCCGCACACCCCGGTAGAGAGCACCGGGATCGCGGCCCAGCGACTGCCAGGTCTCGGCGGCCTCGCTCAGCCGCTGGTGGGTGCGCAACCCCTCGCGATCGGCGGCCAGCCAGTCGCGCAGGCGCGGCCACGAGCGCAGCAACGCCTCGTGCCCGATCTCGACGCTGTCGTGGTCGAGCACGAGCAGGCGGGCGGCAACCAGCTGCTCCAGAACCTCGGCCGTGGCCGCGTCCTCACCGAGGAGCCGCCTGCGCACCCGGCGTTTGGTGTCCTGGGCGCCCTCGCCAAGCACCGTCAGGCGCAGGAACAGCCGGCGGGCCAGCCGCCGCCGGTCGGGCGGAAGCTGGGTGTAGACGCGCTCGGCGCTCTGGGCGATCGCGCCGTCGATGCCGCCGGCGGCCTCGTAGGCGGCCAGGGTGAGCGTGAGCCCTCTGCGCCGGCGCCAGGTCTCCAGCAGCACGTGGGAGACGAGAGGCAGCACACCGTTCTGGCCGGCGGCGTCGGCGACGATCCGGGCGGCCAGCGCCCCCTCGACCAGGCAACCGGCGTCGGCGGCCGGCCGTACGACGGCCTGGCGCAGTTCTTCCACGGTCATCGGCCCGATCGGGACGTGCGCGCGGCGCAGCACCTCCAGCAGCCGGGACTCGGCCAGGCAGTGACCATAGAAGTCGGCGCGCACGCCGATCACCACGCGGTGCCCGCCGGCGGCGCCGGCCAGCAGGTCGATGAAGCGCGCCCGCTCGCCGGGATCGCGGCAGAGCGTGAAGACCTCCTCGAACTGGTCCACGATGATCAGCGTCTCGCCGTCGCCCGGCGGCACCCAGTCACGCGCCGGGTGCGCGCCCGGCGTGAGCACGACCACCGGCCACGGCCGCGCCCCTGCCAGCACACGCGCCTGCAGCCCGGCGCGCAGCACCGACGACTTGCCCGACCCCGACGCGCCGAGCAGCGCCACGAACCGCTGCTCGCCGACCCGCTCCAGCAGCTCCTCCACGAGCGCCTCGCGGCCGTAGAAGCGCCGCGCGTCCGCGGCCCGGAAGGGCGCCAGTCCCAGGTACGGCGCCGCCTCGTCGGCGACCGGCTCCGGCTCGTCGTTCTCCCTGCCGCGCAACTCCCGCCAGCGGCGCTCCCACTCCTGTGGCTCGCCACCGCACGCGCGTACGTAGGCCAGCGTGACCGCGAGCGTCGGCAGCCGCCGGCCCGAGGCCGCCTCCGACAGCGTGGCCGCGGCGTAGTGCGCGCGGCGGGCCATCTGCCGGTAGGTCAGGTCGCCCGCCTTGGCGCGCAACAGCCGCAGGTCCGCGGCGAAGCGCAGGACCTCCGGATCGTCTCCCTCCAACGGACGCTCAGGCCGCGGCACCGCGCCTCCCCCCGGATCGCTTTCCTTTACTCAAACCGAAGTCAGGACGTTGATCAACCCTGGAAGATTGTTCGCCGCATTCACCGCTCATAACGGGCCGGGAACCTCACGAGCTGCGGACTTACTTGCGGGAAACAACAGAAGCCCGCTCGGGCAAAGTGTTTACCGGCACTTTCTTGCATTTGTCCACGAAAGATGTCAAGGACCCTCCGCATCGCGACATCGCCCGAATCAGTCCGGCGGCCGATGATTCACCGGCCCGCCACCGGGCAGCCGACCACCATGCGAAAGGTCGCGGTCATCGCCCACCGCAAGAAGACCCTCGGCGGAGGCCTGGACGAGCTCCGCCGCCGGATCACCGACCGGGACATCGGCGAACTGCTCTGGTACGAGGTGCCCAAAAGCAAGAAGGCGCCCAAACAGGCGCGCAAGGCCCTGGAGGCTGGAGCCGAGCTCATCTTCGTCTGGGGCGGCGACGGCACCGTGCAACGCTGCGTCGACGCCCTCGCCGGAACCGGCGCCGTCCTGGCCGTCGTGCCCGCCGGCACCGCCAACCTCCTCGCCCGCAACCTGGACATCCCCGAAGACCTCGAAGAAGCCGTCCGGATCGGCTTCGAAGGCCACCGCAAACCCCTCGACCTGGGACGGATCAACGGCGAGCACTTCGCCATCATGGCCGGCGTCGGATTCGACGCCGACATGGCCGCCGACGTCGACGGCGGGCTGAAACGACGGCTGGGCCGCCTCGCTTACGTCTGGACCGGCCTGCGGCACGCCGGCGACACGACCACTCCCACCCGCATCACGATCGACGGCGTGAAGTGGTTCTCCGGCGAGGCCGGATGCGTGCTCCTGGGCAACGTGGGCACGATCACCGGCGGCATCGAGGCGTTCGACGACGCCCGGCCCGACGACGGCTGGCTGGAGGTGGGCGTCGCCACGGCCAGGAGCAGGCTGGAGTGGGGACGGCTGCTCGGGCAGATGGCCACCGGGCGCTCCGACGAGTCGCCGTTCGTCCGCATCACCCGGGCCAGGAAGGTCACGATCCGGCTGGCCGTACCGCGGACCTATGAGCTGGACGGCGGCGCCCGCGACCGCGCGACCAAGCTCAAGGCGGACATTTTGCCCGGCGGCATCACCGTCTGCGTCCCCTGACCCACGCGGGCGCCCGCGACGGCGCGGGCGCACACGCGGTGCCCGCGTCAAGCGTCGTGGGCGCACACGCGGCGCCCGCGTCAGGCGTCGCGGCGCTTCATCAGGACGGCGCCCGCGACCACCGCCACCGCCACCCAGACGAGGTAGACCGCGAACCCGCTCCACGGGCCCAGCGACCCGTTGCTCTGGCCGCTGACGACCAGCAGGCCGGCGTTCGTGGTGAAGTACTCGGACACGGTCCTGCCCCACTCCCCCGGCAACTGGCCCGTCAGCGTGGGCAGCACCATGATCAGCGCGATCGCCGACACGATCGCGCCGGGCGTGTGCCGGATCAGCGAGCCGAGACCCAGCCCGAACAGCCCGCAGGCGCTCAGGTAGAGACCGGCCCCGAGCGCCGCCCGCACCATCTCGCCCGCCGTCAGTGACGGCGGCTGGGCGATCACCACGCCGACGACGATCGCCCCGGCCGCGGCGACCGTGCAGACGACCAGCGCGACCGCCGAGAACGCCACGAGCTTGCCGGCCAGCAGCATGAGGCGCTGGGGCACCGCCATGAGCGAGGTACGGATGCTCCCCGTGCGGTACTCGCCGGAGATCACCAGGACGCCCAGCGTGGCCATGGCCAGCGAGGCGAACATCACGCCGGTCAGGCTCGCCGAGAGCGTCTCCTCCCCCGGGACCGGCCGCCCCTGCGCCATGTTCTCTGCCGTGAGGTTGATGAGCGCGGAGAATCCCAGCATCAGCGCGCCCGTGACGCCCAGCGTCCACATCGTCGAACGCACCGAGCGAATCTTGGTCCATTCGGACCGGAGTATGTCGATCACGATTCAAGGATCCCGGCGCGGGCCGCGATTTTCGTCCTGCCTGGGCAGGGTTACGCGGCCCGCGACCTGGGAGCCTGCTCCTAACCCCCCGGTCTGATCGGCTACAGCATCTCCCCGGGGATGGCCGCGACCAGGCCGCCGTCGATGATCAGATCCTGGCCGTTGACGTAGGACGCCTCGCCGGAGGCCAGGAACGCCACCGCGCCCGCCACGTCGTCGGCGGTGCCGAACCGGCCCGCCACCACCTCGGCCACCACCGTGCCCTGGGCCTCGGCCGAGACGTTGTCGTGGAACATCGGCGTCTCGATGTAGCCGGGGCTCACGGAGTTGACCCGGATCCGCCGGGGCCCGAGCTCGGCCGCCAGCGTGTGCGCCAGGTTGTGCACCGCCGCCTTCGTCGAGGAGTACAGGGAACCGCCGGGCAGGCCGCGGTGCAGCGTCCACGACGCGTTGATCACGATCGCCGCGTGGTCGGCCAGCAACGGCAGCGCCTTCTGCAGGGTGAAGAACACTCCCTTGTAGTTGATGTCCACGACCCGGTCGAACTCGGCCTCGGTGACCTCGGCGACCGGATCGAACGAGGCCACGCCCGCGTTGGCGAAGACCACGTCCAACCGGCCGAACCGGTCCCGGATCCGGGCCATCAGCGCGTCCAGGTCGGCCAGGCTCGCCGCGTCGCCGCGTACCGCGAGCACGCGCTCCCCACCGGCCAGCTCCTCCACGGCGGCGTCCAGCCGTACCTTGTCGCGGCCGGTGATGACCACCCGCGCGCCCTCGGCGAGCAACCTCCGCGCGGCGGCCAGTCCCATGCCGCTCGTGCCGCCGGTGATGAGTGCGATCTTGTCCTGAAAACGGGAAATGGTGTGCGTCATGGGTCTCAGCGTGCCGACCGGCGAGCGAGGTGAACAGTGCCCGGCTATCAGGGGTCTGTCACCACCACCCTCACGCCGGGGCGGCCAGCCTGAGCGGCGGGAGCCGGGCCAGGCGCTCGGCGGTGCCGGTGCCGGGGCGGGGGTTGAACAGCTCCAGGTACCAGTCGGGATGGTCGACCACGGCCAGGGGCGTCGTGTCGAAGAACAGTTCGCCGGCCTCGGGATGGCGGACCGCCTTGACCGTCTGGGCCTGGCCGCTGACGTCGTGGCGGGCCCACAGCTCGGCGAACTCCTCACTCACGACGCTCAGCTCGTCCACGACCCGGGAGAACCCCGGGTCGCCGGGATCGTGGGCGACGCAGGCCCGGTAGGCGGCCACCACGGACGGGGCGGCCGACTCCCACTCGACCTGCATCGCGCGGTAGCGGGGGCTGGTGAAGAACGTCACCAGGCAGTTGCGGTCGGCGTCGGCGTACCCGAACAGCTCCCGCGCCGCGTCGTTGACGAGCAGCAGGTTCCAGTACCGGTCGCGCAGCATCGCCGGCCGCGGCATCCACGCGTCGAGCAGGTGCCGCAGCTCCGGGGTGACCGCGGCGCCGTGGGTCGCGCCGGCCCGCGGCGGGTTGAGCCCGGCCAGCAGGTAGAGGTGCGCGCGCTCCGGCTCGCTCAGGCGCAGCGCCCTGCCGATCGCGTCGAGCACCTCGCCCGAGACGTTGATGTCACGGCCCTGCTCAAGCCAGGTGTACCAGGACACACCGACCCCGGCCAGCACGGCGACCTCCTCGCGGCGCAGCCCCGGAGTCCGTCGCCGGCCGGCGCCCCCGCCCGCCATGCCGACGTCGCCGGGCGTGAGCCGCGCCCGGCGCGAGCGCAGGAAGGCACGGAGCTGCTCGCGGCGCTGCCGCGTCGCGGCTGGGCTTTCTGTGGCCATATGTCATGGTATCCAGCACGCGCCCTTTACAATGTAGATCACCCGGTTTCCCGGAGCCGCCCGTCCGACAGCTCCAGCCGCCGTTCCACGTTGATCTCCGTGAGGAACCGCTCGTCGTGGCTGACCACCACGAACGCCCCCTCGTACGCCGCCAGCGCGCTCTCCAGCTGCCCCACGCTCACCAGGTCGAGGTTGTTGGTCGGCTCGTCCAGCAGGAGCAGCTGGGGCGCCGGCTCCGCGCACAGCACGCAGGCCAGCGTGGCGCGCAGCCGTTCGCCCCCCGAGAGCACGCCGACGGGCAGATGGGCCCGCGCGCCACGGAACAGGAAACGGGCCAGCAGGTTCATGCGCTCGGCCGCCGGCATGGCCGGGGCGAACGCGGCCAGGTTCTCGGCGACCGTGCGCTCCTCGTCGAGCAGGTCCAGGCGCTGCGACAGGTAGGCCACGCGGCCCTCGGCGCGCCTGGCCAGGCCGCCGCCCGGCTCCAGGTCGCCGCTGATCATGCGCAGCAGGGTCGACTTGCCGGCGCCGTTCGGCCCGGTCAGCGCGATCCGCTCGGGCCCGCGTACCGTCAGGTCCAGGCCGGGCTCGGCGAACAGCTCGCGGGCGCGCAGCCGTTCGCCCAGGAAGACGGTACGGCCGGCGGGCACGCTCGTGCCCGGCAGGTGCAGCACGATCTTCTGTTCGTCGCGCAGGGCGCGTCCCGCCTCGTCGAGCCGGGCCTGGGCGTCGCCGACCCGGGAGGCGTGCATCTGGCCGGCGCGCCCGGCCGACTCCTGCGCGCCGCGCTTCATGTTCCCGGCGAAGATGCGCGGCAGCCCGGCGCTCTTGAGGTTGCGGGCGGCGTTGCCCGCCCTGCGCTCGGCCCGTTCGCGGGCCTGTTGCATCTCCCGCTTCTCGCGCTTGAGCTCCTGCTCGGCGCCGCGCACGGTCCGCTCGGCCGCCTCCTGCTCGGTGCGCACGGCCTCCTCGTAGGCCGTGAAGCCGCCGCCGTAGAAGCGGACCTCGCCGCGGTCCAGTTCGGCGATGCGGTCCATGCGGTCGAGCAGGGCGCGGTCGTGGCTGACGACGAGCAGGCAGCCCTTCCATTCGCCGAGCACGTCGTGGAGCCGGTCGCGGGCGCCGCGGTCGAGGTTGTTCGTCGGCTCGTCGAGCAGCAGGACGTCGGGCCGTCTGAGGAGCTGCGCGGCCAGGCCGAGCGAGACGATCTGGCCGCCGCTCAGCGTGGCCAGCGTCCGCCCGAACGCGAGCTCACCGAGCCCGAGCCGGTCGAGCTGGGCGCGGGTGCGCTCCTCGATGTCCCAGTCGTTGCCGATCGTGGTGAAGTGCTCCTCGCTCGCGTCCCCGGACTCGATGGCGTCCAGCGCGGCGATCACCGGCGCGACGCCCAGGACCTCGGCCACGGTCAGGTCGCCGGCCAGCGGCAGGCTCTGCGGGAGGTAGCCGAGCACGCCCTTGACCGACACGCTGCCGCCGCCGGGCCGGTACTCGCCGGCGATCAGCTTGAGCAGCGTGCTCTTGCCCGCGCCGTTCGGGGCGACGAGCCCGGTACGGCCGCCGCCCACGCTGAAGGACAGGTCACCGAAGACGGGCGTGTCGTCGGGCCAGGAAAAAGACAGGTTGGAGCAGATGATGAACGCATCGGACATGTGAAGAACCTCGTACGGAGACGATCCGGGCGTGCCGAAGCCGCCCGGCGACGGGACTGGGATTCGGGGAACGACGACAAGGCCACATCGGCGGCGGTCATACGCGCCTGCCGGGGCCGGTCAGTCTCCGGTATCACCCGGAGATGTCGTCGTCACCTGCCACGTCTGGTCTCCTCGCTTCAGATCAGCTGCGTTTCACACCTTATCTCACCAGTGACCGGTGCATCGGCTGGTGCCCTCCGGTCCGTCGTGCGGGAACCAGCCGCACGCCTGGAACCGCTGTGATCCCTGGCTGCTGGCCGGCCACATCTGCGACCAGGCGTCGTAGCCGTCGGCGCCGATGCGCTGCAGGCGGGTGTAGCAGCTCTGGTCGCCCTTGTGCACCATCATGTACACCTCGTCGCCGGTGCGGGTGGAGCCGGTCAGGCGGGCCCAGCCGTACTGCTTGCCGTTGAAGCGCCTGGCGTGCAGTTCAACCGAGCGGCCGTTGAAGTCGACGCGGCGCACCACCGACCCCCGGGTGTCGCCGGGCCAGGGAAGGGCGTCGCTGCACTGGGTCACGATCATGGGGACGGGGCCGTCGTGGGCGGCCACCGTGGAGGGTCCGGCCAGGGCGGCCGCGAGGACATGGGCGAGGATGACGGAGATCGACATGATCAGAGCGATGCCCGGTCAAGTTGATCATCGTGCACAAGAGCCGTTCAAAAGATCGTCCGGTTCTAGCCGTCGGCGAGGGCGGCCAGCAGCCGGTCCTCGGTCACCTCCGGCCCGCTGAGCTGGTGGGTGATGGCGCCGTCGCGCAGCACCACCACCGAGTCGCAGTTGTCGACGAGCTCGCCCACGTCCGAGGAGATCAGCAGGATGGCCAGGCCGTCGACGGCGAGCTCGTCCAGGAGTGCCTGGATCTGCCGCTTGCTGGCCTGGTCCACTCCCCTGCTGGGCTCGTCCAGCAGCAGGACCTTGGGCTGCATGGCCAGCCACCGGGCCAGCAGCACCTTCTGCTGGTTGCCGCCGGACAGCTCGCCGGCGAGCTGGCGGGGCGAGGCGGCCTTAATGTCCAGCCGCTTCATGAACGTGGTGACGATCCTGTCGATGCGGGTGTCGGCCACGATGCCGGCGTGGGACAGGCGCGGCAGCGCCGCCAGGGCGATGTTGTCGCGTACGGACAGGTTGGGGACGATGCCCTCGGTGGTGCGGTTCTCCGGCACCAGGCCGACCCCGGCCCTGACGGCGCTGCGGACCGACCACCTCCTGCTGGCCGTCCCCGACACGGTGACCTGGCCGGACTCGACGGGCAGGGCCCCGGCGATGGCCCTGGCGGTCTCGCTGCGACCGGCGCCGAGCAGCCCGCCGAGGCCGACGACCTCCCCGGGACGTACGGCCAGCGACACTCCGGCCAGCATGTTCGCGCGGGTCAGCCCCTTGGCCTCCAGCACGGGCCGGTCGGCGACCTCGTCCACGGGCCAGCTCTCCAACGGGGAGGCGTCCCCCGGGTGGAAGGGACGGCCCATCATGAGCGAGACGAGGCGGACCCGGCCGAGGCCGGCCGGCGGCCCGGTGTGGACGACGCGGCCCTCGCGCAGGACCGTGACGCGGTCGCAGATCTCGTAGAGCTCCTCCAGGCGGTGGGTCACGTAGATGACCGCCCGGCCCTCCTCGCGCAGCCGGGTCACGGCGGCCAGCAGGGTCCTGAGCTCGGCGTGTTCCAGGACGGTGGCGGGCTCGTCCATGATGACCAGCTTGGCGTCCGAGCAGGCGGCCCTGGCCAGGGCGACGAGCTGCTGGGCGCCGGGGGTGAGGGAGCCGAGGGGGCGGCGGGTGCTGCCACGCAGGCCGTACGGGGACAGGAGCTCTTCGGCGCGGGCGTGCATGGCCGCGAAGTCGATCAGCCCCAGCCGGCCGCGCGGCTCGGCGCCCAGGAAGAGGTTGCGGGCGATGCTCATCGTCGGGACGAGGCCGCTCTCCTGGTGGACCGTGGCGATGCCGGCCTGCCTGGCCTGCGCGGGGCCGGCGAACCTGACCGGCGCGCCGTGGAGAAGGACCTGGCCGGCGTCGGGCCGGTATACGCCGGAGACCACCTTGACCAGGGTGGACTTGCCCGCCCCGTTGCCGCCGATGACCGCGTGGACGGAGCCGGGCCGCACGGCCAGCGTGACGTGGTCGAGCGCCGGAACGCCGTCGAAGGTCTTGAGAACGCCTGCAAGCTGAAGCACGGTTGCCTCCACCCCGATGGTGGCCACAACAAGAAACAATCTCGCAACGAAGATGTCACATTCGGTCAGAGCTGGGCAACGTGCAACCGCACTCCCTTCGCGGCCAGTTCGTCGAGCACGTCGCGGGGGGCGTCGTCGTCGGTGACCAGATGGGCGATGCGCCCGGCCGGGATCGTCTGGACCATCGTGTCGTGGCCGATCTTGGTGTGGTCGGCCAGGACCACGACCTCCTCGGCCGCCGCGGCCAGCGCGCGGTCGACCGCGGCCACCTGGAGGCTGGGCGTGGACAGGCCGCGCTCGGCGCTCAGCCCGTTGCCGGAGACGAACGCGCGGCGCACCCGAAGGCCCGCCAGCGAGCCCTCGGCGGCGGTGCCGACCAGGGCGAGGATCGGGCCGCGCAGCGAGCCGCCGGTGACCACCACCTCGATGCGCGGGCAGCCGGCCAGCGCCTGGGCGACGAGCAGGGAGTTGGTGACCACCGTGAGGTCGCTGTGCCTGGCCAGCCGGCGGGCGAACTCCTGGGTGGTGGTGCCGGGGCCGATGACGATGGCGTCGCCGTCCTCCACGAGCGAGACGGCGAGGTCGGCGATGGCCGTCTTCTGGGCGGCGGCCACGGCGCTCTTCTGCGTGTGGCTGGGCTCGCGGGTGAAGTCGCCGGGCAGGGTGGCGCCGCCGTGGTGGCGGTTGAGCAGGCCCTCGGACTCGAGCGCGCGCAGGTCGCGGCGGACGGTCACCTCCGAGGAACGCACCGCCTGGGCGAGCTCGCGAAGGGATACCGCGCCGTTGGCCCGGACCAGCTCCAGGATCCTCTGGCGGCGCTCGGCTGCGAACACGGGCCTGCCGCTCTCCCTCTGCGTGTCGCTCACGTGGCCCGAGCATAGTCGACCAGAGATGGACTGCCCATCTCTGACCATTTCAGAACGAATCTGATCGAGTTTGCTTGACCACCGTGTCGGAATGGTGCTTTCTTTGGTCGAGATGGCGCTCGTTTTCGATCGGAAGGCAGCTCCGTGATCACACGCCTCTCCTTAGCACTGGCCGTTCTGCTCAGCGTGATGTGGCCGCTCTCCCCCGCGGCGGCGACGCAGGCGGAGCGGCATGGCCTCAAGGGCGACTACCACCTGAGCACCGGGCCGGGCACGTTCGACTTCGGTGAGCTCAAGGCCACCGTCGTGGATCCGAACATCGACTTCTCCGACCTCAACCCCGCCCTCGCGGAACTGACCGGCCGCGACGAGAACGTCACCGTACGGTGGACCGGGCGCATAGCGGCACCCGCGGCGAACACCTACACCTTCTCCATGATCGGCGACAACGGCTTCCGCCTCTGGGTCGACAACAAGCTGATCATCGACAACTGGCGCGACATCTGGGACGTCGAGCAGATCGGCACCCCGATCGCCCTGGAGGCCGGGCGGGCGTACGACATCAAGATCGAGTACTTCGAGCACTTCGGCGGCGCCAACCTGCGGCTGCGCTGGCAGAGCCCGGACCTGGCCAAGACCGTCGTGCCCGAGACGGCGCTCTTCCTGCCCGAGGGCTTCGACCCGCCGGGCCCCATCCAGGCCGAGGTCGGCAAGGCGGGCGACACCGCCACCCTGACCTTCGCCAAGCCGCTCAAGCCCGTCACGGCCGCCACCGGATTCAAGATCACCACCGGTGGATCGGCCTGGCCGATCACCTCCGCCTCCTCCTCCGGGGCCACGCTGACGTTCAAGCTGGGGGCCAAGATCCCGCTCGAGGCCGGCAACGGCGTGCGGGCCGCCTACGACGGCACCGGCGGCGTCGAGTTCGCCGACGGCACCGCGCTGCCCGCCTTCCCCCGTGCCGCGCTGGCCAACCGCTCCGAATATCTCCTGGCCAGCAAGTTCGCCAAGGACATGAACCCGGCCAACCCGCTGCCCGAGTACCCGCGGCCGCAGCTCGTGCGCGAGCGCTGGCGCAGCCTCAACGGGCCGTGGCAGTTCGCCGCCGCCGAGGCGGGCGAGCAGCCGCCGGTCGGCAAGAACCTGGCCGAGCGGATCACCGTGCCCTTCCCCGTCGAGTCGGCGCTGTCCGGCATCGGCAGGAGCGAGGACCGCATGTGGTACCGCAGGACCTTCGAGGTCCCGAACGGCTGGCGCGGCGAGCGGATCATCCTCCACCTCGACGCCGTGGACTGGGAGTCCACCGTCTACGTCAACGGCACCCGCCTGGCCACCCACCGCGGCGGCTACGACCGCTTCACCGTCGACGTCACCGACGCGCTCAGGCGCCGGGGTCCCCAGGAACTGATCGTCGGCGTCTACGACCCCACCGACAAGGGCAACCACCCCACCGGCAAGCAGCGCCTCACTCCCGGCAGCATCTGGTACACGCCCAGCTCGGGCATCTGGCAGACCGTCTGGATGGAGCCCGCGCCGCGCAACCGGATCCTGTCGGTCGACTCCGTGCCCGACCTCAAGGGCCAGAGGCTGAAGGTGACCGTCAACGCCGGCCTCGCCGGCACGCGGGTCAGCCTGGTGGCGCGGGACGGCTCGAGGGTCGTCGGCCGCGTGAGCGGGCGCTCGGGCACCGAGCTGAGCCTGCCGGTTCCCAAGCCCAAGGCGTGGACCCCGGACACCCCCTTCCTGTACGACCTGACCGTCACGACCGGCGACGACTTCGTGCGCTCCTACTTCGGCATGCGGGAGATCTCGATCGGCCAGGTCGCCGGTAAGACCCGGATGCTGCTCAACGGCCGGCCCGTCTTCCAGCTCGGCCCGCTCGACCAGGGGTTCTGGCCCGACGGCCTCTACACCGCCCCCACCGACGCGGCCCTGCGCTACGACCTGGAGGTCACCAAGCAGGCCGGGTTCAACACGGTGCGCAAGCACGTCAAGGTCGAGTCCGACCGCTGGTACCACCATGCTGACAAGCTCGGCCTGCTCGTCTGGCAGGACATGCCCTCGACCTCGGGCAACACCAACCAGGCCCAGTTCGAGACCGAGTTCCGGCGCATCGTCGACCAGCACCGCGCCAGCCCCTCGATCGTCATGTGGGTGCCGTTCAACGAGAGCTGGGGCCAGTACGAGGTGGCCAGGGTCGCCGACCTGGTCAAGAGCTGGGACCCCGCACGCCTGGTCGACAACCAGAGCGGCGTCAACTGCTGCGGCGCCACCGACGGCGGCAACGGCGACGTCATCGACTGGCACATGTACCCGGGCCCCGCTCCGGTCTCGCCGCCGAGCGCGACCAGGGCCTCGGTCCTCGGTGAGTACGGCGGGCTCGGCCTGCTCGTCATCGGCCACACCTGGTCCGGCGGCGGCTGGGGCTACCGCGTCGAACCCGACGCCGAGACCCTCACCACCCGCTACGTCGAGATGGACCAGACGCTGCGGCGGCTGCACGCCTGCGAGGGCCTCAGCGCCGCGATCTACACCCAGACCACGGACGTGGAGGTGGAGCTCAACGGGCTCATGACCTACGACCGGGCGGTCATCAAGCCCGACCTCGCCAGGGTCCGGGCCGCCAACCGGGCGCTCGTCGACGAGATCTCGCCCGCCTGCTAGGAAAGGAACCACCATGTCCCGCATCGCGATCCTGGCGATGGCCGTCCTCGTGACCGTGGCCGGCTGCGCCAAGGGCGAGGAGCCGCAGACGGCGGCCGCGCCGTCCTCCACGGCCGGTCAGCAGGTCGTCAAGACGCCCACCGGCACCGCCGAAGGACCGGCCTGCACGCTGGAGCGCTTCGGCGGCACCGCCTTCGACCTGAAGAGCGCCACGGTCGGCTTCTCCCAGTCGGAGAAGGAGGCCAACCCGTTCCGCATCGCCGAGACGAAGTCGATCAAGGACGAGGCGGCCAAGGTCGGCATCACCAACCTGAAGGTGACCAACGCCCAGTCGCAGTTCTCCAAGCAGATCACCGACGTGGAGCAGCTCATCGCGCAGGGCGCCAAGCTCCTGGTGATCGCGCCCCTGAACTCCGACGGCTGGGAGCCGGTGCTGCAGCAGGCGGCGGCCAAGAAGGTCCCGATCATCACCGTCGACCGGAAGATCAACGCCAAGGCCTGCACCGACTATCTGACCTTCATCGGCTCTGACTTCTACGAGCAGGGCAAGCGGGCCGCCGACAAGATGATCGAGGCGGTCGGCGGCAAGGGCAAGGTGGCGATCCTGCTCGGCGCGCCCGGCAACAACGTCACCACCGAGCGCACCAACGGCTTCAAGGACCGGGTCAAGGAGAAGGCCCCCGGCATCACGATCAGCTTCGAGCAGACCGGCGAGTTCGCGCGGGAGAAGGGCCAGCAGGTCACCGAGCAGCTCATCCAGTCCAACCCCGACATCAACGGCATCTACGCGGAGAACGACGAGATGGCGCTCGGCGCCGTGACCGCGCTGAAGGGCGCGGGCAAGCAGCCGGGCGACATCAAGATCGTCTCCATCGACGGGACCAGGAGCGCGGTCCAGGCCATCGTCGACGGCTGGCTCCACTCGGTGATCGAGTCGAACCCCCGCTTCGGCCCGCTCGCCTTCGAGACCGCCGCGAAGTTCCTCGGCGGCGAGGGCATCGCCGAGAAAGTGATCATCTCCGATCGCGAATACGACCAGGCCAACGCCAAGGACTCGCTCGGTGAAGCGTACTGAACCCATGTTGGAAGCTCGGGGGATCACCAAACGCTTTCCCGGCGTGGTGGCGCTCGACGACGTGCATCTCGCCCTCGGGGCCGGCGAGGTGCACGCCCTCGTGGGCGAGAACGGCGCCGGCAAGTCCACCCTCATCAAGGTCTTCACCGGCGTCTACCGGCCCGACGGCGGCGAACTGCGCTACAACGGAGCCCCGGCCGCCTTCGCCTCCCCCCTGGAGGCGCAGCGGGCCGGGATCTCCACCATCTACCAGGAGGTCAACCTCGTCCCGATGATGAGCGTCGCGCGCAACCTCCTGCTCGGCCGCGAGCCCCGCGGCCGGCTGGGGGTGATCGACACCGCCAGGCTGTACGGCGAAGCCCGCGCCGTCCTGCGCGGCTTCGGCCTCGACACCGACGTCAGGCGCCCGCTGCGCGGCCTCGGCGTCGGCGCCCAGCAGATGGTCGCCCTGGCCAGGGCGGTCTCCGTGGACGCCAAGGTGGTCATCATGGACGAGCCCACCTCGTCGCTGGAGCCGCGCGAGGTCGAGACGCTGTTCGGCGTCATCGGCCGGCTGCGCGAGTCCGGCATCGCGGTCATCTACGTCAGCCACCGCCTCGACGAGCTCTACCGGATCTGCGACAACGTGACCGTGCTGCGCGACGGCCGCGTGGCGCACACCGGGCCGCTGGCGGACCTCGACCGGCTCAAGCTCATCTCCCTCATGCTCGGCCGCGACCTGGCCGAGGTGAAGAGCGGCGGGCTCACCCGCTTCAACCGCGACCAGGGCGCCGTGAACGGCACGCCCGTCGTCGAGGCCCGCGGGCTGACCCGGCGGCACGTGCTCTCCGACGTCACCGTCGCCGTCCGGCCCGGCGAGGTGGTCGGGCTCGGCGGGCTGCTCGGCGCCGGCCGTACGGAAACCGCGAAGGCCATCGTCGGCGCGCTGCCCCTGGACGGCGGGCAGGTGCTCGTGGCGGGGGCGCCGCTGCCCCGCGGCGGGACCAAGGCGGCGATCAGCGCCGGCGTGAGCATGCTGCCCGAGGACCGCAAGGCCGAGGGCATCATCCCCGGCCTGTCGGTGCGCGACAACATCGCGCTGGCCGCCCTGCCCTCGCTGGCCCGCGCGGGGGTCGTGTCCGACTCCCGGATCGACCGGGTGGTGGAGATCTTCATGCGGCGGCTGCGGATCAAGGCGTCCTCGCCGCACCAGGCCGTGTCGGAGCTGTCGGGCGGCAACCAGCAGAAGGTGCTGCTGGCCCGGTGGCTGGCGGTGCGGCCGAAGGTCCTGCTCCTCGACGAGCCCACGCGCGGCATCGACGTCGGCGCCAAGGCGGAGGTGCAGGCCCTCATCGACGAGCTCGCCCGGGAGGGCCTGGGCGTGCTGCTCATCTCCTCGGACCTGGAGGAACTGGTCGAGGGCGCGGACCGGATCCTCGTCCTGCGCGAGGGCGCGGTGGTCGGCGAGCTGTCCGGCGAGAACGTGACCGAGGAGAAGATCATGGCGGCCATCGCGGAGCGCGCCGATGACTAGGTGGATCCGCGACTACGGCGTCTACGCCGCGGTGCTCGCGCTGCTGCTGTTCAACGTGCTGTTCACGCCGTACTTCCTCGACGCGGCCAACTTCCGCACCCAGCTCGTCCAGGTCTCCCCCATCGTGATCATCTCGCTGGGCATGGCGCTGGTGATCGGCACGAAGGGCATCGACCTGTCCGTGGGTTCGGTGATGGCGATGGCCGCCGCGCTGACGGCCCTCTATCTGGGGTACGGCGCGGCCGCCGCCCTCGTGGTCGCGCTGATCGGCGGCGCCGTCGCGGGCGCGGCGGGCGGCACGCTCGTCGCCTACGTGGGCATCCAGCCGATCGTGGCGACCCTGGCCCTGCTCGTCGGCGTGCGCGGGCTGGCCAACGTGCTCGTGCCGCAGCTGGTCGAGTTCCGCAACCCCGACCTCATCGCGCTCGGCAGCAGCTCGCTGTTCGGCGTCCCGCTCATCGTGATCATCGCCGGCGTGCTGACGCTCGTGGTGGCCTTCCTGGTGCGCAGGACCACGTTCGGCCGGCAGGTGGTCGCGATCGGCGGCAACCGGGCCGCGTCGGAGTTGTCCGGGCTGCCGGTGAAACGGGTCCTCGTGCTCGTCTATGTGATCTCCGGGCTGCTCGCGGCGCTGGCCGGGGTGCTGGCGACCGCCCGGCTGCAGGCCAGCGACCCCACCTCGCTCGGCATGTTCATCGAACTGTCGGCGATCACCGCGGTCGTCGTGGGCGGCACGCCGCTGTCGGGCGGGCGGATCAGGGTCGCCAGCACCGTGATGGGCGCCCTGCTGATGCAGTTGCTGTCGGCCACGCTCATCAAGCACAACCTGCCCCAGTCGTGGACGCAGATGGTCCAGGCGGTCATCATCCTCGCCGCCGTGTATGTGACGAGGGAGCGTGCCAAGCGATGACGACCGTCACCCGCAGGGAAGAGATAGGCCGGGTGCTCCAGCAGCACGGCGCGCTGATGGTGCTCGGAGTGCTGATCGTCGTCGGCACGCTGGCCTTCGACTCCTTCGCCACCGTGGGCAACGCCGCCAGCGTCGTGGTCTCCTCCTCGTTCCTGGCCGTCGTCGCGATCGGCATGACCTTCGTGATCATCGGCGGCGGCATCGACCTGTCCGTCGGTTCGCTGTTCGTGCTCGGCGGGGTGCTCGCCGCCGCCGGTTCACGCTACGGCTTCGCCGCCGCGCTGCTCCTGCCGCTGGCCGTCTGCGGGCTGGTCGGCCTGGTCCAGGGTCTGATCATCGCCAGAACCGGCCTCGCGCCCTTCATCGTCACGCTGGCCGGCCTGCTCGGCGTACGCGGGCTCATGCTGGCCATCTCCGACGAGGGCGCCACCACGTACCTGGTCTCCGATCCGGCGTTCGCGGCGCTCGGCCAGGGCGAGCTGCTCGGGCTCACCTATCCGGTCTACGTCACGATCGCGCTCGTGCTGGCGGCGATGGTGCTCCTGCAGCGGACCGGGTTCGGGCAGAACGTCTACGCCATCGGCGGCAACGAACAGGCGGCGGCGCTCATGGGGGTGCCCGTCGCCCGTACGAAGGTCCTGGTGTATCTGATGTCCGGGCTGCTGGCGGGGCTGGCCGGGGCGCTCAACGCCGCCCGGCTGTCCTCCGGCGTGACCATCCTCGGCATCGGCATGGAACTCGACGCCATCGCCGCGGTGGTCATCGGCGGGACGCTGCTGACGGGCGGGGCCGGGGGCGTCACCGGGACGGTGGCCGGGGTGCTGCTGCTCGGTGTGATCCAGAGCCTGATCAACCAGGTCGGCAACCTCACCTCCTCCTTCCAGCAGGTGGTCAGCGGGGCGTTCCTGGCGCTGGTCGTGGTCGCGCAGCGGCTGCTCAGCAAGGCACAACGGCTGAACTGACGTTTGACCTGGAGTGAACTCCAGGCTCTGGCGCCCTCGGCCGGGCTCACCGGCATCGACGCCTTCGCCTGATCGACGATCCTCGCCGAAGACGTCTGCCCGGGAAGGCTTGCAATGTCCCACACATTTGGTAGGAAAAAGGGGGTACAGCCTAAGGAGCGACCATGCCCCTTCCGGACTTCCTCGTCATCGGCGCCCCCAAGACCGGGACGACCGCCCTGCACGCCGCGCTCCAGCGCCATCCGGACCTCTTCCTGTCCGCGGTCAAGGAGCCCAAACACTTCCTCACCGGCGGTCCGCCGCCGACGCAGGGCGGTCCCGGCGACGCGGCGACCTACCGCGAGCACGTGTGGCGGCGCCAGGACTACGAGGCGCTGTTCTCCGGGGCGCCGCCGGGCGCGCTGCGCGGGGAGGCGACGCCGTTCTATCTCTATGACCTGGCCGCGCAGCGGCGCATCCACGCGGCCGTCCCCCGCGCCCGGCTCATCGCGATCCTGCGCGATCCGGTCGAGCGGGCCCATTCCAACTGGGTCCACCTGTGGTCGGCGGGGCTGGAACCGCTCGACGACGTCGTACGCGCGTGCGCCGACGAGCCGCGGCGGATCGCGGCGGGCTGGGCGCACTTCTGGCACTACACCGGCCTCGGCAGGTACGGCGGGCAGCTCGCCCACCTGTTCACCCTGTTCCCGCGCGAACAGGTGCTGACCTTCCGCTATCGTGACCTGCTCGACCGCCCGGCCGAGACGCTCGACCGGATCTGCGCCTTCCTCGGCGTCACCCAGGGGCTGCTCACCGAGGTGCCCAGGGAGAACGTCACCGCCCATCCCGGCCGGCGTCCCTCGTTGCTGTCGGCGTTCCGGCGGCGGGTGCGCGGCGAGCTGGCCGACCGCGTCGAGACCCGGCTGCAGCGCGACGGCCTGGCCCGGCGTCCGTTGACGTGGGAGCAGCGGCGGGAGCTGATCACCTGCTTCGCCGCCGACATCCTGCTCCTGCAGCAGGTCACCGGCGAGGACTTCAGCGACTGGCTCGGCCCCAAGGAGCGCTCGGGCGGCCTGGTCGGCCCCCGCCCGCCGGGCCAGCGCCAGGCCAGGAACGGCCGCCCCACCTGACCGGCCCTGCCGATCCGGCAGGGCTGCCGATCCGGCAGGACCCGGATCATGCAGGACCCGGATCGGGCAGGGCTCGGGTCGGGCAGGGCTCGGGTCAGCGGAGTTCCGTGCGGAGCTCGTGGGCGCCGTCCGGCCTCGTGTACTCGTAGTACAGCCGGGTGCCGCCCCCGGGCAGGTCGAGGATGTCCAGGTAGCGCAGGCCACCCCCGTGGTACGGCGAGGCGGCCGCGGGCCGCGTGCCGACCGGCGTCATCGAGGCGGGCTCGTCGCCCCGCGCGAGCCCGGTCCGCTCCTCGTAGTTCTCCGCCGCGCTGGCCCGGCCGTCGTAGAAGGCCACGACCCGCTCGCCGTCGAAGCGGACGGCGCTGACGCGCACCCCGCGGGCGTCCCAGAGGCCGGGGCGGCCGCTCAGCGCCGTTCCGTGCCAGGTCCAGTCGAGGCCGTCGGCGCTGGTGGCGTAGTCGGTGACCATCTGGTCGGCCTCGCCGGGGTCGGCCAGCGGATGACAGGAGGCCCACAGGTGCCATTGGCCGCGCCGCCGTACGATGACGGGGTCCTTCACGCCCGTCTTCGGGTCGCCCGGCAGGACGGTACGCCGCGCGGCCGGGTCGAATCCGGACGGGTCGGCGGCTTCGAGCACCTCAACCCGCCAGTGCTTGGTTCCGGGGGTGGCGCAGCTCAGGTAGAGCCGCCAGCGTCCCTCGGGCGTGCGGACCAGGGCGGGCCGTTCCAGCGACTCGGCGGCCATCCGCTCGCGCGTGATCGTCACCAGCGGCTCGAAGCGCTCGCCGTCGGCGGAGCGGGCGACCACGATCGCGTACCCCCGCCCCTCTCCCACGGGACGGCGCAGCCGGTAGGCGAGGTAGACCAGCCCATCGCAGGCCACCGCGCTCGGCGCGCCCGCCCAGTACCCCTCGCCGGACACCGGGGGGCCGATCGCCACCACCGATCGGCCGGGGTCGGGAAGCATCTGCTGGATATCGATCGACATGGACATGACAGTAGGGCCCGGTCCCAGGCTGCACATGGGGCTTCACCTTCACTTGGAAGATTCATGTATTCCCTATTTACTTTATAGGAAATACGGCGGGCGTGTCACGGCCTCGCCGGGCGGATGAGGCCGCTCTCGTAGGCGAACACCACGACCTGGGTACGGTCGCGCAGCCCCAGCTTCACCAGGACCCGGCTGAGGTGCGTCTTCACGGTGGCCTCCGCCAGGCACAGGGCGGTGGCGACCTCGGCGTTGGACAGCCCGCGCGCCACCTGGACCAGGACCTCGCGTTCGCGGGAGGTGAGCTCGGCCAGCCGTTCGTCCTGCTCGGGGGCGCCCGGCATGAGCTGCGGCGCGAACCTCTCCAGCAGGCGGCGCGTGATCCGCGGCGACACCGCGGCCTCGCCCGCCGCGACGTTGCGGATCGCGGTCAGCAGATCCTCGGGCCGCGTGTTCTTCGGCAGGAACCCCGCCGCCCCGGCCTTCAGCCCGGCGAAGGCGTACTCGTCCAGATCGAACGTGGTCAGGATGAGCACGCGCGCCGCCGGGGTGTCCCTGGCGATCCTGCGGGTGGCCTCGATCCCGTCGACGCCGGGCATGCGCACGTCCATCAGCACGACATCGGGGCGCAGCCGCCTGGCCAGCCGCGCGGCCTCCTCGCCGTCGCCCGCCTCACCCGCCACCTCCATGTCCGGCTCGGCCTCGAACACCATGCGGAACGCCATGCGCAGCAACGACTCGTCATCGACCAGCAACAGCCGGATCGTCATGGCGCGCCCCTGCCCGCCAGATCCGCGGCGAGGTCGAGCCGGGCCGCCACCCGCCATCCCCCGCCGGGCACCGGCCCGGCCTCGAAGGTCCCGCCGTAGCCGGCGACCCGTTCGCGCATCCCGGCCAGCCCCCGCCGGTCGCCGGCCCCGGGCTCCGGCGCCCGGCCCGTGGGCGCGTCATTGGTGATCTCGACGGTGGCGTGGCCCGGTGTCATGGCGAGCGTGACCTCGGCCGTCGCGCCCGGGGCGTGCCTGAGGACGTTCGTCAGCGCCTCCTGGGCGAGCCGGTAGACGGTGAGCTGGGCGGCGGCCGGGATCGCGGCGGGATCGCCGGTCACCTCCAGGCGGGTCGGCAGCCCGGCCGCGCGCATCCTGCCGGCGAGGGCGCCGAGCTGGGCGATCCCGGGAGCCGGGTGCAGCGGCTCGGCCATCTCGCCGAGGGCGCGGCGCATGTCCGCCAGGGCCTGCCGCCCGGTGTCGGCGATCTGGTCCACGGCGGCCGCCGCGCGCTCGGGGGCACGATGGCGCACGTACGCCGCGCTGTCGGCCAGCGCCACCATGACCGACAGGTTGTGCGTGACGATGTCGTGCAGGTCGCGGGTCATGCGGGCGCGCTCTTCGGCCACGGCGAGCCGGGCGCGCCGCTCGCGGTCGTGCTCCAGCGACAGCACGTACGCCCGACGTTCCCGCGCCCACAACCCCGTGGTGAGGGCGGCGGCGACCAGCGCCGTCAGAGCCGCGGCCGTGAACGGGAACTGGCCGGGCGGCGCCCAGCGGGCCGCGGCCAGCAGCGCTCCCGCCTCCAGCGTCACCCCGGCCGCCGCCGTCCACCGCCAGGTGCCGCGCGCGGCGACGGTGTAGAGCGCGACCAACAAGGACACGTCGGCGGGAAGCTGCACGCCGGCCACCCACTGAACGGCCGCCGCCACCGCGATCGCGAAGAACACCGTCACCGGCGCCCGCCGCCGCCACACCAGGGGCGCCACCAGAGCGACCTGCAGCGGGACCAGCTCCGCCCGTGCCATCACCTGTCCCGGCCCGAGCGTGACCACGAAGATCGCGGCCGCCAGCAGCCCGTCGACCGGCAGGGACGAGCGTCGGGCGAGTGCCATGAAAGCGGCCGGCATCATGGCGTTCACCCTAGTTGTCCTGCGGGTACGCTCCCCATCCTCCTCCGGGATGAACATCCGGCCGGGTCATCCGGAAGTCGCAGGCGGGGATCAGCCGTTCGCCGCTGGGCCGGGCCCCGCCCCGCTGCGAGCCTGTCGGGACGTTTCCCGTAAGGAGTCCCAGATGACCTTCACCATGATCCCCGCGGCCCTCACCGCGCTGACACTCGCCACCTCGGCCGCCGGCGCCGGGCAGCCCGTGACCGTGGACCTGCCCGCGCCGGGCGGGCCGTACCGTGTGGGAACGGTCGCGATGCGGCTGGTCGACACCTCGCGCCCCGATCCGCTGGTCCGCTCGAAGCCCTACCGGGAGCTGATGGTCAGCTTGTGGTACCCGGCCAAGGAGAGCGGCGCGCCCGTCGCCCCGCACATGGCGCCCCTCGCCGCGGCCGACTGGGACCGCCACTCCGCCCCGCCCATGGGCATCAAGGCGGGCGCCGTGAACTGGGCCGCCACGGCCACCCATGCGCGCACCGGCGCACCCGTGGATCCCGGGGCGGGCAAGCTGCCCGTGGTCCTGTTCGGCTCCGGGGACGGCGGCCCGCGCACCCTCGGCACCACCCTGGTGCAGGACCTGGCCTCGCGCGGCTACCTGGTCGTCACCGTGGACCACACTTATGAGGCCGACCAGGTGGAGTTCCCCGGCGGGCGGGTCGTGCGGGCGCTGCCCCTGCCGTCGAAGCTGACGCCGCGCGTCATCGCCAAGCTGCTGGCGCGGCACTCGCAGGCGCGTCTGGCGGACATGCGGTTCGTCCTCGGCCGGCTCGCCGCGCTGGCCGGCGGCGGGAGGCTGGGGACCGAGGCGCGGCTGCCCGACGGGTTGCGCGGAGCGCCGGACCTGTCGCGGGTGGGGGCGCTCGGGCAGTCGCTCGGCGGGTCGGTGGCCGCGCAGCTCGTCCACGACGACCGGCGGGTGGACGTGGGGGTGAACCTCGACGGCGGCTACGTCGGCCGGGTGGCCAAGACCGGCGTCGGCCGGCCGTTCCTGCAGTTCGCGGCCGAGGCGCACACCCGGGAGAGCGAGCCGAGCTGGAAGTCCTTCTGGCGGGCCTCGACCGGCTGGAAGCGGGAGCTGCGCTTCGCCAAGGCCGCGCACGGCTCGTTCACCGACCTGCAGGCGATGCTGCCGAAGATCGCCGAGACGGTGCCGAAGGTGCCGGTCGCCGACTACGTGGGCACCATCGACCCGCGGCGGTCGGTCGCGGCGCAGCGGGCGTACGTGGCGGCCTTCTTCGATCTGCACCTGAAGAACCGGCCCACCCGGCTGTTCGACGCGCCCAGCCCCCAGCACCCCGACGTCTCGATCATCCCCTGACTCCGTGCCGGGCCGGCCGGGAAAGGACTGCCCGGCCGGCCCCTGGGGTCAGCGGATGCGGCGGGCCGCCCTGCCGCCCAGGTGCAGGAAGGAGATCTCACCCGCGTCGTCGCGCAGGAACCGGCCCACGGCCCGCTGCGGGTCGGCGGCGAGGGTCACGTCGTCACCCCCCTCGACCAGGGCCAGCGCCATGTCGGGCATGCCCTCCACCCCGGCGGCCACCAGCTCCGGCGTGAGCACGAACCGCGCCACCAGGTTCTCGTCCACCTCGAAGACCCACTGGCCGGCGTCATAGCCGCCGGCGTATTCGGGGGCGGGCTCACGCAGCGTCAGCCGGGCCTCGTCGCGTTTGGCGTCGAGCAGGTGCTCCAGGCACCAGTCGGTCACCCGCCTGCCCAGGACCTTGCCCGGCCCGGAGTTGGTGAGCGTGGTGACGGCGAAGCCGTGCTCGGGGGCCAGGACGAACGTGGACAACTGCACGTTGCCGATGTTGCCGCCGTGGGTGACCAGGCGGACGCCGCCCTGCTCCTCCAGCAGCCACGGCAGGCCGACCCCGGACCACGGCACGCCGACGGCGACGTGCTCGGACCGCATGAGCTCCCTGGTGGCGGCATTGACCGGCCGTTCGCCGCCCAGGCCCAGGTGGAAGGCGGCGTAGCGGAGCTGGTCGCGGACCGACGAGGCGAGACCGCCCTCGGCCATGGCGTCGCGGAACAGGCCCCAGGTGTGCGACACGTGCGCGCCGTCCTCGCGCACGACGTGGCCGACGGCGTGCGGGCGGGTGGCAGCCTCCCAGGGGAAGAAGAAGCTGTCGCGCATGCCCAGCGGCCGGAGCACGACCCGCTCGACGACACTCTCGTACGGCTCGCCGCACACGACCTCGATGACGCGCCCGAGCAGCCGGAACCCGGCGTTGCTGTAGGAGGCGAGCGTGCCGGGGGCGAAGAGCTGGGGCAGCCGCTCGTAGACCTTGATCGCCTCGGCCAGCGCCTCGTCGCCCCAGCTCTGGCCGTCGTCGATGTCGCCGAGGAACCCGCCGGTGTGGGTGAGCAGGTGCCGGATGGTCACCTCCCGCGCGGCGCTCTCGTCGGCGAGCCGGAACTCGGGCAGGTACGTGCGTACGCGCCCGTCGAGGTCGAGCCGGCCCTCCTCGATGAGGTGCATGATCACGGTCGCGGTGACCGTCTTGGTGGTCGACCCGATCTGGAACAACGTGTCGGCCGTCACGGGCACCGGCGCGTCGACGCTGGTGACGCCGGTGGTGAGCACGTGTTCCGCGCCGTCGAACAGCACGCCCACGGCGGCTCCGGGGACGTGCAGGGAAGTCGCCTCGCTGTCGAGCAGGCTCTGCAGGTGGGTGAGGTCAGCCATTCGCTCATCCTGCTGCCCGGCGGCGGGGGCGGGCTTCGTCGCCGCGCACCATTTCCGCCCGGCCGTTCGTGCGGCAACGGCCCCTTGTGCTCTGAGCACAAACGAACCCGCCGCCTTGTCGCCGCGTCACCTTGGCCTGGGGTGGCCTGGGCGGCGATAGTCGTGCCGTGCGCCACAACCCTGACTACCTGCTCGACGACCACACCCGCATCCGCGCGCTGATCCGCGAGAACCCGTGGGCGACGCTGGTCAGCGACGGTCTGACCGCCTCTCACCTGCCCGTCCTGCTGGAGGACGGCCCCGGGCTGTCGGTGGTGAGCCATCTCGGCCGCCCCGACGACGAGCTGCACCGGCTCGGCGAACGCGAGGCGCTGCTGATCGTCGCGGGCCCCAACGGCTATATCTCTCCCGGCTGGTACGGCACCGGCCCGGCCGTCCCCACCTGGAACTACCTGGCCGTCCACCTCTACGGCCGCCCCGAGGTCCTGAGCCCGGAGGAGACCTACCAGGTCCTGGTGGACACGGTGGACCGGTTCGAGCACGTGCTGCCCGCGCCGTACCGGATGGACGAGTCCTACGCGCGCCGGATCGCGCCCGGCGTCGCGGGATTCCGGCTGCGGGCCGAACGCGTGGAGGGCAAGGCGAAGCTCAGCCAGGACAAGTCACCGGAGATCGCACACAACATCATCCGCGCGCTCGACGCGGACCCCTCATACGCCAATCCCGCGCTCGCGCGGGAGATGCGCGAGGTCTGGACCCTGGAGGAGACTCGATGACCACGACGACGACCCTGCTGCGCGGCGCGCGGACCGGCCCCTCCGGCCCCCTTCGCGACGTACTCGTCTCCGGAGGACGCGTCGCGAACATCGCCGAGCGCATCCCGGCCGAGCCCGGCTGGGAGGTGGTGGAGGTGGCGGGCCGTACCGTGCTGCCGGGGCTGTGGGACCACCACGTGCACTTCGACCAGTGGATCATGGCCAGGCAGCGGCTGGACCTTTCGGGCGCCGCCTCCGCCGCCGAGGCGGTGGCCCTCGTGGCGGAACGTCTGCGCACGCGGCCGCCGGAGCCCGGCCTGCCCCTGGTGGGCTACGGCTTCCGCGACGCCCTCTGGCCGGACCCGCCGCACCGCGACCTCCTGGACGACGCCGCGCCGGAGGCGGCGCACGTGCCCGTGATCCTCATGAGCGGCGACCTGCACTGCTGCTGGATCAACTCGGCGGCCGCACGACGTTACGGCTGGTCGGAGCACCCGACCGGCATCCTGCGCGAGTCGGAGTGGCAGGCCATCCAGCAGGACATCACCAACGTCCCCGCTCCCCTGCTGGACGGCTGGGCCGAGGTCGCCACCGCGGAGGCGGCGGCCCGTGGCGTCGTCGGCGTGGTCGAACTGGAGGCGCCCTGGCGGCTGGACGCCTGGACGCGGCGGGTGCGGGCGGGCAACCGGGCGCTGCGCGTGGTGTGCGGGGTCTGGCCGGCGTTGCTGGAGGAGGCGGTGGCGCGCGGGCTGCGTACCGGGGAGGTGATCGACGGGACCGGCGGCCTGGTCGAGATGGGCCCGTTCAAGGTGATCACCGACGGCTCGCTCAACACCCGCACCGCCTACTGCCACGACCCCTACCCCGGGCTTGAGGACGGCACGCACCCGCACGGCATGCTGCTCGTGCCGCCGGACGAGCTGGTGCCGATGATGGAGAAGGCGTGGGCGGCCGGGCTGCGACCGGCGGTGCACGCGATCGGCGACTGGGCCAACAACCTGGCGCTGGACGCCTTCGAGCGGGTGGGCGCGCAGGGCGCGATCGAGCACGCGCAGCTCCTGGACGACGCCGACCTCGGCCGGTTCGCCGCGCTGGGCGTGGTGGCCAGCGTGCAGCCCGAGCACGCGATGGACGACCGTGACGTGGCCGACCGCATCTGGGCCGGGCGCACCGGCCGGGCGTTCGCGTTCGGGGCGCTGCTGGCCGCCGGGGCGCGGCTCGCGCTGGGCTCGGACGCGCCGGTCTCGCCGCTGGACCCCTGGATCACGATGGCCGCGGCGGTGGACCGCGGCCGGGACGGCAGGCAGCCCTGGCACCCCGAGCAGGCGATCCCGATCGAGGCGGCCATCGCTGCCTCGACCAGGACCGGCCGGGCGGAGCTTGCGGCCGGGGACGAGGCCGACCTCGTGGTGACGGGCGCCGACCCGTTCACCGCCTCGGGCGCTGAGCTGCGCGCGATGCCCGTGGCCGCGACGATGCTCGGCGGCCGATGGACGTGGCGCGAGGCCGTCTGACCGTACCGGAAACCACGGCCCGTGACGGCGTACGCCCGCCGTCACGGGCCTTCCAGGCGTTGAGCAGCCTGACCGTGACGGCGTACGCCCGCCGTCACGGGCCTTCTAGGCGTTGAGCAGCCTGACCCGGCACGCCAGTTGCAGGGCGAAGCGGGTGTCCGGGTCGGCCAGGTCGGCGCCGAGCGCCTCGGTGATCCACCGGATCCGGTAGGCGACCGCGTTCGGGTGCAGGTGCAGCGTCTCGGCGGTGCGCGTGGGCGAGCTCTGCGCGTCCAGATAGGCCGACAGCGTCGTGACGCCGACCTTGGCCCGCGCCGCCCCCATGGCGTCCAGCGGGCCCAGCATCTCGGCCAGCAGGTCACGGCTCAGCGGCGAGGACGACAGCCCCGCCAGGATCCTGCGCAGGCCGGTCGCGTCGGTCTCGGCCAGCGTTCCGTGGCGGCCCGCCGCGCGCGCCGAGTCCGCCGCCACGCGCGCCTCCGCGGCCGACTGCCGCAGCCCGTCGGGCCCGGCCTGGGGGGTGCCGATCCCGCCGGTGATGACGACGTCGCCCCGCCCGGTCAGCACCTCGATCAGCCGCTGCACCTCGGCCCGCGCCCGGCGGTGCAGGTCCGTCCCGGCCGGCCCGGTGCAGACGACCACCAGGTCGCCGCCGAGCGTGGCCACGTGCCAGTCGCCCGGCTTGGAGTGGAGCACCTGCAGCGCCGACAGCTCCGCCTCGTCGAGCAGCTGGCGGGCCCGGTCCAGCGACGCCTCGCCGCGGGCGGCGGCGTCCTCGAGCTTGAGCCAGACGGCCACGTGCGTCTGTTCCACCGGAAGGTCGAGCTGGAACGCCTGCTCCACCAGCTGCGGCAGCTGGGCCCGGTCGCACAGCACGATCTGCACGATCAGCCCGGCGCGGGTGAGCGCGGGCGCGAAGCGGCGGTTGAGTTCACGCTGCCGCAGCCGGGAGACGAGCGCGGCGATCGCCGGGAGGGCGACCCTGGTCGCGTCGTCGTCCAGATCGGCCACCACGCGGGCGACCGCCTGCCGCCCCACCACGACCGCGCCCGGGTCGGACTCGCCGACCGGCATGGTCTCGTCCAGGCGCACGCGGCAGCCCAGCGCCTCGGCCGCGTGGCCGAGCAGCGTCCGCACCGCCTCGGCGCCGCCTTCCTCCGCCGCCTGCTGCGCGAGCCGGATGGCGCTCTCCGCGCGCGCGAGCGCGTCCGACGCGCCGCCCCTGACGAACCGGTCGATGTCCAGCAGGAGCCCGGCCCCGTCGCGGGCCTTGTCCGGGGCGAGCACGGGCAGTTGCGCCCGGTCGGCCAGCCGCGTGGCGGTGATCGGCAGCCGCATCGGCGCCGCGAACACCAGCCCGGTCAGCCCCCGCGAGGTCGCCTGCCGGATCGCCACGTCGATCTCGTACCCGGAGATGGACGCCGCGCCCAGGACCACGATCAGGCTGTCGGCCGGAACGCGCTCGATGGCGGCCAGCGTGTCGGCGCCCGCGACGTGCCGGATGGGCACCTCCGCCGCGGGCCCGGCGATCAGCGTGAGCCCGAACCTTGACTGGCGGCGCAACATCTCGGCGATCGTCTGTGGCATGGTCACAGATTAGGGCGGAACCTTGTGATCGCGCCATATGGGATGCGGAGGGGCCGGTGGCCATACTCATCCCATGCAGCTGACCGAGAGTGACCTTCCAGCGCTGGCGCGTGGCTGCGCCGTCTTGGGGACCGGTGGCGGCGGCTCGGTGGAGACCGCCATCCCCAGCGCCCTGCAGGCGCTGCGCGAGCACGGCCCCGTCCCGCTGGTACGGCTGGCCGACCTCGACGACGACGCGCTCATCGTCCCGATGTCCAGCATCGGCGCCCCGACCGTCGGGCACGAGATGCTCGCCAGCGCCGAACAGCCCAAGCGGCTGCGCGAGGAGGTCGAGCGCATCGCCGGCCGCCCGATCTCCGCGATCATGGCCGGCGAGATCGGCGGCAGCAACGGCGTCGAGCCGCTCGCCTGGGCGGCGCAGCTCGGCCTGCCGATGCTCGACGCCGACGGCATGGGCCGCGCCTTCCCCGAGCTTCAGATGGTGTCGATGCACGTGGCGGGCCTGACCTCCGACCTGGTGATCCTGGCCGACGTCGTCGGCAACGTGGCCGCGCTGCGCCCGATCGACGCGATCTGGTCCGAACGGCAGGCCCGCGCGCTCTGCGTGGCCAGCGGCGCGAGCACGATGATGGCCAACTACCTGATGTCAGGGGCCCAGGCCAGGGGCGCGGTCATCGAGGGCAGCGTCTCGGCCGCGCTCGACATCGGGCGCGCCACCATCGGCCAGACCGACCCGGTCGCCGCCCTCACCGAACGGCTGGCCGCCCGCCGCCTGCTCGACGGCAAGATCGTCGAAGTCGAGCGGAACACCGGCGGCGGCTTCGTCCGCGGCGCCGTCGTCATCGACGGCACCGGCTCGTACGCGGGCCGCATGGTGCGCATCGAGATCCAGAACGAGAACCTCGTCGTCTTCGAGTCCGGCGAGGTACTGGCCAGCGTCCCGGACCTGATCACCGTGGTCGACACCCAGACCGCCGAGGCGGTCTCGACCGAGACGCTGCGCTACGGCCAGCGGGTCAGCGTCCTGGCCTGGGCCTGCGACCCGCTCTGGCGTACCCCGGAGGGCATGGCCGTCGTGGGCCCGCGCGCCTTCGGCTACCACATCGACTACCGACCTGTTGAGGAGCACGTGCATGTCGGCTGATCCCAAGCGCGATCTGAAGATCGGCATCGACGTCGGCGGCACGAACACCGACGCCGTCGTGCTCGACCGGTCGGACGCCATCGTGGCCAGGACCAAGCAGCCGACCACGCGGGACGTCACCGACGGCATCCGCAGCGCGCTGGCGGTGGTGCTCGGCGAGCTCGGCGAGCGCGAGCGGCAGGTGGGCCGGATCATGCTCGGCACCACCCACGCCACCAACGCCGTCCTGCAGCGCCGGGGGCTGAGCCGGGTGGCGGTGATCCGGCTTGGGGCGCCCGCCGCCACCGCCGTGGCGCCGCTGACGACCTGGCCGGCGGACCTGCGCGAGGCGGTCGAGGCGGGGTCGGTGATGCTGGGCGGCGGCCACTTCGTCGACGGCTGGCCGATCGCCCCGCTCGACCGCGACGGCATCCGCCGCTTCCTGGGCTCGGTCGCGGGCCGGACGGAGGCGGTGGCGGTCACCGGCATCTTCAGCCCGGCCTCCGGCGAGCAGGAGCAGCACGTCGCCGAGATCGTCCGCGAGGAGCTCGGCGCCGACGTGGCGCTGTCGCTCAGCCACGAGATCGGCTCCCTCGGCCTGCTGGAGCGGGAGAACGCGACCGTGCTGAACGCCGCGCTCTACCGCGCGGCGGGCGAGGTGACCCGGGCCCTGGACGCCGTGCTCGCCGAGCGCGGCCTGGACGCGGCGGCCTTCTTCGCCCAGAACGACGGCACGCTGATGGCCCTGGAGTACGCCTCCCGCTACCCGGTGCTGACCATCGGATCCGGCCCGGCCAACTCGATCAGGGGCGCGGCGTTCCTGTCCGGGGTGGACGAGGCCATCGTGGTCGACGTCGGCGGCACCTCCACCGACCTCGGCGTGCTGGTACGCGGCTTCCCCCGCGAGTCGTCGTTCGCCACCGACATCGGCGGCGTGCGCACCAACTTCCGCATGCCGGACATCCTCAGCGTGGCCGTCGGCGGCGGCACCATCGTCGGCGGCACCCCCGAGGAGCCGGTCGTCGGGCCGGTCTCGGTCGGCTTCCGCATCACCTCCGAAGGGCTGTCCTTCGGCGGAAGCACACCGACACTCAGCGACGCCGGTTCCCTGGCGGGCCGGGTCGCGCTGGGCGACGGGCTCCGGCCCCCGGCGCGTACCCGGGCCCTGCTGGACTCCGCGCTGCGGGTGGCCGACGCGGTCATCAGCGACGCGGTGGACCAGATGTCGCTGGGCCGGCGCGACCGGCCCGTCGTCGCGGTCGGCGGCGGCGCGTTCCTCGTGCCGGACGTCGTGACCGGCGCCGCCAAGGTGCTGCGTCCCGACAACGCCGACGTGGCCAACGCCGTGGGCGCGGCCATCGCCCTGGTCAGCGGCCGGTGGGAAACGCTGGCCCCGGCCGGCGAAGGCCGTAAGCAGGCCATCGAAGAGGCAAGTGAGAAGGCGGTCCACCGGGCCGTCCAGGCGGGGGCCGACCCCGCCACGGTGCAGGTGGTCGAGATCACCGAGACACCCCTGTCATACCTGCACGAGCCGGCGGTCCGCGTCAACGTCAAGGCCGCGGGCCGGCTGGGCTGGTTGTGAATCGGAAAGGAATGCCATGTCCAAATCTCGTCGCCGGCGTGCGGCTCAGGTGTGGTGTGCCGTAACAGTGCTGGCCGCGGTGGCCACCGGGTGCGGCGCGGACGCCAAGCCCGCCGCGTCATCCCCCTCCGCCAGCGGCATCCTGAGCGTCGGCGTCACCGCCTCACTGGGCCGGATGACCTCGCTCAACCCCCTGGCCGACAACCTCTACGGTTCGTGGATCGCCCGGCAGCTGATCTATCCCGCGCTCGTCCAGCTCAACGGCACCAAGCTGGAGCCGTCATGGGCGAGCAAGTGGGACGTCTCCGAGGGCGGCCGCGTCTACACCTTCCACCTGCAGCCCGGCACCTGGTCCGACGGCAAGCCCCTCACCGCGCACGACGCCGCCTGGACGGCGAACTTCGAGCTGAAGCACGCCAGTGACGCCGCCGGTCTGGTCTCCTTCGCCCTCGAAGGGGTGAAGAGCGTCAAGGCCACCGACGACAAGACCCTGGTCGTCACCTACGCCGAGGCGATGCCCGAGAGCGTGCTCACCCTGCTGGCCAACTTCCACGTGCTGCCCAAGCACGTCTACGAGCCGCACGCGGGCGGCGACGGCTCGAAGATCCTGGCCTTCCGCCCCGAGGACAAGCTCCCCGCGGTCTCGGGCGGGCCGTTCACGGTGACCGAGTTCGCCGGCGACGGCACCACGATCTTCGAGCCCAACAAGGGCTACTTCGGCACCCCGCCGAAGGTCGGCGCGGTGGGCCTGCAGGTCTTCCAGAACGACGAGGGCCTGGCCCAGGCCCTGCGCGCCGGGACCGTCGCCTGGGGCTACGGCGGCGGCTCCGCCGTGGCCGCCTCGGTGAAGGGCGCCGCCGGCCTGAAGGTGGCCGCCTCCCCCTCCCAGGAGGTCGCCATGCTCAACATCAACACCAACCCCAAGAAGCGGGACAACCCCGAGCTGAAGCAGGTCCAGGTCCGCGAGGCGATGTCCCTGGCGCTCGACCGCGCCGAGCTCGTCGAGGTCGTGCTCAACGGGTACGGCAGGCCCGGCCGCAGCGTCCTGGCCCCCTTCCAGGACGAGTGGATCCCGAAGGACCTGCAGGCCGACCCGCACGACCCGGCCAAGGCCAACGGCATTCTCGACGGCCTCGGCTACAAGCGCGGCGCCGACGGCATCCGCGTGACCCCGGCCGGCGACCGCATGTCCTACTCCGTCGTCGTCTGGAAGGAGATCAGCCGCGTGGCCGAGATCCTGCAGAAGAACCTGGCGGAGGTCGGCATCGAGCTGAAGCCGGACATCGCCGCCGACTACACGGCCGCGGTCACCAAGCCCGACGGCAAGTACCTGGACTTCGACCTGGCCTACTCCTACTGGACGCTGTCCCCCGACCCGGGCGGCACGCTGAGGGTCTACAGCTGCGACAGCTGGGGCAGCGTCAACTTCGCCGGGTTCTGCGACAAGGACTACGACACGCTGCTCACCAAGCAGCGCGGCATGCTCGACCAGGCCGAGCGGACCGCGGCCGTCGGCACGCTGCAGAAGACGCTCCTGCGCGACACGCGGGCCGTCCTGCCGCTCTACCACGCCGAGACCGTGCACGTCGTACGCCAGGACTGGGCCGGCATCGAGACCCAGCGCTTCGGACCGGGTCTCTGGACCCAGATCCACCGCGTGTCATGAACCGGGGCGGTTACCTGGTCCGGCGCCTCGCCTCGGCCCTCGCCACCGTCGCGGCGGCGGCTGTGATCAACTTCGTGCTCTTCCGGGCCGCGCCGGGCGACGCGGCCACGCAGTACCAGATGTGCCGGACCTGCAGCGCCGAGTTCCGCGACTACCTGCGCGCGGAGCTCGGCCTGGACCGGCCGCTGCTGGAGCAGTTCTGGCTGTACGTCTCCGCGCTGTTGCGCGGGGACCTCGGCCACTCCTTCCAGACGCGGCGGCCGGTGTGGGACGAGCTGGCGGGGCCGCTGGCCAACACGCTGCCGATGGTGGGGCTCGGGCTAGCCTTCGGGCTCGCCCTCGGCCTGGTCATCGGGGTCGTCGCGGCCTGGCGGCGGGGCACGGCGGCCGACTGGGCGCCGCTGTCGGCCTCGATGTTCCTGTCGGTGCTGCCCATCCAGTGGATCGGGCTGATGTTGCTGCTGCTGTTCGGCGGCGCGCTGCCGACCGGCGGCATCTCCGACCCGTACCTGCGCTTCAGCGATCCGACGTGGTGGCAGGTGCTCGGCGACCGGCTGGAGCACCTGGCGCTGCCGTCGCTGGCGATCGGGCTGGCCTGGTGCGGCTCGTGGGCGCTGATCGCGCGCTCGGCGCTGGTCGGGGCGCTCGGCGAGGACTACATCCTCACCGCGCGCGCCAAGGGCCTGACGAGCTGGCGGATCGTGCGCCGCTACGCGCTGCCGAACTCGCTGCTGCCGATCACCACGCTGATCTTCCTCACGTTCGGCTACATCGTGGCCGGGTCGTTGCTGGTGGAGACCGTGTTCTCCTATCCGGGCATCGGGCTGGCCCTCTACCAGGCGGTCCAGAACCGCGACTACGCCGTGCTCCAGGGCGGGTTCCTGCTCCTGACGGCGGCGATCGTGGTCGCGAACCTGCTGGCCGACCTGCTCTATCTCAAGCTCGATCCGAGGATCAGGACATGAACGTGCTGCGCAGGTATCCGGGCGGCGCGCTCGGGGCGGTCATGCTCGCCGCGATCGTCGTCCTGGCCGTGCTCGCCCCGTGGATCGCGCCCTACGCGAGCCACGAGAAGGTCGGCGCGGTCTACCAGCCGCCCTCGGCGGCGCATCCGCTCGGCCTGGACGACGCCGGCATCGACATGGTGACGCTCCTGCTGTGGGGTGCCCGCACGTCGCTGCTGGTCGGGTTCGCCGCCGCGCTCATCGCCGTCGTGGTCGGCGGCGTGATCGGCCTGGCCGCCGGGTACGCCGGCGGGCGCACCGACGCCGTGCTGATGCGGCTGACCGACTACATGCTGGTGATCCCCGACATCCCGCTGCTGCTGATCGTCGCGGCGGTGTGGGGGCGCAGCATGACCGGCGTCGTGGCCATCATCGGGCTGCTGTCGTGGCCCCGGCTGGCGCGGGTGGTGCGCGCGGAGGCGCTGAGCGTGCGCGAACGCGCGTACGTGAAACGGGCGCTGACCATCGGCGCGGGGAACCTGCGGATCGTGGCGACCCACGTGCTCCCGCACGTCGTGCCGCTGCTGCTGACGCTGGCGATCTTCGCGGTGGGCAACGCCATCCTGGTCGAGACCGCCATCGCCTTCCTCGGCCTGGGCGACCCGTCGGCCCTGTCCTGGGGGCGGCTCATCCAGAACGCCTTCGCCGGGCAGGCCGTCTCCCGCGACGCCTGGTGGGCGATCGTGCCGCCCGGACTCGCGGTCGGCTGCCTGATCCTGGCGTGCACGCTGATCGGCCGGGCGCTGGAGGACCACCTCAACCCCCGGCTGCGCGCCGGGCACCTGTCGGTGCGGACCTTCCGCCTGGCTCCGGTTCCGTCGGGAGGTGAACGCTGATGTCCGCTCCGCTGCTGGAGGTCCGCGACCTGCACGTCTGGTTCGACCTGCCCCAGGGCAGGGTGCACGCGCTGCGCGGCCTGGACGTCACGGTCGGCGCGGGCGAGGGCCTGGGCCTGGTCGGCGAGTCGGGCTGCGGCAAGACCACCGCGATCCAGGCCATGATGGGACTGCTGCCGCCGTCGGCGACGGTCGCCGGGCAGGTCCTGCTCAACGGCGAGAACATCCTGGCCGGGGGCGAGGCGAGCGTACGCCGGCACCGCTGGACCGACCTGGCCATGGTCTTCCAGGGCGCCATGAACGCCTTCAGCCCGGTCGCCACCGTAGGCGCCCAGATCGCCGAGCCGATGCGCCTGCACCGCGTCGCGGAGGGCAAGCAGGCCACGGCCCGCGTACGCGAGCTGCTGGAACTCGTCGGCATCCACCCCGACAAGGCGAGCCGCTACCCGCACGAGTTCTCCGGCGGCATGCGCCAGCGCGCGGCCATCGCGATGGCGCTGGCCTGCGAGCCGAAGGTGCTGCTCGCCGACGAGCCCACCACCGCCCTGGACGTCATCGTGCAGGCCCAGGTGCTCGACCTGCTGGACCGGCTGCGCACGGAACTGGGGCTGGCGGTCGTCCTGGTCACCCACGACCTGCCCGTGGTCGGCCGCGTGTGCGGCCGGGCCGCGGTCATGTACGCGGGCCGGGTGGCCGAGAACGCCGACATCGGTGACCTGCACCTGCGCCCCGGCCACCCCTACAGCCGCGCGCTGTTCTCCGGCGGCGCCATCGCCGGAGCGCCCCCGCGCCTGGACGAGGAGTGGGCGGGCTGCGCGTTCGCCCCCCGCTGCGGGCACGCCGAGGACCGCTGCCGCACCGAGGCGCCGCGGCTGGTCCCGCTCGGCGCGCGGCAGTCCAGCGCCTGCCATCTCGCCGCATCGATCGCCGGAGGTACGGCATGAGCCTGCTCGAAGTCGACGGCCTGGCCACGCACTTCCGCCTGCGCGGACGGCCGCGCCGGGTGGTGCGCGCGGTGGACGGCGTCTCCTTCACCGTCGGACCCGGCGAACTGCTGGCCCTGGTGGGCGAGTCCGGGTCGGGCAAGACGACGACCGCCCAGTCGGTGCTGCGGATGGCCGACCCCACCGCGGGCACGGTCAGGTTCGCCGGCCAGGACATCACCGGGTTGAGCCGGCGCCGTCTCAAGCCGGTACGCCGCCGCATGCAGGTCGTCTTCCAGGATCCCTACGAGTCGCTGGACCCGCGCTTCCGCATCGGCCGCTCGGTGGCCGAGCCGCTGGCCGTCCATGGCGTCGGCACCCGCGCCGAACGCCGCGGCCTGGTGCTGGCCGCCCTCGAACGCGCCGGCCTGTCACCGGCCGCCGCCTTCGCCGACCGCTACCCGCACGAGCTGTCCGGCGGCCAGCGGCAGCGGGCGGCCATCGCCGCCGCGCTGGTCCTGGAACCCGACCTGCTCGTCGCCGACGAGCCCGTCTCCATGCTCGACGTGTCGGTACGCGCCGGCGTGCTGGCGTTGTTCGACGAGCTGCGCGCCGCCGGCCTGGGCATCCTGATGATCACGCACGACCTGTCCACCACGGCCGCGCACGCCGACCGGATCGCGGTCATGTACCTGGGCCGCATCGTCGAGGAAGGACCCGCGGCCGAGGTCATCGCCAACCCGGTCCACCCCTACACGCGCGCGCTGGTCGCCGCCGTCCCCCGGGCGGGCGAGGAACGCCGCCCGATCCCCATCAAGGCCGGTGAGCCGCCGGACCCGGCCGCCGTCCCCGCCGGGTGCCGCTTCCATCCGCGCTGCCCGGTCGCGCGGGAGGAGTGCCGCCGCGACGATCCGGCCCTGGCCGTGGTCTCCGGTGCGCATCGTGCCGCGTGCCCGGTCAACCTGCCGCCTGCCGTACCGACCGAGGAGGAGCAGTGCGCCCCGTCCCGTCCCCGATGAACCCGCCTCCCGTCCTCGCCGCCGACCTCGACGAGATCGTGCTGTCCGCGCTGGCCCGCCACCGGGTTCCCGGCTGCTCGGTCGCGATCGCGCACGGCGGGCGGCACTGGACCGGCGCGTACGGCCTGGCCAGGACCGACCCCGGGCAGCCGTTCCTGCCGCAGACGCGTATCCCGGTCGCCTCGATGACCAAGCCGTTCACCGCCACGGCGGTCCTGGCGCTGGCCGAGGCCGGAGCCGTCGACCTGGACCAGCCGGTACGCCGCTACCTGCCCGGCTTCCGCGTCGCCGACGAGTCCGCCACCGCGTCGGTGACCGTGCGGCACCTGCTCACCCATCTGACGGGCTGGCTGGGCGACGAGCCCGAGTTCGTCACCGACCGGGGGGACGGCGCGCTCGCCGCCCAGGTGGCCGCCTTCTCCGCGCTGCCGCAGTTCCTGCCGCCCGGCACGACCTTCTCCTACTGCAACACCGGCCTGGACGTGGCCGGGCGGCTGGTCGAGGTCGTGAGCGGGCAGAGCTACGAGTCGTTCGTCGAGGACCGCGTCCTGACCCCGCTCGGCATGACCGGCTCGACCTTCTTCGCCGAACGCGTGGTCTCCCAGCCCGCCGCCGCCGGCCACACCCGCGAGGACGACGGCACCCCGCACCCCGTCCAGGACGCGTGGCTGCTGCCCCGCGGCGTCAACCCCTCCGGCGGCCTGATCTCCACGGCCGGCGACCAGCTGCGCTGGATGCGCTGGTGGCTGGGCGAGCTGGACGCGGCCGGGCCGCTGTCGCCGCGGACACGCCGGGCGATGATCTCCGACCCCGTGCCCGTGCGGGCGGGACAGGCCGCGACCGGGCTCGGCTGGCACCTCGACTACCTGCCGCGCGGAGCCTCGCACGTGAGCGCCGTCTACCACGAGGGCAGCCTGCACGGCACCGCCACCGTCTGCCGCTTCGTGCCCGAGGCCGGCCTCGCGGTGGTGGTGCTCACCAACGCCGACGACGGGCAGCTGGCCTACCGGGAGATCAGCGACACGCTGCTGGCCGAGCTGGCCGGGATCGGCAAACCGGACCGCAAGGTCTTCCGGGACACCGGCGAGCATGAGCTCGCCCCCTACGCGGGCACCTACAGCACACCCGAGCGCCAGGACACCTCCTCGCGCGTCGAGGTCACCGCCGGGCCGGGCACCCTGCGCCTGCGGGTGACGACCGTCCACTACGACCGGCCGCTGGAGATGGGCGCGGGCCGTGTGGAGTCCGACGAGTTCGCGCTCCTGGACGGCCCGTGGCGCGACGAGCCCCTCGCGTTCCTGCGTGAACCCAACGGCGGCCTGCTCGGGCTCCGCGTCGCCGGCCGTGTCTTTCTCTACCAAGGAGGTACCGCGTGAAGCGCCGCCTGACGCTCGACGACCTGTGGGACTTCGCGATCCCCAGCTCCCCCGCCCTGTCTCCCGACGGCTCACGCGTCGTCTACGTGCTGCGCACCGCCGAGCGCGAGCCCGACCGCAACGTGCGCGCGCTGTGGATCGTCGGCACCGGCGGTACGGCGCAGCCGCGCCGGCTGACCAACGGCCCGTCCGACGGCGCACCGGCCTG
This sequence comes from Nonomuraea sp. NPDC050394, assembly GCF_044459065.1. Taxonomy (NCBI): domain Bacteria; kingdom Bacillati; phylum Actinomycetota; class Actinomycetes; order Streptosporangiales; family Streptosporangiaceae; genus Nonomuraea; species Nonomuraea sp. NPDC050394. The sequence goes on along the minus strand of NZ_JBITIO010000006.1, from coordinate 193,408 downwards.
GTCGCCGGACGGATCCCGGCTGGCGTTCCTGCGCGAGGGGCAGCTGTACACGCTGCGCCCGGACGGCGGCGAGCCCGAGCGGCTCACCGACCTGCCGCTCGGCGCCGGAGCGCCCCGCTGGAGCCCGGACGGCGAGCGGATCGCCTTCTCCGCGGCGGTACGCGTGGCCGAATCCTGGCCGGGTGGCCCCGTGGTCGTCGACCGGCTCGGCTACAAGGCCGACGGCGCCGGGCTGCGCGCCACCGTCCGCCGCCAGGTGCACGTCCTCGACGTGGGCACCGGGCAGGTGCGGCAGGTCACCTCCGGCGACTGGGACGCCGGCGAGCCCGCCTGGTCGCCGGACGGGACGCGGCTGGCCTACACCTCGGGGGCCGGGCAGAACGCCGACCTGACGCTGACGGCGGCGCCGTACGTGGTGGAACTCGACGGCGGGCGGCCGCGGCCGGTCGGCGACGAGAAGGGCTGGTTCGGCGGCGTCCACTGGTACCCGGACGGTTCCGCGCTGCTCGCGGTCGGCCTGCCGGAGGTGCGCATCGGGCACACGCGGCTGGTGAAGCTCCCCCTGGACGGCGCCCCGCCCGTCGACCTGACCCGGGACCTGGACCGCAACGTGATGCCGGGCGGTCCGGAGTGGCCGGGCGGCGCCCCCCGCTTCACCCGCGACGGCGCGCACGTGCTCTTCTGCGCCCGCGAGCGCGGCAGCACTCTGCTGTACCGGGTGCCCGCGGACGGCGGCCGTCCGGAGCCGGTCCTGACCGGCAGCGTCTCCGGGCTGAGCACCTCCCCCGACGACGTCACCGCGATCGTCTCCGTCACCACGCGCTCCCACGGCGAGATCGCGCTGGCCGACCTGGACACCGGGCAGGTGCGCGAGCTGACCGCGCACACCGCGACCGCGCTGCCGGACGTCGAGTTCATCCAGCCGCAGGAGCGGGAGTTCACGATCGGCGACGGAAGCACCGTCCACGGCTGGATCCTGCGCGAGCCCGGCGCCACCGGCGCGGGACCCCTCCTGCTGGACGCGCACGGCGGCCCGCACCTGGCCTGGGCGCCCCACCTCGAACCCGCCCACCCCTACCACCAGCTGCTGGCCGCCCAGGGCTGGACCGTACTCCTGCTCAACCCGCGCGCCAGCGACGGCTACGGCGAGGACTTCTACGCCGCCAGCGTCGGCCACTGGGGCAGGGGCGACGAGCGCGACTTCCTCGACCCCGTGGAGCGGCTGGTCGACGAGGGCGTGGCCGACCCCGACCGGCTGACGATCTGCGGCTACAGCTACGGCGGCTTCACCACCTGCCATCTGACCACGCGTACCGACCGCTTCGCCGCCGCCGTCGCCGGCGGGCCGGTGACCAACCTGCTCAGCATGTCCGGCAGCTCCGACGACAGCCACGTCTTCGCCGCGCTGGAGTTCGGCGGCGACGTCTACGCCGGGGGCGAGCTCCTGCGGGCGCAGTCGCCCATCGAGCGCGTACGGCACGTGCGCACCCCGACCCTGCTCGTGCACGCGATCAACGACGACCGCTGCCCCGTGGGCCAGTCGGAGGAATGGTTCACGGCGCTGCGCACGCTCGGCGTCCCCACCGAGATGGTCCTCTACCCCGACGAGTCCCACCAGTTCCTGGTAGACGGCCGCCCGTCGAACCGGGTGGACTACAGCCGCCAGATCGTTCGCTGGCTCACCAGCCACGTCCACTGACGCTTCGCGAGCGCGGGCCGCGGTGCGGCGCGGACGCCCGGCCTGGCGCAGACGTGCGCCAGGCGCCGTCTTGCCCGAGGTCTCACGGACGAACCGCGCCGCGGCGGCCTTCTTCTTGGCGTGGTGGTCACCCGCCCGGCCGCGGAGGGCGGCTCATCCGCCGTGCACCCGTCAGCCGGGCAGAGTACGGATGGCGCTCGGCGACCCGCGCGTGCGCGCAGGCATGAGCGGCACAGGATCGAGACCGGCGCCATCGTGTCGTTGCGGGGCCGCCCGGTTCACCCGCGTTCCGCCCGAGGCTTCGAGGAGGTTTCGAGCTGCGCCGAGGGCGGCCGCAAGGCCAGGGCCCAGATCAGCGATACCAACGCGATCCCGCACGCGTTCGCCGTGACCAGGAACGCCATGTACCCCGTCCATCCCGCCAGGGCGGTGACGGTCCCGGAAATCGCGAACAACTCCCCCATGCACAGAGTGACCACGATGACCATCGTCGTCGCGCGCCCGGCGATACCGGGGGCCAGCTCGTTGAAGAACTTCGCTTCGAGGCCAAGGGCGATCAGGAGCAGCGGCAGGACCTGGCTCATTTGCGCGAAGTACTGCTGGTCGACCTTTTCGATGTAGCCGCCCCAGACGATGGATGCGAAATACATGGCTCCCGTGCCGATCAGCAGGGGGAGCGTACTGCGGAATCGTCGCCATCCGGCCTTGGCCGCCCCGACCGCGTCGCCTGCCCGCGGATCGTCCGCGGCCCGCTTGTTCCCGCGAGGGGCGAAGCGAACTCCGGCCAGCGAGGCGACGATGAAGATCTGCGCGATGAGATATCCGAGGGCGATGGCCACGTCGACCCCGACAGGCCCACCCTCCTCCCGGGAAGCCGGCAGAAGGCCCAGCCCCACCGAGATCACGGCGGCGGTCAAGGCCCACACGACCTTGATCTTCCAGCCACGCGGCCGGAACAACCACGGGATCGCGACGATGACGATGATCAGCGCCAGATCGACCCATGGCAGCAGGGGTTCGACGTTGGTCCTGAACGTCTCGTCGTACGCCTCGAGAATCTCCTCCGTGATGGGCCAGACGGCGAAGGTCAACATCAAGGCCAGTGCGAGCGGCAGCAGACCGGAGCGCCGTCCATGGTGTCCACCCCTGGCGAGAGGTGATGCAGGGTCGTCGGTGCCGGAAGCCCGCGGCTCACCTTGCGGTGGTGCGGGATTTTGCGGGGCGGAAGTCTGCGGCTGATCATCTGGCGACCCTGACGGGCGAACCGGCCGGCTCCGTGACACCGCTCCCGCCACGAATCCCACCGCCGCCCCTATCGCAGCGCCTGCCGCCACGGTCATCCAGAAGAGGCCATGCCGGCTGGAACCCGGGGTGCGTGGGGATAACCGCCGGTTGAAGACCATGGCCCATTGCATCGCGGAACGACACCGGGCGACGCCCAGTTCGCCCACTCGTGATGTGGAGGAGTTTTCGGCCCGGCCAGCGCCAGGGTTAGCGACGCTTCCCCACGTGCGCTTCCAACGTTGTCAGCTCGGCGGTGTACAGAGCGAGCAGGCGGTCTCGGTCGCCGGCGCGGAAGGTATGACCTTTCTCGGAACTCGGTTTCGTGCTGTGAGCTGAGGTTTGCCGCGTGATCGGGGTGTGGCGGCCACGACTGCCGCGTGGTCATCGCTGGTCTACCGGATGATGCGGTGCTTGTCCGGCGTGCTCGTGGTACTGATCCGGCGCCCCGCCGGGCCGACCTGGCGGCAGTTCCTGACCATTCAAGCTCACGCGATCATCATGTGCGGCTTCATGGCGGTCGACATCGTGCGAGAAGCTGGCCTTGCAGGCATGGCGCGACCAGGCCGAAGAGATCGCGAGGCCATGGCCAGGGCACCAGGCGACGGAGGGCCACCGTCGTGAGTGCCGAGAATTCGTCCGCCTACGCTGACCTGGGAGTGCGCAGCGTCTCCATCGACTGTCACGTTAGGCGGCTCAAGTGCCGCTGGTGTCTCTTGACACAGCAACAACTGTGATTTCGCTCATCAGCCTCCAGCACCCAGGATCGGCGTTCACCATTCCCAGCGGAAGCCCGCGGCGGCGTTCTCCATGTACGGCAGGAAGCGGTGTGCCCGGCACTCCGCGTCGAGGGTCACCAGTTCCTCCTCCAGCACATCGCCGTCGCGATAGTGGTCCCATGCCGACCACCACAACCGACTCGGCAGTCGTTTCGGATGGAACTGCACGACGATGTCAATGTTCTGCGCGCGCGCGTTGACGACGCGCCGGTATTCGGTGTCCGGCCCGCCGACGCGCCGGAAGTCCCGCCGGTACTCGAACGAGGTGCTCTCCCCCTGGCGCAGGGACATCGGCAGTACGATCTCCACCACGGACTGGGACCGGGCGGAAACACGCCCGCCGTGCACCATGATCATCTTCGACTCGCCGGGACCTGGGAAGCATGGATACCGGTCAACCCCGTCTTCACAGGCGACGATGGTGTGTGAGGAGTGGTGGGCGACGGCACGGCCTTCCGCGTCGATGATCCGGCGCTCGAAAAGCATGACGGTCCGGTGTCGCTGAGCCACCGGCAGCATCTGCCGTACCTGCAGCGTGTCCACGAGGGGGATGCCGGTGATGAGCGCCTTGGCGGCGTGCGCCTCGCGCAGCCGGCGCTCGTCCTCCGGCGCCATGGAGAACGCCTCGACGAACCAGTTGAGGGTTTCCGGGCTCAGGACCTTGCCGTCGAGCGCCCGCCCGACGCGGTCTTTCAGCTTGCGATCGAGCTCCGTCTCCGACTCCGCGAAGATGCCGGCGTCCATCAGATGCCCGGCAATCACCGCCGCGACGGCGTGCCGGTTCAGCAAGCCAGTGGGTGATCTTCTCTTCTGCTGCCGCTGCCACCGCTTGCGGTATTCGTCGCGTTCGAGGAGAAGGTGGCTAAGCATTCGCCCGGTCGTTTTCGTGCTGTGGAGGACGTAGGCATCGGGCATGGCCGCACCTCCGGACGTCTGCGACACAGCAGCGACACAGCACTGCCTACCATACAGATCGGCACCGAGGGGGGCGATGGCAATGGCGTCATCAGAGACTTCCGGCGACAAAGATCTGCGTTCCTTATACACGCGACCGGACAAGGGACCGCTGGTTAAGGACGACCAGGTGAACGGAACGCTCGTCATCGGCTTCGGGTTCGCGCTGGAGCCGGAGCCGTGGGGCAGAGGCAACGACCGGCTTCTGCTCGCGGGAGACGAGGGGTGCGAGGAGCCGCCGCCGCGCACGCTGCCCTCTCCGTCGGACGAGGAGAACGGCGTACTCGTCGAGCGGCGCGGCCCTCATGCGACGCTCAGGCTAAGGCCCGACCAGGTCGTCCTGGCCGACGATGTCGCACCGCGCTTGACCGCCGCCGTGGACGGGACGATCTCCCGATCGTCGCGCGACGGCGACCTCATCCGCTCGCTGATCGACGTAATTGGCGCGCGGCATCACGCGATCTGGCTCGTCGGGGGCGGTGTGCGCGACTTGCTCGCCGATACCAGCGGATCGGTCAACGACCTGGACTTCTGCGGGACGATGCTGCTCGGGGAACTGTACGAGATCGCGGGCGAGCTGATGGCGCTCGCCGGGCTCGGCGACCATCGGGTGAGTGTCTCGCCCGGAAGGGTGTTCTCGGTCGCCCCGCACGTGGGCGGAACCCGCATTCTGGAATACAAGGCGCTCAGCATCGACGGGTTCCACTTTCCCGCCTCGGGCGGAGACCTACTTGACGACGTCGTGACCCGCGATCTGACGGTCAACGGAATCTACTACGACCTCCGGCGTCAGCTGATCGCCGATCCGTCGGGCAAGGGGATCGAACATCTGCGTGCCGTTCCCCGGAAGATCGCCCCTCTCTACCGTGAGGACCACGCCGTCGGGCAGGCGAAGACTATCGTCCGGAGCATCAAGTTCAAGCTTCGCTGGCCCGATGCCGACGTCTCCGAGATGACCGCCTGGGTCGACTCCCTTCCCGGCGATCTCACCGCTCGGATCCCGGGGGGCGCCTGGCCTGCTCTCCGCGGAATGTGGCGGCGGTGCGTTCCGGAAGAGCGCCAAGCCGAAGCCGCGGCGACCGCCAGGCAACTGGGCAGCGCTGCCGATTCTCTGGCTCGCCTCCTGCAGAAGGAAGCGCCATGGTCCACAAACCACTGAGCGAGTGGGTCATCGCCGTGGACGCGGGGGCAGCGGTCAACGACGGTGACGAGCGGGCGGACGCCCGGCACCTGCCTGAGTTCGGCCACGGCTGGCGCCGTGAGCGCGTCGCCCTCGGCGACGGCCGCGCCGTCCTTGGTCTCGTTCACCGGGCGACGGCACGGAAAGTGGTCGAGTTGAGCGAGACGAGCGAGCCGATCCTGATCAGCCAGGCAGGTCTCGAGGTCATCGACCGGATCGAGGAGGGCTGGCCCGAGTCGGCGCCGGACGCTGGCGAGCTGGCCGTGCTCGCCGACGAGAACTTCGCCATCCGTCACCTGTTGTTGTCCCGGCTAGTGGCCGAGGGAGCCCCGCCGGCCGAGCTCTTCCACATTCTGCCGTGGCAGCTGGTCTCCAAGGTCGCCGAGCAGATCATCGCCACCTGGACGGGTCGTCCACCAAGCAGGGAACCGCGGCTGCGCCACTGGTTCACCCCGGCGGGATCACGCTTCACCGCCGCGCTTGAGCAGCTCCGCGCCGGCCAACGCACCACGAACTCCGGGGTCGTCCGGGTCGGCGCCACCTTCCTTTGCGCGGAGCTGCTGCAGGTGGAGGTGCCCCGATTACCGCGAGGCACCCGCGACGCTCTCGCACGGCTGATGCTTGAGCTGGCGGAACGCGATCCGTTCCTGTCCTACTGGTCGAGGCGGGCGGCGAGACGGCTACGCCGGACGGACGAGGCCGAGGATTCCGTTCACCTGCGCACCACGATGCAGCCCGCAGCGGAGACGCGGGCTGGGATCCGTAGAAGCACCTCCCATCTCCGCCGCGATCCGTTCGCCATCGACGTCACCATCACCAGCACCGGGCGGCTGGAGATCAGTGTCGCTACGAGGCTTCCGGCAAGATCGGCAGCGCTCGTGGCGGACGACTATCGGGTGATGGTGGCCGGGGTGGAAGTACGCACGAACGACGGCGAGCTGGGCTACGTCATTCCGCTGCGGCCTCTTCCCGATCGTCTCGCGGGCGCCATCAGCCTCCGCGCGCCGGCGAACGCATTCGAGGTTGGGGCGGCAAAGCCGCCGATCGGCGCGGCGGAGGTGCGCTTCCTCACCGAAGACGTTCTGCGGCGCTCGCTGGCGGGGGTCACGACGCGCACGGCCCTGCGTCCCTGGCAGGAGCTGGCCGGCCTGCTTCCGGCCGACCACCGGTTGCGGGACATGGTGTCCGCTATGACAGGAGGGGCCCGATGAGTGACCGCGGTCAGAATGACACGCCGTCCGTGGAGCGCTCCATTATGAGCTATCTGCACGGCCCCGCGCCTCTCGGCCCGGGAGAGATCGAGCGAGTCTGCAGTGACCTCGTCGGCCCGGTGCAACCGCTGGTCACGTTGGTCAGGGACGCGGTGGCGGCGGGAGATGTCACCTGTCTACGGCTCTTGCACGAGGGGCACACTCCGCTGCACGCTCTGCTCAACGACCTGCTGCCCGCTGACTACCCGGCTGTCTCGACGGACACCGTCAGGCGCCTCGGCCCGCCGTTCACGATCGGAGAGTCATCCGGGGCGCATGCCCTGCGCAACCTCGCGGGCCTGGCTCTGAGCCTCACAGAGGAGGATCCCTCTGGCGAGTACGTCCGTACGAGTCTCCTGTGGCAATCTGAAGCCCGCAGTAGCCCCGTGACCACGGAGTGGAGGCCGCCGCCCGACCGGTTGCCGGACGGCGACGACTCCTTACGCCGGCAACTTGACCTCCTTTCTGCCGCGGTGAAAGAGGATCGGCGGCTCGCGGGCGCCGCCGCGGCGGTCGCCGCCACTCTTCTGTCCCTTTCCGGGCGGCTGAGCGCGAAAGGGCCAAGTGTTGGCCTGACCGTCCTGTTCGATCAGGGCACCCGGGGTATGAAGGCCCGACTGTCGGGAGCCGTTGTCTCCTCCTGGCCTGTCTGCCTTGTGCCGGACGCCACCCGGATGGCGTTCTTCACCGGAGACCGGGGCTTCCAGACCTCCTTGACCCGTTCCTGGTCACAGGCGGGCGGAACGCTCCCGGGAACGGTCGCCTGGTCCGTCGAAGGGCCGGACGGCCCGGTCGGAAACATCGTCGGTGAGTCGCTCGGCGCGGCGTTCGCCGTGGTGGTCGACGAGCTCCGGCGACGTCACCGGCCCTTCTACCGAATGCCCGCGGTTTTCCGACTGGCGGGTGCGAACGCCGTAGTCGGCCGGATCGACGACTGGGGGAACCTGCAGCCGGTCGGAGGATACGGACGCAAGCTGGAGGCAGCCGGCCGCGACACCCGGGTGATCGTTCCCACACCGGACCAGCAGAAGGCCAACGAGGCCGGAACGGACGCCCTGATCGTTCCGGCCCAGAACTGGCGTACCGCCGCCAGGTTGGCGCGCCGCCGGGATCTCCGCCCTCTCGCCCGATGGGCCATTCTCCCGCTCCTGATGGTGCTGACACTGGTTACGACCGTTCTGGTGGATCGCCAGAAGCTCGCGGAAACCCGGCAGAACATGTCGCTGTCCCGGCAGACGTCGTTATGGAGCGAAAAGCTGAAGGAGCGCGATCCCGTGGTTTCCGGGCTGCTGGCCGTGGCCGCATGGCGCTTCGATGCCACGGCCGAAGCCCGCTACGGCATGCTGGCGGCGATCGCGACCGGCGCGGAAGCCGTCCTGGAATGGCATGTGGGGTCCGTTCTGGGTGTGGCTTACAGTCCCGACGGCTCCTCACTGGCGACCATCAGCGGCGATGGCGTGCGACTGTGGGATGCCACGAGGCGGCCCATGGCAGGGGGCCAAATCGGCGTCCACGCCTACACCTCGTACGGGATCGCCTTCAGCCCGCGTGGCGACATGCTGGCCACCACGGACAACGAGGGCTTCATCCGGCTTTGGAACGTTTCATCGAGGACAGCGGTCGGTACTCCGCTGCGGCACGGCATCCAACCCGTGCAGACGCTGGCCTTCGGTCGCGACGGGGCGACCCTGCACACCGTCAGCTGGGATCGCTCCCTGCAGGTGTGGGATGTGGCCACCGGCCGTCTCCTCGCCAGGCCGTTCACAAGGATCCAATCTCCCACGCGGGCGGCCTTCAGCCCGGATGGCGGCACGTTGGCCACCAGGTCGCGCAAGGGAGACTCTGTCCAGCTGTGGGACGTACGGACCGGCCGTCTCCTCGCCGAGTTGCGTACCGGCAAGGTCCATGCGACGACCTTCAGCCCCGACGGCACAATGCTGGCCGTCAGCGACAACGACGGCGTGGAACTGTGGAGTCTGACGGCCGGCCGCCCGGCCGGCCGGCTGCTGAAGGGAACGCCCGATGTCACCGCGGCGGCGTTCAGCGCTGACAACGCGATGCTGGCCACCTCGGGCAAGGGCGGAACGATCCGACTCTGGAACACCGTGGACCAGCAGGAAATCGGCCAAGCTCTGCGAGGGCACACCGAGCCTGTGACGGAGCTGGTATTCGATCCACGTGGGGGACGCCTCGTTTCTGGCAGCGCCGACGGGACCAGCCGGCTCTGGAACCTTCGCATGCTCCGGCTCGCCGGTGAACCGATCAGACGGCATACCCGCCTCGTCTCGGGTGTGGCGTTCCTGCCCGATGGCAGGACCCTCGCCAGTACGAGCTGGGATCAGACCCTCTGGCTTCGGAACGGGATGGGAGGGCGGTTCCACGGACGCGCGGGCCAGCTCAACGCGATGGCACTGAGCCGGGACGGGCGCATCCTGGCCGTCGGCGGCAACGGCAATCTGATCCAATTGTGGGACGTCGTCGGCCGCCGACCCATCGGCAAGCCGCTGCGGGGCCACCGCGATGACGTCCTTTCGCTGGCCTTCACCCCCGACGGCAGCCTCCTCGTCTCGTCCGGCGCCGATGAGACCGTTCGCCTGTGGGACGTGGCCGCGCACCGGCCGTCAGGCGAACCGCTTCGCGGCCACATCGGATACGTCAACGCCGTGGCCCTCAGCCCAGACGGGCGCATCCTGGCCAGCGGTGGCACCGACAACTCCATCCGGCTGTGGGACGTAGCCACCCGCCGACCCATCGGCGAACCGTTGCCCGGTCACACCCTCGGCGTCTCCAACCTGCAATTCAGCCCGGCGGGCCGGATCCTCGCCGCTGCGGGGGACGAAGGCATGGTCGAACTGTGGGACGTCCACACCCGCCAGCCCCTCGATGAACCGTTCACCGTCACCGGTGGCTCCGGATGGGGCCTGGCGTTCAGCCCCGACGGGCGAACCCTCGCCTCCGCCGGTGCCGAGGGCGCCCTCCACCTTCTGGATGTGGCAACCCGCCGAAGTCTCGCCGTGCTTGACATCGGCCGCCAATTCCTCAGCGTCGCCGCCTACAGCCCCAACGGGGGGGTCCTAGCCGTGGGCGGCGGCGACGGGATCATCCGGCTGTGGGATGTGGCCATGCCGGCGGATCCCGCCGCGGCCATGTGCGCCATCGCCGGACGCTCACTCAGCGAGCATGAATGGCGCATTTATGTCCACTCCGCGCCATACCAGGAGATTTGCCGGTAACTGTCAACACGACACGAAGGGAAGTCCGCCCACGATGAAAAGCATCCTGCGCTTACTCGCCGCGGCTGCGACGGTAGCGCTCCTTCTCCCCATGGGGCCTGCCCACGCCTCGGCGGGACCCGACCTGACACCGACGGCCATCACCTTCTCCGGCGGCGCCATCAGGACGGGCCACAGCGTGCAGTTCGATTCGGGAATCAGGAACCTCGGTGACCAGGCGGCTTCCGTCTTCAACATCAAGTGGTACGTCGACGGGCAAGAGGTCGGCGCGTACGGGAGCCACGCGGGTGTGGCGGGCAAGACAACTGTGATGAACGGGAACAGTCAGTTCGCATGGAAGTTCGGCGAACCCGGCTCGCACTCCGTCCGCTTCACCGTGGACGCCGACGACCACATCAGCGAGACCGACGAGCGAAACAACTCACGTACGGTGACGGTCCGGGTAACGGGAACTCCCGGGCCCGGCAAGCCCAAGAGTTGCTCGAAGATCGTCTTCATCGGCCTACGCGGCTCTGGCGAACGAGCGTTCGAGCTCCAGCACGACATGGGCGCGACCATATATCGGGGTGTGTTCGAGGAATTCAGAAGCCGCGCCAACTCCGCGAACGTGAAGGTGGACGGGGTCGGCTTCAGTGGAGTCAGCTATCCCGCGGACAGCGTGGATGTGCTACTCGCCAAGGGACTTGTGCGCAGGCAGTTCGAGAGTGTGGACAGGGGCGTGGAAGGACTTGCCCACCACATGGATGCCGCGGTTAAGGGGAACGCCTGCATCGCGCTCGCCGGATATTCTCAAGGTGCATGGGTCATCGGGGCGTATCTCGCGAAGCATCCGAAGCACAAGAAGAAGATCACTGCGATCGTACTCTTCGGCGATCCGCGCTTCTCTCCCAAGCCTCCCGTCGCGCGTGGCTCGCTGGAACACCCGGGCAGCCTGCGCGCGTTCGGCGTCGACAAGGGACACTATTACGAGGACATGCGTGATCGAGTGCGCAGCTATTGCCAGAAAGGCGATCCGGTGTGCAGCTTTACGACCGCGCGCGTTCCCTCCTGCAATCCTCTGGCCCTGGGGTTCCTCCAGACGTGCGCGCACACTCACTACATAGCAGGGGTCCTCGCCCACGGTTACACGGAAGACGGCACGGCCTTCCTCGCCAAGAAACTGCTCGGCCAGAACGCCTAGACGTCTGACCTGGGAGTGCTCAAGCAGTGATCACTCTCTTCTGAGCACTCGCGCAATCTGGTTTGAGCGAGTGCTCAGCATGTATGCAACAGTTCGTCGCGTTGCTGCGGCTTGTGGAGCCTCCACGATCACCACCGCACGCTCACGCCGACTCGCCCTCGAGGCTCCCCGCCGGACGTAGCACGCCGGCACATCGCCGCGAGCATCGACGCCTTCCTCACACACCTCATGGCCGTCGCCGATGCCACCTGGGCGGGCAAGTCGTGTTTACTGCCCGCCCAGGCTCCGTTCGCAGGGTGGGCGATACGTCCTCTTCTCGGATGGACGGTGTCGCGTCGAGGCCGCGAGGAACGGCAACGCACCGGATCGTGCGTCATGGCGGGCCCGGCTATCCGGCCGGTTGGCTCGACTCCGGTGTGGGCTCGTCGGTGGGCTGCTGGGTGCCCTGTCCGCTGACCCTGACGTACGTGGCGTCGCCCTTGAGGTTCTGGTGGATCACCAGGGTCGCCGAGCCGCTCGAACCGGTGCTCGCCGGGGCGAACCACACCTTGAGCGCGCACTCGTCGTCGACGTCGAGCGCCTGGCCGGCGCAGGCGTTGTCGTGCTGGAAATCGCCGGGGTTGTCGCCCTCGAACTCGATGCCGGCGATTTTCAGCGTGGCCGTTCCCGTGCTTAACACCCGCACTTCTTGCGCGCAGCTTTCGCCCTCGCAGGAAAAGGTCAGGGATTTCGGAGTAACGGCGATTCCGGGGGCTTTTTTCGGTCCGCCTGGAACGCTCTCACGGACCGTTTCGCGTCGCGTTTCCGAGCTTCCCGCGTCTCCGGAGGCCCAGGGCAGCGGCACCTGACGGGACGTGATCAGTGCGCCGGTGATCGTCGCCGCGGCGGCGATCAATGCCGCGGCGATCGCCACACCTCGGGTCGACATGATGCCCCTCCGAACGTTGCCACGAATCCGGCGGATTCAGTTTTCCGGCGCCGGCGGCACGGCGTCCACAGGTTTATCGGGCCGCGCCTTGAGCGCATTCTCGCCTTTCGCCGGGGCCCGCGAATGAGTAGGCCCTACTCATTGCGCCGGGAACGTGCTTTGCGGTGGCGGGCGAACCACGCCCGCGACGACGGCGGCACGAACAGCAGGACGATGACGGCGGCGCCGGCCAGCGCCATCACGGACGCGCCCGCGAGGACGGCGGGCGGCGCGCCCGTGCCCGTCAGCGCGTCGGCCAGCGTGGTGCCCCCGTAGAGGACGACGAAGGCCGCGAAGAAGGTGGCCAGGACGCGGGGGCCGCGCCATCCCGGCCACAGCCCGCGCGCGACCGCCGCACCGAGGAGGCCGAAGGCCACCGGCGGCACGGCACTGCGCGGCAGCCCGCCGGCGATCAGGAGGGCGCCGGTGCCGAGGAGCAGCGCGGCGACGACGCCGACGGCGACCACCGCGCCGATCACGGGCGCCGGGGGCATACGTTCACTCATGACACGAACATGGCCGGGACGGGCAGGGGTGAAACCTGTTTCATGACCTCCGCCAGAACTCGTGTTTACTCAAAGTGTTGATCTTGTTAGTATCGGGTTTCTTGTATCGGTGATGATGGATTTTGACACCATAGACAGAATCCTCGGCGCGCCACCGGCATATCCGGCATGGCGAGTGGCGCATATGGCCGCGAAGGCGGGGATATTGGCGACCTGGTTGTCCTCGGCGCAGGCCCGGGACATCGAGCTCACCGCGGCGGCGACGGCCCATCTCGAACGGGCCCGCCGCCGGGTCGCCGAGCTGGCCAGAGTGGGTGAGGAACAGGCCGCGGCGCACGGGCTGACCGTGCTCAAGGGGCGCAGGATCGCCGCCCACATGCCCGGATGGATGCTGCGCCAGTCCGGGGACGCCGATCTGGTCGCCCCCGACGAGGAGGCGCTGTGGCGCTGCGTCGTGGAGCTGTCGGCGCGTTATGACGCCGTCCCGCAGGGTGTCAGCGTCATGGACGGAGAATTCGGACGGCATATCTGCGTGGCCATGAAGTGGCCGGCCGAGGAACCCCATCTCGACAAACCGATGGGTGCCGACGTCTCCACCTGTGCGTTCACCGGCGACCTGAAGGGGGTTCCGGTAAGGGCCGTTCCACCGGAACATGATGATTTATGTGGATTGTTCGCTGTGGCCGAGGAAAGGTTCCAGCGCAAATTCCGCATTAAGGACCTCCTCGATTTCGCGGTGCTCGCCGGCCTCGCCGAGCGGCGCCTGGGCGACGCGCTGGTGAGCGTGGTCCGCGAGCACGCCGAGGCGCTCGCGCTCGCCCCCGAGCTGCGCGCGCTCATCAGGAAGACCGAGCCCTGGTCACCCCTCTCGCGGCGATGGCGCGCGACCCTGGACGAACTGGGACCACCGGCCAAGGCCGAGAAGGCGCGCAGGCGGCCCGGCCGGACGGGGGTCGCGCGGGTGCGGTTCGGCTTCCCGCTGGACACCGTGCCGAGCCGTGAGATGAGGGCCACCGTCCACCGCCGGGCGGGCGGCGACGTCGCCACCACCCCGCTCGGCAGTTGCCTGCTCGTCGAGACCCCCGTGCTCACCGAGGACGTCGTGGTCGAAGCCTTCGACTACGCACGGACACTCGCAGCAGAAGGAGGTGAATCCCATGCGTCACATCGTGACCGCTGAATTCAAGATCATGACCACCGGTACGGTCAAGCCCGGCAAGTAGCGCGACGGCGGGACGCTCCTCGGGCCGCTGGGGAGCGACCGCCCATCGTCACCCCTGGAGATCACGCATGACGGCAGGCTCCTACCCCTTCGGCCCACCCGACCTGCTGCGCCTGCACCCCCGTTTCGCGCAGCTGCGCGAAAGCGAGCCGCTTTCGCGGGTCCGGATGCCCTACGGCCGCGAAGGCTGGCTCGCGACCCGCTACGAGGACGTGCGCGCGATCATCTCCGACCCCCGCTTCAGCCGGGCGCGGGCGGCCGGCGCCGACGTGCCGCGCATGACGCCGCTGCCCGGCGGCGCCGGCTCCATGGCGATGATGGACGCGCCCGAGCACACGCGGATGCGCCGCCTGGTCTCCAAGGCGTTCTCCCTGCGGCGGATCGAGGAGCTGAGGCCCTCGGTGACCACCCGCGCCGAGACGCTCCTGCGCGGCCTGAGCCCGCCCGCCGACCTCATGCGGGACTTCGGCACGCCGCTCGCGCTGATGACGATCTGCGACATGCTCGGCGTCCCGTACGGCGAGCGCGACCGGTTCGGCGGCTGGGCGGAGGTCGTGGTGACCACCACCGCCTACACCGCCGAGGAGGTCGAGCGCGTCCTGGGCGCGTTCGCCCAGTACCTGCTGGAACTGGTCGAGCGGCGGCGCGCCGTACCGCGCGACGACCTGCTGAGCGAGCTCGTGCACGCCCGCGACAGCGAGCGGCGGCTCAGCGAGCAGGAGCTGGTCACCTTCCTCGGCAGCTCACTGACCACCGGCCAGGACAACGTGGCCAAGCAGGTCGGCAACATGGCCTACACGCTGCTGACCGAGCCCGGCCTCTACCGGAGTCTGGCCGAACGGCCCGGGGTGATCCCGGGGGCGGTCGAGGAACTGCTGCGCTACCTCGTCATCAGCCCCGGTCTCGGCATCGCCAGGATCGCCACCGAGGACGTCGAGATCGGCGGGCGGACCATCCGCGAGGGTGAGGCGGTGCTCGTCTCCTTCGCCTCGGCCAACCGCGACCCCGGCGCCTTCCCCGAACCCGAACGGATCGACGTGGAGCGTGAGGGCAGCGCGCACCTGACGTTCGGGCCGGGGCTGCACCACTGCCTGGCCGCCTCGCTGGTGCGGATGGAACTGCAGGAGGCGGTGCGGGCACTTGTGCGCGTCTGTCCCGATCTGCGGCTGGCCGTACCGGAGGAGGAGGTCGAGTGGCTGACCACGGCGATCACGATCGGACCGGTGCGGCTGCCGGTGCGGTGGTGAGTCTCTGGCGGCACGCCGACTTCGTGCGGCTGTGGTCGGCCAACACCGTCAGCCAGCTCGGCAGCCGCGCCGGAGCGATCGCCGTCCCGCTGGTGGCGGTCACCGCGCTGGCGGCCACGCCCCTGGAGATGGGGCTGCTC
Organism: Nonomuraea sp. NPDC050394; assembly: GCF_044459065.1. Classification (NCBI taxonomy): domain Bacteria; kingdom Bacillati; phylum Actinomycetota; class Actinomycetes; order Streptosporangiales; family Streptosporangiaceae; genus Nonomuraea; species Nonomuraea sp. NPDC050394. The sequence goes on along the minus strand of NZ_JBITIO010000006.1, from coordinate 177,770 downwards.
AACGCCGCGGGCACGGTCGGCGCGCTGCTGTTCGGGCTGCCCGCGGGCGCGTGGGTGGACCGGATGCGGCGCCGGCGCGTCCTGCTCACCGCCGACGTCACGCGGGCGCTGCTGCTCCTGTCGATCCCTCTCGGGTACGCCGCCGGGGTGCTCACCATCTGGCAGCTTCTGGCCGTCGCCCTGCTGGTGAGCATCGGGACGATCTTCTTCGACGTGGCCCACCTGGCGTACGTGCCGGCGCTGGTCGAGCGCGAGCGGCTCATCGAGGCCAACGCCAAGCTGCAGGCCAGTTACTCCGTCGCGGTGGTGACCGGGCCCAGCCTCGGCGGCCTGATCGCCGGGCTGGCCGGGGCGGCCGCCACGGTGTCGGTCACCGCGGTGACGTTCCTGGCCTCGGCCGGCCTGCTGGGCCGTATCCGCGTCCCCGATCCCGCGCCCGCGGCGGCGAGCGGGAGGGGGACGCTCGCCGACATCGGCGAGGGTCTGCGCTTCCTGCTGCGCGACCCCGCGCTGCGCGCGATCGGCTTCTGCACCGGCAGCGTCAACCTGTTCATGTCGATGGTCGCGGCGCTGCTGGTGCTGTTCCTGACGCGCGAGCTGGGGCTTTCGCCGGTGATGACCGGCCTGGTGGCCGCCGCGTCCGGCGCGGGCGGGGTGCTCGCGGCCCTGACCGTCAAGAGGTGGACGCGCGCGTTCGGTCCCACCCGCACGATCGTGCTGTCGCTGCTGCTCACCGAGCCGCTCGGCGTGCTCATGGCGCTGTCCTCGCGCGGCTGGGGAGTCGCGCTGTTCGTCTGCGGCTGGTTCGCCTGCGGGTACGGCGGGACGCTCTACAACGTCGTCCAGGTCAGCTACCGCCAGGGCGCCTGCCCCGATCATCTGCTCGGCCGGGTCCAGGCGGCCAACCGGTTCCTGGCCTTCGCCATGGCTCCGGCCGGCGGGCTGCTGGGCGGCGCGCTGGGTACCTGGCTGGGCGTGCGCCCGACCATCCTCATCGGCGTCCTGGGCGCGGTCGCCTCGACGCTGTGGCTGATCCTGTCGCCGCTGCGGCGGGCGAGCGGCGCGCCGTCGGCCGCCTGAGCCCGCTCACACGGCCGCGTCGCCGCCGTCCAGGACCAGGTCGGCGCCGGTCATCCAGGACGACTCGTCCGAGGCCAGGAACACGGCGGCGCCCGCGAAGTCGGCCGGGCGTCCGGGACGGCCCAGCGGGATGTCCTTGCTGCGCTCGTGCCACAGGTCGGGGTCGTCGCGCCACTGCGGGGAGTTGGCCTTGGTGGCGGTCAGGCCGGGAGAGATCGTGTTGACCCGGATGCCGTATTGCGCCAGCTCGTACGCGGCGCTGCGCGTCAGCATCGACAGCCCGGCCTTGCTGGACTGGTAGTGGGCCATCGCGCTGACCGCCTTGAAGGCGCTGATCGAGCTGATGTTGATGACGCTGCCAGGCGCGCCCTCCTCGCGCAGGCGCGCGGCGAAGGCCTGGGTGGCGAAGAACGGGAAGCGCAGATTGACCGCCATCACGCGCTCGTACTCCTGCGGCGTGAGGTCCAGGAATCCGGTCCTGGTCATCGTGGCGGCGTTGTTCACCAGGACGTCGGCGACCCCCAGCGCCCGGCCCGCCGCCTCCATCAGTTTCCGCACGCCGTCGGGGTCGGCGCCGTCCAGCAGCATGTAGTGCGCCCGCACGCCGTACCCGCGCAGCTCGGCGAGGGTGTCGCGGGCGGCGTCCTCGTCGCGCAGAGCGGTGAGGAACACCTCGCAGCCCTCGCGGGCGAAGGCCACGGCGATGGCCCGCCCGATGCCGTTGGCGCCGCCGGTGACGATGGCCCGCCGCCCCTTCAACCTGTCCATGTGTCCGCCCATCCGCCGCAGAAGATCGTTTGACGACACCCTAGCCGTCCGGAACTCCGACAATCAGAATCGTCTTGACAAAAGTTATTGTCGGAGAGATGCTCTAGGGCATGAACAGAACCCTTCTGATGTGCGGCGTCCTGGCCGGTCCCCTCTACGTCCTGGTCTCCCTGGCCCAGGCCGTCACCCGCGAGCCGTTCGATCTCACCCGCCATGCCGCCAGCCTGCTGAGCAACGGCGACCTCGGCTGGATCCAGATCGCCAACTTCGTGATCACGGGGGCGCTCGTCATCGCCTTCTCGTACGCGCTCAAGCGGCCCTGGGCCCCCTGGCTCATCCGCGTCTACGGCCTCGGCCTCATCGGCGCCGGAGTCTTCGTCGCCGACCCCGCGCTCGGCTTCCCCGCCGGCACTCCCGCTGGCCCGCCCGCCGCCGTCTCCTGGCACGGCATGCTGCACTTCGTCGCGGGCGGCATCGGCTTCCTGTGCATGATCGCCGCCTGCCTGTTCCACGCCCGCCGCCACGCCGCCGAGCGCCGGACCGGCTGGGCCCTGTTCTCCGCGCTGACCGGCGTACTGTTCCTCGCCGCCTTCGCCGGCATCGCCTCCGGCAACGCCTCCGCCCTGATCAACGTGTCCTTCGCGCTGGCCGTGGTGCTGTCGTGGTCCTGGATCGCCGCCACCGGCCTGCGCTTCCTGCGCGAGGCCCGGTGAACCCCGCCGCGCCACAGGCACGGCGGGGCCCGGAGGTCAGACCGAGTACCTGCAGAGCAGCGCCTGGCTCACCCCCTGGGAATAGCTGATGAAGTTCCACGTCGGGTGGAAGTACACGCAGGCCTGACCCGGGTTGCCCGCGCCCGTGAAGACCAGGCCGGGCGTGCCGAAGCGGTAACAGTTGAGCCAGCCGTTGTAGAAGCCGATCCCCGAGGTGGGGTTGACCTGGGCGGCGCAGTACCCGCCGAGGGTCAGCGGGCTGAAGACGTCCTCGACGACGGCGGTGGCATGGGCCTGGGCGGGTGCGGCGGACAGGGCGAGAAGGGCTGCGGAGGCGAGCACGGCGAGACGACGGAGCATGGAACCTCCATGGACCAGGGCGGATAGTGCTTGATCGCAGTATTAAATAGGAAACTTTCCTATGCAATACATGACTTTCCGGATCCATCGGCGCATCGGCCCGGCCTCGACCAGGATTGGACACCGAGCGTTCACGGACGGTGCCTACCCTCGGGTTTTGACACCCCCGGCCAGGAAAGGGTCACACCGATGAACAGACGCAACTTCCTGCGTGCCTCGGTTCTCGGCGCCGGCACGATGGCGCTGCCCTTCACCCTCTGGGAAGGCACGGCGCTGGCCGCGCCCGCCCAGAACGCGCCGAGCCCCTACGGTCCGCTGGGCTCCGCGGACGCCAACGGCATCCTGCTGCCCGCCGGCTTCACCAGCCAGGTGATCGCCCGCTCCGGCCAGACGGTCCCCGGCACATCCTTGACCTGGCACAACGCCCCCGACGGCGGTGCCTGCTTCGCCGACGGCGCGGGCTGGATCTACGTCTCCAACTCCGAGATCAACCCCGGCGGCGGCGCGTCGGCGATCCGCTTCACCTCCTCCGGAGCCGTGCAGTCGGCCCAGCGCATCCTCACCGGGACCCGGCAGAACTGCGCGGGCGGCAAGACGCCGTGGAACACCTGGCTGTCGTGCGAGGAGGTGAGCCGCGGGTTCGTCTACGAGACCTATCCCTTCGGCGGCGCCGCCGCGCGACGGGCGGCCATGGGGCGCTTCAAGCACGAGGCCGCGGCCGCCGACCCGGTCCGCCGGGTGATCTACCTGACCGAGGACGAGAGCAACGGCAGGTTCTACCGCTTCGTCCCCTCGACCTGGGGCGACCTGTCCGCCGGCACCCTTCAGGTGCTCGTCGCCGGGTCCTCCACCTCGGGCTCCTTCAGCTGGGCGAACGTCCCCGACCCCGACGGCTCCCCCACCGCCACCCGCAGCCAGGTCTCCGGCTCCAAGTCCTTCAACGGCGGCGAAGGCTGCCACTACGCCGACGACACCGTCTGGTTCACCACCAAGGGCGACAACCGGCTCTGGCAGCTCAACCTGGCGAACAACACCTACGAGCTGGCCTACGACGACAGCCTGGTCAGCCCCGGCAACCCGCCCCTGACCGGTGTCGACAACGTGACCGGCTCGACCGGCGGCGACCTGTACGTGGCCGAGGACGGCGGCAACATGGAGATCTGCATGATCACCCCGAACGACCAGATCTCGGTGTTCCTGCGCATCAGCGGCCAGGGCTCGTCGGAGATCACCGGCCCGGCGTTCAACCCCGCGGGCAACCGCCTGTACTTCTCCTCCCAGCGCGGCACCAGCGGATCGTCCTCCGGCGGCATCACCTACTGCGTCACCGGCCCGTTCCGTCCCTGACCGGTCCGGCGCACCCGATGCGCGTCCGGTCCCTGACACGGCCGGTGTGCCGGGCGCGCACGATCAGGGTCCGCCCACTCCTGCCTGATCCCGCGGACCCGCGGAGCCTTCGGCGCCGCGGGTTCAGTCGTCGATGGCCTCGGACAGCGCGGGGTCCAGGGTTTCGAGGCGTCCGCGCAGGTACGCGGGCACGCCGGTCAGGCTCAGCTCGCTGCGCTGCCGCAACGTGACCAGGGCGGCCAGGCCGTCGGCGTCCCATGGGCCGGCGTCGGTCAGGTCCAGCACGAGGCTGGGCAGCGTCCGCGTACGCTCCAGCAGTTCCAGCGCCGCGCTCCGGTCGAACAGGCCGGACAGGCGCAGCACCACGCGCCCGTTGTCGTGCTCCGGCCGGATGCTCGCGGGCTGCCCGGCGGCGCCGGGCAGCGCCATGGCGACGGTGGTATCCGTCCCGCCGGGGCCCGTGGACATCGTCTGCTCGTCGGCCAGCGTGCGCACGATCCACAGGCCGTGGCCGTGCACGCGGGGCCACGGCTCGCCGGGCGGGACGGCGTCCTCGCGGCCGGGGTCGCTGACGCGGAACCACAACATCCCGTCCCGCGTCCAGAGGGTCATCGTGCCGTGCCCGGCTCCGTGGCGTACCGCGTTCATGGCCAGTTCGTGGACGGCGATGACCAGGTCGGCGACCCGTCCGGCGGGCAGTCCCGCCTGGGTGGCGTGGGCTTCGGCGCCGGCTCTCAGCGTGTAGAGGGAGTCGCCGGTGAAGTCCTGTGTGAGCAGGACGTCGTCACCGGGCGGACGTGTCTGCTCCGCGCCGGTCGGCTGGTCAAGGGGCTGGTCACCGTTCATCGGCGGTTTCCACCGTAACACCCGCGATATCGGTCGCGCCGAGCAGCACGAAACGCGCGCTGATCGTGGAGTGGCAGCGCAGCACCACCTTGCGGTCCGGGCAGATGCTGCGCGCGCAGTCGAGGATCATCCGGGTGCAGGCGACGTCGATGAAGGTCAGCTCGCTCATGTTGACGGTGACGTCCGCGTCGCCGCGGATGACCTCCGCCAGCGCCAGGGCCAGGGACTCCGCCGCCGTGGAGTCGATCTGCCCGGCCAGCCGGACGCCCGGCGGCGCGTACTGCCGGCAGATGCGCAGCAGCGGATCGTCGTGGTAGGTGGCGGCGGCGACCGAGCGGGTGTGGAAGGCCGACACCGACGCGAGCGTGACCGGGTCGAAGCGCTCGCGGTCGTACTGGCACAGCACCGACACGCGGGTGCCCGCCAGCGTCTCGGCGATCTGCCGCTCGAAGGCGGGCAGTTGCTCGACACCCTGGATCGGGCTCAGCGCCCAGCCCATGTCGATCGCCACGCGCAGGCCGCGATGTGCCCGCTCGGCCTCGTCGCGCTGGGCGCGCAGCCACCGCATGGCGTCCTCCAGCGCGAACTGGCGGCCGGACAGCAGCCCGTCCTGCCAGGCCACGATCCGCATCCGCCCGCCGTCGCCGGCGTGCCGGACGGCGAGGCCGCGCCGGTCGAGCTCGGCGCGGGCCGCCTGCGGCTCCTCGCTCAGCCACACCACCCGCAGGCCTTCCGCCAGCCCGTCACGGATGTAGGCGGCGGTCAGGTCGAGGTACTCCTCGCGCTCGCCGAAGGTGAGGCAGGCGTGGTCGTCCAGTGTCAGATCCGTGATCTGCGAGTCCGCGTCTATCGACCCCACCCACTTCTGTCGCGGCGCGTACCGCGCATCCACGCGCACGTGCCGAGCACAGCTTAGGGCAAGGCCGGGCCGGGGCCCGGCGTGATGGGCCCCGGCCCGGTGGCGGGAGTGCGGCTACCAGCGGTCGGTGCCGTCAGGCTCCCCCTTCACGTCGCCGTCCGCCTCGATGCGCTCCTTGCGCTCAGGCTCCCCGTCCAGGTCGCCGTCCGCCTCGATGCGCTCCTTGCGCACCTGGCGGGAGACGGTCTCGTCCTCGGTGACCTCCTCCTTGGCCAGCCGTACCCGCTCGACCGGGACGGCCTCGGTCTCCACGACGGCCCGCTCGGCGTGCAGCGTGACCTCGTGCTCGGCCTCGGTGATGTCCTGGCCGCGCATCGCCGCGTCGCGGTTGGCCTCGGTGATGGGCTCGCGCTCGATGCGGACCTCCTCGTGGCTGACCGGCACGGTCACCTGCTCCTCCTGGGTGACGACGTACTTGCGCAGCCGGGCGTGGCCGCTCTCGTAGCGCTCGGTGTCCACCCGCAGGTGCTCCTCCGAGCGGGTCATCGCGTCCTCGGACGTCATGTCCGTGCGGGCGTCGGGGCTGCCGGGCTGCCCGGGTACGAGCGGCCGGCGCCGGCCGTTGCCCCATTCGACGCCGTAGTGGCGGTAGAGCTCGCGTTCCTCCTCCTCTGACAGCCGGGCGCCGGATTCGACGTCGACTCTCGGCGCGTCCTTGATCTGGTCCTTGCCGAACCCCGCTTCGACCCGGTCGCCGATCATTCTGACCGCGCGCAGCGGTACGAACGACTCGTGCATGCCGAACCACCCGGTCTTGACCGTGAGCCACTCCGGGTCGCCGGACGTGTCGTCCACGTAGATCGTCTTCACCTCCCCCACGCGGTCGCCGTCGCTGTCGTAGAGCGTGTGTCCGATCAGGTCGTGGATCTGCTCTTGGGTAATCACGTGAAACCCCCGCTTCCTTTTCTGGTTCGCTGCCCGCAGCCGGGGCGCGAATCGGGGGTTGCCCGAATGCCGAACCAACCCTTACCAGGGCTCACACCACGCGAACCGGGCGATCGGCCTGCCACAGGGCCCGACCGCGGCACTCTCGCCCCAGGCGTCTCACATACCTGGCCGGGAGACCGGCATGACCGTCGCTTGCACCAGGCGCCGGTTGCATGGAGAGCGGGCGAATGTGGATCTACCCCGCGCCCCGGAGGGGCGGCGGCGCGCGCGGTTGCGCCCGGCGACTTGACCTGACCCCTTCCCAGCATTCATGATAATCCCGACCGATATAGCAGGAAAAGCGGGAAAGGCGGATGCGGTGCGATCACTCATCCTGCTGGGCCTGGTCGGCCTGGCCGCGCAGCTCGTCGACGGCAGCCTGGGCATGGCCTACGGCGTCACCTCCACCACGTTGCTGCTGGCCATCGGCACCAACGCCGCCGCCGCGTCGGCGACCGTCCATCTGGCCGAGATCGGTACCACGCTGGCCTCCGGCATCTCTCACTGGCGCTTCGGCAACGTCGACTGGAAGGTCGTCGCCAAGATCGGCGTCCCGGGCGCGATCGGCGCCTTCGCCGGAGCCACGTTCCTGTCGAGCCTGTCCACCGAGCTCGCCGCGCCGATCATGTCGGTCATCCTGCTGACCCTCGGCGTCTACATCCTCATCCGCTTCACCGCGTTCGGGCTGCCGCGCGGCAACCTGGGCAAGCCGCTGCGCAAGCGCTTCCTCGGCCCGCTCGGCCTGGTGGCCGGGTTCGTGGACGCCACCGGCGGCGGCGGCTGGGGACCGGTCGGCACGCCGGCCATCCTGGCCAGCGGCCGCATCCCCCCGCGCAAGGTCATCGGCTCCATCGACGCCAGCGAGTTCCTGGTGGCCATCGCGGCCAGCGCCGGCTTCCTGGTCGGCATCGGCTCGGAGAACATCAACTTCGCCTGGGTCGGCGTCCTGCTGCTCGGCGGCGTCATCGCCGCACCCATCGCCGCCTGGCTGGTGCGCCACATCCCGCCGCGCATCCTGGGCTCGGCGGTCGGCGGTGTGATCATCCTGACGAACGTGCGTACCCTGCTGCGCAGCGACTGGATCGACGCGCCCGGCAACGTGCAGGCCATCGCCTACGTCCTCATCGCGCTCCTCTGGGTCGGCGCCATCGTCTACTCGGTACGCGAGTACCGCCGCGACAAGGCGAACGAGTCGGTGGAAGCCGTGGACTCCGAGCTGGAGCGGCAGGACGAGCCCACCCCGGCCTGAGTCACCCATGAATCGCCCATGATGCCCCCGGCCGCGAGCCGGGGGCATCGCGCTTTTCCGAAGGAGTGTTTCCTTGAGATCAGCTCACCGCCGCGGGGAACGCTGATGCGGATCTCCGCCAGAACCCAGTACGCGCTGCGCGCCATGTGCGCCCTGGCCACCGCCCCCGCCCCGGTGCGCGCCCACCAGATCGCCGCCGGCCAGGACATCCCGCGCCGCTTCTGCGACAGCATCCTCCTGCATTTGCGCCGGGCCGGGCTCATCCGCAGCCAGCGCGGCCCCGAGGGCGGGTACTGGCTGGCCCGCCCGGCCGGGGACATCACCCTGGCCGACGTGATCGCCGTGACGGAGGGGGCCGAGCCGCCCGCCGCCCGCTTCCCCGGCGCCGCCGCACCGCTGGCCGAGGTGTGGGAGCGGCTGCACGACTACGAGACGGCCCTGCTGGGCGAGGTCACGCTGGCCGACGTCACCAGGGGGTCTCCCCGCTCCTGACGTACGGCCGGATCTTGACGAAGTACACCACCGCGCCCCAGGCCAGGGCCAGCAGGAGAAAGATCAGCGCGATCCGGCCGTTGCCCGAGGCCGCCGACTCGCTCCTGGCGACGTACTCGGCCGCGGTGTAGACCGGCTTGCCGTCGACCACGGCGCCGACCGCGTGGATCCGGTTGGTCCCGTCGGGGTAGCGGGTGGCGGAGGTGAAGGCCGCCTCGGCGTCCTCGAGGACCTCCAGGCGCACGCGCATGCCCGCCTTGACCCCGCCCGCCGGGGTCGTGTCCAGCCGGAACGCGACGTTCTGCGGGCGGCCGGTCAGCGTGAGCACATAGTCGACGCGACTGGACTGGCGGTTGCCGGTGCCGACCTGGGTCCTGGTGATGTCGAAGGTGGCGACGGTCCCCTCCACCACCTTGACCTCGGCCATGGTGAAGTCCGGCTCGCTCTTCCCGCCCCTGTCGTTGAAGAAGATCGCGAAGCCCAGCAGGACCAGAGCGGGCATGGCCCACCGGATGATCGCTTTCACCGGGCGACTATCTCATATCCGCGAACATCCGCTCGATCCCATCCAAAGCGATCGTCAGTTTGCCGGCGAACCACTCCTCGTGGCCCGGACCGGCGGCCCGGGTGATGACCTCCAGCACCCGGGGGTCGAAGTTCCCGGCCCAGGCACGCGGCGGCTCACTGTCGCCCTCCATCGCGCCGGCCAGCATGAAGTCCCGCGACAGGACGGTGTTGCAGGCCAGGTCCAGGACGAAGTCGACGGCGAGCGTGGCCTTGTCCGGCGGCAGTCCCTGCTTGATCAGGTCGAGGCACAGCCGGTTGAACACGGCGATGAGCTCGTCGTTGGCCAGCAGGCGCCTGCCCGCCGCCATCATGAGGCCCGGGTTGTCGCGCAGGATGCCCCAGACCGTCCAGGCGGCGCCTTCGAGCAGGTCGCGCCAGTGCGCGCCCCCGGCCGGCCAGGCGGCCTGCCTGATCAGCAGCGTCACGCCGGTGTCGACGAGGTCGTCCTGGCCGCCGATGTGGCGGTAGAGGGTCGCCTGGTTGACCCCGAGCCGCTGTGCGATCGCGCTCACGGACAGCTCGACGAACCCGTGCTCGACGACGGCCTTGGCCACGGCCTCCCGGTCGACCACCCGGGGGCGGCCGCCCTTTCTGGTCGGTTCGCGCATGGATCCAGTATGAAGGTTTTGCGAATGCCGTTGCAAAACAACGGGAGCCGCCACTACGGTAAGGCTTACCTAAGTCCCCCGAGGAGTGTCATGGCGCGGCTACGCGTGCTCTACCTGAGCGTGTTCATCATCTTCCTGGGCCAGCAGACCCTGAACCCGCTGATCGCGCCGCTGGCCCGTGAGGTCGGCCTGGCCGACTGGCAGGTCGGCGTCATGATCAGCACCTCGGCCGTCGTCGTCGTGCTCACCAGCCAGTTCTGGGGCCGCAAGTCCGCCCAGTGGGGCCGCAAACCGGTGCTGGTCGGCGCCCTGACCGGGGCCACGGTGGCGATGCTGGCCTTCGCCGTCCTCGCGCACCTCGGGATCGCCGCGCTGCTCTCGGGCGCGCTGCTGTTCGGCCTGTTCGTGCTGACCAGGGGCGTGCTGTTCGGCGTCGCGTTCGCGGCCGTGCCGCCCACCGCCCAGGCGTACGCCGCCGACGCCACCGAGACCGAGCGCGACCGCCTGGCCGCGATGGCGGCGATCGGCGCCGCCCAGGGCATCGCGATGATCGCCGGAGCCGGCGTGGGCGGGCTGCTCGGCGGATTCGGCATGCTGACCCCGCTCTACGCCGTCCCGCTGATCCTCGCGGTGGGCGCCGTGCTCGTCGCGGTCCTGGTCAAGCCGCAGGACGCCCGCGAACTCGTGGCCGCGCCGCCCCGCGTGCACCCGCTGGACCGGCGGGTGTGGCCGTACCTGCTGACCGGGTTCGGGATGTTCACCGCGCTCGGGTTCGTGCAGATCCTCATCGGCTTCCTGCTCCAGGACCGCAACGGCCTGTCGGCCACCCAGACCGCGGGCGCCACGGGCGGCACCCTGCTCGCGGCCGGGGTCGGCATGCTGCTCGCGCAGGTGGTCATCGTGCCCAGGGTCGGCTGGCCAGCGCGGCGGCTGATGCGCGTCGGCGCCCTGGTCGCGCTGGGCGGCCTGGCGCTGCTGCTGCCGGATCTCGGCCTGCCGGTGTTCGTCGCGGCCGTGCTGATCATCGGGCTCGGGCTCGGGCTGGCCATCCCCGGCTACACGGCGGGCCCGACGTTCGCGATGACGAAGGAGGAGCAGGGCGGCCTGGCCGGGGTGGTGGCCGCGAACAACGCGCTCACCTTCGTCCTCGCGCCCACCCTCGCCACCGCCCTGTACGCGCTGTCGCCCATGGTCCCGCTCGTCACTGCCGTCGCCATCATGTGCCTGGTGATCGTGCTGCTCTACACCCACCCGCTCCTCAAGCGGGACGACGCCCGGCTCGAGGAGCCCGCCGCGGCGCGGCAGGGATAAAGTGGCTGGCCGGCGACAGGGAGTGAGGGGACACGGTGGCTCGGACCAGGCCGGCGGGACAGCGGCGCGCGCAGTTGCTCGATGCGGCGGAGGCGCTGGTCCTCAGGGCAGGGGTCGGGTCGCTGACGGTCGATGACGTCACCGCCGGGGCCGGAGTCGCGAAAGGCACCTTCTACCTGCACTTCTCCAGCAAGGACGACCTGGTCGGCGCGCTCAGGGACCGTTACGTGGAGCGGTTCGCCGCCCGGCAGACCCAGGTCGCGGGCTCGGCGCACGGGGTCGAGCGGGTCGAGCGGTGGATGCTGGCCGGCATCGTGGAGTACCTCGGCGACCTCCGTCTGCACGACGTGCTGTTCCACAGCTCCGCCCGGCCGGCGCGGCCCGGACCCAACCCGGCCGTGGACGCGATCGTCGCGCTGCTGGCCGAGGCGGGCGCGGCCGTACCCGATCCGGAGGCGACGGCGATCGTGCTCTACCACGTGATGCACGGCAGCGCCGACCACGTCTACCACTTCCCCGGGGACCGGGACCGGCTGATGGCCGAGACCGCGCGCCTGTGCCGCGCCCTCGTCACGATCTAGCCCTCCACCGGCGGGACGCGCGGGAGCGAGGTGTCCGCTGTTGGCCAGGTGACGGTGGTTGACCGGCGGTCCCGACGGGAAAAGGTCGCTGGGTGGGCTTCCCCGGTCCCGGATCGGGCGCTCCAGCAGGCCGCCGTCATCGCTGGGTCCACCGACGGTCTCGTCCTGCCTGGAGGTATCCATGCTCCGTCATCCGTTACCGGTGCTCGCCGGCGTGGTCGCGCTGGTGTCGGCGGTGCTGGCCGCGCCCGCGCACGCCGCCTTCCCCGGTGCCAACGGCCCCATCTACTTCGTCGACCAGACGACCGACCCGGACAAGGAGATCTACCGGATCAACCCGGACGGCGGCGGCCTGACCAAGCTCACCGACAACGACGTCGCCGACTCCAACGCCGCGGCCGACGCCGCCAACACGCGCGTGGCCTTCACCCGCTTCGCCGGCGGCTCCCATCAGCTCTGGACGATGAACCCCGACGGCACCGGGCAGACCCAGGTGGACACCGGCGGCCCCGTCGTGGACGCGCCCGTCGACTGGTCGCCGGACGGCACGAAGATCATCTATCGGGCGGGCGACAGCACCCTGACCGTGATCGGCCCGGACGGCTCCGGCCGTACCTCGCTCGGCGTGTTCGGCGACGCCCCCGCGTGGTCGCCGGACGGCGACAGGATCGCCTTCCGCGACCCCACCCGCAACATCTCCGTCATGAACGCCGACGGCTCCGGCGAGACCCAGCTCACCGGCTACAGCGGCAACGACGGCGCGGGGCTGCCCGACTGGTCGCCCGACGGCACCAAGATCACCTACGGCTGGACGCGCTTCGCCCCCAGCCTCGCCCAGGTCCACGTGATGAACGCCGACGGCAGCGGCCAGGCCAACCTCTCCGGCGACGCCACCTTCAGCAGCGCGCCCCGCTGGTCCCCCGACGGCACCAAGATCGCCTACACCTCCGACAACGACCTGTTCACCATGAACACCGACGGCACCGGCAAGAGCGCGCTGGCCGTCATCCCCGGCTTCCAGTTCACGATCGACTGGGCCCCGGCCGGCGCCACGGACGTGGCCGTGGACCTGGCCGCGCAGCCGCGCCTCGGCCTGCTCGTCCCCTACCTGAGCTACCGCATGACCGCGCGCAACGCCGGTCCCGGCCCGCTCACCTCCGCCACACTGACCGCGACGCTGCCGCCCGGCAGGACCGCCACCAACCTCTCCCCCGGCTGCACCTCGGTCCCCGGCACCGTCACCTGCGCCTACCCCGCGCTCGCCGCCGGCGCCTCGGCGGCCGCCACCTTCCGGCTCCCGCTCGGCCTGCTCAGCCTCGGCAACGTGACCGTCACCGCGACCCGCGCCGCCTCCTCGCCCGCCGACCCCAACCCGGCCAACGACAGCGACGACGCCCCCTGCACCGTCATCACCGTCCTGCTCGCCACCTGCGCCTGACCCCCTCTCTCCGGTACGGCTCCCGCGAGCGGGAGCCGTCAGGGGGCGTCGCGCCGGATCCAGGCGCCGATCTGGACCCGGGAGGAGATGGCCAGCTTGGTGAGGATGTTCTCCAGGTGGGTGTCCACGGTGCGCTTGGCGATGCCGAGCCGTTCGGCGATCTGCCGGTTGGTCAGGCTCTGGGACACCAGCCGGGCGATCTCGTACTCGCGTTTGGTCAGCGGCTCCGGCTCGCTCCGCGCGGGCGCGGGCGGGTCGGCTTCGGCGAGGATGCCGGCCAGCGTGCGTTCGAGGCCGATCTGGTGGCCGATGCGGCGCTGGGCGTCGAAGACCTCCTCGCCCAGCGCGTCCCTGCACTGCTGCTCCATGATCTGCCTGATGAGCGTGTGCTGGGGGCCGAACATGGAGATGCCGCTGACGGTGCGCGCGTCCTCGACGGAGCCGATCAGGCGCGCGGCCGCCTCCGGGGTGCCGAGGTTGAGCAGGCAGCCGCCGTAGAACTCCAGGGCGAGGGCGATGCCGAGCATGTCGTCGAGGTCGTGCTTGACGCGCAGGGCCTCGCGCAGCCGCTGCAGGCCCGCCGACGGTTCGCCGCTGAGCATGAGCGTCATGCCCCACACCGCCTCGGCGTAGGAGCGGGCCCACAACTCGCCGGCCCGCGCCCCCGCCGCCACGACCGCGGCGGCCTGCTCGACGGCGCCGTCGAAGTCGCCCTGCAGGGCGGCGACCACCGCGATGAACACCGGCCCGAGCGGGACGAGCACGTCGCGGGTGTCATGCCGCGCGTGGATCGCGCTGCCTTCCTCCAGCCGGGTACGCGCCTCGGCGAGCTGACCGGCGAACAGGCCGGCGATGCCGTCGACCAGGGCGATGTACCCCTTGAGCGGCTCGTCGCCGGTCGACTCGGCGAGGGCGGCGGCCCGGTCGAGCAGCGGCCGGGCGGCGTCGGCCTCGTCGTGCATGACGATGAACAGCGCGTGCATCGTCAGGCCCTCGCCGGAGGAGGTGGTGCCGGGGAAGGCCCGCCCGGCCCAGTAGCGGGCCTCGCCGATGAGCCCGTGCATCGCGATGAGCCGGGCGACGGTCAGGAACACCTCCTCGTGCCGGCCGCCGCGCAGCAGGTGGTCGCAGGCCTCGCGGATCTGGTGCTGCTCGCGTGCGTACCAGTCCAGCCAGCCCACCTGCGCGCCGGTCGGCAGGTCGCGCCGGGCCTGTCCGGCGTTCTCGACCAGCCAGCCGGTGATCCTGGTGCGCAGCGTGTCGCGCTCGCCGCGCCGTTCGAGCTCGCGGGCGCCGAACTCCCTGACGGTGTCCAGCAGGCGGAAGCGGGCCTCGTCCTGGCTGCCGGTGCGCAGCACGATGGACTGGTCGACGAGGCCGGACAGCGTCGCGACGACGTCGTGGAGCGGCAGGTGCTCGTCGGCGCAGACGCGTTCGACGATGTCGAGGCCGAAGTCGCCGGTCAGCGCGGACAGCCGGGCCCACAGGAGTTTCTCCCGGGGCGAGCACAGCTCGAAGCTCCAGCCGATCGTGGCGTCGAGGGTCTGGTGGCGGCCGCGCCGGCCACGCCTGCCGGGCACCTCCAGGATCCGGTGGTCGAGCCTGGCCAGGATCTGCTCGGCCGACAGGGTGCGTATGTGGGCGGCGGCCAGTTCGAGGGCGAGGGGGATGCCGTCGAGGCGCTCGCAGAGCCGGTGCACGGGCCGCAGGTTGGTGGTGGTCAGCCGCCAGTCGTGGGCGACGGCGGTGGCGCGGTCGGCGAACAGCCTGGCCGCCTCCGACAGCTCGGGCTCGTCGTCGGCCGCGGGTGGTACACAGGTGAGCGGGCCGATGCCGAGGACGTGCTCGCCGGGGATGTTCAGCGGGATGCGGGTGGTGGTCAGGATGGTGAGGCGGGGGGCGGCGCGCAGGAGGTTCTCGGTGAGGTCGGCGCAGGCGTCGACCAGGTGCTCGCAGGTGTCGAGGATCAGGAGCAGGTGGCGGCCGGCCAGGTATTCGACGAGGATCGTGCCGGGGGCGCCGACGTTCTGCGCGCTCAGGCCCAGCGACTCGCAGACCGTGGCGGCGATCAGGCCGGCCTCGTGCAGGGCGCCGAGGTCGATGAAGCAGATCCCGTCGGCGTAGTTCTCGGCCGTCTGCGCGACCGCCTGGATGGCCAGCCGCGTTTTGCCGACGCCACCCGGTCCTGCCAGCGTAATCAGCCGGGATTGACCGAACAGTCGCAGAATCTCGCGCAGTTCGGCATTCCTGCCGATGAAGCTGGTGAATTCCGCAGGCAGCCGCCCCATTCGCCGCTCTGTCCCCGAAATCATCACTCCGGGATCGTAACCGTCCGGTCACGGGCCGGATAGGGTATCGAACGGCTCCGAAGGGAACACGCCGAGTTTCCTGATTGAACCTTCCGTGAACCACCCGCCGAACGTCGCCTTTGGTTGACATATCTGCATTTTTCGGGATATCGGCGATTGATCCTGATAGTTTCCTGGGCGCATGGGGGCAATTCTTACCCGGGGGAGAAGAATGTGGCGCCTGGTCGCGGCTACCGCCGTGCTCGTGGCGCTCGGTTATGGCACGGTCGCGGGTGACGACGACCTTTTCCCTTTCGGGCCAATGGTGCAGTACGCGTTCAGCATTCCGCCCGACGGCAAGATCGGATCGCTGATCATGGAGGCCGACACCGCCGCGGGCACACGCGTGGAGATCCCGATCGAGCCGTACTACGTCGGCATCCGCCGCGCCGAGCTCGAAAGCCAGCTCGGGCGCTACGTGGCCGAACCGTCGCTGCTGCAGGAACTGGCCGACAACCACGCCAGGATCCGCCCGGAGGACCCGCGGCTGACCAGGATCTACGTGATCACCAAGGTCATCACGCTGAAGAACCGGCGCCCGGCGTCGACGCACAAGGTGGAGAGGGTGACATGGCAGGTCCGCTGACAAGGTGGTGGTTCCCGCAGGAGCCGCTGCGGCGGGTCCGTCTCCTGGGAGTCATCGTCTATCTGTTCCTGCCGGTGGACATGATGCTGTTCACCGGCGGGGTGTGGGGGCACGCGCACGGCTCGTCCCTCTACCGGCCGGTCCTGGTGGCGCGGCTGCTCCACCTGCCCGGGGCCAGTACGGCGCTGGTGTACACGCTGTTCACGCTCGTCGTGCTCGCCGCGCTCGTCGCCGCCGCCGGCCGGCTGCCGAGGGTGGCGGGGTACGTGGCCGCGCTCGGCTACACCTACTGGGCCGTCCTCGCGATGTCGTACGGCAAGGTCGACCACGACCACCTGGCCCTGATCGTCACCCTGTTCGTCCTGCCCACCGTGGTGCGTACCGCCGGGGCGGCGCGGAGCGGGCAGGCGGCGGGGTGGGCGTTGCGGTGCGTGCAGATCGCCGTCGTGGCCACCTACTTCCTGTCCGCCTACGCGAAGATCCGGCACGGCGGGTGGGAGTGGCCCAACGGCGCCACCTTCCAGTGGGCGGTCACCCGGCGGGGGACGTTCTTCGGGCACTTCGTGGCGGGCATCCCCGGCGCGCTGCTCATCGGCCAGTGGGTGGTGCTGCTGGCCGAGACGGCCTCGCCGATCCTGCTGTTCCTGCGCGGCAGGGCACTGTACGCCGGGGTGGCGTTCTTTCTCGCCTTCCACTTCCTCACCTGGGCGGCCATCACGATCCACTTCCTGCCGCACGTGATCTGCCTGGCGGCGTTCCTACCTCTTGAGCGGATCTTCCAGCGCGCACGCCGCGGTGCCGCCGGGCAGCCGGTGCCGGTTGCCGGCGACAAGCCGGTAGACGCCATGGGCTAGCCAGCGGATCGGCGGCAGCCGCAGGATCGCGCCGAGCGGGCTCCAGGGCAGGCCGGCGTGCAGGAGGAGCTTGGCCACCGCCTGGGCGCCGCCGTGGACGCCGGTGCCGGACACCCACAGCAGCTCGTGGCGCGCCCGCCGCTCCGTCACGCCGAGGGCGGCCAGGTCGGCCGCCTGCCAGGCGGTGATCCGCGCCCGGACGCGCATGCGCCGCTCGATGAAGCGCACGCACGTCGTGCAGAACCCGCAGTCTCCGTCGTAGACGAGCACGGCTGTCATGGATCCAACCTAACCCCTACCGGACCGGGTGCGTCACAGGCGGGCGGCGTCGAGGAGGTCCTGGGTGTAGGGGTGGGCGGGGGCGGTGATGATCTGGTCGGTGGGGCCGGACTCCACGATCGCGCCCTGGTACATGACGGCGATGTGGTCGCTGACGTACCGGACGACGGCCAGGTCGTGGGAGATGAACAGCATCGTGAGCTCCAGCTCCCGGCGCAGGTCCCTGATCGTGTTGAGGATCGCGCCCTGCACCGAGACGTCGAGGGCGGAGGTGATCTCGTCGGCGATGACGACCTTGGGGCGGCCGGCGAGGGCGCGGGCCAGCGCGACGCGCTGACGCTGGCCGCCCGACAGCTGGCCGGGCAGCATGGACGCGCGGCCGGGGTCGAGGCTGACCCGCGCGAGCAGGTCGGCGACGGCGGCGCGCCTGGCCGCGGCGCCCTTGCGGGCCTCGCGTGGCATGGGCTCGGCGATGGACTCGCCGATCGTCATCCGGGGGTTGAGCGCGGAGTAGGGGTCCTGGAAGACCATCTGCAGCGGGCGCCGGCGGGCGGAGGTCACGTCGGCGCCGTCCAGGAGGACGCGGCCGGAGGTGATCGGCGACAGTCCGACGGCGGCACGGGCGAGGGTGGACTTGCCGGAGCCCGACTCGCCGACCAGGCCGACGGTCGTGCCGGACGGCACCGCGAGCGTGACCCCGTGCACGGCGCGGGCGGCGCCGAAGTGGACGGTCACGTCGTCGAAGAGCAGGTCACTCATGGGGCGGCTCCGGGTTCCAGCAGGCGAGGAGGTGGCCGGGCGCCGTCCGGGCCAGGGCGGGATCCTCGCGTACGCACCGCTCGGCGGCGAGGGCGCAGCGCGGCGCGAAGGCGCAGCCCGGCGGGACCTCGTGCGGGCCGGGCGGGCGGCCGGGGATGGTCGCCAGCGGCTTGTCCAGGTCGGTGTCCAGGTCGGGGACGGTGGCGAGCAGGGCCCGGGTGTAAGGATGGCGCGGGGTGGCGGTGACGGGCAGATCCTCGACCACCCGGCCGGCGTACATGACCAGCAGCCGCGAGCAGGTCTTCCTGACCACGGAGATGTCGTGGCTGATCAGCAGTACGGCGGCGCCGTCCGCCCGGATGCCCGACAGCAGGCGGAGCACCTCGCGCCGGACCCTGACGTCCAGGGCGGTGGTGGGTTCGTCGGCCACGACCAGGCGCGGCCGCGCCATCAGCCCCATGCCGATCATCGCGCGCTGCCGCATCCCGCCGGAGAACTCGTGCGGGTACTGGCGGGCGCGGCGTTCCGGCTCCCCCACGTGGACGGCGCGCAGCCGGTCGACGGCGCGTTCCATGGCGGCCCGCCGCGACAGCCCCCGGTGGGCCTCGGCCACCTCGGCGAGCTGGCGGCCGATCCGCCGGGCCGGGTTGAAGGAGGTCATCGGGTCCTGGAAGACCATGGACAGCGAGGGGCCGAGGAGCGTACGCAACTCCCCCGGGCGGGCCGACAGCAGGGGGACGCCGAGGAAGTCGAGGCGGCTCGCCCGCACCACGCCGGGCGCCTCGATCAGGTTGGAGACGGCCAGCGCGGTCAGGCTCTTGCCGGAGCCCGACTCCCCCACGATGCCGACCGCCTCGCCGGGGGCGATGGTGAAGCTGACGCCGCGGACGGGGGTGACACCGGGGAAGGCGACCTCGAGGTTCTCGGCCACGAGCAGTTCGTCCTCGCCGCGGGCGACCTTCGCCGGGGCGGGCGGCGGCCGTTCCCGCACCCGGGTCCTGGGCACGCGGATGCCGATCACGGCGGCGGCCGTCTCGCCGAAGAGGTTGAACGCCAGCCCGATGACCACGACGGCGATCCCGGGCGCCAGGGCGGCGGCGGGGTTGGTGTAGATGCGGCCGAGTCCTTCGCCGAGCAGCCGGCCCCAGTCGTATGCGGGCGCCTGGACGCCGATGCCGAGGAAGGAGAGCCCGGCGAAGGCGAGCAGGGCGGCGCCGGCGCCGATGGTGGCGTTGACGACGAGGGGTTCGCCGATGTTCGGCAGGATGTGCCGGGTCATGAGCCGGATCCTGCCGACCCCGGCCACTTTGGCGGCCGAGACGAAGTCGCGGCCGGAGACGGAGGCGGCCAGGGTCTGGGTGAGGCGGGCGAAGGCCGGCGCGCCGGCCAGGCCGATGGCGAGCACGGCGCCCTTGACGCCGACCCCGAAGATGACGGCGAGGAACAGGGCGAGCAGGAGGGCGGGGAAGGCGACGGCGATGTCGACGGCGGCGGTGACCAGGCGTCCGGCCCGCCGGGGCAGCACCGACGGCGCCAGGCCCAGGATCACGCCGGCGACCAGGCCGATGGCGGTGGAGGCGAGCGCGAGCGAGACCGACAGCCGGGTGGCGACGACGACGCGCAGGAACAGGTCGCGGCCCAGGGAGTCCGTGCCCAGCAGGTGGCCGGCGGAGGGGCCCTGTTTGATGGCGCTGGTGTCGGTGAGCTCCGCGGCCTCGCCCCAGAGGAGGGGCGCGAGCACGGCGAGCGCGCCGACGAGGACCAGCAGGACGGCGGAGCAGGCCCCGATCGGGGTGCGGACGGCGGCGAGCCATTTGCGGGCCATCAGCCCTCCTTGATCGCGGATCGGGGGTCGAGCGCCGCGAGGAGGACGTCGACCAGCAGGTTCACCAGCAGCACTCCGGCCCCGTAGACGAGGACGACGCCCTGGACCATCGGGTAGTCCTTCCGCAGGATCGACTCGACGATCGTGGAGCCCATTCCCGGCCAGGCGAAGACGTTCTCCACGAGCACGGTGCCGACGACCATCCCGGTCAGCGTGAGTCCGGCGACGGTGAGGGTGGCGGTGAGGGCGTTCGGCAGCGCGTGCCGGAGGTAGACCACGCGGGCGGTCAGGCGCTTGGCGCGGGCCGTACGGATGTAGTCGTCGCCCAGGACCGACAGCAGTTCGACCCGCACGATCCTGGCCAGGATGGCCGCGGGCGCGATCGCGAGGGCCAGGACGGGCAGGACGTAGGAGATGAGCTCGTCCCGCCCGGCCACGGGAAACCAGGGCAGCTGTACGGCGAAGGCGTAGACGAGCCCCACGGCCAGCAGAAACTCGGGGATGGCGGCAAGGAAGACGCCGGCGGAGGTGAAGGCCAGCTCCCCCGCCCGGCGCCGCCCGCCCCTGGTGAGGACGGCCATGACCAGCCCGGCGGGGATGGCCGCCGCCAGCACCAGGGCGAACGCGGGCAGCGCGAGCTTGACGGTCTCGGGCAGCCGCTCGCCGATGGTCTGGGCCACGGGCATGTCGCTCACCATCGACGTGCCGAGGTCGCCGGTCACCAGGCCGCGCAGGAAGTCCAGGTACTGGGCCCAGAGCGGGTCGTCCAGGCCGAGGGCGGCGCGCCGTTCGCGGATGAGCTCGACCGGCGCGGTCAGCCCGAGCGCGCCGCGCACCGGGTCGCCGGGAATGAGGTGGATCATGAGGAAGGCGGCGGTGACGAGGACCCAGAGCGAGACGGCGAAACGGCGGGTCCTGCGCAGCGCGAACGCCAACCAGGGACTCCTCACCGCAGCACCCCGATGCCGGCCGGGATCGGCTGCCGCAGCCGGCCCTCCGTCGCGGCCTTGGCCCATCCGGCCGGGTCGGGCGGGGTGGCGGTGCGGCCGGGATCGGCGGCGGGCAGGTGGCCGGTCGCGGAGTCGGCGGCGCACGGCCGGGCGAGGCCGGCGCCGGGGCGGCCGGCGCGCTGGTGGTACCAGAGCTCGCCGAGGATGGCCGGCACGACCGTGCCCTCCTGAGTGACGTTGACGAGCGCGTCCATCTCCCCGAGCGCGAGCGGGAGCAGGTTGCGGTAGGGATCGAGGATGCCCTGGTCGAAGGTGAAGGTGCCGTCCTTGGCCAGGGTGTGCCCGCCGCCGCCCGGCGGTGACGCACCGGCGCGACCGGTGGCCGGGGCGGTGGAGACAAGGAGGGTGAGCGGTTTGCGCATGGGTGGTTCCAATCGGCCGGCGTCCCCCGGTCTGAGCTGGTTGCGGCTCAGTTTCATACAGGGGAGGCCGCCGTCCTAACGACAGCAGTCGCAAGAATGAACCCGGCGCTTCGGCAGATTGTCGGAAGTCTCAGAGGTGGTGGCGCAGGCCCATCAGGCGGGCGATCTTCAGTCCGAGGTGGAGGGCCAGGCGGTCCTCGCCGTTGGCCAGGTGCGCGCCGGTGTACTCCTCGATCCGTTGCAGCCGGTAGTACAGCGTGGTGCGGTGCACGTACAGCTGCTCGGCGGCGGCCTGCACGTCGCCCGCGTGGTCGAGGAAGGCTTCGAGGGTGTCGGCGAGCTGTTCGCCCTTGGCCCCGGCGTCCAGCAGGTGCCGCAGGCCCGGCGGGAGCGCCTGGGGGGTGAGCTCGTCGGGCGGGATGCGGACCAGCAGGCCGTAGACGCCCAGCCGGTCGAAGCCGGCGACCCGGCCGAACCCCTCCACCAGGCGGGTGACACGGGCGGCCCGCCGGGCCTGGCCGTAGGACCGGAAGAAGGCCGGCAGCTCGGTCACGGGCTCGCCGATGCCGGCGGCCACGTCGGCGCCCGGCAGGTCGCGGTCGAGGTGGCCGAGAAGCTCTTCCGCGAGGTGGCGTTTGGCGTCACCGCTGACCAGCGGGTCCTTGTCCGACAGCAGGAGCAGCCCGTGGTCGCGGCGGACCAGGCTGATGTGGCGGCGGTCGGACAGGCGGCCGCTGACGCGTTCGAGCCAGCCCTCCAGCGTGGAGCGCTCGATGTCGGTCAGCGCCTGCTCGCCGGCGTGGACGGTGACGACCATGGCCACGACGGGCTCGGCGGCCACGAAGAGGTCGGCGTCGATCAGCTCCTCCGCGGCGTGCTCGCGCAGCCGGGCGTCGTCGGCCACGACCAGGTCGCGCACGAGTTCCCTGGCCCGGCTGCGGTACAGCTCCTGGGCGAGCTGGTCGCGCTGGATGACGATGGCGATCGTGTCGAGCGTGGCCAGCACGCTCCCGAGCTCCTCCTCCGACAGCGGGTCGTCGCCTTCCAGGACCCAGATGAACCCCAGGAGCGCGCCCTCCTGCCGGATCGGCACGCACAGCCGCTGGATCGTGGCGCCGATCTCGGGCGCCACCGGCGGGCGGAAGGGCCCCGGCGCGGAGCGGGCACCGGCGCCGAACGTCCACTCCAGCGCCCCGTCCGGGACGTCGCGCCGGAAGATGGACTGCTCGCGCAGCCGGTCGATCTCGCCGTACTCGTGCGAGGAGAAGGCCAGTTGCCGCAGCCGCCGGTCGTCGACCGTGACGTTGCGCTGCAGCCGCCGGCCCAAGCCGTCCACGAGACGCTGCAACTCGCTGGTCACAGCGGTGAGCCTATAACCCGAAACACCACTGTCAGCCGGAAGTACGCTCATTTCCGCACGATACGCGCGCCCGCCCCCCGTTTCCTCCGCGCCCGGACGAAGCCCGCGTGGTCCGCTTTCGACGGCTGTCCAAGCAACCGCCGCCCGTCGCAACCGGGCCCCGCTCTTTCCTGCGTCCGTCCGTCGAGCGGCGGGCCCGCGCGAGCCGACGATGGCGGCATGACTCACAGGTTCCTGGCCAGCGGTTCGACATCGGGTCAGCCCGTCGCCTGCGCCGACCTCACCTCGATCGCCCACGGGGCCGGCTCGATGGCCGGGGTCGGGGCTGTGCTCGGCCCGGCTCTGGAGGAGGTGCGCGCGCAGTTCTTCACCGCGATGGCGGGCGATCCGGGCGCGATCGTGGCGGTGGTGACCCGGCCGCCGCGTCCCGACGCCGACGACGGGCTGCTGTTCGTGGCGGCGGGCGGGCCGCTCGGCGGATGCGGCGAGGCGTCGATGTTCGCCGGGGCGGTACGCTCCCCCGGCGACGGGGCCACGGTCGTCTTCGACACGGCGGGCGGGCTGATCCGCGCCACCGACCGGGGTGACGGCACGGTGACGCTGCGCATGCCGCCGGCGGCGCGGCCGCCGGGCACGTACGTGGTCGAGGTGGGCGGGCGGCCGTACACGGTGCGGGCGGTGAGTGTCGCGGGCAACTCCTTCCTCGCGCTGCCCGCCGCCGCGGCGGGCCTGGACCTCGGCCGCCCGGACGAGCTGGCGGGGCCCGGCGACGCGTTCCTGCGCGAGGCGGGCGCGGCGCTGGCCGCGCGGACCGGTGAGCGGCCCGGCCTGCTGCTGCTGACCGAGCCCGTCGTGGACGGCGCCACCCGCAGCGCGGTCGTCTGGGGCGAGCGGATCGTCAACGTCGGCCCGTGCGGCACCGGCACCTGCGCCCGTCTCATCCTCGCGCTCGCCGACGGCGAGCTGACCGGGGGCGAGACACTGCGTCACTTCAGCCCGTACGGCAGCGCCTTCGAGGCCCGGCTGGACCGGGCCCGCGGCTGGGGCATCCTGCTGCGCGGCCGGGTGGACCTCAGCCGTTGACCGCCTCGAACACCCGCAGGAAGTTCTCCCCGATGATGCCGCGGACCTGGTCGTCGTCATAGCCGCGCGAGACCAGGCCGCGGGTGAGGTTGACCAGGTCGCGGTAGTCGCGGAAGCCGTCGAGCGTCCTGGTCACCTTGTCGATGCCGTGCTCGGGCCGGAACCCGAAGTCGGCCTGCCTGCCGGCGAAGGCCGCCTCCATCACGTGATGGGGCAGCGCGAGCGGCCAGTCCGTGCCGATGGCCACGTGCTCCCAGCCGACGAGGTCGCTGATGTAGTCGACGTGGTCGAGGAACAGCTCGATGGTCGGGTCCGGGTCGTCCGGCGCGGCCAGGAAGAACGGCACGACGTAGACGCCGATCACCCCGCCCGTCCCCGCGATCGCGCGCAGTTCCTCGTCGCTCTTGGCCCGGTCGTGGGCGAAGACGGCGTTGGCGGAGGTGTGGGTGGCGATGACCGGCTTGCGGGAGGCGGCGCAGGCGTCGAGGGTGGTCTGGCGGCCCGAGTGCGCGGTGTCGACGATCACGCCGACGTCGTCGCAGCGGCGCACGAACTGGAGCCCGAAGTGGCTCAGCCCGGGGTCATAGCGCTCGGTGCAGCCGGCGCCGATGAAGTTCATGCTGTTGTAGGCGCAGTCGACGGTGTTGAGCACGCCCAGGTCGTGGGCGATGTCGATGAGGTCGAGGTCTCCCGGGGCGAGCATGTTCGTCTGGACCAGGCCCCAGATCGCCTGGCCGCCGGCGGCGTGCGCGGCCCGGATGTCGCCCGCCGTACGGGCGCGGCGCATCCACGGGAAGGCCTCCAGCGCGCGGGCGGCCAGGTGCGCGGCGTCCAGGATCGACGCCTTGTCCCTGAGCACGTAGCCGCCGGTGGCGGGGGCGGTGACCCCGGAGGCGTCCATCAGTTCCTTGTACCTCGGGAACTGCCCGGCCAGTGCCTTCTTCTCCAGGAAGAAGGCGACGGTGAACAGGTCGTCGGAGCCGAGCGCGTCCAGCTCGGCGATGAGCTCGCCGGTCCAGACGTCGGGTGAGCAGGGGCCCTGGTAGAGCAGGTCCACGACGACGCCGTCGTGGTGCAGCCGCCGTGCCCGCTCCTCCTGCTCCGGTGTCAGGCCGAAGTCGAAGCGGCCGTACACGCGTTCCTCAGAGGCCATCACGCCTCCACTCCACCAAGGCCGGCCGGGGTTCGACGCCCGGCTTCAGCTGCGGGTCGGGGACCAGGGTGGTCGCGGACACCCGCAGGAGCACCTCGCCCGCCCACACGTCCAGGTCGTAGTCGCCGGCCCGGTCCATGGGCGGGCCGGTGCGCACCTTGGCCGAGCACTCCAGCAGCGGCACCGCCAGCACACGCGTGCTGTTCAGCTCGGCGTCGGTCAGCGGGCGCAGCTCCGGGATGCGGCCCGGCGCGATCCGCTCCACCAGCGCGTGCATCGCCTCCAGCTTCTCCTGCCGCTCCAGCACCTCGTGGGCGGCGCCGAGCACCACCACGGAGCGGTAGTTCATGGAGTTCTCCATCACCGAGCGGCCCAGCACCAGCGAGTCGACCACGGTCGCCTCGACGCAGATGGGCTCGCCCAGCATGCGCTCCAGCATCCGGTTGCGCTGGGAGCCGTGGAAGTAGAGCAGGTCGCCGACGCGCGTGTGCAGCGTCGGCAGCACGTACGGCTGCCCGCCGTCGGCGAAGGCGACCCGGCACATCAGCGCCTCGTCGAGGATCCGCCGCACCAGCGCCGGATCGTAGGATCCCCGATCCGCCTTGCGCCGGACCCGTACTCTCGGGCTCGCCGGTCCTGGAACCTCGTCGTTGCTCGTCACGGGCCTTCCTTTCTCCATCAGTGACCTGCCGCGCTACCGAGCCGGCGCGGGTCGGCGACTCCGTGCAAGGTGCCGTCCTCGTCGATGGCGACGGCCTGGCAGCTGCCCATCTCCACCTCCCACGGCGAGACGCGGGTGACGCCGATCCCCCGCCGTTCCACCTCGGCGATGACGTCCTCGCCGATCGTGGCCTCCACCATCGGCCGCCTGCTCGGGTACAGGGACGCGCCGAACATCGGCCGCAGCACCGACTCCCCGGGCGACATGCCGTGTTGCAGCACGTTCGCCGAGTTCTGGAAGACGTTCTGCAGCGCGGAGATGCTCGGCGAGGCGGCCGCGTACACCGGCCGCCCGTCGCGCAGGGCCAGCAGGGACGTCGACCAGCCGTCCGGGATCGGCACCACCGGGTCCGCGCACAGGAACATCGGGCGCGGCACGATCACGCCGTCCACCGTCAGCCCGGCGCCGAACGGGGTCGAGGTCGCCGAATGCGTGCCGTGCGCGATCATGCCGCGCCCGTCGACGGCGACGATGGCGTTGGTGCCCAGGTTCATGGCCTCGAACGGCCTCGGCTCCCCTTTGAGCACCCGGGGCAGCAGGCGTTCCGCCGTCTCGGGTGAGACCGCCCCGGCCATGTCGGCGGGCTCCCGTACGCGGTAGCCCGCCGAGACGTCGGCCAGGCCGTGGTGCCAGGCCTCCTCGACGATGCGCATTCGCGTGTACAGGTCGTCGGTGCCGGCCAGCTCCGACAGGCTGAGCAGGAGGGCGTACAGCGGGCCGCTGGTGTGGAGCTCCAGCCCGCCGGCCACCGGCAGCGGTGTCAGGTCGCCCTCGGTGACCGCGCTCGCGGCCATGTCGTCGAGCGTGATCCGGCCGCCGGCCCCTCTGGCCGTCTCCACGTACCTCCTGGCGAACTCGCCCTCGTAGATGTAGCCGGGCCCCTGCTCGGCGAGCTGCTCGATGGTGCGGGCCAGCGCGGGCTGACGCAGCACCTCGCCCATCCGGAAGAGCCGGCCGCCCGGGAACCAGATGTCGCGCCCGGCCTCGAAGCGGCCCGCCGCCCGCCGGAACTCGAAGGCCCATCCCCACAGGAGCTCGTCGGCCACGAACCCCTCGCGCGCCGCCACCTGCGCGTCGCCGAACAGGTCCGCCCACGGCAGCCGGCCCCATCGCGACCACGCCGCGTGCGCGGCGCCGGGCCATCCGGGGGCCACCACGGTCCGGCCCGACAGGCGGGCCGCCTCGTCCAGATCGCCGTCCTCGGCCGCCGGGATCGTGCCCAGATGTCCGAGGAAGCGGCTGCGGCCGTCGGCCGGGTCGAAGACCGAGATGAACATCGTGCCAGCGAGCGTCGTCATTGTGGGCTCGACCACCGTCTGCACGGCCGCCGCCGCCAGGTAGGCGTCGACGGCGCTGCCGCCTCTTCGCAGCGCCGCCAGGCCCGCCCGCGTCGCCGCCGGATGCGACGTCGAGATCATCCCGTGCCGGCCCGTGGCGGAGATGTGCTCCGGATCGGGTAGCGCGGGACGCGCCGGAATCCCACTCATCTGGTCTCCTCCTCAAGCTCGGTGCTGTCCGAGTCTGATTCGGCGGCGGTGCGGTTCCGATGGACGGTGGTCGGAAATAGGGCCCGCGATCTGCTACACCTGCCGATGCCGCCCCCGGCGGGCGTCGGCGTAGCCTCGGTCGAGATCCCACCCGGCCGAGGAGATTCCCCCATGGACGCCATGGCCCTGCACCGGCAAGCCACCGTCGCCGACACCCACAACGACCTGATCCTCCTCGTCGACCACCACGACCGGCGCGGCGACCGGGACCACTTCGCCGAGTACTGGCTGCCTCAGTTGCGGGCCGGTGGGGTGAACGTCCAGGTGCTGCCCATCTGTGTCGAGGAGCAGTTCCAGTCGGAGGGGGCGCTGCGCCGTACCCTGTTGCTGATCGAGCGCGTCCACGAACTCGCCGAGGAGCACCACGACGAGGTCGCCGTCTGCCTGACCGGCGCCGACGTCGACGCGGCGGTCGCCGCGGGCAGGATCGCGCTGATCATCGCGCTGGAGGGCGCGCACGCCGTCGGCCAGGACCCGCGCCTGATCAACGCCCTGGCCAGGACCGGGGTACGCGTCGTCTCCCTGGCCCACTACGGCCGCACCTTCCTGGCCGACGGCAGCGGCCTGGACGACAGCTCCGGCAGCAGGCTGACCCCGCAGGGCCTCGACGTGCTGCGCGAGATGGAACGGCTCGGCGTCGTCTTCGACATCAGCCACCTCGGCGTCAACGGCGTGGACGAGGTGCTGGACGTGCTCACGCGCCCGTTCCTGGCCACCCACTCCGCCTGCCTGGAGATCACCAAGATCCATCGCAACCTCGGCGACTCCCAGCTGCGGGCCATCGCCGCACGCGGCGGCGTCATCAGCGTCGCGGCGGCGATCCCCATGTTCATCGACCCCGCCGGCTCCAGCGCCGAGCGGGTCGTCGACCACATCGAACACCTGGTGAGCGTGGCCGGCGCCGACCACGTCGGCCTCGGCCCCGACTTCATCGAGGACTACTTCCGGCAGGTCTTCGGCGGCTGGCCCGCGCAGACGCCCGGCGTCCGGGACGGCTTCGCCCCCGCCGAGATCGAACGCCCCGCCGACCTGCCCAAGATCACCGAGACGATGGTGCGCCGGGGCTTCGCCGAGGCCGACATCAGGAAGATCCTGGGCGAGAACGTCATGCGGGTCCTGCGCGAGGTGATGGGCCGCCCGCTCTGATCGGGGTCAGCGCGCGCCGTTCATGCCGGTGTGGTCCTCGTCGACGATGTCGGCGGCGGAGATCACGATGCGCGGGTCGGGGGTCTTGACCACGCTCTCGTCCTTGTCCTCGTAGTCGAACAGGCTCAGGACGTGGCGCATCGCCTCCGTCCTGGCGCGCTTCTTGTCGTTGCTCTTGATCACCGTCCAGGGCGCGATCTCGGTGTCGGTGTGCAGGAACATGTCTTCCTTTGCGGCTGTGTACTCGTTCCACCGGTCCAGCGACTCCAGGTCCATGGGCGACAACTTCCACTGCCGGACCGGGTCGACCTGCCGGATGATGAACCGGGTGCGCTGCTCGGCGCGCGAGACGGAGAACCACAGCTTGACCAGGTGGATCCCCGACTCGACCAGCATCCGCTCGAACAGCGGCGCCTGCTCGACGAACTCGAGGTACTGCTCATCCGTGCAGAACCCCATGACCCGCTCCACCCCGGCGCGGTTGTACCAGGAGCGGTCGAACAGCACGATCTCCCCCGCGGAGGGCAGGTGGGCGACGTAGCGCTGGAAGTACCACTGGGTCCGCTCGCGCTCGCTGGGCTTCTCCAGGGCGACGACCGTGGCTCCGCGCGGGTTGAGGTGCTCGGTGAACCTCTTGATCGTGCCGCCCTTGCCCGCGGCGTCGCGCCCCTCGAACAGGATCACCAGCCGCCCGCCGGTGTGCTTGATCCAGTACTGGAGCTTGAGCAGCTCGATCTGCAGCAGCCGCTTGTCGTGGTCGTAACGCGCCCGGTCCATCCGCTCGGCGTACGGATAATGCTCGCGCCAGGTGGACACCGCCTGGCCGTCGGCGCGGATCAGGACCGGGTCGTCGTCGTCGGAGCTGTCCACGCTCAGCCCCGGGGTGAGCTCCAGCAGGTGGCTGTCCTCGGCGGCTGCCTGCGGATCGACGACCCCTTCTCCGGCCGGGGGTGCGCCGGCCTCAGTGTTTCCCATGTCACCCAGGTACCCGCGTACGCCCAAGACCTTCCGGCGAACCAGGAGAACGTTGGGCAAACACCGCTCAGGGCTCGCGGGGTGGCGCGGGCACCTGGCTGTAGTCGACCTCCGGCAGCTTGGTGATGGCCCCGGCGCCCACGCGGACGTGGACGACGCCCTCACCCTGGGCTCCGGCGCCCGGCGGCACCGCGAGGAAGCCCTCCCAGCGGTCCGTCCCGCGCCGCCAGGCCAGCAGGAAGGCCGGGTCGCCGCCCTTGACCAGGACCATCGGCGGCATCCGCAACGGCCGCGGCTCCGCCTCGCCGGGGCCGGGGCGCGGCACGGCCGAGTAGTCGACGCTGGGCAGGTTGTTCAGCTCCCCGGCCGGCGCCCAGCGGTAGTTGAGCCCGTGCACCGGCTCGCCGCGCACGTCGACCTGCGACTGCGGGACGGCCAGGCGGGCCTCCCAGTGGCCGGTGCCGCGTCGCCAGGCGAGCAGGAACGCGGGTGTCTTGCCCTGGTACAGAACCATTGGCGGCATCTGGAGCGGTTCGACAGCATCCACACCCGGAGAGTAGCCGGGCGCGGCGACAAAATGACCCCCTCCCGAAGGTCAGGCCGCGCAGGTGGAGCCCAGCTTGGACACCCCGCCGGTCGGCTTGGGCCTCTTGGTGACACCGGCCGACGGCGACGGTGCGGGCCGGGCCGTGGTCCCGCCGGTGGTGGCCGACGGTGTGGGCCGTTTCGTGATCCCGCCGGTGGTGGCGGTCCGTACGGCCCGGCGGATGCGCGGGAAGTCCGGGTAGGCGGGGTTGTAGGCGGGAGGCACGAAGTTCATCGTCGAGACCCGCCCCGACTTGACCCGGTCGGCCAGCGGGACGAGCTCGCCCAGCAGGTCGCGGGGGATGTCGGTGACGAACGTGCTCTTGGCGGCGCGGGCCAGCGCGTTGAACTTCAGCAGCACGTTCGCGGGCTGGAGCTGGCTGAGCATCGCGTTCATGACGCACTGCTGGCGCTTCATCCGGGTGCTGTTGTCGCCTCCCGCGCAGCTGCTGCCGGGGTGGTCGCGGGCTCTGCCGTACCAGAGGGCCTGCTCGCCGTTGAGCTTGTGGGTGCCGGCCTTGACCACGCCGCCGTCGCTGCGGCCGACGCCGTAGCAGATGTCGCGCTCGACGTTGATGGTGACGCCGCCCAGCGCGTCGATCAGCCGGGCCACGCCCCACATGTTGACCATCATGTAGTAGTCGACCTTGATGCCGAGGATCTGGCCGAGCGCGCCCTTGAGCGCGTCTCCGGCGCGGGTGCGGGCGTGGCCGGCGACCTCGGGGTGGGTGTCGGCGTACGCCCACACGCCGTTGAGCAGGTCGGCGCTGCCGCGGCCCTGGCCGGGCGGCAGCCAGAAGTTCTTGGGCGGCGGGAACCGCTTGGCCATGGCGCTTCCCGGCGGGAACGGGGCGTTCTCCATCTCCCTGGGCAGCGCGAACAGGACCGAGTTGCCGGTCTTCACGTCGATGCTGACGACGTTGATGCTGTCGGTCCTGATGCCCACGCCCTGCCGGGAGGCGGCGCCGTCGCCGCCGAGCAGGGCGATGTTGAGGCGCCGGCGCCCGTCGAAGGGGTCCTTGGGGTCGATCGGCTTGGTGGCGGTCTCCTTGAACACCTCGCCGATCGCGTCGTTGGAGGTGCGCGCGGTCGCCGCCACGAAGGTGAACGGCACCGCCACCGCCACGGCCAGCACCCCGGCGACCGCCCCGGTGGCCGCCTGCGCCCTGCGCGGCAGGCTCCCCGGCCGCATCGCCACGTACGAGGCGACCACCACGGCCGACCAGGCCAGTCCCAGGACCACGCAGCCGGCGATCAGGCCGGTCAGCGTCGACGGGTCCGCCACCAGCCCCGCGAGCTGCTTTCCGTTGACCAGGACGACCGTGGCCAGCGTCGCCAGTAGCAGGACGTAAAGCGCGAGGATCACGATTCCCGTGCGCCGTCTGCCGGCGCGCAGGTGCGCGGCACCGGGCACGAGGACGGACAGCAGCGTCCAGCCGATCACTGACAGAACGCTCGACTTGCCCACGCCGCCTCGGCTTTCACGACAAAAGTACAGATGTGGGCAAATAAGGTAGCAGGGGTTTTACCCCTCACGAGACGACGGTTCCGGCTCCTCCCGCCCGAGGGTGGAGGCGCGGGGGTGCAGGCCGGCCGGGATGAGGCGGGGTCCGGCGGGCTCGCCGTCCTCGATGCGGCGGACGAGCAGGTCGACGGCCTCCCTGGCGGTACGGGCGGGGTCGAGGTCGACGGCGGTGAGCGGCGGCTCGCTGGTGCGGGCGAGGTGGCTGTCGACGCCGACCGAGACGAGCAGGTCGCCGGGCACGCGTACGCCGCGTTCGCGCGCCGCGCGCAGCAGCCCGGTCGCCAGCCATTGCGGCGGCGCGTAGACCGCGTCGGGCCGCAGGTCGAGCAGCGCGTTCGCGGCCTCGGCCGCGCTGGCGGGGAGCTTGTCGGGCTTGGCGAGCACGAGCAGCGGGTCGCGGCCGCGCGCCCGTGACCACCCGGCGTAGGCGCGTTCCGCGTCGGTGAACCACGACCACTCGATGTCGACGGAGAGCATCGCGATGCGCTCGGCCCCGGCGGCCGCGAGGTGGTCGAGCACCGCCGTGGTGCTGGCCACGCTGTCGGCCGCCACCCACCACGGGTCCTCCGGGCGGGCGATGTCCCTGCCGATGGTCACCACCGGCACGTTGAGCTGGTGGAACATGGCGACCCGAGGATCCTGCGGCACGGGGTCCACGACGATCCCGCCGTCGATGCTGAACCTGCGCAGGTCGCCGAGCTTGCGCAGCGGAGGCAGTTGCAGCAGGGCCTGGTCGCGGTCGAAGGCGGCCTCCACGCAGTTCATGGTGAGGGAGAGGTAGAAGTCCACGGCGAGGATGTGGTGGTTGTTGGTGGTGTCCACGCCGACCGGCAGCAGCAGGGCGATCGTGTCGGTGCGCCCGGAGCGCAGGCTCTTGGCGTTGCTGTTGGGCCGGTAGCCGAGCCGCTCGGCCACCTCCGCCACCTTGGCCCGCGTCGCGGCGTCGACCCTTCCCTTGTTGTTGAGCACGTGGGAAACCGTCGTCTCCGACACACCGGCCGCCTCGGCGACGTCACGGATCCTCGGGCGCGCCCTTGAGGTCTTCATGGGGCCACCTTAAGCCCTGATGCCAAATCGATTTGTCACCGGCCCTTGTGATGCCAAATCGATTTGGCCTAGAGTCCCCGTCATGCATTCGAGTAAGGCTCGGCTGGAACGAGCGGCCCGGCGCCTCGACGAGCTGTGCGAGGCCCAGGACTTCGTCACGGGCTGGTCGCTCATCGGCCTCGACCAGGGCGCGGGGTCCGCCTCACGGCACGGGTCCCGGCTGTTCCCCGCGGCCAGCACCCGCAAGGTCGCGGTCATGATGACGGTCCTGCGCGCGGTCCACCGGGGCGAGCTGGACCTGGAGGAGCGCGTCACCATCGACGGGCGCTACCGCGACCGCGTGTTCACCGGCCTCCTGCAACACCTGGACGCCGGGCTGTCCCTGTCGCTGCGCGACACGGTCACCCTCATGATCATCCTCAGCGACAACCTGTCCACCGCGCACGTCCTGGACCGGATCGGGCTCGACGCGGTCAACGAATGGTGCGAGACGGCCGGGCTCACCGCCACCCGCCACCGGCACGCGCTGATCCCCCCGCTCGCGCCCGACCATCCGGTGGAGGCGACGAACGCGACGACGCCGGACGACCAGGCACGCCTGCTGGAGCTCATCGCGCGCGGCGCCGCCGGGCAGGAGGCGGCGGCCGGGCGCCTCGGGTGCCCGCCCGGCCTGTGCGCGTTCGCGCTCGACGTGCTGCGCCGCCAGCAGTTCAGGGACGCGCTGCCGGCGCTGCTGCCGTACGGCACGCCGGTCGCGCACAAGAGCGGCGCCGGCTGGCGGGACGTGAGCGACGCCGGTGTCTTCTTCGCGGGCGGGGAGCCCCGCTACGTCCTGGCGGTCTACACCGACGAGGTTCCCGCGGTCCTGCCCGGCGGGCTGCCGGGAGTCGCGGGGGCACGGGGCCACATTGCCAATCTCAGCCGTGCGTGCTGGGAGGAGTTGCATCCGTAAGGAGGCTCAGATGTCACGTCTGACCGGCCGCGTCGCAGCGGCCTCCCTGGCCGTGCTCACCGCCTGCGCCCTCGGCGCGGGATGTGCGCGCGGCGGCGGGGAACCCGCCCGCTCCACCGCGGGCGGCGGCGGGGTCCTGCGCTTCGCCTACACCGCCTTCCCCTCCACCCTCGACCCGCACAAGGCCTCCACCGCCTGGGACGAGCTCTACCTCTTCCCGATCTACGACCGCCTGGTCACGGTCGGCCCCGACGGCCGGATCGGCCCCATGGTGGCCGAGTCCTGGAGCCGCAAGGGCAAGAAGACGACCTTCACGCTCCGCTCCGGCGCCCGCTTCCACGACGGGAGCGCCCTGGACGCCGAGGCCGTGCGGGCGAACCTGGAGCGCGCCAGGAACGCCCAGGGCTCCACGGCCAGGGCGCTGCTCAAGATGATCACCGAGGTCGAGGTCGCCGACGGCAAGGTGGTCGTCTCCTCCACCGGCGCCGAGAGCGCCCTGCTGAACGCCCTCGCCCATCGCGGCGGCGCGCTCATCAGCCCCGCCGCCTTCGACAAGCCGGACCTGGACCGGGCCCCGGTGGGCTCGGGCCCGTACCGCGTCACCGCCTACCGGCGTGACGACCGCGTGGTCTACCAGCCGTTCACCGGCTACTACGACCCCGCCGCCCAGCGCATGAAGGGCCTGGAGATGTCGTTCGTCAACGAGGACGACACCCGGCTGAACGGCGTGCGCTCCGGCCAGTACGACGCCACCCTCATCCGCCCCGAGCAGGTGGACACCGCCCGCGAGTCCGGGCTGAAGGTGAACGAGTTCCTGACCGGGCTGGTCTACCAGATCAACATCAACGCCGCCCGCTCCAAGTTCGGCGACCCCCGCGTACGGCAGGCGCTCAACCACGCCGTCGACCGCCGCACCATCGCCGAGAAGCTCCTGCTGAACTCCTGCCTGCCCACCGTGCAGCCCGCCCCCGCCGGCCACTGGGCGCACGAGGCCACCCTCGACGGCGCCTACCCCTACGACCCGGACAAGGCCAGGAAGCTGCTGGCCGAGGCGGGCCTGGCCGGCGGCTTCTCCTTCACCGCGCTGGTGTGGAACAACACCGCGTACGTGCAGGTGGGCGAGGCCGTACAGGATCAGTTCAAGCAGGTCGGCGTCGACATGAAGCTGCGGCCGATGAGCGCCGACCAGTCCATCGACCTCTACCAGAACCGCGGCGAGGCCGACGCCCTGCTCAGCCAGATCGGCGCCGCGGCACCCGACCCCGGCCTCATCACCCAGCAGGACTACCTGAAGGGCGGGCTCAACAACCCGGGCGACCTGAGCGTCGCGCGCATCGAGGAGCTCGCCGAGCGGGCGCGCGCCGCGACCGAGCCCGCCGAACGGGAGAGCGGCTACCGGGAGATCGTCAAGCTCGCGTCCGAGCACGCCTACAACGTCCCCATCTGCAATCGCAAGCTGTACTTCGCCACCAACGACAAGGTGCGCGACTTCGAGCGGCTGCTGACCGGATACGACGACATCCGCGTCGTCGGCATGGGCTGAGCCGTCATGCCCGTCTTCCTGCTCAAGCGGCTCGCCGGCGCGGCGGTGGTGCTGTTCGTGGTCTCGATCATCACCTTCGGCCTGTCGCTGCTGGTGCCCGGCGATCCGGCCATCCACATCGCCGGTGAGCACGCCACGCGCGAGGAGATCGCCGCCGTCCGCGCCGGGCTGGGGCTCGACCAGCCGGTGGCGGTGCGGTACGTGAGCTGGGCCGCGGCGGCGCTCTCCGGCGACCTCGGCACCTCGCTGTACAACTCGCAGCCCGTCACCGAGATCCTCGCCGAGCGGCTGCCGGTGACGCTGTCGCTGGCCCTCGCCGCCATGGCCGTCGCCGTGCTGATCTCCATCCCGCTGGGCACGCTGGCGGCGCTGCGGCCCGGCGGCCGGCTCGACCGCGTCATCTCCTCCGGCACCGCGCTGGCCGTGGCGACGCCGTCGTTCTGGCTGGGGCTGCTGCTGATCCTCGCCCTCGCGATCACCTATCCGCTCTTCCCCGCCACGGGCTACCGGCCGATCGGCGACGGGTTCGGCGCCTTCACCGCGCATCTGGCGCTGCCCGCGCTGACGCTGGGGCTGGCCGCCGCGGTCGAGCCGACCCGCCAGCTCCGGGCGGCGCTGGCCGACGTGCTGGAGACCGACTACGTGCGCACGGCGCGGGCCAAGGGGCTGCTCGCGGTCACCGTGCTGCGCAAGCACGCGCTACGCAACGCGGCCGTGCCGTACGTGACGGTGATCGGGCTGGAGACGGGCCAGCTGCTCGGCGGCGCGGTCGTGGTGGAGACGGTGTTCGGGCTGCCGGGCCTCGGAACGCTCGCCGAGTCCACCGTGACCCGCCAGGACCTGCCCGTGCTGCAGGGCATCGTGATCGCGAGCACGCTGGTCGTGGTCGCCGCCAACCTCGCGGTCGACCTCGCCTACCGGTGGCTCACCCCCGGGGAGGCGGCATGACCGTGTGGCGGCGCCTGTCCGGGCGCGCGGACGTCATGCTCGCCGTCGCCGTGCTGGCGGTGTTCGTGCTGGTCGCCGTGGCCGCGCCCGTCATCGCCCCCTACGATCCGGTCGACCAGGACCTTCTGCGCCGGCTGGAGGGGCCGGGCGCGGCGCACTGGCTCGGCACCGACGAGTCCGGCCGCGACGTGCTCAGCAGGCTCATGTACGGCACCCGCGTCTCGCTGGGCGCCTCCCTGCTGGCCGTCACCGTGGCCGCGGTGTGCGGGGTGCCCCTGGGGCTGCTCGCCGGCTACCTGGGAGGCGGCTTCGACCTGGTCGTCTCCCGCGTGGCCGACGCGGTGCTGTCGATCCCCGGCCTGGTGCTCGCCATCGCCATCGCCACCGCGCTCGGGCCCAGCCTCACCAACGCGATGCTGGCCGTCGGCGTGGTCTACGCGCCGGGCTTCTACCGGGTGGTCAGGGGCTCGGCGCTGGCCGTACGCGGCCAGACCTACGTCCAGGCGGCCATCGTCGGCGGATGCTCGACGCCGCGGATCATCCTGCGGCACGTCCTGCCCAACGTGAGCACGCCGCTCATCGTCAAGGTCTTCCTCACCTTCGGCTACGCCATCCTCGCCGAGGCCAGCCTGAGCTTCCTCGGTCTCGGCGTGCAGCCGCCGCTGGCCAGCTGGGGCTCGATGCTCAAGCGGGCGGTACGCCACCTGGAACAGGCGCCGCTGCTGGTCATCCTGCCCGGCGTGGTCATCCTCGTGGCGGTGCTGGCGTTCAACACAGTCGGCGACGGCCTGCGCGACGCGCTGGCCCGCCGGGATCGGGAGCACGTATGAGCACGCTGCTGGAGGTCGAGGGCCTGTCCATCGCCGCGCGCCCGGGCGGCGGGAGCGTCCCGCTGGTGCGCGAGGTGTCCTTCCGGCTGGAGGCGGGCGAGGCGGCCGGGCTCGTCGGCGAGTCGGGGTCCGGCAAGTCGATGACCGCGCTCGCGCTGCTCGGCCTGCTGCCGCGCGGCGTCACCGTCACCGCCGGCTCGGTACGCCTGGACGGGACCGACCTCCTCGCCGCCGATCCCAGGACGCTGGCCGGCATCCGCGGCCGCCGGATCGCCATGGTCTTCCAGGACCCGATGGCCAGCCTCAACCCCGCGATCCCGGTGGGCGAGCAGGTCGCCGAGGTGCTCAGACGCCATCTCGGCCTGGCGCGGAAACCGGCGGCGCGGCGGGCGGTCGAACTGCTGGGCGCGGTGGGCATCAAGGAGCCCGGCCGGCGCGCCGCGGAGTACCCGCACACCTTCAGCGGCGGCATGCGGCAGCGCGTGATGATCGCCATGGCGGTGGCCTGCGAGCCGGCCGTCCTGATCGCCGACGAGCCGACCACCGCCCTGGACGTGACCGTGCAGGCGCGCATCCTCGACCTGCTGGTCCGCATGCAGGAAGAGCTGGGCATGGCCCTGCTGCTGGTCACCCACGACCTCGGCGTGGTGGCGGGCACCTGTCACCGGCTCGCGGTGATGTACGCGGGCTGCCTGGTCGAGGAGGGCGAGGTGGGCGAGGTGTTCGACGCGCCGCGCCACCCGTACACCGCCGCGTTGCTGGCGGCCGCGCCGGAGAACGCCATGCGCGGCCGCCCGCCCGAGGCCATTCCCGGGGTGGTACCGGCGCCGGGCGCGCTCCCGTCCGGCTGCCCGTTCAGCCCGCGCTGCGCGCACACCAGGCCGGAGGTCTGCGACGGCACGCCCGTCGGGGTCCAGGTCACCGGGTCCCGGCGGGTGCGCTGCGCCCGCAGCCGGGAGCTCACGCTGACGGGGGTGCGCCCGTGAGCGCCCCGGAGCGCGTGCTGGAGGCCCGGGGGCTGGTCAAGGCGTTCGGGGGCAAGCCCGCCGTACGGGAGGTGTCGTTCGCGGTGGCGGCGGGCGAGACGCTCGCGATCGTCGGCGAGAGCGGGTCGGGCAAGTCCACCACGGCCCGCATGCTGGCCGGTCTGCTGCGGCCGGATCGCGGCCAGGTCCTGCTCGGCGGCGCCGACCTGGCCCGGCTGCGCGGGCGCGCGCTGCGGACCAGGCGCCGGGACCTGCAGATGGTCTTCCAGGACCCGCTCGGCTCGCTGAACCCGATGATGCGGGTCGGCGCGAGCATCGCCGAGCCGCTGCTCCTGCACACCGGCCTCGACGCGGCGGCCCGCCGCGAGCGGGTGGCCGGCCTGCTCGCCCAGGTGGGGCTGCGCCCCGAGCACGCCGAACGGCTGCCGCGCGAGTTCTCCGGCGGCCAGCGGCAACGGCTGGCCATCGCCCGCGCGATCGCCTGCCGCCCGCGCGCGCTGATCTGCGACGAGCCGGTCTCCGCCCTCGACGTCTCCACCCAGGCGCAGATCCTCGGCCTGCTGGCCGAGCTGCGCGCGAGCACCGGCTTCGGCTGCGTGTTCATCTCCCACGACCTCGCCGTCGTGCGGCTCATCGCCGACCGGATCGGCGTGATGTGCGGCGGGGAACTGGTCGAGCTCGGCCCGGCCGAGCAGATCTACTCCGACCCCCGCCACGACTACACCCGTGAGCTGGTCTCGGCCGTGCCCTCGTTGCACGCCAGGCGCAGCCCCGTCAGGAAGGAGGTGGGCGGGTGAGCACTCCCGTCCGGCTGATCGAGGTCGAGGTTCCCGGTGACGGCCGGGCCGCCGGCCAGGCGTACGGCGAGGCCGTACGGGATCTGGTGCGGCGCCACCACGAGATGATCGTCCGCGACCTGGACCCGGCCGCCGCCCGCGGGCACGCGCTGGCCGTGCGTGAGGTCACCGCCGCCGTCGCACCGGAGCTGGCGGCCGAGGTGGACGGCGTGGGCGAGGGCGCGGGCCTGAGCGCGGCCGACGGCTGGATCCTGCAGCTGCGTGCCGAGCTGACCGGCTGGAACACCGCGGCGCCCGAATGCAGCTCGCTGGCGCTGGTCGGCCCGTCGCGTCCCGGCGGGCCGATCGCCGCGCAGAACGCCGACCTGCCGCCGGAGACCGCTCCCCTGTTCGTCGCGCTGCGCCGCCGGCCCACCGGCGGACCGGCGCTGCTCACCGTCACCCCCGCCGGCCAGCTCGGCCACCACGGCATGAACGAGGCCGGCGTCGCCGTCTTCGGCAACTTCCTGCGCACCGCCCAGTGGGGCACCGGCGTGCCGCGCTACCTGCTCACCCGGCTGGCGCTCGGCCAGACCGACCGGCACCGCGCCGCGCGGGCGGTCACCGCCGTGCCGCGCACCGGGCCCCGCAACCTGCTCATCGCCGACGACGACGGCGCGCTGGACATCGAGACCACGCCGTCGGGCGTGGGCAGGCTCGAACCGGCGGGCGGCACGCTCCTGCACACCAATCACTTCCTCACCGAGCGCGCCGCCGAGGAGAACGCGCCGCCGTCGTGGCTGCGCAACTCCACGGCCCGGCTGGAACGGCTGCGCGCCCTGCTGGCCGAGGCCGGACCGCACGCCGGCCCCCGGGAGCTGGCAACGGTCCTCGCCGACCGCTCGGGGGCGCCGGACGCCCTGTGCCACCACGCCGCCGACGCGCCCGGCATCGACATCGCGACCGTGATCTCCACGATCGCCGAGATCCGCGCCCGGCGGCTGCACGTCTGCGCCGGGCCGCCCGACCGGGGCGCCTATGCCGTCTACGACCTGAAGGAGAACCGGTGAGCGAACTGGCCTATCTGCCGGCCACCGACGCGCTGGCGAGGTTCGCGGCCCGCGAGCTGTCGCCCGTCGAACTGCTGGAGGCCGTCCTCGCGCGGGCGGAGCGGGCGGAGCCGCGGGTGAACGCTTTCGCCGAGCGGTGGTTCGAGCGGGCCATGGAGCAGGCCAGGCAGGCCGCGGACCGCTACCTGCGCGGAACCGCCAGGCCGCTGGAAGGACTTCCCGTGGCGCTGAAGGAGGAGCAGCCCATCGCCGGGCACCCCCTGCGCGACGGCTCCATGATGCTGCGCGGCAACGTCGCCGAGGTCACCCATCCGATCGTCGAGCGCATCGTCGCCGCCGGCGGCATCGTGCACGCGCGCACCACCACGCCGGAGTTCTGCGCGGCCGGGTTCACCCACAGCGACCTGTGGGGCGTCACCCGCAACCCGTGGAGCCCGGAGCACTCCAGCGGCGGATCCTCCGGCGGCTCCGGCGCCGCGCTCGCGGCGGGCACGGCGGTGCTCGCGACCGGTTCCGACATCGGCGGCTCGATCCGCATCCCCGCCTCCTTCAACGGGGTCGTCGGGTACAAGCCGCCCTATGGGCGGGTGCCCGCGCTGCCGCCGTACAACCTCGACCACTACTGCCACGACGGGCCCATGGCCAGGACCGTCGCCGACTGCGCGCTGCTGCAGAACGTGATCGCCGGGCAGGACCCGCGCGACCACGTCTCGCTGCCCGCGCCCCCGCCGATCCCGCCCTACTCGGGATCGCTGGCGGAGCGGCGCGTGGCCGTCTGCGTCCGGCTGGGCGACTACGCCGTCGAACCGGAGGTGGTCACGGCCACCTGGGACGCCGCGCGCGCCCTTGCCGAGGCGGGCGCCGTCGTCGAGGAGGTGGAGCTGCCCTGGACGCGGGCCGAGATCATGCGGGCTGCGTGGGCCCACTACGGGGCGATCTTCGGTCCCATCGTGGCCGAGGAAGTGGCCACCCACGGTGACGGCCTCACCCGCTACGCCCGCGACTTCATGGAGCGCAGCCTGAAGGCGGCCGCCGAGACCGGCTTCTACGCCGCGCTGAAGATCGAGGCACGCGTGCACGAGGACCTGGCCGCGATCTTCCGGCGCTTCGACGCGCTCCTGTGCCCGGCCTCCGGCACGCCCGCGCTCCTGGCCGGGGAGGACTATCTCGACACGCCCCTCGTGGTCGACGGGGTCGTCCTGGACCACAACCTGGAGGCGCCGCTCACGGTCCCGTTCAACCTCGCCAGCCGGTGCCCGGTGCTCAGCGTGCCCTCCGGCCGCTCGGAACTGGGGGTGCCCACGGGGGTGCAGGTGGTCGGCCGGCCGTACGACGACGCCACGGTGTTCGAGGTCGGCGCGGCCGTGACCGCCGCCCTGCCCTGGTACGCGGACGCGGCGTGGCGGCCGCAGCTGTGACCCCGCCCCGCCGCCACGGCATCGAGCTGAGCTACTACGACCTCGGCCACACCCCCTTCTTCGCCTGCGCTGCCGACCAGCGCTTCTCCTACTGCCTGTACGTGCCCGAGGACTACGACGAGGCCGGCGAGCGGCGCTACGACCTCGTGGTCGTCGTCCACGGCACCGACCGCACCGCCGCCGAGTACCGCGACCGGTTCGCCGCGTTCTGCCGGGCGCACGGCTGCGTCGTGCTGGCGCCGCTCTTCCCCGCCGGCATCGGGCGCCGCGACGAGCTGCACGACTACAAGTTCCTGGACTACGGCGGCATCAGGTTCGACCGGGTGCTCCTGTCGATGGTGGACGAGGTGGCCGCCAAGTACCGCGTGGACGGATCCCGGATGCTGATGCACGGCTTCTCCGGCGGCGGCCAGTTCGCGCACCGCTTCTACTATCTGCACCCCCGGCGGCTGCGCGCGGTGTCGATCGGCGCGCCCGGCCTGGTCACGCTGCTCGACCCGCGGCTTCCGTGGTGGGCGGGCACGAAGGACTTCACCCGGCGTTTCGGCGCCGGGCCCGACCTGGAGGCGATGCGCGAGGTGGCCGTGCAGATGGTCATCGGCGCCGAGGACACCGACACCTGGGAGATCACCGTGACCGAACAGGACGAGCTGTGGGTGCGCGGGGCCGACGCCGCCGGGCCGACCCGGGTCGACCGGCTGAACAGCCTGCGCCGCAGCTTCGCCGGGGCGGGCATCGACGCCCGGCTCGACGTCGTGCCGGGGGCGGCCCACGACGGGTACGAGGTGCTGCCCGCCGTACAGGACTTCTTCGGTGAGACGATGGGAGACGGGCCGTGCCGTTCCTGGTGAAGCTGGGGGTTCTCGAGCTGACCGTGGGGGTCCTGACGGGCTGGTTCATGGTCTACCTCACCCGCACCCCGCGTGCCGAACGGCTGCGCCGCGGCCTGCGCGACCCCCGTCGTGTCCGGCAGGGCCACATCGAACTGCTCATGATGGGCACGATCCTCATCGCGCTCGGCGCCGCCGTCCCGGACCCGCCCGCGCCGGCCCTGGCGCTCATCGCGTTCTTCTCCTGGCTGGCCCCGCTGTCCTTCTTCCCCGCCGCCGTCCGCCCCGACCTGGCCGGCAGCCGGGGCATGCGCTGGGTGGACACCATCACCTTCGCCGGCCTGTCCGCCGGGTACGTGGTGCTCGCCGTGGCCGTCCTTCTGCGCTGAAACCTCATCCGTGAACCATTCGGGCCTCCCCCGGCAAGTACGGGTGTTCCCGAATTCGCATGGAAAGGCGCTTCATGGAGGGATCGACAGCGACCGCGGACAGCGCGGACGCGAACCTGATCAGCCGGTCGTTGCGGGAGCCGGACGCCTTCGGCGAGATCTTCGACCGGTACGCGCCCGCGCTTCACCGCTTCGCCGCGCGCAGGCTCGGTGACGAGGCGGCCGACGACGTCGTCTCGGAGACCTTTCTGAACGCCTTCCAGCACCGGCGGCGCTACAACGCCGAGTACGGCACCGCCCGCCCCTGGTTGTACGGCATCGCGACGAACGTCATCCGGCGGCGGCGCCGTACCGAGGTCTCGCATTACCAGGCGAGCCTGCGCGACGGCGCCAGGCCGCTGCCGGCCGGGCTGGTGGAGGACGGGGTCACCACCCTCGCGGTGAACCGGCCGCTGGTCTCGGCGATCGCCGGGCTGAAGGCGGGCGATCGCGACGTCCTGCTGCTGGTGGCGTGGGCGGAGTTCACCTACGAGGAGACGGCCGCCGCGCTGTCCATCCCCGTCGGAACGGTGCGTTCGCGGCTCAATCGGGCGAGAACCCAGGTGCGAGAGGCTTTGGAGGCCGGCCATGGATGAGATGACCCACGTCAAGCGGCTCTGGGCGGACAAGCCAGAACCGGACCGGCAGGACCTCGCGCCACTGCGCGCGTCCCTGCTTCAGGAGGCGCGGCGACCCCGTGGCTCGCTCTCGCGGGGGCGGGCGATGCCACGGCGGGCGTTGCCACGGCTGGCGCTGGCCGGCGTACTGGCGGCGGCGGTGACGGCGGGCCTGGTCGTGTTCCTTCCCGGCGCGGCTCCGGCCAGCGCCCAGGAGGTGCTGCGGCGGGCCGCCGAGGCCGCCGGGGAGCAGCCCGACCTCAAACCCGGGCCCGAGCAGTACGTCTACACACGATT
The DNA here is from genome assembly GCF_044459065.1 of Nonomuraea sp. NPDC050394. Classification (NCBI taxonomy): domain Bacteria; kingdom Bacillati; phylum Actinomycetota; class Actinomycetes; order Streptosporangiales; family Streptosporangiaceae; genus Nonomuraea; species Nonomuraea sp. NPDC050394. Next base: position 134,704 of record NZ_JBITIO010000006.1, on the reverse strand, counting down.
CCAGAACCAGCAGACCCAAATCCAGAACGGCAGGGGCGAGGTGGTGCACGGAGTCGAGGAACGCTGGGAACCCGCCGTGGGCCCCAAACGGTGGCTGATGCGCGAGCGCGAGACCGGCCGCGCGGACGCACCCGGGCTGCCGCATGCCCGCTTCCCCTACGGCAACCGGCCGAACGACAGTCTCTTCGAGACCGACTGCGAGCGGGCGCCCGGCGGCGCGCTGACCTATGCCGGCATGGCCTCGGTCACCCCCGCCCAGTTGCGCGCGAGGGTCGCCGCCGGCGGCCCCGACGTCTGGAGCACGATCAGCAGGCTGATCCGCACCGCGGCGGTCCGGCCGAGCGTGACCCCGGAGCTCTACAAGATCGCCGCCGAGGTGCCCGGCATCAAGCTGATCCCCGAGACGGTGGACGCCGCCGGACGCCCCGGCATCGGGGTCGCGCGGGAGGACGGCGGCTACCGCCAGGAGATGATCTTCGACCGGGAGACCTACCGCTACCTCGGCGATCGTCTCGAGGTGCTGGACGCGAAGCGGCAGACCGGGGCCAACCCCAAGATGTGGCTGATCGCCGTCAACTCCAGCGCGCTGGTCGCCGTGGACGTGGCCGGCGGGCTCCCGCGGCTCGCGCCGGGCGCCACCACCTCCAAGATCCCCTGCTGATCGCCGGTACGGCGGAGCCGCTTCCCAGGCCATGGGCGGCTGATCGCCGGTACGGCGGGGCCGCTTCCCAGGCCATGGGCGGCTCCGCCGTACCGGATGGATCTCATGGGGCGTCGGCGAGGACGCGGCCCAGGGTGCGGCGGCCCATCTCGCTCATCCCCGGGTTGCTGTCCAGGTAGTACCAGACCAGGCCGATCGCCTGGACGAAGGCCCACGCCCTGCCCCGCGCCCACTCCAGGTCGCCGCCGCCGACCCGCTCGCGCAGCACCGCGCGCGGCCCGGACTCCAGCAGGTGCCAGGCTCCCACGAGGTCGAGGGCCGGGTCGGCCGGTCCGAAGCCGCCCACGTCGAGGACCCCGGCCAGCCGGCCGGCCGAGACGAGGATGTTGCCGGGGATCAGGTCGCCGTGGTTCATGACGTCGGCGGCCTCGCGCGGCAGGGTCCGCAGGGCGGTCCACGTGGCGCGCAGCCGGGGCACGTCCAGCAGGTGCTCGCTCTCGCGCAGGCATTTCTCCACCCACGCGTCGTGCGTCGTCAGGTCGCCGCCCCTGCCGCCGCCGGTGAACCCGCGGCCGCGCGTGTCGACGGCGCGCAGCCCGGCGATGAGCTCGGCCAGGTCGCGCGCGAACGCCTCCGACTCCCCCGGGTCCTCCTCGGTGGCCACGACGCCCGGCAGCCAGGTCTGCACCGACCACGGCAGCGGGTAGCCCTCCCCCGGCTCGCCGAGCGCGATCGGCTCCGGGGTGCGGAACCGGGTGGCGTCCAGCAGTTCGCGGGCCGCGGCCGCCTCGGCCTCCAGCCACCGCCGTGCCGCGCCGGGCTCGCGGGCCTCGAGGGGGAACCTGGCCGCGAGATCCTCGCCGATGCGGAAGATGGCGTTGACGGTGCCCTGGCCGGCGACCCGCCTGACCGGCAGGTCCTTCCACTCGGGGAACTGCCCGGCGACCAGCGCGCGGACCGTTTCGAGGGGGACTGCCAGTTCGTCGGCGTGCATCTTCATCGGAAGAGCCTACGCTGTGGCGTGATCAGGCTCTGACAAGGAAGGCCAGGTGCAACGCATGATCGCGCGAACGTGGCGAGGATGGGCCGGGCCGGCGACGGCCGACGACTACCAGCGGCACTACGCGTCGGAGGTGGCCGTGAACCTGCGCAAGATCGACGGCTTCCTCGGCGCCCGCCTGCTGCGGCAGGACGACGGGGACGAGGTGCTGTTCACCTCGATCGCGTACTTCACCGGCATGGACGAGATCCGCGCCTTCGCCGGCGAGGACCCCGGGCAGGCCGTACTCGCGGACGCGGCCCGCCGCGCCCTGACCCGGTGGGACGAGCGCGTCACCCACCACGAGGTCGCCGTGGACCTGCCGGTCCACGATTCCTGACCGTCTCCACGGTCAGGCCGACGGGGGCGGGCCGTCCAACGGCGCGCCCGTCCCCGCCAGGCCGCCTCCGCAGGCCGTCCGGTCCGTGGTGCCGGGGCGGGCGCTACCTCAGGTGACGGACGCGGACGGTGGTGCGGACGTCGTCTTCGCCGACGTACTCGGCGACCTTGGTGTAGCCGTGCTCCTCGTAGAGGCGGCCGAGTACCGGGCTCGCTGCCCAGTGGTCCAGGGCCAGGGCGGGGGCGCCGTGCGATCTGGCCAGGCGTTCGGCCTCCGCCATCAGGACCTGGCCGACGCCCCGTCCGGCGGGGCCGCGCTCGGTCATCACGGTGTGGATGAACATCGAGCCGCCGGGGACGGTGGCGGGCGGGACGCGCGGCGGGGTCACCGGGGCCGCGGCGAGCATGCCGACCTGACGGCCGTCGCGTTCGGCCAGGGTGACGACGCCGAGGCCGGTCCATTCGGCCACCCGGCCGGCGAAGCCCGGGATGCGGGTGAAGGGCACCGTTCCCCACTGTTCCGGCAGGTCCCGGGCGATGAGCCAGGCGTGGACGGAGTCCATGAGGGCCAGCAGGGCCGGCACATCACCGGACGTCGCGGGTCGCAGGTGGACGGGAAGGGTCGCCATCATGGCCTCCTGGTGGGTTAGACTCCGGTCACGCCCAATTGATTCAATAATCTAAGGATTAGATTGTCAAAGCAATCCAGGATTCAGGCCGTGGCCAGGGCCGTACAGGATCTGCAGGACGCCACGGACCTCATCGACGAACTGGCGGCCCGGCGGCTCGGCGTCAACAGGACCGACGTGCGCTGCCTGAGCCGCCTGACCGCGCGCGGCCCGCTCACGGCGAGCGAGCTGGCGGCCGGGGCGGGCCTGACCGGCGGCGCGGCCACCACCGCCATCGACCGGCTGGAGCGGGCGGGGCTGGCCGAGCGGGTACGCGACACCGCCGACCGGCGCCGCGTCCTGGTGCACCTGAGCGAACGGGGCCGGGCGGCCGTCGAGGAGGTCTGGGGGCCGATCTCCGCCGAGGCCCGGGCCGGGCTGCGCCGCTACACCGTCGCCGAACTCGAGGTGGTCGAGACGTTCCTGCGGCTCGCGCTGCTCAACCAGACCCGGCACGCCGAACGCCTGCGCAAGGACAACGCAGAGGAATGACCGGTTTCCCGCTCGACGCGGAAATAGCCCGGCGGATCACCTGTGAAGGCCACACCGGCTGACGAATCGCTTGCCGCAGGACAGAAGAACACTGACAGTGCCTTTGCGCATCAATCCCGGCCTGCCCCTCTTGTATCGATGATCCTTTCATTGATACGGAGGGGGAGGAATTGAAGAAGAGTGTGCGCCTTTTCCTGGCGAGCCTGCTGATGACCGTTATGGGCGCGGTCCTGCCGGCCGAGGCAACAATGTCCAGGCTGGTGGAGCATGTGCATTTCCTGCATTTCCTCGCACATGAGGATGACGACCTCCTCTTTCTCAATCCCGACATCCACCAGACCATTCGCGCCGGATATCCGATTGCGTCCGTTTTCCTCACCGCGGGCGAGGCGCAGGAGGGCTACGCCTACGCCGAGGGCAGGCGGGAGGGTTCGCGGGCCGCGTACGCGCGCATGGCGGGTGTGGACGCGCCGGTCTGGGACACCGAAGCCCTCCGGGTCGGCACGCAGGTCGTCGAGCACAACCACCTGCGCGGCACGGGGGTCCACCTGCTGTTCCTGCGCCTGTCCGACGGCGGGAACAAGCGCCGCCAGGACGCGCGCGGGCGCGGCGCGCTGGTCCGCCTCTGGGACGACCAGGGGAAGGCGGGCTGCCTGCCGACGTTCACCGAGCGCGGCTCGCCGTACGAACAGTGCTACACCTACGGCGGGCTCGTCGCCACGCTGCGCAGGCTCATGGAGATGTTCACCCCGCACGCGATCCGCACGCAGGACCCCCAGCCGGACCTCTACCGCACGCACGACCACCCCGACCACGTCCAGACGGCCCGCTTCACCGCCGAGGCCGCGCGCCAGCACCGTGACGCGAACCCGCGGCTGGTCGAGATCAACTTCCGCGACTACTTCATCCAGGACGTGCCGGCCAACCTGGGCCCGGCCGAACGGGACATGAAGAAGGACGTCTTCGACGCGTACGCCCCGCACGACCCGCTGGCCAGGGACTCCGACCTCAACTACCCGGCCTACGTCTGGCGGATGAACCGGATGGTCTACCGCTGGACCGGCGAGCTGCTGCGCGTGGCCACCAACGCCGACAAGCGGCTCAGCGTGCTGTCCGTGCAGGGGCGCCGCGTGGTCTCCTGGGACCAGGGCGCCGACGGCCGCTGGCGCGGGCCCAGCTCGCTCGGGTACGCCGGTTCGTGGCTCGCCCCCGGCGTCGCCGTCGAGCGCGACCGCGACGGCAGGCTGCGCGCCTTCGCCATCCGGCTGCGCGAGAACGGGCTGACCGACGCGATCGTCACGACCGAGCAGCGCACCCCCGGCGGCCCGTGGACCGGCCGGTGGACCGACCTCGGCCGCCCGCCGTACGGGGGCAACCGCACCGGTACGCCCGCGCTCGCACTGGACCGGCTGGGCCGGATCAACGTCTTCGTCCAGACCGGCACCCACCAGATCAGCTACCGGACCCACTACGGCAACGGCAGGTGGTCGCCGTGGTGGACATTGTCGGAGCGGGGCCTGCGCAGCGGCATCACCGCCATGCGCGACCGGTTCGGGCGGATCGAGCTGTTCGCCACGTTGTGCGCCCGCGCGGATCCGGCCAGGACCCGGTGCGACTCCGCGCGCATCCTGCGCTGGCGGCAGACCAAGCCCAACGGCGGTTTCCGCTCGGCCCCCATCGGCTCCACCACACCCGGCAGCCCGCCGACGCTCGTGCTCAACGCGGACGCGCGCCTGGAACTCCTCTACCGACAGGGCGACCTCGACACCGGTACGGTCACCGTCGGCGACGTCGTCAGAACCCGGCAGGAGCCGCCCTCCTACGGGTGGGCCCCGGCCTCGACCCTCCCGGCTCCCGGCGGCGTGGGAAACGTCCAGGCCGCCCGCGGGCCGAACGCCTCCGTCCCGTCCTCCCGGGTGGTGATGGCCGTCCGCAACCCGGCGATGGGCGTCTCGGTGGCCGTGCAACAGGAGGCGAACGGCGCCTACGGCCCCTGGCAGGACCTCGGCGGGAAGATCATCGGCGTGCCCGCCGTGTCCGCCGACCGCTCCGGCCGCGTCATGGTCTTCAGCCTCGGCGTCAAGGGGCAGCTGTTCGCCTGCTGGCAGGAGGAGGTGGGCGGTGCGCGGTTCACCCCGTGGCGGATCCTGGGGTGGTGAGCGCGCGCCGTTCGGTGAGGTCGAGGTAGTCGTGGAGGACCTGGCGGGTGCCGACCAGCGCGTCGATGCTCTCGTCGAGCCTGGTCAGGCGCTCGCGCAGGCCGTCCACCAGTTCGGGGCAGGGTTCGAGGTCGGGTCGCGTGCCGCTGGCGCAGGGCAGCACGTAGCCGATCTCCCGCGTCGACAGTCCGGCCGCGAGCAGCCTCCTGATCTGGGTCACGGTCAGCACGGCGGCGTCGGCGTACTCGCGGTAGCCGTTGGCGCCGCGGCCCGGCTCCAGCAGGCCCTGCGACTCGTAGTAGCGCAGCTGGTGCGTGTTGACCCCGGTCCGCCGGCTCAGCTCACCGATGTGCACGGTCACGGCTCCTTGACATTCATATCGGTGTGAACGTTGACAATCCTGCCATGAACACCAACCGGCAGGACGCCGTGACGGTCCTCGGCCTCGGGCTGATGGGCGAAGCTCTGGCCCGCGCCTTCCTGCGCGCCGGCCACCCCACGACCGTGTGGAACCGTTCGCCCGGCAAGGCGGACCGCCTCGTCGCCGAGGGAGCGCTGCTCGCCGGCTCGGCGGCCGAGGCCGTCGCCGCGAGCCCGCTCGTGATCGTCTGCCTCACCGGGTACGACGCGGTCCACGACCTGCTCGGCCCGCTGGAGAAGATCCTTGACGGCCGCGTCCTGGTGAACCTGACCTCCGGCACCTCCCGGGCCGCGCGGGAGGCCGCCGCCTGGGCCGCAGGCCGTGGCGCCGGTTACCTCGACGGCGCGGTCATGGCCGTGCCCCAGGCCATCGGCACCGCCGACGGCCTCATCCTCTACAGCGGGCCCCGGCCGGTCTTCGACCGGTACGAGCCCGCGCTGCGCGGTCTCGGCGCGCAGGCCACGTACCTCGGCACGGACCCCGGGCTGTCCTCGCTCTACGACGTGGCCTCGCTGAGCCTGTCGTGGAGCGTCCTGAACGGCTTCCTGCAGGGCGTCGCGCTGCTGGGCACCGCGGGGGTGGACGCCGCGACGTTCGCCGCGTTCGCGAAGGAGGCCCTCGGCGGCGTGCTCGGCTGGCTGGAGGGGTACGCGCGGCAGATCGACGACGGCGCGTACCCGGCGCTCGACGCCACCATCGACACCCAGCGGGCGGCGATGGCGCACATCGTCGAGGAGAGCGAGTCGCTCGGCGTCAGCGCCGAGCTGCCGAGGTTCGTCAAGGCCCTGGCCGACCGGGCCGCGGCGGCCGGCCACGGCGGCAGCGGCTACGCGGCGATGATCGAGCAGTTCCGCACGCCACCTCGGGAGCCGACGACCGGCATTCTGCCGGGAAGCGGGGTGAAGGATTCGCGACCGCTGCGGCAGGGGTAATCCTGAGCGAAGAAGAAAAACGGCCGGGCCGGGGTGTCGATTTCGCCGCGGCCCGTTTGTCTATGACAGGACCCTTCCCGAGAATCCAGGAGGACACGATGAAGTACATGCTGCTGATCAGCCACGGCGATCCGGAGGCGTGGGAGAACCTGTCGGAGGAGGAGCAGAAGGCGCTGCCCGCGGCGTACCAGGCGATCGAGAACACCCCGGGGGTGACGCCGGGACAGTGGATGCAGGCGCCGGACACGGCCACCACGGTGCGGGTGCTGGACGGCAGGACGCTGACGACCGACGGCCCGTTCGTGGAGATGAAGGAGGCCATCGGCGGCTACCTGTTCTACGAGGCCGACGACCTCGACGCGGCGATCGAGCTGGCCGGGCGGATCCCGGCGGCCCGCATGGGCGGCGCGGTCGAGATACGCCCGCTGAACCCGTGACCGATGTGCTGGAGCGGGTCTTCCGCGAGCAGTGGGGACGTGTTCTGGCCGCGCTGATCGGCTACCTCGGCGACTTCGACCTCGCCGAGGAGGCCGCGCAGGAGGCCTTCGCGATCGCCGCCGGCCGGTGGCCGCGCGACGGGACGCCGGCCCATCCGGGCGCCTGGCTGATCACGACGGCGCGCAACCGGGCGCTCAACCGCGTCCGCCGCGACCGCACGCTGGCCGAGAAGACCCGCCTGCTCGCGGTACGGCGGTCCTGGGAGGACGAGATGGACGACGCCGTGTTCCGCGACGAGCGGCTCGAGCTCATCTTCACGTGCTGCCATCCCGCGTTGTCCATGGAGGCGCAGGTCGCCCTGACGTTGCGGGCGCTCGGCGGGCTCAGCACCGGCGACCTCGCGCACGCGTTCCTGGTGCCGGAGCCGACGATGGCGCAGCGCCTGGTGCGGGCCAAGCGGAAGATCAGGGTGTCCGGGATCCCGTTCCGGGTGCCGGCCGACCATCTGCTGCCCGACCGGCTGGCGGCGGTGCTCGCGGTGGCGTACCTGATCTTCAACGAGGGGTACACGGGGCGGGTGGACCTGGCGGGCGAGGCGATCCGGCTCGGGCGAGCCCTGGTCGAGCTCATGCCGGACGAGGCCGAGGCGCACGGGCTGCTGGCCCTCATGCTGCTGCACGACTCGCGCCGCCGGGCCCGCTTCCGCGACGGCGAGCTGGTGCTGCTGGCCGAGCAGGACCGGTCGTTGTGGGACAGCGCCATGATCGCCGACGGGCGCCGGACGCTGGCGCGGGCGCTGGCTCTGCAAGGGCGCGGGCCGTACGTCGTCCAGGCGGCGATCGCCGCCCTGCACACCGAGGAGCCGGCCGACTGGCCACAGATCGCCATGCTGTACGGCGAGCTCGCCAGGCTGACCGGTTCCCCGGTGGTCGAGCTGAACCGCGCCATCGCCATCGCCGAGGCACGGGGGCCTGAGGCCGGTCTCGAGATCATCGACCGGCTGCCGCTGCGGGACTTCCACTACCTGCACGCCGCCCGTGGCGAGCTGCTGGATCGCGCCGGCCGTACCGGGGAGGCCCGCGCGGCCTACGAGCGCGCGCTCGCCCTCGTCCGCGACGACGCGGAACGGCGGCTGCTCCGGCGCCGGCTGGATCGGCTCGCCCCGCCTTGATTTATTGGATGGAGGGCGCTTTCTCCCCGCTTGTACAGTGGCCTCCGGCCGACCGGGGGAGGGATCATGCGCGTGCACTATCCGCGTACCCCTCACCTGCCCTGGTCGCCGGGCGTGAGCCCGGACGACGTGCGCGCGGGCGACCTGTCCGGGCTGCGCGGACGCGAGGTCGTGGTGACGGAGAAGCTCGACGGGGAGAACACGACCCTGTACCCGGACGGTCTGCACGCCCGGTCGCCGGACTCCGCCCATCATCCTTCGCGGGCCTGGGTCAAGGGGCTGCAGGGGCGGATCGGGGCGCGGATTCCGGCGGGGCTGCGGGTGTGCGGGGAGAACGTGTACGCCCGGCACTCCATCGCCTACGAGGAGCTGGAGAGCTGGTTCTACGGGTTCTCCGTGTGGGACGGCGAGCGGTGCCTGGGCTGGGATCGCACGGTCGCGTTTCTGCGTGAGCTGGGGATTCCCGTCCCGCCCGTGCTGTGGCGCGGAGTCTTCGACGAGCGGGCGCTGCGGGGGCTGCGGCCGGATCCGGAGCGGCAGGAGGGCTACGTGGTGCGGGCCGCCGAGGAGTTCGTGCTGGCGGACTTCGCGGGGCGGGTGGCGAAGTGGGTGCGCCGCGATCACGTGCGGACGGACACGCACTGGATGCACGCGCCGGTGGTGCCGAACGGGCTCGGGCCCGGTGCGGCGCTGTGGTCGGTGCGCTCGGGCGCGGAGCCGAACGTGACGGCGCTGCTGGCGGCGGTGGATCCCGGGCGTGGGGCGAAGGAAGGCGCGACTCCCGCGGCGGTGGATCCCGGGCAGCCGGGGGTGGAAGGCTCGGCGGCGGAGGCGGTGGCCGAGGTGGCGGCCCGGCTGGACGCGATCGGCCGGGGCGGGGACGCGCGGCTGGCGGGGGTGCTGGCCGTGGCGCTGCCGCCGACGCCCCGGGCCGTGCTGGCGGCGCGGCTGGTCCGGCCCTTGGGCATGCCGCTGGCCCGGCGGATCGCGGATCTGGCCGGGTTGCGGGGCGCGCTGCGCCGGCCGTTTCCCGACGAGGAGCGGCGGGCCGGGCTGGGCCGGATGGCGCTGGCCGCCGACCTGGGCGTGCTGCACGCCGTCGCCGCGGTCCTGCCGGCCGGGCCGGCGCAGGAGGCCCGGGAACAGGTCGCCTGGTCGGCCCTGCACGCCGAGGACGCCGGCCTGCTCGGACCGGACCCGCTGGAGCCGTTGCGGGCCGGGCTGCGTGCGGGATTGGCCGGGCTCGACGGCGAGGCGGCCGGCCGGTGCTGGGCCGAGGCGCGCGCCGCCTGGGCGGCGGGAAGGATCGTCACGCCCGAGGACGCCGTGGCCGCGACGTGGCGGTGGCGGTCGGGGACCTTCCCCCGGCTGGTGCATCTGGTCGGGCCGTCGGGCAGCGGGAAGAGCACGTTCGCCGCCGGGCTGAGGGACGTCGTTCACGTGTCGCTGGATGAGCTTCGTGCGGCGCGGGGGTCGCGGGCCGATCAGCGGGACAACGGGGCCGTGCTCGGGCAGGGGCTGGGCCGGCTTGACGCCGCCCTGGCCGCGGGCGCGACGGTGGTGTGGGACGCCACCTCACTCAACCACCACCAGCGGAGCCTGGTCCACGCCGTGGCGCGCCGCCGCGACGCGCTCACGACGCACGTGGTCGTCCTGCTGGAGGAGGACGAGCTGCGCCGGCGCAACGCCGCCCGCGCCGGCGCGGTGCCCGCGCACGTGCTGGACGCGCAGGTGCGGCGCTACGTCCCGCCGTATCCTGGCCAGGCTCATCGCACCTGGTACGTCGGCGAGCGCGGGACCGTGGACGACCGGGACGGGCACCTGTGATGCGTACCAGCGAGGAGATCTATCACCGGGTCCGCTGGGATCCGCGCTTCGACCCGTCCCGCTTCGTCCTGGGTGTCGGCCAGCGCGACGCCGCGCCCAAGCGGGTGGCGCTGGCCGCGTTCACGCCGGGTGGCGAGATCCCCTGGCACCGGGTGCTGTTCGTCGAGGCGGACGGCGAGCTGGTCTGGGACCGGGCCACGGGCCTGGACCGCCTCGACACCTGTGAGGCCGGGCGGGCGCGGGACCCGCGCCGCCTGCGCGCGCCGTTCTTCACCGCGAGGACGCCGTACGCGTGGGATCCGGCGGGGGAATGGCTGCCCGCCACCGGGCGGCCCGGCTCCGGACCTCACGACGGGGTGGTGCGGGTGCTGACGTGGAACACGCTGTGGGACCGCTACGACAGCGACCGCATCGACACCGCCCGCCGCCGCGTTCTGCTTCTGCGCGCCCTTGAGGAGGCCGACGCGGACGTCCTGGCGCTGCAGGAGGTCGAGCCCGCGCTGGTGTCCATGCTGCTGGCCGCCCCCTGGGTACGCGCCGCCTACACCCTGGGCACCGACCCCCGCGGACCGGACGTCGGCGACGGCGGCCTCCTGCTGCTCAGCCGGCTGCCCGTACGCGAGGCGGCGGGCCACGAGCTGGGCCCGCACAAGTCGGTGGCCGCCATCGTCACCGACACCGCCGCGGGCCCGCTCGTCGTCGCCGTGACCCATCTGACCAGTGACCATTCCGCCGACGGCGCGGGCAGGCGGCGCGCCGAACTGGCCCGGATCGCCGAGGGGCTGTCCGGCCTGGACGGCGACCTGGTCCTGATGGGCGACTTCAACGACGGCACCGGCACCCCGGAGTCCGCGCTGCGCCTGCGCGACGCCTGGATCGAGGCGCACGGATCCGGCGAGACGCCCACCTTCGACCCCGGCGTCAACCCGCTGGCCGCGCTCTCCTCCCGGTCCGGCCGGGCGGCGCGCCTGGACCGCGTGCTGCTGCGCGGGCGAGCCCGGGTGGTCTCGGCGGCGCTGCGCGGCGACACGCCCGGCCCCGGCGGGCTGTACGTCTCCGACCACTACGGGGTCGAGGCGGTCCTCGACGTCTTCGGCGCCGAGGACGGCGGGATGCTCGACGTGCCGCCGACGGCGCGTACGGCGGTGGCGTGGATACCGCCGCGCGAGCTGTGGCCGCCGATCCAGGAGGTCAGGCGCGCGCACGATCCGCAGCTCGACCGCTGGCCGCCGCATGTCAACCTGCTGTTCGGGTTCGTGCCGGAGTCGGAGTTCGAGGCGGCGGCGCCGCTGGTGGCGGCGGCGGCCGCCGAGACGGAGCCGTTCACCGTCCGGCTGGAGGGGGTGCGCACGTTCCGTCACCGCGCCCACACGACCTCCTGGCTCGACCCCGCCGCCGCCGGCCCCGAGCCCTGGGCCGGGCTGCGCCGTTCACTCGAACGGCGCTTCCCGCGCTGCGAGGGCCGCCGGGAGGGCTTCACCCCGCACCTGACGCTCGGCCGCACCGACGCCGCGATCCGCCTCGCCGCGATGACGGCGCGGGTCGGCGAGCTGGTCCTGCTGTCGCGCCGCGCCGAGGAGCCCATGCGCCCCCGCGCCCGGATCACCCTGGGCACCGGCGAGATCCACTGGCTCCCCGACCCGCCGTCCCCCGCGCCCCCGGCGGCCGGTGGATCCCTTCGCCGCGACCTGGCCGCGGTGGCCGGGCAGGTGGTGCGGCGGCTGGAGGAGGCGCTGGAACCGGGGGTCGTGCACGTCACCGGGTCCCGGCGCATGGGCTGTGAGCTGCCCGGCGCGGATCTGGACCTGGTGGCGGTCCTGCCCGGCGCGGCCGGGGCCGAGTCCCTGGTACGCGCGGCGCTGCCCGAAGCGACCCGGCTGCGCCAGGTGATCGGCGCCCGCGTGCCCGGCCTGCGCTTCCACACCGGCGGACTGGACGTGGACCTGACCGTGGTCCCCGCCGGCGCCCTCCCGCCCGACCAGGCGCTCGCCCGCCGCGCCGAACTGGGCGAGCAGGCGGCCATCGCGCTCAGCGCCGTCACCGACGCCCAGGCCATCCGCACCGCCACCGCCGCGGACCTCGCCGGTGACGAACATGCCCGCTTCACCCGCCTGGCCGTGCAGGTGAAGGCGTGGGCACGGGCGCGTGGCCTGGACTGCGCCCCGTTCGGCGGGCTGCCCGGCCTGGCCTGGGCGGTCATGGCCGCGCGTACCGCACGCGAGAGCGGGCCGCAGGACGACCCGCTGACCCTGTTCTTCAGCACCTGGGCCGCCTGGGACTGGCGCGACCCGATCGCCCTCGGCCCCACCGCGACCGCCCGCGAACCGGCCCCCGTCACGGTGCTGACGCCCAGCGACCCGGTGCGCAACTGCGCCCGCCAGGTCGGCCCCGGCGGCCTGGACCTGCTCACCCGGGAGCTCTACCTGGCCTGGGAGCTCATGGACGACGGCCGGAGCGCCGCGCTCCTGTCCGCGCCGCCCCTGCACCGCAGGCACGCGGCCTGGGCGGTGGTGACCGTCCGCTCGCCGGAGGAGGCGGGCCGCGTCAGGGGACGCATGCTGGACCTGCTGGCCGCCCTGGCCGAGGCGGGGGCGGCGGACGCGCATGCCTGGCCGCGCCCGTTCGAGAGCGGCCCGCGGCGGACCCGCTACGCGATCGGCCTGGGCCGCACTCCCCCGCCGGCCGGGCGGCTGGGCGAGATCGCCGGCCGGTGGGCCGGAGATCTGGCGGGCGTCTCGGTCGAGCACGCCGAGGGCGGGGCCGTACCGACCTTGATATGAATGCCGGGTGAGCGGACGGGTGTGGCTGAGGGCGGCACGGCCGGACGAGGCCGGGCCGCTGAGCGCGCTGGCGATGCGGTCCAAGGCGTCCTGGGGGTATGACGAGGCGTTCCTGGACGCCTGCCGGGAGGAGTTACGGCTGCGCGACGTCGTCGGCCGCAGAACCGTGGTGGCCGAGCGGGACGGCGGCGTGGTGGGGTTCGCCACGCTGGACGGTGACCAGCCGCACGGCGAGCTGGGCATGCTGTTCGTGGAGCCGGAGGCGATCGGCCAGGGCGTGGGCGGGCTCCTCTACCGGCGGGTGCTCGAAGAGGCGGGGCGGATCGGGTTCACCCGGCTGTCGATCGCCTCCGATCCGCACGCCGAGGGCTTCTACCTGGCGATGGGCGCGCGGCGCCACGGCGTCTCCGGCGCGCTGCCGCTGCTGGTCGCCTGGCCGCCGGGACCGGAACCGGCGTCGGTGAACGCGTGGACCGGCGGGCGAGCGGCCGTGCACGTCGGCAACGTCGCCGAGTTCAACCGGACGTTCAGCCCGATCCCGGCGGGAGGCGACCATTACTCCTGCCTCGCGGTGTTCGCGAGCCCGCGTCCCGCGGTCGTGATCCTGCCGGAGCCGGTGGACGGGGCGTGGATCCGGGATCTGGCGGACGTGCTCGGCTGGGGCGAGGTGGAGGTCCACGACGGCGTCGCCGCGGACGGCGGGGTGTCGGCGGCGATCGCCTCCAGGCCGGATCTCATGCAGTGCCTGGGCCGGGGGCGCGTGCTGCCCTGGGGGCGTACCGCGGAGTTCGAGCGGATCGTCCCGTCGGCGGGCGGCGTGCCGGCGGCCATCGGGAGGTTCGAGTCCAAGCGCGGCGCGCACGAGCTGTTCCGGGCGCTGGCCCCCGGGCATCCGGGAATCCTCATCCCGCGGCAGCGGCCGGTCGGCTCGCGGCGGGAGCTGCTGCGCGAGCTGGCCAGGGGAGAGCCACTGGTGCTGAAGACCGAGTACGGCGTCGGCGGGTCCGGCACGCTGGTCGTGACCGGCGCCACGCCGCGGATCGGAGCGCTGGCGCGACGGTGGGCGCGCGAGGGCGGGCTGCTGGAGGAGTACGTGGACGGCTCGGGCCCGTTCCGCGCCCCGACCTTCGACGCCGTCATCGACGACGCCGGAGAGGTCCACCCGGTCGGGGCGGGCGCGATGGTGATGGACGGCACCCGCTACCAGGGGGTCACCGTGGGCCCCGGCGTGCTGCCCGCGGCGCTCGAAGAGACGGCCGTGCGGTTCGGCGGCGCGGTGGGCGGGGCGCTGGCCGCGCACGGGTACCGGGGGTGGTTCGACGTGGACTACGTCACCGGCCCGACCGGCCGCCTGGCCCCGACCGAGATCAACCTGCGGCTCACCGGCCCGGCCGCGGCGTTCTGTATCCAGGCCCGGCTGGACCGGCTCCACGGCGGCCGCCACTTCGTGCGCACGCTGGACCACCTGCCGCTCGGCGCCCGCCTGCCCCCGTCCGCGCTGCGTGCCCACGTCGCGCGGGCGGCGGAGGAGTGCCGGGGGCTCGGCGCGACGCTCCTGGTCACGGTGCCGACGGCGGCGGCTGAGGCGGAGCCGTACGTCGGAATGGCGATCGCCGCGCGCACGGCCCGCGCCCTCGACGAGGCGGAGGCCGCGCTGCGCGGCGCGAACGAGGCGCTCGGCGCCATCTTCACCGCCGCGGCACGGCCACGAAGAGGACGAGCACGGCCGCGGCGATCATGAGGGTGACGTTGAACCCGTAGACCAGGGCGGCCTGGCGCGGCCAGTCCGTCTTGGCGGCGAGCCGGTAGAAGTTGTCCTGCGGCCACCACGCGACCAGCAGCCAGGTGATCGCCACGTGCGCGAGCGTCGTCAGCCATGCCGGGCGTCCCAGCCGGGCCAGGAACGGCCGCCCGGACACCAGGAACATGACGCCCAGCCCGAACGACACGTACTCGGCGGCGTAGAGCCCGCGGAAGAACCCCGCCCACGGCTGGGGCACACCGGTCAGATCCGTCGAGTACGGCCAGAGCACGTCCGTCAGCCCGAACGCCACCATCCCCGCCGTGACGGCGACCAGCACCCGGACGGGCACCATGCCTGCGGGGTCATCGCCCCGGCCGCCCGCCTTCCCGCCGCCTCTCCTCGACCCGGCCCGTACGGGCAGCGGCAGGCTCTCGTGCTCGATCTCGCCGTCCGGCGTGCGCGGCAGCACGGGCACCACGGCCACCAGGTCGGGCACCCGCCGTTCCGGCAGCCGCCCGCGCAGGAACGAGGCGAGCTCCTCCCCCCGCGTCCCGCCGGGCGCGACGACGTAGGCGATCAGCGTCGTGCCGTCCCTGACGACGGCGCAGTCGGCCACCTTCGGGTGCGCGCGTAACTCCCTTTCGATGACGCTGAGGCGGTCCGGCATACACGGCCCCCATCTCCAGTCGATGATCGTCGTCCCTGAGGTTGTACCCAGCCTCTTGCGGAGCCGTCGCGCTCGCGGTCATGCTCGATCTTCGAGCACAAGTCGATGTCGGGAGGCGCGGGTGCGCACACGCCGGAGCGGCCCATGACGGTGACGGCGACGACCCCGGCGCGGCGCGAACGATCGGTCTCCGGGCGGGTACGGCTGCTGTCCGGGCTGGCCCTGCTGGCGCTGACGCTGCTGCTGGGCGCGTTCGTGGCCGGGGCGGCGAGCACCGGCACGGGCCTGCGTACCATCGGGCACGACGCCGGCCCCCAGGTGCTCGCCACCACGGGCCTGTACCGGCAGATGTCGGAGATGGACGCCCTGGTGGCCGAGACCCTGCTGCTCGGCAGGGAGTACGGCCCGCAGCAGCAGGCCGACCTGACCGGCTACGACCAGCGGCGGCTGGAGATCTCCGAGAGCCTGCTCAAGGCCTACCGGCTCGCCCTCGACAATCCCGCCGAGCAGCGCACGGTCGAGTCGCTGATCGAGGGCCTGGGCCGCTACGAACGGCTGGCCGCCCACGCCCGCCTGCTGGACACCCAGTCCGGGCACACCGCGGGCGCGCCGCCCGACAACGTGGTCGCCGCCTACCAGCGGGCCACCGACCTCATGCACCGCGAACTGCTGCCCCAGGCCTACAACCTGACGCTGGAGACCGGGACGATCGTGCGGCGCGCGCACGACGCCGAGCGCTCGGCCACCTCGCTGGCCCGGACCGCGGTCATCGTGACCGGGCTGCTCGCGCTGGGCTGCCTGCTGGCGTTGCAGGCGTATCTGACCCGCAGGTTCCGGCGGATCTTCGCCCCGGCCCTGGTGGTGGCCACCGTGCTCACCGCGGCCGGCCTGGTGAGCGGCCTGGCCCTGCTCAACCAGCAGGGCCGGGCGCTGGAGGAGGCCAAGGCCCGCGGGTTCGACTCGGTGCTGACCCTGACCAGGACGCGGGCGATCAGCAAGAGCATGCACGGCGACCAGAGCCGCTACCTGCTCGACCGCTTCCGCAAGGACACCTACGAGCACACCTTCCTGGACAAGGCCCGCACGATCGTCGCCGTCGAGTCCACCAGCCTGCCCGACTACCAGAGCAAGCTGCACCGGAACTTCCAGGGGGTGCTCGGCGGCCTGGCGGGGCGCGAGCGCGACCGGCTCTTCGCCGTCTACCAGCGCTTCCAGCAGGCCGACGCGCGGATGCGGACCATGTCGGGCGAGGCGGCGATCAAGTTCTGGGACGGCGAGCTCACCCAGGCCTACGAAGGCTACGACCAGGTGCTGGAGGAACTGGTCCGGCGGCACGAGTCGGACTTCGAGCGGGCCATCGACAGCGGCGACGGCGCTCTGGAGACGCTGTGGCGGTGGATCCCGGCGGGGCTGGCCGCGGGTGCCCTGTTCATCCTGGCCGGCATCCGGCCCCGGCTGAGGGAGTACCGGTGAGACGACTGCTGATCTGCCTCGTCCTGATCCTCACCGCCTGCGGCACCGCCCGGCCGGAGTCCTTCGTGGACAAGGACGAGCTGATCGTCGCCATCCGTTCCGACGTGCCGCTGATCAGCTTCAAGGGGGCGGACGGCGCCTACCGGGGCTTCAACATCGACGTGGCCCAGGATCTCATCGCCCGGCTGGGCAAGCGGATCCGATGGCTGGAGATCAAGGCCGGTGACCAGACCAATGTGCTCACCGACGGACGGGCCGACGTGGTCTTCGCCCACATGTCGGTCACGCCCGAGCGCAAGAAGCTGATCGACTTCGCCGGGCCGTACCACGTCGACTTCCAGGACATCGCGGTACGGCCGGCCGACAAGGGCGCCATCCGCGACGTCCGCGACCTCGAAGGCCGCAAGATCTGCTGGGTGCGCGGCACCAACATCGCCCAGCGGATCGTGGACGAACGCCGCGTCGAGGCGAAGCCGGTCGAGGCACCCGACTACAACGTGTGCCTCGACATGATCAAGGACGGCCGGATCGACGCCATCTCCACCAACAGCCAGATCCTCGCAGGGCTGCTCACCAAGCCCGGCGTCGACCTGCACCTGGTCGGCGCGACGTTCAACGAGCAGCGCACCTCGATCGGCGTGCGCAAGGGCGACGTCGACGGCTGCGAGGAGCTCAACCGGGCCATCACCCGCATGTACCAGGACGGCACGGCGCACATGCTGCTGGACAAGTGGTTCGGCAGGTCCGGCATCGACCTGTCGGTGGTCTCGGTGCCGCAGTTCGAGGGCTGCTCCTAGGCGGGCGGCCCGGCGACCTCCGCGCCGAACCTGGCGACGAGCTCCTGCTTGGCCCGCCCGGCGGCCTCCACGTCGTAGGAGACCAGCTTGACCGTCGCGGGGTCGGCCGCCTTGGAGTGCGGCGGCACCCGCGTATTGGTGGGCAGGGCGTAGAACTTCACCAGCGGCCCGAGCCGCTGGGAGGCCCCGCTCAGCGCCCAGTCGACGTACGTGCGCGCGCTGCCCGGATTGTGCGCCCCGGCCAGGACGGCCAGCCCGCCGAGCTCGAAGCCGGTGCCCTCTTCCGGGAACGTCACCTCCAGGTCCGGATAGCCCTGCTCCTGGGCGGCGACGCAGTCGTGGGAGAACACGACGCCGACCGCCGCCTCCCCCTTGGCCGCCTGTATGGCGGCCTCGCTGCCAGAGGTGTTGTACCTCGGCACGTTCTGATGGAGGCCGCGCATGTAGCCGAGTGCCGCGCCGGTGTCGCGGCCGTTCAGCTCCGCCTGGGTCCACAGCGCGGTGTAGGCGGTGCCCGAGGTGGCCGGATGGGCGATGGCGACGCCGCCGCGCAGCCGCTTGTCCAGCAGTTCGCCCCACGAGCGGACCGGCTTCATGCCGCGTTCGGCCAGTTCCTTGGTGTTGTTGCAGAAGGACAGCACACCGGCGTAGATCCCGCTCCAGGCGCCGTCGCGGTCGGCCCAGCCCGGCCGGATCTCCCCGGACACCGCCGACCGGTACGGCTCCAGCAGCCCCTGCCCCTTGGCGGCCACGTAGGCGTCGGCCGGTCCGCCGTGCCAGACGTCGAACTCCTGGCGCTCCCTGGCCGCCTTGATCCGTTCCAGCGCCTCCCCGCTCGACAGCCGCACGTAGTCGGCCTCCACGCCGGTGGCGTCGGCGAACCGCTTGACCATCATCGCGCACCACCGCTCGCCCGCCCCGCACGCGACCGTGATCTTGTCCCGTCTCGGTGACGCGCAGCCCGCGGCGACGAGGACCACTACCAGCACGGCGGCCAACGGCCTCATTGCCTCTCCCAGGGGGTCGCCCAGATGTGATCTCATTCGACACTCCGCCGCGCGGCTCACGCAACGGGGTACCCGGGTACTCCTCGCCGGAGTACTCCGGTACCCGCCGAAGATCCGCCTGGATGGGGAGGATCCGCGCCATCGCCGCCGGGAGCCTGGAAAGGACGGGCACGACTTTCCAGGGAGGCTCTTTTGCTGTGGCTGGCATGGCGGACGGTACGCCGGCATCCGGGCAGCGTGCTGGGCGCGCTGATCACTCTCATCCTGGCCGCCACCGTGGTCGGCGCGATGTGGTTCGTGGTCGAATCGGCCGATCGGCAACGGCCCGTGACCGAGCGCTACGCCGGGGTCCCGCTCGTGGTCGGCGGCGTCGCGGGGACGTTGCCGCCCGGCCTGGTGCGCGCGCTCGACGCCCTGCCCGAGGTGGCGCGGACCGTACCGGACCTCACGTTCATCGCGCCGCTGTCGGTGCGCGGGAGGACGGTGAGCGTCCCGGGCGACCAGTACCCGAGTCCGGCCGGGCACGGGTGGGGCAGCGCCGCGCTGACGCCGTTCCGTATCGAGCGGGGCCGGCCGCCGGGCGCGCCGGGCGAGGTGGTGATGGACGCGCGGCTGGCCGGGGCGGCGGGCGTCGCCGTGGGCGAGCGGGTCGAGGTGGCGGTGTCCGGGGTCTTCCGGCCGTACGAGGTGGTCGGGGTGGCGGCGGCCGCGGGGGCCTGGCGCCACCAGTCGGCGTTGTTCTTCACCGACGATCACGCGGCCGAACTGGCCGGGGGGCGTGGCGGCGTCGACGCCGTCGGCGTCTTCCCGGCCGGCGGCGTCGCAACGGAGCGGCTGGGGCAGGCGGTCGGCCGGGTGCTGGAGCCATACAACCTCCGGACCGCGCTTCCGATGCGGATCTCGACCGGCGACGCCCGCGGCCTGGCCGAGGGCAACATCGTCCCGAGCTCCGGCGAGGGGTTCAACACCCTGTGGTTCCTGGTGTACATGACCGGGCTGGTCGCGGTCGGCATGGTGTCGGCGGTCATGGGGCTGTCGCTGCGGCGCAGGGGCAGGGAACTGGCGGTGCTGCGGGCCGTCGGCGCGCGTCCCGGGCAGTTGCGGGTGATGCTGGTCGCGGAGGCGGTCCTGCTCGCCCTGGCGGCGGGCGCGGTGGCGGTGCCGCTGGGCGCGCTGCTCGCGCCGGTGGTGGCCGGCCGCCTGCACGAGTTCGGCGTGCTGAACGCCGCGTTCGAGGTGCGCCTCACGCCACTGCCCGCGCTCTGGACGGTCCTGTTCGGCGTGGCCGTCGCGCTGCTGGCGAGCATGCTGGCGGTACGGCGGGCCATGCGCATCCGCCCCGGCGACGCGCTGGCCGAAGCCCCGGCCGAAGGCGCCCGGCTGGGCCGTGGCCGGCTGCTCACGGGGCTGGCGATGTTCGCGCTGGCAGCGGCGCTCACCGTCGTCCTGCTCGGGAACCTGGTCGCGCTGCCGGAGCCGCTGGGGCCGATGATCGCGCAGTTCTCGATCGTGACGGCTCTGGTCACCGGCGTGGGGCTGGTGGCCCCGTGGTTCGTCCTGCTCGCCGGCCGGCTGCTGCGCCCGGCGGCGGCGCGGGCCGGCCGCGCGGGCACCTTCCTGGCCACGGCGAACGTGGTCTTCAACCACCGCCGGTTCGCGGGGGCCGTCGGCTCGCTCACGCTGGGCATCACACTCGCCGGAGTGACCATCGGCACGCAGTTGTTCTACGACTGGCGGGCGGCCCACCGGGCCACGGCCGAGGTCATCGCGGACCACGTGCTCAAGCCCTCGCCGATCGGCAACGCCGTGGGCGAGGACCTGCGCCGCGGCCTGGGCGACGGGGCGGTGGGGGTCCGGATGGTGCCCATCACCACCCTTCCCGAAGGGCGGGCGCCGGTCGGGCTGATCGCCTCCCTGGTCACCGGCGATCCCACCCGGGTGCTGCGCCTTCCGGTGCGGGGCGGCCCGCTCGGCGGCCTGGAGGCCGGGCAGGTCGCGATGAGCGAGACACTGGCCGCGAGGCACGGCGTCCGCGTCGGGTCGCGGATCCGGATCCGGCTGCCGGGCACTCTCGAAGAGGCGAGCGTCACCGTGGCGGCCGTGTACGCCGACACCACCGAACTCGGGCAGGTGCTGCTGCCCTCGGCCGGCCCGCTGCAGGCGCAGCCGTACACGGCGATCTATGTGCGGGGGCCGCTCGGACGGGAGGTCTCCTCCGCGGCGGTCGTCTCCCACGACCGGCGGGAGTACGTGGAGAGCAAGGCGCTGGAAAGTGCCGAGAGCAACCGCCTCATGCCCTACGTCTCGATGCTCATCGGGGTCTTCTGCCTGGTGGCGGCGGTCAACAGCCTGTGTCTGGGGGTCGTGGACCGCAGGCGGGAGTTCGGGGCCATGCGGCGGCTGGGCATGCGCCGGCGCCAGGTGATGGGGATGGCCGGGTGGGAGAGCGTGCTCACCGTGCTGCCCGTGGTGGCGTTGTCGCTGGCCGCCGTCGCCGCCCTGGCGGTCGTGCACGCGGTGAGCGCCGGCGGGCCCGCCTCGCCGGGGTCTTTCATCCCCCTCGCGTGGCTGGCCCCGCTGGCGGGCGGCGCCCTGCTGGGGGGCTGGGCGGGTTCGGTCCTGGTCGTCCGTGCGGTCATGAAGAACGAAAGGTAGGCAGAGATGAACATCACGAGTGAGCCCGCGGTCCTTCTCGACGGACTCGGGAAGGTCTACGGCTCGGGGGCCTCGGCCGTCATCGCGCTGCGCGACGTCACCTACGGCTTCGCCCGGGGGTCGTTCACCGCGGTCATGGGGCAGTCGGGGTCGGGCAAGACGACGCTGCTGCAGTGCGCGGCGGGGCTCGTCCACCCCACGTCGGGCAGCGTACGCGTGGGCGGCGCCGACCTCACCGGGCTGAAGGAGCGCGAGCTCGCCTCCATGCGGCGCGAGCGGGTCGGCTTCGTCTTCCAGTCGTTCAACCTGCTCCCGGCGCTGACCGCGCTGGAGAACATCGAGCTGCCGCTACGCCTGGCCGGGCGGCGGGCCGACCCGGAGCGGGTGCGGGAACTGGTGGGCAGGACCGGCATCGCCGAACACGTGGGCCGGCGCCCGCACGAGCTGTCGGGCGGCCAGCAGCAGCGGGTGGCCATCTGCCGCGCGCTGGCCGCCGGGCCCGAGGTCGTCTTCGCCGACGAGCCGACGGGCAATCTCGACACCGCCTCGGGGCAGGAGATCCTGGCCATGCTCCGGCAGGTCGTCGACGCGCTGGGCCAGACGGTCGTCCTGGTCACCCACGACCCGGCCGCCGCCGCGCACGCCGACCGGGTGCTGTTCCTCAGCGACGGGCGGCTGGTGGACGTCCTGACGCAGCCGACGCCCGAGCGGGTCGCGGCGGGAGTTCAGCGGTCCTCCCCCGGCCGCACCAGCCCGGCCTCGTAGGCGGCGATCACCGCCTGCGCGCGGTCGCGGACGCCGAGCTTGGCGAACAGCTCGCTCACCCGGTTCTTCACCGTCGACAGCGACAGGTTCGTCTCCTGCGCGATCTGCCCGTTGGACAGGCCGTGCGCGATGAGCTCGAGTACCCGCCGCTCGCGCTCGGTCAGCGCGGACAGCTCGGACGGCACGCCGGGCGCGCGGCGGCGGGCGGGGCGGACGAAGGTGCCGATCAGCCCGATGAGCAGCCGGGGCGCGACCGCCGCCTCGCCCCTGTGCACGATCCTGATGCCCTCGATCAGCTCCTCCGGCGAGGCGTCCTTGGGCAGGAAGCCCGACGCGCCCGCGCGCAGCGCGGCCACCACGTGCTCCTCCAGGTCGAAGGTGCTCAGCGCGAGCACCTTCGTCCCGGGGAGTTCGGCGACGACGCGCTCGGTGGCCGCGATGCCGTCCATGCCGGGCATGTGCAGGTCCATCAGGACCACGTCCGGGCGCAGTTCGTGGCTGCGCCGCACGGCCTCCAGGCCGTCGCCCGCCTCGCCCACGGCCACCAGGCCGGAGCCGGTCTCCAGCAGCAGGCGCAGTCCCGCGCGGACCAGGACCTGGTCGTCGACGACCAGAACTCTGATCATGTCCGCTCCGGCAGGGGGATGCGGGCGCGCACGAGGAAGCCTCCGGCCGTAGCGGGGCCGGCCTTGAGCTCGCCCCCGACCAGGGAGACGCGCTCGGCCATGCCCGCCAGGCCGAGTCCCAGTCCAGGACCGCCGGACGCGCCCCGGCCGTCGTCGCTCACCTCGACCTCGATCCGGCCGGGCAGGTACGCCAGCCGTACGCGGGAGGCGGCGCCGGTGGCGTGCTTGCGGGTGTTGGTCAGCGCCTCCTGGACGATGCGGTAGACCGCGTGGTCCACGGGCGCGGGCAGCGGCACCGCCTCGCCGGTGATCTCCAGGGCGGCGTCGCGCGACTCCCCGACGAGCGCGGGCAGACCGGCGGCGCCGACGCCCGCGAGGCCCTCGGCCTTCTCGCCGTCCGTGCGCAGCACCTCCAGCATGTGGCGCATCTCCGTCATCGCCTGCCTGGCGGTGTCCTCGCCGGTGAGCAGGGCCTGCCGGGCGCGTTCGCCGTCGGTCGGGATCAGCCGCCTGGCCGCGCCCATGTACAGGCTCACCACGCTGACGTGGTGGGCGATGACGTCGTGCAGTTCGCGGGCGATGCGGCGGCGTTCCTCGCGCACGGCGCGCTCGGCGGCCTGCTCTCTGCCGCGGCGGGCCAGCTCGGCGCGCAGGCCGACGACGTGCCCGGCCGTGACCGGGAGCATCGGGAACAGCGTCATCGTCACACCTGCCGGCGGGTGGCCCACCAGCACGTCCGCGTTGAGCACCCCGGAGACGGCCGCCGCGCCCAGCGCCGCGGTGGCCGCGGCGAGGGCGGGCGCGTGCCGGCCCGCCAGGAAGAGAGCGATGATCATGGCGCTGCCCGGGGTGTCGTAGCCGGGCGGCATGGCCCCCAGCAGGAAGAGCACACCCACGAGCGCGACCACCGGAACCGGGTACCGCCTGCCCAGCGCGACGAGCCCGGCACAGGCCAGTGTGATCAGCAGGCTCCTGACGGTGCCCACCCCGGGCAGCTCGGCCGCCAGGACCACCACCACGAGGGCGAGGTCACCGAGCCAAGGCCGGCTCCGCACCCAGTCGATCACCGCCCCAATCTACGCGAATCGCCGGCTAGCCGGTGGCGGCGGTGCGGTGGGCGGTGGGGCTCTTGCCGAGGACCCGTTTGAAGGCCGTGCTGAAGCCGAACGCGTCGGCGTAGCCGACCTTGCGGGCCACCGAGGCGACGGTCGCGGCGGGTTCGGTGAGCATGTCGGCGGCCAGCGCCATCCGCCAGCCCGTCAGGTACGCCAGCGGCGGCTCCCCCACCAGCTCCGTGAACCGTTTCGCGAGCGTGGTCCGGGAGACCGACGCCGCCTCCGCCAGGGTGGCGAGGGTCCAGGGCTCGGCGGGCGAGCCGTGGATGGCGCGCAGCGCGGGTCCGGCCACGTCGTCGCCCAGCGCCGCGTACCAGCCGGGCACGACCGCCTCCGGCCGGGCGAACCACTCGCGCAGCGTGCACACCAGCAGCCAGTCGAGCAGGCGGTCCAGCACGAGCTGGTGGCCGGGGCGCCCGCTCATGAGCTGGAACTCCAGATACTCGGCCATGGTGGCGCAGCCGTGCTCGTCGGAGACCACCAGCACCGGCGGCAGCACCCGGAGCAGGCGGCGCGCGACCTCGCCGCCGATCTCGTAGGAGCCGGTCAGGAGAACGGTCCGGTGGTCCGGGCCCGTGTCTCCGGCGAACTCGAACGGCTCGGGGCCGGTCACGACGGCCGCTTCACCGGCGCGTACCCGATGGGTCTGATCGCCCCTGACCAGCCGGCCCTCGCCGCGCAGCGGGCAGCAGAGCGTCAGCGGCGCGCCCGTGCCGATCCGCGCCGTGGAGAGCGGCGACAGCACCGACGCGTCGAACACGGCTCCCTGGCCGCGCACACCTCTGAGCAGATCATCCAGCGGGTCCACCGTGCCACGATATCCGGACGATCGGACAGCTCCCCCGGACGCTCACCCATGTCCGGACCACGCCATCGCCGGTTGGCTGGACCCATGAGTGAGATTCTGATCCTGGGCGCGACCGGCAAGACGGGCCGCCGGTTGGTGCGGCGGCTGCGGGCGGCGGGCGAGAAGGTACGGCCGGCCTCCCGCTCCAGCCAGGTCCGGTTCGACTGGTCCGACCCCGGCACGTGGGACGAGACGCTGCGCGGGGCCCACGCCGTCTACCTGGTGGCCCCTGACAGTCCGGGCCCGGTCCACGAGTTCGTGGAGCGGGCGGCGGACGTCAGGAAGTACGTGGTGCTGTCGGGCCGTGGCGCCGACAAGCTCGACGCGGCCTTCTCCCGGAGCATGCTGGACGCCGAGGAGGCGGCGCGCGACTCCGGCGCGGAGTGGACGGTGCTGCGTGCCAACAACTTCAACCAGAACTTCGACGAGTTCGTGTGGCGCGACGGAGTGATGGCCGGGCTGCTCACACTGCCTCTCGGACCGACGCCAGAGCCGTTCGTCGACGTCGAGGACGTCGCCGAGGTGGCCGCCGCCGTACTGACCGGAGACGGGCACTCCGGGCGTACCTATGAGCTGTCGGGGCCGCGCGGGCTGACCTTCGACGAGGCGGTCGAGATCATCGCGCGGGCCTCCGGACGCTCCATCCGGTACGAGGAGGTGACGCCCGAGGCGTACCGGGCGCAGCTGCTGGCGGAGGGTTGGGGCGAGGAGGACGCCGACGGGGTCCTGGCCATGTTCGCCTATATGCGCGCCGGCCACGTGGCCGAGCCCGCGGACGGGGTCCGGCGGGTGCTCGGCCGTGAGGCGGCCTCGTTCGAGGACTACGCGAGGCGCGTCTGGTCCTAGCCTCCGGGCGAGGACGTCGGACGGGTTGTCCGCCCGGACGAACCGGGCCCCGACCTGATGTCCTCGCCGACCATCTACGGGACCCGATCGGTTGCGACCATGGCCGTCGTGACCGATCTCATCAGCGACCGTCGCGAGTCCCCGGCCGCCGAAGCCGCCCGCGCCGCGGCCGAGGCGGCCGCGGCGCGCGCGGGCGTCGACATCCGCCCCCTGGACAGCGTCGGCGAGCTTGAGGCCGTCCGCCGCCTGTACGAGCGCATCTGGCGCACCGGCGAGAACAACCCTCCGGTGACGGCCGACCTGCTGCGCGCGATGTGGAAGGCGGGCAGCTACGTGAGCGGCGCCTTCGACCGGGGCGAGATGGTCGGCGCCTGCTTCGGCTTCTTCTCCCCGCCCGCCCGCGCGACCCTGCACAGCCACATCGCCGGCGTCCTGGCCCGCACGCAGGGACGCAACGTCGGCTTCGCGCTGAAACTGCACCAGCGCGCCTGGGCGATGCCGCGCGGGGTCGGCGAGGTCGCCTGGACCTACGACCCGCTGATCCGGCGCAACGCCTACTTCAACATCACCAAACTGGCCGCCGATCCGGCCGAGTACCTGCCGAACTTCTACGGCCCGATGGACGACGACATCAACCGCAGCGACGACACCGACCGTGTCCTGGTCCGGTGGCGGCTGGAGTCGCCCGAGGTCGAGGCGGCCTGCGCCGGCCGTCCCCGGCCGGTCGAGGTGACGGCCGCGCACATGGGCGTCGCGCTGGGCGTCGCCCCCTCCGGAGGTCCGCTGAGCGGCCGCGCCGACGCCCCCACCGTGCTCGTCGGCGTCCCCGCCGACATCGAGACCATGCGCGAGAAAGATCCGGCCCGCGCCGCCGAGTGGCGCAAGGCGCTGCGTGAGGTCCTGGGCGGGCTGCTCGCCGAGGGCGCGCGGGTACGCGGGTTCGACCGCGCCGGCTGGTACATCATCGACAGGCGGGAGAAGCCATGAAGCTCACCGGGATCGAGATCCGCACCATCCAGGTGCCGCTCGTGTCACCGTTCAGGACGTCGTTCGGCACGGAGACCGTACGCGAGGCGCTGGTGCTGCGCGCCGTCACCGACGAGGCCGAGGGCTGGGGCGAGTGCGGGGCCGGCACGGCGCCCCTGTACTCGTCGGAGTACACGCACGCCGCCGCCGACGTGCTGACCCGCCACCTGGTCCCGGCGCTGGCCGGGGTGGCGGAACTGGACGCGCACCAGGTCGCGCCGGCGCTGGCCGCGTTCAAGGGCCACCGGATGGCCAAGGCCGCGCTGGAGACGGCGATCCTGGACGCGGAGCTGCGCGCCCGCGGCGTCTCGTTCGGCCGGGCGCTCGGCGCCGTGCGTACGGCGGTGCCGTGCGGGGTGTCCGTGGGGATCACCGGCTCGATCCCCGAGCTGCTGGACACGGTCGCCGCCTATCTGGAGGCGGGCTACCTGCGGATCAAGCTCAAGATCGAGCCCGGCTGGGACGTGGAGCCGGTCCGTGCCGTGCGCGAGCGGTTCGGCGACATCCTGCTGCAGGTCGACGCCAACACCGCCTACCGGCGCGGCGACGCCGGGCACCTGGCCGGGCTCGATCCGTTCGGCCTGCTGCTGATGGAGCAGCCGCTGGCCGAGGACGACCTCTTGGGGCACGCGGAGCTGGCCAAGCGGATCTCCACGCCGATCTGCCTGGACGAGTCGATCGTCTCGGCGCGGGCCGCCGCCGACGCGATCGCGCTCGGGGCCTGCCAGATCGTGAACATCAAGCCGGGCCGCGTGGGCGGCTACCTGGAGGCCCGGCGGATCCACGACGTGTGCGCGGCCAACGACGTGCCCGTGTGGTGCGGCGGCATGCTGGAGACCGGGCTGGGCCGCGCCGCCAACGTCGCGCTGGCCGCGCTGCCCGGGTTCCTGCTGCCCGGCGACACCTCGGCCTCTGATCGCTACTACCGCACCGACATTACGCCGCCGTTCCGCCTGGTGGACGGGCACCTTGAGGTGCCGGCGGGGCCGGGGCTCGGCGTCAGCCCGATCCCCGACGTGCTGGACGCGGTCACGGTCGGCAAGAGCTGGGTGCCCGCAAGCACCCCCTGACGATTGTCGGGTCGGACGAACGGGATGGCATCATTTCGTCATGGCGACCCAACGACCCCGCACCCGCGCTGAGCTAGCTTCAAGCGTGTGCTCGACCCCGTGACCGGCCTCCCGCGAGCCGGCCTCGCCCGTGTGCTGGAGGAGCTCGGCTCCACGCTGCTCGACGTCGTCTGCGGGGACGTCGAGCCGGCCCGCGACGTCGGCGGCGTGGTCATCCACGACCCGCTCGACGAGCCGGAACTGCCGGGCAACGCGCTCGTGCTGGGCGTCGGCCTGCACGACCCCGCCGAGATCGCGCGGGTCGTCACCCAGGTGGGCGAGCGGGGCGCCGCCGGGCTCGTGGTGCGCGCGCCGGTCGTAGCGGATGAGGAGCTTCTCGCGGCGGCGCGGGCGTCGGGGGTCGCGGTCCTGGCGTTCGCGCGCGGCGCGTCGTGGACGCACCTGACCGGGATGCTGCGGACGCTGACCGCGGACGGCGGCCTGGACGACGCCGGCGCGTTCGCGCCCGGCCGGGTCCCGTCGGGTGACCTCTTCGCGGTCGCCAACGCCATCGCCGCGCTGCTCGACGCGCCCGTGACCATCGAGGACCGCAACTCGCGCCTGCTGGCCTTCTCCAGCCGGCAGGAGGAGGCCGACCCGTCGCGGGTCCGGACGATCCTCGGCCGGCAGGTCCCCCGTCACTACACCCAGATCCTCGAGGAGCGGGGGGTCTTCCAGGCGCTCTACCGCAGCGGCAGGCCCGTCTTCGTGGCGCCGCTGCCCGAGAGCGGCGAGCTGCCGCGGGCGGCCATCGCGGTGCGCGCCGGGGACGAGATCCTCGGCACGATCTGGGTGGTCGTGCCGGAAGCGCTGAACGACGAGCGCAGCGAGGCGCTCTTCGAGGCGTCCAAGCTGGTCGCGATGCACATGGTGTGGCAGCGCGCGGACGAGGACAGGGAACGGCGGCTGCGGGCGGAACTCCTGAGCACCGCGCTGGAAAGCGCGCCGGGGTCGCTGGAGGCGGTGCGCCGTCTCGGGCTGAAGGACGAGCCCGCGGTCGTCCTCGCGCTCACGGTCGTCGCCCCGGCCACCGCGCACCCGCTGCCCGCGCAGCTGGCCACCGAGCGCAAACGGCTGGCCGACGCGTTCTCCATGCACCTGTCGGCCGTGCACCCGCGCGCCGCCGCCGCGCTGATCGGCGATGTCGCGTACGGCATCCTGCCGCTGCCGCAGAGCGGCCAGGACGCCGAGGAACGCGCCGCCCTGATCGCCACGGAGTTCCTGGCCCGTGTCGGCTCCCGCCTGCGTCCGCTGGTCGGGGTGGGGCAGCTCGCCCTGGACGCGTCGGCGCTGGCCCGATCCCGCTCCGGGGCCGAACGCGCGCTGCGTGTCCTGCGCGCAGGGGTCCTGGCCGGCCCGCAGGTGGCCCGGCTGGACGACGTCCACGTGGAGGCGCTGCTGCTGGAGCTGGCCGACCTGGTTCCGCGCGGCGACCTGCCGAGCGGCACGATCGCGCGCGTGGCCGCCTACGACAGGGAGCACCAGACCAGCCTGGTCGAGACGCTGCACGCCTGGCTGGACGCCTTCGGCGACGTCGCGGTGGCCTCGTCGGCCATGTACGTGCACCCCAACACGTTCCGCTACCGGCTGCGGCGCGCGGCCGAGGTGGGCCGCGTCGACCTCACCGATCCGGGCGCGCGCCTGTCGGCCATGCTGCAGCTGCGCCTGATGTCGATCAGGTCGGCCCCTGACGGCTGAGCGGGCCCGGCAGGCCGAGCGTGCCGATCAGGAACGCCAGCCATTCCGCGTCCTGCGCGAGCGCGACGTCGTGCGCGGTCGCCGCGCCGTGGCCCGCGTCGTCGAAGACGTGCAGCAGGATCGGCGCCTCGCCCCGCTGGGCGGCCTGCATCCGGGCGGCGAACTTGCGCGCGTGCCAGGGACGGCACCGCGGGTCGTTCGCCCCCGCCTGGATGTAGACCGCGGGAAAGTCTCCGGGCCCGGCCAGCTGGTACGGCGACAGCCGCAGGAGCCGGCGCACCTCCTCCGGGTCGTCCGGGTCCGCCCAGGCCTTGCGGATGACGAAGTCGAGGTAGGGGTCGCGGGTGCCGCCGATGAGGTCCAGCAGCGGCGCTCTCGGCAGGACAGCCCGCCACAGCTCCGGCCGCGTGGTGACGGCGACCCCGCACATGAGGCCGCCGTCGGACCCGCCGGTCAGCGCGAGCCGTCCGGCGTCCGTGACGCCCCCGGCGATGAGGTGCTCGGCGACCGCGACGAGGTCGGTGTCGCGCACGTGCTTGTTCTCCCGGTGCGCGGCCAGGTACCAGTCCCGGCCGAACTCGCCGCCGCCGCGCAGGTAGGCCTGGACCAGGACGCCGCCGGCCGCGACGAAGGCGGCCAGGTCGGGCTGGTACTGGGGCAGGAGGGGCACGTTGGCCGCGCCGTACGCGGAGATCAGGACCGGCGCGGGACGTGCGGGGTCGCTCCCGGCCGGGCGCACCACGTGGTACGGCACCGCCGTCCCGTCGGCGGCGACGGCGTGTCCCGTCTCCAGCGAGGCGTCCAGGGTGAGCGCGGGCGCCGACAGCGTCTCCAGCCCCGCCCGGCCGGGACGGTGCCGGTAGACGCCCCAGGAGCTGGTCAGCGTGGAGAAGGCGAAGACGAAGTCGGCCGCGGGCGGGCCGGTGGCCAGGGCGGTCATCGCGAAGAACGGGGCGGCGAGCGCGCCGCGGCCGGGGAGCGGGACCTCACCGGTGACCGTGCCCGTGTGGTCGATGACGCGGACCCTGGCGAAGGTCTGGTCGAACTCGCTGAGGTACAGCTGCCCGCCGACCGGCAGGAGGGAGCGCAGCACGGTCTCGCCCTCCGGGACGAGCTCGGTCCAGCCCGCCGGGTCGCCGGGGTCGGCCGCGTCCAGCGGGATGGAGACCACGCGCCCGCGGGCGGCGCCGACGTCGGTCACCGCGATGTAGTGGTCGCCGACGACGTGGCCGGCGATGGTTCCGGAGCACGCGGTGACGAAGGGGCGCCACGGGGTGCCGGGCCGGGACAGGTCGCGGACCGCGACGGGGATCGGGCTGCCCACGCGGTGGCAGGCGACGGCCCACCGGCTGCCCGGCGCCATCTGGACGAGCGTGTACTCCCGGGAGCCGGCGCCGACCGGGATGGGTTCGAGGGTGGTCCTGCCGTGGCGGTGGAGGAAGACCGCCTGCCGGAAGTCCCGGGGCGAGCCGGTGAGGGCGAAGAAGTAGAAGCCGCTGCCGTCGGGCAGCCAGGAGACGCCGCCGGCCCACGCGCTGTGCAGGACCTGTCCGGGCGCGCCGTCGAGCAGCCGTCCCGTGTCCACCTCGACGAGGCGGATGGTGTTGTGCTCGCTGCCGTCGGTGCAGACGCCGAGGGCCAGGACGCGGCCGTCGGGTGAGGGCGCCAGCCAGGACAGGACGGCCGGGTGGTCCGCGTCGCCGAGCCCGGCCAGGTCGATCAGCGCGCGTCCGGCGCCGAGCGGCTCGCCGGAGACGATCACCGAGGAGCCCTCCGCGCGAAACCACCGCCCGGCCGCGTACTTGGGCAGGGCCGGGCGTGACCCGGCGTCGTGGGCCAGGATGAGTGCCCGGACGTCGCCGGGGTCCTGGCCGTCGTAGGCGACGGCGGTGGCGAGTTCGGCCTGGCGCCGCTGCCAGAGCCGCACCTCGGGGGTCTCCTCCTCCAGCCAGCGGTAGGGGTCGGGCGCGCGGACGCCGGCGACGTCCTCGACGACCTCGACGGTGCGCGCGGACGGGTAGGGAAGGGTCATGTCGCCTCCAGTTCGGCGCGCAGCCGCTCGAACGCGCCGGGGATCCGGGTGACCCGGCGCAGGTGGATGAGTGCGTCGAAGGCGGCGGGGAAGTCCTCGACGGGGTCGAGGCCGCCGCCGGCGAGCGTGCCGTCGACGCCGTCGAAGAGCGTCGCGGGCGCGCGGCGCAGGTCGACGGCGGTGACCGCCCGCCCGATGCGGTCCAGCCGCGCCTCGACGGAGTTCGGCGGCGCGACCCGGGCCTCCAGGAAGACGTCGCAGTCGAACGGCCGCGGCGAGCGCTGCGCGAACCGGACCTCGGGGCCGGAGCCGTAGGTCATCCCGACGACGAGCAGCCCGTCTCCGAGCGAGGCGTCGAGCAGGCCGCCCATCGTCGGCCGGTTCAGGAACGGTGTGCGCCGCACGTGCGCGTTGTGGGCACTGACCACGACGCGCCCCTCCCGCTCCAGGATCCAGCGCACGGTCTCGGCCATGAACACCTCGCGCGGGTACGGCCCGGCCGCGGGCGGATCCAGCTCGGCGGCGAAGGCGTGGAGCGAGGCGGCGCACCGGCGGGCGACCTCGTCGCCGTCCGCGGTGGCACGCTCCTCCAGCTCGCGCAGGCCGCCGAGCAGCCGGGCCCGGTCGGCCTCGGACATGGCCGCGTAGCCGAGCGCCGCCTCGGTGCGGCCGCCCAGGTCGCTCAGGGCGACGAGCTCCCGGTCGCCGGGGCGGCCCGGGATCCGGTCGAGGATCGCGCGTACGGCGGGGCCGGGTGAGGTGGAGGAGCCGGGCAGGTCCATCCCGTAGAAGCTCACCCGGGACTGGCCGCCGGCGTTGTGCGCGCGCATCCAGCGCAGTTGCCCGCGCATCGGCTCGCACTCGCCGAACCGGTAGGTGATGCCGTCGCGGGCGACGTCCTCGACCCGGCCGGGGCCGCCGTGGACCCAGGAGCCGACGGCCAGGCCCTCGGCGAACCCGGACTCCATCACGAAGGCGGAGAAGCCGAGCTCCTCGGCGAGGGTGCGGAACAGCCGGTCCTTGAGCTCGTAGAACTCGGTGATGTTGTGCGCCCCCTCGCCGAGGGCCACCACTCTCGCGTCGCCGACCAGCTCACGCACCGACGCGGCGTCGCCGGGGTCGATCATCATGGGCGGGTGCCGGCCTCGTCGTGGAAGTACCACAGCTCCGGGGTGTAGAGGAAGCTGATCAGGGCGTTGAACGACGACTGCGGGCCGGACAGCGTGTTCTTCCACACCACGAGCGTGTGCGGGGTCGGCAGGAAGAGCACGGGCAGGTCCTCGGCCAGGCTGCTGACCTCGGCCGACAGCGACTTCTCGTCCGAGCCGAACGTGGAGGCGCTGATCAGCTTGTCGATCGCGGCGTTCTGGTAGCTGCCCAGGTTGAAGCTGCCCTCCGTGTTGAGCACCGTGTTGCTGCTCGGGTAGCCCGCGGCCAGGTAGAGCGGTCCGTAGTCCTGCATGGCCCACTCGTTCTTGGTGGCGGGGGCGTAGGTGTTGCCGTAGTTGGCGTACATGTAGTTGAGCGACTTGGTCACGATCTTGACGTCGATGCCGAGCTTCTTGGCCGCCGAGGCGAAGGCGACGTCGCGGGCGCCGACGAAGGCCGGGGCGTTGGCGGAGGCCAGGGTGAAGCTGATCGTCTGTCCCCGGGGGATGCCGGCGCCGCACTGGCCGGGGCCGGTGCCGGGGCGCTCGCAGGTGGTGGAGCCGTTCGGCGTCACCTTCCAGCCGTTGCCGGTGAGCAGCTTCTCGGCGGCGGCGGGGTCGTGGGGGTAGGGCGGCCGGTCGCCGAACGCGGGCGGGTAGGGCGAGCCGTGGCCGGCCGTGCTGTAGTTCGGGGAGCCGGCGCCGTTGTAGACGCCCCGGCTGGTGATGTAACCCTGCTGGTCGATCAGGTGCTGCAGGGCCTGCCGGGCGTACCTCTGTTTGATGATCTTGTCGAAGTTGTTGACGGTGTTCTTGAAGTTGATGACCAGCGAGTCGAGGCGGGCGGGCGCGGGGGCGCCGTAGACGTTGTATCCCTTGGCCTTCAGGCCGGCGATCTGGGTGACGAAGCTGGAGTCGAGGGTGCCGACGGTGAGGTTGCCGGCCTTGAACTGGTTGAGCACCGCGGCGGCGGAGGTGAAGGCCTTGAAGTCGATCTGGTCGAGCCGCGACTCGCCGGGACCGCTGTAGGCCGTGTTGGGTGTCAGGGAGAACGAGCCGGTCGTGGAGTCGAAGCTCTTGAGCAGGTACGGCCCGTTGACCACCTTCCAGAGCGGGTTGGCGGCGAAGGTGGACTGCGACTCCGACTCCTTCGTCAGGTACGTGTAGATGGCCTTCGCGTGTTTCGGCTGCTTGTAGTCCAGGTGCGGGCCGCCGGTGCGGGCGATGTTCCACTCCGCCGACGGCATCACGTACAGCAGCGTGAGCATCGACAGGAGGTACGACGGGTTGTAGGCGGTCTCCAGCTTGAGCGTGAGCGTGTCCGGCCCGGCCGCCCGCGCCGTGACTCCGTCGGGGAACTGGCCGGGGGTGTAGAAGCTCCAGTTGGCCGGGCTCTCGGCGAGCGCGGCCTTGAGCAGCGCCAGGGAGAAGACGACGTCATCGGCCGTGACCGCTCTGCCGTTGGACCACTTGTAGTCCTTCATCTTGATGGTCACGGTCTTGCGGTCGGGGCTGTAGGCGGGCGGCTCGGCCAGGCTCAGCTCGGCGTCGGCGATCTGGTCGCCTTCTCCGCTGGGCCGGTAGAGGGAGCGCCACAACAGCCCGCGGGCGACGACGGTCCCGTTGGCGGCGGCCGGCGGGTAGGGGTAGATGTAGTTGGGGCTGAGTCCCGGGGTGAGCGCGACCGTGGCGGTCCCGCCGTCCTTGGGGGTGCCCGTCTGCTTCGGCTGGGCGCTGTAGCCGCCGGCGACGTCCTTCGTCGTGCCCCCGCCGCCCGTGCACGCCGTGGCGAGCACCGCGGCCACGGCGAGCGCCGCGGACAGCCGCTTACCGGACACATAGGTCATGGATGACT
Organism: Nonomuraea sp. NPDC050394; assembly: GCF_044459065.1. Lineage (NCBI taxonomy): Bacteria > Bacillati > Actinomycetota > Actinomycetes > Streptosporangiales > Streptosporangiaceae > Nonomuraea > Nonomuraea sp. NPDC050394. The sequence goes on along the minus strand of NZ_JBITIO010000006.1, from coordinate 100,367 downwards.
CCCTGCTGGTGAAGTGGGTCGAAGTTCGCGGCGGACGGGCGGGCTCAGCCGGCCCGCCGCCCGACGGCGTCGCGGAGCGTGTCGGCGAGCAGGTTGAGCGCCAGCACCGTGAGGATGATGCAGCCGCCGACCGGGTAGATCAGCCACCAGTAGTCGGCGGAGATGTAGGTGACGCCGCTGGCCAGCTGGCTGCCCCAGTCCGCGGTGGGATAGGTCAGGCCGAAGCCCAGGAATCCCAGGGCGGCGACGACGAGCACGGCGTCGGCGACCTGGAAGGTGATGTTGACGATGATCACGCCGAGCGCGTTCGGGATCAGATGGGTGAAGATGATCCGCCGGCGCGAGGCCCCCATCACCCGCGCGGCCAGCACGAACTCGCGTACCCGCAGTGTCAGCACCTCGCCGCGCACGAGACGGGCGGACACGAGCCAGGAGAACGCGCCGATGACGAGGCTCAGCGACAGGGCGTTGGCGTGGAAGCGGGCCGAGAGGATCAGCACGAAGAACAGGAAGGGGATCGACAGCATGACGTCGACCAGCCGCATCATGAACCCGTCGACCACTCCCCCGGCGAGCCCGGCCACGGCGCCGTAGACGGTGCCGATGGTGGTCGCGAAGAGCGCGGCGAGCAGCCCGATCTGCAGCGACACCTGTCCGCCCGCCATCAGCCTGCCGAGCACGTCGAACCCGTTGGTGTCGGTGCCGAGGGGGTGTCCGGGGCCCGGGGGCAGGGCCGCGTTGATCAGGTCCACGTCGGTCTGGTTCGTCTGGTAGACCAGCGGGCCCAGGAAGCAGAACGCGGCGATGAGCACCAGGAGCAGCCCGCCGGTGAGGCCGAGCGGGTGCCGGCGCAGCCTGCGCAGGGCCGGGATCCGCCGCGGCGGGGCGCTCACGTCCAGTGTGGTCATTTTCTCAGCTCGATTCGGCGGTCGGCGGCCGCGACCACGACGTCGGCGATGAAGTTGCCGGCTACGGTCAGCACGCCGCCGATGAGGGTGTAGGCCAGCAGCACCGGATAGTCCTCGCGCTGCAGGCTGTTGAGGAACAGCAGGCCCAGGCCGGGATAGTTGAACAGCGACTCCACGATCAGGTTGCCCGCCAGGAGGGTGGGGACGAGCGTGCCGACCAGCATGACCAGCGGCAGGCAGGCGTTGCGCAGCAGGTGGCGCACGAGGATCAGCCGCTCCGGCAGCCCTTTGGCCCGCGCGACCCTGATGTAGTCCTGGCCGAGCTGGTCGAGGGCGGAGGAGCGCTGGTACTGGGCGAAGACCGCGACGCTGGTGACGGCGAGCGTGATGACGGGCAGCGCCATGGCCCGCGGATCGGTGAAGACGACCCAGGGCGAGTGCGACTGCGACGCCTCGGCGGGGAAGATCGGCAGCGCCTGGCTGAAGACGGCGATCAGGACCAGCCCGAGCAGGAACGACGGCGTCGCGTACAGCACGTACGACACGGTCGTGGCGACCCGGTCGGCGACGCTGTTGCGCTTGACCGCCTGCAGGACGCCGAGCGGGACCGCGATCAGCAGGGCCAGCACCAGCCCGGTCAGCGAGAGCATCGCGCTGCGCCCGGCGTTCTGCCCGAGCAGCGTCGCCACGTTCTCGTTCAGCTTGTAGGACCGGCCCAGGTCGCCGTGCAGGAGCTGGCCGAGGTAGCTGACGTACTGCACCACCACGGGCCGGTCGAACCCATGCCGGTGGTTGAAGTCCGCCACCGCCTCCAGCGAGGCGCGCTGGCCGAGGACCACGCGCCCCGGGCTGTCGGACACCAGGTGCAGCAGGAAGAAGGTGACGGCGGAGATTCCGAGCAGGACGAGCAGGGAGATCGCCAGGCGTCGGACCACGTACCAGGTCATGCGGGCGAGTCCTCTCCGCGCAGGGGGTGGTGGCAGGCCACCCGGTGGGTACCGGCGACCGGCCGCAGCGGGGGTTCCGTCGCGGCGCACAGCTCGGTCGCCAGCGCGCACCGGGTGCGGAAGCGGCAGCCGCTGGGCGGGTCGACGGGGCTCGGGAGCTCGCCGTGCACCCGCGCGCCGTTCTCCCGGCCCCGCGTGCGCGGGTCCGCCTCGGGGACCGCCGCGAGCAGCCCGGCGGTGTAGGGGTGGGCGGCGGCGCCGTACACCTCTTCCGTGGTGCCGGTCTCGACCAGCTTGCCGAGGTACATGACGCCGACCCGGTCGGCCAGGTAGCGCACGACCGCGAGGTCGTGGGAGATCACCACGCTGCTGAGCCCGCGCTCGATCTGGACGCGGCGCATCAGGTTGAGCACCTGGGAGCGGATGGAGACGTCGAGCGCGCTGACCGGCTCGTCGGCCACCAGCACCTTCGGGTCCAGGGCCAGCGCGCGGGCCAGGCCGACGCGCTGGCGCTGGCCGCCGGACAGCTCGTAGGGGTAGCGCTCCATGACGTTCGCCGGCAGTCCCACGTCATGCAGCAGCTCACGCACGCGCGCGGTGCGCTGGGCGCCGTTGCCGGCGCCCTGGATCGCCAGCGGTTCGCGCAGGATCGTGCCGATGCGCATGCGCGGGTCGAGGGAGGCGTTGGAGTCCTGGAACATCATCTGCAACTGGGTACGGCGCGGCCCGAGCGCCCGGGCGCTCATCCGGGTGACCGGCTCTCCGTCGAAGATCACCTCGCCGGAGGTGGGCCGGTCCAGGGCCACGAGCATCCTGCCCAGCGAGGACTTGCCGCAGCCCGACTCGCCGACCAGCCCGAACGTCTCACCGGCCGCCACGTCGAAGCTCACGCCGGACACCGCCTTCACGGTACGGCGCCCGCCGAACGGTCCCCCGCCGCCCGCCGGGTACTCGCGCCGGAGATCGACGACCCGCAGCCGGGGGGCCGATCCGACCGCGGCGGATCCGACCGGGGCGGGAGCCTCGAACCGGGCGCGGGCCCTGACCGCCCGTTCCTCGGCCGGGTGCCGGCACGCGTGGGCGTGGCCATCCGCCTCCGGGGTCAGGGCCGGGGTCTCCTCCCGGCACACGTCCGTCGCGGCTTCGCACCGGGGCGCGAACGGGCAGCCCGGCTGGACCGTGGTCAGGTCCGGCGGGGCTCCCGGGATGCTGTGGAGCTCCTCGCCGCGGTCGTGGGTGAGCGACGGGATCGAGGACAGCAGCGCGTGCGTGTAGCGGTGGCGCGTCCTGGTGAAGAGCGTGGAGGTCGGGCCGGTCTCGGCGACGCGCCCGCCGTACATCACCCCGACACGGTCGGCATGCCGGGCGATCACCCCCATGTCATGCGTGATGAGGATCATCGACATGCCCAGCCGGGACTTGAGGTCGTCCAGGAGGTCGAGGATCTCCGCCTGGATCGTGACGTCGAGCGCGGTGGTCGGCTCGTCGGCGATGACGACCCGGGGCTGGCAGACCAGCGCCATCGCGATCATCACGCGTTGCCGCATGCCGCCGGAGAGCTGGTGGGGATGGTCGTCCAGCCGTTCCGCCGGGCGCGGCAGCCCGACCAGGGCGAGCATCTCCTCGGCCCGGCCGCGCGCCGCGCGCTTCGACAGGCCCTGGTGCAGGCGCACCGGTTCCGCGACCTGCTCGCCGATGCGCCGGGTCGGGTTCAGCGCCGTCATCGAGTCCTGGAACACCATCGCGACGTCGTTGCCGCGGATGGCCCGGTAGCGCGCGGCGGACAGGCCGACGAGCTCCTCGCCGCCCAGGTCGATCGACCCTCCGCTCACCCGGCCGCCGGCCGGCAGCATGCCCATGACCGCGAGGCCGGTCATCGACTTGCCGGACCCGGTCTCGCCGACGATGCCCAGGGTCTCGCCGCGGTTCAGCACCAGACTGACGCCCGAGACGGGGCGTACGACCCGCTCGCCGCGCCGGATCTCCACCGACAGGTCGCCGATCGTCAGCACACGATCGCCGCCGGCGGGGCCGCGCGTCTTCCGGGAACCATCGGCCGTGCTCACGGCAGTGCTCTCCAAATCCACCCTGCGATAGTGGGACGCGAAGCCCCTCGCGGTGTTTGTCGCGGTCATCGAATGTTCATGGCCGAAGTGGTCCGCTCCGACGAACTGATCGTCGGTGAGGGTCAGCGCGTCACGCGGCGGTCGGCCCGGCCGGTGTGCAGGTACGCCGCGTGGCCCTGGCCGTCGTCGCCCAGGAAGGCCAGCGGGGCGCGTACACCGTGCTCGGGTTCGACCGGGATGAGCGTGTCGCCGCGCCAGGTCACCAGCTCCGTGCGGTACGGCAGTTCGTCCAGTTCGGCGGTGACGCCGATGGGCAGGCGCTCCAGCCACAGGCGGCCCTGCTCGTCCTGGCTCACCGTGGTCTCGCTGGTGCTGGAGGCGTAGGTGCCGGTGTAGCGGGCGGCGTCCGGCGCGGGCGCGAGCGCGGGGTCGGGCATCGGCGTCGCGGGCGGCTCGATGCCGCCGAGCTCGCGCAGCACGCGCCGCTCGATCTGGCGGAACACCCGTTTCGGCGAGCCGCCGTTGGTGACGAGCGCCAGTGCCACGTCCTTCCCCGGCACCACACGCAGGAACGCCGACTGGCCGACGGTGTTGCCGTCATGACCGAAGACCGTGTCGCCGGACAGGTCGAACAGCTCCCAGCCCAGGCCCCAGGCGGCGCCCTGGTCGATGTCGGGCTGCGTGATCTGCGGCACCCGCATCGCCGCCACGCTCTCCGGGCTCAGCACCCGGGCGCCGTCCGGTCCCGCGCCGCCGTTGAGGTGCATGCGGACGAAGGTCAGCAGATCGCGGGCGCGCATCGCCAGCATCGATCCGGCGGGCGCGTTGGAGCGTGCCAGCGCCCAGACGGGTGTCGGCTCGGGGGTGGCGCCCGGCGCCGCTTCGATGTGGCCCACGGCGGCGCGGTGAAGGATCGCCTCGTACGGATCGTTCGCCGCGTGGGTCAGGCCCAGGGGCGTGAACAGGTGGGCGCGCATGCAGGCGTCGAACGGGACGCCGCGCACGACCTCGATGATCCGGCCCAGCACGCAGAAGCCGGCGTTGTTGTAGGAGAACATCTCGCCGGGTTCGAACAGCTGGGGCACCTCGCGCAGGACGTCCACGTACTTCTCGACGCAGTCGTCGCCCTTGCCGGTGTCGGTGAAGATGTCGCCCTCGAACCCGGCGACGTGGGACAGCAGCTGCCGGACGGTGATGCGCGCGGCGGCCCGTTCGTCGGCGATCCGGAACCCGGGCAGGTACCGGCGCACGGGGGCGTCGATGTCCAGTTCGCCCTCATCGGCCAGTTGCATGGCCAGCGTCGCGGTCAGCACCTTGGTGATCGAGCCGATCTGGAAGATGGAGTCGGCCGTGACCTCGACGCCGGTGGCCGTGTTCAGCACTCCGGCGGCGACGTCGACGGTCCGCTCGCCGTGGCCGATCGCCACCACGGCTCCCGGTACCTGGCTCTCCGCGAGCAGATCCGGCAGCCGGTCGCGCAGCCACGTGCCGATCTCATCCAGTTTCGTCATCGGTGTACCTCCCGCGTTCACACCGCAGGAGCTTAGGATCGGCGTGACCAGCGGTGTTCGTCTGCTCCGACCATCGGCGGCGGGCCGATTCGTGGGTCCGGCCAAGCCTGCTCGGTCAGCGGCCGAAGAGGTCGTCGCGGACGGTCGCCAGGGCGAGGTCCATGGCGCCGGCGAGCACGGGGTTGCCGGCCAGCTCCGATCCGCGCACCGCGGGCCGCGTGGGAAGCAGGACGTGGAGCTCGCGCTCCACGAGGTCGCGCAGCCGTTCGCCACCGGCCTCCATGACGCCCCCGGCCAGCACGATCAGCCCCGGGTCGACCACCGAGGCGATGGCGGCGAGACCGACCGCCAGCCGCCCGGCCACGAGCCGCAGGCCCGCCGCCGCTTCCTGGGCCGCACGGCCGGGCTCCCCCGCCATGGCCACCGCCGCACGGCCGGACTCCCCCGCCATGGCCACCGCCGCACGGCCGGACTCCTCCACCATGGCCACGGCCGCGCGCACGGACTGCCGGAAGTCCGGGCGGTCGATCCCGTAGGTGGCGAGCAGGTCGCGGATCGCGCCGCCGCCGCCCACCGACTGGAATCCGTGGCTGCCGTGCCGCCCGCCGTCGCGGGCGGTCACCGTACCCGAGATCGGCATGTGGCAGATCTCTCCGGCGGCGCCGAAGAAGCCCCGGTGCAGGCGGCCGCCGATCACCAGCGCCGCGCCCAGGCCGTCGTCGGCCCACAGCAGGACGAAGTCGGGGCAGCCGGCGGCGGCGCCCCTCGCCTGTTCGGCCAGCGCGACGAGGTTGACGTCGTTCTCCACGCTGACCTCGGCGCCGAGCGCCGCGCTGAGCGTGGGCACGAGGCCGGGCAGGTGCCAGCCGGGCATGTCCGCTTCCGCGAGGTGTCCGAGGCGGCCGGTGGCCGGGTCGACCGCGGCCCGCACGCCGATGACCACCCTGCTCAGCGGTCCCGGCGGGGCCGCGCCGTCCAGCGCCGCGCGCAGCCGCTCGACCGGCGGGCCGCCGTCCGGGTCCGGGGTGGGCAGCACGAACTCGCCCACGACGGCGCCGGTGATGTCGGCCACCCGCACCTCGATGGCGCCGGGGGTGACGCCCATGGCAGCCACGTGGGCGGCCGCCGGGTTGATCCGGTACGTCTCCGCGTTACGCCCGGCCAGGCCGGAGCGCATCCCGTCGCTGACCACCAGGCCCGCGGCCTGAAGGCGGGCCAGGAGCTGGAAGGCGGTCGGCTTGGACAGACCGGTGAACTCGCCGAGTTCGGGACGCGTCAGCGGGCCGCGCTCCAGCAGGACCCTGAGCGCGATGCGCTCGTTGATGGCCCGCATCAAGCTTGGAGTCCCGGGTTGTGAGGGGTTCACGGCTTCAGAGCGTATCCGAGTGACCGCTCAAATTTCTTTAGTTAATAAATTTTCCTAACTCCCAGCTCGGGGCCACCTTGACTCCCGACAACCCCCTCACAGGGAAATCCGCTGTTCAGATATGTGAATGCGGAGAGCTGCGTGCGCTGACTTTCAGTAAAGTTGGGGCTTGCATCTGCCGCCGTGGGCTCCTACGCTCCGCAATAGTTAGGAATATTTCTTAACTATCGGTTGCGCGACCGGACTTCTCACCCCCCGAGATTCTGTCAGGAGCCACTGATGTCAGGCGTGATCCCCTTACGACGCCGTCTCGCCACGGCAGCCGCCCTCTTCGCCCTCGCCGCGCTACCGTTGCCCGCGCTGCCCGCGCAGGCCGCCGGTGTGGCCGCCATCCCCGATCTGACCAGCGCGAACCGTCGGGCGCCCATCGCCGGACTGCCCGACTGGAGCAAGGCGGGCTTCCGCGGCGGCGCGGCCCTGCCGGGCTCCGGCGCCATGAACCCCGACGCGGCCTGCCACATCACCCCGCAGGAGCTGGCCGGCCAGTACGGCGTACGCCCGGACGGGAGCGACGCCACCACGGGCCTGCAGGCGGCCATCGACGCCATCAGGTCCACGTGCACGCCGAGCGCCGGATACACGAAGCTGTCGTCGATCACCCTGCCCGCCGGCCGGTTCGTGGTCACCAGGCAGCTCGGCCTGGACGCCGACTACCTGGTGCTCAAGGGCGCGGGCATGGGACAGACGGTCCTGTCCTTCCGCCCGGACGCCAGCACACGCTACGACACGCTGACCGAGGACGGCAGCGACTGGGACGAGGACGGCGCCACCCACGGCGCCGGCAAGGGCGGCTGGACCTGGCCGGGCCGCGGCCTGCTGCGGGTGCAGACCCGCGAGGTCCACAGCAAGTACGCCGGCGACCACTCCTCCGCCCCCGCCAACCGCAAGGACATCTTCGAGGGCAGCGTCAACCAGCACTGGGCGGCCGGCGTGCCGCTGCGCGCCGCCTCGGTCACCGGAGAGACCCAGATCAGGCTGGCGGGCAACGCCGACATGGCCCGCTTCAAGGCCGGCGCGCACCTGTGGGTCGGCGCCGCCAACAGCGTGAAGTTCTACCAGCAGCAGACGGTCACCGACACCTCCAAGTACATGAACCTGCACATGCGCCAGCAGATCTTCACGATCACCGCCGTGGACGCCGCGGGCAGGAACCTCACGATCGACAAGCCGCTGGAGTACGACCTGCCGGTGAACTCCACCTCCGACGGTTCCCCCGCGATCGGCGGGACCGTCTACCCGAGCCGGGTCACCCCGCTGAAGGTCGTGCAGGGCGTCGGCATCGAGGACCTGACCCTCACCCAGGACATGACGGGCATGCCCAAGCTGGGCGGCGGCACGTACAACCTCGACCGGGCCGACGCCCGCTTCAACTACGGGAACATGGCCCCCGAGTACGCCCAGCACGGCATCGTGCTCAAGTGGGCGGCCAACGTCTGGATCCGCCGGGTCGGCACCGAGATGACCGGCTCACACGCGGTCGTCACCGAGAGCGCCAAGAACATCCAGGTCCAGGAGTCGAACTTCGACGGCTCGTGGAACAAGGGCAAGGGCGGCAACGGCTACTTCCGCGGCTCGCGCGTCTGGGACTCGCTGTACGCCTACAACACCTCGCGCGGCCTGCGGCACTTCACCTTCCAGTGGTCGGCCTCGAACAACGTGGCGATCGGCAACGACTTCGACTCCGACCTGAACGTGCACGGCGGCTGGGAGCGGCGCAACCTGTTCGAGAGCAACAAGGTGCGCGTGCCGTTCGAGCACGCCTCGAAGAACTGCCGCGCCAACTGCGGCGACGAGGGCGGCGGCGGGCCTGACAACTCGACCTGGTGGCCGATCTGGTGGGCGGCGGGGCCGAAGGCGGCCAAGTGGTCGGGATCCAGTGGGCCGCAGAACGTGATCTACAACAACGAGATGAGCAAGCAGACGACGGAGGGCGGGCCGTACCAGAGCTACTATCCGGACCGGCAGCGGCTCTACCAGTTCGGCAGCTCGGCCGGTGACGCGACGAAGTTCCAGCATCTGGCGGTCAACGGGACCACGATCGCCGACTGGGCGGGCAACGAGAGCGCCGACTTCACGGGTTCGGGCGTCAACGCCTCGCGGACCGACGCCTCGGGCTCGCTTTTCCTGAAGGGCCAGGGCGGTGGCGAGGACACCATCCCGCCGAGCACCCCGTCCGGCCTGCGCGCCACCGCCACCACCGCGGGTTCGGTGTCGCTGGCCTGGAACGCCGCCACCGACAACATCGGCGTCACCGGCTACGACCTCTACCGGGGCACCACCCTGGTCAACACCACCACCGCCACCACCCACACCGACACCGGCCTGACCCCGGCAACCGCCTACACCTACACCGTCAGAGCCCGCGACGCCGCCGGCAACACCTCCCCCGCCAGCGCCCCGGTCACCGCCACCACCCAGCCAGGCGGCGGCACCGAGACCCTGCTCTCCCAGGGCAGACCCGCCACCGCCTCCTCCATCGAAGGCGCCGGGTTCGAGGCGGCCAAGGCCGTGGACGGCGGCACGAGCACCCGCTGGGCCAGCGCCGAAGGCAACGACCCCGAGTGGATCACCATCGACCTCGGGGCCACGGCGGACATCTCCCGCGTCAAGCTGAGCTGGGAAGCCGCCTACGGCAAGTCCTACAAAATCCAGACCTCGCCCAACGGCACGGCCTGGACCGACGTCCACTCCACCACCACCGGCGACGGCGGCACCGATGACGTGACCTTGTCGGGCAGCGGGCGCCACATCCGCATGTACGGCACGCAGCGCGGCACCCCCTACGGCTACTCCCTCTGGGAGTTCGAGGTCTACGGCTCCTTCTCCGGCGGCGGCGGGGACACCACCCCGCCGAGCACCCCCGGCAACCTCCGCTCCACCGCCACCACCGCGAGCTCGGTGTCGCTGGCCTGGAACGCCGCCACCGACAACACCGGCGTCACCGGCTACGACCTCTACCGGGGCACCACCCTGGTCAACACCACCACCGCCACCACCCACACCGACACCGGCCTGACCCCGGCAACCGCCTACACCTACACCGTCAGAGCCCGCGACGCCGCCGGCAACACCTCCCCCGCCAGCGCCCCGATCACCGCCACCACCCAGCAGGGCGGCGGCGGCTCGATCGTGGACGTCTCCACCGCGGCCCAGCTCATCAGCGCCCTGGCCGGTGCCCAGCCCGGCCAGACGATCCGCCTGGCCGCGGGCGAGTACCGGGGGGCGTTCCTCACCCAGAGGGCCGGGACCGCGTCCGCCCCGATCACGCTGACCGGCCCGGCCGGCGCCGTCCTGGTCAACGACGGCCCGTCGGGGACCGCCCCGTCGTGCCCCGCCCCCGGTGGCGGATGGGACTCCGGGTACGGGCTGTGGTTGTCCGGCGCCCCGTACTGGAAGCTGACCGGCTTCACCGTCAAGGACTCCAAGAAGGGCATCGTCCTCGACGACTCCCACCACGTGACCATCGACGGCGTCCACGTGCACCACACCGACGAGGAAGGCGTGCACTTCCGGCGCTCCTCCGCCGACGGCGTGATCCAGAACTCCACGATCACCCACGCCGGTCTGGTCCAGCCCGGCTACGGCGAGGGCGTCTACATCGGCTCGGCCGGTTCCAACTGGAGCTGCCACGGCAACTCGGGCGGCGTCGACCGTTCCGACCGGGTCAAGGTGCTCGGCAACGACTTCGGGCCCGGCATCGCCGCCGAGCACGTCGACGTCAAGGAAGGCACCACCGGCGGCGTGATCCGCGGCAACTCCTTCAACGGCACCGGCATCTCCGGCGAGAACTCCGGCGACTCCTGGGTCGACGTGAAGGGCGTCGGCTACGTGATCGAGAACAACACCGGCACGTTCTCCTCGCCCGGCACGTTCGCGAACGGCTACGAGACCCACAACCCGTCCACGTCACCGTCGTTCGCCAACGGCTGCGGGAACGTGTGGCGCGGCAACCGCTCCGACCTGGGCGAAACCGGCAGGTACGCGATCTACGTCTCCTCCACCTCCAAGTGCGCGAGCAACCCGAACGTCGTCCACGCCTCCAACACCGTGAGCAACGCCCGCACCGGCCTGACCAACATCCCCGTCACGCCGTAACCCCCCGAAGAGAAGGACGAACGCCAAGATGAGACCACGAACGCTCGCGGCCTTAGCCGCGGTGCTGGCCCTCCCCCTCACCCTCCTGAGCACACCGGTCTCCCAGGCGGTGGCCGTGACGGCGACGGCGTCGTCGACGGAAGGCTCCGGCTTCGAGGCGTCCCAGGCCACCGACGGCGACGGCGCCACGCGCTGGGCCTCGGAGGAGGGCGTGGACCCGCAGTGGATCCGCCTCGACCTGGGCGCCACCAGCACGATCAGCGGGGCCACGCTCACCTGGGAGGCGGCCTACGCCAAGTCCTACAAAATCCAGACCTCGCCCGACGGGACGTCCTGGACCGACGTCTACTCCACCACCACCGGTGACGGCGGCACGGACCAACTGACCCTGTCGAGCAGCGGGCGCTATGTCCGCATGTACGGCACGCAGCGCGGCACCACCTACGGCTACTCCCTGTGGGAGTTCGCGGTGCAGACCTCCTCCGGCGGCGACACCACGCCACCGAGCACCCCGTCCGGCCTGCGCGCCACCGCCACCACCGCGAACTCGGTGTCGCTGGCCTGGAACGCCGCCACCGACAACACCGGCGTCACCGGCTACGACCTCTACCGGGGCACCACCCTGGTCACCACCACCACCGCCACCACCCACACCGACACCGGCCTGACCCCGGCAACCGCCTACACCTACACCGTCAGAGCCCGCGACGCCGCCGGCAACACCTCCCCCGCCAGCGCCCCGGTCACCGCCACCACCCAGCAGGGCGGCACCGAGACCCTGCTCTCCCAGGGCAGACCCGCCACCGCCTCCTCCATCGAAGGCGCCGGGTTCGAGGCGGCCAAGGCCGTGGACGGTGACACCACCGGCACCCGCTGGGCCTCCGAGGAGGGTGCGGACCCGCAGTGGATCCAGGCCGACCTCGGCACCAGCGCCACCATCTCCCGCGTCAAGCTGACCTGGGAAGCCGCCTACGGCAAGGCGTACAAGATCCAGACCTCCGCGAACGGCACCAGCTGGACCGACGTCCACAGCACCACCACCGGCGACGGCGGCACCGACGACGTCGCCGTGACCGGCAGCGGGCGCTTCGTCCGCGTCCACGGCACCCAGCGCGGCACCGCCTACGGCTACTCCCTGTACGAGCTGCAGGTCTACGGCACCTCGGGTGGCGGCGGGGACACCACCCCGCCGAGCACCCCCGGCAACCTCCGCTCCACCGCCACCACCGCGACCTCGGTGTCGCTGGCCTGGAACGCCGCCACCGACAACATCGGCGTCACCGGCTACGACCTCTACCGGGGCAGCACCCTGGTCAACACCGCCACCGGGACCACCTACACCGACACCGGCCTGACCGCGAGCACGAGCTACACCTACACCGTCAGAGCCCGCGACGCCGCCGGCAACACCTCCCCGGCGAGCAACGCGGTCACGGCCACCACCCAGCCGCCCACCGGCGGCGGCACCCCGGTCGAGGCCAACGGCCAGTTGCGCGTCTGCGGGGTCAGGCTCTGCAACGAGAACGGCAAGCAGATCCAGCTGCGCGGCATGAGCTCGCACGGCCTGCAGTGGTACTCCCAGTGCCTCAACACCGCCTCGCTCGATGCCCTGGCCACCGACTGGAAGGCCGACGTCCTGCGGATCTCGATGTACATCCAGGAGGACGGCTACGAGACCAACCCGCGCCTGTTCACCGACCGGGTGCACAACCTCATCGAGCAGGCCACGGCCCGCGGCATGTACGCCATCGTCGACTGGCACATGCTCACGCCCGGCGACCCGATGTACAACCTGTCCAGGGCCAAGACGTTCTTCACCGAGATCGCCCAGCGGCACAACAACAAGAAGAACCTCTTCTACGAGATCGCCAACGAGCCCAACGGCGTCTCCTGGTCGACGGTCAAGAGCTACGCAGAGCAGCTGATCCCGGTGATCCGCGCCATCGACTCCGACACGCCCATCCTCGTCGGCACCCGCGCCTGGTCCTCGCTCGGCGTCTCGGACGGCGCCAGTGAGACCGAGGTGACCGGCAACCCGGTCAACGCGACCAACATCATGTACACCTTCCACTTCTACGCCGCCTCGCACGGGAGCAACTACCTCAACACGCTGTCCCGCGCGGCCGACCGGATCCCGATGTTCGTCACCGAGTTCGGCACGCAGACCGCCTCCGGCGGCGGTGGCAACAACTTCGGGATGTCGCAGCAGTACATCGACCTGATGGCCCAGAAAAAGATCAGCTGGGTCAATTGGAACTACTCCGACGACGGCCTGTCCGGCGCCGTCTTCACCGGCGGCACCTGCCCGAACGGCCCGTTCACCGGAACGAGCCGGTTGAAGGAGGCGGGGGTGTGGATCCGCGAGCGGGTTCGTACTCCTGACGACTTCTGAGCCACCCGCCCCGCCCGCCCTCCGGCGCGGGCGGGGCCGTCGCTCAGTCGCGCAGCGCCTCGAAGTACGGCTTCATCGCGGGGTAGTAGTCGTCGAAATCCGGCTTGGGCGATCCGTCGCGGGCGGCCACGAGCATGTCGAGGTAGTACTCCCAGCCGGGACCGACGTCGCCGATGCCGTCGAGGCTGTCGAAGTGCTGCACGAACTCCAGCCGTGTGGTGCCGTCGCTCTCCGACAGCAGCAGCTCGAGCCGCCACTCGCCGTGCTCGTCGGTGGCCGAGACCGACAGGCGCTCCGGCGGCCGGCAGTCCTCGATGCGCAGGTCCATCCACGGGGACTGGTCCTCGTACGCCATCTGGACCTTGATCGTCCGGCCGGGCCCCGGGTCGCCTTCCCACGGTCCGAACCAGCGGGCGGTGCGCTCGGACTCGGTGACGCTGGCCCACACGTCCTCGATGGGCGCGCGGAAGGTCCGGGTGAGCACGAGATCGTTCTCGGCGTCCTTGCGCAGGAGTCGCGCGGTGGGGCGGGGTGTCATGCGGTGTCCTCCTTGACGTCTTCTGCCGCGCCGCTCGTGCGGTGTTCGCGGCGGGTTCGGTAAACCTCGGTCTCCAGTGCGTCCAGGCGTCGCTCCCAGGCGGGCCGCCCGGCGAAGAACTGATCGAGCCACTGGGCGAGCTCGTGGAGCCGCCCGGGGTCGAGCTCGTAGAGGCGTTGCCTGCCGACGAGCTCGTCGTGGACCAGCCCGCCTTCCCTGAGCACGCGCAGGTGGCGGCTCACGGCGGGTCTGCTGATCTGGAAACGCCCGGCGATCTGGCCGGCCGACATCCGTCCTTCGCGCAACATGACGAGAATCTCCCTGCGCACCGGGTCGGCGATCGCGCCTGCCACCTCATCCACGCAAGAAGCGTAACACACTGGTTACGCGTCAGCCAGGTGCCCCGCGTCCCGGCCGGTTCATCGCGAGTCGCAGCCGCAGCTGCGGCGTGCGATGAGGGTCGCTCGCGGGGCGGGCGCCGGGGCCGCGCGGCCGAACAGGAGGGCGACCGCCTGCCTGGCCATGTCGGCGACGGGTTGCCGGGTGACGGTCAGGGCGGGGGCGGTGTGGGCGCTGCCGGGGGTACCGTCCAGGCTGATCACCGCCAGGTCGTCCGGTACGGCCAGCCCCGCGGCGCAGGCGCCGGACAGCACGCCGACGGCCTGCTCGTCGGTCGCCGTGATCAGCGCCCGTGGCATGACGCCGCCGGCGATCAGGCGGCGGGTGAGGGCGTCGGCGTCAGCCCGGGAATAGGCGGAGCGCAGCAGAACGGCGCCGGGGGCGGCATCGGGGGCGGGACCGGGGGTGGCATCGGGGGCGGCGGAGGGGGCGGGACCGGGGGCGGGACCGGGGTTGACGGCGGGGGCGGCGCTTTCCTGCCAGGTAAGGCGGCGAAGTCCTACCGGGCCGGTGTCGTGGGGGCCGGCGAGGAAGGCGGGGTCGTGGTGCCCGTGCGCGCGCAGGTGGGCGACCGCCTCGCGCACCGCGTGCTCGTTGTCGGCGGCGACCAGGGGCGCGCTGCCCGCCGCCGGGCCGTTGTGCAGGTAGACGGCGGGCACCCCGGCCTGCGCCGCGTGCCGCGCGACGTCGTCGGTGGCGTCGGCCGAGACGATCACCAGGGCATCGACCTGGGCGGCCAGGAAGCGTTCGACGAGGTGGCGCTGGCGTTCGGCGGAGTAGCCGGCGTTGCCGATGAGCATGAGCCGGTCGTGCCCGGTGAGCTCCTGTTCGACGTGTTCCGCCAGGGCGCCGAAGTAGGGGTTGAGCGCGTCGGCCAGGACCAGGCCGACCACGCCGGTGGTGCGTGAGCGCAGCGCGCGGGCGATGCGGTTGGGGCGGTAGCCGAGCTCGGCCGCCGCGGCCAGTACCCGCTCGCGGGTGGCGGCGGCCACGGGGCGGGGACCGTCGTTGATCACGTAACTGACCACGGCGGTGGAGGTGCCGGCGCGGCGGGCTACGTCGGCCAGGGTGATCGGCTTGTTCATGGCGGTTTACAGTCTCGCAGCTAATCGTTTAGATTCGCCAATCTAAACGATTAGACCCCGAGGTGCGAATGATCATCGATACCGACACGGGTTCCGACGACGCGGTGGCGCTGCTGCTCGCGCTCGCCGCGCCCGGCGAGGTCCGCGCCGTCACCACGGTGGCCGGCAACGTGCCGCTCGCCACGGGCACGCGCAACGCACTGGTCACCCTGCAACTGGCCGGGCGCGCCGACGTGCCCGTCCACGCCGGGTGCGAGCGTCCGCTCGTCCGCCCCATGTCCACCGCCCAGCACGTGCACGGCCACGACGGCATGGGCGGCCACGAACTGCCGGACCCCCTGCGCGGCCCCGAGCCGGATCACGCGGTGGACGTCCTGCTGTCGTCGCCCCGCCGCCGTCCCGGCGAGCTGACGCTCGTCACGCTGGGCCCGCTCACCAACCTCGCCGCCGCGCTGCTGCGCGACCGTCTGCTGCTGTCGCGCTTTCGCCACGTGTACTGCATGGCCGGCGCGGCCGACCTGCGCGGCAACATCTCCCCCACAGCGGAGTTCAACGTCTGGGCCGACCCCGAGGCCGCCCGCGTGGTTCTTCAGGCGGCCAGGCCCGAGACCGTGACCTGGATCGGCTGGGACGTCTCCCGCCGGGACGCCGTCATGACCCCCGGCGACCAGCGCCGCCTGGAGGGGCTCGGCACCCCGCTGGCCGGGTTCGCCCATCGCATCAACCGGACCGTGGCCGACTGGGCCCGCGACGTCACCGGGCTGGCCGGCTACGACCTGCCCGACCCCGTCGCCATGGCCGTCGCCCTGCGCCCCGAACTGGTCCTGGAACGGGAGACCGTACACGCGGACGTCGCCCTCGGCGACGAGACCCGCGGCCAGCTCATCATCGACCGCCGCCGCACCGCTCCCCCGCCCAACGTCACGCTGGTACGCCGCGTCGACGAGCAGGGCTTCAAGCACATGCTCTTCGACGCCTGCGCCCGGGAGGTCCGCCCGTGAACACCCGCCACGAGCTGCACTGTCACCTGGACGGCTCGCTGCGCCCAGCCACGATCGCCGACCTGGCCCGCGGGCAGGGCCTCACCCTGGACCGCCCCGTGCGGGACCTGGTCGTCGCGCCCGCCGGCCGCGGCAGCCTGAGCCGCTACCTCACCTACTTCGACCTGCCACTCCAGGTCCTGCAGACCCCGGACGCCCTGCGCCGGGCGGCCCGCGAGCTGGTCGAGGACTGGAGCGCCGACGGCGTCGTCCACGGCGAGGCCAGGTTCGCGCCGCAGTTGCACGGCCGCCAGGGCATGACACTCGACGAGGCGGTCACCGCCGTGGCCGAGGGCCTCGCGGAAGGCCGCGCGACGACGGGCGTGCGCACCGGCCTGCTGCTGTGCTGCTTGCGGCACCAGAGCCCGGAGGAGAGCATGGCCGTGGCCGAGACGGCGCTCCGGCGGCGTGAGGTGGTCAGCGGCCTGGACCTGGCCGGCGACGAGCGCCTGTACCCGGCGGCGCCGCACCGGCCCGCCTTCGACCTCGCCCACCGGGCGGACCTGCCGTGCACGGTCCACGCCGGGGAGGCCGCCGGCCCGGCCGGCGTGTGGGAGGCCATCGAGGTGCTCGGCGCCCGCCGCATCGGGCACGGTGTGCGGTGCGCCGAGGACAAGGCGCTGCTCGAACGGCTCCGCGCCGACCACATCACGCTGGAGATGTGCCCGACCAGCAACGTGCAGACCGGCGCCGTCCCCAGCCTCGCCGAGCACCCGGCCACGCGGCTGCTGGCGGCGGGCCTCGCCGTGACGATCAGCACGGACGCCCGCACGACCTCGGACACCAGCCTGGACCTCGAGTTCGCCCGCCTGCGCGAGACGGCCGGATGGGGCGAACGGCAGGAAGGCCTGGCCCAGGATCATGCCCGCGCCGCCGCCTTCGGCGGCGGATGACTCAGACGCTGCGCAGGACGCTGACCACGATGCCCAGCACCACGGCGTCGTCGCCGTCGATGACGTCGTAGGCGGGGTTGCGGGGTTCGAGGTGGACGTGCCCGTCCCGCCGCCTGAACACCTTGACGGTGGCCTCGCCGTCGATCATCGCGGCGACGATCTGGCCGGTGTGGGCCTCGGCCTGCCGGCGCACCACGACGAGGTCGCCGTCGCAGATCGCGGCGTCGATCATCGAGTCGCCCCGGACGCGCAGGCCGAACACGGTGCCCCGCCCGGTGAGGTCGCGGGGCAGGGTCAGGATGTCGTCCACGTGCTCGTCGGCCGGGATGGGCGTGCCCGCGGCGATGTCGCCGACCACGGGCACGCTCACCAGGCCCGTGTCCCGCTTCGGCGCCGCGCCCGGCAGGAACGGCCGCACGTCGATGGGCCGGGTCATCGTGTCGCTCCGGCGCAGGAAGCCCTTGTCCTCCAGGCTTTTCAGGTGCTTCGACACCGACGACGACGACCGGAGCCCGACCGCCCGGCCGATCTCGCGGGCGCCCGGCGGGTAGCCGTACCGGATCGCCCAATCCCGGATCGTGGCCAGGATCCGCTGCTGGCGCTGCGGCAGGGCGGAGAAGTCCAGGTACTCGAACGCGTCGTCGTCGTAGGAGGTCACCCGGACATGCTAGAGGCCGGAAAACCAGCGTCTGCCGCGCATTTCCTGAAGACCTCGTATACCGCGAGGTAGTTCTGCGAGCCGCGGCCCCGCGCGACGGCCCGCTCGGCGATCTCCAGCATCAGCCGCGGCCGCTCGGCGGGGACGCCCTGCTCGACGCTCGTGCGGGTGATGTGTTCCAGGGCGTTGAGGTTCATCTCCAGCTCGCCGAGGTAGCGGGGGTCGCCCACGCGGGCCGGCGTGGCCCGGTGCTCGTCGAAGACCTCGCGCGGGCCGCTGTAGAGGAACACCGAGCCGCGCTCACCGGCCCACGCCGCCAGCTCGCGCGCCTCCGACGGCGTCCCCGACGTCAGGTTCACCACGGTACGGCCCCGCAACCCGTCCCCCACCGGCCCGAGAATCCGGGTCGTGGACGCGTAGTCGTTCAGGCACACGATCGTGACGTCGGCCGCGGCGACCGCCTCGTCCACGCCGTCGGCGAGCCGGGCGCCGCGGGCGGCCGGGCTCGGTACCCCGTCATCGCCGCCACCCCGTTAGTGCGCCGGGGACAAAGGACAAGGTTAGGGTGAATATCGACACAATGCACTGATCAAAATGGTTTCGGTGTGCATCGTGCACATGGTGGAGGTATGTCCGGTTTTTAGTCTGTCGAGATGAGCACCGATGCCTCCCCAAGTCCGGTGACGTATCCCGTGCCGCAGGTGCGGAAGCACCAAGACCATTAGGAAGTGCCATGTGCCAGCACTGCCCTCTACCCGCCCGGCCGAGCAACGCGAGCGTCAGGTACGCGGCATGGAAACGCTGACGTCGCCCGAGGAGTCCACGATCGCGTCGTGGTCTCTGCCGCCCCACTTCCGCTCGGCCGCCGAGGCGCGTCGCCACACGGCCGGCTACCTCAACAGCTGGGGCTTCCACGACACCGACACCGGCGTGCTGCTGGTCAGCGAGCTGGTGACCAACGCCCTGCGGTACGCCCCCGGCCCGGTCACGCTCACCGTCTGGCTCATCGACGGCCTGATGCGCTGTGAGGTCGAGGACACCAGCGCGCAGCCGCCCGCATGGCACGAGCCGGCCGTCCACGCCGAGGGCCACAGAGGGCTCTACCTCCTGGACGCGCTCGCCTGCTGCTGGGGCTTCGTCCGCACCGGCGAGGGAAAGGCCGTGTGGTTCGAGCTGCCCGTGTCCGGAGAGCACGATGCGTAAGATCGTGCTGCCCCGGCCGCGCCCGCGCCCGCCGCGCCAGGACCAGGATCTGCGCACCCCTTCTGGGCGCAAGCTTCCCTACTGACGCCGTCCCGGTCCGCTCCACCGCCCGGCGGCCTTCCCCCCGGAGCATCACCCGGGTACCCCGGCGAGCCGGGACACATCGCGCGGGGCGGGCGGCGGGCGTGGGCTGGACGCGTGGGTGCCGCTCGCTCAGGCCTTGACGGCGCCGCTGGTCAGGCCGCCGACGATGTAGCGCTGGAGGAACTGGAAGAGGATCAGCACCGGCAGCGCCCCGATGAGGGCACCGGCGGCGAAGACGCCCCAGCTCTGGCCGAGCTGGTAGGAGACGAGCTGGTACAGGCCGACGGCGAGCGTCTGCCGGTCGGGGTCGGTCAGGACGAGGCCCGCGATGACGAAGTCGTTCATCGTGGCCACGAAGGAGAACAGCGCGACGACGACCAGGATGGGCCGCACGAGCGGCAGCAGGATCAGGAAGAAGACCTGCGCGTGCGAGGCGCCGTCCATCTGGGCGGACTCGTCGAGCTCGCGGGGAATGGAGTCGAAGAAGCCCTTCATGAGATAGGTGTTCACGCCGAGCGCGCCACCCAGGTACACCATGATCAGGCCCAGCGTGCTGCCCAGCCCCAGTGGGGGAAACACCTCCTTAAATGCCGACAAAAGCAGGAAAATCGCGACGTAGGCCAGCACCTGGGGGAACATCTGGATGAAGACCAGGCCGACCAGGCCGCTCTCGCGGCCACGGAAGCGGAACCTCGAGAAGGCGTACGCGGCGCAGGCGCCCATGAACACCGACCCGGCCGCCGTCGAGACCCCGATCACCAGCGAGTTCACGAACCAGCGGGGAAACGGGTGCAGCGCGTCGGTGAACAGCGTCGCGTAGTGCCGCCAGGTCACCTCGGCGAACAGGTCGTTCGAGCCGGTCAGCGTCCCGCTCGGGTTGAGCGAGGCGGCCAGCACGAACACCAGCGGGAACAACGCGACCACCGAGGCCAGCACGCCGGCCAGGTGCCTCCAGACCCTCATGCCGCCGCCTCCAGCCGCCTGGCCCGCCGGAACCCGGCCAGCGACACCGCCGCGATCACCGCGAAGATCAGGATCGAGACCGCGCAGGCCAGGCCGTAGTTTCGCGAGGTTCCGCCGAAGGCCAGCTTGTACACCAGTGAGATCAGCAGGTCCGTCGAGCCCACGTCGATCGGCGCCCCGGCGTCGCGGGGGCCGCCACCGGTGAGCATGTAGATGACGTTGAAGTTGTTGAAGTTGAACGCGAACGTGGCCACCAGCGCGGGCGCCGTCGAGGCCAGCAGGAGCGGCAGCCGTACCGAGGCCAGGACCCGCCACGGACCCGCCCCGTCGACCTGGGCGGCCTCGGCGAGCTGGCGCGGCACCGCCTGCAGCGCCCCGGTGCAGATCAGGAACATGTAAGGGAACCCGATCCACACGTTGACCGCCAGCACGCTCAGCCTGGCCAGCCAGGGATCGGACAGCCACGGCACGGTGGCGCCGCCCAGCAGCACCTCGTTGACGAACCCGTGGTCGGTGTTGAGCAGCCCCTGCCACAGGAGCGCCGCCATGAACGCGGGGAACGCGTACGGGAAGACCAGCAGCGAGCGGTAGACGCGGTAGCCGTCCAGGATCAGCGCGAGCACCAGCCCGAAGCCGAAGCTCAGCGCGACCGACAGCGCGGCGAACACGAACGTCCAGACCAGCACGCCCAGGAACGGCCCGCGAATCTCGGCGTTGGTGAGCACGCTGGTGAAGTTCTCGGTGCCGACGAAGACCTTCCAGCCGGGACTCAGCGAGCGCCCGCCGGCCGAGGTGAAGGCGCCGCGTCCGTCGTCGCGGTAGACCGTTCCCGCCCGGTCGGTGAAGACGCCGCCGGCGTAGGTCAGGGTGGGCCGGTAGAGCGCGGCCGTCACCCCGTCCGCGGTCTTCAGCACGCCGCCCTCTGCCGGGACCCGCAGCTTGACGATCTCCGCCTGCCTGGCCACGATCTCCGCGTACGGCAGCGCCCGCCACCCCGGCCCGCTCTGGAAACCCAGCTGGCCGTCCTTCTCCGCCACCCGGATCGGCCGGCTCTCGCCGGTCTTGACCTCGCTGGCGGCCAGGATCGCCGCGACCGCGTCGGACTTGGTGGCGTTGTGGCCGTCGCCGTAGTTGGTGAATGCGGCGTAGCCGGTGTAGAGCACCACGTACACCTGGTAGATCAGCAGCAGCACGATCCCCGGCGCCAGGTACTTGGCGGGGACCGCCCGCCTGCTCAGGTAGACCGCGTTGATGGCCACCGTCCCGGCCAGCAGCAGCGCGAACATCCACCACGAGCGCTGCCCGCCGAGCGCCACCAGTCCGTAGACGGCCAGCGCGTCGGCGACGGCCAGCGGCAGAAAGCGAAGCGCGCGCATCAGGACCCGATCTTCGCGCGGATGCGCTCCGCGGCCTTCCTGGTCAGCTCGGCGGGCTCGCCCCGGCCGGTGATGATCGCGAGCTGGGACAGTCCCCAGTCGGCCCAGACGGCGTCCATCTGGGGCACGTTCGGCGTCGGCACGCCGTCGGCGGCGGCCTCGGCGAACCCGGCCAGGACCGGGTCACCGGCCAGTTCCTCGCGCACCGAGTTCATCGCCGGCGGGCGGCCGCCCGCCGCGTGCAGCGCCTTCTGCGCCCGCGGCGTGGCCAGGTAGTTGACGAGGAAGTCATTGGCCAGGATCGGGTTGGCGCTCTTGGCGCTGACGAAGAAGCCCTGCACGCCGGCGAACGGCCGCGCCTTCTCCCCGCCCGCGGGGGGCACCGGGTCCACCGCGAACGGAACGCCCGCCTTGGCCAGCGCGGGCGCGTCCCACGGACCGGTGACCAGGAACGGCGTCTCGCCCTTGACGAAGGCGTTGGTCGCGATGTCGCCGGTCAGCGAGGTCGAGACGGCCTTGTCCGCGGCCAGCCGCTTCAGGTAGGCCGCGAACTTCAGCCCGCCCGGGTTGTCGATCTCCAGCTTGCCGTCCCGGCCGAAGACCTGCGAGCCGAAGGAGGTCTGCAGCGCGTACAGGTGGAAGGGCGAGCCCGCCTTGGGGTCGACGGGCAGCCCGACCGGGTACGTGCTCTTACCCGCCTTCACCAGGCTTTTCCCGCGAGCCACCAGTTCGTCGAAGGTGGCGGGCGCGGTGGGGACGAGCTTGGTGTTGCGCAGCACGGCCACGCTCTCGATCGCGTACGGCAGGCCGTACGTCTGCCCGTCGTAGGTCATGGCCCGCATGGCCGCCCCGGAGAACAGCGCCGCCTTGGCCGACAGGTCGAGCGGCGCGACGACGCCGTTCTGCACCAGCTTGCCCAGCCAGTCGTGCGGGCCGACGATGACGTCGGGCCCCTGGCCGGAGGGCGCCTGCGAGACGAAGTCGTCGCGCAGGTTGCCCATGGCCTTCTGCACGATCTTGACCTGGACGCCGCGGTCCTTCTCGAACGCCGCGGCGATCTCCCGCAGCGGCGCGGCCCGGCTGTCGTCGGCCCAGACGGTGAGCGGGGCGGGGGGCGGGGCGGCCGCCTTCTCGGCGGCGGCGCAGCCCGCCACGAGCAGGGTGGTGGCCGCGAGTGCGGTGAGCTTGCGCATGGTCGCTCCTCAGGATCCGGCGTGCGGGTCGTTCTGAGCCGGATCGCTCCAGCTCGCGACGCGTACCCACACGCGCCGGTCCGCGTCGTGCCTCAGGGGGGTTCGGATGGGGAAGCCGTCGGCGTCCAGGCCGTCGCGGCGCCAGCCGCGCCCGACGGTGCCGTTCAGGCCGACGCCGCGCGGCAGCCGCCAGACGCCGTGGTGGACTCCGGGCGCGACCTTGGTGGTGACCAGGCCGGAGAAGTAGACGGGCGAGTCGTCAGGGGTGCCGAGGGGGACCACGACCGTGACGTCGAGCAGCGCGCCGGGGGCGCCGTCGACGACCGTGACCCGTTCGCTCACCTCCAGCTCGCCGGTACGGGCGACGACCTGCGCGGCGCCGGGTTCGACGCCTTCGAGCAGGGCGTGGCCGACGCTCTTGAGCGGGCCGGCCGGCTGCCAGGTCACCCGCGCGCCGAGGGCTGAGTACACGCAGCCGTCGGCGCGTTCGGCGATGGGCGCGACGTCGAGGTGCTGGCCGGTGACGGTCTCGCCGCCGGTGCCCGAGAGCAGGACGGGCGGGCCCGCCGTACCGAAGAGATGCAGGAGCGCGCTGCCGGCGCGCGCGGCCCAGGCGTCCTCGTGGTGGGGCGCGGACGGCTCGTGCAGGTAGCGCAGTTCCTCGTCGGGCGCGTAGCCGAGGTCGAGCAGGTGCTCCGCGAGCTCGCGGACCGGCCTGACCATGATCAGGCCCTCCATGCCACCGATGTCCAGCCAGACCCGGTGCGGGCCGCGGGCCTCGAAGCGCCGGTAGACGGGGGTCTCTTCGAGCGTGCGCGGGTCCACGAAGACGAGGAACGGCGAGAGCGCCGCGGCCAGGCCGAACACCTCCGGCCGCCGGAAGGCCAGGTGGTAGCTGACCAGCCCGCCCATCGACGAGCCCATGACGGCGGTGGCCGCCGGGTCGGCGGTGACCGCGTAGCGCTCGCGCAGCGCCGGCAGCAGTTCCTCGATCAGGAACTCCTCGTACAGCTCGCCCCTGCACACGCCGGCCGGGTCGCGCGGGTAGGGCGCCACGTGCGAGTACTCGTTGCCGCGCTGGTCACCGGCGTTGGAGACGCCGACGGCGACCAGCGGCGGCAGCAGCCCGCGCCCGATCAGGTCGTCGAGCGTCTCGTCCACCCGCCAGCTCGGGCTCAGGCCCGCTCCGGCGAACACGTGCTGCCCGTCCTGAAGGATCACCACGGGGTACGGCCCCGCCGCCGGGTCGTGGCCGGGCGGCAGGTAGACGAAGACGTCGCGGGAGTTGCCCAGCGCCCGCGAGCGTACGCCGGTCAGGGTTTCGATCATCGTGCGGTCTCCCAGACGTGGAAGGCGGGACCGTCGGCGGGCATGGGCTCGCCCGGTGCGAGGTCGGGGGCGCCGAGCAGGCCGGCGAGCGCGGCGGGCGCGGGCATCGGGGCGTGGGCGTTCCTGCTGACCTGGATCAGCAGCGTCTCCCCCGGCGCCGCCCGCTCGAACAGCACCACGTCCCGCTCGGCGCGCAGCCAGCGCAGCCCGCCGCGGCGCAGCGCCTCCCGGCCGCGGCGCAGCGCGATCAGCTCGCGGTAGAGGCGGTGGGTGTCGTGATCCTGCGCGGCAGGGTCCCAGGGGAAGGGGCGGCGGCCGTCCTCCAGGTGCACGCCCTCGACTCCGACCTCGTCGCCGGCGAAGACCATGGGCAGGCCGGGCAGCGTGAACAGCAGGGCGGCGCCCAGGTGCTGGTGGTCGCGGCCGGCGATCGAGCGGAAGCGCGCGGTGTCGTGCGAGTCGAGCAGCGTGAGGTTGTGCGTGTGGGAGCGCCAGGGGATGCGGGCGGCGTACGCGCGCATCACGGCCGCCAGGTCGTGGCCGCCGTAGTCCGGGATGGGGCCCGGTGTGCCCCAGAACTCGGTGGAACGTTCCCTGGCCAGCCACGACCACACCGGGCGGGCGAAGCCCGCGTAGGCCATGGTCCCGTGCCAGCCGTCGCCGCGCAGCGCGGACGAGGCGTCGAACTGGTTCTCCGCCAGCAGCAGCCTGTCGTCGCCGAGCGCCGCCCTGGTGGCGGTCGCGACCTGGGCGTTCAGTTCGACCGCGCCGTGGCGCCCGGCCGACTGGGCGACGTCGACGCGCCAGCCGTCCAGGCCGAACTCCGCGGGGTAGCGGGCGATCACGGCGTCCAGGCGGCGGCGCAGCTCCGCCGAGCGGTGGTCGAACTTGGGCAGGGTCTTCACCCCGGCGAACGTGGCGTAGTCGTCGCCGTCGAAGTAGTAGAAGTCCCGTTCCGGGCCGGCGGGGTCGTTCCTGGCCTTGACGAACCAGTCGTGGGCGTCGCCGGAGTGGTTGAGCGTGATGTCGCCGATGACCCGCATGCCGCGGGCGTGGGCCCGGGCGGTGAGTGACTTCAGCGCCTCGTCCCCGCCCAGGAGCGGGTCGACGTGGTCGAAGGTGCTGGCGTCGTAGCGGTGGTTGGAGCGGGCGGGGAAGAACGGGGTGAGGTAGACGAGGTTCGCGCCCAGGGTCTGGATGTGGTCGAGGCGCTCGGCCACGCCCCACAGGTCGCCGCCGTAAATCTGCTGGAGGGCGTGCGGCCTGCCGTACGGGATGGGCTCGTCCCATGCGGCGGGGCGCGCCCACGACGGAAGGGGGCCGCGCGGCCGCTCGGAACGGGCGAACCGGTCGGGGAAGATCTGGTAGATCACCGCGCCGGCGGCCCATGCGGGCGGCGGCGGGTGGGCGGTGAGGGTGAAGTCGGCGGCGTCGGTGACCTCGGTGCGCGAGAGGCCGGCGGCGCTCAGCCACAGCGGCCCCGAGCCGGTGTGCAGCAGGAAGCGGTAGCCGCACTCGGGGTTGACCACCCGCAGCGTGGCCCGCCACCAGGTCTCCTCCGGGGTGACGCGGTCGATCATCGCCTCGGTGAACGCCGGCTCGCCGTCGGGGGCGCTGCGGACGAAGACGCGCCGGGTCCCCAGCGTGCCGGCCGTGCGGGCGAACACCTCGACCTGATCGCCCAGTCCGGGCGAGGGGTCGGAGACATACAGCGGCGAGCCGTCGTGGTGCGCCACCGTGTTGCAAAGTGTTTCCGACTGGACCATGCTGTCAACGCTCCCTTTACCTGCTTTGATGGTCAGGAGCCTAAGCAGCCTCCCTCAGGTGCGGCAACGTCGCGCAACATGTTTCAACGGTTTCTGGAGTCCCCGTGGCACGACTGTCGGTTCGCACGATCGCCAAGCGCGTCGGCGTCAGCGCGGCGACGGTCAGCCGCGTGCTCAACGACCGTCCCGGGGTCGCGGAGGAGACCCGCGCCCGGGTGCTGCAGGCTATGCGTGAGCAGGGCATGGTCGCGCCCGCGCCGGTGTCGCAGCCGTTCGTCGGCATCATCGTGCCGGAGCTGGACAACCCGGTCTTCCCGTTGCTGGCCGGGGCCATCGAGACCAAGCTCGGCGGGCACGGCGTCACGGCGCTGATCGGCAGCTCCACCAAGCAGGGGCCGACCGAGCTCGACTACATCGCCTCCCTGGTCAGGCAGCGCATCCAGGGGCTCGTCCTGGTGTCGGGGCGGCACGCGAACCCCTCGGCCGACCACGGCTTCTACTGGCAGCTGCACCAGCAGCAGCTGCCGATGGTGCTGGTCGGCGGGCACGTTCCCGGCCTGCCCGTCTCGACCGTCACCACCGACGAGGCCGCCGGGGCCGCGATGGCCGTCGCCCACCTGCGCGCGCTCGGCCACACCCGCATCGGCCTCGCGGGCGGCCAGGGCTACCTGCGCCCCTCCCAGAACCGCCTGCGCGGCTACGGCCGGGAGATGCGCCGCTGGTTCGGCTCCGTGGACGACGCCCTCTACGCCGAGACCGACTACTCACTTACCGGCGGCCACGCCGCGGGCCTGCGCCTCATCGAGGCGGGCGTCACGGCGGTCATCGCCGGCAGCGACCTCATGGCACTCGGTGTCCTGGCCGCCGCCCGGCAGGCGGGGCTGTCGGTGCCCGGAGACCTGTCCGTGGTCGGCTACGACGACACCTACCTCGCCGCGCACAGCAACCCGCCGCTCACCACCGTCCGCCAGCCGGTGGAGCAGATGGCCGGCGCCGTGGCCACCGCGCTGTGGGAACGCCTGCAGGGCTACCACACTCCGCACGTCGACCACGTCTTCCCGCCCGCCCTCGTGGCGCGCGGCTCCACGGGCCCGCCCGCCTGACCTCACCCCTCCCCCGCGGTCAGCGGAAAGGTGGCGCGGACCACGAAGCCGCCGGTCAGCAGGGGTCCGGCGCTCAGCGAGCCGTGGTACAGCTTCACTCGCTCGGTCATCCCGATCAGCCCGTGCCCGTCCGGTCCCGGCGGCGGCGCGCCGGGGTGGCCGTCGTTGCGGACGCTCACGCTCAGCGTGTCGCCGGAGTACAGCAGCGACACCTCGGCCCGCGCACCCGGCGCGTGCTTGATGACGTTGGTGAGCGCCTCCTGGATGACGCGGTACACGCACAGGCTCATGCCCGAGGAGATCGCCCGCCGTTCGCCGCCGGCCGTCACCTCCGTCTCGACACCGGCCGCCCGCACGCGTTGCACCAGGCCGTCGAGGTGGTCAAGACTCGGCGCCGCGCAGTACGGCTCCGCGGTGCCGTCGTCCACCTCGATGCGCAGCACCGACAGCAAGCGGCGCATCTCGGCCAGCGCCTCGCCGCTGGTCTCGGCGATGGTGCGCAGGGTGCCCTCGGCCGTGGCCGGGTCCGACCGGATGACGTAGTGGCCGAGCCCGGCCTGGACGGAGACGACCGACATGTGGTGGGCGACGACGTCGTGCAGTTCCCGCGCGATGCGCACCCGCTCCTCGGTGACGGCCTGCCTGGCCGCCACCGCCTTCTCCCTGCGCAGTTGGTCGGCCAGGTCGGCGAGCTGGGCGTTGCGCACCTTGAGCGTGCGCATGCCGAACGCGAACGCGACGGTCCAGCCGATGACGATGCAGGAGTACCAGGCGGCCGTCCACGCCTGCCCCGGCAGGGCGTTGGCGTAGATCCACTCGGTCAGGACGAGCGCGCCCGCGGGCAGGGCGGCCCGCCGGGAGTGGTGGACGACGACGGAGTACAGCGCGAGCAATGGGCCCATCGAGTTCGCCCCATAGTGGAAACCCAAGGCGTGGTAGGCGAACGCGGCGGCGCAGGAGATCACGAGCACCGGTGCCGGGCACCGCCTGCGCAAGGTCAGCGGGAGGTTGACCAGGGCGCAGAGCAGAAGCGCGAGCGCGTCCGGCCGGCGGTCGAGCGGATGCGGGGCGAGCACCGGCCACACCCAGGAGCCCCAGGTCAGCGTCATGGCGACCAGGCCGTCGGCGAACGTGGGACGTTTCCTGGCGAAAGCGATGAGGGCCGCGGGCGGGGGCATGGATCGCATCGTCACCGTTCGGCTTGATCGCACTGTGCTGACATGTCACGCTTTGCTGGAAGATCATGCTGTGCTGGAAGATCGCGTTACTACAAGATCGTCCTGCATGAAGATCGCGCGCTTGAAGATCGTGCTGCTTGAAGATCGTGTTGTGCTTGGAGATCGTGCTGTGCCGTAGATCAGGCTGTGCTGGTAGATCATGAAAGCCCCGTGGCGGACGACTGGCTGGTGACACTTATGATCAAGGTGCTGGTCGCCGACGATCAGGTCCTGATCCGCGCCGGGCTGGCCGCCCTCATTCGCGCCGCCCCCGGTCTGGAGGTCGTCGGCGAGGCGAGCGACGGCGAGGAAGCCGTGGCCCTGGCCGTCTCCACCCGGCCCGACGTCATCCTCATGGACATCCGGATGCCCGTCTCGGACGGCATCAGCGCGACCCGGCAGATCCTGGCCGCCGCCGAGCAGCCGCCGCCCCAAGTGCTCATCCTGACCACCTTCGACATCGACGAGTACGTCTACCAGGCGCTGCGCGCCGGAGCGTGCGGCTTCCTTCTGAAGGAGACGCAGCCGGAGCGCCTGCTGGCCGCCATCCGCACCGTGGCCGCCGGCGACAGCCTCCTTTCTCCCGGTCTCATCCAGCGCCTCATCGAGACCTTCCAGCCCGAGCCCGACGCCGCCGGGCCCATCCCGGACCTGGCCCCGCTCACCGGCCGCGAGACCGAGGTGCTCACGCTCGTGGGCCGCGCCCTGTCCAACGGCGAGATCGCCGCCCGGCTGATCGTGAGCGAGGCCACCGTCAAGACTCATCTCAACCGGGCGATGGCCAAGCTGGGGCTGTCCAGCCGGGCCCAGGCTGTGGCCTTCGCCTACGAGTGCGGCCTGGTGGCGCCCCGGCGCCAGTGACGGGCGCGCCGCCGCCGTGACCCGAAGCAGCCGGCCCCGCCCCCGTGCGGGCCGCCGAGCGAGCGCGTCACGTCAGGGCCGCGGACGGTCTCCGGTGCTGAGGTCCGTCGCGGCAATCCAGACGCACACGAGGCTACGAGGACACCGCTTCCCCGCCCATACCGCCGACGATCGAACTTTTTCCTGCGACTTCGGCGGTATGGGGGTCAACCTTCCGCGGTAGACCCGGCCGGGCCGAGCTCAACACGCGCTCAACAATTCTTCAACCCGCCGCGCCCTACCTTCCTGCCATCGATCTCCGAACGAGCACGAAGGGGCGCAACATGAAACACACCAAGAAGCTGGCGGCGGCCTTCCTGACCGCGGCCGTCCTGAGCATCGGCGCACCGGCCACCGCGCACGCGGCCTCGGCCTCCGCGCAACCGGTGCCCGTCTCGGCCGCCGCCGTCATGTCCGGGAGCTCGGCGGAACTGGCCGCCCTGGGCGCCTGCAGCCGGGCCAAGGGCTGGAAGATGCGGCTGGCCTGCGAGGCCCTGGTACGCGCCGGCGGCCTGTGGGTGTGGAAGAAGCTGGAACAGGGCGCCCGGGGCGGCTGGAACACCTACTCCGACATCTTCGAGAACGACGTCCCGTACGTCTACAAGAAGATCATCAAGAAGCTCAAGCGGCCCATCTACTGCGCACTCTCCCGCTCCTGCTAGTCCGCCAGAACCCCCGGGCGGCGGCGCTCGTGATCGCCGCCGCCCGGCTCCCGTTCATCGGCGGCTCGCCACCGCCATCGCCAGGTACGGCACCGCCACCAGCGCGACCAGCACCCACGGCGGCGCCCACCCCGATCCGAACCCGTAGAAGGCGAACACCCCGAGCGCCGCCACCTCCGATCCCAGCCCCGCCATCGAGGTCACGGTCGCCCGCGCCTCGTCGCCGATCGTGTCCTGCAGGCGCGCGTCCAGCACCGCGACAGCCCAGTAGAAGGCCCCGAACGCCGCCGCGATCGCCACGAACCCCGCCCAGAGCCCAGCCGCGGAGCCGCCGGACCCCGCCATCCCGCCCAAGGCCGCACCACCGCCGGACCCCGCCGCCCCGCCCAAGGCCGCACCACCGCCGGACCCCGCCGCCCCGCCCAAGGCCGCACCACCGCCGGACCCCGCCGCCCCGCCCAGGACCGCGCCGCCGCCGAGTGCCAGGGCCCCGGCCGCCAGGATCAGGGGCAGCAGCCGGGCGCCGTACCCGGCCAGCCAGCCGCCCGCCGCGATGCCCGCGATCACCAGTCCGATCAGCAGCGCGACCACCGGCGTCGTGGCCCCGCCGGCGGTGGCCAGCAGCGGCAGGTACTCATCGATCGAGGTCAGCCCGGTCACCGCCGCGAGGATCACCAGCGTCCGGGCGACGGCCGGTGCCCGCCGTACCTCGGAAAGACCGGTGCGCAGGACGGACAGATAGGATTGCCCGGCTCGCCCGGCGGCGGGCGGGCACGACTCGGGCAGCAGGCTGCCGGTGAGGGCGCCCAGCAGGCCGACCGCGACGCTGGCCAGGCCGACCGCCGCATAGCCGCCGGCGGCGAGGACGGGCGCGGCCAGCAGGCTCGCCGCGACGGCGGCGACCGAGGCGAGCGCCTCCGAGCGCCCGATCAGCCGCGCGTAGTCACCGGCCCGGCCCAGGCGGCCGAGTTCCTCGTAGACCAGCGCCTGCAACGTGCCCGACTGCATGGCCGCCCCCGCGCCCCACAGGACGAACCCGGCGGCGAACGCCCCGTACGACGGCACGAACGTCCAGAGCGCGAACCCGGCCGAGGTCACCAGCGGCGCCAGCACCAGCAGGCGCCGGCGCGAGAACCGGTCGGCCCACACGCTGGAGGGGATCTCCAGCAGGAACCCGGCCACCGACCAGATCGCGAACAGCGAGGAGACCTCGGCGGCCGACAGGCCCGTCTGGGTGAAGTACACCGCGTAGACCGGGTAGAAGAGGACGAACTCCGCGGTGAAGGTGTAGGCGTAGAGCCTCGGTTCAGGTCAATGTCGCCAGCTCATGCCACCACGGTACAAAAAAGTTCGCGCGATCGGTCAGGATATGTCGGAGCGGGCCGCGTGGCTCCGACGTCCCGGGTGAGAGGCGCCGCGGCGGCGCCGGTCACGGAAGAGGGAAAACCATGAAGTACATGATCATGCTCTACGCTTCCCAGCAGGACTTCGACGCCCTGGCCGGCAAGGGCAGCGAGGGCAACCCCGGGTGGAGCGCCGAGGACTTCGCCGCGATGACCGCGTTCATGGGGGCCTGGAACCAGGAGCTCGTCGAGTCCGGCGAGTTCGTGGACGCGCGCGGGCTGGCCGCCCCGGTCCACACGCGGCGGGTCGGCAACAAGGACGGCGTGCCGTTCGTCACCGACGGGCCCTACGCCGAGACCACCGAGGTGCTGGCCGGATACACGATCGTCGAGTGCGCGAGCTTCGACCGGGCCACCGAACTCGCCGCCCGGCTGGCCGACTGCCCGGCGCCGGGTGACGCGCGCGCCAGGGCGTACGCCGACATCCGGCCGATCGTCGACGGCGCCGGCGACCACCTGGGCTAGTGGCGGGCATCCCGGCCGAGGACCTGCTGCGCGAGCTGGCGCCGCAGGTCCTCGGCGCGCTCGTGCGCCGCTACGGCCACTTCGACCTGGCCGAAGACGCCGTCCAGGAGGCGCTCATCGCGGCCGCGGGACAGTGGCCGCGGGAGGGGCTGCCGGACAACCCGCGCGCCTGGCTGATCACCGTCGCCTCGCGGCGGCTGACCGACCTGCTGCGCAGTGAGCAGGCCAGGCAGCGGCGCGAGGACGAGGTCGCCACCTGGGCGCTGCCCGAGGACCGGCTGTCCCCCGCGGCCGACCGGCGGCCCGCCGAGGGCGACGACACGCTGATCCTGCTGTTCCTGTGCTGCCACCCGGCACTCGCGCCGAACCTCCAGGTCGCGCTCACCCTGCGCACGGTCGGCGGCCTGACGACGCGGGAGATCGCCCGCGCGTTCTTCGTGCCGGAGCCGGCCATGGGCCGGCGCATCACCCGCGCCAAGCAGCGCGTCAAGGCCAGCGGCCTGCCCTTCCGGCTGCCCGCGGAGGCCGAGCGCGCCGAACGGCTGGCGGCCGTGCTGCGCGTGCTGTACCTGATCTTCACCGAGGGGTACGCGAGCACGTCGGGGCCGAGCCTGGTCAGAGCCGAGCTGGCGGCCGAGGCCATCCGGCTGGCCAGGATCGTGCACCGGCTGCTGCCCGGCGACGGCGAGGTGGCCGGTCTGCTGGCGCTGATGCTGCTGACCGACGCCAGGACGCCCGCGCGCGACGGGCCCGGCGGCGAGCTGGTGCCACTGGCCGAGCAGGACCGGACGCTGTGGCGCAGGGACTACATCGAGGAGGGGGTGGCGCTGGTGGGCGGGGCGCTGCCCAGGGGGCCGGCGGGGCCGTACCAGGTGCAGGCGGCGATCGCCGCGCTCCACGACGAGGCGCCGAGCGAGCGGGAGACCGACTGGCCGCAGATCGCCGCCCTGTATCGGGTGCTGATGGAGCTGTCCGGCAACCCGATGGCCGCGCTCAACCACGCCGTCGCCGTCGCCATGTGCCGGGGCCCGCGCGCGGGTCTCGACCTGCTGGAGGAACTGGGCGCCGATCCGCGCGTCTCGGGCCATCATCGGCTGCACGCCGTACGGGCGCATCTGCTGGAGATGGCGGGCGAGCGCGAGGGCGCGCGGGCCGCTTACGAGCTCGCCGCCACCCGCACGGCCAGCCTTCAGGAACAGCGTTACCTGTACGGCAGGGCCGCCCGCCTGACCGGCTAAGCCCAGTGATCGGGCCGGATCAGCGCGCCGGGCAGCGTGGTCGCGGCGTCACCGGCGGCGGCGTTGACCTGGAACTGGGTCAGGAACAGGCTGCCGGCCAGCCGCGCGCCCCTGACGTCGGCGCCCCGCAGGTCCGCGCCGATCAGGTCGGCCTGGCGCAGGTCGGCGCCCCGCAGGTCGGCGCCGATGAGGTAGGCGCCGCGCAGGTTGGCCCCGCGCAGGTCGGCGCCCCTGAGCTTGGCGCCCATGAGGTCGGCGCCGCGGCGGTTCTTCCGCCTGCCGCCGCTTCCGGCGCGCACGAGCTCGCTGACCCGCAGCAGCAGCGTGTTGACCTCGCCGCGCGTCCGCGTCACGTCCAGCTCAAGCAGGCGCTCCGGCCGCTGCCGGGTGAGGCCGTCGACGTGGTCGAGAGCCTTGCGCAGTTCCTCGTGCACCGGCTCGGCGGCGGGATGGCCGAGCGACTCGGCGAGGTACCACAGCAGCTCGTGGAGCTGGCGCATCACCGGGAAGACGGCGAACATCTGCCCGGCCGACTCCTGCCGCCAGTCGACCCCGCCATAGGTGACCTGCGCGACCTTCTGCCCGGCGCCGAAGCAGTCGTAGACCGTGCAGCCGGTGAAGCCCTTCTGCCGCAGCCGCGCGTGGATGCCGCAGCCGAAGTCCTCGCGCAGGTTCGGGCAGGGCCGGCCGGCCTCCTTGTCGATGGCGAAGTCCGCCGAGCGGGCGAACGGCAGGGCCACGCAGCACAGGCCGAAACAGTTGGCGCAGTCGGCGCGCAGAGAGTCGTCGAGCATGATGCCACGAGGATATCGGCGAGCTCACCGGGCGCGGGACTCCAGGTAGCGGCGTTCCGGCAGGCTGAGGGTGCGCCGGGCGGCGTGCCGGTACTCCTCGCGGGCCGCCTCGTGCTCGCCGGCCAGGTCGAGCAGATGGGCGCGGACGGCGTGCAGGCGGTGGTGTCCCGACAGCTCCGCCTCCACCTCGGCCAGGCGTTCCAGCCCGGCGCGCGGGCCGTGGACCATGGCCAGCGCCACGATCCGGTTGAGCGTCACCATCGGACCGGGGGCCAGCGTGACCAGCAGGTCGTACAGGGTGAGGATCTGCGGCCAGTCGGTCGCCCCCGTGCTGGGCGCCTCGTCGTGAAGCGCGGCGATGGCCGCCTGCACCTGGTAGGGGCCGATCGGGGCGCCGGCCAGGGCCTCGGTGACCAGCGCCACGCCCTCCGCGATGTGGTCGGCGCGCCAAAGCGTACGGTCCTGCTCGGCCAGCGGGATCAGCTCGCCGTCCCTGCCGTCGCGGGCGGGACGGCGGGCGTCGGTCAGCAGCATGAGCGCCAGCAGCCCGGCCACCTCGGTGTCCCCGGGCAGCAGGGCGCGTAGCTGCCTGGTCAGCCGGATCGCCTCGCCGGACAGCTCCACTCGCTGCAGGTGCTCGCCGGAGCTGGCCGTGTGGCCCTCGTTGAAGATCAGGTAGAGGACGTGGCGTACCGCGGCGAGGCGCTCGCCGTACTCGCCTTGCGGCGGCAGGACGAACGCGGCGCCCTTGATGCGCTGTTTGGCGCGGCTGATGCGCTGGGCCACCGTGCTCTCCGGCACCAGCAGCGCGCGCCCGATCTCCGCGGTGGTCAGGCCGCCGACCGCGCGCAGCGTCAGCGCGACCTGCGAGGTCGTGGTGAGCTCGGGGTGGCAGCACAGCATGAGCAGCGTCAGCCCGTCGTCCGCCGAGGGTGCCTGGCGAGGGTCCGGCGGCTCCAGCGCCGCCGCGTTCTCCTCCCGCCGCCGCCGCGCCGACTCCGAGCGCAGCACCTCGATCCGGCGCCGCGAGGCGACCGTGATCAGCCAGCCCTTGGGGTGGTCGGGCAACCCCTCCTCCGGCCACTGTACGGCCGCCGCCAGCAGCGCCTCCTGGACCGCGTCCTCGCAGGCGTCGAAGTCGCCGTAGCGCCGCACGAGCGCGCCCAGAACCTGGGGCGCCAGCTCGCGCAGCAGTTCGTTCACAGGAAGTCGCTCAGCTCGACGACCGGGCGGACCTCGATGCGCATGACCTGCGCCTCCGGCACGCGTGCGGCCGTCTCGATCGCCCGTTCCTCGCTCTCGCACTCGATCAGGTAGATCCCGGCCAGGTACTCCTTGGCCTCGGCGAACGGCCCGTCGCTGACGACAACCTCGCCCTGGCTGACCGTCACCGTCCTGGCCGCCGACGGCTGGGTGAGCGCGGCGTTGGCGATCAGTTCACCGGAGGCGGCCAGGTCGCGGGTGAGCTTGGCGTAGGCGTCCAGTCCCGCGGAGCGCTGCTCCATCGGGAGCGCGTCCCACACCTGGCGGGTCTCGGGGTTGCTGTAGATGAGGATCAGATACTTCACCCTGCCGAGCGTAGTCTCGCTGGCGCTACCCGGCGGTCAGGCGGACACTGGACCGGTGATGACCGCACGCAGCGAGCCACTCTCGACGTCGCGGCCGGAACGGCGCACCGCCCTGGACGCCCTGCGGGCCATGGTCGTCGTCGGGCTGGTGTTCTTCCACTCCTCCCTGGTCTTCGACGAAGGCAGCGACTTCTACGTCAAGAACGCCGACACCACCGGCGTCACGATGATCTTCGCTGGGCTGGCGGTCGTGTGGGCGATGCCGCTGCTCTTCCTCATCGCGGGCGTGGGGTCGTGGCACTCGCTGGCCAAGCGCGGTCCGGGCGGGTTCGCGCTGGAGCGGCTGCAGCGGCTGGGCGTGCCGCTGGTCTTCGCCATGCTCACGCTGCTGCCGATCCCCCAGTGGTTGCGGTTACGCTCGCAGCCCGGGTACCACGAGTCGTACTGGCAGTTCCTGCCCGACTTCTTCACGGTTCACCTGGAGTGGGGCAGGTTCCCCTTCGTGCTGCAGGGCCGTTACTTCGAGACCGGGCACCTGTGGTTCGTCCTGCTGCTGCTGACGTTCGCGCTGCTGCTGGCGCCTCTGGTGCGCTGGGTACCGGCCGCGCGGGCGCGCGCCGCCTGCGAGCGGATGGCCGCGCTGACCGGCCGGCGCGGGGCCATCCTGCTGCCCGCGCTGCTGCTGGGCGCCGTCTGCGCGCTGCTCGGCATCGAGCAGGAGTACGGCGGCTGGCACCACTGGACATACCTGCTTTTCTT
The DNA here is from genome assembly GCF_044459065.1 of Nonomuraea sp. NPDC050394. NCBI lineage: Bacteria > Bacillati > Actinomycetota > Actinomycetes > Streptosporangiales > Streptosporangiaceae > Nonomuraea > Nonomuraea sp. NPDC050394. The sequence goes on along the minus strand of NZ_JBITIO010000006.1, from coordinate 64,386 downwards.
CGCCTGCGGCTTCGTGATCGCCGCCGACGGCCGCTTCCGCGAGGCGATGCGGCGCGACGCCAAACTCGCGCTGACCGCGGGCATCGCCTTCTTCGCCGCGGGCTCGCCCGCGTTCATCATCGCGGGTGATGAGATGTTCTCGGCCATGACGCCGTTCGCGATGGGCGCCAGAGTCCTGTACGGCGCGGCGGGCTGGTCCTGCGTCGTCGCCATCATGGGCCTGCTCGACCGCCCCCGTGCCCCCTCCTCCGCCCCGGCGGGAGGCGGCAGCCGGTTCTACGCCTACCTGGCGCCCGCCGTACTGCCGCTGTACGTGCTCCACCAGCCGGTCGTGGTCGTCGTCGCGTTCTTCGTGGTGTCGTGGCACCTGCCGCTGGCGGTGAAGCTGGCCGTGGTGGTGCTGGCCTCGCTGGCGATCATCTTCACCGTGTACGACGTGGCCGTCCGCCGTACCAGACCCACCCGCTTCCTGTTCGGCATGCGCGTCTAGCTGTACTTGGCCGTCCGCCGCAGAGGTCGCGATCAGGCCCCACCTTCACGTTCTCACGCCCGTCGCGGGTGCCCGGGATGCCGTTGCCGGGGGATTGACTCACCGCGTCCATCGACCTACGTTATTACGGAATATCAGAATATCAGAATATCGGAGGGGTGTATGGACGATCGCCTGGCGGCGCTGGAGCGCCGGATCGACCGCCTGGAACGGCAGGCCGGGAGCCCTCCCGCCAACCCCCCGCAGGCGCCCCCCGGCGCGTCCGCCCTGGATCTCGCCCGGCACTTCCGCGAGCGCGCCACCGAGGACGGCACCGCGGGCACCGTGGCCTACCAGGGGGCCGTCCATGTCAGCGGTCTGGAGTACGCGTGGGCCGGGCAGCACGAGGTGGACGACCTCATGGCGGCCGACTGGGCGCACGCCGCCGCGGTACTGGAGGCGTTGGGCAGCCCGCACCGGCTGGCGCTCCTCGGCGGCCTCGTCGGCGGCACGCGTACCTCCGCCGAGCTGCAGGAGACGCTCGGCGGGGAGACCTCCACCGGGCAGCTGTACCACCACCTGCGCGAGCTGCAGGGAGCGGGGCTGATCACCCAGCGGAAGCGAGGGGCGTACGAGATGCGACCGCAGGCCGTCATCCCCCTGCTGGCGATCCTGGCCGCCGCGGTCGATCTGAGGCCGGGCGATCCGGTCGCGGGCATGTCCCCGGACCTCGGGCCGGGTGGCCCTGGCGCCGTCGTGAGCGGGCCGGAGAAGCCATGACGCCGCTCCGGCCGGGAACGGCCGCCGCCCGGACCGCGTGGCGCGCCGGCGACGTCGACCGCGCCGCGCGGCACGCCGCCGCGGCCGGGGACGAGCGGCTACCGCTCCTGGCCGATCTCGTACGCGGCCGGCTGGCGGAGGCGCTGAGCCGCTACGACCGCCTCCGCCACCGGCCCCGCGCGCTGGACCTGCCGATCGCCGACGCCTGGCTGCACCTCGACCAGCCCGGCCAGGCATGTGCGCACCTGCGCCGCAGACACCGCCGCATCCCGCCGGACGTGGCCTTACGACGTGATCATCCGATGACGATGAAGGCCGCCGGCCCGGTCGAGTTGCCCTTCGCCGATCACCCGCTTGCCCCGTACCTGCCGGCGGTCGAGGCCACACTCAACGGTGACCGCACGCTCCTCCATCTCGACACCGGCGGCACGTTCCTGGTGATGGGCTCCGGACGGGCGGCCGCGGCGGGCGTCGAGTCGGTCTCGAGCGGGCGTCGCTTCCACGGCGTCACCTCCGCGCCCGCCCGCGCGGGTATCGTCGGCGAGCTGAACCTGGGCGGGACGGTGCTCACGAACGTGCCCGTGGACATCCTGCCGACGCTCACCGGCCCGCAGGACCTCGTGATCATGGGCACCTGCCTGCTGCGGAGGTTCCTGACCACGATCGACACCCCGGCGGCCCGGCTGCTGCTGGCCCCGCGCGGATCGGCCGTCCCGCCCGGTGGCACGCGGATGCCGTTCCATCTGTGGGGCGACCACTTCATGTTCGCCGCCGGCGGCTACGGCGAGCTCGGCCTGACCTTCTTCATCGACTCCGGGCTGGTCCATCTGCACGAGGACGGCGGCACGCGGCGCCAGGCCGCCGTCTTCGCCACCAGGAGCCAGTACCGGTCCTGGGGCGTCGCACCCGGCGACCTGTCCGGCACCCACCTCAGGGCCACGCGCCCGCTGCGGCTCGGCCCGCTGGCGCAGGACGGGCACCTGCTGTCGATCGCGCCGGGCCGGCGGCCGCCCTGGTCGGAGCTGGGCGGGGTGAGGATGGACGGCCTGCTCTCGCAGGCGTTCCTCGCCCGGTACGCCTGGACACTCGACTTCGATCGCCACGAGTACACCTTCCGGCCCGGAATCCCGGGGTCATCGGAGTGACGTCGCGCGGGTCAGGTCCGGGCTCCAGCCGTTCGTCATCGGCGTGGTCGTCCACCGGCGGCCACGCCGGCCGCGCTCGCCGTCAGGAGGCGAGGAGTCTTTCCACCTCGTCGGCGGCCACGGGCGCGCCGCCGGCGGCGGTCAGTTCGCCGTGCATCCAGTCGAGGCGTTCGCGGACCCGTTCGTCGCGCGCGACCCGTTCCACCGCCGTCCACAGCGTGGTGGCGTCGATCCGGGCGGGCTGGAGCGCCGTGCCCAGCCCGAGTTCGGCGATGCGGTCGGCGTTGGCCCGCTGTTCGGCCATCTGCGGCACCGCCACCATGGGCACCCGGCTGTGCAGGCTCTCCATCGTGCTGCCCATGCCCGCGTGGGTGACGAACGCGCGCGCGTGTTCCAGCACCGCCAGTTGCGGCACGTGCTCGCGCACGTCGACGTTGGGCGGGATCGGGCCGAGCGTGGCCGGGTCCGTCCCGCCCACGGACAGCACGACCTGCCAGGGGCGGCCCCTGGCCGAGTCCAGCACCATGCGGTAGAAATCGGGCCGGTCGTTGTAGGCGGTGCCGAGGGAGACCAGCACCACGGGCAGGTCGCCGGACGGGCGCCACCCGCCCTGGTAGGCCCGTTCCGTCAGCGCCGGGCCCACGAAGGCGAAGCCGTCACCGAAGGTGGCGCCCGCGTACTGGAAGGCACGCGGCAGCATGACCAGCCGCACGCCCGCCTCGCCGCCCTCCATGAAGCTCCGCGGGTCGGCGAACCCCTCCCGGCGCAGAAAGCCGGCGATCGGCACGACGGCGAGCAGGAAGCGCAGGCTGCGGGGGTTGAACGTCGTGTACTTCCCGGCCATCGACCAGTGCTCGTTGCCGACCAGGTTGGGCCAGACCTCCGCGGAGGGAACCTGCCAGCGCCTGGCCATGATCCGCCCCCACCAGCCGAGCGGCCCGTCGTGGACCACCAGATCGGGACGTTCGCCCTGTGGCAGTTGCGCCAGCATCGCCTTGGTCTCGGCGAACAGCATGCGCATGGCCCGGATGAACTCCTTGCCGTGCATCTGCGGTGCCCGCGCGCCGTCGAGCGACTCCCACAGTGAGGTGACCGGCACCACCTCGGCGCCGGTCTCGGCCACACGCCCGGCGAACGCGGCCGTGGTGGCGAAGGTGAGGCGATGGCCTCGCCTTACGAGCTCCGCGGCGAGGCCGAGCATGGGGTTGACATGCCCCGCGGCGGAAGGAGCGAAGAACGCGATGGTCGCCATACCGCTGTATTATAATACGTCGGTATGAGAACGGAGCACCGTGCCGAAATGGGTTGACCACGACGAGCGGCGGCGCCACATCGCCGAGGCGGTGCTGAGCATCGCGGGCCGCGACGGGCTGGAGCGGGCCACCCTGCGCGACGTGGCGCACGAGGCCCGCGTCTCGCTCGGATCGGTGCAGCACTACTTCCGCACCAAGGACAACATGCTCCGCTACGTGGTCGGCTATCTGGGCGAGCAGGTCACCGCGCGGATCGTGGCCGGGACGGATTTCGGGGCGGAAGACGGTCCGGTCCAGGCGTTCCTGCGCTCGCTGGCCGCCGAGATACTGCCCCTGGACTCCCGCCGCACGTCCGAGCGCCGGGCCGGCCAGGCACTGGCCGCACGGGCGCCCGGCTCTCCAGAGCTGGTCGAGGTCCTGCGCGAGAACAGCTCCTGGCTCCACGCCCGGGTGGCCGAGCTGATCACACGCGCGCAGCTGGACGGCCAGGCCCCTGCCCACCTCGACGCCGAGCAGGAGTCGATCGTGCTGCTCGCCCTGCTGGAAGGACTGGCGGCCGACATCCTGCACGGCGTACGCGAGCCCGGACAGGCGCTGGCGAGCGCGCACTACCACCTGGACCGCCTGTTCACGACGGACTGAGGGGGCCGGGGTCAGAACTGCCAGGTGTCGTCGCGCAGCAGCACCACCTTCCGGCCGGGTGCCAGGCCGGTGACGGTGACGTCCGGTCCACCGACCATGAAGTCGACGTGCACACGGGAGGTGTTCACGCCGGCCTCGTCCAGGCGCGCGGGGACGTCGGTGCGCAGATGGGCGGGTACGCCAGGAGGCAGGCCCGCGCCCCAGGCCAGGTGGCAGGTGGCGTTCTCGTCCAGGAGGGTCTCCATGTAGGTGATGCCGCTTTCACCCACGCGCGAGGAACGGTCGACCAGCGCGAGTTCGCCCAGGCGGGCCGCTCCCGCGTCGGTGGCCTGGTGGGTGCGGACGACGTCGGCTCCGGTGCCGGCCCTGACCTCGGTCACGACGCCGCCGGCGAAGGTCAGTTCGAGGTCGTGGATGACGGTGCCGTCCAGGGACAGCGGCCGGGTGGCGCGGACGGTGCCGTCGACACGCCGGTAGTCGGGGGTCGTGAACACTTCCTCGGTCGGCAGGTTGGCCTGGAACGGGCGGCCTTCGACGTCCCGCAGGCGGGCGGCGGTCCAGTGGGCGCCGGGCAGCAGGCCGATGGTCAGGTCGGTGCCGGGGCCCTCGAAGCGCACGGCGTCCAGGCGCAGCTCGGTGAGCTGCCTGGCGCGGTCGAGCAGGCCGGCGATGCGCTGCCGCCAGGCGGCGCGTGGGTCGGGCTCGTCGAGGCGGAGGATGCGGCGCAGGTGCCGCCACAGCCGGTCCTGGTCGGGTTCGCCGAAGACGGTGCGGGCCCACTCGGGGGTGGGACAGGGGATGATCGTCCAACGGACGAGGTTGTTGAGCTGGAGCCGCTGGCGGGAGGTCAGGGACGGCATGCGGTCCAGCCCCGTGCGTACCGGATCGAGCCCTGCCAGGAGGTCTGGCGCGGCGGCGCCGCGGAGGTTCACCAGGACGCCGCCGTGCCGTTCGAGGTCGTCGTTGCGGGCGTCGAGCCATGCGGGGACCTCGGCCAGCGTCGCGGTGTCGGCGTGCCGGACGCGCGAGGCTTTGGCGTGCGGGTCGAAGTACCAGATGTCGACGTAGCGGGCGCCCCTGGCGTAGGCGGCCTCGACCAGCGCGCGGGCGAGCGGGGCATGCTCGATCTCGGCGTTGATCAGCACCCTGTCGCCGGCCAGCAGGGGTACGGCCACGTCGAACACGACGTCGGTGTAGCGGGACAGGTCAGCGGCGGGAAGCGTCACGAGATGCTCCTTGGTGTTCGTCATGGCGGAGAAGAGGCAGGAACAGCAGGGCGCCCGCGGCGGACACGGCGCCGGCGAGGACGAAGCCGCCGGCCAGGCCGAACTGGCCGGCGAGGGCGCCGAGGGTCAGGGCGGCGCTGAGGAACCCGATGTCGAAGAAGGCCGTCGTGGTGGCCACGGCGGATCCGCGTTCGCCGGCCGGCACACCGTACACCGCCATCCTGAGGAAGGCGGGCAGCCCCAGCCCCTGCCCGGCGCCCGTCAGCACGATCGCGCACCATGTCCCGGCAGGCGAGGGCCAGGCGGCGAGCAGGACGGATCCCGCCCCGGTCAGCAGGAGGGAGGCGACGGCCAGCCGAGCTGGAGAGGCCGCGGCGAGCAGGCGCTGCCCGGCCAGCCGTACGGCCAGGAGAACGATCCCGTAGGCGAGGAAGTACGGGCCGCCGGAGCCCGCTCCGAGTGCGGCCAGGTGCAGAGGCAGGAAGGCGCTGACGACGGTGTAGCCCCACACGGAGGCCAGGTAGCCGAAGCCGGCTCGCAGCGCGGACCTGGGGCGGCGGGATGGAGGATGGCGGGGGCTCGCCGCGCTCAGGGGTTCTCGCGAGGTGGTGCCGGCGATCGCCGGCACCAGTGCCGAGAGCGCGGCCGTGATCCAGACGGCGGTGAACCCTGCCGCGGCGAACAGCGTCTCGGCGACGGCCGGTCCCAAGAGCAGCCCGGCGTTGACGGCGACGGAGAAGTGGTTGATCGCGGCGCCGGGGCGCCGGTGGTCGCTGGCCAGGGCGGCGAGACCGACGTAGACCAGCGCTTCACCAACGCCGGCGACGCCGCGCAGGAGGAGAAAGAGCGGCAGATCCCGGGCCATGAGCAGGGCCAGGGACGACCCGGACAGTAACAGCGCGCCCGCGCACACGGCCGCCCGGCGTCCCGGCCGATCGGTCACCCACCCGGCCAGGGGGCGGGCGAGCAGCCCCGCGGCCGCGGTGACGGCCAGCGAGACGCCCACCCAGCCCGTCTGCGCCTCCAAGGGGCCGGTGACGTAGCGGGGCACCGCCGGGATGAGCAGCCCGATCGACAGGAACGCACCACCCGTGCCGAGGAGCAGGCGAGCGGTCATCGCTCGTCACGGAGTTCGAGCAGGAGCGCCGTCATGCTGACCTTGACACCTTCACGCGGCGGGCCGGCGTGGTCGTGAACGAGTGCCACGGCCTGGCCGATCAATTCGACGACTTCTTCCCAGACGGGCCTGGCCAGCCACACCTCGGCATCGGTGGAGACGCGCTGGCGATCGGTCTCGGCCAGGCGCCTGCCCAGGTCGGTACTCATCGCCTGGTGAAGGAGCTGGCGCCCCTCCGATCGATCGATGCGGTCGCCGCTGGACGCGTCGTACCGGTAGCGCCGCTGCGGGCGTCCCCTTCCGGCCCCCGGCCGCTCGTCCGTCTGCCGCAGGAAGCCCGCCTTGGCCAGCTGGCGCAGGTGGTAGCTGGCCGAGGCGTGCGCGATGCCCAGCTCGTCGGCGACCTCGGTGGCCGACATCGACGTGCCGGTCAGCAGCGACACGATGCGGATACGCAACGGGTTGGCCAGCGCGCGCAGCGGCACCAGGTCGTCCCGCTTTTCCAAAGACATGTTGGGATTATGACTTACCCAACAACCGTTTGGAAAGTGGCGGCCGGTGCTTGATCGCTTACTCCTGGGACGAGTCCGTCACCCGTCGGCGCAGCGGGGCGGGTAGCAGGCGAGCTGCTTGACGGCCTGCCGGATCGTTCCGGGCGCCTGGGCGACGGGGCACCACGGCGGCGAGCACACGGCAGGCGCCGGATCGGCCTTGGAGCAGAACGGTGGCGGGCACGTCTCGTGGGCCACAGCCGCCAGGTTGTCGCAGTGTGGTAGCGCGCACCTCTCGTGAGTCGCCGTCCGCAGGTTCTCACAGTGTGGTGGCGCGCACTTGTCGGCCGCCGGCTGGCCGCAGAAGGGTGGCGGGCATGGTCGCGGGTCCGCCGCCGGTTGGCCGCAGACCGGAGGCATGCAGGGCGCGGGAACGCTGGATGCCTCCCACGGCAGGGCGTTGGCCACACCCCCTCCGGCGAGCAGGCAGAAGAGGATCGCCCCGGCGGTGACGACGAGGCGCAAGACGGTGCGCATGGAAGCTGTCCCTTCGTGAAAGCAGGTCCGGACACACGGCCGGGCCATCTCGGACGAGCCCGGCGCTTGGTCAGCCTAGGAATCGCGCGCCGGGCCGTTCGAGGACTTTCACGCTGGCGTGAAACACCGTCCGCTACCGGTCGAAGACGATCAGCTGGCGCAGGGCGGTGCCGTCGGCCAGGTGGTCCATGGCCTCGTTGATAGACGGCAGGCCGATTCTGGCCGACACCAGCTTCTCCACCGGCAGCCTGCCCTCGCGCCACATCCGGGCGAACACCGGGATGTCGCGGGCGGGCAGGGCCGAGCCCAGGTAGCTGCCGACGATGCTGCGTCCCTCGGCCACCAGGGCGAGCGGCGAGATGGCGGCGCGGGCGCCGGGGGCGGGCAGGCCCACGCTGACGGTGCGGCCACCGGGGGCGGTCGCGGTCACCGCCGTCTCGAACGCCCGGATGCTGCCCGCCGCCTCCACCACGACCCCGGCCCTGGCCGGCAGGTCGGCCGGGCCGTACACCTCGTGCGCGCCCAGGTCGCGGGCGGCGGCGAGCTTGGCCGGGTTGGCGTCCACGCCGATGACCCTGACGTCGTCGAGGGCCAGCGCGGTGAGCAGCGCCGCCATGCCGACGCCGCCCAGCCCGACGACCATGACGGTCTGCCCGGGGCGCGGCCGGCCGACGTTGAGCACCGCGCCGCCGCCGGTCAGGACGGCGCAGCCGAGCAGGGCGGCCACCTCGGGCGGTACGTCGTCGTCGACCGGGACGACCGATCGGTGGTCGACCACCGCGTGCGTGGCGAACGCGGACACCCCGAGGTGGTGCAGCACCGGCGCCCCGTCCCGGTGCTGGCGGACCGCTCCGCTCAGCAGGGTGCCGCTGTCGTTGGCGGCGCTGCCCGCGACGCAGGGCGTGATGCCGCCGGTGGCGCAGCCGTCGCAGCCGCCGCACCTGGGCAGGAACGTCATGACGACCCGTTGCCCGGGAGCGAGGCCGGGAACGCCGGGGCCCGTCCGTTCCACCACGCCCGCCGCCTCGTGGCCCAGGAGCATGGGCAGCGGCCGTACCCGGTTGCCGTCGACCACCGACAGGTCCGAGTGGCACACGCCCGCGACCTCCATCCTCACGAGCAGTTCGCCCGGCCCCGGCGGATCGAGTTCAAGTTCACCAACCGACAACGGCCGCGATTCGGCGTACGGCCGCGCCCGGCCGATCTCTTCCAGGACAGCTCCGCGAATCCGCATCAGATCGCCCTTCTTGTCGAGAGGTTGGCCAGCAGCACCCCGCCGCCGCCCAGGACGAGCCCGGCGACCGCGAGCGGGGACAGCGGCTGCCCGGCGAGCGACCAGGCCAGCACCGCGGTCACCGCGGGGGTCAGGAAGAACAGGGTGCTCACCCGGCTGGCCGGCGCGCGCAGCAGCATCCGGTTGAGGAGGATGAACGCCGCGATGGAGTTGACCAGCGCCATCCAGCCCACCGACAGCCCGAAGGCGCTCCAGTCGGACACCGCGATCGGCCCGGTCGCCAGCCACGCCAGCCCGGCGACGGGCGCGCTGACGAGCAACTGGACCGCGGTGCCGCTCAGCGCGTCCATGCGGGGCACGTACCGCTGCTGGTAGAGGGTGCCCGCGCTGAGCCCGGCCAGCCCGAGCAGGCACAGCGCCACCCCGGAGGCGGACAGGCTGACACGGTCGGCGACCGCCAGCACCACCCCGGCCAGGCCGAGCCCGAACCCGAGCCACTGCCCGGCGCCGATCCGCTCCCCCAGCAAGCGCGCGGCCAGGACGATGACCACCGGGTTCAGCCCCTGCACCAGGGAGACGACCGCGGCCGGCAGCCCGGTGCCGAGCGCGCTGAAGAAGGCGCCGAACTGCACGGCCTGGATCAGCAGCCCGGCGACGGCCACGTGTGCAAGGGCCCGTCCGCGCGGCCAGGGCACCCGCCTGACCAGCGCGTACGCGCCCAGCAACAACCCGGCGACGGCGAACCTTGCGAACATCAGCAGCAGGGGCGGCGCCGCCTTCACCCCGGGGATGCCGGCGATGAACGCGCTGCTCCACAGGACGACGAAAACGGCGGGCGCCGGCGACCACCGCTTGGGCCACCCGGACGGCCACCGGACCCGCCGGGCGGGCGCGGCCTCCCGCACGCGGGCAGAGGTCATCGCTGGGTCCTTCCACGAAACACGAAAGAGGTTCTCAGGAGGCGCGCAGCGAGGAGCGGCGCAGGTCCCACAGCTCCTGGTCGGAGGTGCACACGCCGACGGCGCCGTGCTTCAGCGCCGCCACGACGTCGTCCGCGCTCTGCACGAACCCCGCGGCCAGGCACGGCACCCCGACCTCCCTGATCTGCCGCTCGACGTGCCGCAGCACCATGGCCGGCATGACCTGCACCAGGTCGGGCTGCGAACGGGTGATGGACTGCAGGCTGCGCCGCAGGTTCGACCGGTCGGTCACGAACACCTTCTGCATGGTCAGCAGCCCCATCCCGGTGGCCCGCTCGATCATCGCCTGCCGGGTGGAGCAGATCCCGACCGCCCCGATCCCCTGCAGGTACGCCAGCGCTCCCGGATCGTGCCCCAGCCCCGGCGTCGAGTCGATGTTGACGAACCCGATCTTCCCGGCCTCCACGGTCAGCCCGACCGTCGCCGCCAGGTCGCCGAGCGGGATCGAGGCCAGGATGCCGAGCGGCGTGGCGGTGGAGGAGGTGAACCGCTCGGCCATCTCGACGCCGACCAGCGACGCCATGACGGGATGCTCGGCCAGGGCGGCGAGCAGGCGCTGGTCCATGGGGCGCTTGTGGCGAGAGTTCACCGCATCCACCTTAGTGCGCCGTGTTTTCGAAGGGTCCGGGCAGGCCCAGCTTGCCGGGGTTCATGATGCCGCGCGGGTCGAGCGCCCGCTTGACCGCCACCAGGGTGTTGTGGCCCTCGCCCAGCGCGTCCCGCATGTACGGCGAGCGCAGCAGGCCGACGCCGTGGTGGTGGCTGATCGCCGCGCCGTGCTTGATGAGCACCTCGGCGGCGGCGTCCCAGGCGGCCCGGTACCAGTCTCGCCGCCGGTCGCGTTCGACGTCGCCGCGCAGCGAGAAGTACAGGCAGGCGCCGTCGGTGTAGGCGTGCGACTGGTGCGCGGAGGCGCGCAGCGTGCCGGGCACGGCTTCGATGGCGGCCACGACCTCGTCGTACAGGGTGGGCAGCGCGGCCCACGGCCCGGCGATCTCGCAGGTGTCGGAGACGAACCCGGGTCCCCTGACGAAGCCGTCGGCGGCCTTGCCGACGAGCATCCGCTCGTCCAGCCAGCGGGCGAGGATCGCGTCGCCGTCCAGGGTCACCGACGCGCGTTCCGCGCAGACCTCTTCCGCCACGGCCATGACGGCGTCGACCAGCACCGGGTCGCCCTCGTCCGCGATGAGCAGCAGGTTGGTCTCCGGGTGACCGAAGTGGGTGCCGCTCTCGTGCGCGTCGTACAGGCGCAACGCGGCCGGCGTGGCGCCGCGCTGCAGGATCTCCCGGCACGCGTCGAGCCCGGCGGCGAAGGTGTCGAACCCGTAGGCGATGCCCGCGGCGTAGTCCGGCAGCCGGTGGGTGCGCAGCCACAGCCGGGTGATGACGCCCAGCGTGCCTTCCGAGCCGATGAACAACTGCCGCAGGTCGGGCCCGACCGCGGCGCGCGGATAGGTGCCGTAGCGGGCGGTGGTGCCGTCGGGCAGCACGACATCCAGGCCGACCACCATGTCCTCGATCTTGCCGTACCGGGTGGAGAGCTGCCCGGCGCCGCGGCAGGCGGCCCAGCCGCCGACGGTGGAGATGGCGAACGCCGACGGCCAGTGCCCGGTGGTGGCGCCGTGGGTCTCCTGCAGTTCCTTCTCGAACAGGTCGCCGAACATGCCTGCCTGCACCTCGACGATCATGGATTCCGCGTCGAAGGACAGGATGCGGTTGAGCCGGCACACGTCCAGTACCACACCGCCGAACACGGGCAGCGCGGCGCCCAGGACGTTGCTGCGGCCGGCCGAGACGGTCAGCGGGATGCGGTGCTCGTGACAGATCCTGACCACGGCGGCCACCTGCTCCTCCGCGTCCACCTCGACCACGACCGCCTCCGGGGTGGCCGGGCGGCCGTCGGTCTCGCCGATGGAGGTGCCCGCCCACCAGTCGCGGGTGCGCAGGATCACCTCGTCCCTGTCCGTGTGCACGGCCGCGCCGACCGCCCGCAGCTCCGCCACCACGCTCCCGGGGACCGGCACCACCCGGTCCTGCAGGCTGGCCGGACCCGCGCCCGGCGGGCAGTCGGCGGCCCAGCGCGGCGGGGTGGGCGCGCCGACCACGTAGTCGCCCCGGTTGAACGGGTGGGTGACGGTCTGCCTGCTGATCATGAAAGTCCCTCCATCAGTACGCTCTTCTCGCGGTCCACGCCGCGCACGTAGTCCTCGAGCTGCCCGGCCACCTCGTCGTCGGACAGGCCCAGTTCCCGCTGGAGCAGCCGGCCCACCTCGGGCGCCGCCTTGACCGACAGGTCGCGGGCGAAGATCCGCATCCGGGTGCGCCGCGACAGCACGTCGTCGACGTTCCTGGCCAGCTCGTACCTGGCCGCGTAGACCACCTCGGCCCGCAGATACTCGCCGCCCTCGATGAGCGGCCCGGCCAGCGACGGGTCCTCGGCGATCAGGTCGGCGACGAAGCGTGCCTCGGTGCCGTACCGCTCGCCCAGGTGGGCGCCGAGCCCGCCGGTCGCGGTCGTCGCCTCGGCGTCGTAGCCGGCGCCGCCGAGCAGCGGCAGCTTGGCGGTACGGCAGCGCGCCTGGCGGCCGAGCACCTTCAGCGCCCGGTCGACCACCAGTTCGCCCATGTGCCTGCTGGTGGTCAGCTTTCCGCCGGTGACCGTGACCAGGCCGAAGGAGTCGGTGGTGATCTGGTGGTCGCGGCTCATGTCGAGTGTGGCGCCCTCCTTGGAGCCGACCAGCGGGCGCAGCCCGGCGAGGGAGCCGACCACGTCGTCCGGGGTGAGCTCGGCGTCGAAGGCGGTGTTGGCGCCGTCGAGCAGGTACCGCATCTCCTCGCGGGTGCACAGCACCTCGTCGGGCGAGCCGTCGTAGTCGGTGTCGGTGGTGCCGATCACGACCACGTCGCCCCAGCGGGTGCAGGTGGCGCGGCGGGCCCGGCCGGGCACCGGTACGGTCACCGTGCCGTCGATCGGCAGCCGGGTCCACGGCACCACGATGTGCACACCCTTGGCCGGGCGCACCCGCGCCCGGTGCGCCGGGTCGGACAGGCCGTCCAGGGTGTCGGACCACACGCCGGTGGCGTTGACGACCACCCCGGCGCGCACCTCGACGGTGCGGCCGTCCACCTCGACACGGGCACCGCGCACCCGGCCGCCCTCCTTGACCAGCTCGCGGCAGGTGGCGCCGTTCAGCACGGTGGCGCCGAAGTGGGCGGCGGTCCTGGCGATGGTCAGGGTCAGGCGGGCGTCGTCGGTGCGGCTGTCGTAGTAGAGCAGCCCGCCCTTGAGCCGGTCGGCGCGCAACCTCGGCGCCCTGGCCAGCACCTCGGCCACGCTGAGCCGCTGGTGCAGCCGGCCAATGCGCCAGCCGCCCGCCAGGTCGTAGGTCCACAGCAGGCCTTCGAACGCCTTGGCGACGCGCGCGTCGAACACGCCGTCCTGGGTGAGGATCGGCAGCACGAACGGCAGCCGCCTGACCAGGTGCGGCGCGTTGCGGCGGAAGCGCTGGCGCTCCAGCAGCGAGCGGCGTACCAGCGGCAGGTTGCCCTGCTCGATGTAGCGCAGTCCGCCGTGCACCATTTTGGAGGATTTGGAGGAGGTGCCCGAGGCGAAGTCGTCGCGTTCCACCAGCGCCACGCTCAGCCCGCGGGTGACGGCGTCCAGCGCGGCGTAGCAGCCGGTGATGCCGCCGCCGACGACGAGCACGTCCACCGGCCCGGCGGCCAGCCGCTCGATCTGTGCCCGGCGGTCCAGCCGCAGCGGGGTGCGCCGGATGGCGCTGCTGGTCTCCGATCGGGGCTTGCGTCCTGGAAGCCGGATCACGAGGGGAATTCCTCCTGTACGTACGGGATGTGCCGGGTGAGCAGGTCGCGCCAGCCGGCGCGGGCCTCCTCGCGGGCGGCGTCGGGCAGCGTGGGCTCGAAGACGGGGACGTCGCCGAGCCCGGCGAGTGCGGCGGGCAGATCGGGCCAGAGCTGGGCGCGTACGCCGCCGAGGTAGGCGGCGCCGCGCAGGCTGGCCGTCTCGTTGGCGCGGGCGCGGCGCACCGGCCGGCCGATGAGGTCGGCCTGGCCGGCCATCAGCACGTCGCTGCTGGCCAGCCCGCCGCCGCAGAACAGATCGGTGACCGGCTCGCCCAGCGCGAGCTCCACCCCGTCGAGCAGGTCGCACACCGAGTGCGCGATGCCCTCCAGGACGCCACGGGCCAGTTCGGCCCTGGTCGTGGACAGGCTCAGCCCGGTCAGCGCGCCGGTGGCCTCGGGTGACCAGACCGGGGTGCGCAGGCCGGCCAGCGCGGGCAGGAAGCGTACCCGGCTGGGCCCGGGATGCTCGCGGGCGAGCGCGGCCAGCTGGGCGGGCGAGTCGAACAGCCCGATCTCCTCGCACAGCCAGCGCACCGCGGAGCCGGTCGTCGCGGCGTAGCCCTCCAGGCTGAACACGGCGGAGCCGCGCGAACGCCAGCCGACCAGCGTCAGCACCCCCGGCACCGCCCGGCGGTGCGCGGGCGGCCGGTCACCGGCGACGGCGTCCAGGAACGTTCCCGTGCCGTGCACGCACATGGCCTGGCCCGGCCGGTGCGCGCCGAGCGCGATCATGGCCGCGTGCTGGTCGCCCATCACCGACAGCACCGGCAGCCGCACGCCGAGGACCGACGGTTCGGTGTGGCCGTAGTCGCCGTCCTCGTCGAGGATCCGCGGCAGGACCTCACGCGGGCAGCCGAGGAAGCCGGCCCACGGCTCGTACCAGTCGCCGGTCCGCAGGTCGTAGGCGCCGGCGGCGACCGCGTTGGTGGCGGACATGACGTGGCGGGCGCCGCCGGTGAGCCGCCACACCAGCCAGGTGTCGATCGACCCGAACGCCACGCGGCCCGCGTCGTGCGCCCGGCCGGCGGCCGGGTCGTCGCGGATGACCTCGGCCGCCCACAGCAGCGGGGCGCGCGAGCCGACCGGCCTGCCGGTGTGCTCGATCAGGCGGGCGTCCCAGGCGGGTTCCCACGCGCGCAGCCGGGCGGCGTAACGACGGTCCTGCCAGACCACGGCGGGGGTGAGCGGCTCGCCGGTGACGGTGTCCCACAGCAGCACGGTGGCACGCTGGGTGGCGATCGACACCCCGGTGACCTCCACCCCGTGGGCCCGCGCCCACGCCAGGGCCTCCAGGCAGACCTGGGCGGTCTTCTCCCAGATCTCCATGGCGTCCTGCTCGACCCGCAGGTGGTCGGGGGAATGAACGGAGATGGGCCGGTACGCGGGCGGGGCGGCGCTGCCGTCGTCCAGGACGATGGCGGCGCGGGTGCCCGTGGTGCCCTCGTCGACGCTGAGGACGCCCCGCCGGGGTCCGCCGGTCATCGGCTCCCGCCTCCGGTCGGCAACGCGATCGCCTCCTCTTCCAGGTTGACCTGTACGCGGGTGGGGTCCCACTTGATCAGCAGGCAGGTGATCAGGCCGGCCAGCGGCACCACCGACAGCACCATGAGGCTGGCGCCCACCCCGATGCCCGCCTGCAACTGCGGGAACAGATACAGGCCCGCGACCGAGCCGAAGCTGCCCAGCATTCCGGTCACGCCGGTGCCCAGGGTGCGGACGTCACTGCGGTAGGACAGCGCGGCGATCGACTTGCCGTTCGGGCCCGGCCCGGCGGAGTGGAAGAAGATGAACAGCGCGGGAAGCACCGCGGCCAGCGCGATCGGCAGTTCCTTGAACGTCGCGCCCATCACCAGCAGGACCGCGAACACCACCGCGTATCCGGTCATCGAGCTGACCCGCAGCCCGAGGCGGCGGCCGGCGTAGGCCGACAGGCAGCCGCCGACGATGCCGACCGCGTTGAACGCCATCGACCCGATCGTGGCCTTCTCGAACTCCCTGCCGAACAGCTCCAGGCTGATCACCGGCAGGTACCAGCCGACCGCGAAGTACTGCATGGCCTGGGTGAGGGAGATGACCGTGGACAGCACCGTGCGCGGCAGATACGGCTTGCGGAACAGCACGCCGGCGTCACGCATCCCCACCTGCCGCGCCTGCGGGGCCGTACTCCCGGCCTGCGGGGAGTCTTCTTGTACGGCGAAGCCGTACATGTGCCGCAAGGCCGCGGCGGACTCGCGCAGCCGGCCCTTGGCGGCCAGCCACGTCGGGCTCTCCACCAGGAACGTCAGCTGCAGGATCAGCAGCGCCAGGGCGAAGGCGGCCGAGGAGCCCACCGACCAGCGCCAGATGTCCGCGCCCACGTCGAAACGGTAGAACACGAGCGTGAGCAGCAGGTTCGTGGTGGTGGCGGTGTACCAGACGCCTTGCCAGAAGTTGAGCCTGCCCTTGAGCGAGGCCGGCGTGTACTCGGCCAGCAGCGCCATGGCCACCGCGAAGTCGATGCCGTAGGCGATGCCGACCAGCGCGCGCCCGGCGAAGACGGTCTGGAAGTCGGAGCCGGTGGCGGTCAGCAGCGCGCCGAGCCCGAACACCACCTTGGTCATGAGCAGCGGCTTGACCCGGCCGATGCGCGCGGCCAGCCAGCCGCCGAACGGGTTGGAGACGATGGCGACGGCCGGCGCCATGGCGGTGAGCAGGCCCACCTGGCCCGGCGAGAGGCCGAGCTGCTTGACCATGGGAGACAGGCCGGCGCCCAGGGCGGCGTTGGAGTAGGCGTCCAGGAACAGGCCCGCCAGGGCGAGGAACCAGATCCAGTTCGCCCTGCGGGGCAGGCTTTTCAGGGTGTCGATGACGTCGGCCGCGTCCGCTGCGTCGCGGATGCGGGTCATCGCGGTGTTCACGGGGGCGTCGCTCATGCCCAGCCGCCTTTCAGGGGGGTGTAGTCCCTTGCCAGCGGTCCGGAAATGACAAAAGCACAGACGAAGACCACTGACAGGGATGTCTTCGTCTGTGCCTGCCGATTGACCGGACACTATTCACCTGGTGTCCGAAATGTCAAGAAAGGGACCGTAAATCGGCTCGGCGGCGCGCCTAACGCGGCCCCGCGCCAAGGCCGGTGAATTGCCGGGTTTACAAGCGATCGCGGCCAGAGTCTGATGGAGGCCGGGCTTCCCGGGAGGCGATCGTGCGCTACGAACAGTTCTCCTTCACCGACCCGCTCTTCTATGACCTGCCCTCACGTTCCCCGCTGGCGAACAGGCGGTTCGCCGCCGGCCGCCCCGTCCCCAGCGGATGGCAGCGCGAGGAGCGCGACGTCTGGACCGGCTTGATCCCTCCGGGCACGCGGCTGCCCATGCAGGGCTGGAAGATCCACGTGTCGGCGGCCGCGGAGTCCGCCGACAAGGTCGTCGGCCAGGTCTGGGACTACTGCGTCCCGCGCACGATCTCGTTCAAGTACCTGACCGACCACTCCGGCTTCCATGTGCGCAACGGCAAGTACGCCGACCGCGGCGGCAGCGGCAAACTCCTCACGCTCTACCCGGACGCCACCGAACTGGAACAGGTGCTCACCGAACTGGGCGACGAACTGGCCGGGACGCCGGGGCCGTACATCCTCAGCGACGTCCGGTGGCGGGACGGTCCGCTGTACGTGCGCTACGGCGCCTTCGTCGAGCGGCACTGCCTCGACGCGCGCGGGGAGCAGGTGGCGGCGATCTCCACCCCGGACGGACGTCTGGTGCCCGACCAGCGGGGGCCGGAGTTCGTCGTCCCCGAGTGGGTGAAGGTTCCGGCCTTCCTGGAAGCCAGCGTGCGGGCGCGAACAAACCCCGAGACTCCCCATGAGTTCCCCTTCCTGATCGAGCGGCCGCTGCACTTCTCCAACGGCGGCGGCGTCTACCTGGCCGACGATCCGCGCACCGGGCGCCGCGTGGTGCTGAAGGAGGCGCGGCCGTTCGCCGGGCTGGACGTCGGCGGGCGCGACGCCGTACGACGGCTGCGGCATGAACGGGACTTCCTGACCGAGCTCAAGGGCAGCGGCACGGTGCCGGAGCCGTACGACTACCTCACCTGCTGGGAGCACGAGTTCCTGGTCGAGGAGTACATCGAGGGCGATTCTCTGCTCAGCCTGATGACCGGCCGCTATCCCCTGATCCACGCCGACCCGGCCGAGGACGAGGTGGCCGCCTACACCCGCTGGGCGCTGGACGTGCTGGAGCGGATCGCGGCGGCCATCCGCACCCTGCACGGGCACGGCGTGGCCATCGGGGACTTCCACCCGCGCAACGTCATGGTGCGGCCCGACGGCCAGATCAGGTTCGTCGATCTGGAGGTCGCCTCCTTCGCCGGAGACGAGACGACGGCGATGCTGGGCGCCCCCGGCTACGCGGCGCCGGACGGCCGGACCGGCGCCGAGGCCGACCGCTACGCCATGGCCTGCCTGTACCTCAGCATGTTCCTGCCGCTGACGGCGCTGCTGCCGCTGGACCCGGGCAAGGCCACCGTGCTCGCCGACGCCGCCGCGGACCGGTTCGGGCTCGACCGCGCCCTGTTCGAGCAGCCGGTCCGGGAGTTGCGCGACCGCCGTCCCGCGCACAGCCACGACCCCGGCCACGACGTCGCCCGGCTGGCCGGGGAGATGGACGCCGGCAGGCTCGACTGGCCGGGCCTGCGCGCGTCCCTGTGCGAGGGGATCGCCGCCGCCGCCACGCCCGGTCGCACCGACCGTCTCTTCCCCGGCGACATCGAACAGTTCTCCTCCAACGGCCTCGGCCTGGCCAACGGCGCGGCAGGCGTGCTCCACGCCCTGGCGCTGGCCGGCCGCGAGCGCTCCCCCGCCCACGAGGAATGGCTGCTCGACGGGGTACGGCACCGCCGCCACAACAGCCGCCTCGGCTTCTACGACGGCCTGCACGGCATCGCCTACACCCTGGAAGAGCTGGGCCGGCGGCAGGACGCGCTGGCCGTATTGGAGAGGGTCGTGGACACCCGGCCGGAGCGGCTTTCGGCCGGCCTGTACGACGGGCTGGCCGGAGCGGGGCTCAACCTGCTGCGCTTCGCCGAGCTCACCGGCGAGGACTCCCTGCGCGAGCGGGCCGTGGCCGCGGGCAGGGAACTGCTCGCCCGGTGGGAGACGACCCGCTACCGGCCCGGCCTGCTGCACGGCCCGTCCGGCCAGGCGCTGCTGCACATCCGCCTGTTCGAGGCCACCGGCGACCAGTCGTACCTCGACCACGCCGCGACCGCGCTGCGCGCCGACCTCGCGGTGTGCGCGACGCTGGCCGACGGCAGCGTGCAGGTGGACGAGGGCTGGCGGATGATGCCCTACATCGCCACGGGCAGCGCCGGCATCGGCCTGGTCCTGCGGGAGTACCTGCGTCACCGCGAGGACGAGGCGTTCACGACCGCGCTGGCCGGGATCGGCCGCGCGGCCCGCTGCGAGTTCGTCATCGGCTCCGGTCTCATGAACGGCAGGGCGGGCTTCATCGCCTTCCTCGCCGGACCGCGTGAGCCGGAGCTTCTCGACCGGCACCTGCGCAGGCTGTCCTGGCACCTCCTGCCCTATCGCGGCCACGCCGCGTTCCCCGGTGAACAGCTGATGCGGCTGTCCATGGATCTGGCCACCGGTTCCGCCGGTGTCCTGACGGCGCTGTGCGCCGTGTTCGACGGCACGCCCGTTCTGCCCTTCCTCACTCCCCCAGAAAGGACACGATCGGCATGACGCACGTACTCGACCTGCAGAGGCTCACCAACCCCGACGCCGACCTCGACCGCGCGGTCGCCGGCAACAGCAGTGTCAGCCTCATGATGTGCGGCGACAGCAGCACACTCAGCATCATGTTGTGCCACGGCTGCCACTGCTGACCGGTCCTTCTTCCCTCATCGCCGACCTGGCCGGCCTTCATCCGGCCGGGTCGGCGCGTACGGCTCTTTGGCCGATCCGATAAGGCGGGCCGCTCCGGGTTTGGCGATCACCCCAAAGCCGCACACCGGAGCCGCTCTCACACTGGTGGCGTGTTCTTGTCCGAGGTCCTGTGCATTCCCCTCCAGAAAGGAACGGGCAGCCATGCCGGCCACCAGAACCCGAGCTCTCCTGGCCCTCGTCAGCCTCACCGGGCTCCTCGCCGCCGCCGGCCCCGCCACCGCGGCCACGTCTGCCCCCTCGGGCGCCGGCCTGAGTGACGTGCTGGACACCGCCCTGGCCGAGGGTGCCGCCAAGGCGGGCGATCCGGGTGTCCAGGCGGTCATCCTGCGCGACGGGCGCCTCGTCTGGTCGGGCAGGTCCGGCAAGGCCGTCGACGACCCGCCCGCCCCCGTCACCGACGACACGATGTTCGGCTTCGCGAGCTTCAGCAAGCTGCTCCTGGCCGCGTACGCGCTCAGCCAGGTCGAGGCCGGCAGGCTCGCCATGGACACCCCGATCAGGGCCTACGTCGGCAACGACGTGCCCGGCTCCGGCGTGGTCACGCTGCGGATGCTGCTCACCCACACCGGGGGCTACCCCGACGTGTACGAATCGCCCGAGCTGGCCCCGCTGATGCCCGGGGGTGACCGGTACCGGCCGGGCGTGCCGTACACGTGGCGCATGATCGCCCGCGGCCTGCGCGCGCCGGTGAACCCCGGCAGGAAGTACAGCTACTCCAACACCGGGTTCCTCATCCTGGCCCACGTGCTGAGCGTGCGCGCGGGCGGGGACCGCAAGCTCACCGCCGCCGTCAACGCCTTCACCGCCCGCGCCGGCTCCGTCGTGCCCGAGGACGGCAGGGTGCTGACGATGGAGCGTAAGCGGTCCGACTACGCCCGCTTCGCCCATGGTTACGAGGACTTCCCCGACCTGGGGAAGGTCGACATGTTCACCCATCACGGCGACACCGGCATC
The DNA here is from genome assembly GCF_044459065.1 of Nonomuraea sp. NPDC050394. Lineage (NCBI taxonomy): Bacteria > Bacillati > Actinomycetota > Actinomycetes > Streptosporangiales > Streptosporangiaceae > Nonomuraea > Nonomuraea sp. NPDC050394. The sequence goes on along the minus strand of NZ_JBITIO010000006.1, from coordinate 43,774 downwards.
CCGGCCGACATGTTCGGCCTGCCCTGGGGCGACGGCCTCTTCGCCGGGACCGCGCTCGGCGGCGCCCAGTTCATCGACGCGCTGTACGCCGGGGAGCGGCTGCTGAGGCCGGCCACCGTACGGGCGATGATCAAGCCCACCCCGCAGTCCGTCTCGGCGAAGGAGCCCTACGGGATGGCCACGGAGATCTTCGAAGCCGGGGACCGTTCCTGGCTCGGGCACTCGGGCGCTTACGGCGGGTTCAACACGCTGGGCGGGACGGACCGGGCCCGCGGGGTGACGCTGATGGTCGTGACCAACCGCCTGGGCACCCGGGCCGCCGACACGATCTTCAAGGGGCTCGTCAAGGCGTACGGCTCGGCCACGAGCTGAGGCCCCACCTGGCCTCTTCAACGTCAGCTTCCGCGGAACGCCCTGACGCGCATGAAGGAGTCCTCGACGACGACGTTCCTGACGTGGACGGTCCAGGTCGTCCCGTCCGGGCTCGGAGAGGTGCCGGTGATCGGGCGGAGGTGTCAGGGGTTCAGGGTGCGGGCGGTCAGGGCGGCCTCCAGGAGGCGGGCCTCGGCGGGGACGGTCAGATCCAGGCCGGTCAGCGCGGCCACCCGGTGCAGCCGGTAGTCGAGGGTGTTGCGGTGGATGTGCAGGTCCAGAGAGGTCTGGCGGCGGTTGTGCCCTCGTCGGACGTACGCGCGCAAGGTCTCCAGCAGGTAAGGGTGCCCGTCCAGCGGGTCCAGCTTGGCCGCCAGGCGGGTCAGGCCGTTGCCGGGGCGGGCGAGCTGGTACTCCACCAGGACGTCGTCGAACCGGTACAGGCCGGGCGGGCGGCCCAGGCGCTGGACGAGTTCCAGAACCCTTCGGGCCTCCTCGGCCGCCTCCGGGACACCGCCCAGGTCGGTGGCAGCGGCGGCGCTGAGCAGCGGGCTGCCGCCCACGGCCGCGGTCAGCGTCTCCCACAGCCCCTCTCCCGCCGAGGGGAGCAGGGCGATGCCCTCGGTGTGGTCGGCCAGGACGAGCGTGCCGGCGTGGGCGTCCAGGGCGGACTGCACTAGTCTCGGGGGCGGCGTCTGGTCGAAGGCGAAGCAGACCACCTCGTGCGCCTGCCCAAGCTCGACGCCCGCCGCGTCGGCCAGCGCCTCGTGCGGGCGTCCGCCGAGAAGGGCGGCCAGCAACGCGCGCCGTACCCTCTTGTCCTCGCCGCTGATGTCCTCAAGTGCCTGCTGGTGGGCCAGGGCGACGGCGGGCATGGCCGTGCGCAGGCAGCCGAGCAGGCCCGCGCCCGCCTCGGCCAGTTCGTGGGGCTCGGCGGCCGCGCCGAGCGCGCGCCACCACGTCTCGGCGCCGATCAGGTACGCGGCCAGCGCCGCCTCCAGCGGGACCCGCTGCTCCGCCCGCCGGGCCGACCACTCGATGAGCCTGGCCAGCTCACCGGGCCCGACCGCGTCCTGGCGACGTAACGCCCGCAGGAGCAGGCCGAACACGGCGGTGACCGATCGGGTGACCTCGCCTTCCAGCACCTCACGCGGCAGGTCCCGGTAGAAGGGCAGTTCGGCGGCGCAGCGGGCGACCACCTCGCCGGTGAGTTCGCGGACGCGCGGGGCCATGCGGGTGTGCAGGTCTGCCATCTGCGGATCGTCACATCGCACAAACCGCACCGTCAATGATTGCCGCATGTGCGGACTGACGGCGGGCGCGGTCGCGGCCACGATCGAGCAAACCCCCCAGCCTGGAGGACGCCGTGTTCCGCCGCCTGCTCGTCGCCTTACTGGCGTTGACAGCCGCCATCACCACCGCCCCCGCCCATGCCGACGCCGCCTTCCCGTCCGCGGGCGGTGACTGGGGCGCGCCGGGACCGTACGCGACCGCCGTGGAGGTCGGCGCCGTCAACACGCTCTACTACCCGCGCGACATCGCCCGCAGCCCGCTGCGCCACCCGGTGATCGTCTGGGGCAACGGCACCGGAGCCGTGCCGCTCGTCTACCGTGAGCTGCTGCTGCACTGGGCCTCGCACGGCTTCATCGTCTCGGCCGCCAACACGCCCATGTCGAACCTCGGCATCTCGATGCGCGCCGGGATCGACGGCCTGACCGCCCGCGACGCCGACCCGTCCAGCGTCTTCCACGGCCGCGTCGCCCTCGACCGCATCGGCGCCTCCGGCCACTCCCAGGGCGGCGCCGCCGCGATCGTGGTCGGCGCGGACCCGAGGGTGGACACGATTCTGCCGATCCAGCCGGGACCACTGGCCGACATCGACGCCGTGCGCGGGCCCGCCTTCCTGATGGCCGGGCAGTACGACACCATCGTCTGGCCCGCGCTCGTCAAGGCCTTCTACAACGACGCCGACCACATTCCGGCCCTGTACGGCGAGGTGAGAGGCGCCGATCACATCACGGTCGCCGGCGACCCGGGCCCGTTCGCCGCGCCGGCCACGGCCTGGTTCCGCCTGCAGCTCATGGACGACCCCGAGGCGCGTCCCGTCTTCTACGGCCCGGACTGTGGCATCTGCACCGATCGCCGCACCTGGTCCGACGTCCGCCGCAACCCGCGCGTGCCGTGATCTGACCCCGGCGTCACGCGCTATGTCCAGGTCGTGCCGTCTTGCGGCGTTCCCGGACGGCGGGCGTGGCGCCGCCGTCGCGGGGTGATGCGGAGCGTGGCCCGTTCCGTCTCGCCCGCGACCGTACTGCGCCACCTCGGCGCAGTGTTCGGCAGCACAGAATGACCCTCTCCAGCACCGAACAGAACGGTTGACAACGCTTTCCGGCTTCGGACACGCTTGTTCGGTGATGACGAACGAACTGGACAAGCGCTACGAGGTCCGCAGCGTCTCGCGCGCGGTCGAGATCCTGGAGTGCCTGGCCCAGCGCGACGGCCGGACCGTGACCGAGATCTCCCGCGAAGTCGGCGGTTCCAAGAGCGCGACGTTCTCCACCCTGCAGACCCTGGAGATGCACGGCTTCGTGGCCTCCCAGGGCGAGGGCGCCTCGCGCCGCTACCGCCTCGGGCTCGCGCTGGCCCGCCTCGGCGAGAACGCGATGGCCCAGGTGTCCCTGCGCAACCTGGCCCGGCCGGTCCTCGACGACCTGACCGCCGAGACCGGGATGTCCTCGCGCGTGGCGGTTCCCGAGAACGGCTTCGCCGTCATCGTCGGCCGGGTCGACGCCCCGTCCGCGGTCCGCTTCGACCTGCACATGGGCCACCGCGAGGCGCCCCACTGCACCGGCCTCGGCAAGGCCCTGCTGGCGGAACTGCCCGAGGCCGACTCCGCGCGCGTCATCGAGCAGTACGGCCTGCCCGCCCGCACCGCCCACACCATCACCGATCCGGCGGCCCTCGTCGCCGACCTGACCGAGATCCGGCGGCGCGGCTACTCCGTCGACGACGAGGAGGACGCGGAAGGCGTCTTCTGCGTCGGCTCGGCCGTACGCGACCACCGGGGCGAGGTGGCCGGCGCGATCAGCGTGACCGGCCTCAAGCTCGACCTTCCCGTGTGGCGCATCCACCAGATCGGTGACACCGTCCGCGCGCACGCGGCCCGCCTCACCGCGCTGTACAGCGGGCGCTAGGCTTACCCGGCGAACTACGTTTTGCGCTACCGAACGGAGTCGCCCGTGACCCGCCGTCCCGCCCCCGCCCGCCGTGAGTCGCTCGTGTTCCCGGGCCGCCGCGATGGCTGACCTCGCCGCCGCGCTGCGTGGCGCCGTCCCCGGTCTGACCGTGCTGGACGACGCCGACGTCATGGATTCCTACCGCCGCGACCAGGCGCCCGGCCTGCCCGCCGGGCTGCCGGCCGCCGTCGCCATGCCCGAGGACACCGCCCAGGTGGCCGCCGCCGTCGCCACGGCCGCCGCGTACGGCGCGCCGATCGTGGTCCGCGGCGCGGGCAGCGGCCTGGCCGGGGCGGCCAACGCCGTCGACGGCTGCCTGGTGCTGTCCACCCAGCGGATGAACCGCATCCTGAGCGTCGACCGGGCCGAGCGCCTGGCCACCGTGCAGCCGGGCGTGATCAACGCCGACCTGCGCGAGGCCGTGGCCGGGCACGGACTGTTCTACCCACCCGACCCGGGCAGCTACGAGATGTGCACCGTGGGCGGCAACGCCGCCACCAACGCGGGCGGCATGTGCTGCGTGAAGTACGGCGTGACCGGCGACTACGTGCGCGGCCTCGAAGCGGTGCTCGCCGACGGCTCGGTGCTGCGCACCGGCGGGCGCACGGTCAAGGGCGTCGCCGGCTACGACCTGACCAGCCTGCTCGTCGGCTCCGAGGGCACCCTGGCCGTCATCACCGAACTCACGCTCGCGCTGCGCCCGGCTCCGGCGCCGCCGCGCACGATCGTGGCCCAGTTCGGCTCGGCGGCGGCGGCCGGGGCGGCGGTGACGGCCGTGCTGGCCTCCGGCGCGGAGCCGTCGATCCTGGAGATCATCGACGCCACGACGCTGCGCGCCATCGAGGAGTGGCAGCCGCTCGGCGTCGAGGCGGGCACCGCGGCGATGGTCATCGCCCAGTCCGACTCGCCGCACGAGGAGGACCTGCGGCTCATCGAGGCCGCGTGCGCGGGGGCGAGCGAGGTGATCGTGGCCGACGACGCCGCGGAGTCCGAGATGCTCATGCAGGCCCGCAGGCTCGCCTACCCGGCGCTGGAGCGCCTGGGCGCGACGCTGCTGGACGACGTGGCGGTGCCGCTGCCGAAGCTGGTGGAGCTGATCGAGGGCGTCGAGGCCATCGCGAAGGACCGGGACATGACCGTGGGCCTGTTCGGCCACGCCGGCGACGGCAACATGCACCCGACGGTCGTCTACCCGCACGGCGACGCCGGTGCCGAGGTCCTGGCCTTCCAGGTCTTCGACGAGATCGTCGCCCTGGCGCTGCGGCTCGGCGGCACGGTCACCGGCGAGCACGGGGTCGGCCTGCTCAAGCGGTCCTGGCTGGAGCGGGAGCTGGGCGAGCCGGCCCGCCGTACCCAGCGGGCGATCAAGGCGGCGCTCGACCCGCACGGCCTGCTCAACCCCGGCAAGGCCATCGCGTAGAAAAGGGGCCGGTGCGCACCGGCCCCTTGCCACGGGTCAGGCGGCCACTCCCGCTCGCGCGAGAGCGTGAACGCGGGTCAGGCGGACCACTCCCGCTTGCGCGAGAGCGTGAACGCCACCGCCGCGCCGCCCAGCGTCAGAGCGCTGACGACCAGCAGCCCCCACACGGCCGTGCCCGTGGTCTCGCTGATCCACCCGATGGCGTACGGCCCGGCGAACCCGGCCAGGTTGCCCACCGAGTTGATGAACGCCAGCCCCGCCGCGGCGGCCGTACCGGTGAGGAACCGCGGCGGCAGGCTCCAGAACAGCGGCGTCGTGGAGAACAGCGCCGCCAGCCCGACGCTGATCGCCGCCAGCGCCAGCCAGGGCACGTCGCGGGCGGCGACGGCGGCCAGCAGGGCGAGCGCCGTGACCGTCAGCGTGATGCCGGCCTGGCGCGGGATGTTGCCCCGGCGTCTGGCGAAGCGTTCCCAGGGCAGCATGACCAGCGCGGCGAACAGGTTCGGGATCATGACCAGCCAGCCGGTGACGGTCGCGGAGTAGCCGCCCATGCCCTTGACGATCGTGGGCAGCCACAGGCCCAGGCCGTAGGCGCCGAAGACGACGCCGAAGAACAGGAAGATCAGGCTCCAGAGGCGGCCGTTCCCGAACACCGCGCCCACGCCGAGGCGGCCGTGGCGCCGCTCGGTGGCCGCCTGCTCCTCCGCCAGGGTGGTGGTGATCCAGGTGCGCTCGGCGTCGTCCAGCCAGCGCGCGTCCTGCGGCCGGTCGGGCAGCCACCGGTAGGTGACGAAGGCCAGCAGGACGGCGGGGATGCCCTCCAGGACGAAGACGAGCTGCCAGCCCTGGAGCCCCCACAGGCCGTGCAGGTCCATGATCCAGCCGGAGATGGGCGCGCTGATCGCGTTGGCCAGCGGGTTGGAGACCGCGAAGATCGCCAGGATCGTGGTGCGGTACTGCTGCGGGAACCAGAACGTGATGTACAGCAGCACGCCGGGGAAGAAGCCCGCCTCGGCCACGCCGAGGATGAAGCGCGCGATGGTGAACTGGGTGGCGTCGGTCACGAACGCGGTCGCCACCGCGACGATCCCCCAGCTCACCATGATGCGGGCGATCCACTTGCGGGCGCCGAAGCGCTGCAGCATCAGGTTGCTCGGCACCTCGAACAGCAGGTAGCCGATGAAGAAGATGCCGGCCGCCAGCCCGCAGGCCGACTCGGTGATGCCGAGCGCCGAGGTCATCTCCAGTTTGGCGAAGCCGGCGTTGTTCCGGTCGATGTAGGCGATGAGGTACAGCAGGCCGAGGAAGGGCCCGAGGCGCCACATCGCTTTGCGCATGGCGCTCGCGGCGACGTCGGTGGTGGTCGTCATGTGATGCACTTCCCCACTTGTTCGGCAGGGCCGAACGCTGTTCTGTGTTAGAGGTATGCTCGTAGAACAGCAGGTGAACCGTCAAGGGCTACCGCGGGAGTTTCAGAGCGCGGCCCGGCGTGTACCGCGAAAGCTTCGGGCACGGTCAACCCCCCGGTAGATGTGCGCGACAAACCCACGAACCTAGCCTTCCGTGATGTCGGGCGCGGCCCACCCGCCGCGCCGGTTCCTCTCGGAAAGGAGTCACTGGTGAGCGTTACCAGGGTGATCGGAGCACTGGCCGTGGCGGCTGGGCTCGCGGCCGTGACGCTGCCCGCGGGTCAGGCGGGCGCCGCCGTTTCCGTGGAAGCCGTGGAGTCGGCCGCCCGTCCGTTGCCTTGCGGGGGCGGTTACGTGCGGATGGCCGCGCCATGGCGGAGCGGGGCGTCCATCAAGATCTCCACGATCGCGCACTGCGACCGCTACACCGGGCCCGTCGGGCGGAGCGGGTACGTCGACGCCCGGCTCGACCAGTACCGGGGCCTGGGGGTCTGGCGGAACAAGGCGTACACGCGCCGCCACTTCACCCGCGCGGCCGTCACCTTCACCATGCAGCCGTCCTGGAGATGCTCGGGCGGCAACCAGCTCTACCGCAACCACACCAAGGGCTGGATCGCCCAGGGCGGCAGCGGCACCCGGTCCTTCGGCTACACCGAGCAGCGCCGGATCTCCTGCTGACCCCCGCCGGGGTGCGGACCCGCACCCCGGCACCACTCTCGTGGAGGAGCGCATGGACGCGCGTGCCGTCTTCGGCGTCGTCATCCTCGTGGCCGCGGCGCTGCTGCCGTCCTCGCAGGACACCCTGGCCGCCAAGCGACGCTACGTGGCCTCGGCCGAGGCCGCCTGCCTGGCGGCCGGGCGGCAGACCGACCCGGAGCGGTATCCGGTGAGCACGGAGCAGGAGGACGTCGAGGAACTGGAACGCGCGGCGCGGGTCATGCTGGCCACGGTGGAGCGCATCGCGGCGATCCGGCCGCCGGAGGCGGACGCCGCGATGCTGCGTGCCCGGTTCGTCGAGCCGGGCAGGCGGCTGGCCGGGCGGCTCGGCGGCCACGCCGCGCGGGCGCGCGCGGCGCTGGCCGCCGGGGACGCGGAAACGGTCCGGCGCCTGGTCGAGGCGTCGCTGCGGCCCGATCCCGTGGAGTCCTCGATGCGCTCCTTCGCCCTCTCCTACGGCTTCGCCGTCTGCGCGGGAGAACAGCCCTGACCGTGCGGGTTAGGCTGGAGGACCGTAGGCGGGAAGGATTCGATCACCATCAGCGACTCCTCGTCCCTGCCGGACCGGCCGCCGCGGCGCCGGCGCGTCGTCGAGGCGGCGACTCTGGGCGGGCGCGAGCAGAGCCGGGCCGAGGCCGCCCGATGGACCTGCCCGCACGGCCGGCACGCCGGGCGCGGCTGCGTCACCTGCTACGAGGACTCGGCCGAGGACGATCCGGCCCTGCACCTGTGGGAGGTCGCGGCATGGTTCACCACCGAGCGCCCGATTCCCATCAAAACCCTCCAGGACGTCCACCGCCACGGCCGCGGCTTCGGGATCGCCCAGCCGTCCACGCCGCTCGTCTACCTCCTGAACGGGCGGGTCCGGGCGGCCCTGGCCGCGCAGGCGGTGGCGGGCGTGATCGGGTTCCTGCTGCAGAACCGCCACGTCGTCGACGGCTTCACCGTGACCGAGATCCGCGCCACCCACTCCTGAAGGGTGCGCCGGCGGGCAGGTCGGCGGAAAAGGGCTGGACACTACGACGTTGACGCTGTTAGCGTGCCGCGAACCGTGAAGGACCCGAGGAGGTGAGACCCATGAACGCTGCATCGATGTGGGTGCTCCCTCTCGTTGTCACGGTCGAGCGGCTGACGTAGGTGTCGCCGGGAGCGCCTCGGCTGGGCGATCCCGAAAGGCGACACCAATGAGCTCCACCTCAGGCATGAGCACGCATGCCGTATCCGTCAATCGCGTCGCGGCGACGCAGTGGCATGCCGTGGAGGACGACCTGACGGTCGGCCGCGGCCACACCTCGCGCAGACCCGACGGGCGGATGTTCCTCAGCATCGACGCGTGGCACGACACCGCCTTCGACCGGCTCGCCGGCACCATGCTGGCGGACCTGCCGAGGCCGCTGTTCACGGTGGTCGACGAACCTGATCTCGACCTGACGTCCGGGTGGGAGCGATCCGGCTTCACGATCCGGCGCCGCGAGTGGGAGTGTCTCGTGCCCACCGATCCGCGCGTCACGGGACTCGGCACGGCGCCACCGCCGTCCGACGTGACGATCGTGCCCGTCGGCCGGGCACAGGAGGGTCCGCTGCGCGCGCTGGACCGCGTGATTCGCGACGAGGTCGAGGCGTCCATCGGCTGGCGGGAGATGCCCGCCGAGGTGCCGCCCCGCCCGGACGGCGTCGCCGCGATGAACCCGTCGGAATACGCGGTGGCGGTACGGGCAGGAGCGTACGTGGGGATGGTCCGGGTGACGACGGTGGCCCGGCGGCCCCAGTGCAGGCGGATCGGGCTGATCGCGACCCGGGCGGGCCAGCAGCGGCGTGGCATCGCCCGTGCGCTGCTCGCGCACGTACTGGGTTCGCTGCACCGATGCGGGATCGAAACGGCGTCAGCCGATGTGAACGAGTCCAACACGGCGGCCGTCGCGCTGATCGAGGGCATCGGCGCCCGGCGCGTGAACAGCAACCTCGAACTGGTTCTGCGCTGACACCGTCATCGCGACCGGACAAGGATGAGATCTTGGCACGAACAGCAGGTGGCATCGAAGTCGAAGGCACCGTCGTCGAATGCCTGCGCAACGCCACCTTCAGAGTGGAACTCGAGAACGGGCACAAGGTACTGGCACACATCAGCGGGAAGATCCGGAAGAACTACATCAAGATCTTGCCGTTCGACCGGGTGCTCGTAGAACTCAGCCCGTACGACCTCAACCGCGGCAGGATCCTCTACCGCTACAGGACGTAGCAGGCTCCCCACGCCGATGAAGCGGCGCCGGACGAGTTCCCGCCGCCGCGGGCGCCTCGTCCGGCGCGTCGGCGAGGAACTCCGCCTGCGCCGGGGCCTCTGCCGGGCGACCGTTATCCTTAGGGTGTAAAGAGATCTTGGGGTGAGGGAGTCCGGGTGACCGTTTACGCGGGTCAGGGCGATGCCCGCCGTACCATGGCGCTGTTGTGGGGAACCGAGGAGCGCAAGGAGGCGCGGCCGGGACCCAAGCCGGGGCTGAGTGTCGGGGTGATCGTCGCGGCCGGGATCGAGGTCGCGGACGCCGAGGGCATGGCGGCGCTGTCGATGCGGGCGGTCGGCGAGCGGCTGGGGCGGACCGCGATGGCGCTCTACACCTATGTGCCGGGCAAGACCGAGCTGGTCGACCTCATGTACGACCGGGCGCTGGGCGAGTTGCCCACCTCCTACCCGGTGCAGGAGGGGTGGCGGAGCGCCGCCGTCGCCTGGGCGCATGATCTGCGGGAGTTCTTCGTCCGGCATCCGTGGGTGCTGCAGGTGTCGCAGGCGCGGCCGGTGCTGGGGCCGAACGAGTTCGCGATGATCGACACCGTGACCGGGATCCTGCGCGGGACCGGGCTGCCGCCGGAGCGGCTGCGGGGGGTGGTGGCCGCGCTCATGGACGTGGTGCGCGGGGCGGCCAGGACCGTCGCCGAGACCCGGCAGGCGCCCTCGGCCACGGGGGTGTCGGACGAGGAGTGGTGGCGGGCGCGCTCCGCGCTGCTGCTGGAGGTCGCGCCCGACTTCGCCGGCCGTTTCCCGTCGGTGTCGTGGCTGGAGCGGGGCGACGCCGTACCCACCGAGGACGGGGACGTGCCCTACCTGGAGCAGGTGGCGCGCCGCACGTTCGCCACCAGCCTCGGCACGCTGCTGGACGGCGTCACAGCCCGGTGACGCGCATGGTGACGTTGAGCCGCCCCCGCAGGCCGACGGCGGGATCGGCGGTGCCCGGGTAGACCCTGGGCACGCCGTGGTAGGCGAAGCGCGAGGGCCCGCCGAAGACGAACAGGTCGCCGGACTCCAGTCTGACGTCCGTGTACGGCCGGCCGCGCGTCTCGGTGTTCCCGAACCGGAACAGGCACGCGTCGCCGATGCTCAGCGAGACCACGGGGGCGTCGGAGCGTTCGTCCTTGTCCTGGTGCATGCCCATCCTGGCCTGGTCGTCATAGAAGTTGATCAGCGCGGTGTCGGGGGTGTACCCGGCGGCGAGTTCGGTCAGACCGGCGCCGGTGAGGGCGCGGCGGCCCAGTTCCACCATCCAGCCGGGGAACTCGGCCACCCGGCGGCCGTTCACGTCGTCGGCGGTGCGCGTGTACCGGTACGGCTGCCAGTGCCATCCCACGCACACGGTCCGCACCGACATGACGCCGCCCCTGGGCAGCACCGTGTGCCGGATGGGGACGGGGCCCCGCGCCCACTCGCGGCAGGCGCGCAGCAGCGCCCGCTGCTCGTCCAGCCCCAGCCAGCCGGGCACGTGGACGGCACCGGGTGCCACCTCGCGCGGCGGGAGCGGCATCATCGCAGGTGCGCCAGGGTCTCGCGGAGTTCCCGCTCCAGGATGGCGCCCGCGGCGCCGGCGTCCCCGGCCGCGACCGCCTCGACCAGGGCGGCGTGGGCCTCGTCACCGTGGCCGCGCTCGTGGGCGCGGACGTCCAGCAGGCCGAGCAGGTCGATCAGGCCCTCGCGCAGCGCGGGAACGAACTCGGCGAACAGGTCGGTCAGCACCGGGTTGTGCGCGGCGGAGACCACGGCCGCGTGCAGCGCGATGTCGGCGTCGATGAACCCCGCGTCCAGTTCCGCCCCGGCCGCGGCGACCTCCCGGCGGGCGGCCAGGGCCGCTCTCAGAGCGGTGATGTCGGCGTCGGTGCGGCGGGTGGCCGCGAGCCGTGCCGCCTGTACTTCGACGAGCATGCGCACCTCGTAGATGTCTCCGATGGCCGCCCGCCGCAGCCGGGCCGGCCAGTCCTCCTGTGCCTCTGTCGCCAGGACGAACACCCCCGACCCCTGCCGGGGTTGCACCAGCCCGGCTCCGGCCAGCGCGCGGAGCGCTTCGCGCACGGTCGAGCGGCCCACGCCGAGCCGGGTGGCGAGCGTGGTCTCCCCCGGGAGCTTGGTGCCCACGGGCCAGCGGCCCGCGGCGATCTCCTCGCGCAGCGCCTGGGCGGCCTGCTCCACGAGGGGGCTCGGGCGGAGGGCGCCGAGCGGCATCGTTCACCTCTCAGGTTGTCTGAGGAGTTGGTTTTGTGTAACTATACCCGGCATGTCGTACACCGGGCTTCTTCTCGGCTGCCGCGGCGGGGCTTGATCCAGACCGGCACCCCGCCGCGGGGTGCCGTGCTGCCGGTCTCTCCCTGGCAGAACGACGACAGAGGACGAAACGCTGTGAATCCGCAACGCCCGAGCGGCATGCCGTACCGGAAATATCGGCCTATTCAGGAGCGGGTCGAGGTGCCGCTGACCGAGCGCCGCTGGCCCGCGAACCGGATCGGGACCGCGCCGCTGTGGGTCCCCGTGGACCTGCGCGACGGCAACCAGGCGCTGGCCGAGCCCATGGACACCCCGCGCAAGCGCCGCATGTTCGACCTGCTGACCGGCATGGGCTACAAGGAGATCGAGGTCGGCTACCCGTCGGCCAGCCAGACGGACTTCGACTTCGTGCGGCATCTGGCCGAGGACGGGAACGTTCCCGACGACGTGACGGTCGTGGTCTTCACCCCGGCCAGGCGGGACCTGATCGAGCGGACGTTCGCCTCGATCGAGGGGCTGCCGCGCACGGTCGTGCATTTGTACACCGCCACCGCGCCGGTCTGGCGGGACGTGGTGCTCGGGCGCGGGCGCGACGAGGTGCACGCGATGATCCGGCGGGCGGCGGCTCTGATGGCGCGGCTGGCGGGCGGCACGACCCGGTTCCAGTTCTCGCCCGAGGTGTTCAACCTGACCGAGCCCGATTTCGTGCTGGAGATCTGCGACGGCCTGACCGAACTGTGGGACGCCTCGCCCGACCGGCCGGTGATCCACAACCTGCCGGCGACGGTCGAGGCGGCCACCCCCAACGTGTACGCCGACCAGATCGAGTACATGCACCGCAACCTGTCCAGGCGCGACTCGGTGATCCTGTCGGTGCACCCGCACAACGACCGCGGCACCGGCGTGGCCTGCGCGGAGCTGGCGGTGCTCGCCGGGGCCCAGCGGGTGGAGGGGTGCCTGTTCGGCAACGGCGAGCGTACCGGGAACGTGGACCTGGTCACGCTCGCGCTCAACCTGTACGCCCAGGGCGTGGACCCGATGATCGACTTTTCCGGCATCGACCGGATCCGCGAGGTCGTGGAGCACTGCAACCGCATCCCGGTCCACCCCCGCCACCCCTACGGCGGCGAGCTCGTCTACACCGCCTTCTCCGGCACCCACCAGGACGCCATCAGCAAGGGCCTGGCACGCCACACGGGCGGGCACTGGGAGGTGCCCTACCTGCCGATCGACCCGGCCGACGTCGGCCGCACGTACGAGGCGGTGATCCGGGTCAACAGCCAGTCCGGCAAGGGCGGCATCGCGCACCTGCTCAAAACCGGCCACGGCCTCGACCTGCCCGCCCGGCTGCGCGCCGACTTCTCGCAGGTGGTGCAGCGGGCCACCGACGCCAGCGGCCGCGAGGCCACGCCGGATGATCTGTGGGAGCTGTTCACGGCCACCTACCTCACGCCGGGCCGCACCGGCTCGCCCGGCGACAACGTGGACGGCCTCCTCCGCGAGCTGGCAGCGGCCGGAATCAAGGTCGAGACCCTGGAACTCACCACCCAGGACGATCCCGCCGCCGCCTACGCAGAGTGCCGGGTGAACGGCGCCGCCTGGTGGGGCGCGAGCCGGGACACCTCCGCGCGGGCCGTGCTGTCCGCGGTCAACCGGGCCCTCGCGTCCGTTCGGCCCGCTCCGTGAGGTAGCGCTGCTCGGGCAGGCTGGTGGTACGGCGGGCCGCCTCGCGATAGGCGTCGTGGGCCGCCGCCTCCTCCCCCGCCAGCTCCAGCAGGTGCGCCCGCACCGCGTACAGCCGGTGGTTCGCGGCCAGCGGCCTGGCCAGCGCGTCCACGAGCTCCAGGCCGGCCCGCGGCCCGTGGACCATGGCGACGGCGATCGCGTGGTTGAGCCGCACGACGGGGTTGTCCGACACCCCGGCGAGCAGTTCGTACAGGGCGAGGATCTGGGGCCAGTCGGTGTCCCCGGCCTTGGGCGCCTCGTCGTGGACGGCGGCGATCGCGGCCTGCAGCTGGTAGGGCCCGAGTGCGGTCCCGGCCAGCGCGGTGCTGACCAGGTCGACGCCTTCGGCGATCATCGCCCGGTCCCACAGCGAGCGGTCCTGCTCGGCCAGCGGGATCAGGCGGCCGCCGGCGTCGGCGCGGGCGGTCCGCCTGGCGTCGGTGAGCAGCATGAGGGCCAGCAGCCCGGCGACCTCCCCGTCGGCGGGCAGCAGCCGGCGCACCGCGCGGGTCAGCCGGACGGCCTCGGCGGTCAGGTCGGTGCGGTGCAGGTCGGGGCCGGAGCTGGCGGTGTAGCCCTCGTTGAAGATCAGGTAGAGCACGTGCAGGACGACGCGGAGCCGTTCGGCCCGCTCGTCTTCCGGCGGCAGCGTGAACTGCGCCCCGGCCGTCCTGATGCTCTGCTTGGCGCGGCTGATGCGCTGGGCCATCGTGGCCTCGGGCACCAGGAAGGCGCGGGCGATCTCGGCGGTGGTGAGGCCGCCGACGGCGCGCAGCGTGAGCGCGAGCTGCGAGGGGGCCGACAGCGCCGGGTGGCAGCACAGGAACAGCAGCGTGAGCGTGTCGTCCCGGTCGGGGACCGGTTCGTCCGGCTCGGAGCCGGCCCAGGCGGAGACCGTCTCCTCCCTGCGGCGCCGGGACGCGTCGCTGCGTATCTGGTCGATGAGGCGGCGCGAGGCGACGGTGACGAGCCAGGCGCGCGGGTTGTCGGGCAGGCCACGCTCGGGCCACTGCACCGCGGCGTCCAGCAGCGCCTCCTGGACGGCGTCCTCGCACGCGTCGAACTGCTCGTAGCGGCGCACGAGCACGCCGAGGACCTGAGGCGCGAGCTCGCGCAGCAGGTCCTCGACGGGCTTCACCTACTCGACCTCGCCGATGACCGGGCGGATCTCCATGGCGCACAGCGCGGCGTCCGGCCAGCGGGCGGCGATCTCCGTCGCGCGCTCCATGCTGTCCACGTCGACGGTGATGTATCCGGCCATGAGCTCCTTGGCCTCCAGGAACGGGCCGTCGGTGACGACCGGCACGCCGTCCCTCACCTTGACCGTGCGCGAGCCCTCGGACAGCGCCATGCCGCCGACGAACTCGCCGGATTCCTGCAGCTCGCTCATGATCTCGTTGACCTTGGCCATGACGGTGTCCATGTCCGCGTCGATGGCCTTGCGCGACTCGGCGTTGTTGTAGATCAGCAGCATGTATTTCATGCACGTGCTCCTCTCGTGTCACCCCTGAGTCGGAGCGAAGCCGCGGGTTTCTACATCCACCAGGGAGAATACTCAAAGATCATGGCTGTGCCGTGACGAGACGCGCCTCGCGCAGGGTGTGCGCCCACCAGCTGAGCCGCTCCAGCATGTGGTTCAGCTCGGCGTTGCAGGTGGCGGTGGCCTTGGGCCAGGTGCCGTCGGCGGCGAAGAGCTCCCAGTAGCAGGGCAGGGTGACCGCTTCGCGGATGCCCACCGCGTCGAGTTCGGTGAAGACCTGGCGGAGCTGGCTGATCGCGTGGTGGCCGCCGGACTCGCGGCCGTAGCCGACGAAGGCGACGGGCTTGGCGCGCCACTCCTCGTAGTACCAGTCGATCGCGGTCTTCAGCGGCGCGGGGAAGCTCCGGTTGTACTCGGGGGTGACGACGGCGAAGGCGTCGGCGGCGGCCAGGCGCGGGGCCAGGGCGGCGACCCGCGGCGGCAGGGGCTCGTCGGGGTCGGTGAGGTCCTGCGGCAGGCGGGTCTCGGCCAGGTCGACGAGGTCGATCTCCAGGTCGGCGCGGCGCCTGGCCTTGGCGGTCAGCCAGGCGGCGACGGTCGGGCCGAAGCGGCCGTGCCGGGTGCTGGCGACGATGACGGCGAGCCGGATCACGGCTGGATGTTGAGGTTGAGGCGGAACATGTTGCCCGGGTCCCAGGCGCGCTTGACCTCGCGCAGCCGGCCCAGGTTCGCCGCGGTGTAGGCGTTCGCGGTGCGCGCCGGGTCGTTCGCGAAGTTGAGGAAGGACCTTCCGGCGGCGTACGGCAGCGCCACCGGCTTGGTGACGATCACGGAGAACTCGGTGTCGCGGTGGCTTGCCGGCCCGGCGCCGGGCCCCGGGGTGGCGATCGCCCCGCCCCAGTGGCGCACCTCCACGGCGGCGCCGTCCACGCCTGCGGCGGTCTCCAGGACCTCGTCCGGCAGGCTCTTGTACAGCTCCAGCGTGACCGCGGGGTTGCCGCCCATGGCCGCCGAGGCGAAGGGGATGACCCGCAGGTCGTCCCGGATGACCGTGCCCATGCGGCGCAGCAGCGGCTCGACCGCTTCCCGGTCCGGGCCCATGGCCTTGATCACGAGGGTGCGTTCCCTGGTCAGGACGGCCGCGGTGCTCAGCTCCGGCGGCGCGGCGGCGGCCCAGTCGCGGTAGGCGGCCAGCTGGGCGGCGGCGTCGGTGACGGCGAAGGTGACGGTGCCAGCGCAGACCTCGGAGACCGGGTACAGCCGGAACTCCAGCGAGGTCACCACGCCGAAGTTGCCGCCGCCGCCGCGCAGGGCCCAGAACAGCTCGGGGTTGTGCTCGGCGTCGGCGGTGACGATCCGGCCGTCGGCGGTGACGACCTGGGCGCTCAGCACGCTGTCGGCGGCGAAGCCGTACCTGCGGGCCAGCCAGCCGAGGCCGCCGCCCAGCGTGTAGCCGGTGACGCCGACCGTCGGGGACGAGCCGGACAGCGGCGCCAGCCCGTACGGCGAGGCGGCGGCGAGCACGTCGGCCCACACGGCGCCGGGCCCGGCGGTGGCGGTGCGGCGGTGCGGGTCGACGGTGACGGTGTTCATGTCGGTGGTCTTCAGCAGCAGTCCGCCGTCGGAGGCGACGTGGGTGCCGTGGCCGGTCGCCTGGACCGCCAGCGGGAGCCCGCGCCCGCCGGCCGCCAGCACCGCCATGCGGACGTCGTGCGCGGTGAAAGCACGGGCCACGAGGGCGGGCCGGGCGTCCATGTCCGGCCTGAACGGCTGGCTGCGCTGCTCGTCGTAGCCGCTCTGGCCGGGCAGGTAGGCGGTGAAACCGAGGTCGGTGGTGAACGTCTGCTGCGTCATGGCCTTACTGTGCGCCCTGGCGTTTACGGAATCTTTCTCGTCCACTTACGGTGGCCCTTATGCGTTTCGGCATTTTGGGACCCCTGACCGTATGGACCTCCGGCGGCCGGCCCGTCAGCGTGCCGGGACTCAAGGTGAGAGGCCTGCTCAGCGACCTTCTCGTGCACGCGGGTCGGCCGGTCCCGGCCGACCGGCTCGTGGACGACCTGTGGAGCGACGACGAGCTGCCCGGCAACCCGTCGGCCGCGCTCTCCGTGAAGGTGTCCCAATTGCGGAGGATCCTGGAGGACGCCGAGCCCGGCGGGCGCGACCTCGTCGCGAACACCCCCGCGGGTTACGTGCTCAGGGGCGAGAGCGACGTGGCGTCCTTCGAGTCGCTGCTGGCCGAGGCGGCCGCCGCCGAGGAGCCGAGCGCACGCGCCAAGCACCTGGCCGAGGCGCTGGCGTTGTGGCGGGGTCCGGCCTTCGCCGACTTCGCCGACCACGACTTCACCCGCGCCGCCGCCGCGCGCCTGCACGAACTGCGGCTGACCGCCCGCGAGGACCAGGCCGAGGTACGGCTCGCGCTCGGCGAGCACGCGGCGCTCGCCGCCGAACTGGGCGACCTGCTGACCGAGCACCCGCTGCGCGAACGGCTGCGCGCGGCCCACATGCGCGCCCTGTACCGCTCCGGCCGCCAGAGCGAGGCGCTGGCCAGCTACGAGCGGCACCGCGAGGTGCTGGCCGAGGAGCTGGGCCTGGATCCGGGCCCGGAGCTGGCCGCGCTGCAGCGGGCCGTACTGGTGCAGGATCCCGCGCTGGCCGCCCCGGCGGCGAGCGCGACGGCGGGCCCCGCCCGGCCGAAGGGCAACGTCCCGGCCCCTCTGGGCGTGCTCATCGGCCGCGAGGAGGCGGTCGCGGAGATCCTGGCCAGGGCCGGGGAGGAGCGGCTGGTCACGCTCACCGGCCCCGGTGGCGTCGGCAAGACGCGGCTGGCCGTCGAGGTGGCGGGGCAGATGTCGGCGCCCGACGGGGTGTGGCTGGTGGAGCTGGCGGCCGTGGACCGGCCGGGCGACGCCGACGCGGTCGCCAGGCTGGCCGAGGCGATCGGTGACGTGCTGAGCCTGAAGGGAGCCGGCGACCCCGTGGAACGCCTGGCCGAGACGCTGCGCTCGCGCGAGGCCGTCCTGGTGCTGGACAACTGTGAGCACGTGATCGACCCGATCGCCGAGCTGGCGGGGCGGCTGCTGTCCTGCGCACCGGGCCTGCGGCTGCTCGCCACCAGCCAGGAGCCGCTCGGGCTGGCCGGTGAGCTGGTGTGGAGCGTGCCGCCGCTGCGCGTGCCGGGCCCCGGCGAGGCGGCGCAGCGCGTACGGCAGGCCGCCGCGGTCCGCCTGTTCGTGGAACGGGCCGCCGCCGCCGACCGGCGCTTCTCCCTCGGCGACGAGGACGCCGCGGCGGTCGCGGTGCTGTGCCGGCGGCTCGACGGGATCCCGCTGGCCCTGGAGCTGGCCGCCACCCGGGTGCGGGCCCTCGGGGTGGGCGGGGTCGTGGAGCGGCTGGACGACCGGTTCCGGCTGCTGGCCACCGGGCACCGGGGCGCGCCGCCTCGGCAGCAGACGCTCATGGCGATGATCGACTGGAGCTGGGAGCTGCTCGGCGAGGAGGAGCGGGCGGTGCTGCGGCGGCTGGCCGTACACGCGGACGGCTGTTCGATGGAGGCGGCCGAGGAGGTGGGCGGCGCGGGCGGGCTCGACGTTCTCGACCTGCTGGCCCGGCTCATCGACCGGTCGCTGGTGAGCGTGCACGAGGGGCGCTACCGGCTGCTGGAGTCGGTGGCCGCCTACTGCGTGGGTCGGCTGCGGGAGGCGGGCGAGCTGGAGGAGCTGCAGGCCGGGCATCACCGCTACTACACCGGGCTGGCGGTGCGGGCGGAGCAGTACCTGCGCGGGGGCGAGCAGCGGCGGTGGCTGCGGCGGCTGGACGCCGACGCCGCCAATCTGCGCGCGGCGCTCGGCCACGCGGTCAGGAGCGGCGCGGCCGATGACGCGCTCGCGCTGACCGGGGCGCTCGGCTGGTACTGGTTCCTGCGGGGCCGGCTGTCGGAGGGCGTGCGCTCGCTGACGGCGGCCCTGTCCCTGCCCGGCGGCGCGCCTCTGCGGCGGGCCGTCGCGCAGGCCTGGAAGACGGGCCTGGAGTTCTTGCATCAACCGGAGGCCACGGGCGAGGCGGCCGCGCGGGCGGCGCTGCGGGCGGCGGCGCTCGACGCCTTCGGCGCGGACGCGCCGGAGAAGGCGCGGGCGCAGTGGTTCCTGGCCCACACCTCGGTCGACCTGGGCGACATGGCCGCGGCGGAGGAACTGGCCGCGGCGGCGCTGCCGGTCTTCGAGGCCCACGGCGACGAGTGGGGCGCGGCGGCCGTGCACGCTCTGCGGGCCAAGCTCGCGCATGTGCGCGGCGACGTCGCCGGAATCGAGCGCGACGCCGGGATCAGCCGGGCGGCCTTCACCCGGCTGGGTGACCGCTGGGGGCTGATGGAGGCGAACGGCTGGCTCGGCGGCGCGGCCGAGATGCGCGGCGAGGCGCGCGAGGCGGAACGGCTGCAGCGCGAGGGGCTGCGCATGGCCGAGGAACTGGAGCTGTGGGTCGAGGTCGCCGGGCGAATGGGCTGGGTCGGCTGGCTGGCCCATCAGCGCGGCGACCACGACGAGGCCGTCGCGATGAGCGAGCGGGCCTTGGAGCTGGCGAAGCTGCAGGGCCACCACCCCTCGCAGGTGCTGGCCGCCATGTCGCTGGCCTTCGCCGCCCGCCGGCGCGGCGAGCTGGAGCGGGCCGACGCGCTGCTGGCTGAGATCCGGGCGCCGGCCTCTCCCGCGGACGAGGTCGCCGAGCCGCCGCCGTACCTGCCGCTCGTGCTGGCCGAGCAGGCGTTCGTGGCCGAGGAACTCGGTGACGCCCGGCGGGCGCTGCGGCTGAGCCTGGCCGCGCTCGACGCCTCCGAGGCCCTGCGCGACGAGCTCGGCTTTCCCCTCGGGCAGCTTGCCCTGGCCACCGCGCTGACCGCCTGCGGGTGCCCCGGGCAGGCGGCGGGCCTGGTGGCGATCTACGACAGGCGGCGCGAGGGCACCCCGGTGAGCACGGCCGAGCAGCACGACTACGACCGCCTCACCGGACGGCTGCTGGCGGAGCTGGGCGAGGAGCGCTACAGGGCGGCGCGGGCCACGGACCAGACGAGAGAAGACCTGATCAATGCGGCACGAACCATGCCGCAATAAGCTCTAACGTGGGGTTTCATGAAGGAACTTTCGTGGCCAGAGGTCAGTGCGCGGCGGCTGTTGCGTCAGGGACTGGCCGACCCGGTCAAGGACGCCTCCCCGGCCGACCTCGCCTCGGCGATGGCCGGCGTCCACGCCCAGGTGCTGTCGGCGGGCGAGCACTCGCTGGCCCTGCGCCTGGACGGGGCGACCAGGACCGACGTGCAGAAGGCCCTGTGGCAGGACGGCGGTCTGGTCAAGACCTACGGGCCGCGCGGCACCGTGCATCTGCTCGCCACCCGCGACCTGCCCATGTGGGTGGGCGCGCTGTCCACGATCCCGGCCGCGCACAACGTCATGCCCGAGGGGGTACGGCTGACGCCCGGCCAGACCGAGGAGGTCATCGAGGCGCTGCGCCGCGTGCTGACCGGCGCCGTGCTGACGATGGACGAGCTCAGCGAGGCGGTCGTGGCGGAGACGGGCCCGTGGGCCGGTGACAAGGTCATGCCGGCCTTTCAGGACATGTGGCCGCGCTGGCGGCAGGCGGTGGCCCACGCCGCCCACCGCGGCGCGTTGTGCTTCGGCCCGAACCGGGGCAGGAAGGTCACCTTCACCGCCCCGCCCGCCTTCGAGCCCGCACCCGGCCGCGGAGCGCTGGCCGCGGCGTACCTGCACGCGTACGGCCCGGCCACGCCGCAGCAGTTCGCCCGCTGGCTGGGCACGCCGGTCGGCTGGGCGAGCCAGGCGTTCGGCGAGCTGGAGCTGGAGGAGGTGGCCTACGAAGGAGGCAGGGCGTGGGTGCTGGCCGGTGACACCTCGGCCCCGGCCGCTCCGGCGCAGGGGGTGCGGCTGCTGCCGTACTTCGACGCGTACACGATCGCCGGGCAGCCGCGTGAGCTGCTTTTCCCCGGCCGCGCGTTCGAGCGGGCGCTGAGCAGGGGGCAGGCGGGCAACTACCCGCTGGTCCTGCTCGACGGGGTGGTCGGCGGGGTGTGGCACCAGAAGCGCTCGGGCAAGAGGATCGTGCTCACCGTGGAGACGCTCGAACCTCTCTCCCCCGCCCACCGCCACGAGCTCGACGAGCAGGTCACCCGGCTGGGCGAGATCATGGAGGGCACGCCCGAGCTGACGCTCGGCCAGGTCACCGTGGGGCCGCACGCATAACCCGCACGCATAACCTGGACGCCATGGACTCCATGATCCGGGTCAGGGACGCCCGCGAGCACAACCTGCGCCACGTCGACCTCGACGCGCCTCGCGACGAGATCGTGGTGTTCACCGGCGTCTCCGGCTCGGGCAAGTCGTCGCTGGCCTTCGGCACCGTCTACGCCGAGGCGCAGCGCCGCTACCTGGAGTCCGTCTCCCCCTACGCGCGCCGCCTCATCGAGCAGGCCGGCGCGCCCCAGGTGGGCGACATCACCGGCCTGCCGCCCGCGGTCGCGCTCCAGCAGGCGCGCGGCGGCGGCAGCACCCGCTCCTCGGTCGGCACCGTCACCCACCTGTCGAACGTGCTGCGCATGCTGTTCTCCCGCGCGGGCGACTACCCGCCGGGCGCCGCTCCACTCGACTCCGACGCCTTCTCCCCCAACACCCCGGCCGGCGCCTGCCCCCACTGCCACGGGCTCGGCACCGTGCAGGAGGTCACGGAGGAGAGCCTGGTGCCCGACCCGTCGCTGAGCGTGCGCGAGGGGGCGATCGCCGCCTGGCCGGGCGCCTGGCAGGGCAAGAACTACCGCGACATCCTCGCCGAGCTGGGCTTCGACGTGGATCGCCCGTGGCGGGAGCTGCCCGCGGAACAGCGCGAGTGGATCCTCATGACCGACGAGCAGCCGGTCGTCACCATTCACCCGGTCCGCGACGCCTCCCGGATCACCCGCCCCTACCAGGGCACCTTCGCCAGCGCCAAGCGCTACGTGCTGCACACCTACGCCACGACCAAGAGCGCCGCACTGCGGGCCAAGGCGGAGCGGCACCTGGTGTCCTCACCGTGCCCGGTCTGCGCGGGGCGGCGCCTGCGGCCGGAGGCGCTGGCCGTACGGTTCTGCGGCAAGGACATCACGCAGCTGGCCGCGCTGCCGCTCACCGACCTCGCCGAGGCCCTCGCCGCCGACCCCGGCCTGGACGGCGCGCGGGCGCGGGCCGCGCACGCCCTGGCCGGGAACCTGCGCGGCCGCATCGAGACCATGGCCGAGCTGGGCCTCGGCTACCTCAGCGCCGACCGCGCGACCACCACGCTGTCGGCGGGCGAGCTACAGCGGCTGCGGCTGGCGACGCAGCTGCGCTCCGGCCTGTTCGGCGTGCTGTACGTGCTCGACGAGCCCTCCGCCGGCCTGCACCCGGCCGACACGCGCGCGCTGGTCACGGCCCTGCACCGGCTGCGCGCGGCGGGCAACTCCCTGTTCGTGGTGGAACACAACCTCGACGTGGTACGGCAGGCCGGCTGGATCGTCGACGTCGGCCCCGGCCCCGGCGAGCACGGCGGCCGGGTGCTGTACTCGGGCGAGGTGCCGGGCCTGGCCGGCGTGGAGGAGTCGATCACCCGCCGCTACCTGTTCGGCCGTCCGCCGGCCGCCAGGACGCCGCGGGTGCCGTCGGGCTGGCTGGAGCTGCGCGACGTCACCCTGCACAACCTGCGCGAGGTGGACGCGAGCTTCCCGCTCGGCACGTTCACCGCGGTGACCGGCGTGTCGGGCTCGGGCAAGACGACCCTGGTGACGCACGTGCTGACCGCCGCGGTGGAGGCGCACCTGGCCGGCGAGGAACCGGTGGTGAAGGCGAGCGGCCTGGAGCAGGTGGCCCGCCTGGTACGCGTCGACCAGAAGCCGATCGGCCGCACTCCGCGCTCGAACCTGGCGACGTACACGGGCCTGTTCGACGCGGTGCGCAAGATGTTCGCCGCGGCCCCGGCGGCGCGCGAGCGCGGCTACGACGCCGGGCGCTTCTCCTTCAACGTGCGGGGCGGGCGCTGCGAGAACTGCCAGGGCGAGGGCGAGATCTCCATCGAGATGCTGTTCCTGCCGGGCGCCGGCGCGCCGTGCCCGGTCTGCCACGGCCGCCGCTACAACGCCGAGACGCTGGAGGTGCGGGTCGACGGCCGCTCGATCGCCGACGTGCTGGACCTCACCGTGGACGCGGCCCGCGAGGCGCTGTCCGGCCTGCCCGCCGCCGCCCGCAGCCTGGACACGCTGGCCGAGGTGGGCCTCGGCTATCTGAGGCTCGGGCAGCCGGCCACCACGCTGTCCGGCGGCGAGGCGCAGCGGGTGAAGCTGGCGGGCGAGTTGCAGCGCGTACGCCGCGACCACACCCTGTACGTGCTGGACGAGCCGACCTCCGGCCTGCATCCGGCCGACGTGGACCGGCTGATGGCCCAGCTCGACGGGCTGGTGTCGGCGGGCAACACGGTGGTGCTGGCGGAGCACGACATGGACGTGGTCGCCCGTGCCGACTGGGTCGTCGATCTCGGCCCCGGCGGCGGCGCGGCGGGCGGCCGGGTGGTGGCCGCGGGCCCGCCGCGCTCGGTGGCCGGTGCCGAGGCCTCCGTCACGGCCCCGTTCCTGGCGGCGCGGCTGCGGCCCGCTCCGGATGCCGCTGCCGGGCAGGAGTGAGCAACGCCGCGGCGGCGATCGCCAGGCAGCTGACCCCGGCGAAGACGAACACCGGCGTCGAACCGAACCGGCCCGCGCCCCAGGTCAGCGCCGCCGCGCCCAGGGGCCCCAGCGAGTAGTGGATGGTCCAGAACGCCGAGGTGACCCGGCCGAGCAGATGGCTGGGCGTGACCTGCTGGCGCAGCGACAGGCTGCAGATCCCGGCCACGCTCACGCAGGCCAGGTAGAGCCCCATGGCGGCGCCGACCCCCCACACGGAGCCGGCGAACCCGATGGAGCCGATCGCCAGCCCGGCGGCGGCCAGCGCGCCGGCCCACGTGGGCCCGAATCCGAGCCGCCCGCGCAGCCGGGTCACCAGCGTCGCCCCGATCATCGTCCCGACCGCCCCGATGCCCAGGACGACGCCGATGACGGCGTCCGGCTGGCCCAGGTCGTGCTTCAACCGGAAGATCACGATGTCGGTGAGCCCGAGCGTCAGGAAGATGAAGAACGACAGCAGCACCGTCAGCGCCCGCAGCACCGGCTGCCGCCACAGGAACACCGCCCCGGCCACCAGTTCCCGCCAGGGCGCCCCGTGTACGGCGGGCCTTTCGTGCCGGGCGAGCCTGACCATGTACACGCCGGCCGCGGACAGGGCGAAGCCGACGGCGTTGATGCCGATCGCGGCCGTGGGCCCGAGCCAGCCGGCCACGACGCCGGCCAGCATCGGGCCGAGCACGCCTGCGGCGGCGGCCGTGGCGTACAGCTTGCCGTTGGCCTCGGTGACCCGGTCCTCCCCGACCAGGGTGGGCACGGAGGAGACGTACGCCACCTGGAAGACCATGCCCACGGCGGCGGCCAGCGGCAGGACGGCGTACAGGAGCCAGACCTTGGGGCCGCTCAGCCAGGCCAGCGGGATGGTGGCGTACAGGGCGCAGCGCACGATGTCGCAGGCGATGAGCAGCTTGCGGCGGTCGAAGCGGTCGACGGCCACGCCCGCGAAGATCCCGGCGACGACGCCCGCGGCGCCGGAGACGCCGGTCAGCAGGCCCATCTGGGCGACGGAGCCGGTGACGTTGAGGATGAGCAGCGGGACGGCGATGATCGCGAAGGAGTCGCCGGCGACCGACAGCGTCTGGGCGCCCCAGAAGACCGTGAAGTCGCGCCGGCGCCATAAGGGGCGCAGGTCCGCCTGCGCGGTCATCGGCCGGTGCCGGGCCGGTTGTGCTCTCGCATGTGAAAGGTTTCTCCTACAGGTCGAACTGGTACGCGTGCGTGCTGCGGTGGGCCCGGTAGCCCAGGCGCTCGTTGACCGCCAGCATGTGGACGTTGTCCTCGGCGGTGTCGGTCTCGACCTCGGTCAGGCCGGGGTGCTCGGCGCGTAACCTGCGTACCATCGTGGCCTTGAGCCACAGCCCCAGGCCGTGGCCGCGATGCGCCGGCACCACCGCGGTGCCGTACTGCGCGGCGCGGCGGCTCTCCCCCGCCCTGATCACGATCTCGGTGTATCCGGCCATCGTCTCGCCGTGCAGCGCGGCGAGGGTCAGCAGGGTGTCGCCGCGATCGGCCATCACCTTGGCCATCTCCCTGACGGCGGCGGCGTCCCAGTGGCAGGCGCCGTAATCCATCTCGCCGACGGGCATGTCGTTCATGGCGTTCCTGGCCTCGGCGAAGGCGCCGGCCAGCCCGTCGGGGACGGTGCCGGTCCAGAATGCCAGGTCGTAGCCGGGCCGCGCGGTGTCGGCCTCCCGGCAGTCGGCCTGGGCCAGGTCGAGCAGCAGGTGCCGGAGCGTCAGCACGCGCCGCAGGCCGCGGGCCGCGCAGAAGGCGTCCCCGGGACCGTCCGCGGCCACCGCCGTGATCATCGTCCGCCGCCGCTCGGCCCGCGCGGCCGACACCGCCGCCGCCAGCAGCAGCGACCCGGCGCCCCCGCGCCGCCGTTCGGGGCGCACGTGCAGGTCGAGCTCGCTCAGATGGTCCATGCCCGGCGCGTCGAACAACCGCAGCGACGCCACCCCGGCCACCGGCCCGCCGGGCTCGGCCGCCATCCAGACCAGGCGGCGGCTCCGTAAGGGCGGCACGGTCAAGTGGGCGCGAGTGGGCACCGGCTGACCTGGAAGATCGTGCCCCAGTGACGCGGCCATCACCCCGTGCCACGCCTCGGCCTGCTCCGCCGACACCTCCGCCGACGGTGTTCCCTGGATCTTGTACGGCATGCCGACCACCCTAGGCGGCGCCTCCGTCAGGTGGTGGCCACGGGGCGAGAGCGGGGCGTTTGGCGGTGCGGCCGTCGCCGGAGGATCGTCCGCGCAGCCGGCGGCCGATCCAGGGCCCGACGAAGCCGGCCAGCCAGCGCGCCTCCGTCGCGACCACCCGCCACGCGGCGGGCGCGGGCAGCGGAGGCAGGGGAAGCGTCCAGGTGTCGTCGCTGCCCGGCAGCTCCAGCACGTGGGCGAACCCGGCGGCGAAGCGAGTATGGCCCTCGGGACTGGCGTGGATGCGGTCGTCGCTCCACATCCGCCGGTCGGTGACGAACGCGAAGGCGTGGGCGTCGAGGACGGCGACGCCGTGGCGGGCGGCGGCCCGGCGGACCCGGTCGTTGAAGTCGAGCACGCGCGGGGCCAGCCGGCGGACGAGCGGCGAGAGCTTGCCCAGGTCGGGGTAGGTGACGGTGACGACGCGGGCGCCGGAGGCGGTCAGGGAGGCGAACATGTCCTCCAGCACCCCGGCGGTCGCGGCCGCGCTGAAGCCGGGCCGGATGAGGTCGTTCATGCCCGCGACGACCGTGACCAGGTCGGGGCGCAGCTCCAGCGCCGCCGGCACCTGCTCGTCGCGGACCTGGGCGGCCAGCCGGCCGCGTACGGCGAGGTTGGCGTAGAGCAGGCCGGGGTTGTGGCGGGCGAGGTGCTCGGCCAGGCGGTCGGCGACTCCGCGGTGGCCGCCCAGGCCGTCGTCGTCGCCGACGCCTTCGGTCATGCTGTCGCCGAGCGCGACATAGCGCTGGTACGTGCTCACCACCCGACCGTATCCCTGACCGCGGCCAGCACAGCGTGAAGGGTCCGCAGAAAGCCCATTGCATAGGAAGGTTTCCTAATTAATACTGCGATCAACGCAGCTCAGAGCCCCCTGGAGGTTTTGTATGCCCCGTCGCGCGCTCGCTCTCACCACGGCCGCGCTGGCCTGCCTCGGCGCCCTCGCCGTGAGCACCGGCCCCGCGCAGGCCGCGGGCCCGGTCGACATCGTCTACAGCCCGCTCTCCCTCGGCGAGTACTGCGCCGCCAAGGTCAACTCCAGCTCCATCGTCGGCTTCTACAACGGCAGCCTGGGCTGCTACAGGTACGCCTCCCCCAACCTGATCTACCTCGGCAGCGGCAGCCCCTCGGCCGCCTGCCAGTACTTCAACCCCACCTACACCTACCTCGGCTACGCCCAGGGCGGCAGCCAGTCCCTGATCTGCAAGTACTCGGTCTAGGGCCTCAGGACTCCGCGTTCAGGTAGCGGCCCGGCGAGGTCCCCACGGTGCGGCGGAAGGCGGCGAGGAACGCGCTTGCCGTCGCATACCCCACCGCCCGCGCCACCGCGGAGACGGGCCGTCCTTCCGCGAGCAGCGGGAGGGCGGCCCGCAACCGCAGATGCGTCCGCCAGCGCTCGAAGCTCATCCCGGTGTCCTGGACGAACAACCGCGTGAGCGTACGCCGGCTCACCCCCGCGGCCCGCGCGTGGGCCTCCAGGCCGCGCGCGTCGGCCGGATCGGCGATCAGGGCTTCGGCCACGGCGCGTACCCGCTCCTCACGCGGGCGTGGCACGTCGATGGGCAGGGCGGGCAGCGGCCGCAGCAGGTCGAGCACGACCGCCTCGGCCCGCAGCCGGGGGCCGTCGGCCAGGTCATCGCGCCCCAGGTACGTGAACAGATGGGCCAGCAGCCCGTCCACCCCCACCGGCGTCGGCTCCGGCCAGTCCAGCGCGCAGCGCTCCGGCGCCAGGTAGAGGCCGCAGAGCACCGCGTCACGGGTCGCACCGGTGCGGTGCTCCACCCCGGCCGGAATCCACAGCGCGACGCTTGGGGGCAGCACCCAGTAGGAGTCGCCCACGGCCACCCCGACCACCCCCCGCCGCGTCCAGGCGATCTGGTGGTGTGTGTGGGTGTGCGGCGGGATCCACTCCCCCGACGACAGCGGGAAGTGCCCGACCACGATCGCGCCGACGCCGGGCGGCACCTCGGTCTTCATGGGCGCCAGCCTATGGCCTCAGCGCGATATCACCTGGCCTCATCGCGGATTGCGGCCATAAGCGGACCGCGCCTAGCGTCGTCGGGTGACGAAGAAAACCTCCGCGCTGGCGGTGCTTTGCGCCGTGCAGTTCATGCTTGTGCTCGACGACACCGTGGTGAACGTCGCCCTGCCCGCCATCCGCGGCGAACTCGGCTTCACGGCCGCCGGGCTGTCCTGGGTGGTCAACGCCTACTTCCTCGCCTTCGGCGGCTTCCTTCTGCTGTCCGGGCGGGCCGCCGATCTGCTGGGCAGGCGGCGGGCGTTCCTCATCGGGGTGGCCGCGTTCGGCGTGGCCAGCCTGGTCTGCGGCATGGCCCAGGAGCCGTGGCAGCTGGTGGCGGCCAGGTTCGCGCAGGGCATGGGCTCCGCGCTGGCCAGCCCGGCCGCGCTGTCGCTGATCACGTTGATGTTCCCCGGCGAGGGTGAACGAGCCAGGGCGGTCGGTGTCTGGGGTGCCATCGCGGCCCTGGGCGGCACGATGGGGCTGGTGATCTCGGGGGTGCTGACCGATCTGACGTCCTGGCGCTGGATCTTCCTGATCAACCTGCCCGTGGCGGCACTGGCCCTGCTGCTCGTCCCCCGCCTGGTCGGCGAGAGCCGGGCCGCGCTCGGGGCCCGGCTCGACGTCCCGGGCGCCCTGCTGGGGACCGCGGCGGTGCTCGCGCTGGTCTACGGGCTGCTCCAGGCCGAGCACGCGGGCTGGGTCTCGGCGGCGGTCCTGCTCCCGCTGCTGCTGGCCGTGGTGCTGGCGGCGGCCTTCCTGGCGGTCGAGTCGCGTACGGCGCAGCCGCTCGTGCCGCCGGCCTTCCTGGCGGTCCGCATCCGGGCCGTGGCCAACCTCTCGGCCCTGCTGTTCTCGGCCGCCTTCTACGCGATGGCCTTCCTGCTGATGGTCCACCTGCAGACGCGGCTGGGCTACAGCGCGCTGGTGGCCGGCGTGGCGTACCTGCCCTATGGGGGCGGGATCCTGGCCGGGATGTGGCTGTCGTCCCGCGCGGTGACCCGGCTGGGGACGCGGCGAGCGCTCCTGGTCGCGTTGACGGTCAGCGCGGCCGGGCTGCTGCTGTTGTCCGGGGTGGCACCCGGTGACGCCTACGTGAGCGGCGTCCTGCCCGGAATGCTGGTCACCAGCCTCGGCTGCGGCCTGAGCCTGCCCGCGCTGACCACCGCCGCCGTCACGGGCACCACCTCGGAGGACGCCGGGGTCGGCTCGGCCGTCCTCACCTCGGTGCAGCAGGTGGGCGGGGCGGTGGGCGTGGCGCTGCTGGTCACCCTGGCCGCCCGGTACGGCTACGGGTTCGCCCTGGTCATCTGTGCCGCCCTGGTGGTGCTCGCCGCCGTCCTCGTCGCCACCGCCCTGCGCCCCAGGACGAAGACCCTCGGGAACCCCGGCCTCCGCTGACGGACGCCGCCGGGAGCCGGCGGGGAGCCGTCCGGCGTGGGGCGGCGGCCGCCGGGCGCGGGAGTTCGACCGCTGGGCGCAGCCGGCCGGATCGGGACGGCTCCGGGCGGACCGGCCCGCGTACAGGTGGCCGAATCGCACACCGCTCCAGCGAGGGGGACGAGATGATCGAACTGAGCACGTTCGGCCTGCCGGAGGCCGTCACCGGGACGCGGGCGGACCTGGAGCTCGGCCGTACCATGATCGCGGCATGGCGCAGGGACGGCATCTTCCAGGTCGCCGCCACCACGTCCCAGCACGAGACGGCGCTCGCGGCGTTCGAGGCGAGCAGGGAGTTCTTCTCGCTGTCGCCGCCGGAGAAGTCCAGCTATGTCAGCGACCTGAGCTACAGCGGCTACGTCGCCTCGGGCGAGGAGGTCACCGCGGGCGAGACCGACCACTCCGAGATCTTCACCGTCTGCCCGGACGTGCCGGTGCACGACGCGCGGGTGCGCGAGCGCTGGCCCTGCCACGGCCCCGTGCCCTGGCCCGGCCCGCACTACCGGCGGCGGATGGAGGCGTTCACGGCCGCGCTCGGCTCGATCGGCGAGCGGCTGCTGCGGCTGGCGGCCCTGGGTCTCGGGCTGGGCGGGCCGGACACGCTGACCGCGCACACCACGGGCGGCTGGCACCACATGCGCGTCCTGCGCTTCCCGCCGCGCTCCGCGCGGACCGCGCGCGGCATCGGCGCCCACACCGACTACGGGATGCTGGTGATCGCCGCGCAGGACGAGGTCGGTGGCCTGTACATCCGGCCGCCGGTCGAGGGGGAGAAGCGCCCGCGCAACTGGCTGGAGGCGGAGAGCACCGCCGGCATGTACGAGGACGAGCCGCCGTGGATCCCCGTCCGGCCGGTGCCGCGGGTGTTCACCGTGTTCCCCGGCGACATCCTGCAGTTCCTGACCGGCGGCCACCTGCTGTCCACGCCGCACAAGGTGGCGCTGGCCGATCGCGAGCGGTTCGCGATGGCGTACTTCCACGAGCCGGGCTTCGGCCGTTCGCTCGAGGACCCGTGTGGCGGTCCGCCGCTGCACTACGGGACGCACTTCACGAACATGTTCATGCGCTGCTACCCCGAACGCGCCGCCACCCGGCGCATCCACGAGGAGGGGCGGCTGGCGAGGTTGCGTGAGCCGTACCCGCGCTGAGGCGGAGGGGACGGCCCGCCGCGCTACGGCGTCAGCACGATCTTGCCGGCGACGGTGCCGGACTCGGCCAGCCGCAGAGCGTCGGCGACACGGGCGAGGGGCAGCTGGGCGGCGATCCGGGCGGTGATGTCACCACGCTGGAGCGCGGCGAAGACCTGGGTGAGGTCGGCGCGCAGCCGCGCCCGGAACCGGTCCTTGGCCAGGGCGTGCCCCGCCCAGGCGTTGTAGAAGTACGCGCGGCGCCCGTTGGGCAGGGCGTTCCACAGCCAGACCCGGCCGAGCAGCTTGAGAACGGGCCACTGCTTGGACCCCTCGTCGTCGCGGGTCGAGGCGCTGCCGTAGGAGACGAGGGTGCCGCCGGGGGCCAGCAGCCGCCAGGAGTCGACGATGCCGCGCCCGCCGATGTGGTCGAAGACGGCGTCCACCCCGCCGGGGGCGAGTTCGCGCACGCGCGCGGGAACGTCGCCGGCGCGGTAGTCGACGGGGACGACGCCCTCGGCCCGCAGGGCGTCGTGGTGGCGGGCGGCGGCGGTGCCGATGACGTGGACGCCCGCGGCCCGGGCGAGCTGGACGAGCACCGAGCCGACGCCGCCGTTGGCGCCGTGCACGAGGATGGTCTGCCCGGCGCGGACGCGGGCCTTGCGGTGCAGCATCTGCCAGGCGGTGATGCCGTTGACGACGAGGGTCTCCGCCTGCGCGGCGCCGATGCCGTCGGGCACCGGCACCACGTCCGCCGCGTCCACGAGCACGTGGCTGGCCCAGCCCCCGACCTTGACCAGCGCCGCGACCCGGACACCGGCAAGCCCGGGCTCCACGCCCGCGCCGGTGTCCACGACCGTGCCGACCAGGTCGTAGCCGGGCACGAACGGGAACGCCGGCTGGTCGTAGTAGCGCCCGCGGCGCATCTGCTGCTCGGCGAAGGAGACGCCGGTCGCCTCCATCCGGATCAGGACCTGACCGGGTCCGGCGACGGGCACCTCCCCGTGCCGGATCCGCAGCCCCTCCGGCTCGACCTTGCCCGGCAGGACGACCTCGACGAGTTCCTCGGCGCTCATCGCAACCCCCGTTAGTAGTTATCTTCTTTGTTAGAAGCTATAACATCACGAAGGAAGGCAGGTGTCAACCAGGCAGGACGCACGGCCGCGGTCAGGCCAGCGCCGGGATCTCGATCCTGGTGCGGTCGGCGGGGGACATCAGGCAGGCAAGCACGGCGTCGCCGCGCTCCAGGCGTTCGCCCATGGACGAGGTGAGCCGGGCCGTGCGCTCGATCTCGTACGGGTCGCCGGTCCGCGGCGTCACACGGAGCCGGAGCGACCAGACGTAGCGGCCGTTGTGCTTGACGGACGTATTCTCGGCCCCCAGCACCGTCGCTTCGCACGGCAGCGCCGCCGCGCGCTCCTGTGGCGTGAAGGCCGGCAGCGCGACCGACTCCAGGCTCGCGAACGAGAGGGAGCCCATGGTGAGCACCCCCGCGGCCAGGAACAGGATGGCCGCGCTGGCGTACGCCCCGACCCGGGTGCGCGGCTTCCGCCGCAACCTGAAGAACAGGACCAAGCCGACGATCGCGGCGATCGCGGCGCAGGTGCCGAAGACGATCGATCCCAACGCTCATTCCTCCGTTCCGAGGCCGCCAGTCGATCAGCCGGCGCTTGCACGGCGGCTGCAGTCCGCTCTCAGCCGCCCAGGACCGCGGCGCGCCGCGTGTCCAGTTCGCGCTGGAGGCGGTCCACGTCGCGGGCGTACGGACGGTACAGGAGCGTGAGGTACGCCCCATTGGCCAGCATCAGCAGGACCAGAATCCACAGGAAGACCTGCTTGAGCCCGAAGACGTCGCCGAGGAAGCCGGCGCCGAGGCTGAAGGCGGCCCAGCCGATCGCCTCGAAGATCGAGATGTAGATGGCGAAGGCCGCGCCCCTCAGCTCGGGAGGCGTGATCGCCATGACCATCGGCCGGTTGATGCCGGGGTTGACGCCCTGCGTGGCGCCCATCAGCCCGAAGAACGCCGCGAACGGCACGATGGACGTGAACGCGATCTGGGTGCCGAGGAAGGCGGCCGCCGCGAAGCCGAACTGGGCCGCCTGCAGCACGGCGACCAGGCCGTGGCGAGGGCTGCGCCGGGCGGCCCAGTCGCCGAGGAAGCCGCCGGCCACGTTGCCCAGGAAGTAGCCGACGCCGAACGGCAGCAGCACGATGGAGGCCACGGCGGTGCTGAAGCCGTACACGTCGACGAGGAAGACCACGCCGAACGCCCCCACGAGCAGATGGCCCGACAGCAGCCGGGAGCCGAGCAGGATGAGGAAGCTGGGGATGCGCAGCAGCGCCAGCGCCTTGGTCCAGGTGAGCCTGGACTGGGCGGCGCGCACCTCGGGGTCGAGGTCGGCGAGCTGCCGCTCGGCGGCTCCGATGCCCGGGTCGCGAAACCACAGCCAGATGCCGACGCCGAGCAGCACGTTGAAGGCGCCGATGCCCCACAGCCCCCAGCGCCAGCCGTCGCCGACGTTGGCGAGCTGGCCCTTGACGGGACCGAGTACCGATCCGGCCAGCGCGATCACGCCGTAGAGCAGCCCGACGGCCTTTCCGCGCGCGGAGCCGTCGAACAGGTCGCCGATGATCTCGGTGATGATCGGGTGCGCGGCGGCGTACCCGGCGGCGAGGATGGTGTAGAAGATCAGCAGCTGGGCGAAGTTCTGGGAGAAGCCGGCGGCGATGCCCCACACGCCCCACAGCCCGGTGGCCACGACGAGGACGTTCTTGCGCGACCAGCGGCGGGCGACCCACACCCACAGCGGCCCGGTGAACACACCGACGATCTTGCCGGCGGCGGTGAGGATGCCGAGCGCGCCGAGCGAGAGCCCCAAGGACTGCCGGATCACGGGGAAGAGGCTGTTGACCAAGCTGGCTTCGGTGCTGTCGACGAGCATCGCGCCGCCCAGCAGCGACAGCTGGCGCCATCGTCCGCGGATCTCGGCGGGCGCCTGTTGGGTAGCCTGAGACATCACGCCACCTCTTTCTGCGAGGAGGAGGAAAGGTGTTCGCCGGTGACGGGGTGGCCGCCCCGTCACCGGCTCAGAGCTCGGCGAGCTCTTCCGCGATCGCGCGGAGTCTGGGGGGTGGGAGCAGCCCGCCGGCCATCGCCGCGACGTCGATCAGCGGGGTGGCGCCGAGCATCTGCAGCAGCTCGGAGTCGACGATGCCGGGCACGTGCCTGCGCAGGACCTCGACGGCGACCGGGTCGGCGATCAGCGCCTTGACCGGCGTGCGCAGCGACAGCCTGCCCTCGGGGTAGTCCTCGGGCCGGGGAAGGGGATGGGCGCTCTGCTCGGCCCGGTCTCGCTGGGCGCGTACCAGCAGGTGTTCCTCCGTGACCGCGCCGGTGACGGGGAGCCCGAGCCGCTCGAACTGGCCGGCGGGCGCGTCGCCGGCCCGCATCAGCTCGACCAGCAGACCGGCCATGCGCAGTTCGGCCGCGTCGTCGATGATCGGCGCGCGCTGCCCGGGGTCGGTCTCCAGGTCGAACAGGAGCGTGCCGAAGTGGTGCGCGTTGACGAAGGTACGGCCGGCCACCCGGATCGTGCGCACCCCCTTGGTGAAGGCGAACGGCTCGGCCAGCTCGATGCCGGCCAGCTCGGCGGGCGAGAAGCGGCCGCGCATGTGCGTGGGCATGAGGGTGTGCTCGTGCAGGGGCTCGTTGGCGGCCGAGGCGGGCGCGCGCATGTAGACGTAGCGGCCGTCGGTGACGTTGACGTGGCCGCCGTGGATGCCGAAGAGGCCGGCCTGCCTGGTGGTCCCGGAGTTCAGGGGGATGCCCTGCATGTCGGCCGGCCGGTCGAGGCCGAAGTACTCCAGCAGCGTGGGCGCCAGGTCGATGGTCTGCACGAGGGCCTCGCGCCGCTCGCCCGCGGCGGCCGCGCGGGGGTCCCACACGAACAGCGGCAGGTGGACCAGCTCGTTGTACCAGGGCTGCACCGACTTGCCCCACCAGCCCTTCTCCCCCAGCAGCAGCCCGTGGTCGGTGCAGACGATCAGCAGGGTGTCCTCCCACAGGCCCAGCTCGTCCATGGTGTCCAGCACCCGGCCCAGGGAGTGGTCGCACATCGACAGCAGGGCCGCGTACTCGTAGCGGGCGTGGTCGACCTGCGGCGGCGTCTCGGTCACCCGCTTGTAGTCGGGCCAGTCGAAGTGCGGGCCGTCGTAGTCGTGCGGGTAGAGGTCCTTGTACCGCTTGTGGGTGAAGAAGGGCTCGTGCGGGTCGAAGGTCTCGATCTGGACGAACCAGCGGTCCTGCGCGGCGTTGGTCCTGACGAACTCCAGCCCGGCGTCGAAGGTCAGCGTCTGCGGGTGTTTCGCCTCGGTGTCCAGGTACGGGCGGTTGACCCAGTCCTGGCGGTAGATCGTGTGGCGCACGCGCTTGAGGTCCTCGGGCATCTCCGGCTCGGCCACCCCGCCCTTCCACGGATCGCCCTCCTGGCCGCGGAAGAACTCCCAGGTGTTGTAGCGGCCGTGATAGGTGGCTCCGCCGTCCTCCCAGTAGTGCGGGTGGTCGCTGACCAGGTGCGTGTAGACGCCGTTCTGCTTGAGCAGTTCCGGCATCGAGTCGTCGAACGGCTCCAGCGGGCCCCAGCTCCGGTGCAGGAAGTTGTAGCGGCCGGTGTGGATCTCGCGGCGGGCCGGCATGCACGGCATCGAACCGGCGTAGCAGTGCTCGAACGTGGTCGCGCGGGCGGCCAGCCGCGCGAAGTTCGGCGCGTGGGTCCAGTCTCCGCCGTAGGGCGGCAGCATGTGCCGGTTCAGGCTGTCGAACATCACCATGATCGCTTTCATCGGGCCTCCAGCCACGTCCGCGTCTCCTCCAGCCACGCCACCCACGCGTCCATGGCGGCGGCGCCGTAGTCGTGCATGCGGTCGAAGACCTCCTGCGCGCGCGCCTGGTCGAGCTCGGGCAGCGCGTTCTCGAAACGCAGGGTCCGGTCGCGGTGACGGCTGCGGGCGATCTGCTCGTGCCGGTAGGCCAGCTCGACGCGGAGCATCTCCAGCGCCGCCTGCCGGTCGAGTGCCACGGCGAAGCCGAACCGGGCGGTGAAGTCCGCGTCCTGGAAGCGGCTCGACGGCTCGTAGGGCGAGCGGACCCACTCCAGCAGCACCTGCTCGCCGTGGGGGGTCAGCCGGTAGACCTTCGCGTCGGGCCGTCCCTCCCTCGGGTCAACCTCGAACTCCACCCACCCGTCGGCGACCATCCGGGCCAGCAACCGGTAGATCTGGCTGTGGTGGGCGCGCGAGCGGACGAACTGCCCCTCCACCTCCAGCCACTTGCGCAGGTCGTAGCCGCTGAACGGGCGGCCGGCCAGCAACGCCAGCAGGACGTACTCGAACCTCAACATGTCTCCTATGTGCAGATGCACTTATGTGAGTTGATTCATATACTCCGGGCATGGAGCCGTCAATGCCCTGTTGCGCGCCGGTGGCAGGACAGACCACACACCCGCGCGAAGTCCCGGCCCCCTCGCCGGTCGCGATCGACCACGACGAGGTGGCGCTCCCCGGCGGCACGTTCCTCATGGGCGACGCCTTCGGCGAGGGCTATCCCGCCGACGGGGAGACCCCGGTGCATCCGGTACGGCTGGCGCCCTTCCCGATGGACGCCACCGCGGTCACCGTCGCCATGTTCGAGGAGTTCACCCGGGCCGGCGGCTACCGCACGGACGCCGAGCGGGCCGGCCACTCCGCGGTCTTCCGCCTGGCCGTCGCCGCCACCCGGGCCGACATCCTCGGCTTCGACCCGGACCTTCCCTGGTGGGCCACGGTCGCCGGGGCCGACTGGCGCCACCCCTTCGGGCCGCTGTCGCGGGCCGAGCCCGGCCACCCCGTCGTCCACGTCTCCTGGAACGACGCCGCCGCCTACTGCGCGTGGGCGGGAAGGCGCCTGCCGACCGAGGCCCAGTGGGAGTACGCCGCCCGCGGCGGCCTGCCCCAGCGGCGGTTCGCCTGGGGCCAGGACCTCACGCCCGGCGGCCGGTGGATGTGCAACATCTGGCAGGGCTCGTTCCCGCACGACAACACCGGTGAGGACGGCTGGCTGGCGACCGCCCCCGTGCGCTCCTACCCCGCCAACGGGTACGGGCTGTATGAGATGACGGGGAACGTGTGGGAGTGGTGTGCCGACTGGTTCTCCGCGACCTCCTACGCCGATTCCGCGCGGGCGGACCCGCAAGGCCCGCCCGCCGGTGAGCGGAAGGTGATCAGGGGCGGGTCGTACCTGTGCCACGACTCCTACTGCCACCGCTACCGCGTCGCCGCCCGCTCCGCCGGCTTCCCCGGCTCCAGCAGCGGCAACTGCGGATTCCGCACGGCAGGCCTCTCGTAGACCCGACCGGCATCGGGCCGAACCTTCTCCCGGCCATGGCGATCCAACCCTGCGTACGGCACGCGACCGGAAGGAAGAACGCCATGAAGATGTTCGTCGCGGCTCTGGCCGGCGGGGCGCTGCTGCTCTCGGGCACCCCCGCACTCGCCTCCGGGCCCACCCTCGGACCGTACGGCGCCGGCAAGGTCAAGCTCGGAATGAGCGCCAAGCGGGCCAAGGCCACCGGAAAGATCGTTCTCAAGCGGAGCGGCGAGCACGGCGGCTGCTCCGGCTGGGACCTGAAGGCCTATCCGACGGGCAAGAACAGCGTCGGGCTGTACATCTCCAGGAAGCGCGGCGTGGCCGTCATCTTCGCCGGCAAGGGCATGAGAACGCCGGAGGGCATCGGGATCGGCTCCACGATGCGGCAGGTCAGGCGGGCCTACCCGAAGGTGAGGACATCGCACGGGCTGAACCCGTACGTCACCGTGCCCGGCAATCCGAAGGCGTACTACACCTTCTTCGCCGACAAAGGCAAGCTCGAACAACTGTCGATCGCCGTGGCCCGGCAGGACTGCGTGAGCTAGGTAAAGGGGCCCGGCCGAGGCCGGGCCCTTCGCGGGACTACAGGGGCTGCCAGTGTGCGAAGAGGTTGGTGGGCTCCCAGCCGACCTGGGAGGTGTGCCCCTGCCTGCATCGGTAGGTGATGCCCTGGTAACGCACCATGGCGCCGGTCTGGTAGGTGACGCCGGGCGCCCACTCAGGTGTGCCGCCGGTGTAGGTCACGCTCGGGGTGGGCGTGGCCGTCGGGGTGGGCGTGGCCGTGGGCGTGGGGGTCGCGGTCGGCGTGGGGGTCACCGTCGTGGTCGGGGTCGGGGTCGCGGTCGGGGTGCCGGCGCAGGCGCCCAGGTCGCGCCACACGTCGTTGGTGCCGGGCTGGTTGCCCTGCGTCCACCAGCGGGCCTCATAGGTACGGCCGTTGTGGGAGACGCGCTGGCCGCCGTTGTACACCTTCCCGGCCTCCCACGCCGGATCGGCGCAGGTGCCGCCGGTCGGCGTGACCGTGGGGGTCGGCGACGGGGTCACCACGCCCCCGCCGCGGGCCAGGTCCTGGACCACGCCGTAGCTCTTGCCGCCGAAGGTGACGGTGAAGTTGTTCGGGCCCGGCGCGGGCAGGTAGTAGACGTAGTCCATGGTCACCGAGGCGCCCGGGGCGAGCGTCTGCCAGGTGGGCAGCTTCACCGAGACGCGGTGGTAGTCACCCTTGAGGCCGCCGATGTTGTTGGCCCCGGTGTGCTCGCTGCTGATCACGCGCAGCCCGAACCCGGACTGGTCCTTGGCGTTCGGCGGCGAGGAGGTCGCGTAGTCCCACTGGAACTCGGTGCCGCCGGGCAGCGTGAACGCCGACCTGTTGGTGATCTTGAGCTTGGGGCTGATCGGGTAGTTGCTGTCCCCGACGGGGAACTGCTCCGCGGCGAAGCCCACGTCGATCTTCTCCGCGGGCAGCGCCGTCTTCGCCCTGGTCGCGGTGTACGGCGCCGCCGTCTTGAGCGTGTCGTGCACCAGCGTGGTCAGCGTGTCGCCCATGAAGTACTCGCTGCCGGTCCACTTGTAGTCGCCGGCCAGCTCCCAGATCATGATGCCGCCGAGGCCCTTGTCCCTGACGTACTCGGCCTTGGCCTTGAGCGACTGCTCGTCCTCGGTGGACAGGAACACCTTCTTGTTGCTGTTCCAGAGCCACGGGGCGACCAGCGTGCCGTCGTAGTTGCGGGTGTAGGTGCCGGTGATGCCCTCGGTGACGCCGTACGCGCCCAGGTAGGAGCCGGCGATGCCGCGCTCGAGGTTCTTGGCGTGCCACATCGGGTTGGACCCGGCGCCCACCTCGCGGCCGTTCTCCTTGTCGTGCCACAGGTTGTCGATGCCGGTGGCGCCGTCGCCGCAGGTGGTCAGGCCGGTCGGGCACGTGGTGCCGACCGACTTGCCCCACAGGCCGCCGGTGCCGCCGGTGACGTTCTTCCAGCCGCGGGTGTAGTACGGCACGCCGATGTTGATCCGGCCGGGCGGCAGGGCGCCGCGGTAGTAGTGGTAGGACCAGTCGGTGTTGAGGTAGCCGATGCCGCCGTACTGGGAGGTGGTGTAGACGCCCCACTTGGCCAGCTCGGCGTCCTTGCCGTCGTCGTACAGCGCGGCGTTCGGGCCGACGAACTCGTTCCAGGCGCCGTGCAGGTCATAGGACATGATGTTGAGGAAGTCCAGGTACTGGGCGACCTGGAAGGTCTCCATGCCGCGCAGCAGGTAACCGGAGGCGGGCACGGCCGCGGTGAGCTGGTAGTACTTCCCGTCGGCAGCGGCGGCCCTGTCCAGCCGGTCGCGCAGCGTCTTCATCAGCGCCGCGTACCCCTGCATGAGCCGGCCGCGCCTGGCGTTGGCGATCTGCCAGTCGGCCGGGTTGCCGGCGTCCTTCATCGAGGTGGGGTACTCGTAGTCGATGTCGACCCCGTTGAAGCCGTACTTCCGGATGAAGGCGACGGCGGAGTCGGCGAACGTGTCGATCGCGGCCTGGCTGTCGGTCATCGTGTAGAAGCCGCCGGAGGCCACCCGGTCGCCGTTCGCGTCGAGGTACCCGCCGGTCTCGGCCCACCCGCCGACGCTGATCAGCGTCTTGACGTGCGGGTTGGCCCTCTTGAGCGTGGTGAGCGCGTTGAAGTGTCCCTTGTACGGCAGGGCCGGATCGTTGCCCGCCAGGTCCAGCCCGGTGGCGGGGTTGCTCGCCGAGTCGGCGCCCACCGAGATCTTGTTGTCCGCGCCCACGTGGGCGAAGGCGTAGTTGATGTGCGTGATCTTCGACCAGGGGATGTTCTGGGCGAGGTAGGCGGGCTGGCCGTTCCCGCCGTGGCGCCAGCCGGTGAAGTAGCCGATCACACGGCGCGGATGGTTCGCGCCCATGCTCTCGCGGCCCTGCTCGTCGTAGGCGGAGCAGTAGGGCACGCTGACGCCGGGCGTTCGGTGGAGCCCGTCGGGGCGGCAGGTTTCGTGGTCGACGGCCGCCGCGGCGGATCCGGCGAGGGTCGCCGCGACCAGGGCCATCGACGCCGCCACGGCGGCTAAGGACAGACGCGCTCGCTTACGCATGGTTCGCCATCCAAGGGGGGTGATAACGCTCTTGTGCGCGAAGGTAGGCGCTCTCACCAGGTGCGTCAACGCTTTCTTTTAGGAAAGTTTCCAAATAGTTCAGCCGTGGGTGGCGTCCGTGCCACCACCATCCGCGGGGCGGGCACAGGCTCGCACCAACCCGTTGCGAGGACCCGCCTCCGGCCGGCCGGTGTGCGGCGCGGCGCCGAGCGCGATCACGGCCGGGGGACGGGTCTGGAAATCACCGGCCCACCTGCGAGCCGCCGCGCAGGACTCAGCGCGATGATGGGCGGATCCCCGGGCGGCGGCTGCGGTCGCCACCCGGGGACGTCTCACCGGACGAGAGACACGGCCCGCCCACCGCGCCGGATGTCTACGAAGCCCTCGGCCGCGAGTCGTCGATCAGCGCGAACACGGCCCCGGAAACGTCGGCCACCAGACCCATCCGCCCCGTGGAGACGTCGATGGGATCGCCGATCACCGATCCGCCGAGGTCGGTCACGCGCACCACCGTCGCGTCCGTGCCCACGGCCGGATCGACCGCGAAGTACACGAGCCAGTACGGCAGGACGTAGGACTTGTCCGCGTGGCGGCCCAGCCGGGTCTGCCCGCCGGCCGACCAGACCGTGTAGTCGAAGTGCCGCCCGTCGCCGATCTGCCGCTGCTCGTAGCCGAACAGCCGCCCGTAGAACGCGTCGATGCGCCCGCCGTCGATGGTACGCAGCTCCGCCCAGGTCAGCGTGCCCGGCCTGCCCACGCCGAAGCCGCCGGGCCCGTCGGCGCGCCACAGGCCGAAGATCGCGCCCGCCGGGTCGGCGACGACGAGCACCTCCCCCCGCCCCGGAGCCTGGTGCGGGCCGAAGACGACCTGCCCGCCTGCCTCCTCGATGCCCTTGGCCGCCGTCTCCACGGCGTCGGCGTGCACGTAGAGCGTCCACGCCGCCTGCTCGCCGTCGCGGACGCCGGCCACGACGTCGCCGTCGAGTTCGGCGTAGACGTAATCACCCGCCGACGAATAGGTCCAGCCGAAGAGACCGGAATAGAAGTCGCATGTCGCCGCGCGATTCGCGGTGGCGATGTCCACCAATGCGGGTGCGCCGGAAATAACCGGACTGAGCACGCGTACCCCTCCTCATTCCTGTCCGTGCTGACTCATGGATCGGCGACTCCGAGAAGCGCGCGGAGCTGCCGCAGGACAACGACGCGCAACCGGCCGGCGTCGAAGTAGTCATGGTCGAGGACACGCGGGATGACCAGCCCGTCGAGGAGCGCGATGAGCGCCGTCACCACGTCTTCGACGTCGTCGGCCACGTGGAACTCGCCCTGTCCGACGCCGTCGCGGATGGCCTCGGTGAACGGCCGCCGGTAGCGCTGCTGCAGGCTCACGCTGTGGGCGCGCAGTTCGGGATCGTGCACCGCCGCGTGCCAGAACTCCATCAGCATGCGCCACGTGCCGATCGGCAGTGGCGCCAGCCCTCCGTCCACGAGCGCGACCAGGCGCTTCCACGGCGTCGGCTCCTGGTTGCCCGCCTGCTCCAGCCGGGCGACCTCCCGTTCCGTGGAGTGGTACAGCGCCTCGACGAGCATGTCGTCGCGCGAGCCGAAGTAGAACTGCAAGGTGCTCACCGCCACCCCCGCCACCTTGGCGACGTCGGTGAAACGCGTGTGCTCGTAACCGCGCTCGGACAGGACGGCGACGACCACGTCGAGCACCTCTGCCCGGCGGCCACCGCCGACCCTGCGGCGGCGTGAGGGGACGGATGTTGAACTCACGCCGCGATCGTATCTCCGTACGGTACGACTCTCCAGTACGAGAAATCGTACGGCCATACGGTTTCCGCTCACACCACCTCGAACGTGCTCATCATGGCCATGTCCTCGTGTTCCAGGTTGTGGCAGTGCATGACGTACCGGCCGCGGTAGCCGGTGAAGCGGGTGATGATCTCCACGGTCTGCGTCTCGCGCAGCTCGACCGTGTCCTTCCAGGCCGGCGGCCCCTCGGGGCGCTCGCCTCCGGCCGACAGGACCTGGAAGGGTGCCAGGTGCAGGTGCACCGGGTGGGAGACGTCGCTGGTCAGCCGCCAGATCTCGACCTGGCCGAGTTTGGGCCTGGCGTCGACGCGGCGTACGTCGAAGGGCTTGTCGTTGATCATCCATCCGGTGTGGCCGTGCAGGCTGCCGCTGGTGAAGGAGAAGTCGCGGGTCACCGCGGCCGTGGCCGGGTCGAGCCGCTCGATCCGGGAGAGCGTCCGCGGGATCGCCGAGTCGTCGCGGGCCTCGCGGGCGACGGTGAACCGCATCACCCGCGACTGCGGGCCCTCCTCGCCGAGAAGATTGCGCAGCTCGACGTGCTCGCCGACGCGGTAGGCGGCGAAGTCCACCACCACGTCGGCCCGCTCGCCCGGCGCCAGCCGTACCCGCTCGGCGGGGTGGGGGGCGGCCAGCAGACCGCCGTCGCTCGCGATCACCACCATCGTGCCGCCGGGCGGCAGGGCGAGCTCGTAGGTGCGGGCGTTGGAGCCGTTGAGCAGCCGCAGCCGGTAGCGGGCCCGGTCGACCGCGAGATCCGGCCACGGGGCGCCGTTGACCAGGATGACGTCGCCGAGCAGGCCGCCCATGAACGCCTCGCGGGCGCCCGGCCCGTTGTCGCGCGCCGGATAGGGCATGGTGCCGTCGGTGTGGAAGGCGCGGTCGCAGATCATCAGCGGCACGTCCCGCTCGCCGGAGGGCAGCGGCAGCGCCGCCTCCTCCTCGTCGCCCACCAGGAAGAACCCGGCCAGGCCGCGCCAGACCTGCGGGCCGGTGTAGTCCATGCGGTGGTCGTGGTACCAGAGCGTCGCCGCCCGCTGTTCCAGCGGGAAGACGTAGTCACGCTGGGTTCCCGGCGCGACCAGGTCGGTCGGGAAGCCGTCGGACTCCGGCGGGGTGTGCCCGCCGTGCAGGTGGGTGACGGTCGGCGCGCCCAGCGTGTTGCGCACGCGCACGACGGTCCGCCGGCCGCTGCGCGCCCGGACGGTGGGGCCGGGGAACCTCCCGTCGTAGCCCCAGATCGGGGTGCGCAGGCCGGGCAGGATGTCCGCCTCGGCCGCGCGCTGGACGAGCTCGTAGTAGTCGGTGGTGCCGTCGCTGCGGTACGGCTTCGCCACCGGCGGCAGCGGCAGCGGTACGGCGAACGGCCGGGGCAGCGGGGCCGTACTGGCGAGGAGCTTGGGCAACGGGGTGCGCCCGGTCAGCGAGCAGCCCGGGACGCCCAGCGCCGCGACCGCCCCCAGCCCGAGCAGCCCCAGCGCCCGCCGCCGTGAGACGTTCACGCCGCCGCCGCGGCAGGACGGCGGGCCGCCCAGATCTGGACGGTCTGGATCAGGCTGCCGCCGAACATCAGCACGCCGAGCGGCACGTGCAGCGTCTTCATGTGGGCCATGCCGAGCGCCATCTGGGCCAGGGTCAGCACCAGCATGCCGGCGGCGGGCCCGATGGCGGCGCGCCGTCGCGCGGCGAGGGCGGCGACCAGGTTGACCAGCACGACGACCACCACCGCGATGGCCGTGACGCTGTGCGCGGCCCGCCCGCCGGGAGAGGACAGCAACATGCCGGCGGTGACCGCCTGGAGCAGGAGGACCAGGGTCTGCAGGGTGAGTGTGATGCGCAGGAACCTCATGCCGGAAATCTTGGTCCAGCCCCGGGTACGCGGACGTCCCACCAGCGGTGATGCCGCGCCTACTCCCCCGGTACGACTCCCGCTACGGCCGGGGCGGTACCCGGCGGCCGGGTGTGGGTGGCCAGGCGTGCGGGCGGGGGGGGGGGGGCCCGGCCGGCCCCCGGGGGGGGGGCCGGCGGGGGGGGGGGGGGGGGCCCCCGGGGGGGGGGGCCGCCCCCCCCCAACGCCCGGC
>NZ_JBITIO010000005.1:634126-638565 GCF_044459065.1 Nonomuraea sp. NPDC050394 | reverse complement strand
GTGTTGCATGAAATACTTCATGCACTGGCTTTTAACACACTGTTGAGTTCTCAAGAAACGGACGCGTTTTTCAGCGGCTCATTTCGTATTTCTATTCTTTCAGCCGTTCCATTCTCTGTCAAATTCGGTGACTTGACATTTCCTGGAACCCCCGCAAACTTACCAGACCATCCAGACAGGATGAACCAGAGAGATTTCTGTGGGGTGTGCCGGGCGGATCGTGTGATCGGCTGCCCTGCGGGAGCAACTCTAGCAGCCCCAGGGACCCGCCTACGCCCACTCAGGTAATCACCTTGTCCTTCCCTCCCCACGCGCGCCCAAACCTCCGAGGCCGCATCCAGCCCCCGACCTCGGCAAGTGGACAGCAAGTCATCCGCAATCGCTCCCCGGTACGAAGTACACACGAGCAGACTGCACCCCGGAGGTGTTGGCAATGACCCGCTCGGAGTTCGATGACATCCGTGCCTTCCTGGCCGACGGGCAGACATCCGCCGGCGACCTTCTCAAGATTGCCCGCACCCTGGTCGACGACCTGGAACACGCCAGGATGCGCGAGGCCGTGCTGCGTTCCTACTATCTGCGGCTGATGACCGCGGCCCGCGCGTCGGTGGCGTCCGACTCCGTGGACGCGCCGGACCCGCTGGCCTTCGTCAGGCATGAGCTCGCCGAACGCGGCCAGTTGCCGACGGACGGCGAGGCGGTGCAGCGCATCCTTTCCGACGCGCGCACG
Source organism: Nonomuraea sp. NPDC050394 (assembly GCF_044459065.1). Classification (NCBI taxonomy): domain Bacteria; kingdom Bacillati; phylum Actinomycetota; class Actinomycetes; order Streptosporangiales; family Streptosporangiaceae; genus Nonomuraea; species Nonomuraea sp. NPDC050394. The sequence continues at coordinate 637,835 of NZ_JBITIO010000005.1, read as the reverse complement.
GCAGCGGCGCTGATGGCCTGCATGGAGGAGAACCCTCCCCCGGTACGGCCCCGCGGCCTGCGTCTACGCCGCTGCGTCGGCACGGGCCGCAGGCTCGCCCACTAGCCGCCGAGCGCGGAAAAGCCAGACCATGTCCATACCCAGTCTTGGATGAACGGCTGTAAGACTGCGCGTATGTGGCAGCGGGGGTTGAACTGGGCAGCGATCGTCCTTGTGGGCGGTTTCGGCCTCATGTGGCTGGGCGTCGTGCTGTACGCGGCCGACGCCTCGACGCCATGGATTCGATTCGCACAGGCGGCGTTCGGGCTCCTGCTGGCCGGCTGGTCCGTGCAGAAGGCCACCGTGATGATCCGAGCGTGACATGACTGAACAGCCATACGAGATCAGCCAGGACATGGGCGACGATCCTCAGGAGTCGGTCATCGCCATGTACAAGGACAAGCTGCCCGAGCGGCACAAGATCGACGAGATCGACGACGAGGCCGACCGCAGCATCGTCACGTGGATGCGCGAAGAGGACCACCGTCAGACCGACGCCCACGTCGATCTCCTCCAGGAACCCCGGACGTACTTCCCGGATGAGGACGAGGATCAGGGCTGAAACCGGTAGCCCATCCCCGGCTCGGTCAGCAGATGGACGGGACGCGCGGGGTCGCGCTCCAGTTTCCTGCGTAGCTGCGCCATGTACTGCCGCAGGTAGTGCGTCTCCTTCTGGTACGAGGCGCCCCATACCTCCGTCAGCAGTTGCCGCTGGCTGACCAGCTTGCCCGGGTTGCGGAGCAGCAGTTCAAGGAAGTGCCATTCCGTGGGCGTCAGCCGTACCCCGCCCGAGATGGTCTTGCCAACGAGGTCGATCACGTGATCGCCCACGCGCGCCTCCGCGGACTCCGCGGTGGGGACGGCGGCGCGGCGGGTCACCGCCCGCACCCGCGCGAGCAGTTCGTCGATGCCGAAGGGCTTGGTGACGTAGTCGTCGGCGCCGGCGTCGAGGGCGTCGACCTTGTCGTGGCCGTCGCTGCGGCCGCTGAGCACGATGATCGGGACCTGGGTCCAGCCGCGCAGCCCGTGGATGACGTCCACGCCATCGATGTCGGGCAGGCCGAGGTCGAGGATGACCAGGTCGGGGTGCCAGTCGGCGGCCTGGCGCAGCGCGGTGGCGCCGTCGGCGGCGACGGCCACCTCGTAGTGGCGGGCGACGAGGTTGATCCGCATGGCGCGCAGGATCTGGGGCTCGTCGTCGACCACGAGCACGCGCGTCATCCGGCTCTCCGCAGCGCAACCGTCATGGTGAGCCCTCCTCCTGGTGTCTCCTCCGGCGTGAGCGTGCCGCCCATGGCCTCGGTGAGTCCGCGGGCGAGCGCCAGCCCCAGCCCCACGCCCTTGTGCGTGGAACGGTCGCCGAGCCGCTGGAACGGCCGGAACACCCGCTCGTGCGCCTCGGCCGGGATGCCGGGGCCGTGGTCGACCACCCTGATCTCCACGTTCTCGCCGTGCCAGCTCGCCGAGACGACAACGTCCCCGTAGCGCACCGCGTTCCCGACGAGGTTGACCAGGACGCGTTCGAGCAGCACCGGGTCGGCGGTGAGGTCGGGCAGGTCCGGCGGGATCTCGACAGCCACGAGCCGGGAGACGCCCAGGTCGGCGAGGGCCCGGTGGACGATCTCCGCAGCAGACACCGCTTCCGGGGCCACGCCCAGGACGCCGGCCTGCAGGCGGCTCATGTCGAGGAGGTTGGTCACCAGCCGGTCGAGTTTGTTCAGGGACTCGTGGGCGGTGTCGAGCAGTTCTGCGCGGTCCTGGGGCGACCAATCGATCTCGGTGCCGCGCAGCGAGTCGACGGCCGCGCTCGCCGAGGCCAGCGGGGTGCGCAGGTCGTGGCTGACGGCCGCGAGCAGCGCGGTGCGCATCTTGTCGGCTTCGGCGAGCGCCGCGGACGACGACGCCTCCTCGCGCAGCCGCTGCTGACGCAGCGCCACCGCCGCCTCGGCCGCGAACGCCTCCAAAACCCGCCGGTCGGCCGCGTCGAGGATCCTCCCCTGTACGGCCAGCCCCAGGTCCCCGTCGACCACCACATCCGGTACGGCCGACGGCGGCCCGCCCGCCGTGGCCACGATCCGCCAGCCGTCGCCGTCCTTCTCCAGCATGGTCGCCGAGGTCAGCGAGTAGACCTCGCGCAGCCGGGCCAGCAACGACGGCAGCGCCGAGTCCCCCCGCAGCACGTGCCCGGCCAGCGTGGACAGCACCTCGGCGTCGGCCCTGGCCCGCGAGGCCTCCCCGCTGCGCCGGGCGGCCAGGCCCACGACCGCGCTGACCATGGCCGCGACCAGCACGAAGATGGCGAGGGCCAGCAGGTTCTCCGGCTCGTCGACGGTCAGCGTGTGATACGGCGGCGTGAAGAACCAGTTGAGCAGCCCGAACCCGACGACGGCCGCGGTGAGCGCGGGCCACATGCCGCCGGCGAGGGCCACGCCGACGACCAGCAGCAGGAAGAGCAGGATCTCGCTGGGCAGCGCCAGATGGGGACGGAACGGCAGCAGCCCCGCCGTCAGCAGGGGCATCCCGGCCAGGGCCAGCGCCCAGCCCGAGCAGCGCCGTCTGAGCGAGAGGGCCGAGCGATCCCCGTGCCTGCGCCCGTGCCTGACGCCCTCGTGCGTGACCATGTGCACGTCGATGGAGCCGGACAGCGCGGTGGTCTCCACGCCGACGCCCGGCGAGAGGATCTGCGCGAGCCGGCCGCGGCGGGAGGCGCCGAGGACGAGCTGGGTGGCGTTGACGCTGCGGGCGAATTCCAGCAGGGCGCGGGGGACGTCGTCGCCGAGCACCTGGTGGTAGGTGCCGCCGAGGTTCTCCACGATGGTGCGCTGGCGGGCGACGTTGGCCGGATCGGCGCCGGAGGTGAGGCCGTCGGCGCTGGTCACGTGGACTGCCAGGAGGTCCGCGCCTTTGGACCGGTCGGCTATGCGGGCGGCCCGCCGTACCAGAGTGTCTCCTTCGGGACCGCCGCTGAGGGCGACCACGACGCGCTCGCGCGCCTCCCACGTCTCGGCGATGCCGTGGTCGGCGCGGTAGCGGTCGAGCTGCTCGTCCACCTTGCCGGCCACCCAGAGCAGGGCGAGCTCGCGCAGCGCGGTGAGGTTGCCGACGCGAAAGTAGTTGGACAGGGCGGCGTCGACCATGGCCGGGCCGTAGACGTTGCCGTGTGCCATGCGGCGGCGCAGCGCCTCGGGGGCCATGTCGACGAGCTGGACCTGGTCGGCCCGTCTGACCCACTCGTCGGGGACGCGTTCGCGCTGGGGGACGCCGGTGATCCGCTGGACGACGTCGCTGAGCGACTCCAGGTGCTGGATGTTGACGGTGGAGACCACGTCGATCCCGGCCGCGAGGATCTCGTCGATGTCCTGCCAGCGTTTCTCGTTGCGCGAGCCGGGCGCGTTGGTGTGGGCCAGTTCGTCCACGAGCGCGGCCTCGGGTGCTCGGGCGATGACGGCGGCGGTGTCCAGTTCCGCGAGGTCGGTGCCGCGGTAGTGGATCGTCTTCCTCGGCACGATCTCCATGCCGTCGAGGAGCTCGGCGGTGCGGGGCCGGGGGGGGGGGGGGGGGAGGCCCCCCCCCCCCACGCGGGCGCCGGGGGGGGGGCGGCCCCCCGCCGGGCGGCAGGTGGGGGGGGTGGGCCCCCCCGGGGGGGCGCGCCCGGGTAAAACCCCCCCCC
>NZ_JBITIO010000005.1:0-634116 GCF_044459065.1 Nonomuraea sp. NPDC050394 | reverse complement strand
GGGGGGGGGGGTTTGTGGACGTCGTCCCCGCGCCTGTCCCCCCGCCGGCGGCGGCGGGGGGGGGGGGGGGGGGGGGGGGGCCCCCGCCCCCCCCCCCCCCCACGTCTCTGCCTCGGGCGAGCGCGCGCCGCCCTTCGTCGAGCATGGCGTAGGTCTTGCCCACGCCGGGGGCCGCGCCCAGGTATATCCGCAGCGTCCCCCTCATAGATCCAGGTTACGGCTGGTACGGCGGCGCCACCCCCCAGCCCCACCGCGGCGTCGGCGCCTTGGCCGGAGGATTCGCCCCGGGCTGCGAGTTGTGCAGCGCGAGCCGCGTCCCCCACTCGATGTATCCGGCGAAGGCGGCCCTGAACTCGGGGTCGTCCGGCAGCCCGACCTCGTCGGCCGCGTCCATCAGCAGGTTGACCCACCGGCGGCGTTGTGGCTCGGTGATGCCCTTGCCGAGGTGCTGGGAGAGCATGTGCGGGTATCCGCCGCGTTCCTCGGTGTAGCGGGCCGGCCCGCCGAACACCTCACTCAGCCACATGGCCACATATCGGGGATGGCCCGGATCCATATGCGCGAAGAGCGGCCCGACCACGTCGTCCTTCTTCACCTTCGCGTAGAAGGTCGCGGTGAGCCGCTCGAACGCGTCGCTGCCGCCCGCCCAGTCGTACAGTGTCGGTACTTGCTCATTGTCAGCCACGTAATCATGTAATCATGAATGGGCGGCACCTGTCATGGACCTCATCGGCAAAGGGCGCACAGCCGACGTTTTCGCACTATCTCCCACCAAAGTGCTTCGCCGCTACCGTGATGGCGACACCGCCCTCGACGAGGCCCGCGTGATGGAGCACGTACGCGCCCAGGGCTACCCGGTGCCCGAGGTGTTCGACGCGACCGAGACCGACCTGGTCATGACCAGGCTGCACGGGCCCACGATGTTCGAGGTCCTGGTCAGGAAGCCGTGGAAGGTCGCCGGCCACGGGCGGCTGCTGGGCCGGCTGCACGACCGCCTCCACGCGATCGAGGCGCCGGACTGGCTCGACCCCTCCCCCGGCGACCGCGTGCTCCACCTCGACCTCCACCCGCTCAACGTGATCATGACGCCCGACGGCCCCTCGGTCATCGACTGGTGCAACGCCGCGGCGGGCGAGCCCGCGTTCGAACTGGCCACGACCTACCTGACGCTGCGCACGAGCGAGATCCCGATCACGATGATCAAGCTGATCCGCCGCCCGCTCGCCCGCGCCCTCCTGCGCGGCAGCGCCACCGATCCGTTCCCGCGCCTGGCCGACGCCGCCGCGGCCCGCCTGCGCGACCCGCACACCACCCCTACCGAGCGGGTACGGCTGCGCCGCCTGCTGTGAGACACCGCGGCCGGGTCCTGCGCTGGTAGTCCCAGGCCACCACGGCGAAGGCGAGCCCCGCCCCGGCGAACCCGACGATCCCGGCCGGCCCCACGAACCCCGGCAGCGGCAGCGCGCCCAGCCCGAAGACCAGCAGGTACCCCACCCCGAACAGCCCGTACGGCCCCAGCGTCGCCCCCAGCCACGCCGGCACGAGCGGCAGCCAGCGCGGCACGCGCCGTCCGGCCAGTCCCGGCACCCATCGCGGCCACACCTGGCTCCACGGCCGGGTCATGGCCACCAGCAGGAAGACCCCAAGCAGGGCCAGCAGCGCCGTGAGGTCGACGCCGAAGTGCGCCAGCACCGCCATGAACCCGCCGCCCTCGATGTAGCCGGTCCGGTACTCCAGCCCGAAGGCCACCTTCGCCCCCGCGTAGGGCAGGAAGAAGGCGGCTCCCACATAGGCCGCCCACCGCACCCCCTTGGGCGCCGTCGTGGCCTCGGGAAAGCGCAAGGGCACCGGTCCGCCGTCCGCGTGCGCGTACCCGCACCTCCCGCAGGCGCCGCGCGCCCGCCTGCCGACGACCAGCGCCGCCCCCACGAGCGACAGCATCACCAAGACGCGCGCCACCTTGGCCAGGAACCCGGGCCAGTTGTCCGGCCGTCCCAGTCCCAGCAGCGTCACGAGATCCTGCAGCAGCCCGAACGTGCTGAAGGCCAGCACCACCACGCCCGCCCACACCACCCAGCCCCGTCTGAGCACGAGTCCCGCCAGCCCGAGCGCGCCGCCCACGGCCCCCACCCACCCGGGCACCGCCGCGCCCGCCAGACCCAGGACCACCGCGAGCGCCGCGAACCCGCCCGCCGCATACCCCACCCACCGCGGCCACGACCGCCAGATCCTTCGCATGACTTCATGATCGACCGTGCGGCGGGCGCGTTCCTCCTGCCCAAGTCCGGTTGTACGGCTACCGCACCCGCGGCAGCCGGCTACCGCGACCGCGGTACGACCAGCCCCGACTCGTAGGCCACGACCACCAGTTGCGCCCGATCCCGCGCGCCGAGCTTGGACATGGCCCGGTTCACATGCGTCTTGGCGGTCAGCGGCCGCATGTCCAGCTTCACGGCGATCTCGTCGTTGCTGTGCCCCTTGGCCACCAGCGCCAGCACCTCCCGCTCCCGCCCGGTCAGCCCGTCCAGCGCGGGCACCTCGGCGGGCGCGACGGCCGTGAACGCCTCGATCAGCCCCCTGGTCACCGCGGGCGCGAGCAGCGCGTCACCTCGGGCGACCACGCGGACCGCGTGCAGCAGTTCCTCCGGCTCCACGTCCTTGACCAGGAAGCCGCTCGCGCCCGCCCGCAGCGCGGCGAAGACGTTGGCGTCCTGGGCGTAGGTGGTGAGCATGAGCACGCGCACGCCCTTGAGCTCGGGGTCGGCGGCGATCCTGGCGGTGGCGGTGAGCCCGTCGACCGACGGCATGCGGATGTCCATCAGCAGAACGTCCGGCCGCTCGTCGCGGGCCAGGGCCACGGCGGCGCCGCCGTCGGCCGCCTCGCCCACGACCTCGATGCCTGGAGCCGACTGCAGGATCAGCCGGAACCCGCCGCGGACCAGCGCCTGGTCGTCGGCGAGCACCACCCTGATCATCGGCGGCCCAGCCGGGCGAGCGGTCCCGGCCGCAGCGGCAGCCTGGCCGACACCGTCACGCCGGTCTCCGGGGCGTCGGATCTGACCCTGACGTGCCCGCCCAGCGCTCTGGCCCTGGCCTTCATGCCCGCGATGCCGCTGCCCGCCCGGCCGATGCCGCCCGTGCCGTCGTCGGTGACGTCGATGAGCAGCGCGCGGGACGTCCGCTCCATCCGTACTCCGGCCGAGGCGTCCGGTCCCGCGTGGCGCAGCGTGTTGGTGAGCGCCTCCTGGATGATGCGGTACGCGGCGTGGTCCACCTCGGGACGCAGTTCCCCCGGGCTTCCCGTGACCTCGACGGGCAGGCCGGCCCGGCGTACCGCGCCGAGCAGGTCGTCGATCCCGGTCAGTGACTCGCCCTCCAGGAAGACGCTGTCGCGGACCCGGCCCATGGCCTGTTTGCTGGTGTCGCGGATGGCCTGGAGCGCCTGCCGTACCTCGGGATGGGCGTCGCCGAGCAGGTGCAGCGCGGTCGCGGACTGCACCGTGATGGCGGCCATGCCGTGCCCGAGCACGTCGTGCAGTTCCCGTGCGATGCGCAACCGCTCATCGTGCCCGGCCGCGCGCGCCCGAGCACGCACGAACTCCCCGGCCAGTACGGCGCAGCCCAGCATGCCCGCCCACGTCAGCATGTAAATGGCCCGCACGGCGACATCCTCCGGCAGGAACGCGGCGCCGGCCGGCACCGCCGCCAGCCCGGCGGCGGCCCAGAGCCGCATCCCGCGCACCGCCGCCGTGTACAGGCCGGCCATCGCCGGGCCCATGATCAGTCCTGGCAGGTAGCCGAGGCCGAGAAGCAGCCCGAGCGAGCCGCAGGTCAAGGCCATCACCGCGGCGGGAAAGCGGCGGCGCAGCGCGACCGCGGCGGCGCCCGCCAGGAAGAGCGCGTAGAACAGCGTGTCGGGGTCGCGGCCGAAGGGCTGGTCCAGCGGCAGGAGGCCGGCCAGCGCCAGACCGGCGGCCAGCAGCACATCACCCATGACGCCATCCTGTCAGCCGCGCGAGATTAGGGCCTTGTTCACGATCACGAAGCCCCCCAAGATGCTTAGCGTGCTACAGAAGGGACGAGTGAGGTGGACAGCACGCTCACGGAAACACCGGTGCTCGCCCGACCGGCCGGGCCATCGAGGCGCCTGAACCGGCGCTGGTGGTGGGTGGCGGGGTCGCTCGTAGCGGCGGCCCTGCTGGTACAGACCCCCATGTGGATCAACGACATGCGACTGAGCGCACTGGTCGAGCGGGTACGCGCCTACCCGCTGCCGCCGGGCACCCAGCCCAACGTGGTCGCACAGGGCAAGGTCGGGCTGCAGATCGGCAACAGCAACCACTGCGATTACCTCGTGCGGTTGTCCTTGGTCACGACGCTGCCGGAGGCCGCGGTCGTGAAGTACTACGAGAGCACGACGATCCGCGGCGTCCAAGGCGGGACATTACCCGGCGAGGTGTACTTCGCCGGAGGAAAAGGACCGCGGCCGGTGATCGTGGAATTCCTGGAAATGCACGACGCCGGCCTGGATTTGCGTTGCCGGTGAAAACACGAAGGCCCTGATCGCAATGATCAGGGCCTTCTTTGGTAGCGGGGACAGGATTTGAACCTGCGACCTCTGGGTTATGAGCCCAGCGAGCTACCGAACTGCTCCACCCCGCGTCGGTGTGTGTCTTAACCATAGCGGTGATTCACCGCGGACGCAAAACGAAGATCACGGAAAGCACGAAGGCCCTGATCGCATTGATCAGGGCCTTCTTTGGTAGCGGGGACAGGATTTGAACCTGCGACCTCTGGGTTATGAGCCCAGCGAGCTACCGAACTGCTCCACCCCGCGTCGTCGTGCTTCACGAGAGTATCCGCCACCGGGTGCCTGCGCAAACCGATACGCCGGAAGCGGCGAGGACCCCACCGAAAAGGCGGGGTCCTCGTCGGTCATCCGCTGGTCGCGGTGGCCGTCGGTGAAGGCGGCGGCGTCGATGGCGGTGGCGTGGACGGCGGCGTGGACGGGGAGGGCGAGGCGGACGGCGTGGCCTGCGGCTGGGTGGCTCCCAGCGCCTGCAGCTCCTTCAGTGCCGTCTCCAGCTTCTTCTGCGCCTCGCCGTACTTCACCCAGTCGGGCGGTGAGGCCTTCAGGGCCGCCTGGCCCTCCTGATAGGCCGTCTCGACGGCGGTGATGGCCTTGGTCAGCGCGGTGGTGTTGGTGTTCGGCTTGGTCTCCGTGGGTTTCTCACCCGTCTGCGTCGGTGGCGCGACGCCGAAGACCTCCTTCAGGGCGGCGTCCAGCGTGTCGCCGAAGCCAACCTTGTCCCCGAACAACACCAGCACCTTGCGCAGGCTCGGGAAGCGGCCCGCGCTCTCCTCCTTCGGCTGGACGTAGACCGGCTCGACGTAGAGCAGGCCGCCGCCGAACGGAAGCGTGAGCAGGTTGCCGTAGATGACCTCGGTGGCGCCGCCGGTGCCGCGCAGCAGGTTCAGCCGCTCGGAGACCGTCGGGTTCGACAGGAACGTGTTCTGTGCCTGTGGCGGACCCTGTACCGCCGTGTTGCTGGGTAGCTGGAGGATCTCCAGCTTCGCCTGCGACGGGTCGGCGGTGGCGTCCACGGCCATGAAGGCGGCCATGTTCTGCCGGCCGTTCGGGACGAAGGTCGTCGTCAGCGAGAACCGCTCGCTCCCCTCCGGCATCTTCATCGTCACGTAGTACGGCGGCTGCTTGCTCTTCTTGGTGGCCGGGTCCTCGGGGACCTTCCAGAAGTCCTGGCCGCCGAAGAACGCGCCCGGGTCGGTGACGTGGTACTGCGTCAGGATCTCCCGCTGCGCCTTGAACATGTCGGCCGGGTAGCGCAGGTGGTCGCGCAGCTCGGCCGGGATCTCGGCCTTCGGCTTGATGATCGTGCCGAACGTGTTCTGCCACGTCTTCAGCACCGGGTCGACGTCGTCCCAGGCGTACAGGGTCACGGTGCCGTCGTAGGCGTCCACGGTGGCCTTGACCGAGTTGCGCATGTAGTTGATGACGTCGGTCGGCGCGGGCTGCGGCTGACCGGCCACCAGCTTGCTGGTCTGCACGTCGGTGGTCAGGTCGCCGAGGCTCTTGCGCTGGGAGTACGGGTAGGAGTCTGACGTCGTGTAGCCGTCGACGATCCAGACGATCCGGTTGTTCACGATCGCCGGGTACGGGTCCTTGTCCAGCGTCAGGAACGGCGCCACCTTGCCCACGCGCTCCAGCGGCTTGCGCTCGTACAGGATCCGCGAGAAGTCGTTGACGTCGGAGGAGAGCAGCAGGTTGGTCTCGCCGTACTTGGCGGCGTAGAGCAGCTTCGTGAAGAAGTTGCCGATGGGCACGCCGCCGTTGCCGGCGTAGGTGTTGTTCTTCTGCCCGCTGCCGCCCTGCTGGTCGTCGGGGTAGTCGAGCTCGACGCCCTGGCCGGGGCCCGGCTTGGGGCCGCCGACGATGGAGTATTCGGGCGAGTTCTCGCCGAAGTAGACGCGGGGCTCGAACTTCGGCCCGATCAGGTCGCCGACCGGCGGGATGTCCTTGGCGTTGAAGACCGGCAGGCCGCCGGAGCCCACCTGGTTGCCCGGCGCGGCCACGAAGCCGAAGCCGTGGGTGTAGACGAGGCGGCTGTTGATCCAGTTGCGCTCGGCCTCCGGCGGCAGCCCGATGTCGCGGACCGAGACCACGGTGTCGCGGATCTTGCCGTCGGGCGCCTTGTAGCGGTCGATGTCCAGCTGCTCGGGGAACTGGTAGTAGCCCTTGATCTGCTGGAGCTGCTGGAACGTCGGCGACAGGATCGTCGGGTCGAGCAGGCGCAGACCGGGGATCGCGCTGGCCTCCTGCTGAAGGACCTGCTCGGTCGCGCTGGTCGTCGCGCCGTACTGCTTCACCGAGATGTTGTTGTCGTCGACCTTGAACGCGTCCCGCGTGGCCTGGATGTTTCTGGAGATCGACTCCTTCTCCTTGGCCTGCTGGTTCGGCTTGACCTGGAACTGCTCGACCAGCGCCGGGTAGACGCTGCCGATCAGCACGGCCGACAGCACGAGGAGGCCGAAGGAGACGCCCGGCAGCATGCCGCCGGGGCGGAAGACGCCGGCGAACAGCATCGCGGCGCAGATCAGCGCAATGATCGCGAGAATGGTCTTGGCCGGAAGCACCGCGTTGAGGTCGGTGTAGGACGCGCCGAAGACCTTACCGCGATCGGAGAAGACCAGGCCGTAGCGGTCGACCCAGTAGGCCACCGCCTTCAGCAGCACGAACACGCCCAGCAGCACCGACAGGTGGGTGCGGGCCGCGCGTGAGGCGTGCACGCCGGGCGACTGCAGGCGGAACCCGCCGTACAGGTAATGCGTGATCGCGGCGAGCACGATCGAGATGATGATCGCGGTGAACAGGAAGTTCAGCGCCATCCGGATGAACGGATAGTCGAACATGAAGAACGACACGTCCAGCCCGAACATCGGGTCTGTCTTGCCGGCCTTCACGCCGTTGGAGAACTGGAGCCAGGTCTTCCACTGGCCCGCCACCGACGACCCCGCGAACAAGGCGAGCACGGCCATGCCCACGATGAAGATCAGCTTGCGGTGGGGGTCGAGCGCCATCCGGTAGCGGTCGGCGCCGCTGCCTCCGCCGAACATGGCGGGGCCGAACATCGGCCGCATCCTGAACGCCAGCAGCATGTTGCCGCCGGCTATGCCGACCATCAACAACGCGCCGACCAGGAACAACACGATCTGCGTCAGCATCACGCCGGAGAAGACCGAGGTGTACCTGACGGAGTCGAACCAGAGATAGTCGGTGTAAATGCCAGCAAACAGGAAGAAGAACGCCACAATCGCCACGAGGGCGATCGCGACAGGAAGCAGCAGTCGCGGGCGGCGGGGCAAGCGCATCGCCCTGCCGGCTCCTGGGGTCCGGAAGCTCAAGGCCAACCCCTCGTCGTGGTGAACAATCGTCTCGCTCTGGCAACCTACACCGGTGTGCCAGCCGTACGGCTAACGCACGACGGGCGCGAGAAGTTTCAGCTCGCCGTACATGCGGGAAGATCTGTCTTTCCCTGGCGCAGCGCGTCGAGTGTCGTGACCATGTCGTGCAGGGTCTCCGCCTTCACCAGCCGCAGCCCGTCGGGCGCCGCCTTCAGCGCCTCGGCGCAGTTGTCGGCCGGGGTGAGGAAGAGCGTGGCGCCCGCCTTCTTGGCGCCGACCATCTTCTGCGCGATGCCGCCGATCGCCCCGACCTCGCCCTCCGGCGTGATGGTTCCGGTGCCCGCGATCGACTTGCCGCCGGTCAGGGAGCCGGGGGTGAGCTTGTCGACGATGCCGAGTGAGAACATCAGGCCGGCGCTCGGCCCGCCGACGTCGCCCACGCTGATGCTGACCTTGAACGGGAACTTGTACTTGGCCTGCATGGTCATCCCGACCATGGTCGCGCCCTTGTCGCCCGAGGTGGTCTTGACCGTGACGTCGACCTTCTTCTCGCCTCTGGCGACGCCGAACACCACGTCGGCGCCCGGCTTGAGCGCGCGGACGGTCTCACGGACCATGTCGACGTCGGTGACCTTCTTGCCGTCGATGGCGTTGATCTCGTCGCCCTTCTGCACCTTGCCGTCGGCGGGCTTGCCCTTCTCCGTGGAAAGGACCGTGACGACGGTGCTGTAGGGGATCTTGAGCTCGGTGAGCGCGGCGGCCGTCGCGTTGTCCTGCGAGTTGGCCATCTCGACGGTGTTCTCTTCCTCGACCTGCTTGGCGGTGCGGCTCTTGGGGAAGATCGTCTCTTCCGGCACCACCGCGACGTTCGGGTCGAGCCAGCCGCGCAGCGCGGTCATCAGGTCGATGCGGCTGCTGGGGCCGCCCTGGTAGGCGACGGTGACCAGGCTGAGAGCGCCGTCGGTCGGGTAGACCTGGCGGCCCGTGATCGCGATGACCGGCTTCTTGTCGACCTCACCGATGGTGTTCTCGGTCGGGCCGGGGCTCAGCACGACGTAGGGCACCTTCATGAGGGCGCCGACGACACCGAGGGCGAGCACCATAAAGCCCGCCACGAGCAGGGTCAGGGCACGTCGTGACATGGAGAGAGCTTATTCGCAGGCGCCGACCCACTCGGCCGACCCGTCCCCGAAGAGCTGATGTTTCCAGATGGGGACCTCGGCCTTGAGGTCGTCGATCAGGCGTCGTGAGGCGGCGAAGGTTTCGCCGCGGTGCGGGCAGGCCGCCGCGACGATGACCGCGATGTCACCCAGCTCCAGGTCACCGACCCGGTGGACGGCGGCGAGCGCGGTCACGGGGAAGTCCGCTGCCACCTTCTCGGCCACGCGGCGCAGCTCCGCCCGCGCGGACGGGTGCGCGGAATAGGAGAGCCGCTTGACCGGCTTGCCCTGGTCCTGCTCGCGTACGGTGCCGACGAACAGGGTCGTCCCGCCCGCCGCGTGGTCGCCCACGGCGGCGTACACCTCGTCGACGGACAACGGGGTGTCGCGAATGTCTAGCAACCGGATGACGTCCACGCAAACAAGCCTACAGGCGGCGCCTCTTGCGGACCTGACGGACGATGGCGGCGGTGCCGATGACGGCCACGGTGGCGCCGGCCGCGGTGAGCGTCGCCTCCTTGACGGGCAGGCGGCGTCCGGCCACGGTGGTGCGGTTCTCGCGCAGTTCGAGCAGCTGCTCCAGGGCGGCCTCATTGGTCCAGGCGGGTTTCCAGCCGGCCTCGCGCAGCTGGGCGCAGTCGACGACCCACGGGTAGACGACGTAGTGCAGGTCCGTGGCGGGCGCCGGGGTGATGCCCAGCCGGTGCAGGCGCTGGGCCGTGCCGAAGGTCAGGCCCGCGGGCAGCTCGAAGCGCCGGATGCCGGACAGCTCCTCCACCTGCTCCTGCTCCAGCCAGCCGTCGGAGCCCACGGCCACCACGCCGGTGACCACGCCGCGGGCGGCCAGTTCCAGCGCCGAGACCAGATCCTCGATGTGGCAGAACTGCCAGCGCGGGGTGCAGCCCTTCACCGCCAGCAGCCGGGGCGACTCGAAGTGGCGGGTGATGACGGTGTCGGCGCCCGGGCCCACGACGGCGGCCGGGCGCAGGACGGTCACGTCCAGGCCGGTGTTGCTCCTGATGGCCCGGCGGACCAGGGCCTCGATCTCCAGGTAGTCGCCGACGACGCCGGTGTCCGGCTCCGCGGCCACCGCGGAGTCCTCCGGCAGCGGGACCGGGTTGTCGGGGGCGGCGCCGTACACCATCGCGCTCGTGACGAGCACGACGCGGCGCACGCGCGCGGCGGCGCTGGCGGTGAGCACGGTCTGTGCGGCGCGCAGGTTGTACGCGCGGCGCTCACCGGGGTTGGAGTCGACGGCGTAGTCTCCGGCCAGGTGGACCAGCACGTCGATGTCGGAGATGCGGTTCGCCAAGAGCGGATCCCGGACGTCGATCACTCGCCAGGTGACGTCCTGGACGTCGCCGCGCTGCTCGTCGATGGCCACCACCCTGCGGAAATCCGCTGAGTTCGCGAGCCTTGCGAGCAGCTCGCGACCGAGGCCGGAGGCCGCGCCGGTGACGGCGACGACCGGTTGGCGCGGGCGTTTCGAGGTAGGCACACGGTCCTCACTTTGCACTGATCCGCCGTAGGACGACTAACGTGGCGGATGTGGACTCCTCCATCCTGCACGAGGTAGAGCGGTGACTGACCTGCCAGGTCGTGAAAACGACCCCAACGAAAACCCGTTCGCCATGTTCGGCAACCCTGAGCAGATGGCTCAGGCGATGCGCCAGTTCGCCGACATGCTGTCGGCGCCTCAGGGTTCCGGCCCTGTCAACTGGGACATGGCCAAGAACATCGCCCGACACGCGGTGGTCGCCGAGGGCGATCCCTCCGTCATGGACGGAGAACGCCGCCAGATCATCGACGCGCTCAGTCTGGCCGACCTGTGGCTCAACGAGGCCACGGCGCTGCCGAGCGGGGTGTCGAACCCGCAGGCGTGGAGCCGGTCCGAGTGGATCGAGAACACCGTCCCGGTGTGGCGCAAGCTGTGTGAGCCGATCGCCGAACGCATGGTCGAGACCATGGGCGGCGCGCTCGGCGGTGCCGGCCTGCCCGCCGAGGCCCAGCAGATGGCCGGGCCGCTCATGGGCATGCTCAAGCAGATGGGCGGCATGATGGTCGGCCAGCAGATCGGGCAGGCGCTCGGTTCGCTGGCGCGCGAGGTGATCGGCACGACCGACATCGGCCTGCCGCTGTCGGACACGGCCGCGCTGCTGCCCGGCGGCATCGCCTCCTTCAGCGACGGCCTCGAACTGCCCGCCGACGAGATCCGGCTGTACCTGGCGCTGCGCGAGGCGGCCCATCACCGGCTGTTCCAGCACGTGCCGTGGCTGCGTTCGCACCTGCTCGGCGCCGTCGAGGAGTACGCCAAGGGGATCACGGTCGACACCTCGGCGCTCGAAGAGCAGATCCGCGGCCTCGACATCAGCAACCCCGAGGCGCTCCAGGAGGCGTTGAGCGGCGGCGCGCTGCTCAAGCCAGAGGAGACCGAACGGCAGAAGGCCGCGCTGGCCCGTCTGGAGACGATGCTGGCGCTGGTCGAGGGCTGGGTGGCGACCGTCGTGGACGCCGCGGCGGAGGGCAAGCTGCCTTCGGCCAACGCCCTCGCCGAGACGGTACGCAGGCGCCGCGCCACCGGCGGCCCCGCCGAGCTGACGTTCGGCACGCTGGTGGGCCTGGAGCTGCGTCCGCGCAGGCTGCGGGAGGCGGCGGCGCTGTGGCAGGCGCTGGAGGCCGACCGCGGGCTCGACGGCCGCGACTCGGTCTGGGGTCACCCCGACCTGATGCCGACGGCCGAGGACCTCGACCACCCGGACACGTTCGTGAAGGGCGATTCCGACTGGGACATCTCCAAGCTGGACGAGCCCGGAGAATCGGAGTGACGCTGCGCTCTGACGCGGTCGCCGTGCTGACCGGCTGGTCGGCGCCGACCCCCGAGGAGGAGGTGCTGCGCAAGGAGTTCCTGGAGCACCTGGCGACGCACGCCGACGCCATGTACCGGGAGTGCGTTCCCGGGCACCTGACCGCGACCACCGCGGTGTTGTCCCACGACGGTGCGCGGGTCCTTCTGACGCTGCACCCGAAGGCGGGGATGTGGCTGCCGATGGGCGGCCACTGCGAGCGCGCCGACCGGACGCTGACGGGGGTGGCGCTGCGGGAGGCCGGGGAGGAGTCCGGAATCTCTGGACTCCGGCTGCTTCCGGGCCCGCTGGCGCTGGACAGGCACGAGGTCTGGTGTCATCCGCCGCGTTCGTGGCACCTTGACGTGGAGTACGCCGCCGTGGCGCCCGAGGGCGCGGAGGCGGTGATCAGCGAGGAGTCCCTGGACCTGCGCTGGTTCCCGGTGGAGGAGATCCCCGAGTTGTCCGACGAGGCGACCAGGCGGCTGGCCAGGCGCGGCAGGGCGGCACTTCTGGCCTGAGGGGGTTTCGCGGTGGTCGGAGGGACGATCGTCACTCCTGCCCGCCGTGCGCCGGTGCGCGCCTCCCTCGCCTGGATCCTGGTCATCCCCTTCGCCGTCTGGGCTGTGGCGCGGGTGGCCGGGCTTGAACGTGGCGGGCCGTTGACGCAGGTCATGTCGGCCACGCCGTACGTCGCCCTGGGGTCGTTGCTTCCCGTCCTGGTCGCGGTCTTCGGGCGGCGGCCCGTCGCCGCGTGCGTCGCCGTTGTCACCACGGTCGCGCTGGCGTCGTGCGTGCTGCCCCGGGCGTTCGGTGACGGCGCCGTCGCCGGTGGCAGGCCGTTCACGGTGCTGTCGGTGAACTTGCTGGCCGGCCGGGCCGATCCCGCGGCTCTGGTGGATCTGGTACGGCGGGTGCGGCCCGACGTCCTGAGCGCCCAGGAACTGACGCCCGAGGCCGTGGACCGGCTGGACGGCGCCGGGCTGGGCGGGATGATGCCGTACCGGGACCTTCAGGCGGAGCGGGGCGTGTTTTCGCGGCACCCGCTGACCGGATCGGTGGTCAGCCTGCCCGGCGGCGGACGGGTCGAGGTCCTCGCGGTGCATCCGCCGCAGCCCACGTCGGAGAATCTGGAGCGGTGGCGTACGGCTCTCGCGGCGCTGCCCTCCGCCTCGGTGGAGATCCCGCGGATCCTGGCCGGGGACTTCAACGCCACGCTCGACCATGCGGCGCTGCGCGAGGTGCTGGCCCGCGGGTACACGGACGCGGCCGACCGGGCCGGAGCCGGGCTGGTGCCCACCTGGCCGGCGAACGCGCGGCTGCCGCCCATGATCACGATCGACCACGTGCTGGTGGACGCCCGCGTGGGCGTGCGGGAGGTCGGCGTGCACACCCTGCCGGGAACCGACCACCGGGCGGTGGTGGCCCGGCTAGAACTTCCCCAGGAGGGCGCGGGTGTTGTCCCAGCCTTCGAGACCGGGGTCCAGGCGGAGGACGTCGTCCGGGGTACGCAGGCGGTGCCAGCCGGGTGACGCCGCGACCATGCGGCGGCCCGGGGCCTGGGCGCGCAGGTCGGCCACCGGGTCGTGGGCGTCCAGGTCGGGGTCGGCCCAGCCGGGGAGGGGAAGGTGACAGGCCAGCGCGACGGCGCCGCCGTACTCGGAGGGGCACAGGGCGAGCTGGGCGCGGCCGAGTTCGCGAAAGAGCTTGCCGATGAGGAGCGGGGGCAGGTCGGGGGCGTCGGCGTTGACGACGGCGGCCTGGTCGCCCGGGAGGCGTCTGATGACGTCCTTCAGGGGTTCGTCATCGTCCATCGTGATCACTTCGGTGCCGGGCCAGACGATCTCCTCCAGGCCGGGCACGCTCGTCACCAGTACCGGAGTGACGAGTTCGAGGCCGGCCACCATCTCGTAGGTGTCCTCGGCCACGGCCGTCAGGAACTCCTCCTGATCCACTCCGTCAGGGGCCGCCTTCGCCATGTTCCGGCGCGCGAGAACCGCGACGGTGCGGATCAACATTCCTCCGGGGCGTTGTGCGCGGCGGCGGAGAATCCTTCGAGGAACCCGCGCGCCCGCTCGGCCTTGGGATACTGTTCGACCAGAGCCCAGAACTGGGGGCCGTGGCTCGGCACCAGCAGGTGCACGAGCTCGTGGATGATGACGTAGTCGATGACCCATTCCGGCAGGCCCTTGAGGCGGGTCGAGATCCTGATCGTGGCGTTGTCCGGGGTGCACGAGCCCCATCGGTGCTGCTGGTTGTCCACCCAGCGGACGGTGGCGGGCCGCGCTCTTCCGTCGAGGTACTTCGCCGACAGCTCGTTGGCTCTGGCCTGGAGTCCTTCGTCGGTGGGTCTACGCCGCCGCTCCTTGGCCGCCAGCCGATCGAGCATCCGGCTCACCCATTCATCAGCGTCTTCGCCGCTCAGCCATGCGGGCAAGAGCACGATCGTCTTGTCGCCGTCTCGGTATGCGGAGACCGTACGCCGGCGACGAGAACTTCGACGGACCTCGACTGTCTCGGGGGGCACATATGCACGTTAGCCGACACCGGCCGAATTCCACAGGGGGTGAGCCCTGTTTTAGCTGGTCAGATGATTAAGAGCCGGTGAATTTGGGCACCCGCCTTTCCCGATGGGCACGAAGACCCTCCACCATGTCGGCGGAAGCCATGGTCACGGGCTGGGCGAGGGCTTCCCAGCGGAGGGCGGCTTCGAGATCCTGATGATCCCCATTTAGCGCGGATTTGGTGAGTTTCGCGGCGATGGGGGCGGTTGAGGCGACCTTGAGGGCGATCTCTTGAACGGAGCGCCTAAGGTCATTTCCCGCGAATGCCCGATTTATCAGACCTTCTGATGCTGCTTCTGCTCCTGTCAGGACACGTCCGGTCAGGAGCATCTCGCGGGCCAGTCTCAGGCCTCCCGTCTTCGGCAGCAGGTACGTGGCCGCCATGCCCGGGTGCAGGCCCAGGGAGGTGAAAGGGGCCAGCAGTTTGGCGTCGTCCGCCGCGTAGACCAGGTCACAGGCCAGGGCCAGGCAGAGGCCCGCCCCTACGGCGGCGCCGTTCACGGCGGCGATCGTGGGGATTTCCAGATGGGTGATGGACAGCCATGTCCGGTAGAAGGTGAGCATGCGGTCCCTGAGGTCCGGGACCGATTCAGTGGCTCTCTCCGACAGCCAGGACAGGTCTCCACCAGCGGAGAAGGCGCTGCCCGCGCCGGTGATCACCACGCAGCGCGCGGTTCTGTCCTGGGCCAGGGCGGCCATCTCCTGGGACCAGCGTCGGGTCATGGCGTCGGTCATGGCGTTGCGGCGGTCGGGGAGGTTGAAGGTCACCCAGACGACGCCGTCGTCCGAACGGTCGACCAAGAGCTCGCTCATGCCCAAGATCGTAACCCCGCCCCCCAGCCACCCTCCGCCCCTACCACCCACCCCACCTCCGCCCCTCACCACCACCAGCCCCCTCCCGCTCCCGCTCCCGCCCCCGTTACCGCACCATCCCCCTCCGGCCTCTGCCACCGGCCCCACCGCCACACGCTGTTTCGCCCACCTCCACCCCCGGCCCCACCGCCACACCCTGCGCCCGCCCACCTCCACCCCCGACCCCACCGCCACACCCTGCGCCCGCCCACCTCCACCCCCGACCCCACCGCCACACCCTGCGCCCGCCCACCTCTGCCACCTGCCCCGCTGCCACACCTCCCGCCGCTCACCTCCGCCCCGATTCACCTCCGCCCCCGCTGCCGCACCCTGCCCCACGCCAGTCTCCGTCGGCCTGCGTCACCACGGCCTTGTGATCCCTGCCCCCGTGAGTCGCGCCTTGCCCACTGCCCACCCACGGTGTTCTCCGCGTCCTGCCCGCAAGTGGTTCAGCCCCCGCACTCCCACAGCACTTCCGCGGACGCAACGCATACCCCCACCTGCCACCGCGCCGGTTTGCCCAGGTATGGCGGGGCCTTCATCCACAGCCCTCTGACCAGCGGAAGAAGTTATCCACAGCCCGCGACAACCGCCCCCACAACCGCCCCCGATGATGGAACCCTGACCGTCATGAGGCCCCGCGTGAAACCCTCCCTGCGCCGCATCCTCAGAGACGAGCGCACCCTCCAGTTCGGCGTGCACCCGATGCAGGCCGTCGTGCTCACCGACCTCACCCCGCCGCTCCGAGCCTGGATCGAGTCCCTGGACGGCACCCAGGACATGGCCCAAGCCGTGAAGCACGCCGTAAAAGCAGGCATGGAAGAGCAGGCAGCCAGAACCCTCCTGGCAGAACTGACCGCCCAAGGCGTCCTTGACGACGCGTCAATCCCGCTCACGATCCTCCATGACATCCCCCTGCCAGAACGAGACCGCCTCCGCCCCGACCTGGACGCCCTGGACCTGGCCAGAGAGAACCCCGCAGGCGGCCTGCCCACCCTCGCCCGCCGCCGCAACGCCCGCGTCCGGGTCTACGGCGCGGGCCGCCTGGGCGCCTCGATCGTCAACCTCCTGGCCGCGGCCGGTGTGGGATCCATCCGGGTCATCGACCCCTCCCCCACCCGCCCGGAAGACCTGGTCCCCGGTGGCCTCACATGGTCCGAACTCGGCCTCCCCCGAGAAGAAGCCTCCGTCACCACCGCCACCCGCCTGATCACCTGCCCCCACACGTCCACCCACCAGCCCACCAAAAGTCCCCCCGCAAAGCAACGCCGCCGATCGCAACAACCCACCCAGCCGACACCCCAGGACCCCCACCCACCCCAAGACCCCACCCACGATCTTCAGGACTCCAGTCACGACCCCAAGAACCCCAGGCCCGACCTACGGAACTCCACCCAAGCCACTCGAAGCTCCACCCGTCAGACCCGTGACTCCGCCCAGGGCACCCGAACCTCCACCCAGGGCGCCCGGGGTCCCAAGCAGGAAGTCCAGGGTTCCGCACATGACGCCCGGGGTTCCGCGCAAGACGCCCGGGGCTCCGCGCAGGAAGCCCAGGGTTCCGCCCATGACGCCCGGGGCTCCGCGCACGACGCCCGGGGCTCCATCCAGGGAGCCCGCACGCCGAGCCGACCGACCCAAGCGGCTCGTCAACGGACCGGGGTCATCAGTCAAGCGATCGAGGACGCCCGCACCGGCACCGGCACCGGCAAACGACGACCGGCCTCGCCCGCCCAGCCCACCTCGCCAGCACGCACGTCAGCCGCGACGGCACGCACGTCGGCCGCGCCAGCACGCACGTCGGCCGCGACGGCAGAACCCGCATCACCGGCCAGGCCGGCACCGTCGCCCTATGCCCGGTTCGTCGCGGGCGGGCCGTATCTCAACGACCGCTCCGACCTTCCACACCTGGTCATCCTCGCTCCGGTGGGCCCGCTGGACGGGATCCTGGTGACCGAACTGACCGCGCTGAACATCCCGCACATGCTGGTCTCCGCCTTCGAGGGCTACGGAACGGTGGGCCCGCTGGTGCACCCGAGCCAGAGCGCGTGCCTGCACTGCCTGGACCTCACCCGCCGCGACCGCGATCCGGGCTGGCCGATGGTCACCGCTCATCTGGGCGGCTATCCCGCGGGCGAGATCGCCTGCGACACCACCCTGGCCGCCCTGGTGGCCGCGGAAGCCTCCAGGCACGCCCTCGCCTATCTCGACGGCCACCCTTCGATTGTGACCAACGGCACAATCGACATATTGCCTGATTGGCAGAGGAAGCGGCGGACCTGGGCGATCCACCCGCAATGTAGGTGTATACGCAACAATCCTGATTCGCTAAGAATGGTCAGAGCGGCCACCCGCGACTAAACCCAGCCAGATCACACCTGTTATCCCACGCCACATCCCCAGTCACGCGGGGGTCCGCGACCAGACCTCTGGGCACGCGCCATACAGTCACAAGCAAGCGCCCCCGCACCCAGCGGGAACACACACCACCCCTCGCACCCAGCGAGGGCATCCCTCCCGACCTCGCATCCCGCGAGGTACCCCCTCGACCTCGCAGCCAGCGAGGCAGCACTTGTCGATCTCGCATCCAGCGAGGCGCGCCTTCTCGACCTCGCAATCAGGGAGGCGTCCCTTCTGACTTCACAATCAGGGAGGCGTCCCCTCTGACCTCGCAACCAGCGAGGCGTCCCCTCTGACCTCAGCACCCAGTGAGGTGCCCCTGGCCCCGCACCCAGCGAGGCAACCTCCAACCTCCTCCGCCTTGCACCCAGCAGGGCGACCCGTCGCTCCACACCGAACGGGCAACGCCGCGAATCCCCGCACCCGGCGGGGCGATCTCGGCACCTTCCGGATCCGGCCCGGCCACCGGCGTTTCGGTTCCCGTCAGGTATGGCCTGCCGTGCCCATATGGCCTGCCGTACCAACAGGGTAAGAACTTCGAACCGGCGGGCGCCATGTGCCCGCGACCAGCACGAACGCACCGCAGGAAGCCCGCTGCCAGCGGGATCCGCACAGCCTGGCCCATGGCCACTCGCGATGCCCCGTAATCGGCGGGGTTCGCACGATCGAAGGCTCGCAGCCAGCGGGATCGGCACCACCAGCACATCGCCCGTGTCCGACGGGCATCAGGGGAGACCATTGGGCCTGGAAGCCATCGGGCCGGGTCCGCGACCATGCGCACACGGGTCGACCACGGAAGGGGGAAGTGGCGCCTCAACGGGACGCCGCGTACTAAGGTGAGCGATCTTCCGCGCCGCGCAGTCACGCGCTCCGCCAAGCTGGCCACGCTTCCGATCAGTTTCGCGGGCCGCACGGCCCTGGGTATCGGGAAGCGCATCGGCGGCAAATCCGCCGAGATCGTCGCACAGGAGATCCAGCAGCGTACCGCCGAGCAGATCTTCAAGGTCCTCGGTGAGCTCAAGGGCGGTGCGATGAAGCTGGGCCAAGCGCTGTCCATCTTCGAAGCCGCCCTGCCGCCGGAGATCGCCGGGCCTTATCGAGCCACGCTGACCAAACTCCAGGATGCCGCTCCGCCGCTGCCCGTGGCCACCGTTCACAAGGTGCTGACCGAGCAGTTGGGCGATGACTGGCGGGAGAATTTCCTCTCCTTTGAGGATCAGCCCACGGCTGCCGCCTCGATCGGGCAGGTCCATCGTGCGGTCTGGCACGACGGCCGTGACGTGGCGGTCAAGGTCCAGTACCCCGGCGCCGGCAAGGCGCTTCTCGGTGATTTCACCCAGTTGGCTCGGCTGGGCAAGTTGTTCGGTGTCATGTTGCCCGGTCTCGACATCAAGGCCGTGCTGGCCGAACTCCGCGAACGCATCGCCGAAGAGCTCGACTACTTCCATGAGGCGGAAGCCCAGCACGCCTTCGCGCAGGAGTTCCACGGCGACCCCGACTTCCAGGTGCCCGACGTGATCGCCGCCAACGAGATGGTCCTGGTGACCGAGTGGATGGACGGTACGCCGCTGTCCCGCATCATCACCGACGGCACGAAGGAAGAGCGTGACCGGGCGGGACTGCTGCTCGTGCGGTTCCTGTTCTGCTCGCCGGCTCGGGTGGGCATGCTCCACGCGGACCCTCATCCGGGCAACTTCCGCATGCTTGAAGACGGCCGACTCGGTGTCCTCGACTTCGGCGCGGTCAACCGGCTCCCTGATGGATACCCCAAGGCGTTCGGGAAGCTCACCCGCATCTTCAACCACGGTGACATGGAAACGGTCATGAACGGCCTTCGCGACGAGGGCTTCATCCGTCCCCACATTGAGATCGACGCCGATGCCCTGCGCGCGTTCCTGGCGCCGTATGTCGAGCCCACGGCGGTGGAGGAGTTCACGTTCAGTCGCGAGTGGCTCCAGGCGCAGGCCGCCAGCGTGACCGACCTCCGGCCCAACAACGTGGTGCGCCAGCTCAACCTTCCCGTCTCGTATGTCCTCATCCATCGGGTGCACGCCGCGGGCATCGGCGTCCTGTGCCAGCTCGGAGCCACTGCCCGATTCCGCGACGAGGTCATCCGCTGGGTCCCCGGCTTCGCCGACGACCCGGACGAAGCCACCGATTCCATCCCTGTTTCCTGATCTCGGAACACAAACAGCTCCAGAAGCGCCGCCGTTGGGCCTGATACGCCTTGACGGCCGTATCCGCCTGGGCCGGGGAGGTTGGCTGCCGGTGAGGTCGGTCAGGCCAGAGCGGCGGGGACCGAGGCGGGGTGGTTAAGCGGGGTGGTTAGGCGGGGGTCGATCCGGCCGGGCGAGGTGGGCTGGGATGCGGGTGTGGGGTGCGAGGTGTGGGGTGTGGGTGCGGGGTGCGAGGTGTGGGTGCGGGGTGCGAGGTGTGGGTGGTTGGGGGTTGGGGGTTGGGTCTAGTGGGCGAAGGGGCCGGGGGCCGTTCGCGTATTCGAGGGGTCGTCGCAACACGGTGATCACTTACTGGCGGCGGCCAGCCTAGCGAACCGGCTGGGTTTCCGTGTTTCCGGAGTCACGGGAATACGAAACCCATGGCCGGGAGCCCTTCCCGGCGGATGTTGGCCGCGACCTCACGAAGCGACGGCGCGGTGATCAGGTAATCCACCGCACCTGCCTGCTCCATCGCGAGCCGTTCCAGATGGTGACGGCCATCCAGCAGCCGGGTCACGCCTCTGGCGGGCTAGAAACCCCTATTGCCGCAGGCCCTTGACGAATAGGCTCGCGCTCATGACCGACGGCGACTGGAGGGATGGCGGGTTCAGGCAGCGTCGGCCCTCCGCGGAGACTCTCGCCTGGGTTGCGGCGTCAATGGGTCGGGGCAGTCGCATCGTTGGCTATCGCCGATTGACCGGTGGCGTCTGCTCCGCCGTGAATCGGCTGACTGTCGAGCGACGTGGAATGCGAACGTTCGTCGTACTGCGGCAGTACCCGGGCGGGCTTGGCCTGCAGGGGAGCTTGGAGAAGGAGATCGCCAACCTTGATGTGGTGGCGGGAAGCGGGCTCCCGGTTCCAAGCATCCTGGCTACTGATGTTGCTGGTGCTTCGACGGGGGGCACGCCATCGTTGCTGATGACACGGTTGCAGGGGCATGTTGACCTCAATCCGGCGGAACCTCGGTCGTGGATGACGAGGATCGCGGAGATTGCTGTATTGCTGCATTCCCTCGATCTCCCCGCGAAGGTGTTCAGACCTTGGACGGATTCTTGGATCGCCCCTGTAGACGGGTTTCAGATGCCGGTCGACGCGCAGAAGCCGGCTGTGTGGAAGGCGGCGTTTGGTGTCATGGCGGCGCCGCCGCCAACGGACACTGCCGTCTTTCTGCACTGCGATCTCCTGCCTGTCAACATGCTGTGGTCGCGCGGGAGGATTACTGGGCTGACCGACTGGAACTCCATCCATCGGGGGGCGCGCGCGATTGACGTCGGGCACTGTCGGCGATACTTGGCGGCGCTCTACTCGCCCGAGTGGTCGGAGCAGCTTCGGTCGCTCTATGAGTCGATCGCCGGGGTGACCCTCGATCCGTGGTGGGACCTGTATGCCCTGCTGCACTATGACGATAGCGGGGCGAAGTGGATCCGTAGTCAGGTCGCTGGGCGCCGTCCCGTCGATGTGCCCGGCATGACTTCCCGGGTCGAGGTCGCTATCGAGACAGCGCTACGGCGCCTCGGATAACTGCGGGTTCCCTGCTGGTCGCCCTTCGGGTTCTGGCATGCCGCACAGACCCCTGCACGAAGGCCGGTCGCACTCGCATCTAGTTACAAGGTTCAGGCGCAGGTCGCCAGGAGCTTTGCGAGGCGTTCAGCCGGGGTGTCCCACTCGAGCGTCTTGCGAGGTCGGGCGTTCCGCTCGGCGGCGACGGCGTCGAGGTCTTCGCGGGTGTGAACGGACAGGTCTGTGCCCTTGGGGAAGTACTGGCGCAGCAGGCCGTTGGTGCGTTGCCATGGGCTGGCCGGTTCGCAGAAGTAGACCGGGATGTCGGTGGCGAGGGTGAAGGCTCCGTGGGAGCCCATTTCTGATCCCTGGTCCCAGGTGAGGGATCGCAGCAGGTGGCGTGGCAGGGTCGTGACGGTCTGGGTGAGAGCCTCGCGCATCAGTTCGGCGCTGCGGCCGTGCGGAAGGTGGATGAGCATCACGTAGCGGGTGGAGCGCTCGACGAGGGTGCCGATGGCGGCGTTGCCGTTTTGCCGATGATGCAGTCCCCTTCCCAGTGGCCGGGCACGGCTCGGTCGTCGGCCTCGGCAGGGCGCTCGCTGATCATGACCATGGGTGTGCTGTAGCGGGGCTGGCGTTGCTGGGCCAGGCGGCGGGGCTTGCGCATGGCGCGGCCGGTGCGCAGCGCCCGGATCAGCTCGCGGCGCGGTTCGCCGCGGCCTTGGACGTAGAGCGCCTGGTAGATGGTCTCGTGACACACGTGCATCTCCGCCCGCTCGGGGAAGGTTCGGCGCAGGCTCTGGCAGATCTGCTCCGGGCTCCACCGCTTGTGCAGGTGGTCTTGAATGTATGCCCGTAACTCGGAGTTCTGTCCGATCTTGCCGGGCTTGGGACGAGGCCGGCGCGCGTCGGCTCGGGCCTGGGCCGCATGCGGCCGGTATTGGCCGTTGCCGGGGTGGCGGTTGCGGCAGATCTCCCGGCTGATGGTGGAGGGCGCGCGGCCGAGCTCGCGCGCGAGCTCCCGGATTGAGGCCTTCTCCCGGACCCGGTCGGCGATGTGGATCCGCTCGGTCTCGTTCAGGTAGCGGCCACGCACGTCTGGGGACGCCGCCGATGTGATCGGTAGCGCCCCCACGTGGTTGCCGGTCGGATTGCGTCCGTTACGCCATCGTCGTCCGGTCCGGGAGTTGATGCCGACGATCCGGCATGCCTCCTGGTTACTCACGCCCTGCTGCACGAGCCGCAAGTATGCCGCCCGCTTACGGGAAAGCCCCCTGCGGCCCCGAGTACGTTCCCGGTCCTCCCGGATCTCGAAGTCCATCGCATCCCCTCAACTGGGGTGTTGCGACGATCGCTAGAAGAGAAGGTGGTTGGCTCCCGGGGCCCTTTGTTGAGGAGACCTCGGTGGAGGTCCTGCGCCGGCGGCAGGACCTCCCGGATCAGACTCCTCGGGTCAACGCCACACGCAGGCGGTCATTAGCCCGCTTTACGTTCTTCCGGGCGCGCTCTACTCGGCGGATCCGGTTGATCAGGCGTTGCTCCTCCGCCTCTCGGTGGAGGGTTTGTATTCGGTCGTTAACCAGGTTCTGGAACATATATGGCATTTCAAAGCTCCGGGTGGGAAGGATGTTCATTTCGGCGAGATGCCTTTCTTGAGTAGGGACGGGGTCTGTTGATCAGGCAGCGACCGGGTGCTTGCGGGGACGCCCGCGGGGCCGCTTGCGGGGTACGACGGTCCCCCTGAGGATGAGCTCGCCGCCCCAGACGCCCCACGGCTCCTCACGCTCGAGCGCGCGGTCGAGGCAGGCCTTCTGGATCGGGCAGCCACCGCAGAGCGCCTTGGCGAACTCGACGTCCTCCGGCGACTCGGCGAACCACAGGTCGGGGTTGGCACGGCAGGGGATCTTGGCTTCGTCGATCAGGTCCATGATCGTCTTCGCCCCCATCTGCGTCTCCTTCTTGTTTTCGATCTCGGTGATCTTGTTCGGGCACCTCGTAGGTGGTGGGGGATCACGGACAAACAAAGAGGCCGCGGATCCGATGTGCGGATCCGCGGCCTGGGGGCTGCTTGTGTGCCGGTCAGGTTATGACCGGCGCATCCCTCCAGGGTTGCGGACCGCACAGACCACCCTTGGTGTTCTGCTGAGTCGGCACGATGCTCGGGGCGCCTGCGACGGCAGGCGCGGACGGAGCCACTCCTGCTGCGATGGCAGGCGCGGACGGAGACACTCCTGCTCCGTGAACCAGGACGGCCTCAAGCCCGGCGTGGGCGTAGAAGGCGGGCTCCTGGCCGAAGACAGACTGCTCCTGTCGGAATCTGGCCGGCCCATCTGCGAGCCTGACCGAGTCACGACGTGCGGAAGCGAGCCACTGCGTGGCCGACATCTTGATGCTGATCACCGGGACTCACCTCCGTTCTGGGATCGTCGGACAGGAGTGTCCGACTCGCTTGACCATGACCCTAAACCGGGAAGCCGGGAAGGGGCAACTTATTTTCTACCTGGGATTTTGTGACTTTATCTCGCGGATCATGGCCTCCTGCACCACCGAGACGACGAGGTCTCCTGATGAGGTGAACATCTGTCCGCGGGCAAGGCCACGGGCTCCCCCTGACCAGGGGGACTCCTGAGCATAGAGCAACCAGTCGTCGGACCTGAACGGGCGGTGGAACCACATGGCGTGGTCCAGGGAGGCGCCCATGACGTTGGAGGTGCCCCAGGACAGGCCGTGCGCCAGCAGTATCGTGTCGACGAGCGTGAAGTCGGAGGCGTACGCGGCCAGCACCACGTGCAGGAGCGGGTCGTCGGGCAGCTCCGCGTCGTAGCGGAACCAGACGTTGGTCTCGGCGCTGATCAGCTCCGGGTTCCTGGACGCCTCGAAGGTCAGCGGCGAGGCGTAGCGGGCGTCCACCGGGCGCGGCTTGGACAGCCAGTCCTTCCAGCCGGGCTCGTCGCCCACAAGGTCGTACAGCTTGTCCTGGAAGGTCGGCAGTGTCTCCGGGTCGGGGACCGTCGGCATGGCGGCCGCCTGGTGCGCCCAGCCCTCCTCGGGCACGTGGAACGACGCGGACATCGTGAAGATCGCCTTGCCGTGCTGGATGGCGACCACCCGGCGCGTGGCGAAGGAACGGCCGTCGCGGACCCGCTCGACGTTGTACACGATCGGGATGGCGGGGTCGCCCGGCCGGATGAAGTAGGCGTGCAGCGAGTGCACGTGGCGGTCGTCCGGGACGGTACGCCCGGCGGCGACCAGCGCCTGCGCCGCCACCTGGCCGCCGAAGACGCGCTGGATGCGCTCCTCCGGGCTGCGGCCGCGGAAGATGTCCAGCTCGATCTGCTCAAGGTCGAGCAGGTCGAGCAGCTCCTTCAGCGCCTCGTTCACGTGTCTCTCCCTAGCGGCTGGCCGTATCACCCTAAGTCTGACGTGCCACCCGCCGCCTCAGGAACCCGCCCGCCGTGTCGGGACCATCACACGCCACGGCAGAGGCCGAGTACGGCCTCGCCGTACTTGTCCAGCTTGACCTTGCCGATCCCCGCGATGGACAGCAGTTCGGAGTCGGTGCGCGGCACGCGCTCCGCGATGGCCTGGAGCGTCACGTCGGTGAACACCACGTACGGCGGGATCTTCGCCTCCTTGGCCGTGGTGGTGCGCCAGGACTTGAGGCTTTCCAGCAGTGCCTCGTCGTAGTCGGCGGGGCAGCTGGAGCATCGGCCCAGCTTCTGCTCGGCCGCGGTGGCGAGGTTGCGGGCGCAGATGCGGCAGGACACGGGGGCGGCCACCTGCCGGCGTTCGCGCGACTGCGTGGGCGCGGCGGCGGTGCGCGAGGTGGTGGCCGGGCGGCCGGTCAGGCCGTCGAGGAAGCGGGAGGGGCGGCGTCCCTTGCGGCCGCCGGGGGCGCGGGCGAGCGCCCAGGAGAGCGAGAGGTGCTCGCGGGCCCTGGTGATGCCGACGTACAGGAGGCGGCGCTCCTCCTCGATCTGCTCGGCCGACTCGGCGTAGATGATCGGCATCATGCCGTCGGTGAGGCCGACCAGGAAGACGGCGTCCCATTCCAGGCCCTTGGCGGCATGGAGCGAGGCCAGCGTGACGCCTTCGACCGGCGGGGCGTGCTGCTCGCCGGCGCGCCGCTCCAGTTCGGCCACGAACGCGGGCAGGTCGGCCCCGTTGGCGGCCATGTCCTCGGCCAGGTCGGCCAGGGCGCGCAGCGACTCCCACTTCTCGCGCGCCTTGCCGCCGCCGGGCGCGGCCGGTGTGAGCCCGATCCCGGTCAGGATGTGGTGGACCTCGCCGGCCAGGGGTTCGCCGGACTCCGAGCGGGCGGCGCCGCGCAGCAGTACGACGGCCTGACGCACTTCCGGGCGCTCGAAGAAGCGCTCGGCGCCGCGCAGGACGTAGGAGATCTCGGCCTTGGACAGGGCCTCCTCGTAGGCCTCCGACTGGGAGTTGACCCGGAACAGGACGGCGATCTCGCGGGCGGCCACGCCCTTGTCGAGGAGCCTGCGGATGGCGCGGGCGACCCCGGCGGCCTCGGCGGGCTCGTCGTCGTGCTCGGTGAAGACGGGCTTGGGGCCGTCCTTGCGCTGGGCGATCAGCTCCAGGCGGTGGGCCGAGCGGCCCTTGGCGATGACCAGGTTGGCCAGGTCGACCACCTGCGGCGTGGAGCGGTAGTCGCGCACGAGCTTGATGACGGCGGCGCCGGGGTGCTCGACGGCGAAGCCGGTCAGGTAGCGGGGGCTGGCGCCGGTGAAGGAGTAGATGGTCTGGTTGGGGTCGCCTACCACGCACAGGTCGTCGCGCCCGCCGAGCCAGGTGTCGAGCAGGAGCTTCTGCAGCGGGTTGACGTCCTGGTACTCGTCGACGACGAAGTAGCGGTACTGCTGGCGGATCTGGGCCGCCACCTCCTGGTGCTCGGTCATCACCGCGGCGGTGAGCTCCAGGATGGTCTCGAAGTCGACCAGGTGCCGCTCGCGCCGGATCTGCTCGTAGGCGTCGTAGACGCGCGCCATCTCCTCGACGGGCACCGGCGGCGTGCGGTTGAACTTCGCGGCGGCGGCCGTGTAGTCCTCGGGGGCGATCTGGACGACCTTGGACCATTCGACCTCGCTGGCCAGGTCGCGCAGGACGTCGGGGCTCGTGCGGGTGATCCGGCAGGCCTCGCGCAGCACGGGCAGCTTCGATTCGATCACCGACGGCGCGTCGCCGCCGATGACCCTCGGCCAGAAGTAGGTGAGCTGGCGCAGCGCGGCCGCGTGGAAGGTGCGGGCCTGGACGCCGGGCGCGCCGAGCGCGCGCAGCCGCTGCCTGAGCTCTCCCGCGGCGCGTGTGGTGAATGTCACGGCGAGCACGCTGGAGGAGTCGACGTACCCACTCCGTACGGCGTGGGCGATGCGGTGGGTGATCGCCCTGGTCTTCCCGGTGCCCGCGCCGGCCAGCACGCACACCGGACCTCGCACGGCCTCGGCCACCGCTCGCTGCTCCGGGTCGAGCCCGGCGAGCACGTCGTCCACGCTGTTCACCTCGTCATCCTCCCAGCCGGTGGCGGTGAAGGGCTCCATTCTGGCAACATGCCGCCCGTCACCCGTTCACATCACCGAGATGCAAAGAACAGGTCAATTCCCCCACAATGGGGCGCGACCAACTGCATGGGGGAAAGGGAAGGCCGTGCGAACTGCGGTTTTCGCGAGCGCGCTCGCCGCTGCGATCGCGCTCACACCGGCGGCTGCCGCCGCCGAGACGGCCAAGGACCCTTTCCCGGTCGACTCCAACGGCCTCGGCGGCCTGTCCGCGGAGAGCGTCAACTACGGCCACCAGCGCAATCAGGACATGGACGTGTGGTGGACGGCCGATGGCACCAAGCGGCCCGGCGTCTTCCTCATCCACGGCGGCTGGTGGTCCGGCGGCGACAAGAGGTACATGACGGAGATCGCCCGCACCTACGCGGACATGGGCTACACGGTCTTCAACCTCAACTACCGCCTGTCCGGCCAGGAGGCCTGGCCGGCGCAGCGCAGTGACGCCTTCTCCGCGATCGCCGTGGCCCGCAAGCACGCCGGACGCTGGTCGTTCGACCCGGCCAAGTTCGTCGTGGTGGGCTTCTCAGCGGGCGGCCACATCGCCGCCGCCGTCGGCACGTACGGCAACGGCGTGCCCGGCCTGAAGGGCGTCGTGGGGCTGTCACCGGTGATCTCGCCGCTGCGCGCCTTCTCCGACGGCGCCAAGACCACGGACATCAACAAGCGCCGCCTGCGCGTCGCGGCCATGCGACTGGCCGGCGGCTGCGAGCCCAAGGGCAAGTGCTCGCGGGTGTGGGCCAGCATGGAGGTGCCCTGGCACGCCAGCGCCAAGGACGCGCCGATGCTGATGCTGCACTCGGAGAACGAGTTCGTGCCGCCGGTGCAGAGCGAGTTGCTCAAGACGATGCTGGGCCAGGTGGGCGTGGACGTGACGGTCGTCACCCAGCCCGGCTCCCAGCACAGCGCGCCGCTCTTCCGTGAGCCCGGCGTGGCCGAGCGCGTCCAGCAGTGGATCGCCGACCGCATCGGTTAACCCCACCGGATCACGAGGGATTACGCGGGCGCCCTGCGTTGTTGCACCGAGCGCCTGTTTACCGAAAGGAACCCTCATGGCGCTGACGGTCTACACCACCACCTGGTGCGGCCCCTGCAAGAGGCTGAAGTCTCAGCTCTCCCGCGAAGGCATCAGCTTCAGCGAAGTCGACATCGAGGCGAACCCGACCGCCGCCGCGTTCGTGGAGAGCGTGAACAACGGCAACCAGGTCGTCCCGACGGTCGTCATCGAGACCCCCAAGGGCCGGGTCGTGCGCACGAACCCGTCGGCGCGCGAGGTGAAGGCACTCCTCCAGGCCGCCTGAAGGTACCTACCAGTCACCGACCAGCTCGTCGCCGTACCAGGTCTCGATCAGCCGCCTGGCGATCGAGACCGGCGGCGGCAGCCGCAGCTCGCCCGAGGCCAGCGCCTCGGCGAGCTGTACGCGTGAGTACCACCTGGCCTCGGCGATCTCGTCGGCGTCCGGGGTGAGCGTCGTGGTGATCGCGTCGGCGAAGAAGCCGAGCATGAGGCTGCGCGGGAACGGCCACGGCTGGCTGCCCAGGTAGCGCGGGTTCGTGACGGCGATGCCGACCTCCTCGGCCACCTCGCGCACGACCGCGTGCTCCAGCGACTCCCCCGGCTCCACGAACCCGGCCAGGATCGACAGCCGTCCCTCCGGCCACTGCGGCCCGCGGGCCAGCAGGCAGCGGTCCTCCTCGTCGCGGATCAGCATGATCACCGCGGGGTCGACGCGCGGGAAGTGCTGTGAGCCGTCCTCGGGGCAGACGCGGATGTGGCCGCCCCCCTCGACGCGGGTACGGCTCCCGCACCGCGGGCAGTGCTCGTGCGTCGTGTGCCAGGCCTCCAGAGCCACGGCGTAGACGAGCAGCCCCGCGTCCCGGTCGCCGAGCAGCCCGCCGACCTGCCGCAGCCCGGCCACCACCGGCTGGCCCTCCGGGGTGTCACGGAGGCTCATGGGTACGGTCGCCCGGCCGTTCAGCTCGGCGTCGATCCCGGGCAGGGGCGCGGCGACGGCGAAGTAGGCGGTGCCGTCCTCGACGCCCAGCAGGTAGCGCTCGCCCTCGGGGGCTTCCTCGGTGGTGTACAGCACGGCCTCGACGCCGTCGCCGGTGCGGCGGACGAGCGTGTGACCGTCGTCGATGACCAGAACCCTGGTGGCGGGGTCGGCCCAGGCACGTTCCAGCCACGCGCGATCGCCGCGCAGTGTCGAGGACCTGTCGATGGTGCCGCGCGCCAGCAGTAGTGGCCCGATCAGTTGTTCTTCAGCCCTTGTATCCACGCCGGACACACCCTCCCCAAAGTCGCAGACATCCTACGACGCCAGGTTCGGGTAAGCCTCGCCGCCGTACTTCCGGCCGAATCCCCCGTAACCACATAATTGGCTCGCAGCATCGTCAAGATCGGAGGCTCTCGACCGATGCCTTTAGGAGACCCGCGGCAACTCGGGGACTACACGCTGGAGCACGTTCTCGCTGAAGGACCGGCCGGCGTGGTCTACTCGGGACGCGGCCCGGACGGCGAGCGGGTGGCGGTCAAGCTGCTCCACACCGGTCTGGAGGATCCGGAGCGCTTCCTGGAACGGGCCGAGGGGCTGAAGCGCGTGGACGCCTTCCACAGCGCGATGGTCCTCGACGCCGGGATCGAGGGGGCGCGACCGTACATCGTCTCGGAATTCGTGGACGGGGTCAGCCTCAAGCAGGCCGTCATCGAGCACGGCCCCTTGGGGGGCGCGGCGTTGCATCGGCTGGCGATCGCGATGATGACCGCGCTGGCCGCCGTCCATCAGGCGGGGCTGGCGCACGGGGCGCTGCGGCCCGACAACGTCCTGCTCGGGCCGGACGGTCCACGGGTGATCAACGCGGGGGTCGGCGCCGCGGTGGAGTCGGGGTCGGCGATCGCCACCCAGCAGGTCTCCTCGCCCTCTTTCCTGGCGCCCGAGCAGTTCGCGGGCGAGTTGTTCCCCGTCTCCGCCGATCTGTTCGCGTGGGGCTCGACCGTGGTGTTCGCCGCCACCGGGCAGTCGCCCTTCCACTCCAACTCGATGTCGGCCGCGATGAACCGCATCCTGCGCGAGGAGCCCGACCTCGGCGGCGTGCCCGATCCGCCGCGGGCGATCGTCGCGGCGTGCCTGGCCAAGGATCCGGCGGCGCGGCCCACGGCCGGCGAGGCGCTGATGCGGCTCGTGGGCCACTCCATGCTGACCGACCTGCCGCCGGTGCCGGATGGGGAGCAGCCGCGCCGGTCCAGGGCTCCGGTGCTGGTGGCCGCGGCGCTCGCGCTGGCCGTCCTGTCGGCCGCGGGCGGGCACGCCGTCGCGCGGGTGACGCGACCGGCCCCGGCGCCGGCCAAGGTCGTGTCCGCGGCTCCGGCGCCCGGTCCCGCCACGCCCTCCCCGGACGTCCGTACGGCGGCGCCCGACCCCAGCCCGCCGCCCAAGCCCACCAAGACGGTCAAGGCCGCGGGCATCGGCCTGACGCTGCACGAGAGCCCGGACGACCCGGTCGTCCTGAGCGCCTACCGGGTGGGCAAGGACGCGTACGTGCGCGAGGGCGACACCTTCACCAAGCTGAAGACACCCGGCGCCGACCTCGGCTTCTCCCCCGACGGCCAGTGGCTGGCGATCTACGCCGAGCCCACGCTGACGGTCGTCAACAGGAAGACGAAGGAGCAGTACGCCCTCACGCCGGAGGTCAAGGGCAAGCTCGCCCTACCGACCTGGTCGCCGGACTCCAAGCGGCTGCTGCTGAACATCGTCGACGGCGGCGATCCGGAGCTGGCCCTGGGTTTCGTGCTGGTCGACCCGGTCTCCAGAAGCGTCACCCCCGTGCCCACCGACGACAAGGCCGAGCGGATCTACGCCTGGCTGCCCGACTCCTCCGGCGTGGTCATCGACTACCGGAGCGAGAGCGGCTGGGGCCTCAAGGCCCGCGACCTGGCCGGGCGCGAGCTGTGGACCAAGCACTGGGTCGGCCGGCTCTGGGGACGGCGCAGCTTCTCGCCCTCCGGCGCATCGTTCCTGACGCTGTGCCCGAGCGGCGGCAGTTTCTGCCTGTGGAACACCCGGAACTGGGGTCGCCAGGAGAGCGTGGCCATCTACGGGGCCAAGGGCGGCACGCTGCTGAGCTGGTACGACGACAGCCATCTGATCATCACCGAACCCAGGGACAAGGACAAGGCGGTGCACCGGATCATCGCCATCGACCTGCGCGGCCGTACGCAGAGGGTGATGGCCGAGCTGGCCGGCAAGGACGACCGCGACGACCTGATCTACGTCTACACAGGGAGATGACCGGCATGGACTCCGGCATCCTGGTCACCGACCGCGCGGAGGGCCGGACGCTGGCCCAGGCGGTGTCCGAGGGCGGCGCGCTGTCGCCCAACGCGACCCACCGGCTCGCGCTGGCCGTGCTGACCGCGCTGGCCTCCGTGCACCGTACGGGCGGGCACCACGGTGACCTGGGCCCGCACACGGTCGTGCTCGGCGCGGACGGCACGCACGTGCTGCGCGGCACGCCCGCCGGGGAGGGCGGGCAGTCGGCTGACATGTTCGCCTGGGCGGCGCTGGTCGCCTACGCGGCGACCGGCCGCGACCCCTTCGGCGAGGTCGACAGACGCCGCCGGTACGGCGCCGCCGACCTGGGCGCCCTCCACGGCGAACTGCGCGAGCTGGTGGCCGACTGCCTGGCCGAGGACCCGGAGCACCGCCCGGCCGCGGAGGAGGCGCTGCTGCGCCTGCTCGGCCAGTCAGGAGCGCTGGAGACCGCGGTGCCCGACACGCCGGAGCCGCCGCGGCCGCGTCCCCGCGCGCTGGTGCTCACCGCGGCGGCCGTCGTCATCGTGCTGGTCTTCGGCGCCCTCGGCTACGTGCTGACCCCCAGGACCCTCGGCGCGGAACCGGTCGCGGCGGGCACCCCGTCCCGTGCCGCCTCCGCCACCCCCACGACGCCCGCGGCGCCCAAGCCGGTGCCCGTCACCCGGACGATCACCCTGCCCGACGGCGCGGGCACGCTCTGGGAGAACGCGGCCGACCAGGTCCGCCTGACCTCGTACCACGTCGGTCAGAAGGACGGCGACTCCGTCGCCTACGCGCGCACGCTGGACGGCACGGGGTTCGCCAGAACGGGCGGCGACAACATCTCCTCGCCCGTCTCCCCGGACAACCGGTGGATGGCCACCGTCAACGAGCTGCACATCCTGACCGCCGAGCGCCTGGACGTGAGCTTCACCGACCGGGTCACCGGCGAGAAGTTCACCGTCCCGACCGTGACGAACCCGCGCTGGGGCGTGTCGCCGCAGTGGTCGCGCGACAGCCGTACGGTGCTGCTGACGATGCTGGAGCGCGACGAGCAGGTCCAGGCCGCCTATGTGCGGGGCTTCATCCTCCTCGACGTCGAACGGCGCCGCGCCACCGTCGTCGAGACGGCCAACGCCGAGGACGTCGCGATGTTCAGGAAGCAGGAGCCGGAGCAGCGCACCAGCTACTACTACCGCTGGGCGCCCGGCGACCAGCTCATCGCCTCCGGGTACATGACGCCGGAGAACGGCGAGGGCATCCGCTACCGGGACCTGACCGGCAAGGTCGTGCGCTCCATGCACTGGGTGGGCCGGCCGATCGGGCAGACGCCGTTCTCCCCCTCCGGCAAGCGGCTGGTCACCACGAGCTGCGCCAAACAGCTGACCAGCTGTATCTGGGACGCCGAGACGGGCAAGAGGCTCACCAGCGTGCCACCCAGCCCCGGCTACCTGTACGGCTGGTACGACGAGGACAACCTGATCGTGGGCCGGCTGTCCGGCAAGAAGATGATCGTGGAGGCGGTCGATCTCAAGGGCAAGGTGACGCGCAAGCTGGCCGAGCTGAGGGTCGTGAAGGACGAGCTGTCGGACCTGCGCTTCGACAGGTACTGACATGAGCGTCCTGGAGCACGTCGGCGAGTACCGGATCCTGGGCACGCTGGGCTCGGGCGGCCAGGGCGTGGTCCATCTCGGACAGGGGCCCGGGGGCGAGAAGGTCGCCATCAAGGTGCTGCACCGGGTCTCCGATCCGCAGGCCGTCGCCCGGTTCCTGCGTGAGGCGGAGGTGCTGCCCGAGGTGGCCTCGTTCTGCACCGCCCTGGTGCTGGGCACGGGCAGTGAGAACGGCGTGCCGTACATCGTGAGCGAGTTCATCGAGGGGCCCACGCTGCAGGCGAGCGTGCGCGAACGCGGCCCGATCGGCGGGCGGGAGCTGCGCAGGCTCGCGGTCGGTACCGTCACGGCGCTGGCGGCCATTCACCGGGCCGGGGTCGTGCACCGTGACTTCAAGCCCGCCAACGTGCTGCTGAGCAGGGAGGGTCCGCGGGTCATCGACTTCGGGATCGCGCGGGCGGCCTCCGGTGAGACGACGATCGGCGGGGTGGTGGGGACGCCGGCGTACATGGCGCCGGAGCAGTTCGGGCAGGCGCTGGCGGGTCCGCCGGCGGACCTGTTCGCGTGGGCGGCCACGATCGTCTTCGCGGCGACCGGGCGGCCGCCGTTCGGACACGACTCGGTGCCGGCGATCATGCATCGGCTGGCGACGGAGGAGCCCGATCTCAACGGGCTCGACGGAGACCTGCGCGAGATCGTGGCGGCCTGCCTGGCCAAGGAGCCCGCCGAACGGCCGCGGGCCAGCCAGGTGCTGCTGCGCCTGCTCGGCCACCCGGCACCCGGCAGCGGAGGCAACGTCGGGCGGGCCGCCAAGCGGCCCGTGGAGCGGCGGCAGCCCGACTCGGTGCCGGAGGGGCTGCTGCGGGAGGGGCTGGCGGTCTCCCGCCGGCCCCGGCGCCTGCGCGCGGCCCTGGTCGGCGGTACGGCGCTGGCCGTGGCGGCGGCCGTGACCGCCACGATCCTGGTCACGCGGCCCTCGGCCGGACCGCCGTCCCCGTCGGCGGGGCCACGGCCGGGCCCGGCCGCCGTCGTGCCGTCGCCGGTGGTCAGCGGTTCACCGCCGGCCGACACAACCCCGGTCGCGGTGCCGCAGCTCGCGGCCACGTTCTACGAGAGCCCGCGCGACCCGCTCCGGCTGACCTCGTTCACGGTCAAGGAGGAGTCGCTGCGGCATCCGGGGTTCGTCAGGAAGCCGGGGACGCGGGAGTTCGTCCGCCTGCCCGAGTACCGCGACGCGGTCGTCTCCCCCGACGGCAGGCTCGTCGCGTCGGTCTACACGACGCCCAAGTACGCCTCCGACGGCAACAACACCGTGCAGTTCACCGACCGGGCGCTGACGCCGGTCTTCGCGGTGCCGACCGTGGAGCTGCCGCTGCTGGTCAGGCGGCCGACGTGGGCGCGCGACAGCTCGCGGGTCCTGCTGACCGTCACCGACACCGACGGCAGGGCCACCGGCTTCGCCGTGGTGGACGTGGCCGCCCGCACGTTCACCCGGCGGGAGGTCGGCGGCCTGACCAAGGGGGCGGACTTCGCCTGGGGCCCGGACGGGACCGTCCTCGTCAGCGGGGGCGGGCCGGTCGGCTTCTACACGCTCGACGGGCGGCTGTCGCGGACCGTGAAGGGTGTCCGTTCGGCGGACAACCTCACGGCCGAGGTCAGCGGGCCGCTGCTGGCCGCCGGGTGCGCAGGCGGGCGGCCCGCCGTGTGCGTGGTGGAACACGAAAGCGGGAAACGCGTCTCGCGCTTCCCGCTGAGTGCCAAGCAGAAGGTGTGGGGGTGGTTCAACCGGGACCACCTGCTGGTCTATGACTACGGGGTCAGTCCTTGGCGGGTGGACGTGGTGGACCTGACCGGGAAGAGGGTCCGGCGGTTCGCCACGATGGCGGGGGACGCCAACACGGTCTGGCGGTTGTTCTGGTCGGGCGGCTGAGCCCGAACCGCCGGGCCCAGCCTTTCCGCACGATCAGCCTTTCCGCGCCGTCGGCCTCTCCGGGCCGTCGGTCTTTCCGCGCCGTCAGCGGGCGAAGACCACGATGTTGTCGCGGTAGCTGCCCTTCTTCCTGTCGAACACGCCGCCGCAGGTGATCAGGCGCAGCTCGGCGCCGCCGGTCTGGCCGTAGACCGTGCGGCCGGGGACGGCGGTCTTCGGGTAGCGGGCCAGGCGGTGGACGGTGAAGGCCTTGGTGCTGCCGTCGGCGCGGTCCACGTAGATCTTGTCGCCGGGGTCGAGGCCGCGGACCTTGTAGAAGACCGCGGGGCCCGTCTTGGAGTCCACGTGGCCCGCGATGACGGCGGGGCCGCGCTCGCCGGGCTCGGGACCGGCCTGGTTCCATCCGGCCACGTCGTAGCGCTTGGGGGCGGTCAGGCGGCCCTTCTTGTCGAGGGCCAGCGGGATGATCTTCGTCTTCAGGCCGATGGCGGGGACGCGCAGCCGTACCGGGTTGGCGGCCTGCGTACCGGTCCAGGTACCGCCCGCTCCGGTGTCCACCCCGCCCCTGGGACGGTCGTCGTCGTCATCGTCGTCGTCGCTCGTACCGCCCGCTCCGGTGTCCACCCCGCCCCTCGGACGGTCATCGTCATCGTCGTCGTCGCTCGTGCCGCCCGCCCCGGTGTCCACCCCGCCTCTCGGGCGGTCGTCGTCATCGTCGTCGCCTCGGTCGTCGTCGTCGGCCTGGGCCAGTGTGGCCGGGGCGGCCGAGGCCGGGGTCGCGACGAGGCCCGCGCCCGCCGCGCCGGTCCCGCACATGAGCGCGATGGCGATCAGGATCCGCTTGAGTTCCATGCCGTCCTCCTGGGAGTCCGTTCCGTTGCCGATCTCAGACTCCCGAGCGGCGGTGGGATCCCCATGAGGCCGCCGTTAGAGGGCTTTCATCCGATATCCAGTACCTCGCAGGGTCTCGATCCGTTCTGCCCCGATTTTCTTGCGCAGGTACCGCACGTAGACGTCCACGACGTTCGAGCCGGGGTCGAAGTCGAACCCCCACACGTGGCTGAGCAACTGCTCGCGGGTGAGCACCTGGTCGGGGTGGCGGCAGAAGACCTCGGCCAGCGCGAACTCCCGCGCCGACAGCTCCACCACGTGCCCGCCCACGTGCGCCCGGCGGCTGCGCAGGTCCAGCGACAGATCGCCCACGCGCAGCACGGTCACCTCGGGCGTGCGCTCGGTACGCAGCCGCAGCCGCACCCTGGCCAGTAGTTCCTCGAAGGCGAACGGCTTGGGGATGTAGTCGTCGGCCCCGCCTTCGAGCCCGGCGACGGTGTCGGCCACGCTGTCACGGGCGGTCAGGATGATCACCGGCAGCGTCACCCTGGCCTGCCGCAGCCTGCGCAGCACCGTGAACCCGTCGCTCAGCGGCAGCCCGATGTCGAGCACCAAAAGGTCGAACTCACCGCTGCGGGCGTACTCGAAGGCGGCCTCGCCGTCCTCCACCACGGTGGTCACGAAGCCGTTGCCCCGCAGCCCTTTCTCCACGAACGCGGCGATCCTGGCCTCGTCCTCGGCGATGAGTATCCGGTTCAATCCCGTATCTCCATTTCAATGACGAAGCGGGCGCCGTCCTCCACCCAGACGCGGCCGCCGTGGGCCTCGGCGATGGAGCGCACGATGGACAGCCCGAGCCCGGCGCCCTGGTGGGAACGGCTGCCCGCGCGGACGAACCGCTGGAAGATGCGTTCGCGATCCTCCGGCCGTACTCCGGGGCCGCCGTCGCGCACCCACAGCCGGACGCGGTCGCCGTCCACGGCCGAGCCCGCGGCCACGAGCGCGCCCTCCTGCGTGTGCCGGACGGCGTT
The DNA here is from genome assembly GCF_044459065.1 of Nonomuraea sp. NPDC050394. Lineage (NCBI taxonomy): Bacteria > Bacillati > Actinomycetota > Actinomycetes > Streptosporangiales > Streptosporangiaceae > Nonomuraea > Nonomuraea sp. NPDC050394. Next base: position 597,397 of record NZ_JBITIO010000005.1, on the reverse strand, counting down.
GGCGGCCAGTTGCATGAGCGCCTGGGTGAGCCGCTGGCGGTCGGCCACGATGCGCGCCTCGGCCACCTCGTCGACCCGCCAGTCGCGCTCGCCCAGCGCCCTGGCCTTGGCGATCACGCTGACGGTGAGGTCGGCGAGCTCCACCTCCTCCGGCGACAGGAAGCCGGGCTGCTCCGACTTGGCCAGTGTGAGCAGGTCGTCGACGATGCGGTTCATGCGGTTGAGCTCGTCGGTGACCAGCGCGAGCGTCTCCTCCCGCTCCGCCGGGTCGTCGCCCATCAGCTCCAGGTGTCCGCGGATGACGGTGATCGGGGTACGCAGCTCGTGCCCGGCGTCGTCCACGAACTCGCGCTGCACCTCGAAAGCGCGTTGCAGCCGGTCCAGCATGTGGTTGAAGGTGCGGGCCAGCGCGGCCACGTCGTCGTTGCCGACCACGTCGAGCCGGCGGGTCAGGTCGCTGGAGTCGCTGATGTGCTCGGCGGCCTGCCGTACCATCCGGACCGGTGCGAGCACGCGGCCCGCGACGAACCAGCCGGCCGCGCCCGCCATCGCCAGCGCGGCCAGTGAGGTGAAGGCGAGTACGCGGACGGCGTCGACGACCTCCTGCCGGTGATGCTCGTAGAAGATCGCGATGACGACGTGGCCCTGGCGCGGGTCACCCTTGACCTGGATGGGGATCGAGACATAGCGGACCTCACCCGCCTTGGAGGGCCACTCTCCGGTCTCCGGGCGCTGGGCCTCGGCCACGCGGGCGACCAGGGCAGCGTCCTCGTCGAGAGGCGCGGGCGACTCGGCCCGGCCTTTGTGGTGGGGCTGGCCGTCCACGACGGTGAAGAACATCTCCCACCGGTCGGCGACGTTGACCTGGAGGTAGCCGACCAGCAGGTCCTCCAGGTCGTTGGTCGGGGGTTTGGCCGCGTAGCCGCGCAGTTCCTCGTACTCGTGCTTGAACTCGGCCGCGATCCGCTCGTCCACCCGGGTCAGCAGGACGTTCCAGGCGGCGAAGATCGACAGGCCGAGCGCCAGGGTCACGACCGAGAGCATCCAGCCTACGATCCGGGCCCTCGCGCTCACCTTGCCTGCTCAGTCGTCGTCATCGTCCTCATCATCATCCCCGCTGCGGACCCTGGTCGGCGACGGGGGTGGCACCGGGTCGGCTTTCGTCTTCTTCCTGGTCGGCGTGGGCGTCGCGCGTTCCCTGGTCGGCGTGGGCGTCGCGCGTTCCCTGGTCGGGCTCGGCGTCATCGTCGGCGTCGGGCTGGGCGGCGGGGTGGCCGCGGGGGTGACGATGATCTCGCCGCCGAGGTCCGGTTCGACCGCCCCCGCCTTGACCACCACGGTCATGGCCAGCGCGGCGAGCACCGCGCCGACCGTGGCGCCCACGAGCGTGGTCCTACGGGTCATGACAGGACCGTAGGCTCTGCGGAGGAGATGTCGGTGAGACGAGAATGAGAAGACTCTCATTTGGCCGCCGATTAGCCTGTCGGGGCAACGAGGTGATCGTCCCGGGACTATCATCGCCGAGTTAGGTTAGCCTTACCTGATCCGGGGGTGCCCTGTTTTGCGGCTCTTCATGACGGCGCTCAAGCCGACGGACTCGGTGACCGACGGCTTCCTGCCGGCCGCTCGCGCGCTCGGCTGCGAGGTCACCATTCTGACCGACCGGCCCGAGCAGCACCCGCACGCGGTCGCGTGCGACGTGCGCGACCCGCGCGCCCTCATCGACGCCGTCTCGCGTCTCGGGCGGCCGGACGCCCTGTTCAGCAACTCCGACCACCTGCAGACCGAGACCGCGCTGGCCGCCGCCTACTTCGGGCTGCCCGGCAAGGACTGGCGGGCGTGCCTGTCGGCCAAGAACAAGTACCTGATGCGCGCGAAACTGGCCGAGGCCGGGGTGGAGGAGGTCTTCTCGATCCAGTTGGGTCCGGACGACGCCGTTCCCGGCGGCCTGCCGTACCCCTTGGTGGTGAAGCCCCGCGAGGGCGTGGCCAGCGAGGACGTGATGCTGGTGGAGAAGGACCTGGAGACGGCGGTCACCGCGGTGCGGCGCGCGCGGCCGGGCGCGTACGTGGTCGTGGAGGAGTATCTGGAGGGGCCGCTGCGCACGCTGGAGACGCTGGGCGACGCGGCGGGCACGCGGGTGCTGGGCGGTTACGCGACGCAACTGGGACCGCTGCCGCACTTCGTGGAGGAGCGGCTGGACTGGGCGCCGGACGGGCCGCACGAGCACGTGCTGGCCGCGCTCGCGGCGCTGGGGGCGGGTTTCGGGGCCTGCCACACCGAGTACGTGATCACGCCGGCCGGACCGCGCGTCGTCGAGGTCAACTACCGCGTGATCGGCGACCACTGCGACTTCCTGCTCGGCGACATCCTGGGCGTCCCGCTGTTCGAGTGGATCCTGCGGGCGCACCTGGGCGAGCGGCTTCCGGAAACACCCTCCACTCCCGGGTACGGCACCGCCGTCAGCCTGGTGGCCGACCGATCCGGAACGATCACCGAGGCCCCCGGAGCGGAGGAACGCTCCCAGGGCGGCGTCCGCCTCTGGCACCGCCCCCTGCGCGCCGCCGGAGAACGCATCACCAGAACCCACACCAACCGCGACTACCTGGGCGTCATCCGCGCGGTCGGCCCCGACCGCCACCGGGTGGAGGCGGCGGTGGACGCCTACCGAGCGGAGCGGCCATGGGTGATCTCGGCGTGACCCTCGACTCCACGCAGGCCAGACTGGCCGCCCGGGTGCTGGACGCCCTGCTGCGCGAGGACTACGGCGGACTGTCGGGGCGGGTGAGCAGGACCCGGGAGGGCGTGCGGCTGACACTGGCCGACGGCAGGGTCGTACGGCTGGTGCCGGGGTCGCTCTACCAGGACTTCGTGGTGGCCCCCGAGGAACGCCTGCGGCTGGAGGAGGTGCTCGCCACGCTGACCGAGGTCGCCGATCCGGCCGACGCGCAGGGCGTGGCGGCCTTCGCCGACGAGTGCGCGGCGGCGCTGACGGCCGGTGAGCTGCACGCCCTGCACGCCGATCGGGTGCTCGCGGGCGAGCCGTCCTTCGAGACGCTGGCGGCGTTCGTGGAGCATCCGGTGTATCCGACCTCGCGGGCCCGGGTGGGGATGAGCGCCGCGGACCTGCTGGCGTACGCGCCGGAGTTCGGGCCCGCGTTCGCGCTGCGCTGGGTCGCGGTGCCCGGCCACGACGAGCCGTTTCCCGTGCACCCGCTGACGATCGAGGAGGCGCTGAAGGTCGAGGGGGTGCGCGAGGTCGAGGGGCGGCCGACGATCGTGCGGCCCACGTTGTCGATGCGGACCGTCGAACTGGACGCGCGTACCCACCTGAAGCTACCGATTCCGGTCAGCACGCTGGGCGTGCGCAACCGCCGCTCGATCAAGCCGGGGACGCTGCGTGACGGGGCCCTGGCCGAACTGCTCGTCCGTGAGCTGGCCGACCCCGACGTCCTCGTGGCCGACGAGCAGACCTACGCGCACGCCGGACACGAGTACCTGGCGTGGATGATCCGCAGGCTGCCGGAGGGCAGGATCGTGCCGGTGGCCGCGCTCAACGCCCCCACCGTGCTCGAACGGCTCGGCGACGTGGTCCCCGAGTACCTGCGCATCCTGCTGCGCTGGAACGTGCGGCTGTTCGTCCGCCACGGCGTGGCGCTGGAGGCGCACCAGCAGAACATCGCCCTCGTGTTCACGGCCGACGGCATGAAACTTCTCGTCAAGGACAACGACGGGCTGCTGGCCTCTCCGGCGAGGCTGCGCGCGGCCGGTGTCGAGCCGCCCGCCTTCACCGACCAGCGCATGCTGACCGACGACCCCCACGCGCTGGCGGACGTGTTCGTGACGATCACGCTGCACCTGGCGGCCGCCGCGGTCGCGTTCGGGGCGCTGCCCCACGAGCGGGCCGCCCGGCTGCTGCGCGAGACCCTCGCCGAGGCGCTCGACGAGCACGGCGAGGACCCCATGGCCCGGCTGCTGCGCGCCAGGACGCTCGACGCGGCCCGGCTCACCGGGAAATCGATGATCACCGCGGGCACCCTGGTGGCCAAGGAGCGTACCGGCGCCCGCGACGTCAACAAGTACTACGGCGCCAGCGGGCCCAACTACCTGAGGAGAGCGTGACGTGGAAAGCCTGGTCCTCGACTCCCCCGCCGCGTCGCCTCCCCGGGCCGAGGAGGCGACCCTGGCTGCGCTGCTGCGCTGCTGTGTGCGGGAAGTGGCGGGGCCGCGCGGCCTGGTGTGGCCGGCGCCGCCGTACCTGCTGCTGCGGGTGGGCGGGACGTTGCTGCGGGCACGCACGCGCGGCGGCGCCGCGCTGCGCTTCACCGGCCCGCCCGAGCGGCTGGAGCAGGGCGTCTGGGTGCCTCTGACCACCGATGAGCTGGTACGGCGGGCCGTATCCGACCTGAGCCTCGGCGAGGTGAACGCCGAGTTCGCCGGCCAGGTGGCGGCCAGCCGCGAGGCCCTGGAGGCGATCCTGCGGGCGCGGGCCGAGGCGGTCGCGCCCGCCGACCCGTGGCTGGCCTCGGAGCAGGCGCTGGTCTACGGGCATCCGTTCCATCCGAGTCCGAAGGCGCGGGGCGGGCGCGACTGGCTGGCCTACGCGCCCGAGGCGCACGCGCGGTTCCCGGTGCGGCTGCTGGGGGTGCGTTCCGACGTGGTTTCGCAGGAGGGCGTGACCGGCGTGCTGGACCGCCTGGGCGAGGCGCCGCCGGGGTACGCGCTGCTGCCCGCGCATCCGTGGCAGCTCGACCTGCTCGGCCCGGTCTTCGACGACCGGCTGGTGGACCTGGGGCCGGGGCCGGTGGTGGTGCCGACGTCGTCGGTGCGGACGGTCTACGCGCCGGACCTCGGAGTCTGCCTGAAGTTCTCGCTGGATGTCCGGATCACGAACTGTGTCCGGAAGAACGCCTGGTATGAGCTGGCAGGGGCGGTGGAGCTGAACCGCCGCTTGGGCACGATATTCGATGAAATTTCCGGCAAATACCCTGCGACGCGGTGGCTGCCCGAACCCGGCTACCGCTCCGCGGGCCTGGGCACGCGGCTGCTGGAGGGGCTCGGCGTGATCGTGCGTTCCAGCCCGTGGTCGGTCACCTCCCCCGGCGTCACGCCCGTGCTGGCCGGGGCGCTGGCCGCCGAGGGCGTCCGCACGCCGGACCCCGCCGCGTGGTGGCGCGCCTACGTCGCGGCGCTCGTCCCGCCCGTGCTGGAGCTCTACTTCCGGCATGGCGTGGTCCTGGAGCCCCACCTGCAGAACGTGCTGGTCGGCCTCGACGCGGACGGGCTGCCCGCCGAGGTGGTCTTCCGCGACCTGGAGGGCACCAAGCTGGTCACCGGCCGCCACGACCTGACCGGGGTGCCGGACCGCGTGGCGGAGGCGTTGTCCTACGACGCGGACCGAGGCTGGGCCAGGGTCGCCTACTGCCTGCTGGTCAACCACCTCACCGAGATCGCCGCCAGCGTGGCGCCCGACGACGCGACGCTGGCCCGCCTGTGGCGATCCGCCGCGGAAGTGATCGCCGAAGTGGCCGCGGACCTGGGCAACCCCGTACCCCTGTCGGATCTGCTGGCCGGCGCGCCCCTGCCCGCCAAGGCCAACCTGTCGGTGCGCTGGGCCAGGGCCGCCGACCGCGCGGCCGGCTACGTCCCGATCGCGAACCCGCTCGCATGAGCCCCGTACCCGCCGCCCGGATCGCCGAGGCCACCGCCGGCGACGCGCCCGCCTACGTCTACGACCTGCCCGCCCTGGACGCGCACGCCACGGCCGTCCGCCGGGCGCTGCCCGGCATCGAGCTCTACTACGCGGTCAAGGCCAACCCCGACCCCGAACTGCTCCGCGTACTCGAACCCCACGTGGACGGCTTCGAGGTCTCATCGGGCGGCGAGCACGCGCACGTCAGCGCCTTGTTCCCGGACAAGCCGCTGGCGCTCGGCGGCCCCGGCAAGACCGACGCGGAGCTCCTCCTGCCCGCCCACCGCCTGCACGTGGAGTCGCCCAACGAACTGCGCCGCCTGCTCGCCTCGGGCCGCGCCGCCGACGTCCTCCTGCGGGTGAGCCCCGACCTGCCCGTCGAGGGCGCCGCCCTCACGATGAGCGGCCCGTTCGGCATGGACGACGACGGCGTGCGCGCCTGCCTGCCCCTGTTCGACGACCGGGTACGGCTACGCGGCCGCCACTACCACCTGGCCAGCGGCCTGAACGCCGACCAGCTCCTGAAACTGGCGGAAACCCTGCTGTCCACCCACCCCGGCGAGGTGAACCTGGGCGGCGGCATGGCCGTGGACTACCGCGACCCCGCCGCCCGCTTCGACTGGCCCGCCTACGGCACCGGCCTGGCCCGCCTGCGCACCCCCGGCCAGGCGGTCCGGGTGGAGCCGGGCAGGTCGCTGACCGCCTACTGCGGCCACTACGTGACCAGGGTCGTGGACGTGAAGCGGGTGCGCGGCGAGGCGTACGCGGTCGTGCTGGGCGGCACCCACCACCTCAGAACCCCCGTCACCAAGGGCCACGACCAGCCCTTCACCGTGCTGCCCACCGGCACCGGCCCAGGCGTGACCGACGAGCCCGTGACCGTCGTGGGCCAGCTCTGCACCCCCAAGGACGTCTTCGCCCGAGCCGTCACCACCTCCATCCGCGTGGGCGACACCGTGGTCTTCGCCATGGCCGGCGCCTACGCCTGGAACATCTCCCACCACGACTTCCTGATGCACCCCAAACCCACGTTCCGCTACCTGTCAGGCTGAGGTGGGAACCGCTTCGATGAGGGCGATGAGGCCGTCCGCGCCGAGGAGGTTCACCGGGCGGACGGTCTCATTGGGGCGGACGTAGTGGAACGCGGCGCCCACCTGGTCCAGGGGGACTTTGGCCAGGTGTGACCAGGCCAGGCGGTAGGCGGCCAGCTGGACGGAGGCGGCGGCCGCCGCCTTGCCCGACGGGCGTTCACCCGTCTTCCAGTCGACCACCTCGTACGTGCCGTCGGGCAGCTGGAAGACGGCGTCCATGCGGCCCCTGACCAGACGATCGGCGATCATGGTCTCGAAGGGGACCTCGAGGTCGAGGGGTTTGCGGGTGGCCCATTCGCTTTCCTCGAAGCGTTCCTGCAGCTCGGCCAGCCGTACGTCGGCCTCCTCCTCGACGATCTCCAGGCCGGGCAGCTCGAAGTCGTCGATGAGGCGCTGCTGGTCCCAGCGCGTCTCCAGCCAGCGGTGGAACGAGGTGCCCCGGCGGGCCAGCGGCGCGGGCTTGACCGGGACCGGGCGGCGGATCCTGCGGGCCAGTTCCTTCGCGTCGGCGGCCAGCGTGACCAGTGACGAGACGGTCAGCTTCGACGGCAGCTCGACCGTCCTGCCGCCACCGCGCCGATAAAGCTCGCGTTCGCGCAGCAGCAGGTCGGTGTCGCGCTCCCAGGCCCGGACGCGCTCCTGCTCGAACGTCTTCAGCGGCTCCTCCGGCGCGGCGTCGAGCCGGCCCGACAGCGCGTCCTCGACCAGGCGGGCGCCGTCCAGGACGGCCTCGTACCTGTCGCCTTCTGGAACGACCGGCCAGGTGGCCTCGGCGGGCTCGTCCAGCAGCGGGTTGGTCGCGCCGTCGGCCAGGTCCGGGGCCCAGAAGGCCACGCGGTCGCTGGTGTCGCGGATCTCCAGCAGGAAGTCCGACGGCTCCAGCGGCTTGGTGGCGCTGCCCCAGCGATATCCGGAGGCGATCAGGTGGTAGTGGGCCCGCGTGACCGCCACGTAGGCCAGGCGCCGCTCCTCCATGAGGTCGCGCGCGCGGCAGCGCTCGTCGAACGCGATCAGCTCCTCCTTGCTCAGCCCGCCCAGCCGGGGCAGGTCCGCGACATCCCCTCTCAAGGGGTACGGGAGCTTGCGCGGATTGTCCGTCCACCGGCTGTTGGTGACCGGCGTCGCCGGGAACATGCTGCCGGTGGCGATCGTGCCCTTCGAGCTGATCAGCTGCGACAGGCCGGGCACCACCACGACCGGCCACTCCAGGCCCTTCGAGGCGTGCACGGTCATCAGCTTCACGCTGTTGCTCTCGCCCACGCGCCCCGCCTCCAGGCCGAACTCCTCACTCTCCGCCGCCTCCAGGTAGGCCAGGAAGGCGCCGAGCGTCGGATCCTCGGCGTCCCCGGCGAAGCGGGAGGCGGCGTCCAGGAAGGCGTCCAGGTCTGCACGGGCGGCGAAGGCGCTGACCGTGCCGCCGCGCGCGGCCACCTCGATGTCGAGGCCGAGCTTCCGTTCGACCTCGGTGATCAGGTCGGGCAGCGGCTGGGCGGTGTGGGCGCGCAGCTGACGCAGCTCGTGGGCCAGCGCGACCAGGCGGCTCCTGGCCAGCGGCGAGAACGACTCCAGCCACTCCTCGCGGTCGGGCAGCTCGTCGAGGGCGTCGATCAGGCTGCCGCGCTCCTCGGCCAGGTCCACGACCACCTGGTCGAGCGGGTCCTTCTCCGGCCGTGTGCCCTCCCTGGCCTCGCGGGTGAGCTCGCGGGCGTACTCGCCGAGCTGGCGCAGGTCCGCGGGACCGATACGCCACCTCGGACCGGCCATGAGCCTGGCCAGGGCATCTCCGGCCGTCGGGTCATACAGGGCTCGGAGGGTGGCGACGATGTCGTTGACCTCGGGGACGGTGAGCAGGCCGCCCAGGCCGACGACCTCCACCGGGATGTCGCGGGCCTCCAGCGCGCGGCGCAGGGCGGGGAACTGCGAGCGCTTGCGGGCCAGGATCGCCACGTCCTGGGGCTGGAGCTCCAAGGTCTTCTTGCGTTCCTTCTCGCCCCAGGGCAGGCCGTCGGGGGCGACCTCCTGGCCGAGCATCTTCTTGACGCCCTCGGCGATCCACTCGGCCTCGTCCTCGGCGGTCTCGTGGAAGGCGCACGTGACGCGGCCTCGGTCCTTGCGGTTGGCGCCGGGCACCAGGACGGGGACCTCCCTGGCCTCCATCCGCAGCGGGATCTGGACCCGGGCGGCGACGTCGAGGACGCGGTCGCCGTTGCGGAAGCTGACCGAGAGCTGACGCACCGGGGCCCGGTCGCCGGAGGCCGTTCTGAAGTCCTGGGAGAAGCGGCGCAGGTTTCCGGCCGAGGCGCCGCGCCAGCCGTAGATGGACTGGCAGGGGTCGCCGACCGCGGTGACGGGGTGGCCGCCGCCGAACAGGCTCCTGAGCAGGACGAGCTGGGCGTGGCTGGTGTCCTGGTACTCGTCCAGCAGGACGACGGAGAACCTGTCGCGTTCGATCTGGCCGACTTCGGGGTGTTTGGCGGCGATCCGGGCGGCCAGGGACATCTGGTCGCCGTAGTCGATGACCTCGCGGCCACGCTTCAGCCGCTCGTACGCCGCCACCAGGGGAAGGAGCTGTTCCCTGGCCCGTTGCACCGCGATGGGCTTGCGCTGGGCCGCGATGGTCTTGGCGGGGAGCATGCCGTACCGCTCGTCGAGCCACTCGCCGACGCCCCGAACGTCGCCGCCGGCGCGCAGGTGCTCCGACAGCTCTCCCGCGAGCTCCAGTACGGCGGCCGTGACCGACGGCGGCCCCAGCTCGATCTTGTCCATCGGCCCGTCGTACATCGCCACGACCCGCGAGGCCAGCTGCCACGAGACGGCCGGGGTGACCAGGCGCATCGTGGGCTCCAGCGCCTCACGCAGCGCGTGGTCGGTGACCAGGCGGGCGGCGTAGGCGTGGTAGGTGGAGACGGCCGGCTCGTCGTCCAGCAGCGACGGCTCGACCAGGCCCGCCTCGGCCAGGCCGTTGAGGCGCTCACGCACCCGGTTGGCCAGCTCTGCGGCGGCCTTGCGGGTGAAGGTGAGACCAAGCACGTTCTCGGGGCGCACCAGCCCGTTGGCGACCAGCCAGACCACGCGCCCGGCCATCGTCTCGCTCTTGCCGGAACCCGCTCCGGCCATCACGACCATCGGCTCCAGCGGCGCCTGGATGACAAGCTCCTGCTCCGGAGTCGGCGGCAGCACGCCCAGCTTGTCGGCGAGCTCTCCCGGACTCAGCACACCTGGCCCCCGTTGTCGTTGACCGGGCAGCTGGCCTTCGCGGCGCACGTACGGCAGCCGTCGTTGACCTTCGCCTGGAAGAACGGGCCCGACATGCCGATCGCGACGGTGTCGACCAGGTCCTTGGCCCAGGTGGGGTCCCGGTCGTCGGCCAGGGCGGGCTGTGCCTGCTCCAGCGCGTCGTTCTTGCCGCCCGCCTTGCCGAGCTGCACCAGCGAGGCGCCGCCCGGCTCGGTCATGCCGTGCCTGGCGAAGGCGCCCAGCAGCGCGGCCAGCTGGTAGACGCCCAGCTGGGGGTGGCGGTCGAGGTCGCCCGCCTTGGGCTTGCTCGACCCGGTCTTGAGGTCGATGATGACGGCCCTGCCGTCGGAGTCGCGTTCGACCCGGTCCACGCGGCCCTTGATCAGCACGCCGTCGCCGACCGTTGCGGTGAACGCCTCCTCCAGGGCGACCAGTTCGCGCGGGTTCTCCTTGTGCCAGCGCAGGAACTTGGCGATCATCTGCTCGGCCACCTGGCGCTGCTTGCGGTTGAACCAGACTCCGCCGAAGTCCAGTTCGCTCCAGATGTCGTCCAGGCGGCGGCCGAGAAGGTCCTCGCTGGGCAGGTCGGTGGCGGCCAGCACGGCCAGGGCGTGGATGACCGTGCCGAGGCCCTGGGCGCTGCTCGTCCCGGCGGCGCCGACGGCCGTCTCCAGGAGCCAGCGCAGGCCGCACTTGGTGAAGCTCTCCACGGCCGAGGGCGAGATGCGCACGATGTCGTCCGGCCAGCCGAGTGGGCGGTCGTCGGAGATCGGCGTCAGCGCGTACCAGTCGTTGGGATGCGCGCCCTGCACGCCCGCGGCGGCGAGCCTGGCGAGTTGCTGCGCGGCCTTCTGCCGGATTTTTGCTGGCTTTGTGGGATCTGTTACGGCGCTGCGGAGGTCGGCCACCAGCGCTGCCATGTTCAGCCACCGGGCCTGGTCGTCCACCGTCGCCGTGTCCACGGAGCCCGGCATCAGCTCGGCCAGGAACCTCGACGGCCGCTCATCGGTGTCCTCACCGCCCACCGCCGTCACGACCAGCCTCTTCCTGGCCCTGGTCGCGGCCACGTAGAACAGGCGGCGTTCTTCGGCCAGGAGCTTCGAGGCCAGCGACGCGGTACTCGGCTGCGCCCCCTCGGCCAGCTCCACCAGGTCCTCCGCGCCCAGCATCGAACCCCGCAGCCGCAGATCCGGCCAGACGCCCTCCTGAACGCCCGCCACCACCACGACGTCCCACTCCAGTCCCTTGGAGCGATGCGCGGTCAGCACCCGCACGGCATCGCCGTCCGGGGCGCGTTCGGCCAGGGTGTCACCGGGGATCTCCTGGGAGGCGATGTCGTCCAGGAACACCTCCGCGCCGGCTCTGGGCATGCGGTCCACGAACCTGGCGGCGTGATCGAACAACGCCACCACGGCGTCCAGGTCCCGGTCGGCCTGGGCGCCCCGGGCGCCGCCCGACAGGCTCAGGTCGGTCCAGCGTTCGGCCAGGCCGCTGCCCTGCCAGATCGCCCAGAGGACCTCTTCCGCGGTGCTCTGGGCCTTGGCGGCCTCTTTGGCGGCGTGGAGGAGGTGGGCCACGCGTTCTGCCGGGTGGGCTATGTGGGGTTCTATGCGGGTCAGTTCGCGGACATCCAGGACGGCGGCCACGAGCAGTTCCCCAGACGACCTGACGGACCGCCCCACCGGCCCGTCCTCCCCTTCCAGAAGAACCTCTTCGTTACCGGCCCCCTCTCCCCCGGAGCCCCCCACCTCGGAGGCCCCTTCACCCGAGGCCCCTTCACCCGAGGCGCCTTCACCCGAGGCGCCTTCACCCGAGGCGCCTTCACCCGAGGCGCCTTCACCCGAGGCGCCTTCACCCGAGGCGCCTTCACCGGAGGTGCCTTCCTCTTGGGCCGGGGCGGGCTCTTCGGTGGCGGCGGCCTCGTTTTCGGCGATCTTCAGGGCGCGGCGGAGGCGGCGTACACCGATCATGTCGGTGCCGCCCAGCGGGCCGGTCAGCAGTTCCTCCACCACGGACTCGTCCAGCTCGCCCGGGTACAGGGCCATCCGGAGCATCGTCAGCAACGGCCGCACCCCGGGCTCCTGGGCGATCGGCACCTCGTCGCCCGCCACCATCGTGGGCACACCGGCACTCACCAGCGCCCTGCGTAGCAACGGCACCTGCCGGGTGGCCGAGCGGACCAGCACGGCCATCCGGTGCCACGGCACGCCGTCGATCAGGTGCGCGCGGCGCAGCGCGTCGGCCACCACGGCCGCCTCCTGGCTCGTGGAGTCGGCCAGCAGGACCCTGACCTCGCCGGGTTCGGCGCCGTCCAGGGGCATCAGGTCCCGATGCCCCCACGCCTTCCGCTCCCTCGGTACGGCGGGCGGAGTGGGTGGCTCCTGGGCCGGGGGCTCAGGACGAGCGTCGGGCTCGTCAGACCGATCGGGCTCGTCGGGCTCGTCGGGCTCGGGCACGTCGGGTTCGTCGGGTAGGTCGTCTGTCGGGCCCGCTGTCAGCAGGGTTTCGAACGCAGTGTCCTGCTCCTTCGCCACCGGGGCGGACGGCTGGGCCGTACCGGATGGCTCGGATGGGGTGAGGGTCGCGTCGGGGGTGGGGGCGGCGGGCAGGCGGGAGGCGACGCGGCGGGAGGCCGTCAGGAGGTCGGCGCCGCTGCGGCGGCACACGCGCAGGGCGACCACGGGCGCGTCGCGGCCGTCCAGGGTGCGGAAGCGCTCCGGGAAACGCAGGATGCCGCGGACGTCGGCGCCGCGGAAACCGTAGATGGACTGGTCGGGGTCGCCCACCGCGATCAGGTCGCGGCCGTCGCCGGCGAGCTGCTGAAGGAGGTACTCCTGGGCCGGATCGGTGTCCTGGTACTCGTCCACGAAGACCATGTCGTAGGCGGCCCGCTCGCGGCGGCGTACGTCGGGGTCGGACAGGAGGCCGGCCGCCGCCTTGATCAGCTCGGCGTAGTCGAGCACCGGCTCGGGGTCGAGGTCGAAACGCTCCTGGTAGCGCAGCGAGAACTTGCCCGCCGCCACCCAGTCTGGCCTGCCGTGCTGGTAGCCGAGTGCGACCAGGCGGTCGCCGTCGAGACCGCGCTCACCCGCCCGTGACAGGAAGTCGCGCAGTTCCTCGGCGAACCCGCGGGTCTTCAGCGGCTCCCGCAACGCCTGCGGCCACTCGCGCGCGCCGTCCTCCAGCTCGCCGTGGAGCAGGCGGCGGATCTCCAGCAACTGCTCGGGCCCGCTCAGCAGCCGCGGCGGCTCCATCCCCGCCTGCAGGGCCTCGCGCCGCAGCAACGCGTAGGCGTAGCTGTGGAAGGTGAGGGCCAGCGGCGTACGCGTGGTGCGGCGCAACCGGCCGGTGACACGTTCGCGCAGCTCACCGGCGGCCTTCCGGCTGAACGTGAGGATGAGCACCCGCTCGGGATCAAGCCCCCGGCGTTCGATCCGGTCGACGACGGTCTCCACGACGGTGGTCGTCTTCCCGGTGCCGGGACCGGCGAGGACGAGCATCGGCCCACCGGGATGTTCGACCACGGCACGCTGGTACTCGTCGAGCACAGGGGCCTCAACAGGTCCCCCGCCCCCACGTCGCACCAATCGCCAGGTCTGACCACTCACAGCACTAGATTCCACCAGACCACAGGGGTAGATCGTGCCGCCTTGACCGTTCTCCCCACGAGTCCGCCCACGCTACCGGCCCAATCCCCCAATATCCCGCCAACCCGCCGCCCCCAACCCACCTTCCTCCACCCCACCCCGACCGCCACTTTCTTCCTCCGGTACGGCCCGCCGCCCTGGTCGCCGCGTCCGGCCCGGTGGTCAAGCGGGACCGTTACGGCGGGGACCACGTCCGACGTGAGAAGCGACCCCCACGATCGGCGCCCGCCAGGGTCGGCGGGTGGCGTGGGGGCGGCTTGCCGTACGGGATGGGGCGGGTTGAAAGCCGCACACCATCACAAAGCGCGTTGAAGACCGCACACCGCCGAAAGAGGTCGGATCAGGGCGGGGACGCGAGGACGCCGCGCAGGAGCTCGTCGAGGCCGGATTTGAGGTCGGCGGGCCGGCGGGCGCGGTGGATGACGAGGTTGGCGGCGAGCGGCGCCAGCAGGGCGTCGGCGGCGAACGGCGCGTCGGCGGCCGGGTTGACGTCGGCGATGAGCAGCGACAGATGCCGGTGATATGCCTCATAAGCGCCGCCGAACCGCGCGAACGGCGCCGCCGTCTCCGCCATCAGCAACAGATCCAGCTGCGCGAACGTCCGGTCAACGAGCCCATGCAGAAACGCCCGGACCCGCTCCCCCGACGGCGCGCCCGGCCCCAGCGGCGGCGGCCCGGACAGGAACGACTCCTGGAACTCCCGCTCCTTGGCGTCGATCAGCGCGTAGGCGAGCCCGGACCGATCCCCGAACCGCCGGTACAGCGTGCCGACCCCCACCCCCGAGGCCGCGGCCACCTCGGCCATCCCCAGCCCCTCGATGCCCTTGTCGGCGACGAGCTCGGCCGCCGCCGCGAGGATCTTCGCCCGGTTCCTGGCGGCATCGGCCCGCTCCTGCGTCACCCGGACACCTTATCGACCCCTTGCCAAGCGGAACCAATTCCGCTTATCGTCAAAGCGGAACCTATTCCGCTTATGGAGGATCACCATGCTGCACGGAAGGGCCGCCCTCGTCACCGGCGGCAGCAGAGGCATCGGCGCCGCCATCGCCCGCGGCCTGGCAGCGGCCGGGGCCGACGTCGCCATCACCTACGCCAGCGCCGCCGACCAGGCCCAGGCCGTGGTCAAGGACATCGAGGCGGCCGGGCGCCGCGCCACCGCCATCCAGGCGGAAGCCGCGGACGAACGTGCCCTCCGCACCGCCGTCGACCACGCCGCGGGCATCCTGGGCAGGCTCGACATCCTGGTGAACAACGCCGGTATCGCCCCCTACGGCCCCTTGGAGGAAGTCACGCTTGAGGAGCTCGACCGCACGATGGCGGTCCACGCCCGTGCCGCGTTCCTGCTGGCTCAGGCGGCCGTGCCGTACATGCGGAACGGCGGGCGGATCGTCACGATCGGCAGCAGCCTGGCGGAACGCGTGCCGTATGCCGGTTGGACCCTGTACTCGATGAGCAAGTCCGCCCTCATCGGCCTCACCAGAGGGCTGGCCCGGGATCTGGGCCCGTTGGACATCACCGCCAACCTGGTACATCCCGGGTCCACGGACACCGAGATGAACCCCGCCGACGGCCCCGACGCCGACGCCGAACGTTCGTACACGGCCCTGGGCCGCTACGTCGACCCGGACGACATCGCCGCCACCGTCGTCCACCTGGCCGGCCCGGCGGGCCGCAACATCACCGGCACCGCCATCACCGTCGACGCCGGCACCACCGCCTGACCACACCGCGGGAGCCGGACCCCGACGGGCCGGGATTCCGGACCCGGCCCGTCAGCGAAACCTCAGGCCCCGTCGAGGATCGGGATGAGCTGCTCCTCCTCGTAGTCGAGGTGCTGCTCCACCGCACTGGCGAGCTCCTCGACCTCCTTGAGTACGGCCGGCGTATCCGCACTCTCGGTCGAGACGACCTCCTGCAACCTGGCCAGCAACGCGGCCACCTTCTCATGCTCGGCACCAAGCCGATCCATCACCTCGGCGAGCTCCGGATACCGCGCCGACAGAGCCGGAAACAGCCCCGTGTCCTCATGCGAGTGGTGGACATGCAGCCCCTGGCACAACGTGAGGCAGTTGACCCGCAACTGCGCCCCCAGCCCCGGCCCCGACGCGGCGACCTCCTCGCGGATGAGCACCAGTTCCCGCCGGAAGGCGTCGTGGATCATCCGCAGCGCCTCGCCGAACGACGAGGCCGGCGGCGGCCCGCCCCCGGTCTGCTTGAGCGCGATGACGGGAATCACCCGAGAGGTACGCGCCTGATACTCGGCCCACCCGGGATCGGCCTCGACCGCCCGCGCCCAGGCAGCCTCCCGCTCCGCACCTTCCAGCACGGTCGCCCGCGCCTCATAGGTGAAGATCCCGTCCTCGACGTTGACGGTGGGCTCGGCGACGAGATTGTGAAACCAGGCCGGATGACGGGCGGCCCCGTTGGCGGAGGCGATCACCAGAACCTGCTCGCCCCCGTCATGCAGGTACCCGAGCGGAACGGTGCGCTGAACACCGGAGCGCGCCCCGGTGGTGGTGAGAAGGAGCAGCCGGGCGCCCTCGAAAGGCCCCCCAACCCGGCCACGATTGGCCCGGAACTCCTCGATGATCTGCTTGTTGAAATCGAACGGCATTCTTCTCCATGGGTGTGAGCTTTTGATGAGAGGTAGGGGCAAAGACGGGGATCCGGCGGGCTACGCGCCCGCCCATCGCTCACGCCTTGGCCGGGTACCTCTCTCGCTCATGGCCCATGGCCGACCCGGCAGTCACAAAAGCACACCCTAACCCCCAAACCACCCCACCTCAACACACACCCCGCCCACGCCCGCCCGCCAGCTCTTTCCAGGTCCGGTCATGAGCGCGCCCCAAAGTCCACCCGTGGCCCAGTCCGAGTGAGCACGGCGCACAGGACACCGCACGGAGCCCGGCCCTACGGGAGCCGAGGCCATGCCACGATCACGAAGATCCCGCCTGCCGGACCCCTGCGCTTCGCCTGCTGAGCGAAGGACAGCCAAGGCACCCGCCGGGTGTGCGCCCACGTCACAGCTCGTGCCTCCAAGTTCGGTAGTGGTCCCGTGCCCACAGGCCCCGTCCTACCCCTCCATCCCATGCCCTTGTCCCGAAGTACGGCACCGCTCAAGACCGCTGGACGGCTTCGACCACCCAGGCACCCTGCTCAAGCACGGGCGAAAGCGGCGCGAGAAGGCGCCCGAGCGGAGCGAGGACCTTCAGGGGCCGAGGCTGGAGATGCGCGGGAGCGCGGCGACCACCATGCCCTTGGGCCCTTCAGGAGAAGAGGTGGTCCACTACCCGGGCCGTCGCCTTGCCGTCGTCCTTGGGGGCGTAGGTGGCGCGGAAGGTCTCGTAGCGGTCCGCGTACTCGGCCGCCACCGTGTCGATCGAGCGCAGGGCCTCCACCACCTCGCCCGACGTCGGCAGCACCGGGCCCGGCGCCTGTGCCTCCAGGTCCACGTACAGGCCCCTCTTCGTCGCGTACTTCGCCAGGTCGTACGCGTAGAACACGATCGGCTTGCCCGTCGCCAGGAAGTCGAACATCGACGAGGAGTAGTCGGTCACCAGCACGTCCGCCACCAGCAACAGGTCGGTCATGTCGGGGTAGGTGGAGACGTCGTGGGCGATGTCGGGAACGGCGGGCATCGCCTGCATCGGGTGGCCCCTGACCAGCAGCTCGTGGTCGGCCCCCAACGCCTGCCTGGCCTTCGCCAGGTCCAGCTTGACCATCGCGTTCTTGCGGTCGTAGTCACGCCACGTCGGCGCGTACAGCACCACGCGCTTGCCCTCGGTCAGCCCCAGCCGGGCGCGGATCTCCGCGGCCATCCGGTCGCGTTCGGGAGAGGACAGCACGTCGTTGCGCGGCAGGCCGCTCTCCAGCACCTCGCCCTTGTAGCCGAACGCCTCGCGCAGCACCGGCGTCGCCCAGGGGGACTGTGACAGCAGCACGTCCCAGCCGCGTACCTCGGCCGCCTGCCGGTGCCACACCGGCGGGCGCGGGTCGCGGGTCATGTGGGGCTGGTCGTTGCCGATGTGCTTGACCGGGGTGCCGTGCCAGGTCTGCAGCACGACCTGGTCCTCGCGGGAGCGGAACCAGACGGGCAGGAACGCGTTGGTCACGATGTGGCGGGAGCGGGCGAGCGCCGCGTGGTGCTCCCTGCTGCCCGCGCGCACGACCGTGGCGGGACCGGGCGGGACGAAGGCGCCGTCCTTGACGACCCAGATGTGCTCGCGCTCGTCGCCGCGCCGCAGCCGCTCCTCGTAGATGGCGCGGACGCTGTCGGAGTAGAGGCGGCCGTCGTTGGCGACGTAGACGGTGGCGTCGTTGAGCGGCTCGGTGCGCTGCGCGGGGTAGAAGACCCGGCGCAGCACGTGGGTGCCCGCGACGCCCTTCTCGTCGGCCGGGCGCGCCTCTTCGGCGATCACCACGGGCACGTCGAAGCGGGTGGAGACCATGCGGAAGGCGTGGCCGCCGATCGTGCGCGGGTCCTCGTCGAGGGCGCCGAGGGCGGCGTGGTCCATGCGCACCGGGACGATCTCGCCGGACGGGTGGCGCATGGACAGGTTCCAGGTGCCGGAGGCCAGGGGCACGGACTCGCCGAAGCGGTCCATGGTCGCCGGCGTGAGCCGTACCGTGAACTGGTCTTCGGAGCGCTCCATCGCGGCGGTATAGGTCAGGCCGGAACGGTGGCGCAGCGTGAGCGTGCGTGCGCCCGCCGCGTCGGGATAGCTGCCGCGGAGCACCAGCCGCTCGCCCTCCCACACCGCGGAGGTGATCACCGGGCGGACGCGGTGGGCGGAGACGACGACGCGGTCGCGGCGGTCGGCGAGCACGGTGATCTCGCGGTCGTCCGCGGTCGCGCGCACCTCGGCCGCGTCACCGAGCATCACGGAGGCCGCGGGGTCGCCCTTGGGCTCGACCCACAGCCGCCGTCCGTCCTTCTCCTGCAGCAGAGCCGGTACGGCCAGCCCGACCGTCACCAGCGTCCCGTCGGCCTCCGGCGTGAAGTCGGCGGCCATGCGGTGCCCGCCGAGCCTGGCGTGGCCCTTGGTCACGCTGCGGCCGGGCAGGAAGATCTTCAGCTCCAGCCGGTCGCCGTCCACGGTGACGCCGGTCAGCTCGGCCCGGTTGGGCTGCAGGACGACCTGGAGCGCCCGGTCGGAGGTCCAGACGGGGCGTACCCAGAGACCCTGCTTGACCCGGAGCCCGGCGGGACGCTCCGTGCGGCCCACGGCGGCGCCGCGCAGCAGACCGGTGGCGCGGGCGCCGCGGCTCCAGAAGACGATCTCCGCGCGCCAGGTGGTGGCGTCGCGTACGGCGGGCCGGTGCCGCATCCGGCGGCGTACCGCGGACACGAGCCCGCGGACCCCGCCACGCCAGCGCAGCGGCCAGGAGCTCAGCTCGGCGGTGAAGCCGGACCAGTCGTAGTTGCACCCGGGCTCGCGCGCGGCGTGCGTGGCCTCGGGCGCGAGGACGCGGCGGGTGCGCATGCGCACCGGCGGCAGCCAGCGCGGCCCGCGCAGGACGACGGTGGCCCGGTTGAAGCGGCGGCTGCGCACCGACAGCCCGGCGAGGTAGGCGTGGCCCCGCACGAGCAGCTTGCCGTCGCGCCAGACGATGTCGTCGATCTGCGTCACCGGCACCAGGTCGGCGCGGCGCAGGCGGTAGAGGGCGGGCGGCAGCTCGTCGCGCAGCGGCAGGTCTGCATACCAGCGCAGGCCCTTGCGGATGCGCTTGGACGGCTCCGCCGCCGCGGCGACCACGGTGGTGAGGACGTCGCCGTCGACGAGTTCGCCGAGGTCGCGGTGCTCGATGAGGTGGCACAGAAGCCTGCGGGCCACCGGGAGCTCGCGCTTGACCTTGGGGTCGACGGTGGCGAGATAGGGGCGCAGAAGGGTGACGAGCTCGCGCCTGTGCGCGGCTCCGCGTTTGATCGCCTGGTCCATCCTGGCGCCCAGCGGGCCGCTGAGGATCTCGGCGGCATGGTCGGGCCCGGCGGCCCGTGCCGCCTCCATGACCGCCTCGAAGGGTTCCCCGCGGTCGCAGAGGTCCTGAACAGCCCGCAGCCGCTCCTGGGCTGTGACGCCGGTGGCCATTGGGAAGGCACCGCCTTTCGGACCCGCAGTCGCTGTTCAGGCCATGGTAATGGGAATCACATGCCGCGGATTCTCCCGGAGGGGGGATACGCAGCTCAGCGGGTTTCCTGAGAATCCGCTGAATCCCCGTGCCAGCGGGCCTCGCGCATGTCGACGCGGTCGCCGCGCAGCGGGGTGCCCTCCTCGCGCCAGTGCGTCAGGCAGCGTTCCTCGTGGTCAGGGGCGCCGGTGCCGTCGGAGTGGACCACGCGCCACCAGGGCACGCCGCCGCCCCACGTCGACATGACCCGGCCGACATGGCGGGGTCCGCCCTCGCCGAGATACTCGGCGATGTCGCCGTAGGACATGACCATGCCGGGCGGGATTCGCTCGACGACGTCGAGGACCCGTTCGGCATAGGGGTTCACCATGAATCGGGTCCCGCGGCGACGATCTTGTCGAACTTGCCGATCTCGGCGGCGTTCCCGTTGGCGATCACCTCGACGACGCCGTCGGTCAGCGCGTAGACCTCGCCGTCCTCGCCGACCAGGCGCCCGCCGAGCACGGACGACAACCGGGTGAGTTGCGCCACGTGCCAGTCGGAGCCGGGCTCGCCGACGATCTCGCCGCGCCAGCGGGCGACGGCATGGGCGTCGCCGCCGTGTCTGGCGAGGATCTCCTCTGCTGCGCTCAGCTCGAATCCGGCCGGCGCGATCGCCTTCGCGAGCTCCGCGAACGCCAGTGGCGACTCACGAACCACGCGTAGCTCGTATCCCATGACGCGCGACCATAGCGGATCTTTACCGCTCGCGCTGATTGAGCACGATGATCGCGCCGCAGAAGGTGACGAGGGCCAGGATGACGCCGGCTCCGTACAGCCAGAGGCGCCACGGGTCGGGGCCGGGCGGGGACGGCTGGGGCGACTCCTCGCCCTCGCCGAAGTGCCGGCCGGAGGGCATGTCGACCTCGCGCCGCTGCCCGGAGAGCTGCTGGGCGGCGTTGAGCGCGGCGGCCGCGTCCACAGTGCCGAATCCCACCTTCTCGTCGTAGCCGGCGGCGGGCCTGCCCCGGGCGCTCAGGGCGATGGCCTGCGACACCTGCGCGGGCGACATCTGCGGATATTTCGACTTAATCAGGGCGGCGACCCCCGCCACCAGCGCCGTCGCCGAGCTGGTACCCGACGACAGCTCGTAGTCGCCCTGGCCCTTCACCACCGGCACCTCCACGCCCGGCGCAGCCACCAGCACCGACAGGTTGTCGCTGCTGAACGACGCGCGCCTGCCCTGCCGGTCCACCGCGCCCACGCCGATCACGCCCGGGTACCCGGCGGGGAAACTCCAGTAGGAGGTGCTGTTGTCCTTGGCGTACTTGGTCTGCCCGTCGTTGCCCACGGCCGCGACCAGCACGACGCCCTTGCCCAGCGCGTACGACACCGCCTCACGCTCCGACTTGTGCGGCCCGTAGGCGCCCAGCGACAGGCTCACCACCTTGGCTCCGTGGTTGGCCGCGTAGCGGATCGCCCTGGCCAGCGGGCTCTCCCTGCTGCCCGACTGCTCCTGGGCGGGCGGCAGGAAGTTCGGGCCGTCCTCCTCCTCGGGCAGCGGCAGCGACAGGATCTTCGCCTCCGGGGCCACACCCACCAGCCCCCCGTCGGCTCCGGAACCGGCGATCAGCGCGGCCATGGCAGTCCCGTGCCTTCCCGGCGGCAGGTGGCGGTCCAGCGCCGGCTCGGTCATGTCGGGGCCGACGGTGACCTTGTCCTTCAGCTCCTTGATCTTCGTGTCCACGCCGCTGTCGACGACCGCGACCACGACGTCGGCGCCCTTGGTGAGGGTCCACGCCTGCTCGACGTTGAGCGCGTCCAGGACCCACTCCTGCTGGGTGCGGACGGGCGGCGGCGCCGTACCCGAGAATGCGAGCGCGGCGGCCGTCAGCAGGCGGACGGCGCTCAGCACACGTTCCCCTGCGTGCAGGGCGGGACCGCGGGCGGGTCGGCGAGGAAGTAGGCGATCTGGTTCCCGATCGACTTGGCGGCGGGCCAGAGCTCGCTGTGCAAAATCTCCTCGGGAGGTACGGCGGCGCGCGTGCGGCCGTCCACGTAACCGGCGGTGGAGAAGACGACGTACGGCCCGGCCCCCACCCAGGCGTTGCGCTGGCGCTGCTCGGTCCCGAAGCGCTCGGTCACGGTGCCGGGGAAGGCCACGGGCAGCACGCCCACCCGGTCGTCCAGCGTGAGCTGCTCGGTCACCGAGGCCCGCGACTCCTCGTCCTTCAGCACCGCGACCCCGACCGTGATGACGAACGAGGAGGTCTGGTCGACGTAGGTGGCACGCAGCACGGCCACGCAGCCGAACTCCGCCAGGACCCCGGCCACCGCCTGGTCGACGGCCTTGTCGCAGCCAGCCTGCGGGGCGATGCCCACGCGCCTGGCGTACTGGGTGGCCTTCTCCAGGCCCAGGTACTTCACCTCTTCGGGAAACACGCCCGTGGCGGGCCAGGCCTGCCAGCGGCGGGCGATCTCCTCCTGCTTGTAGCGGTTCTGCTCGGCCACGGTGAGGGGGCGCGCCCGCGTCTCGGAGAACAGGCCGACGGTGCCGGTCAGCACGATGACCGCCGACAGCGCGATGATCCCGGCCAGCAGGGCGCGGAAGATCGTCCGGTAGCGCACGCCCTGCCGGAGCACGGCGGCCTCGGCGCGCTCGCGCACCGCAGTGGCCTTGGCGCCCGTCGCGGGGGGCCATGCGCGCACGCGGGAGCGGCGGCCGGCGGCGGCTCCGAGCGGGTTGTCCCGTCGCGGTGTGTCGCTCCCCCCGGCTCGCGGCAGTCCCGAGCTCGACCTACGTGCCCTCACCACCGCCTCGTTTCCGAACCGATTCTCATTTGTGTCTATTTCGTCCCCCGAGGAGGGGAGATCATGCGTCCCCGCCGGGGCGGGATGACGCGTCCTGCTGGGGTATGACGCGCCGTGCCCTTCTTACCAGTGCTACCAGAATGCCGAGCGAGGTGATGGAGGCGATCGCGCCCGCGGCGGCGATCCCGCCGTAGAGGGTGACGCTGCGCCGGTCGCGGTTGATCACCTGGATCGGCCCGGCGTGGCCGCCGGCCATCGGGCGGGCCGGATCCTGGGCCTGCGCGCCCTTGGCGGTCTGGGTATGGCCGGCCAGCCTGGCCGCCTCGTCCAGGGAGCCCGCGGCGTTCACGACGCCGAACCCGGTCCCGGTGTCGTAACCGCCGGGAGGCCGCCGGGTGGCGCCCGCGGTGAGGGCCTGGGCCACAAGCGCAGGCGACATATCCGGATATTTGGCCTTAATGAGGGCGGCGACGCCCGAGACCAGCGCGGTCGCCTGCGACGTCCCCTTGCCCACCCAGTACTCGTCGCCGGGCCCCGCGCCCAGAATGTCCACCCCCGGCGCGGCCACCAGCACCGACGGGTTCCAGTTCGAGAACGACGCCCGCCGCAGCCCCCGATCCGTCGCCCCCACCGAGACCACGCCGGGAAAGGCCGCCGGATACGAGTACGGCGCGAACCCGTTGGCGTCCGGCTTACGCTGCCCGTCGTTGCCCGCCGCCGCCACCAGCACGACCTTCTTGGAGATCGCGTACCGGATCGCCGCCCGCTCCTCCTTGGTCGCCAGTTCCTTGGAGATCGACATGTTGATCACATCGGCGCCCTGGTCGACGGCGTAGCGGATGCCCTTGGCCACGACGTCCTCGAAGCGCTCCGCGGAGTTGAACTCCCGGAAGCCCGGCTCCTCGTCCTCCAGGATCACCCTGACCGACAGCAGCCTGGCCGACGGGGCCACCCCGATCACGCCCCTCCTGCCGCCGGGGCCATGGCCGTGGCCGGCGATCAGAGAGGCCATGTAGGTGCCGTGCAGCTTGCGCGGCGGCACGCCCGGCGGGTTGGCGCCCGCGGTGAAATCCTTGCCCGTCACCACAGACCCGGCCAGGTCGCGGTGCCCGGGATCGACCCCCGAGTCCAGCACCGCCACGGTCACCCCGGCGCCCTTGCTGGTCCGCCACGCCTTGGGCAGCCCCAGAGTCTTGATCACCGGCTGCTGACTGCCCCGGATGTCATCGGCCAGCGCCGGCGCGGGAGGCGCCACCAGCAGCCCGGCCACCACCAGCAAGATCCCCCGCCGAGCCACCGGACCCCCGCGACGCGCCACACCCGAGCCCCGGGGCACCACCACACGCCGCGCCACACCCCCACGTCCGGCCACCCGCCCCGTCACGGCCACGCCCCCGGGACCAGTCGCGCCCCATCACCCGCAGGGCCGCACCCGCGACCCGTCTCACACCGCACCGTCACACAGAGGTTCGGGTCATGTCGCGCCGCGGTGTTGGGTCTCGGGTCTCGTCGCGTCGTGGTGTCGGGTTTCGGCCGGCGGGTGCGCGGGGCCGTACCCGCCAAGGCCGCGGGGACGCTCAGCACCGCCACTCCCGGGCGCCGCACTCGGGCATCCGCGGCTCGCTGAGGTCGGCGAGGATCCGCTCGGACAGCTCGGCGGCGAAGGCGAAGATCGTCGGACGTTGCTCGCCCACCGCGCGCGCCGGCCGCCCGTCCACCTGGCCCGAGGTGGTCAGCACCAGGTACGGCCCCGCCTGCCGCACCGAGCCCGCCTGCCGCACCGCCGAGGTGAAGCGGTCGGTCACCGTTCCCTGGAAGGCGACGGGACGCAGTCCCGGAACGGCCTTGCCGCCCTGCGGGAAGGCGGCCTTGGCCCGGGAGGCGCGCAGTTCGTCGGGCAGCGCGACCACGCCGACGGTGACCACCACGCCCTGGAGCGCGTCGATGTAGGTGGCCCGCAGGACGGCCCGGCAGCCGTGGGAGCGCAGCGCCTTGACGGCCTTCTTGTCGACGGCCTGCCGGCAGCCGGTCTGCGGGGAGATGCCGATCCTGGTGGCACGCTCCTGGCCGCCCTGCTCGGCGGAGTACGCGAGGGTGGCGGGGAAGATCTTCCCGGCCTGCCAGGTACGCCAGCGCTCGGACACCTCGCGCTCGGCGGCCGCGGCCAGTTCGGCGGCGGTCGGTCCCCTGGACAGTTCGGAGCCCGCCGCGCTGGCCGCCACTCCGGCGGCCACCGCGCAGACCAGAGTCAGCACGGAGGCCACCACGAGGGCGGGCCAGGGGCGGGCGTTGCTCACGGCACCGACCTTAATGCTGGGAACCTAATGCCATCCCCAGATGCCGGACTCAGTATGTCGGCAGGCTGGGGTCTACCGTCTTTACCCAGCTCAGGACCCCTCCACCCACATGCACGGCATCAGAGAACCCGGCGTTCTTCACGATCGCCAGCGCCTCGGCGCTGCGCGCGCCGGACTTGCAGTGGAGCACGATCCGCTTGTCCTGCGGCAGCTTCTCCAGGGCGGAGCCGTTGAGGAACTCGCCCTTGGGGATCAGCGTGGCGCCGGGGATGGCGACGATCTCGTACTCGCCCTGCTCACGGACGTCGATGAGGAAGATGTCCTCGCCCTTGTCCTGCATCTCCTTGAGCTCCGCCGCGGTGATCGTGGAGCCGGAGGCGGCCTGCGCGGCCTCGTCGGAGATCGTGCCGCAGAACGCCTCGTAGTCCTCGAGCAGCTCGGTGACCGTCGGGTTCTTGCCGCACAGGACGCACTCGGGGTCCTTGCGGACCTTGACGTCGCGGTACTTCATCTCCAGGGCGTCGTAGATCATCAGCCGCCCGACCAGCGGGTCGCCGATGCCGGTGAGGAGCTTGATGGCCTCGTTCACCTGGATGGAGCCGATGGACGCGCACAGCACGCCCAGCACGCCGCCCTCCGCGCAGGAAGGAACCATGCCGGGAGGCGGGGGCTCCGGGTAGAGGCAGCGGTAGCAGGGGCCGTGCTCGGCCCAGAAGACGCTCGCCTGGCCGTCGAAGCGGTAGATCGACCCCCAGACGTACGGCTTGCCGAGCAGCACCGCGGCGTCGTTCACCATGTAACGCGTGGCGAAGTTGTCCGTGCCGTCGACGATGAGG
The DNA here is from genome assembly GCF_044459065.1 of Nonomuraea sp. NPDC050394. NCBI lineage: Bacteria > Bacillati > Actinomycetota > Actinomycetes > Streptosporangiales > Streptosporangiaceae > Nonomuraea > Nonomuraea sp. NPDC050394. The sequence continues at coordinate 571,678 of NZ_JBITIO010000005.1, read as the reverse complement.
TCGTAGCCGGAGAAGATGTCCATCACGTTCTCGGTGGTCAGCGCCGCGTTGTGGATCACGACGTCCACCAGCGGGTTGATCTCCTTGACGGTGGCGGCGGCGCTCTCGGCCTTCAGCCGGCCCACGTCGGACTGGCCATGGATGATCTGGCGCTGCAGGTTGGACTCGTCGACGACGTCGAAGTCGATGATGCCCAGCGTGCCGACGCCCGCGGCGGCGAGGTACATCAGCGCGGGCGAGCCGAGGCCGCCCGCGCCCACACACAGCACCTTGGCGTTCTTCAGCCGCTTCTGCCCGGCCATGCCCACATCGGGGATGATCAGATGGCGCGAGTAGCGGCGCACTTCGTCAACGGTCAGCTCGGCGGCCGGCTCGACCAGCGGTGGCAACGACACGTTCTACGCTCCCGTTTCGGGGTTCTTATCTCTCGTAGAAACCTAGCTGGCCAGTGGGGCATTCCCCAATCGCGTCTCACCGATCAGACGGCGGGCCTCCGCGGCCACGACGTCGGGCCGCTCCATCTGCGCGACGTGCCCGACGCGCGGCAGCAGGACCAACCTGACCTGCCTGAACGTACGGCAGGCCTTCGCGGCCATCGCGGGACGGACGAGCCGGTCGAGTTTGCCGTAGATGACCAGGGTGGGCGCGACGACGCGGGCCGCCTGGTTCCAGAGGTTGTCGGCGCCGCGGCGGAAGTACTCGGCGACGATGCCGCGGGCGGAGCCGATCATCGAGGGGGCGGTGTGCGAGAGGCCGTCTCTGCGGCGCAGTTCCTCGATCGCCTCGCTGAGCCGGTCGGGGTGGACCCTGCCGGCGTCGGCCCAGACCATCGCGAACGTGGCGTTGACCCGCTGGGCGGCGGGGACGAGCGTGAGCTTGCCGGCCACCCACTCTCCGATCCGGGGCGTGGCGGCGGCTGCCACGCGGGCGGGGCCGTACCTGGGCAGGAGGTCGGGGAGCGCGGGTGAGACGAGGGTGAGCGAGCGGACCAGGTCGGAGCGGAGGGCGGCGACGCGCACGGCGACGGCGCCGCCGAGTGAGTTGCCGAACAGGTGCGCGGGGCCGACCTCTTCCAGCAGGCCGATGACGGCGCGGGCGTGGGCGTCGACGGAGTAGTCGCCGTCGGCCGGGGCCGGGGAGTAGCCGGCGCCGGGCAGGTCGAGCGCGTAGCCGGTGACGACGTCCTTGAGCTCGTCCATGAGGTCGGTCCAGTTGGTGGCCGAACCCGCCAGCCCATGGACGAACACGGCCTTCTCCGGCGCCCCTTCGGGGGTCGAGCGGACATGCACCGGGCCGACCATGCGTCCCGGCCAGTGCGGAATCGGCTGCTGCTTCACGGAAACGCCCCTTCCCTCGGCCCTTCCACGTTAGCCGCCTGCCCCGAGTGCATGTCATCAATCATGACATTTAAGGATAAACCTGTATATATAGTTAAAAACGAGTCGAAGTCACATAAATAGAGAATAAAAGGCATAGATTGCCGTTTATGGGCATGAATGGCTGGAAATCCTGGCAGCAGGATGCCCAGCAAGGTCGCGCCATCTCTGCGGCCGGGGCACACGAGTGCAGACCAACAGGGGGAAGCACGATGTCCAAGTTCAAATCCACGCTCGCGGCGGCGGCGCTCGCGACCGCCCTCGCCGGCGGCACGCTCGCCCTCGGAGCCGCGACCACCACCAGCGCCGCCAGCGCGGCCACCAGCTTCACGGCCGCCAAGTCCAAGGGCAAGTTCCACCGCTGCTGGCTCAACGGCAGGAAGTGCTCGTACAAGCTGGAGAGCCACAAGCCGACCGCCCGCTACTTCGCCGGCCACTGGCGGGCGAACAAGAAGTTCTGCCCCGGCAAGAAGTACAAGAAGGGCGGCGCCGGCCTCTGCGCCAAGGGCCACACGAAGCACTTCCCGAAGAACAAGTGGCTGCAGTAGTGCCGCGTCTTAGGTAGACGTGCCACGGCGAGGCCGCGGGACCTCCGGTTCCGCGGCCTCGCCATGCCCTTTGGGCCCCCCGAAGTATGCCGACATATCCCCAGAACCCACCCGAGCAATTTCCGCGTGCCCGGGACAAATCGGGACATAGTGTGAGAAGACGTGTCAATAAATGCAATCTCAGGGTTTATGAGTGGCAAAACCATCCCGGCCGCAGTTTATGATCATGAATGGTCGGAAATTCTGACAACCAGGATGGCTCTAGAAGTAAGAACCATCCCGGGCATTAGCCAGATAAATCCGGCACAGTGCCTGAAGTTGCAAGAGACCGTCAAGGGGAAGCACATCATGTCCACAGTCAAGAGGATGCTCACGGCCGCTGCGCTCAGCACCGCCCTTGCGGGCGGCGTCCTGGGCCTCGGATCGACCACCGCCGCGAACGCCAGCGCTTCCAGCGTCGGCATCAGCGCCAGCGCCTCCAGCGTCGGCTTCTCGGAGTGGCGCGGTCGCTGCCTCTTCGCCGGCCCTGCGGGCGCCATTCGTCGGGGCCACTACGTCAACAAGGCACACCTCAACTTCAAGCACTGGCGGGGCTGGAGGGTCCACCGCGAGCGCGGCTGCGTTCGCACGCGGCACTTCGTCTGGTAACGAAAGCCACCCGCAATAGAAAAAAGGGGGCCCCAGGAAATGGGGCCCCCTCCCAACATGTGTGTGGAGACAAATGTCTCCAGCCTGGCGACGGAGCGGCGGAGAAAGCAGCGCTCAGGCGGATTTCCTGGATTTCCGTTTGCGCGAAGCTTTCTCCGCCTCCTCCTTCTCGTCCTTCCCGGACGAAGCAGCGGCGGATGCGGCCTTCTTCGGCTTGGCGGGCTCGCCCCGTTCGCGCTTGGCGGCCTCGACGCTGGCCCGCAGGGCGGCCATCAGGTCCACGGCGGGCCCGGCCTCCTCCTCGCCACCCGCGGGCGCGATGACCTCCTTGCCCGCGACCTTCGCCTCGATCACCTGCTGCAGCGCTTCGCGGTAGGTGTCGTGGTACTCGGTCGGGTCGAAGTCCGCCTCCATCGTGGTGATGAGCGACTCGGCCATCTTGAGCTCCTGCGGCCGTACGTCGATGTCCTCTTCGAGGAAACCGAAGTCGGGCGTACGGATCTCGTCGGGCCAGAGCATCGTCTCCAGCACGAACACCCCGTCGCGCACCCGCAGCGTGGCCAGCGACTCACGCTGGCGCAGCGCCACCTTCACCACCGCCACCTGCCCGGAACTCTCCAACGCGGTCCGCAGCAGCACGTACGGCTTGCCGCCCTGCCCGTCGGGCTCCAGGTAGTAGGACTTGGCGAAGTAGATCGGGTCGATCTGCTCGGCCGGCGCGAACTGCAGCACGTCGATCCGCCGCGAGGTGGTCAGCGGCAGGTCCTCGAAGTCCTCGTCGGTGAGCACCACGATCTCGCCGGTCGCCAGCTCGTACCCCTTGGCGATGTCGGCGTAGGCCACTTCCTCACCGTCGATCGTGCACACGCGCTTGTAGCGGATCCGGCCGCCGTCCTCGCGGTGCACCTGGTGGAAGGTGACGTCCTTCTGCTCGGTCGCGGAGTAGAGCTTCACCGGGATCGTGACCAGCCCAAACGAGATCGCACCTTTCCATATGGCGCGCATGGGCACTCCTCATCGATAGCAGGGCTCACCGTATGGGCACATACCCGTCATGGGCCAACCAATGCCATACCCGGTCGAACCTATGCTCGCCATGGCCGGGGATCTTCCCGCTGAACGCGAGCTGTATGGGCTCGAGGTCAAGTGGGACGGCATCCGGGCGCTCATCCACCTCGACGGCGGGCTGCGCGTCTCCGGCCGGCACGGCGCCGAGTACACCCGCCGCTACCCCGAGATCTCCTCCTACGGCCTGCGCGGCGTCATCATCGACGGCGAGGTCGTCGCCCTCGACCACCGGGGGCTGCCCAGCTTCGAACGCCTCCAGCGGCGCATGCACCTCACCGATCCCGAGCCCAGGATGCTGGAGCTCTACCCCGTGACGTACATGCCCTTCGACCTGCTCTTCCTGGACGGCATGCCGCTGTTCGACCTGCCCTACCGCGACCGGCGGGCGCTGCTCGACGACCTGGACATCGGGGCGCCGCCGTACTTCCCCGGAGACTCCGACCTGCTCGGCGCCACGCACGAGCAGGGCCTTGAGGGGGTCGTCGCCAAGCGCCTCGACTCCCCCTACAGGCCGGGCGTGCGCACGCCGTGGTGGGTCAAGGTCAAGAACCTGAGCACGCGCGAGGTCGTCGTCGGCGGCTGGAAACCCGGCAAGGGCCGCCGGGCGGGCGGGATCGGCTCGCTGCTCATGGGCGTGTTCACCGGCGATGGGCTCACCTACGTGGGGCACGTCGGGACCGGGTTCACCGAGGCCACGCTGGACGAGCTCCTCGCGATGCTGCGGCCGCTGGAGATCGCGCGCAGCCCGTTCGTCAATCCGGTCCCTTGGCGCAATCACTGGGTTAGACCCGATCTGGTCGGGGAGGTGGCCTACACGATGGTGACCGATGAGATACGGCTGCGACACCCGGTCTGGCGGGGACTGCGACCGGACAAGATACCCGCGGAGGTACAGCTGTGAGCTCCAAGACGCCCGTGCGGGTGGACGGGCGCGAGCTCGTCCTGAGCAACCTCGGCAAGGTGCTCTACCCCGAGGTCGGCTTCACCAAGGCCGAGGTCATCGACTACTACTCGCGGGTCGCCCCCGTCCTGCTCCCGCACCTGGAGGGCCGCCCGCTCACCGTAAAGCGCTACCCGAACGGCGTGGACGGCAAGTACTTCTTCGAGAAGAACGCGCCCAGCCACGTCCCCGGCTGGCTCAGGCGCGTCACCGTGCCCGTCCCCGGCAGCAGCATGAACCGCGACACCATCGACTTCGCCGTCATCGAGGACCTGCCCAGCCTCGTCTACTACGCCAACCTGGCCGCGCTCGAACTCCACGTGCCCCAGTGGCGCGTGACCGGGGACGGCGAGGCGATCGACCCCGACACGCTCGTCTTCGACCTCGACCCGGGCCCGCCGGCCACGATCGTCGAATGCTGCCGGGTGGCGCTCATGCTGCGCGAGGTGCTCGCCGCCGACGGCCTCACCGCCCGTCCCAAGACCAGCGGAAACAAGGGCATGCAGTTGTACGCCGCGTGGGACGGCCGCCAGGAGCCCTCGGCCTACGCCAAGGACCTGGCCAGGCTCCTGGAGAAGGAGGCGCCCAAGCTCGTGGTCAGCGTGATGACCAGGAAGGCCAGGCCCGGCAAGGTCTTCATCGACTGGAGCCAGAACAACCCGGCCAAGACCACCGTCGCGCCGTACTCCCTGCGTGCCAGGCAGCGCCCGACGGTCTCGACACCGCTGCTGTGGTCGGAGGTCGAAGCCTGCGAGAGGCCGGACGACCTGGTGTTCACCTCCGCCGACGTACTCGCCCGCGTGGAGGAACATGGCGACCTTTTCACCTGAGCGTAGGCTGGATCCGTCCACACAGGAAAAGGGGACCTGAGATGTCGGAGATGGACGTACGTGGGGACGACCTCCCCTTCGACGAGGATGACGAGCTTTCGCCCGAGGCACCGGAGGCCGACGCCGCCGAACAGCGCCGCCGGCTGCGCGACGAGGCGGGGAACGACGGGCGCAGGGAGTACCCGATCGACGTCGACCCGGGCGACGCCGCCGAGCAGGACCGCGTCGTCACCTACGACGATGACGACGACTATCGCTGACGCCCGCACCCGCGGGGCGGTTACCCGCACGTAGGATGTCCCAACCCGGATGTTCGAAGACCACTGGAGACGCGCGTGACCGCTACCCCGGACGCCAAGCCCCGGGGCACCCGGCTGCCCCGACTCGCCCGCCGCCGGCAGCTGCTCAGCGCCGCGCAGGAAGTGTTCGTCGAGAACGGCTACCACGCGGCCGCCATGGACGAGATCGCCGATCGGGCAGGCGTCAGCAAGCCGGTGCTCTACCAGCACTTCCCCGGCAAGCTGGAGCTGTACCTCGCGCTGCTCGACCTCCACGTCGACGACATGGTGGGCCGCTGCCGCGAGGCCCTGGCCTCCACCCACGAGAACAAACTGCGCGTGCAGGCCACCTTCAGCGCGTTCTTCGACTTCGTCTCCAGCCAGGGTGAGGCGTTCCGGCTGGTCTTCGAGTCCGACCTGCGCAACGTGGCCCCGGTCCGCCAGCGGGTGGAGCGCTCGCTGCGCGAGTGCGCGGAGATGGTCAGCGCCGTGATCCAGGAGGACACGGGCTGCTCAAGCGAAGAGGCGCACCTGCTGGGCGTCGGCCTGGTGGGCATGGCCGAGGTCAGCGCCCGCTACTGGGTGACCACGCACGGCTCGATCCCCAAGGACGCCGCCGAGCAGCTGATGGCGCGGCTGGCCTGGCGCGGTATCAGCGGCTTCCCCCGCACGACGTAGGACTGTGGCGGTGTGCCCCGTACGGCGTGGGGTTTTTCCGCGTACGGCGTAACCCGTTCGCTGGGCGCGATTACCGGCGCTTCCGTGAAGCGGAGCGACGACGATGGACCCAGGCCCGTCGAAAGGGAGCACCACGATGGAAGTCAAGATCGGCGTACGTTCCGTACACCGTGAGATCGTTGTCGAAACCGACCTCACCGCCGAACAGGTGGAAGAGGAGATCAGAAACGCCCTGGCCGCCGATCGCGGCGTCTTCGCCATCACCGACGCGAAGGGCAGGCGCGTCATAGTCCCCGTGGCGTCCCTTGGCTTCGTCGAGATCGGCGAGGACGAGCAGCGCCCGGTCGGCTTCGGCGGCACGCTCTAACCGGTCGGTCCTCCACTGATCCCCATGGGGCGGGAGGCGGCTTCGAGCCGCGTCCATGTGGGGGGCTCACCGGCCCCCCACACCTCACGGGCAGCGCCATCGGCACCAGCGGCCGCGCCGTCGCGGCACGGGCGCATGTCGGAGGTCCACAGCGGGGCACTGGGCACTTTGACGGCGCATCACGGGTCGTGCGGTCCAGCGGTTCTGCGCGCATCTGGTCAAGCAGCTGCCGTAGCGGCGCGTGGCCCTCATGACCGCACGGTACAACCGTTTCGTACCCTCGCGCCGCCCTAAGCGCAGGATCAGATTCCGAGCGCGGCCATCCGCTTGCCGTGCTGCTCGGTCAGGCGGGCGAACAGGCGGGAGATCTCCGCCTGGTCGTCGGCCACGGCCTCGACGAGCAGCTGTGCCAGCTCCGGACGGGCGGCGGCCACCCGCTGGCCCTGGCTGAGCGCCTCGCCGACCAGGCGACGGGCCCACAGGGCGAGCTTTCCCGCGACCGACGGGTCGGCCGCGACGGCGGCGCGTACCCGCTCGACGGCGAACTCGGAGCGCTCCTGGTCGGCGACGACCTCGTCGACCAGCCGGGCGATCGAGGGGTCCAGGTGGCGGGCGGCCTCGCGGTAGAAGTCCAGGGCGATGCCGGTGCCCACGTACGCCTTGACCAGCGCTTCCAGCCAGTCGCCCGGCCGGGTCTGGACGTGCCAGCCGTCCAGGGCCTCGACGAAGGGCGCCATGGCCCGGTCAGGGTCGGCGCCGAGTTCGATGAGCTTGTCGCGGACGAGCTGGAAGTGTCCGAACTCGGACACGGCGAGCTCGCTCAGCGCGGCCCGGTCGCTCAGTGTCGGTGCGAACTGCCCGGCATCTTCGGTGAGTTGCAGGAAGGCGCTCAACTCCGCATAGGCCAGCACACCAAGGAGATCCGCGACACCAAGGGACTCATTCATGAAAGGCAGCGTACTTCGGGAACATCCGCAAACTCGGCCAGCGTTGTGGTATCGAGTACACTGCTCTGTGAAAGTGCGACCGCACTGTGTGAATTCGGGGGGTTCTCTCCCGATGCTCCCCGCTCCCCGGGCCTGCGGTCGCGATGACGCGAGAGGGCTGGCTCTACCGCGAGGACCCTGGTTACTGAACTGACCCGCTGGTCCCGGCAGGCCCGCCTTCATTTGAGACTGAGGCAGGCCACGCTGACGACTTTCCGAGACCTCGGAGTCACACCAGAGATCGCTGATGCGCTCGAGACCGAGGGCATCATCCAACCGTTCCCGATTCAGGAGATGGCGCTCCCGCTCGCACTGAGCGGCCAGGACGTCATCGGCCAGGCCCGTACGGGCACCGGCAAGACCTACGCGTTCGGCATCGCGATGCTGCAGAGCATCGGCAAGCCGCGCAAGAACCGCAAGAAGCCGCGCGGCCTCGTCGTCGTGCCCACCCGCGAGCTGGCCATCCAGGTCAGCGAGGACCTCGTGACCGCCGCGGGCAAGCTCGGCTCCCGCGTGCTCACCGTGTACGGCGGGCGCGCGTACGAGCCGCAGATCGAGGCCCTGAAGGCCGGCGTCGACGTCATCGTCGGCACCCCCGGCCGTCTGCTCGACCTCGTCAAGCAGAAGCACCTCGACCTCAGCCAGATTGGCTCGCTGGTCCTGGACGAGGCCGACCGCATGCTCGACCTGGGCTTCCTGCCCGACATCGAGCGCATCTTCAAGCTGATCCCGGACGAGCGGCAGACGATGCTGTTCTCCGCGACCATGCCCGGTGAGATCGTCGCCTTGTCGCGCAAGTACCTCAACCGGCCCACCCACGTCCGCGCCGAGCACGACTCCGGCGAGGGCGAGACCACGCCGCAGGTACGCCAGCTCGTCTGGCGCGTGCACCGCATGGACAAGATCGAGATCGTCGCCCGCCTGCTGCAGGCGGACGGCCGCGGTCTGACCATGGTCTTCTGTGAGACCAAGCGCGCCTGCGACATGGTCGCCGAGCAGCTCGACACCCGCGGTTTCGCGGTGGCGGCCGTACACGGCGACCTGGGCCAGGGCCAGCGCGAGCAGGCGCTGCGCGCCTTCCGCAACGGCAAGATCGACGTCCTGGTGGCCACCGACGTGGCCGCGCGGGGCATCGACATCGACGACGTCACCCACGTGGTCAACTACGACGCCCCCACCGACGACAAGACCTACGTCCACCGCGTCGGCCGTACCGGCCGCGCGGGCAAGACGGGCATCTCGGTCACGTTCGTCGAGTGGGAGGAGCTGACCCGCTGGAAGATGATCAACAACATGCTCGGACTCGACTTCGCCGAGCCCGAGGAGACCTACTCCACCTCGCCCCACGTCTTCACCGAGCTGAGCATCCCCGAGGGCACCAAGGGCGTGCTGCCCCACGCCAGCCGCTCCCGGGCCGGCCTCGCGGCCGAGCAGCTCGAAGACCTGGGCGAGATCGGAAAGTCCCGCCTCAGAAGCCGTCGCAAGGACGAGCGTGACGGCCGCAAGGACGAGCGCGAAGAGCGCCCGCCCCGCGCGCCGCGCCAGCGCCGTCGCACGCGTGCCGGGCGTTCGGCCGAGGAGAGCACCGAGGTCGCGGAGACCGTGGAGACTGTGCAGATCGTGGAGGGCGAGAGCATGGACAGGCGCCGCCGGCCGCGCAGGAGCGAGGAGACTCCGGCCATCATCTCTCACGACGAGATCGCCGCCGTGGCCGCTGAGCCGGTCGCCGGTGACGTACTCGCCGAGGTGGAGGAGCCGCCCGTCAGGCCCGCTCGCCGTACCCGCGCCCGTGGGGGTGCGGCCGAGGCCATCGGCGGCGCGCTCACCCAGGCCCGCCCCGTCGTGGAGCAGGCGCAAGAGCCCGAGCCGGAGCCCGAGCGGGCACCGGAGCGCGCGCCCGAGCGCGTGCAGGAGGTCCGTGTGGAGCACGAGCGCATCATCCCGCCGAACCCGTTCACGGTGATCTTCCAGTCACCCGACCTGGCCACGGACGACGACGACATCGCCCCGTCCGCTGCTTCGGAGCGCCAGGCCCAGCGCCGTGGCAACCGCTCCCCGCGTGGTGGCGGTGGTGGCGGCGGCAACAACCGTCGCCGGGCAGGCTAGCCTCACCGCCGATTCCAGGCGCGCGTCCTTCTGGGACGCGCGCCTTTTCTCGTTCCGGTACGGCTTCCGCCCCCTGTAGGAACCGCTGGACGAGAAGGAGTCCGCCGCTCTCGACGCATCCCGGGGTTCGCCTGGGCGGTGAGCGAGACGTTCGCGGTATGGGCTGTATCGGGTGAGGTCAGAGGGTGATGCGCACGACCGGGCGGGTCGGGGTGGGGCGGGCGGTCTCGGTGAATCCGGCGCCGGTGAACAGGGACAGCCAGCCGTGGTATCGCTCGGAGGCCTGCAGCTTGCGGCCCGTGTCCGTGGGGTAGCCCTCCAGGACGCGGGCCCCTGCGGCACGGGCGTAGGAGACGGCCTCGCGCAGCAGAGCGGCGGGGATGCCGTGGCCGCGACCGGCTCGGGTGACGTAGAAGCAGGTGACGGCCCACACGCCGGTCTCTCCGGGGTCCTGCGGCTTCGTGACGGGCGAGCGGGCCAGCCGGGTGTAGTCCTCGCGCGGTGCCAGCGCCACCCAGCCGGCCGGGGCGCCGTCGAGGTAGCCGACCAGGCCCGGAGCGGGCGCGTCCGACTCGACCAGCTCGCGCAGGCGCTCGCGCCGTTCCTCCTGGGGCCAGGCGCGGAAGCCGGTGTTCGTGGCGCGGAACCACATGCACCAGCAGCCGCCGTACGCGCCGTTGGGGCCGAAGACGCCCTCCACGTCCGCCCACGAGTCTGCGGGCCGGATCTCAACCTTGCTCATACCGCACAACTCCCCAGAACTCGCACCGGCGTACCTGGTTAGCCGGTGTTGTCGCCTTGACCTCTGGGTATTGTTGCCCCACGTGAGTACGCCGCGATTCCTGAACCTGCCACCTGGCGTCGTCCCGCAGCGCGTCGAGACGCCGCTGGGCGCGTTCGCGGCCCTGGAGGCACTGCCGGTGAGCGGCGTCGTGGAGCGCTGGCCGGCGCTGCTGGTGCCGGGGCTGACCGGGAGCAAGGAAGACTTCATCGCGGTCATGCAGACGCTGGCGCAGTCGGGCCGCCGGGTGCTGGCGATCGACCTTCGCGGACAGTACGAGACACCCGGTCCCGACGACCCCGAGGCCTACACCTGCGGCGCGCTCGGCGCCGACGTGGACGCGATCGCGCAGGCGATCGGCCATGGCGAACCGGTCCACCTGGTCGGCCACTCCTTCGGCGGGCTGGTGGCGCGCGAGGCGGTGATCGACGGGCGGACCAAGTTCGCCTCGTTCACGCTCATGAGCTCGGGCCCCTCGGCGATCACCGGTCAGCGTGCGCACAACGGCCGCAAGATCATGAAGGATCTTCCCGAGCACGGTCTCGAACACATCTGGCACACCAGGATCGAACCCGAGGCGCTGGCCAACGGCGTTCCCGACGAGATCGTGACGTTCCTGCGCAAGCGGCTGCTGGCCAACTCGCCGACGGGCCTGGCCCGGATGGCCGAGGAGGTGCTGTCCATGCACGACCGCACCGAGGAACTACGCCAGATCGAGGTGCCGACCCTCGTGCTGTTCGGCGAGCACGACGACGGCTGGCCCGTCGACGTCCAGCGTCACATGGCCGCCCGGCTCGGCGCGGAGCGCATGGTGGTGCCGGGCGCGGTCCACTCCCCCGCCGTGGAGGCCCCGGAGACGACCGCGCAGGCGCTCGTACGGTTCTGGAACGCGGCCGAATCGGCATCTTGGACATAGGATCCAATGCCATGTAATTATCTACTTACTATGGCGAGCATCGAAGAGATCGTCGTCCAGCGGCCGCAGAGCGCCACCTGGCAGGTCCACCTCGACCGGTGCATGTGGGTGGGCGGCGTACGCGGGCTCATGCTCCAGGCGCTCCACCCGCTGGCCATGCGCGGCGTCTGGCAGAACTCCAACTTCCAGGACGACCCCTTCGGCCGCCTGCGCCGCACCGCGGACTTCGTCGGCCGCACCACGTTCGGCACCCCGGCCGAGGCCGACGCGATCGGCCGCCGCGTGCGCGGCATCCACCGCTCGCTGCGCATCACCGACGAGGGCCGCACACACCGCGTGGACGACCCCGAGTTGCTGCTCTGGGTGCACTGCGCGGAGGTCTCGTCCTACCTGGAGGTGGTACGGCGGGGCGGCCTCGCCCTCACCGGCCGCCAAGCCGACCAGTACCTGCACGAACAGCGCAAGAGCGCCACCTACGTCGGCCTGCACCCGGAGGACGTGCCCGGCTCGCAGGCGGAGATGGCCGCCTACTTCAAGGAGATCCGCCCCAAGCTGCGCGTCATCGAGGAGTCGGCCGCCACCGTACGCTTCCTGCTCTGGCCCCGGCTGCCCAAGGAGATGCGGATGCTCTCGCCGGGCAAACCGGTCTACTTCCCCTTCGGCGCCCTGTGCTACTACACGCTGCCGTCGTGGGCACGGAGCATGTACCGCACGCTGCCCGAGGTGCCGCAGGCGGCGGTGACCGCGGGGCTGCGGGCGTTCAGCCTGGCCATGAACGCGTTGCCGGAGCCGGTGCACGATCGCGCGTTCATGCCGTCGACCCGGCGGATGCTGCATGCCTCGCGCGACCGGCTCGGCGTGCTCGGCTACGACGTGCGCAAGGGGCTCAAGGGCCTGACGGATCCGCGGCGCTGGGCGGCCGCTTGAGCTCCCGGTAGACGAACGGCTTCTCCTTGGCGCTCAGCCGGGTGATCAGATGGTGGTCGGGCGAGCCGGCGCTCAGGCGGGTGATCAGGTGGTGGTCGGGCGAGAGGCCGCAGGCCGGGTCGGTCCTGGCGGCGTCGCCGGTCAGCGCGTACGTCTGGCAGCGGCAGCCCCCGAAGTCGAGCTCCTTGCGCGGGCAGCTCTCACACGGCTCCGCCATCCAGGCGGTGCCACGGTAGGCGTTGAACGCGGCGGAGTGCTCCCAGATCCAGCTCAGGGCATGCTCACGGACATTGGGCAGGTCGAGCGGCAGATCGTAGGCGGCTGGACAGGGCAGAACCCGCCCGTCGGGCGCCACGGTGATCGAGATCGCCCCCCACCCGCCCATGCACGGCTTGGGCACGCCGTCGAAGTAATCCGGAATAACCCAGATCAACTCAACGCCCGTCTTTTCCCGATATTTCGTGACTATCGACTCGGCGCGGGAAAGCTGCTCCCTTGTCGGCAGGAGCGCCTCTCTGTTGAGCAGCCCCCACCCGTAGAACTGCGTGTTGGCCAGCTCGATCCTCTCCGCGCCCCAGGCGATGCCCAGCTCGATCAGGTCCTCGATCCGGTCGAGGTTGTGCCGGTGCAGCACCACGTTGACACCCAGCGGCAGCCCGGCCTCCACCACGGCCGCCGCCGCCAGTTCCTTGGCCATGAAGCTACGCCGCCCCGCGATCCGGTCGGACTCGTCCGGCTGGGCCGCCTGCACCGACAACTGCACGCTGTGCAGCCCCGCCTCGACCAGCTCGGCCACCCGCCGCCCCGCCAGCCCGACACCGCTGGTGACCAGCTGCGTGAACACCCCGGCCCCGCGCGCCGCCCCGACGATCTCCACCAGATCCCGCCGCAGCAGCGGCTCGCCGCCGGACAGGTGCGCGTGCACGACGCCCAGGGCCGCGGCCTCCTCGAACACCCGGGCCCACTCCCCGGTGTCCAGCTCCGCCGCCCTGGCCACCAGTTCCGTGGGGTTGGAACAGTAGGGACACCGCAACGGACACCCATGGGTCAGCTCCGCCAGCATGGCCCAGGGCGGTGCCACCTTCGTGGGGCTAGAAGCGGCCACCACCTCACCAGCCACCGCCAAGCCCCCCACCGAGCCAGAGACAGCCGACCCGGAGCCGGGCGGGACACAGGCAGGAGGGCCGGAGCCGGGCGGGACAGAGGCGGGCGGGCGGGAGGCCGCCACCGGACCGGGAGCGGGTTGGGCAGAGGGCGCCGGGCCGGGGGCAGCCGAGCTGCCGGTGCCGGGCGGGCCGGAGGCGGGTTGGGCAGGGGCCACCGGACCGGGAGCGGGTTGGGCAGAGGGCGCCGGGCCGGGGGCAGCCGAGCCGCCGGTGCCGGGCGGGCCGGAGGCGGGTTGGGCAGGGGCCACCGGGCCGGGGGTGAGTTGGGTTGAGGGCGCCGGGCCGGTTGTGGGCCGGGTCATTGGAGCCATCCCTCGGCGTGGACCCGGTCCAGGAACTCGGTCACGTCCTCACCCGCCTCCGCGGGAAACTCCGCGACGATCTCCGCCACGGTCCGCCTGCCGTCGCACAGGCCGACGATCTCGGCCGCCTCGTCGTTCAGGACCACGATCCGTTCGGGCACGATGAGCAGTTCGGCCTGCCGTACCGGACAGTGGCGCAGCATGGCCGAGCGGGACAGGGCGGGGCGCCAGTCGGTCATCGGTAGGCTCCGTCCACCGCGTCCAGCAGCGCCCACAGGACGTCGCACTTGAAGCGCAGCGCCGCCACCGCCTTCTCCTCGTCCGTACGGCTGCGCGCCCAGTCGAGCACCAGCGCCAGGGCTTCTCCGCTGTCCTGGCGGCCCTGCCGGACGCGGATCTGGAAGTAGCGCAGGCCCTCGGCGTCGATCCACGGGTAGTGCTTCTCGAAGGCGGCGATCCTGGTGCGCATCAGGTCGGGGGCGAACAGTTCGGTCAACGATGCGGCGACCGCCTCCAGCAGGGTGCCGTGGCGGCACAGGTTGACGTAGCCGTCGACGGCGAGCCGTACCCCGGGAAGGACGCCTTCGCCCGACAGCAGCTCCTTGCGGTCGAGTCCGGCCGCTTCGCCCAGACGGAGCCATCGTTCGATCCCGCCTTCGCCGGGAGCCCTGCCGTCGTGGTCCTGGATACGGCGCAGCCACGTGCGGCGCAGGTCCGAGGTGGGGAGTTTGGCGAGGACGTGTGCGTCTTTGATGGGGATGTGGCGCTGGTAGTGGAAGCGGTTCAGGATCCAGCCGCGCAGCTCCTCCCGGGACAACTCGCCCGCGTGCATCCGCAGGTTGAACGGGTGCAGGTGGTGGTAGCGCTGCTCGGGCACCGCCCGGAGCTCGGCCTCGAAGGGGTTCACAGCTCGATCACCATTCCGTCGGCGGCCACCTCGACGCCCAGCTCGGCCAGCACCTTGTGGTGGAGCGCGTCCGGGTCGACGAGGGGGTTGGTGTTGTTGAGATGGGTGTACAGGCGTCGGCCGGGCAGCGCGGCGAGGCGTTCCATGGTGTCCTCGATCGGGAGGTGCCCCATGCCGGTCGCCGTTTTGCTGGATATGCCGGTACGGCGCGGCTCCTCGTCGTCCCAGAACGTACCATCGATGATCACGCAGTCGGCGTCCCTGAACGCGGTGTCCAGCTCCGGTGTCCACACTCCCATGGCGGGCGCGTACACGACGGTCGACGTGCCGTCGGTGAACCTCAGTGCCGAGACCCACGCGCCGTCCGCCTCCTCGGCGGCGGCGTAGCGGGGGCGTTTGGCGGAGACCGGGATCGGTTCGGCGATCGTGTCCATGGAGTGCCAGCGGATGGGGGCGTACGGGCGCAGGATCTCCTCGAATGGGCGCAGCGCCTGCCGTACCGGGATGGTGGCGGCGACGTCCAGGGAGGCGGCCTCGCGCAACCGCAGGAGCCCGAGGGTGTGGTCGAGCTCGGCGTCGGTGAGCACCACGAGCGGCGCGTGGTCGCGGTCGGGCGCCGACCAGGGGCAGTCCTCGATCTGCGCGGCGATGTCCGGGGTGGCGTTGACGACGGCGACACGGCCGGGGAGCTGGACGGCCAGGCTGGCGTGACGGCGGCGCCAGGCGGGGTGTGCGCGCGCCCCGGCGCAACCGGGACACGCGCAGTTCCACTGGGGTACGCCGCCGCCCGCGGCGGTGCCGAGCACCTGCAGGCGCATGGCGTCCGGTTACCTGGTGGCGAGGAAGTAAGCGGACATCTCCATCGACGCCTCGACGACCTGGTAGTCGGGCTTGTGCCAGGTGGTCTCCTCGCCGCGGGTGCGGACCTTCTTGGAGTGGGTCCTCGGCGGCTGCTTCTTGCCGGGGTCCTTGGGCTGAGCCATGTGCACCTGCCTTCCGTGCGAAACGGGGGGTTACCCACGATCTGACTTCGGCAGAGGCGTTCCGTCAATCCCTGTGATCGGATCTATCGCCCGAAATTTCACCCGATCCCGCCAAAAGGCCCCCCACGCGCGGTCATCATCGGATGTCTACCCGGTCCCACCCACCGAGCGACCGTCTTGCTGGAGGGCGCCATCTCCCCACGCGACCAGAGTGGCCCCAGCCGCTTGGGCGCCACAGCCTCCAAGATCCCGTGCGCAGACCCGGGGGAAGGTCAGTCGGCGAGGCCGTCCCAAGGGCGGCGCTCCTGGGCGGCCGCCTGGCCCTCGGGGCAGTGGCGGCGGAAGTCGCACCAGCCGCAGATCGGCCCCGGGCTCGGCGCGAACAGGTCGTCCAGTTCCGCCGACACCGCCGTCCTCTGCCCACCGGTGGCGGGCTGGAGCGCGCCGTCGGCCTGGGGCCGCGGGGCCCTGGGAGCGGTACGGCCGGCCGTACCGGCACCAGAGCCGGAACGCGGCGCGGGGACGTCGGAAAGGGCCGCACGGTAGCGCTCGTCGGCGTCGGCGGCCTCCACGGCCATCTCCTCGGCCCGCGACAGGTGGCGGCGCAGGGTGTCGTCCGTGTGGCGCCACTCGACGATCTCGCCGGTCGGCAGGTGGTGGAGTTCGACCGAGTAACACGGGGTGCGCATCATCCTGGACGCCGCGATCGCGTAGATGGCCAGCGCGAGCGAGGACCGCGCGTCGTCCTGGGTGAGAGGCCGGCGGCCGGTCTTGTAGTCGACCACGACGAGTTCGTCACCGCGCCGGTCGAGGCGGTCGATCCGGCCGGAGACGGCGATGACCTTGGTCCGCGTGGCGACGGTGCGCTCAACCCCCACCGGATCATCCGATGGATCCAGAGTGGCGACATATCCGGAAACGAGGTCGCGGGCCCGGCCGAGCCACTGCGCCGACTGCTCGCCGTCCCTGAAGCCCTCGGTGATCCACCCGTTGGTGAGCAGGATCGCCGCCGTCAGCGGCGTCCTCCGCTCGTACGGCTCCCGCCACCACCCCGCCAGCGCGTTGTGCACGCTCGCGCCCACGGAGTTGTGCGCCCACGCGGGCCCCTTGGCGGGCTGCGGCCGGTCAAGATAGGTGAACCGGTAGCGGCGGCGGCAGTCGAGCCACGCGTTGAGCCGCGACGGCGTGGCCGAGTAGAGCCGCCGCGGCATCCCTTCGAGCGGAAGCTGGTCCTGCACGCTCACTTGTCCGGGTTGAGCTTGATCCCGGCGATCTTGGACGCGTCGGTCAGCGGGCCCTCGGTGGCCACCTCGCCGGTCTCGACCCTCGTGAGCGAACCGGAGACCCAGTCGTCGAAGTGGGGCTCCAGGTCGCCGACGGTGACCTCGTCACCGTGGTTGGCCAGGATGCGCGTGGCATGCGGGAGCGTGAACAGCCGGCCGCCGATCGCGGTCAGCTGGTCGGCCAGCCGCGGGTACTCCCCGGCCAGCTTGCCGGGGCCGTCGGCCTGCAACGACTTGCCGGTGAAGACCACTTCGAGCGCCTCGCAGTACAGCGAGACGCCGCCGGGGGTGACGCCGGGCGTCTCCATGACGTCGAGCTGGACGTCGGCGACACCGAAGATGCCGTCGTCCTCCATGTCGATGTCCGGCCAGGTCTCCGACCAGGTCTCCCGCCACAGGGGCTTGTCCTTGGGGTGCAGCGCGACGACGGCCTCGTCTCTGCTGGCCACCTCGATCGCCGCGCCGACGTGGTCGGGCAGGCCGTGCGTGCAGATGACGGCCAGCACCTCCCGTTCGCCGACCTGCTCGAGAATCTTCTCCGCGTCCCGTGCGGGATCGACGACGATCACCTCGTCGTCGTCACCCACGATCCACGTGTTGTTCTCGACCTTGTACTCCACGCCGTCGACGTCGACGACGCCCTCGGTCACCACTCGCTCGATACGCGCTGTCACGCCACGAACAATACTGAGTTTTCTTCCAGTACGCCGTGTCCCGCCTGTTCGGATCTCCTGTCAAGCCAGCAATGCCCTGATCGCGTTGATGATGAGCTGCACCGCCAGCGCCGACAGCAGCAGGCCGGCGATCCTGGTCACCAGCTCCACGCCGTTCTCCTTGATGACGCGGATGATGCTCACCGAGAACCGCATGAACACCCACAGCACCAGATGCACCGCCGCGATGGCCAGCCCGAGCGCGAGGATCCCGCCCGGCCGGCTCCCCGCCTGCTGGGCGAAGACGATGGTCGCCACGATCGCGCCCGGCCCGGCCAGCAGGGGCGTGCCCAGCGGCACGAGCGCCACGTTGACGTTCGAGCGCATGCTCTCGCTCGACGGCTGGGAGACCCCGCGCAGCAGTTCCAGCGCGACCAGGAGGAGCAGCAGGCCGCCGGCGATCTGCATGGCGGCCACCTCGACGTGCAGGTACGCCAGGATCGCCTGCCCGAACACCGCGAAGACCACGATCAGGCAGAAGGCGGTCACCGCCGCCTGCCAGGCGATGCGCCGGCGTTCCCGCGGGGAGCGGCCGCTGGTGTAGGCGAGGAAGAGGGGGATCACGCCGGGCGGGTCCATGATGACGAACATCGTCACGAACGCCTCGACGAAGAACCTGGTGCCGGACACCGCTCCCCCAACTGCCGGTTGGGGGAGATGCTGCCGATCTTAGTCCTCCAGGCGCGGGGAGAAAGCACCGAAGGGCAGGTCGAGGTCATGCTCGCGCAGGTCGCGCAGGCTGAGCTGCAGCAGCGCGATCAGGCAGCCGGCCTCGGCGGGCCAGGCGATGGTCCACAGCCAGTTGCCCATGGCCTCACCGGCGTAGACGGCCCGGTCGGCGGCGCCGTTCACGCACCACAGGGCGCTCGGATGGCCGAGCACGTCGATCTTGGCGTTCGGCGGACCGGAGTCGAAGCCCTCGCCGGGGTCGGGGCCGTCCAGACCGGCGAAGGCGGCGCCGAGGCCCACTCCGGGTTCCTCGGCGATGACCAGCAGATCGGCGGGGCCGCTCGTCACCGACGGGCCGCCGAGCGCCACGACACTGGCCCGCCCGCCGCTACGGTCATCACCCGCCTCGGCGAACCCCGTGACCAGCCACCCGGGCGGCAGCGGCCACGGCAGCCACACCGGCACTCTGGATGACTTGCGCAGTTCGTCCGCCGCGCCGGCGGACGGCTGCCACGGTGGCTGGTAGGGCAGGACGTCCCCGTGCGCGGCGCACCGCCAGGCGCTCGACCACACACTGGGCGCATGAAGCGGGCCAAAACACCGTGGACACGTTGGAGCCGCTCTCACAGCTACCCACGGTGCGTCGTCGGGCACGGTCCAGTCAAGAGCACAGGCCGTTATCCCGTCGTAATCTTGGAGTTGTGCGCGTAAATTGTGTCGGAGCGATAGTTTTCGATGAGTTTGGACGCCTGCTGCTCATCCAGCGCGGCCACCCGCCCGGCGAAGGCCTGTGGTCGTTGCCCGGCGGCCGCGTCAACCCCGGCGAAACCGACCACGACGCCCTCATCCGCGAGATCCGCGAAGAAACCGGCCTCACCATCACCCCGGGCCCGCTGACCGGCGCCGTCGACCGACCGGGCCCAGGGCAGACCGTCTACGAGATCCGCGACTACCTCGCCACCCCCACCGGCGGCGAGCTCGTCCCCGGCGACGACGCCAAGGACGCCCGCTGGTGCACCGCCGCCGACCTCACCGGCCTCCCGCTGACCGACGGCCTGCTGGCCACCCTGACCTCGTGGAACGTCCTCCCCCGATGACCTAACCGGCCAGGCGGAACGTCCACAGGGTCAGGTGGTCGGCCGTGTACGTGGTCGACCGGCCCAAGGCCACCACCTGGGCGCCGCTGGTCGTGACCGCCGCCAGCCACTGCATGCCGTCGCCCAGCAGCCGCGGGTCCTTGAGGTCCTGCCTGGCCCAGGTCTGCCCGTCGGCCGAGATCCAGGCGGCGCTGTCGGCCCCGCCGGGCTGACCGTGCCAGCCCACGGCCACCAGACCGTTCTCACCGGCCGCCAGGTCGTGGACCGCCGCCGCCCGCTCGGCCGGCAGCCACGCGTACCGCCAGCTCGCCCCGCCGTCCTCCGAGGAGGCGGCGAACGCCCTGGACGTCCCGCCGAGCTGCGCCGTACCGGTCGCCACCAGCATGTCTCCGAAGGCCACCACCTGCCGCAGCCCCGCCGAGGAGGCGTCCGGCGGCGACGGGCGCTTGCGCGGGGTCCAGTTGAGCCCGTCCTTCGACGTCCAGACGACCGCGCTCTCCTGCTCGCCCGCGCCCGAGCTGCCCACGGCCGCGTAGCCGTCCGGGGTGGCCGCCAGGTCGAAGATGCGCACCCCGGCGCCGCCCTGGGGCAGCTTCTGGCTTCGGGTGAACTTGCGCAGGTCAGGCGTGAACCAGATGGCCACGCCCGCCGAGCTCGGACCTCGGTCCTCGCCGGCCAGGATGTAGCCCTTGTCGTCGGCGGCGACCGACTGCACGTCCAGGTAGGTGTGGCCGTCGGCTCTGGCGGGCGCGGGCGCCTGCTTCCAGGTACGGCCGTCGGCGCTGGTCACGATCAGCGGGTCGGTGGCCGAGGTGCCCGACTCGGTGGCGCCGGCGGCCAGCCAGCCGCGCCGGCCGTACACGACGTCGTTGAGCATCTGACGGCGTGGGCCGCCCAGGCTGGTGGAGGTCCAGTTCTGCCAGTCCTTGCTGGTCCAGACCCCGGCGTCGCCCGAGGCCGCGCCGACCGCGACGTACTGGCCCTTCGCGGCGGCCAGGCGGGTCGTCTCACGGGCGATCCGCGACAACCCCTCGATCCCGGACAGCGGTACGCGCGAAGCGCTGCCCTTGGCCGGGGCGGACATCAGCACGAGCTGGTTGCCCACGTCCGCTGCCGCCTGGTCCCCGCCGCCGAACAGCAGTCCGGTGTCGGTCATGGTGAAGCCGCGCAGCGAGGCTCCTGCCAGGTTGCCGAGGTCGGCGCGCTTGGTCCAGGTGCGGGCGTTGGTGGTGGCCAGCACCGTGTACTTGTCCGGCCCGTCCGGGCTGACCACCGCGACGCCGCCGCCGTACGAGATGGTGGTCTCGACGCCCGGACTCCGGCCGCCGAGGTTGATCGTGCCGCACTGGCCCCAGTCGGCGCCGCTGGGCGAGCAGTAGACCCGCACCTGGCCGCCGACCGGCGGGCGCCTGATCGGCACCAGCACGAACTGCTTGCCCAGCACCGCCAGCGAACCCGCCCTCGGCTCCGCCTCGGGAAGCTGGAAGCCGGTCGCCTGCCAGGTGAGGCCGCCGTCCACCGAGCGCACGACACGCGAGCCCTCACCCTGCGCCGGCTGCGCGAGCGCCAGCACGATGTCGCCGCGCGCCACGACCGCGCGGAACTCGCCCGCCTCAAGCCCGCGCAGGTCGATGCGCTGCCAGCTCCGCCCGTCAGGAGACTGCCATGCCGCGGGCCCGGTCGAGCCGTCCTCTCTCGCGGTACGGCCGGCCGCCACGAACCCGGAGGCCGTCCGCGCGATGTCGTGGACGTAGTCGCCCTTCCTGAAGGCGTCGTCCAGGGCAGCGGGCTCGACGGCGGCCCAGGTGGCGCCGTCGGTGCTGGTCCACAGGCCGTGCTCGACGCCGGTCTCGTCGCCGCCCGCCGCCAGCCAGCGGCCCGCGCCGCCGGTGACCCGGGTGGCGGTGGCGCTGGTGGACGCGCCCGCGGTGCCGAGGCGCCAGCTCTTGCCGCTGTCCTGCGAGTACAGGAACAACGGGCGCGGCGTCGGGCTCGTCGTGTCACTGCCGACGGCCACGACCGTCTTGCCCGCCGAGGCCATGGCGTTGAGCTTCTGGTTGGAGCCGTCGCCCGCGCCGGCCACCGTGAACACCTCGTCGCCCGAGCGTCCCGCCGCCGCCTCCAGCCGCAGGCCCGTCTGGGTGCCCGGCCCGCTGGTGCTCCACCAACGCCATCCCAGGATGCCCGCGCTCAGGGCGACGGCCAGGGCGAGCACGAACGCCACCGGCCGGAGCACCCCCCGCCGCCGCCGTAGCGGGCCGGCCCTGCGGAACGCGGCGGGCGCCTGGCCGCGGTGATGCCGTCCCTGCCGGTCGGGGCCGGAGGCCACGAGCAGATCGGGCCGCGTGGGCCGACCGGCCGGCGGCCGCCCCACCCGTCGTACCGGCTCGTCCGCGCCCGGCCTCGCACGCTCATCCCGGCCGGAGACGCCACGTTCGTCCTCGGCCAGTGGCTCGTCTGCCGACGCCGCACGGTAGCCGGGCACGTCCTCGCCGCTCCACCGGGCGACCTCGTCCTCGGCGCCGCCCCTCCAGGCGGGCGGGACCATGCCCTCCCGCTGCGGCTGGGGCTCGGCCGGCCGCAGGTTCTGGTACGGCTGCGCCCCCCGCGCCCGCACACCGGGCTGGGTCTCCTCGCCCGTTTCCCACTCGGACGACGCCGCGACCTCAGGCGGCCTCCGCTCTCCTCGCGTGCCCGCCTCTGGTGGGGACGGCGGGGTGGGGAGGGGGCGGGGTGGGCCGGAGGCGACGAGCTTGTCGGGGTGGCTGACGATGCGGCGGGGGCGGCGGCGGGGTTCGGTCTCCGGTTCCGCGGTGGGCGAGCTGTAGGGCCGGCGGCCCTTCGGGGGTTCGGGGGGTTCGTCCTCGGGGGTGGGCGAGGCGAAGGGAGGCAGCCCCCAGGGCGAGGCGAGCGGTACGCCGCGGGCCCGGTCGTCGGTGGGGCCCGGTGGAGTGTGCCGGATCCTCGGCTCCTCCGGAGGGCGCGGCTCGTCGTCGTCCGGCGGGTGCCGGGGCGGTTCGCTGGGGCCGGAGGCCACGCGTAGCACCTCCTCGTCGGGGGGCCGGACCGTTCCAGTTATGCCGTCCTCATCGGCTGCCTATGTCGGCATAAAAACCGATCTAGCGCACGCAGGTACCTCTACCCCATCCCACAGAGATGATCACCTCCGGAATCCCGGCAACACCCACGCATTCCAGAGCAACACGCCCAGCCCGGATTGGCGAGACCTCTCTAGTGAGATTCATAGCACCACTTTGCGATTTATCCCGAAAAAGCGTTGACTGACCGCTTTCGTGAGAGAAACAGCACCCCCAGCGTGTACACGCTCAACTGCACCACCGTCCCCGCCAGCGCCTGCCAGGGCACCGCCCCCTGCTCCAGCGCCTTATCCAGTTCCCCCGCCGCCGCGCTGACCCCGAACGCCAGGACGTTGTTGACCACGTGCATCGCGATCGGCGCCTCCAGCCCCCCGGTACGCACCGCCAGGAACCCGGTCACCACCCCGAAGCTGAACACGTCGATCAGCCCCACCCACGTGTAACCGTGCAGCGAGGCGAACAGCACCGACCCGATGACGATCCCCCACCACGGGTTGTTCAGCCGAGACCCGAACGCCTGCAGCAGCCACCCGCGGAACATGTACTCCTCGGTCGCCGCCTGGAACGGCACCAGCAGCAAAATGATCACCAGCGCGGGGACGAACCCGCTCCACCCGGCCCACTTGAAGACCTCGTCCGTCCCCTCGCCGGTCAGCACGAACACCGCGAGCTGGGCGACCTGCCCCAGGATCAGGGCCAGGATCGCCACGCCGCCGCACATGAGCATCCACGACCACCGCAACCGGCCGGCGACCGAGGAGAGCGTGCCGGGCCTGCGGCGTTGGATGAGCGCCGCCGTACCGTAGACGACCGGGAGCACGGCCGCGATCGACAGCAGCAGGAACACCAGCCCGAACAGCGGATCGCCGAAAAGCTGCTCCGGCTTCGCCGGCTGGGGCATCCCGAGGACCAGCGACAGGACCGTGCCCGCCAGCAGGACGATCAGCCCCACCAGGAAGAACGCGACGCCGACCACCAACGTGCCGACGATCGGGCGCCAGAGCTCGCCGGCGCCGTTGCGGGCCAGGTGGTCGTAGCGGGCGCCGCGTGGCGTGGGCAGGAACCAGGGCTGCCGCGGCGCGGGCGGCGGGTAGGGACCCGGCTGCGGGTGTGGCTGGCCGTGCGGTATCTGGTTCTCCTGCATTCCATCATTCTGTCCGGCGGGTGAGCATTAGTTCACAGACGGGCTGCCGAAACGCGCGGATTCTTGGGGCGTAAGACGTTTCGACCCTGGGAGCCATGTCATGTCAAGGCTGGGACCTGTCATCACCCTGGCGGCGGGCGCGGTGCTCTTCGCCGGGCTCGGTGTCGCCAGCGTCACCGCGACCCCGGCGGCCCGAGAGACCGCCGCGGCCGCCTCCGCGGCGCCGACCACCGATGCGGCCACCGAGCCGCCACCTCCGGCAGAAACCGCGACCGCGAAGCCCACTCCGGCGCGCGCCGACTACGCCACCCGCGTCAAGGGCGGCCTCCTCGCGATCTCCGTGCGGAACGGCAAGGCCATCGCCTACTTCTGCGACGGCAGGACCGAGGCCTGGTTCAAGGGCAGGGCCGCCGACGGCACGATCGACCTCGAAGGCTTCGGCGAGGCGAACGTCACCGCGGCGCTCGGCGGCGGCAAGGCCGCGGGCGAACTGGCTCTCGGCGGCAAGACCTGGGACTTCTCCGCGCCGCTGGTGAAGAAGCCCTCCGGCCTCTACCGCGCGAGCGCGGTGGTCAGGGGCGCGCAGATCAAGGCCGGCTGGATCATGCTGCGGAGGCCGGACGGCAACGGCTTCTACCAGGTGGGCCTGGCCGTGGAAGGGGAGAAGAAGACCCCCGCGCCCACCCTCGACACCACACGCCCCAACGCACCGGTGCGCCTGGGCGACACCACGCTCTACCCGCAGGACATCGAGGAGATCTCATGACCGCCGTCGAGCCCCGCCGAGGCGGCCTCACCCCGCTGCTGGTTCCCTTCCTGATCGGTGGCCTGGTCATGGTCGCCCTCGGCGTGTACGGCAGGGCCCACACCCCGACCGGCTTCGCGGTGGGCCCGGCCGGGTTCTCCGGCGCGCTGGCGATGAAGTCCTGGCTGACGACCGGCGCGTTCGTGCTGGCCTTCGTCCAGGTGATCTCGGCGCTGTCCATGTGGGGCAAGATCAGGATCCGGATCCACCCGGCGGTGCACCGCTGGTCCGGCCGGCTCGCGTTCGTCCTGACCGTCCCCGTGGCCTTCCACTGCCTGTACGCGCTCGGCCTGCAGTACGACGTGCCCCGAGTCATGATCCACTCACTGCTCGGCTGCTTCTTCTACGGCGTCTTCACCGCGAAGCTGCTCGCGATCTCCTGGTCGCGCCCCAAGAGCGGCCTGCCCGGCTGGGCCCTCCCGGTCCTCGGCGGCCTGGCCTTCACCGCGCTGGTCGGCCTCTGGCTCACCTCGTCGTTCTGGTTCTTCACCACGATCGGCGTCAAGGTGTGAACGTCGTGGTACGGCGCAGCCCGGCGGCCCGCCCCTTGGCCGCCACGACCAGCGCCATCTTCCGCGACGCCTCGTCGATCATCTCGTCACCCAGCATGACCGCGCCGCGCCGCTCCACGGTGGTGTAGTACTCGTACGCCTCCAGGATCAGCTCGGCGTGGTCGTAGTCGTCCTGCGCCGGCGAGAACACCTCGTTGGCCGCCTCGACCTGCGACGGATGCAGCACCCACTTGCCGTCGAAGCCCAGCGCCGCCGCCCTGCGCGCGATGCGCCGGTACCCCTCGACATCCTTGATCTGCAGGTACGGCCCGTCGATGACCTGCAGATCGTGTGTTCTCGCGGCCATCAGCATGCGCATGAGGATGTAGTGGTAGGCGTCACCCTCGGTGTAGCCGGGCGGCTGCTCCCCCACCACCAGCGTGCGCATGTTGATCGAGGCCATGAAGTCGGCCGGCCCGAACACCAGCGTCTCCAGCCGCCCGGACGATCCGGCGATGGCGTCCACGTTCACCAGGCCCCGCGCGTTCTCGATCTGCGCCTCGATGCCGATGCGCCCGACCTCGAACCCCATCGTCTTCTCGATCTGGGTGAGCAACGTGTCCAGCCAGACGACCTCGGTCGGGTCCTGCACCTTGGGCAGGATGATCGCGTCCAGGAACCCGCCCGCGCCCTCGACCACTTCGATCACGTCCCGGTACGTCCACATCGTGGTCAGGTCGTTGACCCGCACCGTACGCACCTTGCCGCTCCAGTCGCCCTCACGCAGCGCGGCCACGACGTTCTTGCGCGCCTCCGGCTTGGCCGCCGGCGCGACCGAGTCCTCCAGGTCGAGGAAGACCGCGTCCGCGGGGAGCGTCTGGGCCTTCTCCAGGAAGCGGGGGTTGCTGGCGGGCACCGCGAGTACCGAACGACGTGATCGCATGCGCACACGGTAATGGGTGCGGTGCTGGCTGGACAGGAGGGGTCCTGTCTATGGCGGCCATGGTTTCTTTGTCGGTCTCCGCTGTACGGATCCTCCAACGGCGTCTGCCAACAATAGGGGCCGAACGCTAGCAAAGGGAGTGAATCACCGATGGCATCTGTCCCCTCGGCCGCCGAGCGGCCCGCCGTACTGTCCGACCTGCTGCCGGGCGCGCGCGTGCGCGACCTCGCCCTGATCGTCGGCGGCGCGGCACTGACCGGCCTGGCCGCCCAGATCAGCTTCCCCATCCCCGGCTCTCCGGTGCCGGTCTCGGGCCAGACGTTCGCCGCGCTGCTCGTGGGCGCGTCGCTCGGCATGAACAGGGCCGCGCTCAGCATGCTGCTGTACCTCGCGGCCGGGCTGGCCGGCGTGCCCTGGTTCGCCGACGGCAACACCGCGTGGGCCGGCGGCGGCCTGGTGCCGTCGTTCGGCTACGTGATCGGCTTCGTCGCGGCCGGCGTCCTGGTCGGCCGTCTCGCCGCCCGCGGCGGCGACCGCACCCCGCTCCGCACCGTCGGCACCATGATCCTCGGCAACCTCGCCATCTACGCCTTCGGCCTGCCCGTCCTCATGGCCATCACCGGCATGGACCTCGGCCGTGCGGTGGCGGTGGGCATCGTCCCCTTCCTCGTCGGCGACGCCGTCAAGATCGCCCTCGCGGCCGGCCTTCTTCCTGCCGCCTGGAAGCTGGCCGGCCGTTGATCCACGGCTAAAGTCGAAGGCGTGACCGTCATCGAAGAAGGCGCGAAGAAGTCCGGCGTCCTCTGGCTCACCCTCGACCGCCCGCGCCTGGCCTGGCACACCCTGCACGAAGGCGCCGTCTACCTGGTGACCGGAGGCGGCGAGCAGGAGTTGCCGGGCCTGGCCGAGCGCTCAGAGGTCCATGTGACGCTGCGCAGCAAGGACAACGGGGCACGGCTGGTGGAGTTCGACGCGCCGGTGACCGTGATCGACCCGTCGACGGAACCCGAGGCGGTGGCCGCCCTGGCGAAGGACCGCCTGAACGCCCCCGACACCGAACACCTCACGGACCGCTGGGCCCGCGACTCCACCATCATCCGCATCACCCTGCCCGCGACCTGACCCCTTGGGCTCGCCGCGAGATCAGGCCGGGAGCCTGCGTACCCGGAGCACGTTGTCCGTGCGGGTGCCGGGCTCCCCGTCGGGACCGTTCTGACTGCGCTCGAACTCCCCGCTACGCTCCAGCACCCACGCACCCTGGGCGAGCCCGAGCGAGTCGTACACCTCCCGAGGCGTCGGAAAGTGCATGTCGGGCGGCGGCACAGGCTGCCAGGACGCCCCACCGGAGTGCCCCAGCACCAGGAGCACCCCACCCGGCGCCACCGCCGCGGCGGCGGCCCGCAGGATCTTCTCCCTGGACATCTCAACCTTGCTGTGCAGGTACGCCGCCGAGACCAGATCGAACTCCCCCTCCGGGAAGCTCTCCCCGAGCTGATGCCACCGCAGGTCGACCAGATCGGCCACCCCCGCCTCCTTGGCATGCTCCCCGGCCCGCTCCAGCGCCACCCGAGAGACGTCCACCCCCGTCACCCGCCACCCGCGCCGGGCCAGCCAGACGACGTCCCCGCCCTCGCCGCACCCCAGATCGAGCGCGCGCCCGGGAGCCATCCCCTCGACCTCGGTCACCAGCATCGTGTTCGGCTGACCACTCCAGATGCGCCGGCTTTCGCTGTAGCGGGCATCCCAGAATTCCTCGTGTTCGCTCACAGGCGCACTATTCGCCCCCCACCCCTCACGAGGCAAACCCCGTTGCCAAACCAGCAAACCCCCACCAGCAACGCGGGGCAGGGCGCCGGGACGGGCGGCGCAGCGCGGTGCTGACCCGCGGCGCGCAACACGGGAACCGCGACACAGGGCACAGCGGACCAGGCGGAGCACAGCGCCGGGGCGGGCATGGCCTGGCGTGGATCCGCAGGGCCGAAGCGCAGGGTCCGGCGGAGCAGGAGCAGGAGCAGGGGCACGGACCGCGGGGCAGGGCGCCGGGACGGGCGGAGCAGGAGCGTGGGGCCTGCGGAGCGCGGGGCGGGGCCCGTGGAGGGTGGGGCCCCGTGGAGGGTGGGGCCCCGTGGAGGGTGGGGCCCCGTGGAAGGTGGCGGGCGCTGTGGAGGGTGGGGTGGTTAGGTTGCGTGGGCTGGTTCGCGGGTGAGAGCTGGTTGGGAGGTGGCGGTCTGGGCCAGCAGGGCTCCGGTCAGGACTGTCAGGCCGCCGATGATCTGGAACAGGCCCAGTGACTCGCGCAGCAGCGCCCAGGCGACGACGGCGCCCCCGATGACCTCCAAGGAGGCCACTGTCGCGCCCACCGCGGCCGACAGGCGGCGTACCGCGTTGACCCCCAGGATGTACGCCATCACGGTGGCCACCAGCACCATCCACACGTACGCCCCGAGGACAGGCAGGGCCACCCCGCCATTCGGGGCCACGGTCTGGGTGAAGGCGCTCCAGCGGATGTTCCACGGCTGGGCGAACGGAGCCAGGACGACCGCGGCGCCGACCATCCCCCACGCGATCAACCCCAGCGAGTCGATCTCATCCCCAAAACTATCGTTCATCAGGAAATATCCGGCGCAGCACGCCCCCGCCACCAACGCCAGCAACAACCCCAGAGCATCCAAGCGCAGCCCCTGCCACGCCTCGACGACCACACCCAGGCCCACGACGGCCACCATCGCCCCGACGAACGCGGCCCGCGGCAGCCGTACCTTCCGGACGAAGCGGACCCACACCACCACCATGACCGGCGCCATGTACTCCAGCAGCAACGCCACCCCCACCGGCAGCCGTGTGATGGCCAGGAAGAACAGCGCCTGCACGCCCGCCACCGCCATCACCGCATAGGCCGCGAAGAAGCCCCACTTGTCGCGCGGGATGCGCAGCGCCTGCGGCTTGACCATGGCCAGTACCGCCACGAGCAGCACCCCGGCACCGGCCATCCGCACCCAGACCGCCTCGATCGGCACCAGCCCTGCGGCGTTCAGGTACTTGGCCATCGGCCCGGAGAAGGCGAAACAACACGAGGAGACGAAGGCGATCGCCAGTCCCGCATACCGCAACGTCAACACATCCTGAGAGTAATGAGTGTCATGTCCGATGGATACTGACATGTCCTGTGGGCGAGGCGCAATGCCCGGCCGCCCTCACTCGTTTAGCCTGCTCAGGTGAGGATCTTCGTCGCCCGGCTGGCCGGGACCCCGGTCTTCGACCCGTCCGGTGACCAGATCGGCCGCGTCCGCGACGTCGTGGTGTCCCTGCGCCCCACCGCCGAGGGCACGCTGCCGCCCCGCGCGCACGGGCTCGTCGTCGAGGTGCAGCCGCGCCGCCGTGTGTTCCTGCCCATCACCCGGGTACGCGCCATCGAGACCGGAGCGGTGGTCTTCTCCGGACGGCTCAACATGCGCAGGTTCGAACAACGCGTCACCGAGACGCTGACGATCGGCCAGCTCCTCGACCAGACCGTCACCCTCGACGACCGCCCCTGGATCGTCTACGACCTGGCCATGGAGCAGGGCAGGACCGACTGGACGCTCACCAAGGTCGCCATCTACCAGAAGGGCAAGCGGCGCGAGACCCGCGTCGTCGACTGGGGCGACGTCCGCGGGTTCGACGCCATGCAGCGCGACCAGGGCGCCGCCGGCCTGATCGCCGCCTTCGAGACCGAACGCGCCGCCGACCTGGCCAACGCGTTGCATGAGCTGCCGTTCAAGCGTCGCGTCGAGGTGGCCGCCGAACTCGGTGACGAACGCCTCGCCGACGTACTGGAGGAACTGCCCTTCACCGACCAGATCGGCATCCTCACCGCCCTCGCCCCCACCCGTGCCGCCGACGTACTGTCCGAGATGGGCCCCGACGACGCCGCCGACCTGCTCCAGGACCTGCCCGTCGAGCAGGCGGCGCAACTGCTGTCGCTGATGGAGCCCGGCGAGGCCGCGCCCGTGCGGCGGCTGCTCGACTACGACGAGGACACCGCCGGCGGCATGATGACCAGCGAACCGGTCGTGCTGCCACCCAGCGCCACCGTCGCGGAGGCACTCGCGCACATCCGCCAGCGCGACCTCTCGCCCGCCGTGGCCGCCCAGGTGTACGTGACCCGGCCGCCCACCGAGACGCCCACCGGCGCGTACCTGGGAGTCGCGCACTTCCAGCGGCTGCTGCGCGAGCGGCCGTCGATGCTGCTGGGGGCCACGCTCGACCACACCATCGACCCGATCAGGCCCGGGTTCACGTTGCCCGAGGTCACGTCCTACCTCGCCACGTACAACCTCGTGGCCGCGCCCGTCGTGGACGAGGGCGGCAGGCTGGTCGGCGCGGTGACCGTGGACGACGTGCTCGACCACCTGCTGCCCGAAGACTGGCGGGAGCGACATGCCACGTGAGCGACTCGAC
Organism: Nonomuraea sp. NPDC050394; assembly: GCF_044459065.1. Lineage (NCBI taxonomy): Bacteria > Bacillati > Actinomycetota > Actinomycetes > Streptosporangiales > Streptosporangiaceae > Nonomuraea > Nonomuraea sp. NPDC050394. Next base: position 541,188 of record NZ_JBITIO010000005.1, on the reverse strand, counting down.
CAGCCGCGCGAGCTGAGGCGCTCGATCCGGCCGCACTACGACCCGGAGGACTTCGGGCGGCTGTCGGAGCGGATCGCCCGCTTCCTCGGCACCGCGCGGTTCCTCGTCTACATGACGGTGTTCGTGCTGTGCTGGGTGTTGTGGAACGTGCTCGCGCCGGCCGCCGTCCGGTTCGACGAGTACCCGTTCATCTTCCTCACGCTGATGTTGTCGCTGCAGGCGTCGTACTCGGCGCCGCTCATCCTGCTCGCCCAGAACCGGCAGGCCGACCGCGACCGCGTCCAGGGCGAGCAGGACCGCCAGGCGCGGGAGGCCAGTCAGGCCGAGCTGGAGTTTCTCACCCGGGAGATCGCCGGGCTCAGGATCACGCTCGGCGAGGTGGCCACCCGCGACTTCATCCGCTCAGAACTCCAGCAGGCCCAGCAGGTCAGGACTCCTCAGTGAGACCCAGCTTGGCCAGCATCGCCCGGCAGCGGCTCAGGTCCTCCTCGCTGAGCGGGTCGAGGAACTGGGTCCTGACGCCGCGCAGGTAGGTGGGGGTGGCGTCGGCCAGCCGTACCTCGCCTTCGGGGGTGAGCACGGCGAACAGGCCGCGCGCGTCGCTCGCGCACGCCTCGCGCGCGACGAGCCCGTCGCGCTGCAGACGGTCGATCAGCCGCGTGAGGCCGCTGCGCGAGAGGAGCACGCGGTCGGCCAGGTCGTTCATCCGCAGCCGCCGCTCCGGAGCCTCGGCCAGCTGCATCAGCACGTCGTAGGAGGCCAGCGGGAGGTCGTGGGCGACGAGCAGCTCGGCCTCCAGGTGGCGGGCCACCCGCACCTGCGCACGCTGCAGCGCCCGCCAGATCTCGAGCTCCCGGGCGTCGAGGCCCTCGTCGGGCAGAACAGTCACGGAGTAACCTTAGAACGTTGCACGCACATCTAAACAGCAGCGACTTGCCTCGGGTTCATACGATGGAACCCGTCATCCATAAACCACAAAGGAGTGCCGAGATTTCCATGGCACCGACGCAGGAACTGGTGACGGCCGCCCTCGCCACCGTCATCGACCCGGAGATCCGCCGCCCGATCACTGATCTGGGCATGGTCAAAAGCGTAGACATCGCCCCCGACGGCGCCGTCCGCGTCGGCGTCTACCTCACCGTCGCCGGCTGTCCGATGAAGGACACCATCCGCCGCGACGTCGTCAACGCCGTGTCCAAGGTCGAAGGCGTCGCGGGCGTGGAGCTCGAACTCGACGTGATGAGCACCGAGCAACGCAAGGAGCTCCAGACCAAGCTGCGCGGCAACAAGGGGCCCGAGAAGGAGATCCCCTTCAACCAGCCCGGTTCGCTGACCCGCGTGTTCGCGGTCGCCTCCGGCAAGGGCGGTGTGGGCAAGTCCTCCGTCACCGTCAACCTCGCCGCCTCCATGGCCGCCGGCGGCCTCAAGGTCGGCATCGTCGACGCCGACATCTACGGCCACAGCATCCCCCGCATGCTCGGCGCCGCCGAACGGCCCACCAAGGTCGAAGACATGATCATGCCGCCGGTGGCGCATGACATCAAGGTCATCTCGGTCGGGATGTTCAAGCCCGAAGGCAACACGCCGGTCGTCTGGCGCGGCCCGATGCTCGACCGCGCCCTCCACCAGTTCCTCGCCGACGTGTACTGGGGCGACCTCGACGTACTGCTCCTGGACCTCCCGCCCGGCACCGGCGACATCGCCATCTCGGTGGCACAGCGCCTGCCCGGCGCCGAGATCCTGGTCGTGACCACCCCGCAGCAGGCGGCCGCCGAGGTGGCCGAGCGGGCGGGCTCGATCGCCGCCTCCACCCACCAGCAGATCGCCGGCGTGATCGAGAACATGTCCTGGCTGCCCTGCCCCCACTGCGACGAGCGCATCCCGGTCTTCGGCGAGGGCGGCGGCCAGAACGTGGCCGACGCACTGACCCGCACGCTGGGCGCCCGCGTACCGCTGCTCGGCCAGGTGCCACTGGACATGCGCCTGCGCGAGGGCGGCGACGAGGGCAAGCCCCTGGTCCTCACCGACCCCGACTCCCCGGCGGCCACGGAGCTCCGCTCGATCGCCGACGCCCTGAGCAAGCGCGCGAACAGCCTCAAGGGCATGCAACTCGGCATCTCGCCCACCGGCCGCTGACGCCGTTCCCAGCACCCCGCCGCGTCGGCCCTTCGCCGACGCGGCCGCTTTTCCGGGGGTTCTCTTAGAACCATCCCCATCCGTTACGGCAAGCCGCCCCCACGCCACCCGCCGACGCGGGCGCGCGCCGATCGTGGGGATCGCTTCTCACGTCGCACGAATGACCCACCGCAACGGCCACGCTTGACCGGCTGGTCGGACACTTTCACCGGCAGCCCCCGCCCGGCCCGTAGCCAGGAGCCGCCCCGGGCCCATAGGGCGGGGCGGTGACGGGACGGGCGGCAGGTGGGTGGGGTCAGGTGGCTTCGGAGTCGTAGGGCGGGAGTTCGCCGTAGCCGAGCTCTTCCAGAGGCTCCGGTGCGTACGGAGCAGCGGCGACCGGCTCGAGCTCCTGCTGAGGCCGGTCGTTCCAGGAATCCTCGATGTCGTCCAGCAGGTGCTTACGGACGAAGTTCTTGGGGTTGAGGTCAGCCGGATCGAAGTTGGAGAACTCCGGGCCCAGCCCGGACCGCAGGTCGTCGCGGGCGTTGGTGGCCATGCGGCGGAGGTTGCGCAGGGTCTGACCCGCCTGCGAAGCCACCTGGGGCAGCTTGTCGGGCCCGAACACCAGCAACCCGATGACGACGAGCGCCCCGATCTCCGCCCACCCGAGTCCGAACACCTGAACTCCTACCGCAGTCCAACTGGCTCCGGGGACAACCCCGGCCACTCCCAGACTAAGGGTTCGCAAGGCCACTTAGAACGCCCACCCACCTGCCAAGACGATTCCCAAGATCAACCCCCGGCCACCCCGCACCCCCAACCCCACCCCAGGACAACCACCCCACAACCACCCCAACTACCCGGCAACCCCTCCAAAGCCCACCACAAGCCCGCAAGTCCACCCAGCCCCTGCCGGGGCGGGCCAGGACCAACGAAACCAAGAAGCCGGGACGGCGCGACTCAGAACCGCGCCTAAGGGTCGAAACGCCAAAAGGCCAGTAACCGGGAGGCCAAGGCCGGGACCGAGACCAAGGCCGGGGCCAGAGGCCAGGGCCGGGACCGAGGCCAGGGCCGGGACCGAGGCAGGGGCGCGTTTCGGGAGGCAGGAACTGGGAGGGAGCGTGTCGGAGCAGGGGCGGGCCAAGCGTGGTCGGGGCAGCCGGTTGCGCCTGACCGTGCGGGCCCGGTCAGAGCCGGCCGTGTCAGCCGGTCATGTCTGGCCGTTGCGGTGGGCCATTCGTGCGACGTGAGAAGCGACCCCCACGATCGGCACCCGCCCACGTCGGCGGGTGGCGTGGGGGCGGCTTGCCGTAACGGAGAACGCCAGGACAAGAACGCGCGGACAAGAACGGCGCGGAGATCAGGACGGCGACGGAGAGGGGGTTTCGTCGGCGACCACAGTCAGGGTGGCGGTGCGTTCTTGGCCGGCTCGTTCGTATTTGACGGTGATTTTGGAGCCAGGGGCCTTGGCGCGGATCAGGGCGATCAGTTCGTTGCCGTCCTGGAGGCGCAGGCCGTCCATTTCCAGGATGACGTCGCCGGCCTTCAGGCCTGCCTTCTCGGCCGGGCCACCGGCGTCCACAGGCTGGCGGCCCTGGTCGGGCTCGGAGGCGATGCGGACACCCTGGCCTCGGTAGTTCTTGTCCAGGACGATGCCGATCCGGGGGCGCTTGGCCTTGCCGGTGGTGATCAGTTCCTGGGCCACCCGGCGGGTCTGGTTGACCGGGATCGCGAAGCCCAGGCCGATGCTGCCGCCCTGGCTGGAGGATGAACGGCTGAGCGTGGCGATCGCCGAGTTGACGCCGATGACCTCGCCCTTGGCGTTGACCAGCGGGCCGCCCGAGTTGCCGGGGTTGATGGCGGCGTCGGTCTGGATGGCGGAGATGTACGCGGGCTCCTCGGTCGCCCGGCCGCTCTCGTCTCCGGCGATGACCGGGCGGTTCAGGGAGCTGACGATGCCGGTGGTGACGGTGCCGCTCAGGCCGAGCGGGGAGCCGATCGCGATGACCGGGTCGCCGACGACGACCTGGTCGGAGTTGCCCAGCGTGATCTCCGGGGTGCCGAACGTCTGTTCCGGCTTCACCACTGCCAGGTCGGAGCCCGGATCGCGGCCGACGATGCGGCCCGTGGTGGTCTTGCGGTTGGCGAACATGATCTGGATCTCGCCACCGCCGGCCGCCATGGCGACGACGTGGTTGTTGGTGACCACGTAGCCGTCCTTGATCAGGAAGCCGGAGCCGCTGGCGCCTTCGGCGCCGCCGTTGCCGACCTCCAGGGACACGACGCTGGGCAGGACGCGCGAGGCGACGCCCGCCACCGACTCCGGAGGCCGGTTGATCGCGCCGCTGGGCGCGGGACCGAGCGTGTAGGAGGGGTCGGTGCCACCGCCCGACCTGGTGAGCAGGTACGTGCCGACGCTGCCGAGACCGGAGGCGATCAGCGCGATGGCGACGGCCACGGCGATCAGCCCGCCGGTGCCCAGGGCGACCCTGCGCTGCGGAACCCCCGCGCCGGGGCCGGGCGGCGGGGCCCAGCCCGAGCCCATGCCCAAGGCGTTCTGCGGTGGCGGAGGCGGCGGGGTCTCGCCGCCGTACTGCGGGGAACTGTAGACGGCGGTGTCGCCCTGCGAGGGCGCGCCGCCGCCATAGCCCGCGTAGGAGCCGGAGTAGGGCGGCGGGCCGAACGACGGCTGCGCGGGCGTCCCGAACCGGGGCTCCTGCTCACCCGCCGGGCTGCCGAACGCGGGCGCGGCCTCACCATACGAGCCGGACGAACTGTACGAGCCCGACGAACCATACGAGCCGGACGAGCCGGACGGACCGTACGAGCCGTAGGGATTGCTGGGGTCGGCGGGCGCGTTGCCGAACGTGGGAGGCGGCTGGTCGCCGGCCCCGCCGTACGACGGTGGTGGGTTGACGGAGCGGCCCGACGGGTCTCCCCAGGCGCCTTGCTCCTCGCCCGCGGGCAGAAACTCCGGCCGCTCCTGCGACTCGGGGGAGTCCGACGGCATGCGTCCTTCGGTGGGGCGCGTCTCGTCGGTCATCTAAGTCTCACCACTCCTCGCTCGGACACCGCAATCCTGGCGTGAACGGCATACGTGGGTCATAAGCCCCTGTAAGGCCCGAACCCCGATCGTATGCCCCTCTCACCGACGACTACGCCATCCTTCGAGTATCCCAGGCCAATGGCCCGAGACATCACGGGGTGTTGCCCGGCGCCTGCTGAACCTGGAAGAGCTCGACCGGCGGCGGGCTGCCCACCTCGGCGGTGCTGTTGACGGCGAAGAAGGTGCCGAGCGCGACCGCGGCGGACATGACGCCCACGGCCACGTAGGCGCCGCGGCGCCTACTCCCCCGTCCAGGGCCGGAAGTACCACCGAAGGCGTCCCTTCGCGGCCGGTTGTCCAAAGGGGAGATGCTGTGCGGTCCCGGAAGCGGCACTCCTCCAAACGTGGGAGGGAAAGGGCGTTCGCGCGGCGGCAGCGGCCCGCCCGGCTCGGACATCCGCAGTAGTGACATGGTCAGGTCGGCGGGCATGGCCGGGCCGTCGAGTGAGCGCAGGCGCGACTTCAGCGCCCGCATCGACTCGACCTCCCTCCTGCATTCGGCGCAGAAGGTGAGATGGGCCAGCGCCCGTTCGCGCTCGACGTGGCTCAGTTCGCCGTCGACGAGCGCGGAAACACTCTCTCCAAGATGAGACATTCCTAGCCTTCCTCCCCACGGATCACGGTCGGGGGGAGTTCAGCGCCTCGGGGCGCCCGATGTTCGAGCGACTCCCTCAGCTGTGCCCGGCCACGATGAATACGGCTCCGGACCGTACCCAGCTTCACGCCGAGCGTGGCCGCGATCTCCTCGTACGACAGGCCTTCGATGTCACAGAGCACCACCGCGGCACGGAACTCGGGGGCGAGCGCGTCGAGCGCCGCCTGGACGTCGGCCTCGAAGTGCGCGTCGTCCCATGCCTGCGCCGGAGACGGCTCGCGGCCGCGCAGCCGTTCCGCCGCGTCGTCCGCCAATCCCTCGAATCGGATGCGCTGCTTGCGCCGCGCCATGTCAAGGAACAGGTTCGTCGTGATCCGGTGCAGCCAGCCCTCGAACGTGCCGGGGGTGTAGCTGGACAATGACCTGAATACCCGGACGAAGACCTCCTGTGTGAGGTCCTCGGCGTCATGGACATTGCCGGTCAGCCGGTACGCCAGCCGATACACGCGCGCGGAGTGCGTCCGCACGACCTCCTCCCAGGTGGGAGGAGTCCACTCAGACACCTGGTGGTCGCTTCCGTCCACCAAGGCTCCTCTCTTTGGGACCACCGCTACAGCCATAGTGCCTGGTTTCGTCCCTTCATGCGCACTGCCTGCCTTCCGGACCGGCAAAGCCCGTTTAAACCTGCAACGCGTTAGGACCGACTTGAGTTCCCGTCCGGGCGTGTCTCCCCTAGGCTGCGATCGGTGACCAATCGCACGAAAGTGGGGGGAGGGGGCCGATGACCAGCCCGGTAGAGGCCACTCTGGCCTATGCGGAGCAGTTCCATCTGGAAGATGAGGTGCTTCTCGCGGCGCGGCAGCGCGGCCAGGAGATGGGTGCGGTGCCCATCCTTCCCGGAGGCGGGGCGGCGCTCTGCTTCCTCGCCACGGCGCTCAACGCCAAGTCCGTGGTCGAGATCGGCACCGGCTGCGGTGTGTCGGGTCTGTGGCTGCTGCGCGGCATGCGTCCCGACGGCACGCTGACCAGCGTGGACGTCGAGCCTGAGCACCAGCGGCTGGCCCGTCAGGCCTTCGCCGACGCCGGATTCTCCGGCGGGCGGGTGCGGCTGATCGTCGGCCGCGGCCTCGACGTGCTGCCCCGGCTGTCGGACGGCGGGTACGACATGGTCTTCGCCGACGGCGCCAAGCAGGAGTACTCCGACTATCTGGCCGAGGCCGTCAGGCTGCTGCGGGTGGGCGGGATCGTCGCGTTCGACAACGTCCTGTGGCACAACCGGGTGGCCGACCCGGCCCAGCGCGACCCGGACACGGTCGCCCTGCGCGAGCTGGGCAAGCTCGTGCAGGGCGACGACCGGCTGCGGCCGCTGATGATGCCGCTGGGCGACGGACTCCTGGCCGCGGTGAAGCTGAGCGACTGAAAAACGGTCAGACCGAGCGACTGAAAGCGGCCAGGCTGTGCGGTCAGGCTGAACGGCTGAGCCACTCCACGAGAAGGCGGACGCCGAAGCCCGTGGCGCCCTTGGTCAGCACGCCCTCGTCCACCGTGCTGCGCCCCACCCCGGCCACGTCCAGATGGGCCCAGGGCCGCTTGCCCGCGAACTCCCGCAGGAACAGCGCGGCCGTGATCGATCCGGCGCCGAAGCGGGAACCCACCTCCACGTTGGCCAGGTCCGCGATCGACGACTCCAGCGCGGGCGCGTAGTCATCGATCAGCGGCATCCGCCACAGCCGGTCTTCACTGGCCTGGCCGGCGCCGAGCAGCTCTCCGGCGAGTTCCTCCGAGGTGGCGTAGACGGCGCCCACGCTGCGGCCGAGGGCGACGCTGATCGCGCCGGTGAGGGTGGCGATGTCCACGAGCGCGTCGGGGGCGAGCGTGTCGTCGGCGTAGGCGAGGGCGTCGGCCAGGACCAGGCGGCCTTCCGCGTCGGTGTTGAGCACCTCGACCGTGCGGCCGCCGTAGTGGGTGATGACGTCGCTGGGCCGCTGCGCGCTGCCGGACGGCATGTTCTCCGCCGCCGCCACCAGCCCGGTGACCCGTACCTTGGCGCCCAGCTTGGCCAGCGCGGACACGGCCGCGATGACGACGGCGCCGCCGGCCATGTCGGTCTTCTGGACCTTCATGTTGTCGGACGGCTTGAGCGACAACCCGCCCGAGTCGAAGGTGATGCCCTTGCCCACGAGCACCACGTGCCTGGTGGCGCCCGGCGGGTCGTAGGAGAGCTGGATGAGCCGCGGCGGGTTCGCCGATCCCTGGCCGACCGCGAGGATGCCGCCGAAGCCGCCGGCCCGCAGCTCCTTCTCGTCCCACACGCGCACGGGGACGCCCTGCTCACCGGCGCGCTCGGCCAGCCACGCCGGGCTCTTCACCGACGAGGGCGTGTTGGCCAGGTCGCGGGCGAGCGCGACGGCCTGGGCGACGATCTCGCCGCGCCGTACCGCCTGCTCGTCGGCGCCGGCGAACACGAGCGCGGAGACGGGCTTCTTGCCCGGCGAGGAGGTGACCTTGAAGCTGTAGGCGGCCAGCAGCGCGGCTTCCGCGAACGCCGCGCCGTCGCCGTCGGGAACGACGACGGTGAGCGTGTCGCGGCCCTTGGCGCGGCGGGTCAGGGCGGCGGCGGCCTTGCGCAGCGCCTTCGGCGAGCCGTCCCCGGCTCCGTAGAGCAGGACGCGCCCGACATTCTCCCCCCGTGCCACGGGCACTTCGACAATCTCGCCCGCCTCGCCCTTGGCCTCGTAGTGGGCCAGCAGCGCCGCCGGGGGCAGGAGCAGGTCGAGGGAGAGCGCCGGGTCTAGGTCGGAGGAGTACGGCACCGCCAGCAGTTCGGCCTCGGCGGGGATCTCGGAAACCACCGACGTCGTGGTCTCAATGGGCACGGGTCATCTCTCCAAACACGTCAATGGCCCTGGCGCGGAGGCACGCCAGGGCCGTCGATCGAAGCTGTCTCGGGAAGCGCTCAGCCGACGACGTTCTTCAACGCCTCGCCGAGCGCCTGCGCCTCGTCGGCGGAAATCTCCACGACGAGCCGGCCGCCACCCTCCAAGGGGACGCGCATGACAATGCCGCGTCCTTCCTTGGTGACCTCCAGCGGACCATCGCCGGTCCGCGGCTTCATCGCCGCCATGCGTGTATCCCTTCCTGCCTTGGGCTCCCGCGGCCCGCGACCGCCGGCCCTCCAGGAGGGTGGCCGGCGCATTCACGTCTTCTGTGATGTCCTATTCTCCCGCATCGAGAGCCCTCATGGGTAACGATCTCCTCCCAGAATGCGTTGTCCAGGGGTGCGAAGACGTCCAAACTGGACTTCGTGCACGCACGCGCCGGCCTGTTCGACCTCTACGGAGACCACCTGCGATCACGCGGTGGCCAGGCCTCCGTTGCCGCCCTGGTGCGGCTGATGAAACCCCTGGAAATCGCCGCTCCCGCCGTGCGCACGGCCGTTTCGCGCATGGTCAGGCAGGGCTGGCTGTCGCCGGTCCGGCTGCCGCACGGACCCGGATACGGCCTGACTCCGAAGTGCGTCAGGCGCCTGGACGAGGCAGCACTGAGAATTTACCGACCGGGGACGCTCGGCTGGCGTGGACGCTGGCACGTGATCGTCTTCGGGCCGGTGCGGGAACGTCCCAGGCGCGAACGGCTGCGCGCCGATCTCACCTTCCTCGGCTACGCCGCGCTGTCCGAGACGACCTGGATCGGTCCACGCTCCTCCATCGAGCTGGACAACCTGCTCGACGGCGAGGGCGTGGTGGCCGACCGCTTCGACGCCGCGCTGGACGGCGACCCGCGCGAGCTCGTGGCCCGCGCCTGGGACCTGGACGGCATCGCCGCGGCCTACGAGCGCTGGCTGGCCGAGGCCGGGTCGCTGGTGGACTCGCTGCCCGCGCACGCGCCCGACGACCGCGTCTTCGCCACCAGGAGCGCGCTGGTCCACGGCTGGCGTAACTTCCTGTTCCGCGATCCCGGCCTGCCCGCGGAACTGCTGCCGCCGGGGTGGCCGGGCGAGAAAGCGCGGGCATATTTCGAGCAGGAGGCCGCGCGCCTGCTGCCCAGAGCCGCCGCATTCGTCGACCACAACCTGGAGACCCTGTGATCCGCTACGACGTGACCGAGAGCGTGTCCACCATCACGCTCGACCGCCCCGACGCGATGAACTCGCTGACGGCCGAGCTGAAGACGGCCCTGCTCGACGCGTTGCGCCGGGCGGCCGATGACCCGCTGGTGCGCGCCGTGTTGCTGACCGGCTCCGGCCGGGCGTTCTGCGCCGGCCAGGACCTGCGCGAGCACGCGGACAACCTGGAGGCGGGCCGCGGCCTGGCGGGAACGGTGCGCGAGCACTACAACCCGATCGTCGAGCTGATCACCACGATGCCCAAGCCGGTGGTGGCGGCGGTCAACGGCGTGGCCGCGGGGGCGGGCGCGTCGCTGGCCTTCGCCTGCGACCTGCGGGTGGCCTCGGAGAAGGCGAAGTTCGCGATGGCGTTCTCCGGCATCGGCCTGGTCCCGGACTCGGGCGCCTCCTGGACGCTGCAGCGCCTCGTGGGACCCGGCCGCGCGGCCGAGCTCCTGCTTCTGGGCGAGCCGCTGGACGCCCAGCGGGCGCTGGAGCTGGGCGTGGTGACGCGGGTGGTCGCGCCGGACGACGTGCTGAAGACCGCCCAGGAGCTGGCGGTACGGCTGGCGCACGGCCCCACCAAGGCGTACGCGGCCACCAAGCGGTCGCTCGCCTACGCCACCACCCACTCCCTGACCGAGTCCCTGGAGCTGGAGGCGGTCCTGCAGGACGAGTGCGCCGCCACCGACGACCACCTGGGCGCCACCCGGTCCTTCCTGGCCAAGGAGCGCCCCACCTTCCACGGTCGCTGACCCCATCGACTTTGGTCGGTCTCCCCTAGCCCGAGGACCGATCCGCACCGGGCGCCGCCGTCCCTAGCGTCGTGGGCATGTCACTCAAAGGCCTGCCACCGGCGCTGGGGTTGTTGCTCCTGGCTCCGGCCTGCGCCGAGTACCTCAGCGGCTACGACACCTCCACGGGCGACGTCGGCGAGCTGCTCGGCGGCCTGTTCGTCTTCGTCCCCCTGTACGGCGCCGCCGCCCTCCTCATCCGCGAGGGCGCCCGCAGGGCCGGCCGGGGCTGGCCCACGATGTTCCTGCTGGCGGCGGCCTTCGGCGTGCTTCAGCCCGGCCTGATCGACCAGGCGATGTTCAACCCGTCCTACCGCGACATCCCGTACCTGGCGCCGATGCTGGAGCCCACCTACATCCCGCAGCTCGGCATCGGGGCGTACCTGTCGCTGCACTGGGTGGCCGGGCACGTGGTCTTCAGCATCTGCGCGCCGATCGCGATCGTGGAGTCGTTCATGAGGCCGGAACGCAGGACCACGCCGTGGCTGGGGTGGCCGGGGACGGTCGTCACGGCGGTGGCGTTCGCGGGCGCCGCGTGGTTCGTGGTCCGGTGGCATCTGGAGACCGAGGACTTCGTCCCGTCCACGGGGCAGCTGGCCGGGGCGGGCGCGGTGGTCCTGGCGCTGATCGCGGTGGCGTTCGCGGTCAGGACGCGGCCGGGGCCCACGGATCCCCGGCCCGCGCCCGGTCCGTGGATGGTCGGCGGGGTGACGTTCGTTCTCATGTCGATCTCCCAGGTTCTGGAGTGGACGACCTCCCTGGTCGGCTGGGCCGGGTTCGCCGTCTACGCCGGGCGGCTCGCGGTGCTGGCCGTGCTTCTCGCGCTGTGGTCGAGGCGGACGGGCTGGGGGCAGGTCCACCGGCTCGCCGCGGCGGGCGCCGCGCTGCTGGCCCAGGCCGCGGGCGCGTTCGTCACCCAGCCGCTCGGGGACGTCTCCACGGCCGCCAAACTGGGCCACAACACGGCCTTCGCCCTGGGCGTGGTCGTGCTGATCATTCTTGCCGGAAAGAAAGCCGAACTTCGCTGATGCCTGCTTCTGACCAGACCGTCGTGACGATTCCCGCCCTGCACCGCGTCCTGGTCTGGGCGGGCGGGCCGCTGCTGGGGGCGGGGGTGCTGTGGCTGGTGAAGGCGCTCATCGAATGGGCGGCGACCTGGCCGTGGGTGCCGTTCGAGAAGCCGATCAGGTTGCTGGCGGGGCTGGCGGAGCCGTACGCGACGATGGGCGCGCTCGGGCTGGGGGCCGTGGCCGGGCTGGTACTGGCGTTCCTGATCATCGCCGACCACCTGGGGATCGCGGTGGACGACACGCGGGCCGTCTTCACGCACGGCGAGCGGCGATGGGAGGCGCGCAGGGCCGACGCGGCGGCCGTCTTCCTCGACGGCGGGCACGTCGTCGTCCAGGGCCACCGGACCGAGGAACTGGTCAGGACCCGCGGCGACCTGCCCCGGCGGGCCGACATCGAGCGGGCCTTCCAGGCCCGCGGCTATCCGTGGGTCGCCGGCGATCCGGCGCGGGCGGAGTTCCGGCTGTGGGCCGACGGGCACCCCGACCTGGACGCCGCCGCCCACGCCTTCTTCAGGGCCAGGCAGGTGGCCCTGGAGAAGGACCAGAAGGACGACGCCGACGAGCTGCGGACCGAGCTGGCCCGGCTGGATCTGGTGGTGCGCGAGGAGGGCAGGAAGCAGTACTGGCGCCGCCTGCCTAGCGAACTCTGACCTCGGCCAGGCCGATCCCGCCGGTGTCCGCGCGCTGGAGGCGGACGTAGCGGGCCTCGCCGGTGAGCGGCACGAACGAGGGCCGCAGCGCCTTGCCCGGCACGTGGACACGCCGGGCGTCGGACAGGTCGGCCCGCGTGGCCAGGACGACGTCGAAGCCGGAGGTGGTCATCGCGGCGTCGTTCCAGATCTCCACCTCGGTGAGCGGCAGGGTGGCGCCGAGGTCGACCTGCCACCAGGCGCCGGGTTCGCCCGCCGTCCTGCTGTCGGTGGTGGTGGAGCCGTCCACGGCGTTGGCGGCCGGAGATTCGGTGGACGACTGGGTGGCGGGCCTTCCCCGGGCCAGGTCGGGGGCCAGTCGCTCGACCTCTCCCGGTGTGGCTCCGGCTCGTGTGGCCACGTCCAGGGCTTCGGGCGGGAGCCGTTCCAGAGCGGTGTGGTTGTGCTCCGTGCGCGAGTCGCGGCCGGACAGCGGCGGGGCGTCGGTGTCGGTCCAGTTGCCGGTGACGAGGTTGCCGATGCCGTACTCGGCCCAGTTGGAGATCCACTTGTAGCCGACGCGGGTGATCACGTTGCCCTCGACGCGGATGTGGGAGCTCTGCTCGTCCAGATAGACGCCGTTGCCGTCGCGCTCGGTGTTGCCGTAGGCGGAGCGGTTGACGTAGTTGCCGCTGATCACCGTGCCGGGCTGCGGGCCCTGGGTGTAGATGGCGCCGCCGTCGTGCTGGCCGTGCTCGACGAGCATGACGTCGGTGATCCGGTTGTTCGTCAGCTTGTTGTCGCGCATGTCGGGCTTCTGCGCCTCGGGCTGGTTCCAGCCCCAGCCGACCGAGATCCCCGAGTACGGCAGGTGCTCCAGCGTGTTGTGGTCCACGACCAGCGAGCTCTCGTACCCGGCCCAGATCCCCACCGCGTCGGTGAACTCCACGCCCGCCCGGCTGATGACGTTACGGGCCACGGTGTTGCGTTCGCCGCGCAGCTCCGCGGGCGGGTTCGGCTCGGTGTCGCCGACGTAGACGGCGCCGGAGGACAGGTCGGCGAAGGTGGAGCCGGTGATCGAGGAGTCCTTGGTGCCCGCCTCGAAGATCACACCCGCGCCGCCGAGCCGCGTGAACACGCAGTCCTCGACCGCGATCTCCCGCCCGCCGCGGACCACGAGCGCCGCCGCGGGCTTGGTGTAGTGGCGGCCGGCGTGGCCGGCCGGGCCGGTGGCGCCGGTCAGCGTGAGCCCGGCCTGCGTGCCCGCGTAGCCCTCTTCGGTGTCCGGCTGCCGGTAGGCGGCATGTTCGAAGGCCAGCCCGCGCACGCGCACCCGCGCCGCGCCCTCGATCCGCAGCAGCGTCCCGGCCGCGGGCGCGACGACGTCCTCGGGGCTCTCCCCCGCGCGCGGCAGATAGGTGACGGTACGGCTGCCGCGGTCGTAGACGAACTCGCCCGGCCGGTCGAGCAGCTCGATGGCGTTCTCGAAATAGACCACCTTGGTGTGGCGGGTGGCGTCCACGGTCGTGAAGTCCCAGGCGGGCCCGGTCCGGCCGGTGCCGGAGGCCGCGTTGGCCCAGCACGGCCGGGCGAAGACGATGCGGTCGCCCTCGACCCTGTCGACGCGGCAGTGGTAGTTGCGCCAGCGCACCCGGATGACCGCCGAGGCGTTGCCCGGATCGGACCAGGCGGCCACGCCGGCGGCCATCGCGCCGGTCATGCCGTCCTTGGTGATCTCCCCGTCCGCCGCGAGGCGGGGCTCGCTGCGGGCGCGCACCGCCCGTACCCCTCCCACGAACAGCTGCCGGGGCGACACGCCGTCCGGCGCCTCGGTGACCCAGCGGTCCGCTTCCCGGCGCCAGCCGGTCAGGCGTACTCCGCCGGACAGCACCGGCTTCTCGCCCGGCTCGGCGGTCCAGGTGATCGTGCGGCCCTCGGGGGCGCTGTCGCGCTCGTCCAGGGTCAGGGGGCGGGTCAGCCGGTGGAGGCCGCCGAACAGCCGGATCTCGATGTCGTGGCCGATGCCTGCCGCCACGGCCTGCCGTACCTGGTCGCGGGCGGTTTCCAGGGAGTGGCCCTGGGCGACGTGGAAGACCTTCATCGAGGACCGTTCGACTGCTGGAGCGCCTGCTCGAACTCGGCCCGGATCTTGTCGCCGCCCTGCGCCCGCCAGTCCTTGACGAGCTGGTCCAGTTCGCTCAGCTTGGCCCGGCCGGCGACGATGGAGGTGACCTTGTCGTTGCGCATGGTGTAGAGCGACTCGAACTTGTTCTCGGCGGTCGGGGAGAACATGCCGGTGGTCGGGTCGTAGACCGCCTGGGGGATCATCTTCGACAGTGCCGCGTGCAGGTGCTCGACGCCGTCTCGCGAGGTGGGGTCGTAGACGGCCTGGGTGGGCGCGGCGATGTACTTCCACGGGACGGTGATGTCCTTGGCGCCCTGGTCGGTCAGGATCGGGTTGCCCTGGTCGTCGCGGGTGTGGTCGGTGCCCGCCAGGCCGTACTGGATGAGCGTGAACTCCTCGCTGCCGAACGGCGCGGCGAAGAAGTCGGCCACGCGCAGCAGTTCCTTGACCCGGGCCTCGTCGGCCTTCTTCAGCAGGTTGGTGGAGAAGACGACGTTGTTGGCGAACGTCACGGCCTTGGCGCCGATGGGCAGCAGCGGGCGCGGGTCGGCCTTGGGGTCGATCTTCTTCTGGGTCTGCAAATAGTTGCCGGGGCCCAGGTAGGCGGGCAGGCCGTCGTAGGTGATGGCGGCGCGGCCGGAGTTGAACTCGTTCTTGCGCTTGAGCGTGTCGAAGCCCTCCGAGCCCGGGTAGATGACGCCGGCCTCGCGCAGCTTGATCACGTACTCCAGCGCCGCCCGGTACTCCTCGGTCTCGATGGCGTGGGTGAGCTTGCCGCTCGCCTTGTCCAGGCGCCATTCCAGCGGCACGCCGAACATCTGGGTGAAGATCGACAGGCCGAAGACGCCGCCGGTGGCGGTGACGATCGCCCAGCGCCGTTCCTGGGGCCTGGTCAGCTCCTTGAGCAGTTCCGCGAAGCGGTCGAGGTCGGTGATCTGGGCCAGGTCGGTGACGCCGGCCTGGGCGAACATCTCGTGCCGGTAGAAGCCGAGGCCGCCGACGAGGTTGCGCGGCACGGGCACGCCGTAGAGCTTGCCGCCGATGATGCCCTGCTTCCAGAAGACCTCGGGCAGCGCGGCCAGGTTCGGGTACTCCTTGACCTTGTCCCCCGACAGGAACGGCGTCAGGTCGGCGCACTGGCTGGCGGCGAAGGCGGGCAGGTTGTTGACGCCCTGGGTGGAGATGTAGGGGAAGATGTCGGGCAGGTTGCCGCCCGCGACCAGCGTGGAGAACTTCGTCGGCCAGTCGTCGGTGGGCACGATCATGACGTCGGCCGTGCCGCCGAGCCGCTTCTCCATCTCCCGCCAGGCCGCGTTCTGCTCGCGGCCGGGCGGCGGCGGCAGGAACGTCTTCATCGCGATCTTCACCTGGCCGCCGGACATGGGCGGCTTCTGGACCGCCTTGAACAGCTCCTTCGGGTAGGTGAAGTACGCGTCGGGCACGCCCGCCGCGGTCCCGGGAAGGTCGGGCTTGGGGATCGAGGACAGCGGCGTGTGGGTCGGCAGCTTGACCGTGAGGCCCTGGGCCTTCGTCGCGGGCGCCTGCGCGCCGCCGCCGCAGGCGCTCGCCAGCGACGTGACGGCCACGCCCGCGGCGAGGCCGAGGAAGCCGCGCCTGGAGAGGTTCATGTGGATCTTCCTTCGGGTGGGGGGTTCAGCCCTTGATGGCGCCGGTGAGCACGCCCTTGGTGAAGTAGCGCTGGAGGAAGGGATAGACGATGAGGATCGGCACGACCGCCACCACGAGCACCGCCATCTGGATGGCCTGGACGGGGGCGGGCGCTTCCGCGGCGCCGCCGAGGCTCTCCAGCGTCCGGCCCTGGAGCACGAACATGCGCAGGATCATCGGCAGCGGCCACTTCTCGGTGTCGTCGAGGTAGAGAAGGGCGTTGAAGAAGGCGTTCCAGTACGCCACCGCGTAGAACAGGGCAATCACCGCGATCACCGCCTTGGACAGCGGCAGCACGATCCGGACGAGGATGCGCAGGTCGCCGGCGCCGTCCATGCGGGCGCTCTCCAGCAGCTCGCCGGGCAGGTTCATGAAGAACGAGCGCAGGACGACCAGGTTGAAGGCGCTGACCAGGCTGGGCAGGACGAGTGCGGCGAAGGTGTTGAGCAGGCCGAGCTGCTGGACGGTCAGGAATCCGGCGATGATGCCCGGGTTGAACAACATCGTGAACAGCGCCACGACCAGGATGGCCCGCGAACCGGTGACCTCGCGGCGGCTGAGCCCGTAGGCCATGCCGATCGTGGCGGCGAGGCTGGCCAGCGTGCCGATGCCGGTCACGAGCACGCTCACGAGCAGCGCGCGGGTGACCGTGCCGCCCTCGAAGATCGCCCGGTAGGCGTCGAGCTGCGGCGCGGACGGCAGCAGCACGAAGCCACCGGCCTTGGCGATGTCGGTCTCGGTCGAGAGGCTGGTGCCGATCACCCCGACGAACGGGTAGATCACCAGCAGGCTCACGCCGAGCAGGATCGCGCCCTTGACCGCCAGGCCCACCTTGCCGGGCCGTTCCATCCAGGCCGGACGCTCACTTGGCCGCACCGCGGTACACCCCCTCGTGGCCCAGCAGGTGCGCCACCTTGTTCGCGCCGAGCACGAGGGCCGCGCCGACGATCGCCTTGATCAGGCCCACCGCCGCGGCCGGGCCCCACTGGCCGTCCTGGATGCCGTTGAAGTAGACGAACGTGTCCAGCACCTCGGCCGACTCGGCCCCGACCGCGTCGCGCTGGAGCAGGATCTGTTCGAAGCCGACCGACAGGATGCTGCCGAGGTTGAGGATGAGCAGCAGCACGATGATCGGCGTGATGCCGGGCAGCGTGACGTGCCAGAGCCGGCGCCAGCGGCCCGCGCCGTCCATGGCCGCCGCCTCGTAGAGCTCCTGGTTGATGGAGAGCAGCGCGGCCAGGAAGATGATCGTTCCCCAGCCGGCGTCCTTCCAGAGCACCTGCAGCGTCACGAGCAGCGGGAAGGTGTCCGGGTTCGTCATGACGTCGACCCGGGGCAGGCCCACGCTCTCCAGCAGGTTGGGCAGCACGCCGGCGCCGCCGAGGATCTGCTGGAAGATCGAGACGATGATCACCCAGCCGATGAAGTGCGGCAGGTAGACCACGCTCTGCACGAACCTGCGGACCTTGTCGCTGATCACGCTGTTGAGCAGCAGGGCCAGGGCGATGGGCGCCGGGAAGAAGAGCACGAGCTGGGTGAGTGTGATCTTCAGAGTGTTGATCACGGAGGTCCAGAACCGGCTGTCGCCGAAGACCAGCTCGAAGTTGGCCAGGCCGATCCACGGGCTGTCGATGAAGCCCACGTACGGCTGGTAGTCCTTGAACGCCACCACGTACCCGATGAGCGGGGCGTAGTGGAAGACCAGGAAGTACACCAGCCCCGGCAGGGTCAGCAGCAGCATGACCCGGTCACGCCAGATCCGTTTGCGCAGAGGCAGCCTGCGTGGCGCGGCGCCCGCCGTACCGGTTGCGACACGGCGGGGCGTCACGGCGGCACGCGGTTGCGATGAAGTCGTCATGCGTCGTCCCTCCGATTGGCCGTGACCGTAGTAAGCGTTTTCCCCATTCGTCAAGACCCTCCCGGGCGAAAGCCCAGATCGCTTGACTGGATCGCAGGCAGGGCCTAGCGTGCGGCCTCAAGTTCATAGAACGCGCTTACTATCGGGGAGCGAAACACGTGCGGGAAGAGAGCCGAAGACCGCGTGCCGCCCTGGCCATGGGGCCCGGCGTGCGCGAGTCGGTCTTCAGCGGGGGCGCCCTCGACCGGCTGGCCCGCCTGGTCGACCTCCACGACGAGGTCATGCACGAGGTCGACGAGAAGGTCCTGGCGGAGACGGAGGTGCTCGTGACCGGCTGGGACTGCCCGCCGTTCGACGAGCGGCTGCTCCGGGCGGCGCCGGGACTGCGGCTGATCGCGCACGCCGCGGGCACCGTGAAGACGTTTCTGGACCCGGTGGTGCTGCGCAGCGTACGCGTCTCCAGCGCGGCCGACGCGAACGCGATCCCGGTGGCCGAGTTCACCTTCGCGGCGATCGTGTTCGGGGCGAAGCGGGCGTTCACGATGGCCCATCGCTACCGCACCCAGGGCAGCAGGCGGGATTTCTCCGGCATGCCGTGGCTGGGCACGCACCGGATCACGATCGGCGTCGTCGGCATGTCGCGCATCGGCAGGCGGGTGCTCGCGCTGCTGCGCAACCTCGACGCCGAGGTGCTGGTCTACGACCCGTACGCCGATCCGGGCGAGGCCGCGGCGCTGGGCGGACGGCTGACCGACCTCGACACCCTGGTACGCCGCTCGCACGTGGTCACCCTGCACGCGCCGGACACCCCGGAGACGCACCGGATGATCGGCCGCGACCGGCTCGCGCTGATGCGCGACGGCGCCGTGCTCGTCAACACCGCCCGCGGCGCGCTCGTGGACACGCTCGCACTGGCCGAGGAGGTGACGAGCGGCAGGCTCGACGCGATACTCGACGTCAGCGATCCCGAGCCGCTGCCGCCCGGCCACCCGTTCTTCGCGCTGCCCAACGTCTTCGTCACGCCGCACCTGGCCGGAGCCCAGGGCGGCGAACTGGCCAGGCTGGCCGACTCGGCGCTTGACGAGGTGGCGCGCTACTGCTCGGGCCGGCCGCTGAGGCACGAGATCCACATCGACGAACTGGGCAGAATAGCGTGAGTGACAAGGGAGGGCCCGTGACCGAGGCGACCATCGCCGACGTGGCCAGACTCGCCGGCGTGTCCAGCGCGACCGTCTCTCGGGTGATCAACCGCAACTACCCGGTGGCCGAGTTGACGCGCGCCAGGGTGGAAGCGGCCATCAGCGAACTGGGCTACGTGGCCAACGCGCACGCCCGCGCCCTGGCCGGAGCGACGAACAGGACCGTCGGGATCATCATCAACGACGTGATCGACCCGTTCTACGCCTTCATCGCCCGCGGAGTGGAGCGCGAGGCCACCGCGCAGGGCAGGCTCTGCATCATCTGCTGCACCCAGGGCAGCCACGAGCAGGAACTGGCGCTCATCGACCTGCTGCACGAGCAGCGGGCCGACGCGGTCATCCTGGTCGGCGGCGCCTACGAGGACCGCGCCTACGCCACCCAGGTCGGCCGCCGGGCCCGCGCCCTGCACGCCAGCGGCTCCACGCTCGTGCTGTGCGGACGGCCGTCGGTGGGGGGCGACGTGCCGACCAAGGTCGTCGAGTACGACAACGAGGGCGGCGCCTTCGCCGTCACCGACCACCTGATCACCCAGGGGCACCGGCGCATCCTGTTCCTGGGCGGCCCCGCGCTCTTCTCCACCACCGTCGCCCGCCTGGCCGGGCACCGGCGCGCGCTGGAACTGCGCGGGCTGGACTACGCCGACGACCTCGTCCAGCCGGGCCCGCTCAGCCGCCGCTTCGGCTACGAGCGCGTCAGGGAACTGCTGGCCGAGGGCACCGACTTCACCGCGATCTTCGCGGCCAACGACAACGTCGCGGCCGGGGCGATGCAGGCGCTGGAGGCGGCCGGGCTCACGGTGCCGGGCGACATGTCCGTCGTGGGCTATGACGACGTCCCGCTCGCCCAGGAGCTCCGTCCCCGGCTGACGACCGTGCGCATCCCGCTGGAGGAGATGGGCCGCCAGGCCGTACGGCTGGCCCTCGGCGTCTCCGACGGCAGCGACTACCTGTCCCCCGTACAGACCAGCACCCGGGTCGGGACCAGCATCGTGGTCAGGGAATCCGTGGCCGCGCCGAAACCGCTTGCGGCTCCACGAGGCAGAAAAGCCGCAGGTCGCCGATAGAAACCGGTAGAAAGTTCCGGAAAGCCTTGACGGAGCCTAGTAAGCGCTTTCAAGCTCGGGCGGCATACGGCCCTGCCAAGGAGAACCCGATGCGAAACCTCCCACGACGTGGCTTCCTCACCCTCACCGGCGCCCTCGCGGCCTCCCCCTTACTGGCCGCCGCCGCATCGGCCACCCGCCCACCGGACCCGTCGACGGGAGGCGCCTCTTCAGGCGGTGCCTCCTCGGGGGGAGCGTTGTCCGGCGACGCTCTGTCCGCCGATCGGGTCGCGGGGACCGCCCGCCGTACCGTGGTCGTCCGCGGGCGGGTCGCGGCCGAGAGCGAGCGGCTGCGGCTGCAACAGGCGTTGCGCACCACGGACTTCCACCACACCGGTGTCTACCTGCCCGCGGCCGCCAAGCTGACCGTCGAGGTGACCGCCAAGGACGGGCTCGTGCCCACGCTGCACGTCGGCGCGCCCGACACCCACCCCGACGTCGCCTACAAGAACCCGCGCGCCTACCCGCTCACCTCCGGCGTCAACACCGTCGAGGACGCCGGGGGCGGCATGATCTACCTGTCCATGATCGGCTCGGGCGAGCAGGCCAGGGTCAGGTTCGTGAGCGGCGGGCTGGACGCGCCGGTATTCAGGCTCGGACGGACCACGGAGGCGGGCTTCCAGGCCCAGCTCGACCGGCTCACCGGCGTGCCGCAGGCCGAACTGGTCTCCGGGCGCGCCATCGTCACCGTCACCCGCGAGGGCATCCTGCAGTGGCGCCAGCAGGACCACGCCGCGCACCTGCGCCTGCTTGAGTCGATCATCGACGCGCACGCCGCCATCTCGGGGCTGCGGGCGCGCGAGCGAAGTCCGCTGCCGTTCCACCTGGTGGAGGCGCCGCGGATGCCCACGGGCGCCGGCGCGTACGCCACCCACGGCTGGACCGCCTACCCGCGCACGTACCTGGACCGGCTCCTCACCGTGGACGGGCTGCGCACGCGCGGCTGGGGCGTCTACCACGAGCTCGGCCACCAGCATCAGCAGATGGCCTACAAGCCGGGCGACCTGACCGAGGTGACGGTCAACATCTACTCGCTGGCCGCGCAGCGGGCGCTGGGGCAGCAGTCCAACCTCACCAAGCCGGATGCCAAGACGGGGCTGACGCCGTACCAGAGCGCGCTGCCGAAGCTGCCGGTGGCGGACTTCACCAAGCTCGGGGCGTTCGAGAAGCTCGTGCCGTTCCGGCAGCTTGAGCTGGCCTTCACCGAGGAGTTCTGGCCCCGGCTGCACCGGCTCGTGCGGGCCGAGAACCCGCCGTCGGACTGGACCGAGACCGCGAAGCGGTGGGGATACCTGGCCGTCTACACCTCGCGGATCGCCGGGCGGGACCTGGGCGGCTTCTGGACCCGGTGGGGCGCGCCGCTGACGCGGGAGTGGCTGGACAGGGTGGCGGAGCTCGGCCTGCCCGCCGCCGACCCGTCCGGGCTGAGCGAATGATCACCCGCCGGACGCTGCTGGCGGGCGTGATCGCGACGCCGATCCTGACACGCACAGACCCGGCCGCCGCCGCGGGACCGGCCGCCGGTTCGAGCGAGTTCGCGGCGTTGCGGGCCAAGGCGGTCGCCATGCTGGCCGGAGGGCCGTTCGATCCGGCGGATCCGGCCTTCGCGGCCCCGCTCGGGCGGCTGGACGCCGCGGCGGCGGGGTGGAGCGCGGCGATGGAGCGGGCGGCCGGCCGTACCTTCCTGTGGGCGGACCTTCCGCTGACCGGGGCGAGCGCCGACATCGCGGCCAGCTACCAGCGGCTGCGCACGCTCGCCCTCGCCTGGGCGACCAAGGGCACCGCCCGGTACGGCGACGCCGCCCTGGCCGAAGACGTCCTCGCCGGCCTGGACCTCCTGTACGAACGCTCCTACAACGAGACCAAGCGTGAGACCGGCAACTGGTGGCACTGGGAGATCGGCGCCCCCCGCGCGCTCATGGACACCTGCCTGCTGCTGCACGACCTCGTCAGCCCCGGCCGGCGGGCGGCGTGGATCCGGGCGGTGGACCGGTTCTGTCCCAACCCGGACCGGCGTACCAACCTCACGGACTTCGCCGAGACCGGCGCCAACCGCGCCGACAAGGCGCTGATCGTCGCGCTGCGCGGCATCGCCGGCGAGGACGCCGCCAAGCTGGCGCTGGCCCGCGACGGCCTGTCCGACGTGCGCGACGGCGGGCGGCGCTCGCTGTTCGCCTACGTGAGCGACGGCGACGGCTTCCACGCCGACGGCTCGTTCGTCCAGCACGACGTGGTTGCCTACACCGGTTCCTACGGCGTGGTGCTGCTGCAGTCGGTCAGCGCGGCGCTCGGGCTGCTCGGCGGGTCGGCGTGGGAGGTGCGCGATCCGAACGAGACGGTGATCCTCGACGCGGTCGAGCGTACCTTCGCGCCGTGGATCCACGACGGCCTGATGATGGACAGCGTGCGCGGGCGGGCGGTGGCCAGGCAGTTCGGGCGCGACCAGCACGCCGGGCGGGACACCGTGGACGCCGTGCTGCAACTGGCCGCCGGGGCGCCCGCCGCCTACGCCGCGCGCTTCCGTGAGCTGGCCAAGGGGTGGGTGAGCCGAGGCAGGTTCCTGGAGCTGGCCGACGTGCCAGCGACCGCACGGGCCAGGGCGCTGCTGGCCGACCGGTCCGTGGTGGCGGCACCTCGGCCGTCCGGGCACCACGTGTTCGCCGCGATGGACCGGATCGTGCACCGCAGGCCCGGATGGTCGTTCGCGATCAGCCTGTCCTCCAGGCGGATCGCCATGTACGAATGCGGCAACGGCGAGAACTACCGCGCCTGGTACCAGGGCGACGGCGCCACCTACCTCTACACCGACGGTGCCGAAGGCCGGGACCACTACAGCGCCGACTACTGGCCCACCGTGAACTCCTACCGCCTCGCCGGCACGACCGTGGACACCCGCCACCGCGACCCGGCCGTCTCGGTCAGCGGCACCGGAACCTTCCGCCCGGCCAACGCCTGGGCCGGCGGCACCACGATCGACGGCTACGGCGTCGCGAGCCTCGACCTGATGGCCGCGGGAACGACGCTGACGGCCAGGAAGAGCTGGGTCTGCCTGGACGACGCGGTGGTCTGCCTGGGCGCCGGCATCACCAGCACCGACCACCGGACCGTCGAGACGATCGTCGACAACCGCGGCACCACGGCCCGGCTCACCCGGCACGGCGGCCGGGCTCACCTGCGGGGGGTCGGGGGTTACGTCCTGCTGGCTCCCGGCGAGCTGCGCGCGCTGCGTGAGCGCAGGACCGACACCTGGCGGGCCATCGACGACGGCCCCGGCACCGGCGGCACCGCGGACCCGGTCGCGCGCGACTACGTGACGCTCTGGCTGGACCACGGCAGCGACCCCGCGGGCGCGGACTACGCCTACGCCGTCCTGCCCAACGCCGGGGCCGCGCAGACGTGGGCGTTCGACCGGGTGAAGGTGCTGGCCAACACCGCGTCCGTGCAGGCGGTCGTCGCCTCTGGCCGCTCGGCGGGCGGCGGGCGGCTGTTCGCCGCCACGTTCTGGAGCGCGGGCGCCGCGGGCGGAGTGAGCGCCGACGCGCCCTGCACGGTCCTGGTACGGCAGGCCGCGGGCCGTATCCGGGTGGCCGTAGCCGACCCCGGCCGCACGGTCCCCACGGTACGGCTCGCCCTCGGACGACCCGCGCACCGCGTGATCAGGGCCGACGATTCGGTGGCGGTCACCCTGGGAAGGAATGCGGCCCTCACCGTAAACCTGTCCGGCTCCGGTGGCCGGACGTACACCGCAGAACTGGCGATCGGCAGGACATGACCCCTTCTTTCCCCCTGAACCTCCCGCCCACCGACCGCATCCTCTCCCCGCGCACCGGCTGGACCCGCGCCCATTGGGAGGCGGTGGCCGACCAGTTGCTCGACGCCGTCGTGCCGTACGCCTCGCCGGGCATGGCCCGCTACGACCTCCCGGGGCGGGCCAGCTGGTCCGGGGTGCGCTCGGACGGGCTGGAAGGCTTCGCCCGCACCTTCCTGCTGGCCGCCTTCCGGATCGCGGGGGCCAAGGGAGAGGCGCCGCCCGGCCTGATCGAGCGCTACGCCGACGGCCTGGCCGCCGGGACCGACCCCTCGGCCCCCGACTCCTGGCCGGTGCTGACCGACTGCTCGCAGCAGATGGTCGAGGCCGCCTCGATCGCGATCGGGCTGCACGAGACGCGGGCCTGGCTCTGGGACCGGCTCGACTCCTCGGTACGGGAGCGGGTGGCCGAATGGCTGGGCGGGTTCGTGGGCAAGCGGACCTGGGACAACAACTGGATGTTGTTCCAGACCGTGTCGGAGGAGTTTCTCAAGTCGGTGGGCGGGCCGTACCGGCAGGAGGAGATCGACCGGGGGCTGGCGCGGATCGAGGAGTGGTACGTCGGCGACGGCTGGTACACCGACGGCGGCACCCGCAACTTCGACTATTACTGCGGGTGGGCACTGCACCTGTATCCGCTCATGTGGACGCGGATGTCGGGGGCGTCGGGCGAGGTGTACCGGGACCGCCTCCACACCTTCTTGACGACTTATCAGCACTTTTTCGGGTCGGATGGCGCGCCCGTGCACCAGGGCCGGTCGCTGGCCTACCGCTTCGCCGCCCTCGCGCCCGTCTGGATGGGCGCGCTGGCCGACGCCAGCCCTCTGTCGGCCGGGCAGACGCGGAAGCTGACCTCGTCCGTGGTCCGGCACTTCGTCGAGCGCGGGGTGCCGGACTCACGCGGCCTGCTGTCGCTCGGCTGGTACGACACGTTCCTACCGGCCACGCAGTCGTACTCGGGGCCCGCCTCTCCCTACTGGGCGTCGAAGGGCTTCCTGGGGCTGCTCCTGCCTCCGGAGCACCCGGTGTGGACCGAGCGCGAGCAGGCGCTGCCGCTGGACGAGCACGACGTCGTGGCCGCCGTCCCCGCGACCGGCCTGCTCCTGCACGGCACCCGGCACGACGGCCTGGTCCGGCTGGTCAACCACGGCAGCGATCACGGCGCCCCGCCCGACGATCCCCATTACGCACGGCTCGCCTACTCCACCCGCACCGGCCCCGACCACGGCCGGGCCGCCGACAACCACATCACCGTCTCGCCCGCCTCCCCCAGAGGCTCCATCCACCCGCTGACCTGCGAGGGCCGGACCGCCTCCTCCTACTACGAGAGCCCCGGCGGTGACCGCGTCACCACCACGTCGGTCGTGCGCGGCCCGTGGGAGATCCGCGTCCACGCCATCGCCGCGCCGGACGGCTCCACGGTGCGGGAGGGCGGCTACGCGCTCGCCGACGCCTCGCCGCCCGCGGTCGTGACCGGGGCCGGGTGGGCGCTGGCGCGGCGGGCGGACGGGCTCACCTCCGCGCTCATCGGCCTGTACGGCTGGCAGCACGCCACCGTCGTCCGCGACGTCGAGGCCAACGCCTTCGGCCCGCACTCGGCCACGCCCCGGCTGGAGGCGGACAGCCCGGGGACACACGTGACGCTGGTGGTGCTGTCGGGCGACGCCGTACACCCGACGGCCCTTCGAGACGCCATCGGCGTCGAGGTGAGCGAGGACGCCGTCGAGATCACCTTCCCCGACGGCGACACGGTCAGCGTCGCCCGGTCCTGACGACGCAGTCGGCTAGGTGGTCGTTGACCAGGCCGATGGCCTGCATCAGCGCGTAGGCGGTGGTCGGGCCGACGAAGCGGAAGCCGTGCTTCTTCAGCTCCTTGGCCAGCGCCTTGGAGCCGGGGGTGATGGCCGGGACGTCGCCCATCGCCTTGGGCACCGGGGAGTCAGGGTCGGCGTGCCGCCACACCAGCTCCGACAGCCCGTCCGGCAGGTCGAGCGCGGCTCGGGCATTGGCGATGACCGCCTCGACCTTCGCCCGGTTGCGCACGATGCCCGCGTCGCCGAGCAGGCGCTCCATGTCACGCTCGGTGTAGGCGGCCACCTTCTCGATCGCGAACCCGTCGAAGGCGGCGCGGAAGTTCTCGCGCTTGCGCAGGATCGTCAGCCACGACAGCCCGGACTGGAACGCCTCCAGCGACACCCGCTCGAACACCTTGTCGTCGCCGTGGACCGGGCGTCCCCACTCCTCGTCGTGGTAGGCGATGTACACCGGGTCCGTCATGCCGGTCCACCAGCAGCGGATCACCTCGCTCACGCGGCCCCGTCCTCCGGCTCCTTCGCCTTGTGGACGAGCACGTCGGTGGCCGTGGGCTGCTTCTCCGCCTCGTCCTCCGGCGCGGGCGCCGGTACGGCGGGCTCGTCCGGCGCCTCGGGATCGTCGCCTTCCTCGGCCAGCTCACGCTCGACGACCGGCGGCTCGTGCTCGGTGCGGAGCCCGGCGCCCGGGGCGGCGTACACCTCCTGCCGGGCCTGCAGCCTGCTGGACAGCAGCTCCGAGACCCGCTGCTCCAGCACGGCGATCCTGGTGTCGCGCGCGCTGATGGCACCGGCGGCGCGCCGCAGCGTCTCATCCACGCTCTGCGTGTGATATCCGACCAGGTTGACCGGCAGATGCAGCGCCATGAAGTCAACCGCCGTCAGTTGCCCGGACTCGGGCAGATCGAGCGGCGGGACGTCAGGCGGGAACTCGGTCAGCTCACCGCCCCTACCGAGGGAGACCAGCACCACGCAGGCGAGAATGGCGAGCGCGGCGATGGCGAGTACGACCAGCACATTGGCATCGTACTCATACGATCGAGACATGCAGCCCACACTTGTCGCCCCGGGCACGCGAGTCGACCCTTCCTGGACCCTCGCCGGCTCCCCCGCGGAGGCCGCCCGCCTGGTGGCGACGGGTGCCGTCGTCGTGGTCGAACTCCCCGCCGACCTCGACCCCGCCCTGGCCGCCGCCGCCGTCTACCGCTGGCACGGAACCCAGATCTTCATCACCCACCACCACGACGAGGTACGGCAGGCCATCGACATGACCGACTCCCTGGCCGGCCGCCGCCCCCCGGCCCTGACCCGCCGCGGCCTGGCCTGACCCGGGCCCGCTCAGGGAGTGGCTTCGCCGAGTTCGGCGACGGAGGGGCGGACCGGCGTGGTGGTGGCTTCGAGGTGGGCCAGTGCGTCGTCCACGGTGGTGGTCCAGGCGATCGCGTCGAAGACGTTGGCACGGGTGAAACCGGCGTCGTACATGTCCTCGATCAGGCGGCGGAGCGGGTCGTACAGGCCCCAGGGGTCGAGGACGACCAGCGGGCGGTCGTGGATGCCGATGACGCGGGCGGTCCAGATCTCGAAGAGCTCCTCCAGCGTCCCGATGCCGCCGGGCAGCACCAGGAAGGCATCGGAGCGGGCGTCCATGACGCCTTTGCGTTCGCGCATGCCGGCGGTGACGATGAGCTCGTCGGAGTCGTGGTCGGCGACCTCGATGTCGACCAGCACCTGCGGGATGACGCCCACGGTGTGCCCGCCGGCGGCACGGGCGGCGGCGCCGACGGCCCCCATGCAGGACACGGTGGCGCCGCCGCTGACGAGCGTGTGGCCACGCTTGGCCAGCTGGGTGCCCACGTCGGCGGCCAGGTCGAGGTACTTGCGGTCGATTTTCAGGCTTGAGGCGCAGAAGACACAGACATTCACGACACGCCAGCCTATGCGGCCGGGCCAGGGCCACGGTCCCGGCCGGGCTTGCCGTAACGGGGAGAAGTGCTACTGGGGCTCTACGGTGGGCTGGGAGCGCGCCGCTTCGCCCTCCGCGATGATGCGGACGGCCTCGTGGACGTCGTCGGTGAGGTGGATCAGGTCGAGGTCCTGGGCGGCGATCTTGCCCGTGCCCAGGAGCGCGTTCTTGATCCAGTCGACCATCCCGCCCCAGAACGACGTGCCCATCAGCACCACCGGGAACGACGTCACCTTGCGCGTCTGCACCAGCGTCAGCGCCTCGAACAGCTCGTCCAGCGTGCCGAACCCGCCCGGCAGCGCGATGAACCCGCACGAGTACTTGACGAACATCGTCTTGCGCACGAAGAAGTACCGGAACTCGATCCCGAGGTCCACGTAGTCGTTCATCTTCTGCTCGAACGGCAGCTCGATCCCGAGCCCCACGGAGACCGCGCCGTCCACCTCGGTGGCGCCCCGGTTGGCCGCCTCCATGACGCCGGGACCGCCGCCGGTTATGACCGCGTAGCCCGACTCGGCCAGCGCGCGTCCGAGCTCCACGCCCATCTCGTAGTCGGGCGAGTCGTCAGGCGTCCGCGCCGAGCCGAACACCGTGACCGCCGGCGGCAGCTCCGCCAGTTGCCCGAAGCCCTCCACGAACTCCGCCTGGATGCGCAGCACCCGCCACGGATCCATGTGCAGCCAGTCGGTGGACCCCTGCCGGTCGAGCAGGCGCTGGTCGTGGGTGGACTCGGGGACGAGGTTGCCTCGTACTACCGCCTGCCCTTGGCGGCGCTCGGGACGTGACTGCTTCATGCGGGTCACGCTATCCCCCTGGCCGGGCCATACGGGCGAATCCCGGCTTACGGCAGGGCGAAGGCAATCCGCCCAACCTCCTCGAAGAGGGAAACCGCAGGTCAGCGTAACGGTGAAACCTGTCAGAAAAATCTTTGAAGAAGGAGGAACCGAAAATCGCGAACCCTGCGTCTAATCGGCGAGGGTGCTGCTCGGGACTGAAAGTGGCTCTCCCCGCCAAATGGCCGGCGAGGAGGGTCACTTTCACGTTGTGCCCCTTTATGTCAGCCAGTTCAGCATCGCACGCTCGCTGTCGGCGATCTTCTCCAGCGACACGTACTCACCTTGCTGATGGGCCAGATTCGGATCCCCCGGACCGTAGTTCACCGCGGGCACGCCCAGCGCCGAGAACCGCGCCACGTCCGTCCACCCCAGCTTGGCCCGCGGCTCACCACCGACCGCCGCCGTGAACGCCGCGGCCACCGGATCGGTCAGCCCCGGCCGCGCGCCGGGGGCGGCGTCGGTGAAGCTCACCTCGAAGCCGTCGAAGACCTCGCGCACGTGCTCGCGCGCCTGCTCGATCGTGAGGTCCGGCGCGAAGCGGTAGTTGACGGTCACCACGCACGAGTCCGGGATGACGTTGCCCGCCACGCCACCGCGCACGCCGACCGCGTTGAGCCCCTCGTGGTACTCCAGGCCGTCGACCACCGGCAGCCGCGCCTGGTAGGCGTTGAGCCTGGCCAGCACCGGCTCGATCCCGTGGATGGCGTTCACCCCGAACCACGACCTGGCACTGTGGGCACGCTTGCCCGCCACGTGCACCTCCGCCCGCAACGTCCCCTGGCAGCCGCCCTCGATCACCCCGTCGGTCGGCTCCATCAGCACCGCGAAGTCGGCCGCCAGCCACTCGGGATGATCGCGGGCGACCCGGTTGAGGCCGTTGCGCTCGGCCTCGACCTCCTCGCAGTCGTAGAAGACATAGGTGACGTCGCGGTTGGGCGCCGGCAGCGCCGCGGCCAGCTTGAGCGCGACGGCCACGCCCGCCTTCATGTCGGTGGTCCCGCAGCCGTAGAGCCGCCCGCCGTCCACCCGGCTCGGCAGGTTCGCGGCGACCGGCACCGTGTCGAGGTGCCCCGCGATCAGCACCCTCTCCGCGCGGCCGAGCGACGTGCGCGCCACGACCGTCTCGCCCGACCTGTCCACGCTCAGGTACGGCAGCGCCCGCAGAGCCTCCTCGACCAGATCGGCGAGCGCCTTCTCGTCCCCGCTCACCGACTCCACGTCCACGATCGCGGCGGTCAGCGCACCGGCGTCCTGGCTCAGATCCAGCATGAGTACATTCCCTTCAGGCGTTGACGCCGTGCTCGCGCAGCACGTCGCTGAGCGCGGCCTTGTCGTGGCGCTCCCCCGGCTCCAGCTTCTTCAGCACCAGCACGCACGGCAGCCCGAACGTGCCGCCGGGGAACTCCTTCTGGCGCGTTCCACCCACGGCCACGCACCAGTCGGGGATGCGCCCGCGCCCCAGCTCCTCGCCGGTGTTCACGTCGATGACCGGGATCGAGGCCGACAGGATCGTGCCCGCCCCGACGACCGCGCCGCGCCCCACCCGGGCGCCCTCCACGATCATCGCCCGGCTGCCGACCAGCGCGTCGTCCTCGATCACCACCGGCACCGCGTTCGGCGGCTCCAGCACGCCGCCGATGCCCACGCCGCCGGAGAGGTGCACGTTCTTGCCGATCTGGGCGCACGAGCCGACCGTCGCCCAGGTGTCGACCATCGTGCCCTCGCCGACGTACGCGCCGATGTTCGTGAAAGACGGCATCAGCACCACTCCGGGCGCGAGGTAGGCGCCCCAGCGGGCGATCGCCCCCGGAACCACGCGTACCCCGTCGAACGTGGTCTTCAGCGGCTGCCTGTCGTGGTGCTGGAAGTCACCCACCTGCGACCTGGCCATGCCGAGCACCTTGAAGCTGAGCAGGATCGCCCGCTTGGCTCGTTCGTCCACCAGAACGTCGCCGTCCTCCAGCCGGGCGACCCGGGCCTTGCCGGTGTCCAGGAGGTCGATGGCGGAGACGATCACCGTGCGCGCCTCGGTGTCGGCCGGCGACAGCTCCGTCCTGCGCTCCCACAACTCATCGACCGCGGCCGGCAGCGGCGAGGACATGCTCTGGTGGCTCATGGCCCCGGAGCCTATCTGGCCGGGTAGGTTTTTCAGGGTGCGCGTGCGCTTCTCCCGTGGGGTCCTGACCATCGCGGCCATCGTCGTCGTGCTCGCGGTGGCCATCACCGTGGGCCTGTACAACCTGCTCAAGCAGGCCAAGCCGTTCCGGCAGGTCGAGGCCGGGTGCGTGGTCCGCACGCCGTCCGGGGAGCTGAGCCTGGACGTCGAGCAGGCGCAGATCTCGGCGACCATCGCGGCGGTGGCCGCGCGCCGCAGACTGCCCGAGCGGGCGGTCGTGATCGCCTACGCGACGGCGCTGCAGGAGTCGAAGCTCTTCAACGTCGACCACGGCGACCGCGACTCGCTCGGCGTCTTCCAGCAGCGTCCCTCGCAGGGCTGGGGCAAGCCGAAGCAGATCATGGACCCGGTCTACTCCACCAACAAGTTCTTCGCCGCGCTGGTCAAGGTGAAGAACTACCGCAAGATGCCGCTGGCGGAGGCGGCCCAGGAGGTGCAGCGCTCGGCCGGCGGCTACGCGTACGCGCCACACGAGGGCGACGCCAAGATCCTCGCGGCGGCGTTCACGGGGCGCGTCCCCAAGGCCCTGCACTGCACCTATCCCGGGCCGACCGCCACCCCCACGACCACCGCGCGCCCCCGCACCGAGGAGGCGCGCCGCAAGCTCGCCCGCGCGCTGGGCAGCACCGCCATCACCACGGAGCGCCGCGGATGGCTGGTCGCCGCGTGGTCGGTCGCCCATGCTCAGGAGTACGGCCTGCGCCGCGTCGACTACAGCGGGGTGTCATGGCGGGCCGAGGAGGTCAGCGACGGGTGGAAGCCCGGCGGCAAGTCCTCGACGACCGAGGTCGTCCTGTCCTGAACCCGCCCATCCCCGGAAGGGGAGCCGGTATTGCCGGCAAGCATCGAACGTTCTGGAAATTGCCCGCAATATCCCGCAACTTCGTGGAGTTGCCCGCAAACGCCTGGCCCGGAGCTCTTCCGGTCCTTCCCTGATCCAGCCTGAGCACAGGCCGCTCGCGCCGCACGCGGCGCACCCGGGCGAGGCGGGGCGGCCGGGGCGGTCGATTCCACGAAAGGCCACGCGGGCAGTGCGGATGACCAGAAAACGTCAGGAAGCGTGGCTGATGATGGATATGGAGCCCGGGGGCAGGGGCTGGGCATAGCTGGCGGTCCACGGGGAGCCCTGCACCCGCTCGAAGGAGAGCAGGCGCCCGTCGGCGGCCCGGTAGTCGGCGAAGTCCAGCAGGCCGCGGTCCGGGTGGCCGGTGTCCCCCTCGGAACGGAAGGCGGCCGTGCCCCGGTCCACGGGGAAGAACTCCACGCCCTCCATGATGATCATGCTCTTGGCCGGGATCATGCCCTGCGTGGGCACCTCGGTCCAGACGAGAACCTCCAGGTGGGGCGGATCACCGGAGACCAGGCCCTGCCGGATCTCGACCGTCAGCCAGCGGGCCCGCCGGGAGCCGTCGTCCAGCAGGTACTCGGTCCACTGCTGCCCCTGGAGCGCCACGTGCAGGGCGCCGAGCACCTCGGAACGCGCCCCGTGCACCTCGATCCGGTCACCCACCCGGATCTCGCGCGGATCGTCGTAGACGCCGGCGTGCGCCTGCATGCTCACCGGCGCGGGCATCGGGCTCTGGACGACCACGTCCTCGGACGGGGGCGTGGCCGAACGGCCCCTCCTGTCCTGGCGCATGGTGGCGACGAAAGCCCCAAGCAACAACAGGACGGTGGCGATGCTCAGCCCGAGTACGACCCAGGAGGTCATGCTCATCGTCCAGCTCGCTCCACTCGC
Organism: Nonomuraea sp. NPDC050394; assembly: GCF_044459065.1. Taxonomy (NCBI): domain Bacteria; kingdom Bacillati; phylum Actinomycetota; class Actinomycetes; order Streptosporangiales; family Streptosporangiaceae; genus Nonomuraea; species Nonomuraea sp. NPDC050394. The sequence goes on along the minus strand of NZ_JBITIO010000005.1, from coordinate 508,486 downwards.
GGTCTGCCTCGGCAAACGCCCTGTATCTACTTATGTCTACGTACGACGCGCGATCCTACTGGAGGCGGCGCACCGCCGCATCGATGCGTTCATCGGTTGCCGTTATGGCGATGCGAACGTGCCGTTCACCTGCGGATCCATAAAATTCACCCGGCGCGACCAAAATACCGTTTTCGGATAGCCGCCCAACCTGCTCCCACGCGGGCTCGCCGTTCGTGGCCCACAGGTACAGCCCGGCGGTCGAGTGGTCGACCCGCCAGCCCGCCTTCTCCAGCGCCGGACGGAGCACCGCCCGGCGGGCCGCGTACCGCTCGCGCTGGGCGTCGGCGTGATCGTCGTCGGCGAACGCGGCGGCCATCGCGGCCTGGACGGGCTGCGGCATCAGCATGCCCGCATGCTTGCGCATCTCCAGCAGCCGGCCGATCAGGGCCGGATCACCGGTGACGAAGCCCGCGCGGTAGCCGGCCAGGTTCGAGCGCTTGGAGAGCGAGTGAACGGCCAGCAGCCCCTCGTGCGAGCCCTCGCACACGTCCGGATGGAGGATGGAGACCGGCTTCTCCTCCCAGCCGAGCTCGATGTAGCACTCGTCGGAGGCGACCACGGCACCGCGCTCGCGCGCCCAGGCGACGACCTTGCGCAGGTGCTCGGCGGGCAGCACCTTGCCCGTGGGGTTGCCGGGCGAGTTGACCCAGACCAGGTCGACGGGCTCGGGCCCGAGCGCCAGCAGCCCGTCGGCGGCCGTGCCGTGGGCTCCGGCCAGCCGGGCTCCCACGTCGTAGGTCGGGTAGGCCAGCTCGGGGAAGACGACCCGCTGGGCGCCCAGGTACGTGGGCAGCCAGGCCACGAACTCCTTGGACCCGATCAGCGGCAGCACGTCCCGCTGGTCCACGCGCACGCCGTGGCGGCGGGCCAGCCAGCCGGAGGCGGCCTCGCGCAGCGCCGTGGTGCCGTGGGTGAGGGGATAGCCGGGGCTGTCGGCCGCCTCGATCAGCGCGGCCCGCACGAGCGGCGGCACCGAGTCCACCGGTGTGCCCACCGACAGGTCCACGATCCCGTCGGGATGAGCGGCGGCCCGCTCCTTGTACGGCACAAGCCGGTCCCAGGGGAAGTCAGGCAGGTTGTTCACAGAAACCCACACTAGTGGCCCCGGGTCACCGGGGTTTCCCCTTCAGAGAGCCCAGCCTCCCGATCACGAGCACACCGGGGTTCGACCGGGGAGCGGGTGCCGGGGTTCGGCCGGGGTTCGGGTGCCGGGCTTTGATCCGGGGGCCCGGCGAGGTGCGGGCTTTCAAACGGGTGCCGGGCTTTGGGTGGGGGGTGCGGCGGGGTGCCGGGTTCAGATCGGGGCACGGCGGGGTTGCCGGTCCAAGGGGTCGGCGAAAGGCCGTGACGGCGGGGACCACGTCCGACGTGAGAGGCGACCCCCACGATCGGCGCCCGCCAGGGTCGGCGGGTGGCGTGGGGGTGGCCTGCCGTAACGGATACAGCGCCTTAGAAACCGAGACGACCAGCGGTGGCCGGCCGTAACTGAGACGAGTTAGTGGTCCTCGGCCTGCGGAGGGAGGACGGCGATGACCGGGTGGTCCTTGTCGATCTTGCCGACCTTCGAGGCGCCGCCGGGCGAGCCCAGGTCCTCGAAGAAGTCCACGTTCGCCTTGTAGTACTCCTTCCACTGCTCGGGAAGGTCGTCCTCGTAGAAGATGGCTTCCACGGGGCACACAGGCTCGCACGCGCCGCAGTCCACGCACTCGTCAGGGTGGATATAAAGCATGCGCTCGCCCTCGTAGATGCAATCGACGGGGCACTCCTCGATGCACGCCTTGTCAAGGACGTCCACGCAAGGCTGCGCGATGACGTAGGTCACCTCGAGCTCCTTCTTCTCCGCACCATGGCGCGACTCCAACCGCGGTTTGCTAAGCCCTAGTATTGCCGTGCTAGCCAAGTGGCTGGAACGGAGGGTGCCAAACTCGTGGCCGCTCGCCTGACAATCATGGTCACATCTGCGGATATAGGGGTACGGATCACCACGCGTAGGCGGGTGCCCGGCGGGTTCCGTGATGCGGTCGGCATTCTCGAATCGTGGGACGACGGCGTCCTCATGGTTCGTAAACGGGACGGCACGATCGTGGAGATCGCCGAGGAATCCCTGGTCGCGGCCAAGGTGGTCCCGGCCGCGCCTCCTCGACCTGGGCGGATGTAGCGGCAAGTATTCGTTGTGTGACAGTACGTACCTGCGCCGCCGTAGCCGCCATCCTCGTCAGCGCCGGGTGCGGCGCGTCTCCGACGACCGAGCAAAAGCCGCTGCCTCCGGTGAACGCGAAAGCCGTCTCGCTGAAAGACGGCTTCACGACCATGGACCGCCTGGCCGAGACCGCCAAGCAGGAGGGCGCGCTCACCGTGGTCGCCCTCTCCCGCGACTGGGTGAACTACGGCGAGATCATCGATACTTTCTCCGAGAAGTACGGCATCAAGGTCAACGAGCTCGAACCGCGCGCCAGCAGCGCCCGCGAGCTCCAGTCCGCCGCCCAGCTGAAGCCCGACGTGTTCGACCTGACCCTCGACGTGGCGGTGGCCAACGCGGCCAGGTTCGCGCCGTACAAGGTCCAGGGCTGGCAGGACCTGCCCGACCACGTCAAGGACGCCAAGGGCGCCTGGTACGCGGCCTACGGCGGCTACATGTCCATCGGATACGACCCGCGTGAGGTGGCCGCGCCCGCCTCCTTCGCCGATCTGGCCAAGCCCGGCTACAAGGTGGCGCTGGCCGGGGACCCGCTGAAGGCCGCGTCCGCGTTCAACGGCGTGATCGCCGCCTCGATGCTGGCCGGCACGCCGCAGCCTGCCCGCGGCGTGGACCTGTTCGCCAAGCTCAAGCAGGGCGGCAGGCTCACCGACCCGGCTCAGGCGAACGTGGTCGTCGACTGGGACCACCTCAACGCCGCCCGCGCCGCCGAGGACCCCGAGGCGTGGAAGGTCACGATCCCGCGCGACGCCCCGCTCGGCGGCTACTACGTGCAGGCGATCAACAAGGACGCGCCGCATCCGGCCGCCGCCCGGCTGTGGCAGGAGTTCCTCTTCTCCGACGAGGGCCAGAACCTCCTCCAGAAGGGGTACGCCCGTCCGGCCCGCGGCGAGGCGATGCTCATGCGCGGCACGCTCGACACCGAGCAGGCGGCGAAACTTCCCGTCGCACCCGGTCCGCCGCTCCTTCTCACGATTCCGCAGGCAGATGCCGCAAAGTCGTACCTCAAGCGGGAATGGGCGCACAGTATGCGATGAGACCCCTGTGACGGGATATGTCGTGAGAGACGTTCAGCATCTACAGTGAGCGACAGCACGGCCGCGGGGGCCCGATGTCTGATGATTGTGAGCTGATCGTCTTGCGCTACGACGCACCGAGCTTGGAGCGGTGGACCAGTCGCACTCTGGACAGCAGCTTCGGATACGTATCCGCCAGGGGCGCGCCCCTGGTCGACCTGCTGGATCCGCGGCCCGGCGAGCGCGTGCTCGACCTGGGCTGCGGCACCGGCGTGCTGACCGCCGAGATCGCCTTACGGGGAGCCCACGTGCTGGGCATCGACGGCTCCCCCGCGATGATCGAGAAGGCGCTCGCGCAGTACCCCGGGATCGACTTCATCGTCGGCGACGGCCACGACTTCAACGTCGCCCAGGCCTACGACGCCGTCTTCTCCAACGCCGCGCTCCACTGGATGAGCCGCGACCCGGGCGCGGTGATCTCCAGCGTCCGCGAGGCGCTCGCGCCCGGCGGGCGCTTCGTCGCCGAGATGGGCGGCGCGGGCAACTGCGCGGAACTCACCGCCGCCATGCACACCGCCTGGCGCGAGTACGGCCTGCCGGAACCGGACCTGCCGTGGTACTTCCCCACGCCCGCCGCCTACGCCTCCCGGCTGGAGCAGGAGGGCTTCGTGGTCCGCCTGCTGGAGCACTTCGACCGTCCCACCCCGCTCGACGAGTGCCCGGGGGGCGCCGCGGACTGGGTGCGGATGTTCGCCGGATCGGTGCTGGACGGGGTGCCGCCGGAGATCGTCGACCCGCTGCTCCGGCGGGTCAACGAACTGGCCGCTCCCGCCCTTCGCAGGGAAACGGGCTGGATGGCCGACTACGTGCGTCTACGCTTCGCTGCCGTGAAGCGCTGATGCGTAGTCCATGATGCGTAGGGGCGTTTTGCCGGACTATGGTCTGTTCCGTGGGCTGCGAACGTATGGCTGGATCGCTACGGCGGCGTGAGGGACGGGTGAACGTAACAGGATGAATTTCTGCCTGAGCGACCTCGTACCACCGTTGAGGTGGAGCGACGCGTCGGCGATCACACTTCTTCACGGGCAGCCGGACCTGCCGGAGGCATGGTGGCGCAGTCTGCCGATGCCGCACGTGCTGGCCGCGATCGGCCCCGAATCCCTGGGCGAACTGCTGACGGAGATTGCACTGGAGCACTGGCCGGCCGCGGCCATCGGCGACGTGCTGCCCGCCCTCCACGTGCTCGACCCGGACGACGCCGACGAGCCGCAGGTGGCGATCGCGCTCGACCGGGCAGGGTCGTGGACGGGACTGCTCGCGCTGACCAGCCGTGAGCTGATGGACCAGCCGTTCATTCAGGCGCGTCCGGTGCTCAACATGCTGTTCTCCGCCGTTCTGGTACGGCTCGCGCCCTCCCCCAGACCGGCCCCGGAACCCCGCCGCGCCGCCCGGCCGGCGACCGAGCCAGTGGCAGAACCCGCCGCCGAGCCCGTCGCCGTCGTGGTGGCGGTCGCAGAGCCAGTGCCCGAGGAGCCGCAGGAGGCCGCGGAACACCGGGAAGAGGCCGCTGGAGACGAGCCGGTGGCCGTCGCCCAGGCCGAAGAGCCCGAGGCTGAGGAGCCTGAAGAGACCGAGGGTGTGGAGCCCGAGTCCGAGGGCGTGGAGCCTGACTCCGAGGGCGTGGAGCCCGAGGAAGAGGCCGAGGCTGGGGAATCCGAGGCGGCCGACGCTGAGGAGCCGGTGGCGGCGGTTGAGCAGGAGGCGGCCGAGGAGCCCGCTGAAGCCGACGCAGAGACGGACGAGCCCGCACAGGCCGACGCAGGGGCGGAGGAGCCCGCACAGGCCGACGCAGAGGCGGACGAGCCCGCACAGGCCGACGACGCCGCGGAGCCCGCGGAAGCCGAGGAGCCCGACGCGGACGAGCACGACGCCGATGCCGAGCGCGAAGCCGACGCGGCGCACGAAGCCGAGGGTGCGCCTGAGGCGGAGGGCGCTGATGGTGGGCCGGTGAAGGAGGGCTCCGGGCCCAGGCTGCCGGCGTTGATCGAGTCCGCCTTCGCCGACCTGGACGACAAGAGCTGGGCCGTCGCGCAGAACCGGATCTTCACCGACCAGCCGTCGGCCGTGGAGCAGCTGGCCAAGTTGTTCGCCGTCTCACCGGCCGAGATCAACGCCACGGAGATCGCCCTGCGCTCCCGGCTGGAGCGGTGGCTGGCCAGCGACGAGGCGGCGCCGTACCGGGCGCATCTGGACGAGCTGCGCGGCACGATCGGCGAGGCCGCACCCCGTGACCAGCTGATCGGCGCCGCCGACTGGCACGCCAGGGAGATCCGCGCGCTGGAGGTTCCCGCGTGGCAGTTCGTGAAGGCGACGCTGGCGGGCGCCGCGACCGCTCAGGCCGTCCAAGCCGCACCCGCACCGGGCTCCGGACCGGCTTCGGCGGGCGTCGCGGAAGAAGCGCCACCTGCGCCACCCGCCCCACCCGCGCCGCCGCCGTTCGAGCCGGCCGTGCCTGGTGCGGCTGAGGAGCAGGTCAGGTTCGGGGCGTTCACGCCGCACGAATCCGGTGAGCAGAACGGCGAGCACGCCGCCAAGCCGTACCAGCCGCTCAAGGACGTCTCCCAGACCAGGCGCTGCTTCCGCCAGCCGGACGGCCGCTGGTACCTGCGGGTGGACGTCACGGCCGAGCATCTCGGCGGGTCGGAGTGCCTGTTGCCGACCGGGTTCGCCGCCTATCTGGGGCTGTCGCCGGGCGAGAGCCGCATGGTCAGGAGCGCCGCGGGTGAGCTGACCATGAGCTGGCACGGGCGTCCGGTGCTGGAGTCGGTTTCCCGCCTGCTGGTGGATGTCGGGGCGAAGGAGGGCGGGCACGTGTTCCTGACGCTGTCGGACGAGGGCGTGCTGCGCGCCAGGCACCTGCCGGTGGCCGCGCCCAGCGCCGACAAGATCACCAGGGCGCTCCGGCTGGTCTGCTACACCGCGCCGGACGCGGGGCTGGAGGTGGCCGCGCGGGTGATCGCGACCAGGATCGGGATGACCGGCCCGGTGGCCCTTCCCGACGTGCTCGCCAGGCTCCGCGAACGCGGTGACCGCGACCTGCTCGATCTCTTGGACTGAGCCCCGTGCCGCGGCTCGCGATCGGCCCCGACTTCCCTCGGGGGCTCAGCGCACTGGCACCGCCGGTGCGTGAGAGCGCCGTGAGCGCGCTGCGCCGCTTCCTGCTGACCGAGAACGGCGCGCCCCACCCCGAGAGGGTCAGGGGCGCCAGGGACGCGCGGGTGGCCACTCTGCGCCTGGCCGAGGGGCAGCGCGGCGTCGTGGTGCGCCAGCGCGAGGTGTACTGGCTGCGCGCCCTGCTGCCCGACCCGGACGCCTGGTCGTTCGCCCAGCGCCACCGCTACGGCGTGAACCCGGTGATCGGCGTCCTGGAGGAGTGGGACGCGGCGGCCCTGGAAAGGGTCGAGCCGGCGCTGCGCCGCTCGGCGGGGGCGTCGAGGCTGTTCGACCCGATCTGCGACGGCGATCTGCTGGCGCTGGGGCTGGATCCGCGGGTGCTGCCGCTGGTGAGGCTCATCACGACCGAGGCGGACGTGGCGGCGCTCGAACCGCTGCTGCCGCCCACGCAGCACCTGCCGCTGGCCGTACTGGGCCGGGGCGGCTCGATGTCGGAAGCGTGGCGCGAGCTGGACGGCTGCCGCGCCGTCGACGGCGAGACCGGCCGGGTCGACCAGGACGACCTGCACGCGGCCCTGGAACGCAGCCCGGACCGCGCGGTGTTCGCGGCCGACGCCGAGGAGCTCGACCACGTGCTCGCGGCGCCCCACTGGTGCACGTTCCTGCATCCGCCGCAGCACCGGCTGGCCAGGACCGGCCGCCACGACCACCCTGTGCTGGTCATCGGCGGCGCCGGAACCGGCAAGACGCTCCTGGCGCTGCACCGCGCCGCCCATCTGGCCAGGCACGGGGGCGGGCGGGTGCTGCTGGTGACGTTCTCGCAGGGGTTGTGCGAGGACCTGTCGGGGCGGCTGGACGTGCTGGTCAAGGACGAGGTGATCCGCAAGCGGATCGAGGTGGACAATCCGGAGCGGCTGGCGGTGCGGATCGTGGCCGACGCCGAGGGCCGCCGGCCCGTGCTGGCGGGGGCGGGGGCCAGGTCGCTGGCCGAGCTCACGGAGCAGGCGCTGTTGCTGCTCGGGCGGGCCACGGGAGATCTGCTCGACGACGTGGATCCGGGACGCAAGCCGTACCGTCACATGATTGTGGACGAAGCGCAGGACGTCAGCCCGGTGCAGTGGCGGCTGCTGCGCGCGGTGGTGCCGCGCGCGCACGACGATCTCTTCATCGTCGGCGACCCGCACCAGCGGATCACCGACACGCGGGTCACGCTGAGCTCGGTCGGGATTCCCGCCGTGCAGCACTCGCTACGGGTCTCCTACCGGCTGCCGCACGAACTGCTCTCCTTCGGGGTACGGCTGCGCGGCGGCGGCCCGACGGACGGACTGGTCAAGGGCCTGGCCGGCATGTACGGGCTGCGCGGCACCGGGCACGGCGAGCGCCCGATGGTCCGGGCCTACGACACGCCCGAGGCGGAACTGGCAGGGCTGGCCGCCACGGTGCGCTCGTGGCTGGACGAGGGCGTCTCGGCCCGTGCGATCGCGGTGGCGGCGCGGACGATGAAGCTCGTGCGGGCGGCCAAGAAGGCCCTGGGCGGGCTGGACGTCCCGGTCGCGATGTTCCACCATCTCAAAGGCTTGGAGTTCGAACGTGTGGCGCTGATCGGGGTGACGGAGGGTGTCGTACCGGAAACTCCGCCGCAGGACCCGGCAGAGCGCGCGCGGGCCCTGCAACGCGAGCGAAGCGTGCTCTACGTGGCCTGCACCCGGGCCAGATCAATGCTCTATATATCCCATTCGGGGAGAGGAAGCCCATTTCTCTCCCTCTGATCACATAGTCTGAACTGCGGATACTTCCCTTTGCCGGTTGGACCCCAATGAATCTCAGCCTGAGCGACCTCGCGCCACCCCTGCGCTGGACCTCTCCCAGCCAGATCGCGCCGATCGCGGAAGAGCCACAGCTGCCCGAGGCATGGTGGCACGCGATCCCGATCGACCGTGCCTGCGCGCTGGCGGGCACGCAGACAGTCGCGGGCAACCTCGCCGACCTCGCCGTGGCCTTCTGGGGGCACCTCCCCCTCGGCGACATCCTGCCCCTCCTGCGTTTTTCCGACCCCGTGGAGGCCGAGCGCACGCCGGAGTCCCTGGGCCGTGACGCGGTGCTGAAGATGTTCGTGCGCGTCTTCGAGCGGCTGCTTGAGCCGGTCGCCGAGCGCGCGCCCGAGGTGCGGGCCGACCGGCCGGTGCCCGAGCTCATCGACGCCCTATTCGCCGCGCTCGACGACCGGCAGCGGGCCATCGCCCGCGACCGGCTGTACGCGGCGCAGCGCGCCACGCTCGACGAGCTGGCCCAGCGTTTCTCCGTGACCCGCGAGCGGATCCGGCAGATCGAACGCGACCTGCGCGACCACGTGGAGGCCTGGCTGGGCAGCCAGGAGGCGGCGCCGCTGGTCGCGCACGTGACGTGGCTGCGGGGGCGGCTCGGCTCCGCCGTACCGGCCGACGATCTGACGGCGGCGGTGCCGTGGCACCGCGGCGAGCTCACGACCTTGAACATCCCGGCCTGGCGCTTCGTCCGGACACTGCTGACCGGCTATGAGCAGTCCGACGACTGGCTGGTGGCGGGCGGCGGCGACGAGTTGCGGGAGAAGACCAGGCAGTTGTTCGCCGACGGCCCGAGGCCCATGGGCGAGGCGGTCTCCATGGTCACCCAGCTCGGCGTCCGCGAGGACGTGGCGGAGCGGTGGATCCTGGCCGTGCCCCAGCTGCGGGTACTCGACGGGCACGTGGTGCCGTGGCCGCGCAGCATCAACGAGAAGGCCGAGGCGGTCCTGTTGGTCGCCGGTCGGCCGTTGTCGCCGGAGGAGATCCAGGAGCGCATCGGCGAGGACTACAGCCTCGTCGGCATCCGCAACCAGCTCACCGCCGACGAGCGCTTCCTGCGCGTGGACAGGAACAAGTACGGGCTGACGCGCTGGGGCGGCGACGAGTACCTGGGCATCAGGGAGATGATCGCCAGGGAGATCGAGCGGGCCGGCGGCGAGGCCTCGGTGAGCACGATCGTCACGAACCTCACCGCCAAGTACGACGTGAGCGAGAGCTCGGTGCGCGCCTACTCGGGCGGGCCGGGTTTCGAGCGCACCCAGCGCGGGTGGATCAGGGTCGCGGGTACGGCGCCGCCCGGCGAGGTGGCGGAGCCGTACCAGCCGCGCAAGGACGTCTCGGAGACGCGGCGCAGCTTCCGCAGCCGGGACGGGCGCTGGTGGCACCGGGTGGACGTGAACGCCGAGCACCTGCGCGGCTCCGGTTCGCCGCTGCCGACGGGCTTCGCGGCCTATCTGGGCATGGCGCCGGGCGGCCAGCTGACCGCGGCGACGCCCTCGGGCGACGTGGTGATCAGCTGGCACAACCAGCCGACGATGGGCTCGATCCGCAACGTGCTGGCCGACTTCAAGGCCGGCGAGGGCGACCACGTGTTCCTGACCGTCTCCGACGGCGGCGAGCTGCTCACCCGGTTCCTGCCCGCCGCCAACGTGGCGCTGACGCCGCTCGGCCGCGCGCTGCACCTGATCGGCTACACCGCGCCGGTGAACTCGGAGCTGGAGGGCCTGCAGCTGATCGGGGCGCGGATCGGGCTGCCGGACACCTCGACACGGGACGAGGTGATCGGCCGGCTGCGCGAGCGGGGGGACCGCGACATCCTGGGTTTCCTGGGAGTGTGAGCCTAAGCTCGGGGCATGTTGCGGATCTATGACACCAGGACCAGGAAGGTAGAACCCGTCACCCCGACGGCCGGCGTCGTCCGGATGTATTCCTGCGGGCCCACCGTGTACCGGTTCGCGCATGTCGGCAACCTGCGCACGTACCTGCTGTCGGATCTGATCCGCCGGGTGCTGGCGGCCCGCCGCGTACGCGTGCGCGCCTGCCAGAACATCACCGACGTGGGCCACCTCGTGGACGACGCGGAGATCGGCGAGGACAAGGTCCTCACGCAGGCGCGCGCCGAGGGGAGGTCCACGCTGGACGTCGCGCGCTTCTACGAGGACGCCTACCACCGCGACCGCGCCGCGCTCAACATCCGGCCGGCCGACATCTCCCCCCGCGCCACCGAGAACATCGACCTCATGATCGAGCTGATCGTGAAGCTGATGGAGAAGGGCCACGCCTACGCGGTGCCGGACGGGTCGGTGTTCTTCGCCGCCGAGACCTTCCCCACGTACGGCGAGATCTCCGGCAACCGGCTGGACGCGCTCAAGCCCGGCCACCGCGTCGAGGGCGTCGACCCGCGCAAGCGCTTCCACGCCGACTGGGCGCTGTGGAAGCACGCGGACCGCGAGCTGACCTGGGAGACCCCGTGGGGCGGCGTCGGCTTCCCCGGCTGGCACATCGAGTGCTCGGCCATGTCACTGCGCTATCTCGGCGACCACATCGACATCCACACCGGCGGCATCGACCTGCGCTTCCCCCACCACGAGGACGAGCGCGCCCAGTCGGACTCCGCCGCCGGGCGCGAGGTCGTCCGGCGCTGGGTCCACGGCGAGCACCTGCTGTTCGACGGCCGCAAGATGGCCAAGTCCACGGGCAACGTGGTGCTGCTCCAGGACGTGGCCGACCAGGGTCTCGATCCGCTGGCGCTGCGGCTGGCGTTCATGGAGCACCGCTACCGTCAGCAGCTCAACCTGAGCTGGGACACCCTGCGCGCCGCCGACCGCACCCTGAGACGGTGGCGGGCGCGGGTGGCCGAGTGGGCCGAGTACCCCAGCGCCCCCATCGCCGCCGCCTACTCGGAACGCGCCCAGGAGGCCTTCGAGGACGACCTCGACACCCCCACCGCGCTGCGCGTTCTGCGCGAGCTGGAGCGGGACGACGGGGTCGCGCCCGGCGCCAGGTTCGAGACGTTCCTTCACCTGGACAACGTGCTCGCCCTGGACCTGTCCAGCGAGATCGGCAGGGCGCCCGTCCTTCCGCCCGGCGCCGCCGAACTGCTCGGCCGGCGGGCCCGCGCCCGTGAGGCGCGCGACTGGGACGCCGCCGACCGGCTCAGGGACGAACTCGCGGAGAAGGGCGTGAAGGTCGCCGACACCCCGGACGGCCAGACGTGGTCATGACCCGTCGGGTACGACGCTGAGCCCCTGGCCGATGCCGCCGTCCACAGGCAGCTTGACGCCCGTGGTGTAGGTGGCCTCCAGGGCCAGGAAGACCGCCGCCTCCGCCACTTCCTGCGAGGTGCCGTGGCGGCGCATCGGGGTCGCCAGGTCGCCCGCCGCCTTGAACGCCGCCCGCTCCTCCGGTGTGAACCCCACCACGCCCGCCGTGGGCGTGTCGATGAAGCCGGGCTGCACCGCGTTCACCCTGACGCCCCTGGGCAGCAGCTCGGCCGCGAGCACCTGGGCCAGCGACCACACCGCGGCCTTGGACGCGGCGTACACCGACATCCCGGCCGCGCCGCCGCTGTCGGCGACGGAGGTGGTGAAGACGATCGAGCCGCCCCTGCGGATCAGCGGGATCAGTTGCTGCGTGCTGAACAGGACACCCTTGGTGTTGACGGCGAACTGCCGGTCGTAGGACTCCTCGGTGACCGACTCGATCGGCCCGCCCTCGGCGATCCCGGCGTTGACGAACACGTGGTCCACCTCACCGAGCGACTCCCTCACCGCCGGGCCGAGCGCGCGCACGTCGGCCATGTCGGCCAGATCGGAGCGCAGCGCGTGCGCGACCAGCGGCGCCGCGCTCTCCAGGTTGCGTTCGTTCCGCCCCGTGACCAGGACCTCGGCGCCCCTCTTGGTCATCGCCTCGGCGATCGCCAGGCCGATGCCGTGGGTTCCGCCGATCACCACTGCCTTCATGTTTGTCATGCCGCCCACTGTGCGGAAGGGCGCTTAGGGTCCGCTTAGGGTGAGTCTCATGCGTTTCGGGGTGCTCGGGGTTCTCTCCGTCTGGACGGACGACGGCCGTCCGGTCCGGGTCCCCGAGCTCAAGGTACGCACGCTGCTGGCCGAACTCCTCATCCACGACGACGGCCCGGTCCCCGCCGGCAAGCTCGCCGACGATCTGTGGCCCGACCGGCTGCCGGCCGACCCCGCCGCCTCCCTCCAGGTCAGGGTCTCCCAGCTCCGCCGCGCCCTGTCGGCGGCCGAGCCCGGCGCCCGCGCGCTCGTCGCCTACCAGCCGCCCGGCTACCTCCTGCGCGCCACGTCCGTGGACTCCCGCCGCTTCCTCGACCTCACCGCCCGCGCCCGCGCCACGTCCGCCCCGCGCACCCGTGCCGATCTGCTCTCTGACGCGCTCGCCCTGTGGCGCGGCCCCGCCCTCGCCGACTTCGCCGACGCGCCCTTCGCCCAGGCCGCGATCGCCCGCCTGGAGTCGGCCCGGCTGGCCGCCCTCGAAGACCAGGCGGAGGTACGGCTGGAGCTGGGCGAGCACGCCGCTCTGGCCACCGAGCTCGCGGCGCTTCTCGACCGCCACCCGCTCAGGGAGCGGCTGTGGGCGGCCTACCTGCTGGCGTTGTACCGGAGCGGACGGCAGGGCGACGCGCTGGACCACTACCGGCGGATGCGCGCCCTGCTCGCGGCCGAACTCGGCGTGGACCCCGGGCCGCCGCTGGTGGAACTGCACGCGGCGATGCTCAGCCAGGACCCGTCGCTGCACGCGGCGGCGGCGCGGACGCGCACCAACCTGCCCGCCCCGGTGGCCGGGCTGGTGGGCCGCGGGCAACTGGTGGCCGGCACCCGGGAACTGCTGGGCCGGTCCCGGCTCGTCACGCTGCACGGGGTGGGCGGAGTCGGCAAGACCCGCCTGGCCCTGGCGGTCTGCGCACCCGCGCCCGTCACAGCCGACGAGGTGTGGATGGTCGAGCTGACCGGGGCCGCGCCCGGCGCGTCGACCGGCGAGGTGGCCGAGCTGGTGGCCGCCACGCTGGGCATCCGCGACGACGCTTCGGCGGGAACCGCCGCCGACCGGGTGGCGGACTCCTTGCGCGGCCGCCGCGCGCTGCTCGTCCTGGACAACTGCGAGCACGTCGTCGAGGCCGCCGCCGAGCTGGCGGAACTGCTGCTGAGCCGCGCGCCCCAGCTCACGATCCTCACCACCACCCGGGAACCGCTCGGCCTGGCGGGCGAGACGGTCGTGACCGTCCCCCCGCTGGACGGGCCCGGCGCGGTGGAGCTGTTCACCACCCGTGCGGGACTGCGCCCGACCCCGGCCGAGACCGAACCCGTCCTGGCCATCTGCGCCCGCCTCGACGGCATTCCCCTCGCCCTCGAACTGGCCGCCACCCGGGCCCGCACCATGCCCGTCGACGAGCTGGCCGCCCGTCTCGACGACCGCTTCCGGCTGCTCGGCGCGGGCCGGCGCGGCGGCCCCGCCAGGCAGCGGACGCTCCGGGCGACGATCGACTGGAGCTGGCACCTGCTGGGACCGGCGGAGCAGGCGGTGCTGCGGCGGCTGGCCGTACACGCTGATGGGTGTGCGCGGGAGACGGCCGAGCAGGTGTGCGCGGGCGGGCGGGTGCGGGCGGAGGACGTCCCCGATCTGCTCGGCCGGCTGGTCGGGCGCTCGCTCGTGGTGCTGTCCGGCGGCCGGTACCGGCTGCTGGAGTCCGTCGCGGCCTACTGCGCCGAGCGGCTGGCCGAGGCGGGTGAGTCCGGCGAGGTACGGCTGCGCCACGCCCGCCGGTTCGTCGACCTGGCAGAACGCGCGGCCCCGCACCTGCGTGGGCACGACCAGCGCGGGTGGCTGACGATCCTGGACGCCGAGTCGGCCGACATCCGTGCCGCCTTGGAGACGTTGACCGGCCTTGGCGAGGCCGATCTGGCTCATCGGCTGGTCGGTGCGGTGGCCTGGTACTGGTACCTGCGCGGACGCCTTGGTGAGGCGCGCCGGGCGGTGTCGGCCGTTCTTTCGCTCGCTCCCTCGCGGGTGGGGATGGTGGCGGTGTGGCGGGCGGCGCTGGAGTTGTTCGCCGGCGCTGCCGTGGAGGAGTGGCCGGAGGCGGCGTCGGCGGACGGCGAGTGGCTGCTGGCGTTCGCGCAGTGGGGGTTCGGCGACCAGGACGTGGTCGAGCGGCGGCTGAACAGGGCGCTGGCGGCCTTCCGCGAGGCGGGCGACGCGTGGGGCGAGGCGGCGGCGCTGATGTGCCTGGCGCGCTCGGGGTTCTCGGGTGACATGAGGGCCCGGCGGCGCGACGCCGAACGCGCGCACGCGCTCTTCCTCGCGGCCGGCGACCGGTGGGGGCAGCTCAAGTCCACCGAGATCCTGGGCACGCTGGCGGAGGTGGTGGGCGACTACGACCTGGCCGCCCGCCTCCACCGCGACGCGCTGGGCGCGGCCGAGGAGCTGGGGCTGTGGACGGAGCTGTCCTTCAGGCTCTCGGCCCTGGGCAGGATCGCCATGCTGAAGGGCGACCTCGCGGAGGCGGGACGCCTGCACGAGCGGGCCGGCCGGCTGGCCGAGGAGCAGGCCAACCTGGCGGCGATGGAGTTCGCCCAGGTGGGGCTGGGCCTGGTGGCACGGCGGCAGGGCCACTACGACCTGGCGGAGGAGCTGCTGCGGCCATGGGCCGGGTGGTGGCGGCGGCTCGGCGGCACCGACGGGCTCGCGTTCGTCCTGGCCGAGCGCGGGTTCGCCGCCGAGCAGCGCGGGAACCTGCCGGCCGCCCGCGACCTGCACCTCGAAGGTCTGGCCGTCGCCGTGGGCACCGGCGAGGCCCGCGCGATCGCCCTGGCCTTCGAGGGCCTGGCGGGCGTTCACGTCCTCGGCGGCGACCTCCGCCGCGCGGCGGAACTGCTCGGCGCCGCTGCCGCCGCGCGTGAGTCCACCGGGGCGCCCCTGCCGGCGGGCGAGCGCGCCGACGTGGACCGGATCTCGGCCGCGGCGGCACGGGACGACGGCTTCGCCGCCTCCTACGCCCGCGGCCACGTCTCACCCCTCGCCGAGGTGGCCGGGCGCGAGCTCGGATGAGGGGGTGGGCGGACGGCATGGCAGGGACCGTCCGCCCGGTGGCGCACCTGTCCGCATGCGGGGGGCGGCGCCTCGGGCAGTGTAGGGATGGCGGGGTTGCACGTACGTTGCCGATACTGGGGAGTATCGACACAGAACGAGCACGGGAGCTGTTCGGCGGGGAGCGGGTGGCGCGCCTCGCCACGACCGGCGCGGACGGGGCGCCGCACCTGGTTCCGGTGACGTTCGCGCTGGACGGCGACCGGGTGGTGATCGCCGTCGACCACAAGCCGAAGCGGACACGCGAGCTGCGCCGCCTGCGCAACGTCAGGGAGAACCCCCGCGTGGCGCTCCTGGCCGACCACTACGACGACGACTGGACCCGGCTGTGGTGGGTGCGGGCCGACGGGCTGGCGCGGGTCGTGCCGGAGTATCCGATCCGGGGGTTGCGGGACAGGTACGAGCAGTATCGGCGGGTGCCGCCGGGCGGGCCGTACCTCGTGGTGGAGGTGGAGCGCTGGACGGGCTGGGCCTACGCGGACGGGTAGCAGGCCGCGGGGCCCGCCACCCGTCACCGCGTCAGCGGCAGGGGAAGCTGGTGCCCTGCTGGATGCGGATCGTGGCTCCGTCGCGGAAGGGGGCGGGGATCGGGCCGCGGCCCACGCACAGGACGTGTGACCGGGCGCCCTTGCGCAAGGAGACGGCGCAGCCGGGCGCGGGGGTGTTCTGGAAGGCGGCCAGGCCGTTCGCGCCCACGGACTGGGACGGCTGCGCGCAACCGGCATAGGTGATCATGTGCGAGACGCCCGTATCCGTGGTGAGCACGAGCCGTCCTTGAGCGGCGGCGGAGGCCGGGGCCGTGCCGAGGGCCACCGCCGCGGCGAACCCGGCCAGCAGCAGCGTGATGGACTTCTTCATGATCGTCCTCTTTCTTCGATGGTAAGGACGGGACACTGCGGCATCACGCTAGGGAGGCGGGCTTTTGTTTGGTTATCGATGCCAGGCGGTGCGGAGCTCCTCGGTGAACACCTCGGAGGGCTGCGCCCCGGAGACCACGCGGCGGCCGTCGAACACGAAGCCGGGCACCCCGCTCACACCGTGGCGCAGGGCTTCGGCCTCGTCCGCCCGTACGGCGTCGCCGTAGTCGTCGCCCTTCAGCACCGCCGCGGCGAACTCCGGATCGAGCCCCGCCTCCTCCGCCAGGCGGACCAGGCTCGCGTGGTCGGCCACGTTGGCCCCTTCGCCGGTGTACGCCCGCATCAGCCGTTCCCGCACCGCGTCCCCGACGCCCCGATCGGCCGCGGCGTGCTGGATCCGGTGCGCGTCGAAGCTGTTGACCGGATGGGCCAGGTCCAGCCGGTACTCCAGGCCCACCTCGGCGGCCAGCGCGGCCACGCGGGCCATGCCCTGCCTGGCCTGCGGCGCGGGCAGGCCGAGGTCACGCCGCATCCGCTCGGGCAGCGTGAGCGTCGGCTCGGTGGAGCCGTGCGGGTCGAGCTCGAAACTGCGATGGCGCACCCGGACGGCGTCGCGGTGTTCGAAGGCGGCCAGCGCGTGCTCGAAGCGCCGGTGGCCGATGTAGCACCAGGGGCAGACCAGGTCGGACCAGATGTCGACGGTGATGTCAGTCATGCGGCCCACGATAGGAACTGGGCTAACTATTCGTAAGGACGTACCTCAAGGTAAGCTCAGGCCGTGGAGGTCGGAAACCTGGAGACGCGCGAGCTGCCCGATCCGCTGAGTGACGCGTTCAACAGCGACTGTCCGGGCCGCGAGGTCTTCACCCATGTCACCAGCCGCTGGGGAATGCTGATCATGGTGGCGCTCCGCGACGGCCCCCTGCGCTTCTACCTGCTGCGCGACCGCATCGGCGGCATCAGCGAGAAGATGCTCTCCCAGAGCCTGCGCGGCCTGGTCCGCGACGGGCTCGTCCATCGCGAGGTCGAGCCGTCCGTGCCGCCCAAGGTCACGTACTCGCTGACGAGCCTCGGCACCGGCCTGACCGGGCCGCTGGGATCGCTGCTCGGCTGGATCGCCGAGCACACGCTCGAGGTGATGGCCGCCCAGGAGCGGCACGACGCGGGTCTCTAGTCACACTTCTCCGCCGCGGTCCGTCAACGAGGCAGAACCGCATGACGGAGGAGAACATCATGACCATTCTGCTGACCGGTGGCACCGGAACCCTCGGGCGCCTCGTCCTGCCGCTGCTGCGCCGTACCGGGGCCGAGGTGAGGGTGCTGACCCGCAACCCGCGCCCGCGGGAGGACGGCGTCACCTACGTCAAGGGCGACCTCCTCACCGGCGAGGGCGTCGCCGCGGCCGTGGCCGGGGCGGACCTCGTCCTGCACCTGGCGGGCGGGGCCAAGGGGGACGACTTGGCCACTCGCAACCTCACCGGGGCCGCGCGCGCCGCCGGTGCCGGCCACATCGTGTTCATCTCGGCCATCGGGGCCGACCGGGTGCCGCTCGGGTGGTTCAGGAACAAGCTCGCGGCCGAGCGGGCGGTGATCGAGTCGGGGATCCCGTGGACCATCCTGCGCGCCGCCCAGTTCCACGACCTCGCGCTCAAGGTGGCCACGGCGATGGCGAAGATGCCGGTCGTGCCGGTCCCCGGCGGGCTGCGGTTCCAGCCCGTGGACGCGCGGGACGTGGCCGAGCGGCTGGTGGAGCTCGTCCGGGCCGAACCCGCCGGGCTGGTCGCCGACCTCGCGGGGCCCGCGGTCTACGGGATGGGCGACCTGGTCCGCGGGTACCTGGCCACGGCAGGGAAGCGGCGGCTCATGCTGCCGGTCCGGATGCCGGGCAAGGCGGGGCGGGCCTACCGGGCCGGGGACAACCTCACGCTTGCCGGGGGCACGACGGGTGGGCGTACGTGGGAGGCGTTTCTGGGAGAGCGGGCATGAGCTGAGCGAGGACCGTCGCACTGGTTCGCTGGTGTCACACTGGGTGCGGGCTGGTGAGATGGAGGTATTCGTGAGGTTTAGGCCCTATGCCGGGCTGCCGTGGCCGTTGCGGTGGCTAGCACGGATCGTGACCGTCCTCCTGGCGCTGGGCCTGGTCCTGGCCGGAGTCGTCACCGTGATCGTGCGGCAGTCCTTTCCCCAGGTCGAAGGGGAGATCAAGGTCGCCGGCCTGGCCGGGAACGTCGAGGTGCGGCGCGACGCCCACGGGATCCCGCAGATCTACGCCGACACGGCCGAGGACCTGTTCATGGCCCAGGGGTTCGTCCACGCCCAGGACCGCTTCTGGGAGATGGACTTCCGCCGGCATCTCACCGCCGGACGCCTGTCGGAGATGTTCGGCGCCGCCACGCTCGACAACGACAAGGCCATCAGGACGATGGGCTGGCGCAGGATCGCCGAGCAAGAGCTGCCGATGCTCAGCGAGCGCACCCGGCGCTACCTCGACTCCTACGCCAAGGGCGTCAACGCCTGGCTGGCCGCCAACCCGGACGCCTCGCGGCGCAGCCTTGAGTACTCGGTACTGAAGCTGCAGAACTCCGGGTACAAGCCCGAGCCCTGGTCGGCACTCGACTCGGTCGCCTGGCTCAAGGCCATGGCCTGGGACCTGCGTTCCAACATGGAGGACGAGATCGACCGGGCGCTGGCCGCCACCAAGCTGCCCCGCGAGCGGGTCGAACAGCTCTACCCCGGCTACCCGTACGGCGAGCACCAGCCGATCGTCACCCAGGGCGCGATCTCCGAGGACCGCTTCGACGAGACCGCGCAGCCGCGCACGGACGGCGCCGACGCGCTGAGCCGGGCCGCCCAGGCCTTCGACGCCGTCCCGAGCTCGATGGGCACGGCCGAGCGCGAGGGCATCGGGTCGAACTCCTGGGTGGTCTCGGGCGAGCACACGAAGTCCGGCAAGCCGCTGCTGGCCAACGACCCGCACCTCTCCCCCGCGATGCCATCCGTCTGGTACCAGGCCGGCCTGCACTGCCGGCAGAAATCCGAACAATGCATGTTCGACGTCACCGGCTTCACCTTCTCCGGCGTGCCCGGCGTCATCATCGGGCAGACGGACAAGATCGCCTGGGGCTTCACCAACCTGGGGCCGGACGTCGCCGACCTCTTCCTGGAACAGGTCAAGGACGACACCTACCTCTACAAGGGCGACTGGGCCAAGCTGGAGACCCGCCAGGAGCAGATCAAGGTGGCCGGGGGCGCCCCGGTGACGATCACGGTCCGATCGACCCTGCACGGGCCGCTGGTCAACGAGGTCATGGGCAGCGTGAAACCCTCCGGCGAGGCCACCGCCGTGGCCCTGCAGTGGACGGCGTTGATGCCGGGCCGTACCGCCGACGCGATCTTCGATCTCAACCAGGCCGCCGACTGGCACGAGTTCCGCGCGGCCGCGGCGCTGTTCGAGGTGCCCGCCCAGAACCTCGTGTACGCCGACACCGACGGCAGGATCGGCTACCAGGCCCCCGGGCGCATCCCGGTCAGGAAGAAGGGCGACGGGACCTGGCCCGTACCCGGCTGGACCGGCGAGTACGACTGGAAGACCGCCCCCATCCCCTACGACCAGCTCCCCAGCGTCGCCGACCCCACCGAGGGCTACATCGTCACGGCCAACAACGCCGTCATCGACCCCGCCCGCTACGAACCGCTCCTCACCAAGGACTGGGCGTACGGCTACCGCTCCCAGCGCATCGTCGACCTGCTGAAGGGCGAGATCGCGAAGGGCAAACTGGACGCCGCGGCCATGTCCAGGATCCAGCAGGACACCCGCAACGGCTTCGCCGCGACGCTGGTCCCCGCGCTCATGCGGGTGAGCCTGGCCGGTCCCGGCACCGAGGCGCGCCAGCTCCTCAAGGACTGGGACGGCTCCCAGACCCTCGACTCGGCCCCGGCCGCCTACTTCAACGCCGTCTGGCGCCACCTGCTGAAGGGCCTGTTCGACGACGACCTCCCCCAGCAGGCCCGCCCGGCGGGCGGCGACCGCTGGTTCGAGGTCGTGGGCGACCTTCTCCAGGCGCCCGAGGACCCGTTCTGGGACGTGACCACCACCAAGGACCGCACCGAGACCCGCGACGACGTGCTGCGCCAGGCGATGGCCGACGCCTACCAGGACCTGTCCGACCGGTTCGGCACCGAGGTGAAGCAGTGGCGCTGGGGCGACATGCACACGCTGCGGCTCACCAACGCCACGTTCGGCACCTCCGGCATCGCCCCGATCGAGATGCTGTTCAACCGCGGCCCGATCAGCGTCGCCGGCAGCAAGGACGCGGTCAACGCCACCGGCTGGAACGCGCAGAGCGGCTACGAGATCAACGCCGTCCCCTCGATGCGTATGATCATCGACCTGAGCGACCTGGCCAAGTCGCAGTGGATCAACCTGACCGGCGCCTCCGGCCACGCCTACCACGCCAACTACTGGGACCAGACGGAGCTGTGGGCCCAGGGCAGGCTGCTGCCGATGTTCGGCGCCCGCGTCCACACCCTGCGCCTACATCCCCAGGAATAGCCGGGAACACGACGCGGCGCCGCGTCCCGCACGACCCTGGAGGCATGAACCGCCTCCGGTACCCGATCGGCTGCCTGCTCATCGTCGCCGGCCTGGCCCTGGCCGGCATCACGGTCGCGGGCCCGTCGACCGCCTCGGTACTGGCGGCCGGGGCGGTCTCCGGCCTCGGCATCGGCGCGCTCGCGCTGGCCAGGATCAGGGCGTGAACGTCCGCGACTCTCCCACGGCCAGGTCCCAGAGGCTCTCGCGCGGCAGCCCCAGCGCGCTCCACGCGGCCCGCGTGCCGACGATCGGGGCCAGCAGTTCCTCCCCCGACAGCAGAAACGTCCCCCAGTGCATGGTGGCCATCCGGCTCGCCCCGACGTCCAGAAACCCCTGGACGGCCTCGGCCGGGTTGACGTGGGAGGTCTTCAAGAACCAGTTGGGCTCGTAGGCGCCGACCGGCATCAGCGCCAGGTCCAGCCCGGGGTAGCGTTCGCCGATCTGCGTCAGCCGTTCCCCATAGGCGGTGTCACCGGCGAAGTACACCGACTCGCCGATCACCCAGCCGCCCCACAGCGTCTTGCAGGTGTCCCAGATGGTCCGGCGACTCCAGTGGTGGGCCGGGACGAAGTCGAAGCGCACGTCGCCGATCTTCGTGGAGTCCCACCAGTCCAGCTCGTGGACCTGCCTGAACCCCCGCCGGGTGAACCACGGACCCAGCCGGGCGGGCACGAGCATGGGCGTGTGGCGGGGAAGCCGGCGGATGGTGGGCGCGTCAAGGTGGTCGTAGTGGTTGTGGCTGATCACCACGGCGTCGATCCTGGGCAGGTCGCTCCAGGCCACGCCGGGGGGCGTGAGCCGCTGCCGGGTTCCCGGGATGCGGCGCGACCACACGGGATCGGTCAGCACCGTGAGGCCGCCGACCTGCACCACGAACGTGGAGTGGCCGACCCACGTCACGGCCGTCTGGCCGGTCTCGGCCCGCGGCAGGCCGCCGCCGCGCAGCACGGGGATCTGGTCGGCGTCCCCGATGTCGGGACGGAAGCCGCCGTGCCAGGCGGCGCTCAGCAACTCGCGGAAATCGGGGAGGGGGGCGGTGAGACGGTCACGGAAGTCCTCCGGCCATTGCGGCGCGTGAACGGTCTGCGTCATGAACGGTCCCCTGCCCTGAGTTACTGAGCGATCACTCTGAATGATCCCCATGTGGGCGTCTTCTCCACCAGGGGGCTTTCCTGGGGTAGCCGCCGTCATCCAGGTTGGCCAGCCGTTCGAACACGTTGTAGGAGGCCTGGTGTCCGCAAATGAGCAGGGAGGTGAACATGGCGAGCAGGTAGAGCGGGAGCATGGGGAGCCCGGCGCAGCAGGCCCACTGGGTCGCGTGGCGGCCCTCGTGCCGGATGAGGCGTTCGTCGAGGCTGTGGTGCCTGGTCAGGACGACGTTTCCCACGGTGAAGGCGCCCGCGACGGGGAAGCGGTAGCGGTAGCCGAAAGCCAGGATCAGCCCGTCGGGCCCGGGTTGCCGCACGGCGCCGCCCACGACGGAGATGAGCAGGCCGAGGGGCGTCGCCAGGTTCACGAGGTTTACCACCCGGCGGATTCGGTAGGGGGTTTTCGGTCGACTCACCCTTGACCAATCTTGACAAGTCGGAATAATGATCCACGTCCTGAAATCTCCCACAAGAGCAGGATCATGCGATTCACCATCTTGACCGCGGTTGTCGGAACGATGGCACTCGCCACGGTAGGCGGCGTCGCGGTCACCCAGACGTCAGCATCGGACCCCCTACGAGACGCGAGCCACCCCGTCGGCGCCCAGGTCGCCTTAGCGACACCGACCACGAGTCCCACTCCCACCTCCACAGCTGGGGAGTACACCGCCAAGACGAAGGTCGTCAAGAAGAAGGGCGTCTCCTATCTGGACGTCGCCGTCCGCTACGACGGAGCCGCCAGGTTCACCGTCAAGCAGCGCGTGTGCAAGGCCAAGAAATGCAGGACGGCGACCGCCCAGCTCCCCGTGACGACCGGGGCGGGCAAGACCACCAAGAAGCTCGGCAAGGGCTCCTTCAAGAAGAAGGGCAAGCCCACGGTCAGCCTGAAGACGCTGCCGTGGCCGACGAAGACCGTCACCGCGACGCCGACCGGCGGCGCCACCACGACGGTCACCGCGACGGCACCCGCCGAAACGGTCACCGTGACCCAGACGGCGACGGAGACCGTGACGGTCACCGAGCAGGCCCCCGCGCCGCCCGCCGAGACGGTGACGGTGACGTTCACCTGTCAGCCCGCGCCGCCCGAGCCCACGGTCACGCCCACGGCGACCGACCCGGGCACCCCGACGCCGACGGGCACGCCCACGGCCACTGACACGCCTTCGCCCCTGGCCGCCGGCACTCCGACCCCGACGCCCACCCCCACCGTGACGCCGACCGTGACCGACCCCGGCACACCCACGCCCACCGGCACGGGCACGCCCACGGCCACCGACCCCGGAACCCCGACACCGACCGACACCGGCGTGCCGACCTGCCCCGCGCCGGCCGAGCCCACCCCGACGGACACCGCTCCTCCCGAGGAGACCGAGCCGCCGGAGGACACCCCCGACCCGACCGCCCCCGCCCAGTAGAAGCAGCGAGGATCTCGAGGGGGCAGCCGCCCGCAGACCGGCTGCCCCCTCGTTTCACGTCCTCAGGTCGTCGGGTCCTTGGGCTGCTGACCGTGGAGGAGCCACGATCCCGAGGCGGGCGAGGAGGGCGCCAGCAGGAAGGCCACGACCACCGCGACGGCTCCGCCGTACAGGTAGAGATAGCCCGCGAGGTCGCCGGCGATCACGAGGTCGCCCGCCGCCCACTTGAGCGAGAACGCCATCGACACCAGCAGCCAGCCGACGGCGACCAGCCCGGCGCCGAGCTTGGAGCGCATCAGACGGCCCGCGCCCCAGCAGGTGCCGAACAACAGCAGCACCCACACGACCGCCGCGATCGGGATCTGCCCGAGATGCCAGGCATGGGTGAACCCGCCGACCAGGCCCATCGCGAGGCCCAGCACCAGCAACATGCCGTAGGCCGCGCCGCCAAGCGCCGACTGCTCCATGGCGAACGAGGTTAGTGGATGCCGGAGAACAGGTCGTTCTCGCGGGTGTGCGGCTCGCCGATCCCGCCCGCCTCGACCGGAGCCCCCGGGATCGCCTTGCCCATGGCGCCGCGGTACAGGATGAAGTGCTCCACCCCGGACGCCCGCTGGCCGATGTTGTTGGACAGCGCGAAGAACGGCGCCTTCACGGTGATCTGGGTGGCGTGGGCGCGCATGGCGTCCAGTTTGCCGACCAGCCAGGGCCGGGCGTCGACCTCGGTCGTGATCTCGTCGTCCGCGCTGCCGAACGGCAGGTCGCCGGGGTCCTCGACGAGGAAGCCGGTGCCGGAGTCCGCCAGCGCCTCGGCGTCCCTGCGCATCACCGACCTGGCGGTGGCGGTGAAGTAGAACTTGGCCACCTGCCACGGCTCGCCGTCCCCGGGGCGGAAGGCGGGGTCGGCGGCCAGGTCGAACGCCCGTGCCGAGACGCGGTGGGCCTGGATGTGGTCGGGGTGGCCGTAGTAGCCGTTGGCGTCGTAGGTGACCAGGACCTGCGGGCGTACCTCGCGGATCACCGTGACCAGCCTGGCCGCGGCCTCGTCCACGTCGGCGCCCCAGAAGGCGGACACGTCGTCGTTGGAGGCGGCGCCCATCATGCCCGAGTCGCGGTAGCCGAGGTAGCGGTGGTCGTCCACGCCCAGCGCCCTGAGCGCCCGGACCAGCTCCTTCGCGCGGTACTCGCCCAGTTCGGGGTCGCCCTCCAGGTGGGCCAGCTCCGGCGGGATCACCTCGCCCTCCTCGCCCAGCGTGCAGGTCACCAGCGTGACGTGCGCGCCCTCCGCCACGTAACGCGCCATCGTGGCCCCGGTGTTGATCGTCTCGTCGTCCGGGTGCGCGTGCACGAGCAGCAGCCGCCGATCAGTCATGTCCCCGAGCCTAACCAAAGGCACCTTGCTGGCAGGATTGAGGCCATGAGTGAGAGTTACCCGCGCATGTCCGCACGGACCCGACGATTCACCCTTGGAGTGCCGAGGGGCTTCACGATCTCTCCCGACGGTGGGCGGGTGCTCTTCCTGCGTACCCAGTCGGGTGTCGACCCGGTCACGTGCCTGTGGGAGCTCGACACCGAGACCCACGTCGAGCGCCTGGTCGTCGACCCGCGCAAGCTCGCCGACGCTCTCCTCGCCGGCGAGGAGAACCTCCCGCCGGAGGAGAAGGCGCGCCGCGAGCGCAGCCGCGAGCAGGCGGGCGGCGTGGTCGCCTACTCCGCCGACGCTGAGGCCGCGCTGGTCGCGTTCGCGCTGTCCGGCGGCCTGTATCTGACCGACGTGGCCACCGGCCGCACCCGCGTGATCGAGACCGCGGGTGGCGTCATCGACCCCCGCCTCGCCCCCGACGGGCGCAGTGTCGCCTACGTCACCGGCGGCGCGCTCCACGTGCACGACCTGGCCTCCGGCCGTGACCGCGTGCTGGCCGCGCCGGAGTCGGAGACCGTTACCTACGGGCTGGCCGAGTTCATCGCCGCCGAGGAGATGGACAGGATGCGCGGCTACTGGTGGGCTCCCACCGGTGTCAAGCTGCTGGTGGAGCGGGCCGACGAGGCGCCGGTGCAGGAGTGGTTCATCGCCGATCCCGCCAATCCCGACCGGCCGGCCGTACCTCAGCGTTATCCCGCGGCCGGCACGCCGAACGCCCGGGTCGAGCTGTTCGTCCTGGGCCTGGACGGCTCGCGCGTGGCGGTGCCGTTCGAGGACGAGTACCTGGCCGCCGCCTCCTGGGACTCCCACGCGCTGTCGATCGTGACCATGCCGCGCGACCAGAAGGCGCTGCGGCTGTTCTCCGTCGACCCGCTGACCGGCGCCTCGGCGCTCGTGCGCGAGGACACCGACCCGGCGTGGGTGGACGTCTTCGGCGGCGTCCCCGCCCACCTCGACGACGGCTCGCTGGTCTGGGTCGCCGCGCGGGACGGCGGCAACCGCCTGTTCGTCGGCGACCGGGCCGTCACCCCGCCCACCCTGCAGGTGCGCGAGGTCCTCGACGTCGACCACGACAGCGTCCTGTTCCGCGCCAGCGGCGGCGACCCCAGCGAGATCCAGCTCTGGACCTGGGACGGCACCTCCCTGCTGCCCGTCTCCACCCGCTCCGGCGTCTTCTCCGGCCGCATGTCCGGCGGCGTGGGCGTGCTGAGCGAGCAGACCCTCGACAGCGAGGGCGTCTCGACCACCGTCGTCAGGCGCGACGGCATGGCGATCCCGATCGCGTCGCTGGCCGAGCGCCCCGGCCTCGACCTGCGCGTCTCACTCGGCCGTTCCGGCCGGCGCGAGCTGTCCACCGCGGTGGTGCTGCCCTCGTGGTACGAGCCGGGTTCCGGCAAGCTGCCCGTCCTCATGGATCCGTACGGCGGGCCGCACGCTCAGCGGGTGCTGTCGAGCCACAACGCCTATCTGGGCAGCCAGTGGTTCGCCGAGCAGGGCTTCGCGGTCGTCGTGGCCGACGGCCGCGGCACTCCCGGCCGCGGCCCCGCCTTCGAGCGGGCCGTGCTCGACGACCTGGCGGGACCGGTGCTTGAGGACCAGATCGACGCCCTGCAAGGCGTGGCCGAGCAGTACTCGGGCGACCTCGACCTGACCAAGGTGGCGATCAGGGGCTGGTCGTTCGGCGGCTACCTGGCGGCGCTGGCCGTCCTGCGCCGTCCCGACGTCTTCCACGCGGCGATCGCCGGGGCACCGGTGACCGACTGGCGGCTCTACGACACTTGCTACACCGAGCGCTACCTCGGCCACCCGGACGAGCGGCCGCAGGTCTACGACCAGTCCTCGCTGTTCGGCGACGCCGCCAAGCTGGAGCGCCCGCTGCTGCTGATCCACGGCCTGGCCGACGACAACGTGGTGGCGGCGCACACGCTCCGGCTGTCGTCCGCCCTGCTCGCCGCGGGCCGCCAGCACAGCGTGCTGCCGCTGTCGGGCGTCACGCACATGACCCCGCAGGAGGTCGTGGCCGAGAACCTCCTGCTGCTCCAGGTGGACTTCCTGAAGCGGGCGCTGGAGGTCTGAACCTGTCGGTGCCGGTGGCTAAGCTGCGCCGGTGCGCGAAAACATCACGATTGTCGGGGCCAGGGAGCACAACCTCAAGGATGTCTCCCTGGAGATCCCCAAGAACAAAATCACCGTGTTCACCGGTGTCTCAGGCTCCGGAAAGTCGTCGATCGTCTTCGACACCGTCGCGGTCGAGGCGCAGCGCCAGCTCTACGGGACCTTCAGCTGGTTCATCCGCAACCAGCTGCCCAAGTACGAGCGGCCGCACGCCGACGCCATCAGCGGGCTGACCACGCCCGTCATCGTCGACCAGAAGCCGGTCAGCGGCAACGCCCGCTCCACCGTCGGCACCATGACCGACATCATGCCGATGATCCGCGGCCTGTTCTCACGCGAGAGCGGGCTGCCGGTCAACCTCTTCTCCTTCAACGACCCCAAGGGCATGTGCCCGGAATGCGATGGCATCGGCCGGTCGGTGCAGCCGATCCTGGAGATGATGGTCGACCGCGAGAAGTCACTCAACGAGGGCGCGATCCTGCTGCCGGGTTACAAGGTCGGCAGCGCCGCCTGGCAGGTGTACGCCAAGCATGAGCCGCTCGACCCGGACAAACCGGTCAAGGACTACTCGCCGGAGGAGGAGCACGCGTTCCTGCACGGCTCGGGCAAGGTCTCGGTCGGGGGCATGTTCAACATGACCTACGAGGGGCTGCTCGACAACTTCGTGCGTACGAAGCTCAAGCGTGAGACCAGCGAGAAGACGCGCGAGCAGATCAAGCCGTTCATCACCGAGGGCGTCTGCACGCTCTGCCACGGCGCCAGGCTCAGCCCCGAGGCGCTCGCCCCGCGCGTCAACGGCAGAAACATCGCCGACTACGCGGCCATGCAGATCACCGACCTCATCGAGGAGCTGGCCGGGCTGGGCACCCCGCTGGCCGACGGGGCGCGGGTCGCGCTGGAGCGGGTGGCCGGCATCGGACTCGGCTACCTCAGCCTCGACCGGGCCACGGCCACGCTGTCGGGCGGCGAGGGCCAGCGGCTCAAGCTGGTCAAGCACCTCGGCAGCACGCTGATCGGCGTCACCTACATCTTCGACGAGCCGAGCACCGGACTGCACCCGCGCGACGTGGGCCGGCTTAACACGCTGCTGGCCGCGCTGCGCGACCAGGGCAACACCGTGCTGGTGGTCGAGCACGACCCCGACGTGATCGCGGTGGCCGACCACGTGGTCGACGTCGGTCCCGGCGCCGGCGCCCACGGCGGCACGATCGTCTTCGAGGGCACCGTCGAGGAGCTGCGCCGAGCCGACACCCGCACCGGCGCGGGGCTGCGCGCCACGGGCACGCTCAAGACGGAGGTCAGGACGCCCGACGGCAAGCTGCCGATCGAGGGCGCCGACCTGCACAACCTCAAGAACGTCTCGGTCAGCGTGCCGACCGGGGTGCTCACCGCGGTCACCGGCGTGGCGGGCTCGGGCAAGTCCAGCCTGATCGCCGACGTGTTCATGACCACCTATCCCGAGTCGGTCTTCGTCGACCAGTCGGCGATCGGCGCCTCCACCCGCTCCACCCCGTCCACCTACATCGGCGTCATGGACACGATCCGCTCGCTGTTCGCCAAGGCCAACGGCGTGGCGCCGGGCCTGTTCAGCTTCAACTCCGACGGCGCCTGCGAGGGCTGCCAGGGCAAGGGCGTCATCATCACCGAGGTCGCCTACATGGACCCGGTCACCACCCACTGCGACACGTGCGACGGCCGCCGGTTCAAGGAGTCGGTGCTGGCGCACGAGCTGCGGGGCAGGTCCATCGCGGACGTGCTGGAGATGGCGGCGGAGGAGGCGGTGGAGTTCTTCACCGAGAAGGCGGTGCGGCCCAAGCTGCAGGGGCTGATCGACGTCGGCCTGGAGTACCTGTCGCTCGGCCAGTCGCTGAGCAGCCTGTCCGGCGGCGAACGGCAGCGCATCAAGCTGGCGACGCAGCTTCAGCGCACCGGCGGCGTGTACGTGCTCGACGAGCCGACCACCGGCCTGCACATGTCCGACGTCGGCACGCTGCTGGCGCTGATGAACCGGCTGGTCGACCAGGGCAACACGGTCGTGGTCATCGAGCACAACCTCGACGTGATCATGCACGCCGACTGGATCATCGATCTGGGGCCCGACGGAGGCAAGGACGGCGGCGAGATCGTCTTCGAGGGCACCCCCGCCGAGCTGCTCGGATTCGCCGGTTCGCTGACCGGAGAGGCGCTGCGCCGTACCGTGGGCTGACATACCTGGGTCGGACCACGGCCTGCCAACACCAGACCGTGGTCCGACGCGCCCTCCGCCCCTCCCCCACGATCCTTGACGCCATGTGGACATCCCTCGCCCTGACACTGGCGCTGACGGTCACCCCCACGCCCGCCGACGACCTCACCTGGAGCCCCTGCCCCGGCGACAAGGTCGGCATGGAGTGCGCCGACCTCAAGGTGCCCGTCGACTGGAGCAAACCCGCCGGGCGCACCATCACCCTGAAGCTGGGCCGCCTCAAGTCGACGGGGCGGGCCGAGGGCTCCGCCCTGATCGCGTACGGCGGGCCGGGCGGGCCCGGCATCGCCCTGACCCAGCAGACCGCCGCCACCTGGGCGAACCTGCGCAAGCGCATGCACCTCGTCACCTGGGACACCCGCGGCTACGGCGAGCAGTTCAGGGGCCTCAGCACCGGCCTGCCCTGCACGTGGACCAGGATCCCGATCGCCGCCTTCCCCGGGGACGACGCGGAGTTCGGCCGCCTGCACGACACCAACAGGGGCTACGCCGAGCCGTGCCGCGGCAAGGACCCCGAGTTGT
The DNA here is from genome assembly GCF_044459065.1 of Nonomuraea sp. NPDC050394. Classification (NCBI taxonomy): domain Bacteria; kingdom Bacillati; phylum Actinomycetota; class Actinomycetes; order Streptosporangiales; family Streptosporangiaceae; genus Nonomuraea; species Nonomuraea sp. NPDC050394. The sequence continues at coordinate 478,802 of NZ_JBITIO010000005.1, read as the reverse complement.
TCGCCAACATGAGCTCCGCCGACCAGGCCCGCGACATGGAGGCCATCAGAAAGGCCCTGGGCGAGAGCCGCCTCAACTACTACGGCGCCTCATACGCGGGCTTCTACGGCCAGGACTACGCCAGGCTGTTCCCCGACAAGGTCAGGACCATCGCCCTGGACGGCACCTGGAACCACAGCGCCGCCGACTGGCCCGCCGAGATGGACGCGATGGCCAGAACCAACGAGACCTTCGCGGGCCGCTACTTCACCTGGAAAGGCGCGGGCTCCGCCCGCGAATGGCGCGCTCTGGTCGCGGCGGCCAACCGCAGGCCGATCCCGGCCAGGAAGGCGCCCGGAGTCGCCTACAACGGCACCGACCTTCAGGACCTGATGCTGGGCATGGTCCGTGCGGGCGGCCCCAGCACCTTCCCCGCCGTGTCGGCCGCCATCAGGTCCGCGGTGGCAGGCGACGCTTCCGGCTTCGTCCCCGGGCGCGGCCTGCGCTACCCGGACCAATCCACCGGCGTCACCGAGTGCACGGACTGGCCCCGCTTCGCCGACCGGGCCGAGATGGAGGCGAGCCTGCGCCGGCTGCGCAAGGTGGCACCCAACACGGGCACCGCGGGCACCCTGGCCAGCGGCACACTGGGCTGCGTGGGCTGGCCGGCCGGCGTGACCAATCCCCCCAAGCCGCTGCCCAAGGGCCTGCCTCCGCTGCTGGGGAGCGGGGCTTGGGGCGAGTCGGACGCGGTGAAGCGAGTGGTGGACCAGGTGCCGGGGAGCGCGGTGGTCCGGCACGAGGGGCCTGGGCACACGCTGTACCTGTCCAGCGCCTGCGCCCGAGACCACATCGACCGCTACCTCACCGAAGCCAAACTCCCCACCCAGCCGGACACCAAGTGCTGAGCCCCTGACCACGCGACGCCGGCCCGCCGGGGCTTCACCCACCGAAACCCAGACCCACCAGAGCCTGACCCGAGGCAGGCCAGCCCAAAGGAAGCGGCGCGAGGGGTACCAGCCCGAGGGTGCCAGCCCGAGGGGTGGCCCGAAGGGAGCCCAGCCCGAGGTGAGCCCAGCCCGAGGGGGCGGCCCGAAGGGAACCCAGCCCGAGGGGAGCCCAGCCCGAGGGGGCGGCCCGAAGGGAACCCAGCCCGAGGGGGCGGCCCCGTGGGGTGCCAGCCCGAAGGATGGCGGCCCCGCAAGGGCCTTCCCCGCAGGGGGCCGACGCGCAGAGGGTTGACCCGCAGAGGGCCGACGCTCTGAAGCCCTGGCCGGGGCGCCGCCCCGCGGGATGGCCGACCCGAAGAGGGCTGGCGCACTAGTGCCCCGGCCTCGGCTCTCCCCGCTGGATGGCCGGTCCGCGGAGGGCTGGAGTGCTGGCCCGCGAGACACTCACGCGCAGGAGGCCGACCCGCTGGGCGCTGACCCCGCGAGGTTCCGACGATGGCCGACGGCGGACGCAGGGCTCTGACCCGTCTCGGCAGTTCCTCGGCCCCCGCAGATCTATCCTCCCCCCCGGTTCACCGTCCCCGCTGGCCTCCCGGCCCGCGGTTGCCCCTCCCGGCCCGCGGTTGCCCCTCCCGGCCCGCGGTTCCCTCTCCCGGCCCGGGTTCCCCCTCCCGCCGCCTGCGGTCCCGCCGCCTGCGGTCCCGGGCCCCGCGGGCTCCCGCCCCCGCCGTTCCTCGCCGCGCGGCTGCTCGGGCGTTGGCTTCGGGGCGGCCTCGGTTCCCCGGACCTAGGGTTCCCCGGACCTAGGGTTCCCCGGACTTAGGGTTCCCCGGACTTGGGGTTCTCCGGCCTTGGGGGTGGGGGGTCAGGGGGTGGGGGTCCAGGCGGGGTTGCGGCCGAGGTAGCGGAGGAGGGTGGCCACGGCGTCGTCGTTGGCCTCGGCGTCCAGGGCGGCGGCGTACATGCCGTACGCGCGGGGGCCTTCGACGATCTGGTGGGCTACGGGGAGGAGGTCGCGGGCCAGGTCGGCGGTCAGCGGGGAGGGGCGGCCGGTGGCCATGGCGATGTCCCAGGCGTGTACTGCGGCGTCCAGCGCGCAGGCGCCCACGGCCACCGGGGCGGGGAGTTTGAAGGGCGGGAGCGGGACGGGGACGTCCACCGCGTTCTCGGCCACTTCGGACCAGGCCTGCTCGGCGGCTTCCAGGGCGGGCTCCAGGGTGTCCGCCACCGAGGCCGACAGCCTGCCGGAGGGGGCGAACGGGTCATCCTCGGGGTGGGGGCCGCCGGTGAGGGAGCTGGCGTAACCCAGCTGGTCGCCGGAGGCGTGCTGGAGGACCTGGGTGACGTTCCAGTCCGCGCAGGGGGTGGGGAGCTGCCAGCCGTTGTCGGGGACGCCGGCGACTGCCTGGCGGAGGGCGGCGTGGGCCTGGGTGAGGATGTTCCACTCGGTCATGGGGGGTTCCTTTCGCTTTCGTTCGATGACTCTACTCTATCAGAACGGAACGCTCTATTCCATACTTTCAGTTGATGAAGTGTGAAGCCGCCGGAGGCCTGCTTGAACAGATACTCCGAACGCTCGTACGACAGGCGGCCCCGGCCCGTCTCCGGGCACAGGTCGGCGGGCTTCGGCCTGCGGGCCGGCGCGGGTCTGCGGTCGGCCAGGAAGACCGGGCCCCTCGAACGGCCTGCCAGCAGGACGGGCAGGAGTTCGGCGGTGCCGTACCCCCAGGTGATCCACGTCGGACCCACGCGAGCGCGGCGCGCTTCCAGGTCCAGGTCCTCGACGTTGAGTGACAGCACGGTCTTCGCGCCGGCGCCGGACTCGTGGATGAGGCGCCACAGGGTCCGCTCGCGCAGGGACGGGTGGCGCCAGAGGGCCTCCAGGCCGGGGCCGTCCAGGGCTGGGCGCCGTTCGCGGCTCTCCGTCCTGCGTTCCAGGTCGGTGGAGAGGTCGTGGATGGCGGCCCATGCCGAGAATGAGCGTACGGCGGCGCGGTGCCGGTTCCAGGTTTTGGGCGCGGCCGTACCCCAGGCGAGCGCGAACACCCTGGCCACCTTCGCGGCGTCCACCGCACCCAGCGGCGTGCGAGGCCCCAGGTCCAGCCGGAGCCTGCGTAACGTCTGCCCATAGGACCGCAACGTCTCGGCCCCCAGATCCCCCCGCGCCAGAAACCCCTCCACCGACTCCCCCAACGTCCTGGCCACACCTCCAACCGGGTCCGAGCCAACCCCGGACGGGACGTGGGGGGTGGCAGGGCTGCCAGGTCGCGGCAGGGCGACGGGCGCGCTGGTGCTGTCCGGTCGGGGTGGGGTGGTGCGGTCCCGTTGGGGTGGGGTGGTGCTGTCCGGTCGGGGCAGAGCTTGGGGGGCGGCGGCGGTGTCGGGCGCAGTGACACCGTGCGGCCTAGTCGTGTCGCCAGGCACTGCCTCGGTCTCGGTCGCGGGGGCGGAGGCGGGGGCGGTCTCGGTCGCGGGGGCGGTGACGGTCTCGGTCGCGGGGGCGGGGGCGGGGGCGGGGGCGGTGACGGTCTCGGTCGCGGGGGCGGGGGCGGGGGCGGTCTCGGTCGCGGTCGCAGGGGAAGGGTGTGGCGCAGGAGCGTCGGGCGCTGTGGCACCGTGCGGCGCGGGCGCGGGGTGTGGCCCGAGGGTCTCGGGGTGGCGGGCGGTGGGCTGGCTGGTGGTGGGCGGGTGTTCGGTGGTGGCGCGGTTGAGGAGGAAGGTGCGTTCGGCGGCGTTGCGGGTCAGGGCGGCGGCGCGTTCGAACTGGGTGCCGGCCTCCTCGTGCCGCCCCAACCGGGCCAGCAGATCGCCATGCACCACCGACAGCGGGTGGTAGTCCTTCAGGGCCGGGTCCCTGGTCAACTCGTCGATCAGGGCCAGCCCCGCCTCCGGCCCCTCGGCCATGCCCACCGCCACGGCGCGGTTGAGCTGGACGACCGGAGACGGCATCAAGCGGACCAATGCCCCGTACAGCGCGGCGATCTGGGGCCAGTTGGTCTCGGCGGCGCTCTCGGCCTGGGCGTGGGAGACGGCGATGGCGGCCTGGAGGACGTAGGGACCCAGGGGGCCGCCGGACTGGCGGGCGCGCAGCATCGAGGCGAAGCCGCGATTGATCAGGTCCCGGTCCCAGAGGCCGCGGTCCTGCTCGTGGAGCTGGACGGGTTCGCCGGACGGGCCGGTGCGGGCGGCGGAGCGCGACTGCTGGATCTCCATCAGCGCGACGAGACCGTGCACCTCGGCCTCGCCGGGGGCCAGACCGGCCAGCAGGCGTCCCAGGCGGAGGGCTTCCAGGGCGAGGGCGGGGCGGGTCAGGTCGTCGCCGGCCGTGGCGGAGTAGCCCTCGTTGAAGATCAGGTAGAGGACCTCCAGGACGGAGGCCAGGCGGGTGGCGAGTTCGGGGCCGGGCGGGAGTTCGAAGGGGATCTGCTCGTCGGCCAGCGTGCGCTTGGCCTTGGCGATGCGCTGGGCGACGGTCTGCTCGGGGACGAGGAAGGCGCGCGCGATCTCCTGGGAGGTCAGGCCGCCGAGCAGGCGCAGGGTCAGCGCGGCCCGTTCCTCGGTGGGCAGGACCGGATGGCTCGAAATGAACATCAGGCGCAGAACATCATCGTCCAGCCCCAACGCCCCGGACAGCCCCGCGCCGCGACCGGCCCCGACGGGCTCAGCGTCGCGACCGGCCCCGGCGTTCCCGTCGAGCTCGGCGTCCCAACCAGCTCTGGCTCCCTCGCCGCGCTCGGCGTCCCAACCGGCCCCGGCTTCCCCGCCGGGTTCGGCGTCCCGGCCGGCCTCCTGCTCCAGTGTGCGGGCGATCTCGGCGTGTTTGCGCTCCTGCCGTTCGACGCGCCGCAGGTGGTCGACGGCGCGCCGCTTGGCGGCCGTCATGAGCCAAGCCCCGGGATTGTCGGGTACGCCCTGGTCCGGCCACTGCTCCAAGGCGGCGACCAGTGCGTCTTGGGCGAGTTCCTCGGCCAGGCCGACGTCCCGGACCATCCGCGTCAGGCCGGCGATGATCCGCGCGGACTCGGCCTTCCAGACGTCGCTGACCGCGGCTGCGGCCGTCACCCGTAGATCAGCTGCATCCTGCCCTCACCATCCCCGATGATCGCGAAGAAGCGCCGGGAGAGCTCCAGCGCCTCCTCCCGGGAGCCGACCTCGATCAGCGCGAATCCGCCCGCCATCTCCTTGGCCTCGGTGAACGGACCGTCCATGACGGTGATCTCGCCGCCGATCGACTTGATCAGGGTGCCGCCCAGCTCCATGCCGCCGGTGGCGATCAGAGCGCCCGCCTCCGTCAGCTCCTGGATGAACTTGCCCATCTCCATCTGAAGCGTCTCATCAGCCCTCGGCTGGCCCACGGTCGTCAGCAAAAACCTCATGCCGCACACCTTAGCGTTCCCTGTCACATGCCCCGGGCGACGCGTAGGCAGAAGACACCGAAAGGACCAGAGACATGACCACCACCACCGTCACCGGCCCCGTCACCACCCGTACGCTGCTGGCCGCCGCCGCGCTCGCCGCGCCGGTCTGGGTGGTGGTCTCCCTGGCCCAGGCGTTCACCCGCGCGGGCTTCGACCTCACCCGCCACCCCCTCAGCCAGCTGGCCACCGGCGAACTCGGCTGGATCCAGATCGCCACCTTCGTCACCGTCGGCGTGCTGTTCATCGCCGGCGCGACCGGCCTGCGGCGCGCGCTGCACGGCCGGCCGGGTGGCGTCTGGACACCCCGCCTGATCCGCATCGTCGGCATCGGGATGATCGCCGCCGGAGCCTTCCCCATGGACGCCGGCGACGGCTTCCCGGTCGGCACCCCGGCGGGCCCCCCGGCCGGGATGAGCTGGCACGCGATCGCCCACATGGCGGCCGGATCGATCACCTTCTTCGCGCTGGCCGCCGCCGGCTTCGTCCTGGGCCGCCGCTTCACCCGCACCGGCGACCGCACCTCCGCGATCGTCTCCCGGGCGGCCGGCGTGGCCGTCATCCTGGGCAACGGCTGGGCGATGAGCGGCGGCCGGATGGGCTCGCTCACCCTGGCGATCGGGGTGTCGCTCGCACTGGCCTGGGTCTCCACGGTCGCCTACCGCCTGCGCGACCGCACCTGACCCATCAGCGTGTACGGCCCGGCGTCTGCGGCCACCACCCAAGCCCCGCTCCGGAACCCGGAGCGGGGCTCACCCCTGTCGGACACCACCCCCTCGCGGTGTGACGGGACGGCCGAGGTGGGGGTTGGGGGTGGGGGGAGTTAGTGGGGGGCGGGGGTGCCGTGCCAGCTGGACCACAAGGCGGCGTAAGAGCCGCCCTGAGCCACCAGCTCGTCGTGGCTGCCCAGCTCACTGATCGTCCCATCCTCCACCACGGCGACCCGGTCGGCGTCGTGGGCCGTGTACAGGCGGTGGGCGATGGCGATGACCGTCCGGCCCTCCAGGACGGCGGCCAGCGAGCGTTCCAGGTTCCTGGCCGCTCGCGGGTCGATGAGGGAGGTCGCCTCGTCGAGTACGAGCGTGTGCGGGTCGGCCAGCACGAGGCGGGCCAGCGCGAGTTGCTGGGCCTGCGCCGGGGAGATGGCCAGGCCGCCCGAGCCGACTTCCGTGTCGAGGCCGTCGTCCAGGGCCAGCGCCCAGTCGAGGGCGTCGACGGCCGCCAGCGCCTGCCGTACCCGGTCGTCGGTGGCGTCGGGACGGGCGATGAGCAGGTTGTCGCGCAGCGTGCCCTTGAAGACGTGGTGTTCCTGGGTGACGAGGGCGACGTGGCCGCGCAGGTCGTCCAGGGGGAGGTCGACCAGGGGGACGTCGCCGACGGTCACGGCGCCGGTACGCGGGCCGTGGATGCCGGCCAGCAACCTGCCGAGCGTGGACTTGCCCGCGCCGGACGGGCCGACCATGGCCAGGCGTTCGCCGGGCGCGACGGTCAGCGAGACGCCGTGCAGGACGTCCCGGCCGGGCCGGTAGGCGTAGCGGACGTCGTCGGCCTCCAGGTGTTCGCCGGATGGCCGGGCGCCGGTGGCGGTGCGGTCGTCGGGCACGTTCGCCACGCCCAGCAGGCGGGACATGGCGGCGCCGCCGACCTGGAGCTCGTCGATCCACATGAGGAAGCGGTCGAGCGGGTCGATGAGCTGCTGCGCGTAGAGGGTGGCGGCGGTGACCTGGGCGAGCGTGACCCAGTCGTTGATGTAGAACAGGCCGCCGATCAGCAGGCTGATGACGACGGGCAGCACGTAGCCGAGCTCCACGGCGGGGAACCAGACCGTGCGCAGCCCGAGGGTGTAGCGCTCGGCGGCGTAGGAGGCGGTGATGTCCCGGTCGGTACGGTCGGCGCGCCGGCGCTGCAGGCCCAGGGCCTCCACGGCACGGGCGCCTTCCACGGTCTCGGCCAGGCCCTCGGTCATGTCGGCGTAGGCCGCGTTCTCGCGCAGGTAGCCGTCGCGCGCCCGGCGCAGGTACCAGCGGGTGGCGATCCACAGGATGGGCGCGGCGATCAGCATGGGCAGCGTGAGCAGCGGGCTGACCAGCAGCAGCGCGCCGACGGTGATGGTGAAGGTGACGACCGCGATCAGTGTCTCCGGTACGGCGTGCCGCACCGTCCTGGACAGCGAGTCGACGTCCCGTGACGTACGGGTGATCAGGTCACCGGAGCCCGCCCGCTCGACGGTGGAGAGCGGCAGCCCGAGCACCCGGTCGACGAACTCTTCGCGCAGTTCGGCCAGCACCCGCTCGCCCAGCCGGGAGGAGGCGAGCACGGCGAAACGTACCAGCAACGCCTGCATGAGCAGGAAGCCGCCGATCGCCAGGCCGACGAGCCACACGTTGACCGGGGCGCCGTCCTGTACGTCCTGGACCAGGGTGCCGAGCTGCCACGGCACGGCCAGGCCCGACACGGCGGCCAGCCCGTGCAGCGCGAGCGCGACGGAGAGCTGGCGCGGATATTTGAGCGTCAGCCGGCGGGCGTAGGCACGGACCTGCTTCTGGTCGGCGACCGGCAGGATCTCTCTGCTCATTTGTCGCTCACCGCTCCTCACTCACTCCGCGGAGTGCCTCGTACCTCGGCCCTCCACTCCGTTCGCTGCGTCGGGTTCGCTCCGCAGCCATGTCAGTCCTCTCCTCTCGTGACGGTCGCCGAGTAGGCGCTGGACGTGGCGAGCAGCTCGCGGTGCGGGCCTTCGGCGTGGACGCGCCCGTCCTCCAGGTAGACGACGTGCTCGGTGCGGTCGAGCACGAGCGGGCTGGTGGTGCAGATCAGCGTGGTCTTGCCGGCGCGCGCCTTGGCGAGCCGCTCGGCGATGCGGGCCTCGCTGTGGGCGTCGACGGCGCTGGTGGGCTCGACGAGGATGAGCACCTCGGGGTCGGCCACCAGGGCGCGGGCCAGGCGCAGCCGCTGCTGCTGGCCGCCGGAGAACTCGCGGCCGCTCTCGGCGACCACGGTGTCGAGGCCTTCGGGCAGCGCGTCCACGATGTCCTCGGCGCAGGCGGTCCGCAGCGCGTGGCGTACCTCGTCGATGGAGGCGTGTCCGCGTACGTCGAGCTCGTCGCGCAGGCGGCCGGAGAACAGGCGGGCGGCGTTGTCGGCGACCAGGATGCGCTCGCGGACCTCGGGGATCGGCAGCTCGGCCAGGTCGACGCCGCCGAAGGTGACGTCGCCGTGGGTGTAGCGGCCGAGGCGGTCGGCGACCTCGATGGCCTGCTCGGGCGTGGGGGCGGCCAGCGCGGTCATGGTGCCGGGCTGGAGCGTGACACCGCTGTAGGAGTCGCGCAGGACGCCGCCTTCCGAGGCGCCGGTGCCGCCGCCGACCTCGGGCTCCATCGACAGGATCCGGACCACGCGGCGCGCGGCCACGTGGCCCTTGGTCAGCTTGTCGGCGGCCTCGGTGAGGGTGCGCATGGGGCCGATGAGGAAGACGGCGTAGCCGTAGAAGGCGACGAGCTGTCCCGCGGTGATCTGGCCGCCGAGCGCGAAGGAGGCGCCGATGCCGGTGACGACGGCGATGAGCACGCCGGGCAGGAGGATCTGGGCGCCTTCGAGCAGCGACTCGATGCCGGCCACGCGGACGCCGGCGTGGCGTACGCGCTGCGACTCCTCCTGGTAGCGCCCGGAGAAGACCTGCTCGCCGCCGATGCCGCGCAGGACGCGCAGGCCGGAGACGATGTCGGCCGAGCGCGTGGACAGCTCGCCCTGCAGGTCGCGGTGGGCCTTCTGGCGCTTGTGCAGCGGCTTGAGCAGCGGGCCGACGGCGACGGCCATGAGCGGGACACCGAAGAGCACGAGCAGGCCGAGCGGCAGGGAGGTGGAGATGAGGTAGATCGTGACGGTGACGATCGCCACGACCGAGCCGGTGCCGCGCAGCAGGATGTCCATCGAGCTGCCGATGTGCGCGATGTCGGAGTTGCCGACGCTGATGACCTCGCCGGTCGACAGCCGCTTGGGGAGCGTGGCGCCGAGACGGGTGGCGTGGCGGGTGGTGAGCTGGACGGTACGGTACGCGGCGGCAAGCCAGTTGTAGACGGCGAAGCGGTGGCGCATGATGCCGGCGAACGCCTGCAGCAGGCCCAGCCCGAGCATCACGGCCGACCAGATCAGCAGCGCGCGGGTGTCCTTGGCGGTGACGGCGTCGACGCCCTTGCCGAGGACCGCGGGGACGAGCGCTTGTCCCAGCCACCAGAGGGTGGCGAAGCCGATGCCGATCGCGAGCGCGGTTTTCTGCCGCAGCGCGTTCCACAGCAGGTAGCGGAAGGGCGTGCGTATGTCAGGGGTGCCGGGATCGGCTTCAGGCAGGGAGCGCATAGCCTGACTAGGCTGTCAAAGCCACCCTGACCAGGCAAATCATTTTCTGAACCCCCGGAGGGTGTAGAGCAGGGCCGCCAGGGCGGTCAGCGCGAGGAGCAGATAGCCGATCGTGTACGCGCCGGTCGCGGTGTAGACAGCGCCCATGACCAGTGGCGGGAAGTATCCGCCGAGCCCTCCGGCGGCGCCCACGAGGCCGGTGACGGTGCCGACCCGCGAGGCCTCGACGAGCTTGGCGACGAGCGCGAAGACGCCGCCGGCGCCGAGGCCGAGGAAGAAGGCCATGAGCACGAAGCTGACCCCGGCGGGGATCTCCAGCGGCGGCTTGAAGGCGAGGACGACGGCCATGGCGAGGGCGCCGGCGAAGGAGATCGTCAGCACCCGGATCGGGCCGATCCGGTCGGAGGAGATGCCCCCGAGCGGGCGGGCGATCACGGCGGCGATGGAGAACCCGGCGGTACGCAGGCCCGCCTCGGTCTGGGCGAACTCGTAGACGTTCTGCAGCAGCGTGGGCAGGTAGGTGGAGAACGCGACGAAACCGCCGAACGCGACCGCGTACAGGAAGGCGCACTGCCAGGTGGCCTTGATCTTCATCGCGTCCTTCATGCGGGGCAGCGCGGGCTCGGTGCTGGGCTGCCACGCGGGCGAGTTGCGGCTGGCCAGCAGCATGATCACGCCCATGACGGCGAGCGCGGCGCCCATGATCAGGTGTGTCGTGGAACGGCCCAGCGATTCGACCAGCCGTGGCGTGAAAAATGCGGACAAGGCGGTGCCGCCCATCCCGGCCCCGAACACACCGGTGGCGAATCCGCGCCGCGCCGGCTCGTACCAGGAGTTGACGAACGGGATCCCGATCGCGAACGAGGTGCCCGGGATGCCCAGCAGAAACCCCCACAACAGCAGCGAGCCGTAGGAGTTCGACCATCCCACGAACACGACCGGCACGATCGAGATGAAGCAGATGATCGCGAACATCAGCCGCCCGCCGAACTTGTCGGCCAGCATCCCGACCGGGATCCGCCCCAGCGACCCGACCAGCACGGGGATCGCGACCAGCATGGAGGTCTCGGTCGGCGACAGGTGCAGTGCCTTGCTGTAGCTGCCGGACAGCGGGCCGATGAGGTTCCACGCCCAAAAGGTGATGGCGAAGGCCGCCGTCGCCAGCACAAGATTTCGCACACGCATACACCCTGTGTAACAGGTAGCTACAGAGTGTGATGAAGTGGGGGTATGAGTGAGGCGGAGGACATCCTCCTGAAGACCGGCCGGTTCTTCCGCAGATCGGTCACGGGCCAGGACCTGCGGACCGTCTACCTGTCCGGCGGCCGGGAGGGCGACGCCTTCTACCGCGACCGGTGGAGCCACGACAAGGTGGTCCGCTCGACGCACGGCGTGAACTGCACGGGCTCGTGCTCGTGGAAGGTCTACGTCAAGGACGGCATCATCACCTGGGAGACCCAGCAGACCGACTACCCGAGCGTCGGCCCCGACCGCCCCGAGTACGAGCCGCGCGGCTGCCCGCGCGGCGCCGCCTTCTCCTGGTACACCTACTCGCCGACGCGGATCCGCTACCCGTACGCGCGGGGCGTCCTGGTCAGGATGTACGGCGAAGCCCGCGGCAGCGGCCTCGACCCGGTAGCCGCCTGGGCCGAAATCACGACAAATCCGGAAAAGCGGGAGACCTACCAACGCGCCCGCGGCCAAGGCGGTCTCGTCAGGATCACCTGGGACCTCGCCACGGAGATGATCGCCGCCGCCCACGTCCACACCATCGAGACCTACGGCCCCGACCGCGTGGCCGGCTTCTCCCCCATCCCCGCCATGTCCATGGTCAGTCACGCGATCGGCGCCCGCTTCGTCTCGCTGATCGGCGGGACCATGCTCAGCTTCTACGACTGGTACGCCGACCTGCCGGTCGCCTCTCCCCAGGTCTTCGGCGACCAGACCGACGTGCCCGAGTCGGCCGACTGGTGGGACGCCGCGTACCTGATGCTGTGGGGCGCCAACGTCCCGGTCACCCGCACGCCCGATGCCCACTGGATGGCCGAGGCCCGCTACCGGGGCCAGAAGGTGGTGGTGGTCGCCCCCGACTACAACGACGCGGCCAAGTTCGCCGACGAGTTCCTGGCGGTGAACCCGGGCACCGACGGCGCGCTGGCCATGGCGATGGGTCACGTGCTGCTGAGGGAGTGCTTCGTCGAACGGCAGGTGCCGTACTTCACCGAGTACGTCAGCCGGTTCACCGACCTGCCCTTCCTCGTCACGCTGACCGAACGCGACGGCCGCCACGTGCCGGACAAGTTTCTGACCGCCGCCGACCTGGGGTCGCAGGAGGAGTCGGCGGAGTGGAAGACCGTCTTCCTGGGCGCGGACGGCGAGCCGGTCGTGCCCAACGGCTCGGTCGGCTTCCGGTGGGGCGAGCGGGGAAAGGGCCGCTGGAACCTCAAGCTCGACACCGAACCCCTGCTCACGTTGTACGGCGCGGGTTCGGGGGAGAACGTGGAGATCGCGCTGCCCCGCTTCGACGGCGGCGGCCCGCTGACCCGCGGCGTCCCGGCCAGGCGGATCGGCGGGCATCTGGTCACGACCGTCTTCGACCTCATGCTGGCCCAGTACGGCGTGCACCGGCGCGGGCTGCCGGGCCGCTGGCCCCACGGGTACGGCGACGCGTCGGAGCCGTACACACCGGCCTGGCAGGAGCCGATCACCAAGGTCCCGGCGGCGCGCGCGATCAAGATCGTGAGGGAGTTCGCCGCGACGGCCGAGCAGACCCGCGGCCGCTGCATGATCATCCTGGGCGCGGGGACCACCCAGTGGTTCCACGGCGACACGATCTACCGGGCCTTCCTGGCGCTGCTGATGCTGACCGGCTGCCAGGGACGCAACGGCGGCGGCTGGGCGCACTACGTGGGCCAGGAGAAGTGCCGCCCGCAGACCGGATGGGCGCAACTGGCCGGCGGCCTGGACTGGTCGCGCCCGCCCCGGCAGACGCCCGGCACGCCGTTCTGGTACCTGCACACCGACCAGTGGCGCTACGACCGCTTCGACGCCGGCGACCTGAGCTCCCCGCTCGGCCCCGGGGCCTTCCGTGGCCGGCACACCGCCGACCTGGTGGCCGACGCGGTCAGGAACGGCTGGATGCCGATGGCGCCCGCCTTCGACCGCAACCCGCTGGAGCTGGGCGACGCGGCGGACCCGGTCGCGAACGCCCAGGAGGAGCTCGCCAACGGCACCCTGCGCTACGCGGCCGAGGACCCGGACGACCCGCGCAACTGGCCGCGGGTGCTGACGCTCTGGCGCTCCAACCTGCTGGGGTCGAGCGCCAAGGGCAACGAGTACTTCCTGCACCATCTGCTCGGCGCGCGCTCGAACCTGCCGCGCCCCGACGAGCAGGCGCCGCGGGGCAAGCTGGACCTGCTGCTGACGCTGGACTTCAGGATGACGTCCTCGACGTTGTTCTCCGACATCGTGCTGCCCGCGGCGACCTGGTACGAGAAGCACGACCTGTCCTCGACGGACATGCACCCGTTCGTGCACGCGTTCAACCCGGCCATCACGCCGCCGTGGGAGACCAAGAGCGACTTCCACGCCTTCCACGCGATCGCCAGGGCCTTCAGCGCCATGGCCAAGGACCGGCTCGGGGTCAGGAAGGACGTCGTGGCGCTGCCGTACCAGCACGACACGCCCGGCGAGATCGCCCAGCCGGGCGGGCGCGCGCCCGCCCGCGTCACGCCCAACCTGGTGGTGGTCGAGCGCGACTACGGCGCGGTCGCCGAGAAGATGGCGGCGCTCGGCCCGCTGGCCGAACGCAAGGGGCTGCCGGTGAAGGGCGTGGTGTTCATGCCCGACGAGGAGGTGGTCTGGCTCGGCGAGCGGTGCGGGCTGGTGCCGCGCGGGATCGCCAAGGGACGGCCGATGCTCGACACCGAGGCCAAGGCGTGCGAGGCGATCCTGGCGCTGTCGGGGGTCAGCAACGGGCGGCTGGCCGCCCAGGGCTTCGGGCAACTCGCCGAGCGGACCGGCACCGACTTCGGCGAGCTCGTCCACCGCGACCACCGCATCGTCTTCGCCGACACCCAGACCAGGCCCACGCACGTGGCCTCCAGCCCGGAGTGGTCGGGCAAGGAGTCGCACGACCGCCGCTACTCCCCCTTCACCATCAACGTCGAGCACCACAAGCCGTGGCACACGCTGACCGGCCGGATGCACTTCTTCCTCGACCACGACTGGATGCACGAGTACGGCGAGGCCCTGCCGGTCTACCGGCCGCCGCTGGACATGACCGCCCTGTTCGGCGAGGGAAGCGCGGACATGCTGGTGGTGCGGTATCTGACGCCGCACTCGAAGTGGTCCATCCACTCCGAGTACCAGGACAACCTGCTCATGCTGTCGCTCTCGCGCGGCGGCCCGGTGATCTGGATGTCGGTCCGGGACGCCGAGAAGATCGGCGCCGCCGACAACGACTGGATCGAGGCCACCAACCGCAACGGCGTGGTCGTGGCCAGGGCGATCGTCTCCCATCGGATGCCGGAGGGCACGGTCTACATGCACCACGCCCAGGACCGGGTGATCGACGTGCCGAAGTCGGAGGCGACCGGGCGGCGCGGCGGCATCCACAACGCGCTCACCCGCGTGCTGATCAAGCCCACCCACATGATCGGCGGCTACGCCCAGCTGTCGTACGCCTTCAACTACCTCGGCCCGACCGGCAACCAGCGCGACGAGATCACGGTGATCAGGAAGCGCTCGCAGGAGGTGACGTACTGATGCGGATCATGGCTCAGCTCGCGATGGTGATGAACCTCGACAAGTGCATCGGCTGTCACACCTGCTCGGTCACCTGCAAGCAGACGTGGACCAACCGGGCGGGGGTCGAGTACGCCTGGTTCAACAACGTCGAGACCCGCCCCGGCCAGGGATACCCGCGCGGCCACGAGGACCAGGACCGGTGGCGCGGCGGGTGGCAGGTCGACGCCAAGGGGCGGCTGCGGCTGCGGGCCGGCGGCCGGGTACGCAAGCTCCTCGGCATCTTCGCCAACCCGCTCATGCCGAACATCGAGGACTACTACGAACCCTGGACCTACGACTACGAGAACCTCACCCGGGCCCCGCTCGGCGACGACATCCCGGTCGCGCCGCCGCGCTCGCTGATCAGCGGCGAACCCATGGCGATCCGCTGGAGCGCCAACTGGGACGACAACCTCGGCGGCGACCCGTCGGCCGACCCGATCCTGCGCAAGGTCGGCGACCAGGTGAAGCTGGAGTTCGAGCAGGCGTTCATGTTCTACCTGCCACGCATCTGCGAGCACTGCCTGAACCCGTCCTGCGTCGCCTCCTGCCCCTCCGGCGCCCTCTACAAGCGCGAGGAGGACGGCATCGTCCTGGTGGACCAGGACCGCTGCAGGGGCTGGCGGATGTGCGTGACCGGCTGCCCGTACAAGAAGATCTACTTCAACCACCGCACCGGCAAGGCCGAGAAGTGCACGTTCTGCTACCCGAGGGTGGAGGTCGGGCTGCCGACCGTGTGCTCGGAGACGTGCGTCGGGCGCCTGCGCTACCTGGGTGTCATGCTCTACGACGCCGACCGGGTGGGCGAGGTGGCGAGCATCGCCGACGACAAGGAGCTGTACGAGGCGCAGCTGTCGCTCTTCGTCGACCCGGACGACCCGGCCGTGGCCGCCTCCGGGCTGCCCGACGACTGGATCGAGGCGGCCCGCCGCTCGCCCGTGTACGACCTGATCATGCGTTACCGGATCGCGCTGCCGCTGCATCCGGAGTACCGCACGCTGCCGATGGTCTGGTACGTGCCGCCGCTGTCGCCCGTCGTGGACGCGCTGGCCGGCTCCGGGTACGACGGCGAGGACGCCGACAACCTGTTCGCCGCCGTCGAGGCGCTGCGCATCCCGGTGGAGTACCTGGCCGAGCTGTTCACCGCCGGCGACCCGGTGCCGGTGACGGCGGCGCTGCGGCGGCTGGCGGCCATGCGCTCGTACATGCGCGCCGTCAACCTGGGCGAGGAGCCCGAGCTGCCGCACTCGGGGCTGTCGGCCGAGGACATCCACGACATGTACCGGCTGCTGGCCCTGGCACGCTACGACGAGCGCTACGTCATCCCGTCCGCCTACTCCAAGACGCCCGGGGCCGTGGAGGAGATCGGCTGCAGCCTCGACTACGACGGCGGGCCGGGGATGGCGGGGCCGTTCGGGGAGGGCTCGGGCCGCCCGGTGCCGGTGTCGATCGAGAGCTTCCACGGGCTGAAGCAGCGCCAGACCGGCGAGGAGACCACCCGCGAGCGGGTCAACCTCCTCAACTGGGACGGCAGGGGCAAACCCGCGGGTCTGTTCCCGCCGAAGAAGGGCGAGGCCTCATGAACAAGGCTGTGACCTGGCAGGCCGCCGCGCACCTGCTGGCCTACCCCGACGAGCGGTTCTGGGGACGGCTGCCGCTGATCGAGCGGGCCGCCGCGCCGTACTTTCCGGGGTTCGCCACCGCCATCCACGCCATGGGGCCGGGCGAGCTGGCCGCGCACTACGTCGAGATGTTCGACCTCAAACGGCGCTGCTGCCTCTATCTCACCTATTACGCCGACGGCGACACGCGGCGGCGCGGCGAGTCGCTGGCCGCGCTCAAGGGCCGCTACCGGGCCGCCGGGTGGGAGCTGATGGACGACGAGCTGCCGGACTTCCTGCCGGTGATGCTGGAGTTCGCCGCGCTGGACGCCGCGGGCGCCGTTCTGCTGGCCGAGCACCGGGTGGGGATCGAGCTGCTGCGTTCGGCGCTGGACGGGTACGGCTCGCCGTACACGATCGTGCTGGACGGCGTGCGCGGCGCCCTGCCCGAGCCGACCGCGGAGCAGCGGGCGGCGGCGGCCAAGCTGGCGCAGGACGGCCCGCCCGCCGAGTCCGTGGGGGTGTACCGGTGAACTACGGCGAGACGTTCTTCTGGGTGATCACGCCCTACGTGACGCTGGTGGTGCTGGCCGGCGGGCTGCTCTGGCGCTACCGCTACGACAAGTTCGGCTGGACGACCCGCTCGTCGCAGCTGTATGAGTCGCGGCTGCTGCGGATCGCCTCGCCGCTGTTCCACTACGGGCTGGTGTTCGTGATCGCCGGGCATGTGATCGGCCTGTTCATCCCGGCCTCGTGGACGGAGGCGATCGGCCTGTCCGACCACGCCTACCACCTGCTGGCCCGCGTCTTCGGCGGCCTCGCCGGGCTGGCCGTGCTCGCCGGCCTGGCCCTGCTCATCTACCGCAGGCGGCGCAATGGCCCGGTCTTCCGCGCCACGACCGTCAACGACAAGGTCATGTACGTCGCGCTCGCGGTGGCCGTGCTGGCCGGGCTGGTGGCCACGATGACCGGCGCGGAGTACCGCGACTCGGTCTCGCCGTGGTTCCGCAGCGTCTTCGTGTTCCGGCCGGACGCCGAGGCGATGGCCGAGGCGACGGTGTTCTTCAAGCTGCACGTCATCGCCGGGATGGTGATGATCGGGCTGTTCCCGTTCACCAGGCTCGTGCACGCGCTGTCGGCACCCGTCGGGTACTTGTTCCGCCCATACATCGTCTACCGGAGCCGACTGCGCCAGAATCAATCCCTGTGAGGCATGGCTACACCAACAGCACCTTCGGCGACGGCGCTCTCGTCGTGAAGTGTTACCTGGGTCCGGGCGCCGCGGAACGGCTGGAAACCGAGCGGAAGATGTTGCGCCGCATGCGCGGCCGGGTGCCCGTGCCCGCCGTGCAGTCGGTCAGCGACACCAGCCTGACCACCCGGTTCGTCGCGGGCATCCATGGTCAGGATCTCCTCGACGAAGGCCTGGCCAAGGAGGTCATGACCGCCTGCGGGCGGACGCTGGCCGCCATCCACGCCATGCCCGCGGCCCGGGGCCGCGTCCTGGTCCACGGCGACTACGGCCCCAACAACCTGATCATCGATCCGATGACGCACGAGACCGCGGCGGTACTCGACTGGGAGTGGGCCCACCGCGGCGAACCGGTCGAGGACCTGGCGTGGTGTGAGTGGATCATCAAGACCCACCATCCCGAGCACGAGCAGGCGCTGCCGTACTTCTTCGAGTCCTACGGCGGGCCGGTGCCCGAGTGGCCGGAGCGGCACGCGGCGATGCTGGAGCGCTGCCGGGCGCTGCTGGCCTTCGCCGCCGGCTGGGGGCCGGAGGGCGAGGAGCTGTGGCGGGAGCGGGTCGCGGCGACGGCCGCCTTCACCGGCTGAGCGCGGAGATCCTCTCGCGGGCCAGGCGGACGCCCCTGGCGTGCTTCCAGCCGATGGCCGCGGTCACCTCGTCGCCGTTCTCCGCCAGCGCGACCCAGCGGCCGGCGCCGGGTTCGCCCTCGATCCATCGAATCCGGTCGTCGTGGCCGATCCGGCCGTGGATCTGGAGCTTCACGTCGTACTGGTCGGTCCAGAAGTAGGGGATCGAGGAGAACGGCCGCTCGTCGCCGAGGATGTTGCCCGCGACGGCCACGGCCTGTTCCGTGGCGTTCGTCCGGCTCTCCACGCGGCCCGCCGGGAAGCGGGCCACGTCGCCGACCGCGTAGATGCCGGGGGCCGCCTGGCCGTAGGCGTCGCAGGTGACTCCGTCGCTCAGGTCCAGGCCGCTGCCGGTGAGCCAGCCGGTGGCCGGGTCCGCGCCGGCGGTGACGATCACCAGGTCGGCGCGCACCTTCTCGCCTCCGGTCAGTTCCAGGCCGTCGACGCGGCCGGCCGTACCGGTGATGGCGTGGACCTCGGTGCCGACCCGCACGTCCACGCCGTGCCCCCGGTGCGTGCGCGCGACGAGCGCGCCGAGCCTGGCGCCCAGGTGGCGGGCCATGGGAGCCGGCGCGGGCTCGACCAGCGTCACCTCCAGGCCGAGCGTGCGCGCGGCGGCGGCGAGCTCGCACCCGAGCACGCCCGCGCCGACCACCGCGATCCGCCCGGCGTCCTTCATCTCCCCACGCAGCGCGAGCGCGTCGTCGAGTGTGCGCAAGGTGTGCAGCCCGTCCAGGACGGGCTGGCCGGGCAGCCGCCGCGGCGTCAGGCCGGTCGCGATCACCAGCCGGTCGTACGGCAGCCGCCGCCCGTCGTCCAGCCCCACGACCTGCCTGCCCCGATCCAGGTGTACGGCCCGCCGCCCGAGCACCCACTCCACGCCCAGCCCGTCGAGCGCGTCCCGGCTGAGCAGCCGGGTGCGCTCGGCCGGCCAGGACTCGGTGAGGACCTGTTTGGACAGCGGCGGACGGTCGTAGGGCGGGTGGCGCTCCTCCCCCACGAGCGTGATCGTGCCGCCGAACCCCCTGCGGCGCAGCACCTCCGCCACGGTCAGCCCGCCGATCGACGCCCCCACGATGACCACGTTCAATGCCGCCCCCAGTCCAGTGAACACTGTAATCATTGAGTGTACACCGTGCACACATGGGTGTGGAAAAGGCCGCACCCCCCTCCGGCGTGCGGCCTTCTCGCGGACTGCTACCTGCTGGCCTTCAGGTACTCGGTATTCATCTGGGCGATGGTGTCCAGCGGGATCCCCTTCGGGCAGACCGCCGTGCACTCGCCGGTGTTGGTGCAGCCGCCGAAGCCCTCGGCGTCCATCTGGTCCACCATCGCCTTGGCGCGGCTGAGGCGCTCGGGCTGGCCCTGCGGGAGCAGCGACAGGTGGGTGATCTTCGCCGCGGTGAACAGCGACGCCGAGCCGTTCGGGCAGGCCGCCACACAGGCGCCGCAGCCGATGCAGGTGGCGGCGTCGAAGGCGTCGTCGGCGTCCTCCTTGCGGACCGGGACCGCGTGCGCGTCCGGAGCGGAGCCGGCCGGGACGGAGACGAAGCCGCCCGCCTGGATGATGCGGTCGAAGGCGCTGCGGTCCACGACCAGGTCCTTGATGACCGGGAAGGGAGCGGCCCGCCACGGCTCGATGGTGATCTCGGCGCCGTCCTCGAAGTGACGCATGTGGAGCTGGCACGTCGTCGTGGCGCGCTGCTCGCCGTGGGCCACGCCGTTGATGACCATGCCGCACATGCCGCAGATGCCCTCCCGGCAGTCGTGGTCGAAGGCGATCGGGTCGTCGCCCTCCAGGATCAGCTTTTCGTTGACGACGTCGAGCATCTCCAGGAAGGACATGTCCGGGGAGACGTCCTTGGCCAGGTAGGTGACCATGCGCCCGGCGTCGCCGGGGCCGCTCTGCCGCCACACCTTGAGAGTGAGATCCATTACTTGTAGCTCCGCTGGCTCATCTTGACGTAGTCGTACTCGAGCGCTTCCTTGTGCAGCACCGGGCCGTCGGGGGTGCGCTCCCAGGCCGAGACGTGCGCGAAGTGCTCGTCGTCGCGCAGCGCCTCGCCGTCGGCGTCCTGCGACTCGGCGCGGAAGTGGCCGCCGCAGGACTCGGTGCGCACCAGCGCGTCCAGGCACATCAGCTCGGCCAGATCGAAGAAGTCGGCCACCCGGCCGGCCTTCTCCAGCACCTGGTTGAGCTCCTCGGGCGTGCCGCTGACCTTGACGTTGCGCCAGAACTCCTCGCGCAGGGCCGGGATCAGGTCCAGGGCCTTGCGCAGCGACTCCTCGGTGCGCTCCATGCCGCAGTAGTCCCACATGATCTTGCCGAGCTCGCGGTGGAAGGAGTCCGGCGTGCGGGTGCCGTTGACGGCCATCAGGCGGTCGATCTTGGTACGTACCTTGATCTCGGCCTCGGCCACGGCCTCCTCGTCGACCTCACCGTACGGGCCGTTGGCCAGGTAGTCGCCCAGCGTGGTGGGTAGCACGAAGTAGCCGTCGGCCAGGCCCTGCATCAGCGCCGACGCGCCCAGGCGGTTGGCGCCGTGGTCGGAGAAGTTGGCCTCGCCGATCACGAACAGGCCGGGGACCGTGGACTGCAGGTCGTAGTCCACCCACAGGCCGCCCATCGTGTAGTGCACGGCGGGGTAGATGCGCATCGGCTGGGTGTAGGGGTCCTCTCCGGTGATGCGCTCGTACATCTCGAAGAGGTTGCCGTACTTCTTCTCGACGGCGTCGCGGCCGAGGCGGGCGATCGCGTCGCGGAAGTCGAGGTAGACGCCCAGGCCGCCGGGGCCGACGCCGCGGCCCTCGTCGCAGACGTTCTTGGCCGCGCGCGAGGCGATGTCACGCGGGACCAGGTTGCCGAAGGCCGGGTAGATGCGCTCCAGGTAGTAGTCGCGCTCCTCGTCCGGGATGTCGCCGGGGGCACGCTGGTCGCCGGCGGACACCGGCACCCACACGCGGCCGTCGTTGCGCAGGGACTCCGACATCAGCGTCAGCTTCGACTGGTACTCGCCGGAGACCGGGATGCAGGTCGGGTGGATCTGCGTGTAACACGGGTTGGCGAAGTACGCGCCGCGCTCGTGTGCCCGCCAGATGGCCGTGGTGTTGCAGCCCTTGGCGTTCGTGGACAGGAAGAAGACGTTGCCGTAGCCGCCGGTGGCCAGCACGACCGCGTCGGCGGTGTGCCGCTCGATCTCGCCGGTGACCATGTCACGCACGATGATGCCGCGCGCCCGGCCGTCGGAGACGATCAGCTCCAGCATCTCGTGCCGGGTGAACATCTCGACGGTGCCGGCCTTCACCTGCCGCTCCAGCGCCTGGTAGGCGCCCAGCAGGAGCTGCTGGCCCGTCTGGCCGCGGGCGTAGAAGGTCCGCGAGACCTGCGCGCCGCCGAAGGAGCGGGTGTCGAGCAGGCCGCCGTACTCGCGGGCGAACGGCACGCCCTGGGCCACGGCCTGGTCGATGATGTTCACCGAGACCTCGGCCAGGCGGTAGACGTTCGACTCCCGGGCGCGGAAGTCGCCGCCCTTGACGGTGTCGTAG
Organism: Nonomuraea sp. NPDC050394; assembly: GCF_044459065.1. Taxonomy (NCBI): domain Bacteria; kingdom Bacillati; phylum Actinomycetota; class Actinomycetes; order Streptosporangiales; family Streptosporangiaceae; genus Nonomuraea; species Nonomuraea sp. NPDC050394. Next base: position 457,289 of record NZ_JBITIO010000005.1, on the reverse strand, counting down.
AAGAGCCGGTAGATCGAGTCGCCGTCGCCGCGGTAGTTCTTCGCGGCGTTGATGCCGCCCTGGGCGGCGATCGAGTGCGCCCGCCGGGGCGAGTCCTGGTAGCAGAACGACTTGACGTTGTAACCAAGCTCGCCGAGGGTCGCGGCGGCCGAGCCGCCGGCCAGGCCGGTGCCGACCACGATGACGTTGAGCTTGCGCTTGTTGGCGGGGTTGACGAGCTTGGCGGCGAACTTCCGCTTGGCCCACCGCTCCTCGATGGGGCCTTCCGGGGCCTTGGCGTCCCGGAGGGCTTCGCCCTCGGTGTATTCGATCACTTGACTACTCCGAACATGATGGCCAGCGGCGGCGCGAGGAACCCGAGCACGAGCACGGCCGAGACCGCGAGCGCGCCCAGCTTCACCACCCGGCGGCGCTCCCCCTTGACCCAGCCCAGCGTCTGGAAGGCCGACCAGATGCCGTGGCGCAGATGCAGGCCGACCAGGAGGATGGCGATCACGTAGATGGCCGTGACCCACCAGCGGCCGGGCTGGAAGCCCTCGATCATGCGGTCGGCGGGCGCGGAGTTGACCCCGGCGGGGTTGACCACGCCGAAGGTCAGGTCGAGCAGGTGCCAGACGATGTAGAGCGCGATGGTGACGCCGCCCCAGCGCATGATGTGCGTGGCGTACCCGGTGGCCTGCGACTTCTTGGCCACGTACTTCACCGGCCTGGCCTTGCGCGCGCGGCGGGTCAGCGTGATGGCCGCCCACAGGTGCAGGACCACGGCCACGAAGAGGGCGATCTCCAGCAGGGTCACGACTCCCCGGTACGGCAGGAACGGCTGCAGCAGCGTCCGCAGCCAGTGCGCGTACTCGTTGAACGAATCCCGGCCGTAGAAGATCTTCAGGTTGCCCAGCATGTGCAGGGCGAGGAAGCCCACCATCACGGCGCCCGTGACGGCCATGATGACTTTCCTGCCGTTCGACGAGCTCAGGAACCCGCGGGACTTCTTGGGCGTTGGCGGAGCAGGGGTCTTCCCGGCTTCCGTCTTGGGGGGACTCACGGGCGCCGTCGCGGCCCCGCGCTCAATCGTGGCAGTCACATCTTGGAACGCTAGGTATCCAGGGATGATCCGTCCAAGTCATCATGGATCTGGTTTCCATAGCCAAAAGCTATGACCCTTGGTTTCGTACGGCTGCCGCAAAATCCACAAACCACGCGTGCGAGCAAAATCACAGCCCGGCGATAGCCGTAAGCTATGGAGATCATGCAATTGCAGCAGCTCGCCTATTTCGTCGCGGTAGCCGAGACCAGGCACTTCACCCAGGCCGCCGAGAGCGTGCGCGTGGCCCAGCCGTCGCTGAGCAAGCAGATCAAGGCCCTGGAGACCGAACTCGGCGCGCCGCTGTTCTCCCGTGCCCGTGGCAACGTCACGCTCACCCCCGCGGGCGAGGCGCTCCTGCCGCTGGCCCGCCGCATGCTCGCCGACGCCGACACCGCCCGGCAGGAGGTGGCCGAGCTGGCAGGGCTGCGCCGCGGCCGCGTACGGCTGGGCGCCACCCCCTCCCTGTGCGCCGGGCTGCTGGCCGACGCGCTGGCCCGCTTCCACCGCGACTATCCGGGCATCCGGCTCCACGTCGAGGAGGGCGGCTCGCGCGACCTGGTCAGGGCGCTGGCCCGCGGGCAGATCGACCTCTCGCTGATCATCACGCCGCTCCAGCACGACGACCCTTCACTGGTCACCGAGGAGATCCTGCGGGAGAACCTGGTCGTCGTCTCCCCCAGCCACCGGCGGGCCGGGCCGGTGGGTGACGACATGGCGATCCGCCGGCCGTACGTGCGGATCGAGGACCTGCGCGGCCGGCCGATGGTGATGTTCCGGCGCGGCTACGACCTGCGCGAGGCCACTCTCGCGGCCTGCCGTCAGGCGGGCTTCGAGCCGCGCTTCGCGGTCGAGGGCGGAGAGATGGACGCGGTGCTGCGGTTCGTGGAGGCGGGGCTGGGCGTGGCCGTGGTGCCGTCGATGGTGCTCGACGGGCGGCCGGGACTGACCGGCACACCGCTGGCGCCGCCGGGCCTGAGCCGCACGATCGCGCTGGCCAACCGCAAGGACGTCGAACCGACCCGCGCGGCCCAGGCTTTCCGCGCTACCCTGCGGACGTTTCTCGTCGAGGCCGCGCACGAAGGAACGCTTCCACAAGGGGTCGAGCTCATCGCAGAATGAACCAGCGATCGCTACGAGGCAGTGGAGAGGGCAGTGCGTGACGGCGTCACTATCTGAGACGCTCACCCTCGTTCTCATCGAGGACGACGACGGTGATGCCTTCTTGGTCGAGGAGCTGCTCAAGGAGGCGGAGGCGCCCCCGCGCATCACCTGGGCGCGGAGCCTGGCCGAGGGCCTGCCCAAGCTCACCGCCGACGTGCAGTGCGTGCTCGTCGACCTGTCGCTGCCGGACGCCAGCGGGCTGGAGGCCCTGGAGCAGGTGCTGGCGGCCGCGCCGCACGCCGCCGTGCTGGTGCTGACCGGGATGAGCGAGGCGCACGTCGGCGTCGCCGCGGTACAGGCCGGCGCCCAGGACTACCTGGTCAAGCAGGACATCACCGCCCGGCTGCTGGCCCGATCGATCCGCTACTCCATGGAGCGCAAGCGTGCCGAGCACACCCAGCGGATGCTGGTGAAGGCCGAGGCGACCGCGCAGGAGAACGCCCGGCTCGAACGCGGCCTGCTGCCCGTCCCGCTGCTGAGCGAGGACGTCATCCAGCACACCACCCGCTATCTGCCCGGCAGCCAGAGCGCCCTGCTGGCCGGCGACTTCTACGACACCGTGCAGACCCGGGACGGCTCGGTGCACATCGTGGTGGGCGACGTGTGCGGGCACGGCCCCGACGAGGCCGCGCTCGGCGTCGCGCTGCGCATCGCCTGGCGCACGCTCGTGCTGGCCGGCCAGACCGGGGACGTCCTGCTGCGCACGATGGACGCGCTGCTCAGGGTCGAGCGCAAGGCGCCGGAGATCTACACCACGCTCTGCACCGCCACCCTCACCCCCGATCTCACCCAGGCCGAGCTGCGCGTGGTCGGCCACCCGCCGCCGGTGCTGATCCGCGACGGCGTGGTCACCGCCGTCGGCGAGGGCCCGTCGGGGCCGCCGCTGGGCATCTTCCACGACGCCGAATGGCACGCCATCGACGTGCCCCTGGGCGAGGAGTGGTCCCTCATGCTCTACACCGACGGTCTCATCGAGGCGGCCGTGGAGCAGGACCAGCTGGGCGTCGACGGGCTCGTGGAGCTGGTGCGCGAGCACGGCCACGTCGACCTCGACCGGCTGATCCGGCACGTCGGAACCCTCACCGACGACCTGGCCGTGGTCCTCGTCCAGAGGAGAGCGTCGTGAACCTTCATCCGCTGCCGCCGGCCAAGGAGCCCACCGGCTTCGGCCGGCTGCCCGTGGCCCGCTGGTTCGTCGCCGCCGGCGTCGTCATGGCGCTGGCCTACGCCGCCGGCGTCGGCGTGACGCTGACGATGGTGGAGCAGGTCCGCACGATCCAGCCGCGCCCCGAGGTCGTGGCCAGGCTGGACCAGCTGAACACCATGCTCATCGTGGTCTTCACCGTCATCCTCGTGGCCGCCGTGGCGCTGACGTTCATGATCCGCTATGCCGTGCTCAAGCCCATGGCCCAGCTCGCCGGACAGGTGCGCGAGATCGCGGCGGGCGACTTCAACCGCCGGCTGCGGGTCGACCGCCCCGCCGAGCTCGCCGAGCTCGCCTCCCACGTCGACTCGATGCGCGGGCGCATCCTGGAGGGCTGGCGCAGCGCCGAGGAGCAGGCCGACGAACTGCGTCGCTCCAACGGCGAGCTGGAGCAGTTCGCCTACGTGGCCAGCCACGACCTGCAGGAGCCGCTGCGCAAGGTGGCCAGCTTCACGCAAATGCTGGAGCAGAGGTACGGCCCGCAGCTCGACGACCGCGCCAAGCAGTACATCGGCTACGCCGTGGACGGCGCCAAGCGTATGCAGGTCCTCATCAACGACCTGCTCGACTTCTCCCGGGTGGGCCGGGTCCACGGCGAACGCGTGGTCACCGACACCGGCGAGGCCCTGAACACGGCGCTGGAGAACCTGTCGGCCGCCATCGAGGACACCGAGACGGTCGTCACCACCGACCGCCTGCCGAAGGTGGTGGGCAACAGGTCACAGCTGGTCCGCCTGTTCCAGAACCTCGTGGAGAACTCCGTCCGGTTCCGCTCCGACGTCCCCCCGCGCATCCACGTCGGGGCGCGGCGCACCGGCAACGGCATGTGGGAGTTCAGCTGCTCCGACAACGGCATCGGCGTCGAGGCCAAGTACGCCGACCGCATCTTCCTGATCTTCCAGCGCCTGCACGCGCGTGACGTCTACCCGGGTACCGGCATCGGGCTGGCCCTGTGCAGGAAGATCGTGGAGTACCACGGCGGACTGCTCTGGCTCGACCCCGACGGCGAAGGCCCGGGAGCCACGTTCCGCTGGACCCTGCCGGAAGCGGAAGAGGACGCATGATCCCGATCGAAGTGCTGCTGGTCGAGGACGACCAGGGCGACATCCTCCTCACCCGGGAGGCCTTCGAGCTGAACAAGGTCAAGAACCGCCTGCACGTGGTCAACGACGGCGAGCAGGCGCTCGCCTTCCTGCGCCGCGAGGAGGGCTACGCGGACGCGCCCCGCCCGGACCTGGTCCTGCTCGACCTCAACCTGCCGCGCATGGACGGCATGGAGGTGTTGCAGGAGGTGAAGGCGGATGCCACGTTGCGGTCGATCCCGGTGGTGATCCTGACGACGTCGGAGGCGGAGGAGGACATCATCCGCAGCTACCAGCTCCACGCAAACGCATATGTCACCAAACCGGTAGATTTTGACCAATTTATCCGGGTTGTCCGGCAAATAGACAATTTTTTCGTGACCGTAGTGAAGCTACCGAACCAAGGACACCGCCTCTGACGTGCGGACGTGACAGGAATCACACAGGGCCATCGAAAAAGTGAGTGACCCTTCTCACAAAACGTGATGCCGTCGTCGTAACGTATCCCCCACCAAATGCGCGCCCGAGCGGAGACGCCGCGCGCTCAGCGACTCGAACCCGGACCCCAGGCGAGCAGGGTCCGCGGGAGGTGGAGAGGTCCGCGATGACCCAGACGACGCCTGAAAGCCCGGTAAGGAGACAGCGCGCGCAGATCAAAGTGCGCACGCTTCGCACCGATAACTGGTGGCTGGCCCCGCTGCTGACCTTTCTTGGGCTCAGCTCATTCCTTGTCTACGGCGTGTGGGCGATCTTCGACGGCAGCTACTACTACGCGCCGAGCGAGTACATAGCCCCGTTTTCGTCGCCATGTCTGGCGACGTCCTGTCCCGAGGGGGCCCGCTTCCTCGGGCTGGCGCCCTTCGGCGACTGGTACACCCTGCCGCCCGGCCTGCTGATCCTGGGCCTGCCCGGCGGTTTCCGGCTCACCTGCTACTACTACCGCAAGTCCTACTACCGCTCGTTCTGGCTTTCGCCTCCGGCGTGCGCGGTGCAGGAGCCACACGGCAAGTACACGGGTGAGACGCGGTTCCCGCTGATCATCCAGAACATCCACCGCTACTTCTTCTACGCGGCGATCGCCATCGGCCTGATCCTGGCCTACGACGCGGTCCTCGCGCTCATCCACACGCCGACCGGGCTCGGCACCTGGATCCTGATCCTCAACGCGGTGCTGATCAACCTGTACACGCTGTCCTGCCACTCGTGCCGGCACATCACCGCCGGCCGCCTGAACCACTTCTCCCGGCACCCGGTGCGCTACAAGGCCTGGACATTCGTCTCGAAGCTCAACGCCAAGCACCAGCCCCTCGCGTGGGCCTCGATGTTCTCGGTGATGGGTGCCGACCTCTACGTCAGGCTCGTGGCCAAGGGCATCGTCAACTTCCCGTTCGCATAAGGAAAACCTGTGGAAATCGAGCGTCACGAATACGACGTCGTCGTCATCGGAGCGGGCGGCGCCGGGCTGAGGGCCGCGATCGAGGCCCGGCAGCAGGGCAAGCGCACGGCGATCGTCTGCAAGTCCCTGTTCGGCAAGGCCCACACGGTCATGGCCGAAGGCGGCGCCGCCGCCGCGATGGGCAACGTCAACTCCGACGACAACTGGATGGTGCACTTCCGCGACACCATGCGCGGCGGCAAGTTCCTCAACAACTGGCGCATGGCGGAGCTCCACGCCAAGGAGGCCGCCGACCGCGTCTGGGAACTGGAGGCCTGGGGCGCACTGTTCGACCGCACCAAGGACGGCAAGATCAGCCAGCGCAACTTCGGCGGCCACGAGTACCCGCGCCTGGCCCACGTCGGCGACCGCACCGGCCTGGAACTGATCCGCACGCTGCAGCAGCGCGTCGTCGCCCTGCAGCAGGAGGACCACGAGACCCACGGCGACTACGAGGCCTACATCAAGGTCTTCCAGGAGTGCACGGTCACCCGCCTGCTCAAGGACGGCGACGCCATCTCGGGCGCGTTCGGCTACTGGCGCGAGACCGGCAACTTCATCCTCTTCGACGCGCCCGCGGTCGTCCTGGCCACCGGCGGCATCGGCAAGTCCTACGTCGTCACCTCCAACTCCTGGGAGTACACCGGCGACGGCCACGCCCTGGCCCTGCTGGCCGGCGCCAACCTCATCAACATGGAGTTCATCCAGTTCCACCCGACCGGCATGGTCTGGCCGCCCTCGGTGCGCGGCATCCTGGTCACCGAGTCGGTCCGCGGAGACGGCGGCGTACTGCGCAACTCCGAGGGCAAGCGCTTCATGTTCGACTACATCCCGGACGTCTTCAAGGACAAGTACGCCACCACCGAAGAAGAGGGCGACCGCTGGTACACCGACCAGGCCAACAACCGGCGCCCGCCGGAGCTGCTGCCCCGTGACGAGGTGGCCCGCGCCATCAACGCCGAGGTGAAGGCGGGCCGCGGATCCCCCCAGGGCGGCGTCTTCCTGGACGTGTCCACCCGCCTGCCCGCCGAGGAGATCAAGCGGCGGCTGCCGTCGATGCACCACCAGTTCAAGGAGCTGGCCGACGTCGACATCACCGCCGAACCCATGCAGGTCGGCCCCACCTGCCACTACATCATGGGCGGTGTCGAGGTCGACGCCGACACGGGGGCGGCGGCCGTACCCGGGCTGTTCGCGGCCGGCGAGGTCTCCGGAGGCATGCACGGCTCCAACCGCCTCGGCGGCAACTCCCTGTCCGACCTGCTGGTCTTCGGCCGCAGGGCCGGGCTCGGCGCGGCCGAGTACGTCAACTCGCTCCCGGCCCGCCCCACGGTCGCGCAGGAGTCCGTCGACGCCGCCAAGGCCGAGGCCCTCGCGCCGCTGGAGCGCGGCGGCGAGAACCCCTACGAGGTCCACCACGAGCTCCAGCGGACGATGAACGAGCTGGTCGGCATCATCCGCAAGGCCGAAGAGGTCTCCGAGGCGCTGGAGGTCGTGGAGAAGCTCAAGGAGCGCGTCGAACTCGTCGGCGCCGCCGGCTCGCGCATCTACAACCCCGGCTGGCACCTCGCGCTCGACCTGCGCAACATGCTGCTGGTCTCGGAGTGTGTGGCCCGCGCGGCACTGCTGCGTCAGGAGAGCCGCGGCGGCCACACCCGCGACGACTTCCCTGGCATGAACCCCGAGTGGCGCCGCAAGCTTCTCGTCTGCGCCACCCCCGACGGCGCGGCCGTCACCGTCGAGGAGAAGGTCCAGCCGCCGATGCGCAAGGACCTGTTCGACCTGTTCGACCTGGGCGAGCTGAAGAAGTACCTCACCGAAGAAGAGCTGGGGAACGCAGAATGAGTTACAAGGCGAAGTTCAAGGTCTGGCGCGGTGAGGGCGGTGAAGGCAAGCTCGAGGACTTCACCGTCGAGGTGAACGAGGGCGAGGTCGTCCTCGACATCATCCACCGCCTCCAGGCCACGCAGGCCCCCGATCTCGCCGTCCGCTGGAACTGCAAGGCCGGCAAGTGCGGCTCGTGTTCCATGGAGATCAACGGCAAGCCGCGCCTGGGCTGCATGACGCGGATGTCCACCTTCGAGGAGGACGAGACCATCACCGTCACCCCGATGCGGACCTTCCCCGTCATCAAGGACCTCGTGACGGACGTCTCGTTCAACTACCAGAAGGCCCGCGAGATCCCCAGCTTCACCCCGCCCGCCGACGTCCGGCCGGGCGAGTACCGCATGAAGCAGGTGGACGTCGAGCGCTCGCAGGAGTTCCGCAAGTGCATCGAGTGCTTCATGTGCAACAACGTCTGCCACGTGATCCGCGACCACGAGGAGAACAAGCCGGCCTTCGCCGGGCCGCGCTTCCTGATGCGGATCGCGGAGCTGGACATGCACCCGTATGACGTGGCGGAGCGCCAGGACTCGGCGCAGGAGCAGCACGGCCTGGGCTACTGCAACATCACCAAGTGCTGCACCGAGGTCTGCCCGGAACACATCAAGATCACCGACAACGCCCTGATCCCCATGAAGGAACGCGTCGTCGACCGCAAGTACGACCCGCTGGTCTGGCTCGGCAACAAGATCTTCCGCCGCCCGAAGTCGTAGGTTCTCGTCTCAGGAACCCGCCCGCCGCCACGTGACGGCGGGCGGGTTCATCACTTCCCGAAGCCCGCTCGCGTTCCCGAAGTCCCGCTCGCGTTCCCGAGGGTCGCACGCGCGCCTTCAGGCCGACGTTCCGTTACGGCAAGCCGCCCCACCGCCACCCACCGCCGCGGGCTCACGTGCCGGGGGGATCGCTTCTCACGCCGGACGAACGCACCGCCGCCACGGCCTGCGCCGCCCCGCCAAGTGGTCAAGACCTGTCCGGCCGGCGGGGCGGTCGTGTCGGTGGCCGGCTATGCGCGGCCTGCCTGCCGTGACCCTGGAATGTCCTCAGCCACGTACGGCGGGTGGGGGTGGGGCGGCCTGCCGTAACGGATGGGGGGCCTTGACGGCACCACGAAGAGAAAGAGCACCTAATCCCGGCGGAAGAGGTCCTCGTCGCCGGACTCGGCGGCGGAGCCGGGAGACAGGGGCATCTCGCGGGTCGCGTCGTAGGGCCCGGAGCCGCCTGACGGGATGTCGGCGGGTGGGGTCTCCGGAGGGACCAGGGGCTCGAACGCGCCCCGCACCTTGTCATCGTCCCGCTCGTGCCCGTACTCGTGGCTGTGCTCGTGGTTGTAGGAGTCGAACTCGTCCGGGTGCAGCACCACGGGCTCGGCGGGCGGCTCGGGCGTGGGGGGCTGCGACGGGTAGGGCTGGGTGTAGGGACTCGGGTCCTGGTAAGCGGGCTGGTTGGTCGGATACGTCTGGACCGGCACGAAGCTGATGATCGGCGCATACGCCGTACCACCCGGATATCCGGGGTAGCCGCCGCTCTGCGGAGGGTGCGGGCCGCTCGGGTGAGCGCCCGGGTAGGCGGTGTACGCCGGGCCGGCGGGGTAGCCGTGGGTGTCGGGGGCGGGGCCGGCCTTGCGGACCGCGGCGGCGTGGGCCATGCGGCGGAGCCTGCCCTCGAAGATCAGTACCGCGAACAGGGTCAGCAGCACCAGAACCAGCGCCGGGATGCTCAGCTTCTGCGTCAGCGTCCGCTGGTCGAACTCGGGCGCCGCGTTCCGCAACTCCAGCTGCTGCGACTCCTCGGTGGGCTCCTCCGAGGCCGGCGGGGTCGGCGGCGTCGTGGTGGGCGGCTGCGTACCGGCCACCGTGGGCAACTGCACCGGGGCCTCGGTCGCCGGCGGCTCCGAGGAGGGCGTCGGGATCGGGGCGTTCGAACTGGGCACGAGCGGCTGCGGCTGGGTCGCCGGGCTGGACGTCTTGGGCGTGGGGGTGCTCTTCGGCTTGGGCGTCTTCGTGGGCTTGGCGGTCGGAGACTTGGTGACGGTCTTGGTGATCGTCGTCTCCGGCTGCTCGGGCTCCGGCGATTCGGTCACGGTCTGCGTGATGGTGACCTCGGGGTCACACACCTCGCCCGCGTCACAGCCCTCGACGGGCGGAGGCTCCAAGGCGTACGCGGACGCGCTGGCCGCCTGGATGACGAACGGCGAGACCACCGCCCCGGTGAGACCGACAGCGAGGATCAACGCGGACACGGCCGTCGCTCGTGTGCGTGCCACCGGTGCCCTCCGCGCCATCCCGGAACCATGGTCAAGGGAATACTAGTCAGGTCAAAGTAACAGTAAAGCCCTGTTCTCCGATGTTGTCACGCTGTGACCTGGGCTGGAACGGTTCAATCCTGGTTTTCGGCGATCCTGCGGCGCTGCCCGCGGGCGACGAACCACAGCGCGACCAGCAGAACCGCGATCCCGCCCGCCACGACGGACAGGCCGCGGTGACCGGTGAGCAGGTTCATGGGCTCGGTCGTCTCGAACGTCCTGGCGGCCACCGCGATCTGCCGGGGCAGCGGCACACCGGCGGCCCCGGTGGCGGCGGCGGACGCGGGGGCGACCTTGGGCAGCCGCAGATTCGGGTCGTTCCACAACCCCTCCGGCCGGGTGGAGGCGACCCGAGCGGGGCGCGGTCCGGCATGGGGGCTGACGGTGCGCGGAGCGACGTGGGGGCTGACGGTGCGCGGGGCCGCATAAGGGCTGACACCACGCGGGCCCGCGTCGTGGGTGGCATGGCGCGGGCCGACGTTGGTGAGGGCGCCGCGTGGTCCGGTGTACGAGCCGCGCGGCCGGTCCTCGTCCCCCTTGCCGGGTGGCTGAACCTGGGCGGGCTTGGCCATCGGGGTGGGCAGCGGGATCACCACGGCTTCCGGGGGCCGGGCGGCGGCGGGCCGCGGCATCGGCCCGGTCCCCACCGGCGTCCGGGCGCTCCCGCTGAGCGTGGACACGCCGCCGCTCCCCCACACCTGGGCCACCGCGGCCAGGACCACCTCGTTCACCCCCTGCGGCACCGTCAGACGCACGTCCACGGCCCGCTCCCCCGACACCTTCCCCAGCCTGCACACCTCGGCTCCGCGCGCCGCCACGCCCACGGCAGGGGTCGGCGCGGTGCCGGGCGTCAGCGTCCCGTCCACCTGAGGCACGCCCAACGCCCCCGCCGCCCGGCCGTCCGCCGGGCCTTCATGTGGCGGAACGCTCCCCGACGGCACAAGGGACGCTGGCGGGGACGGCAAGGCGGGCGCCCCGGAGGCTCGCGAAGACGCGGCGGCGGGCGCCCCGGACGCTTGTACGGGCGGCGCGGCCGGGGGTGCGGCGGGAGGTGCGGCGATCACCCCTGGATCGCCGGCGGCCAGGCTCTGAGGAGCGCAGGTGACCGTGGACAGCGCTTCACCCGGGCTGGTGGCCAAGGCGAGGCGGGCGTCCTGGGCGTCGCCGGCGAGCCGTACCCGGAAACGCAGCACATCCCCGGTCCGCACCCACGCGCCGATGTCGTCGGGGTCGCCCACACGGTCGAAGACCAGGGCCACCTCGCCGGCCACGGCCGCCGACGCCACCGACAGAGTCCCGAGGATCAGGGCACCGGTTCCCACCGCCACCGCGACCCCACGGGATCGCCTGCGCTCGAACATGACGGTTCCCCCCGAATGCGGACACACCTAGTAGTGGTTATGTCACAGAACGGAGTCGCCTAATCCTGTCCGAGCAGATCCGCCACGGCTTCCATCACCGGCAGGTCGGCGCCCAGCCAGTCGACGGAGAAGTACTCCTCCGGCCCGAGCCACCGCAGCGCCAGGTGTTCCTTGGCCACCGGCGTCCCCGCCTCCAGCGTGGCCAGCCACACCCGCATCACGTACCCGGGCGAAAGCGGCCAGTCACCGCCCACCCGGCGCCCGACGGAGATCTCGACCCCGAGTTCCTCCCGGCACTCGCGGACCAGAGCCTCCTCCTCGCCCTCTCCCGGATCCACCTTGCCGCCGGGGAACTCCCATCCTCCGGCCAGCGCCGGCGGTTCGGCGCGCTGGGCGGCGAGCACCCGCCCGTCCGAGACGATGACGGCGGCCACCACGACGATGCTCATAGGGCCGCATTCTCCTGCTTCTTCAGCTGGTCAAGGACGGCGGGGTTCTGCAGCGGCCGGGTGAAGCCCATCAGCGTGTCACGCGTCTGGTAGCTGGTCACCTTGATCGGCCCGCACAGCCGGCAGCGCGCCTCGATCATCTTCCCCTTGGAGACGACCATGCCGACGTGGCCGGGATTGTCGGGGCCGGTTCCGGGGCCCGCGTTGAAGAAGACCAGGTCGCCGGGCTGCTCACTCCCTTTTTCGATCTTGATGCCGAACGGCCACTGGCCGAACGTGGTGCGCGGGATCGTCAGACCGACGCTGCGGTAGGCCATGAAGATGATCCCCGAGCAGTCGAAGGCGTCGGGTCCCGTCCCGCCCCAGAGGTACGGCTTGCCCCGCTGATCCAGCGCATAGGAGAGGATCTTGGCCACCACGTCGGTCGGCGCCGCCTGCACCAGCGGCTCGTCGCACTGGGGGTCGGCCTGCGGGGGCAGCTTCACCTCACCGGACTTGGCGTACTTCTTGGCGATGGCCTCGACCTGGTCCACGTACCACCAGGCCCGGTTGTAGACGAACAGCGCCCGCCGTACGTTCTCCGGAGCCCCGTTGCGCTTCAGCATCCGCGCGGCGCCCAGGATCGCGTCGGCGGGGTTGTAGACGTCGGCGATGCCGTCGTCGTCGCCGTCGGAGGCGTAGCCGTTGAACTTCGACGGGATCGGGATCCTGGCCTTGCCGCCCCACGTGCTGATCAGGAACTGCATCGGCCCGGCGGCGCCGGCGTAGTTGGTGCCGCTCTTGACGCCCTGCAGATTGGAACGGCCGTGGTCGGTCTCGCGTTTGCCCACGGCGGCCAGGATGTTCCACTGGACGCCGATCTTCTTGCCGTGCTTCTTGTAGAGCTCCAGCAGGTCGGGCGGGATGTCGGAGGAGCCCGAGTCGGAGACGTCCTCGACCTGGGCGTCGTCCTCGCAATCGGTGGTCGTGGAGTTGCCGATGAAGGACGGCATGCCCGGCATCATCATCATCGGCGACACGATGATGACGCCGAGAAGCAGCAGGCCCGCCAGACCGACGGCCAGGCCGATGCGGGCGCGTGAGGAGACGTTCACCCTTCGGGGTCCCCGTCTTGGCCGTCTCCGGCCGGCTGCACGTCGAAGACCCGCCAGTCGTTGCCCACGGGTGTGAGCGTGACGGCGAGGTCCTCGGTGCGCTCGCTGGTGCCCGACCTGCCGCTGAGCTTCTGGGTGCTGGTGACGACGAAGATGATCGAGGTCGCGCCGACCTGCCTGATCTCCTTCATCTTCGCCGTGGCGGTGGCGACCGTCTGCTCGGTCTTGTTCTGCTCGATGGTGCCCGGCGAGGTGAGCGCCTTGGTGAGGAAGCCGGCCAGCTCGCCGGTGGTGAACACCTTGACCCGATCGGCGTAGACGGACGGGTCCTCGTCATGGCGGAAGGTGCCGTAGCTGGCGGTGAACCGCTCGGCCAGGTCGGCGGCGGCGGCCAGCTGCTGCCTGCTCATCGGCAGGTAGTCGTAGATGTCGAACGGCGCGTCGCTGGCGGTGGCCAGCGGCTTGCTGGAGACGGGGACGCTCGGCGCCGCGCTGCCGGTCGCGGCGGTCACGGGCGCCGGGTCAGGGTCGCCCGGCCACATCGTCACATAGAGACCGACCGCGGCCACGACCGCCACGATCGCGACGAAGACCACCCCGCGCTTGTCACCTGACTGCGCCATCTCAATCCTTGTCGGGACTATTGGGCTTCAACCAGAACGGCACCGACGGCTCGTCACCGCCCCGGCCGCTACCGCTCCGCCGGGTCGGCAGCCAGAGCGGGGGCGGCTCCGAGCCGCGCGCCTTGGGCACGTCGGCCGAGTTCCGGCCACCGGACGAGCCACGTCCGCCACCGAACATGCCGCCGCCCGACGAACCACCGGATCCGCCGAAGAAGCCGCCGCCGCCCGACGAGCGGCGCTCGCCGCCGCCCGACGAGCTACGCCTGCCGCCGGACGAGCCGCCGCCGAACAGTCCGCCGCCGGAGGGGCGCGAACCGCCCGAGGAGGTGCGCGAACCGCCGGACCGCGAGCCAGACCCGCCGGAGCGAGAGCCAGAGCCGCCGCGCGGCGCCCAGCCGCCACCGGACCGGCCGCCGAACCACCCGCCGCCGGAACCACCGGACGCCGACCCTCCGGAGCCGCCCCCTGAACCGCCGCTCACGCCGCCGCCTCCGCCACCACGACCGCCGGAGCGGGGGGTGCGGGTGGGCGTGCCGCCCAGGTTGAGCGGCGGCGCCGAGCCGGTTCTGGAGGCGGGAGCCGTACGGGCTCCGCCCTTGCCGCCGGGCTGGTCGGTGTTGAGTGGTGCGGGGGTCGCGGGCATCCGGTTGCCGGACGGCGTGCCGTTGCCGTTGCCGTCGCCGCCCGCCGCCGCACGTGCCGCGGCCGCTCCGGCCGCCGCGCCCGCGGATCCGGCCGCCGCCGCCTGGAGCACCGGCTCAGCCTTGCGTACGCCCCAGTTCTTGACCTTGTTGGCCGCGACGGGAGGCAGCACGGTCGCCGCCTGGTTCAGTACCGGGGCGGTCGTGGCGTCACCGAGCATGCGGGTGGTCAGCGTGTGCCCGTTCATGGAGGCGAACAGGTGCTGGAACGGCCGGCGGTAGAAGTAGACCGCGAGCGTCAGCAGCGCCATGAACAGGATCTGCATGCCCCAGGGCAGCGCCGAGGACATGATCAGCGCGTAGCCGTAGACCAGGACGCCGAGCACCAGCGCCAGTACGGCCTGCCGCAGCAGCGTGCCGATCAGCATCTCCACCCAGCGCATGGCGATGATGCGCCCGCTGCCCGGATGCACGCCGATCAGCAGGAAGATCGGCCCGAGGATGAGCAGGAGCAGGAAGCTGACCTTCAGTACCAGCAGCGAGACCGCCACCAGGAAGATCAGCAGACCGGCCACCAGTGCGGCGATGAGCGCGCCGATGGCCACGCCGACCCGGCTGGTCCACTCCTTGCCCTGGAAGACGAAGTAGCGCGGGTCGCCCCTGAGCTTGTCGGCGTACTCGGCGTACTTGGCCTGGTGTGCGCCGTTGTCACGGCTGCCGCTCGCCATCTCGGCGGCGTCGATCGTCTGGATCTCCAGCATGGCCCGGCCGTAGTCGCGCACGATCGGCTGGTTGGGGTCGGCGGTGCCGAACATGCCCATCAGCCACGGCTTGCAGACCAGCGTGGACCAGAGGGCGTCGGCGTTCTGGTCGACCGTGGGCGTGCCGGTGTGGGCGTAACCGCCCGCCTTGACCTGCGGGCTCGTCTGGCCGGGGCCGGGCAGGCAGGAGGTGCCGCCGGAGCCGGGCAGGCCGGAGAACGCGGAGTTGACCACCTCGCCGGTCTTGTCGGTGACCACCTTGCCAAGTCCGGTGAAGTCCTGCGGGCGGCTGAAGAACCAGGTGGCCACGGTGACGGCGAGGACCATCCAGATGATGCCCTCGGTGGTCGTGGTGGCCCGCTTGCGGATCAGCCCGTACCAGGCCAGCCAGATCGCGCCGAGGATGACGATCGGCCGCAGGTAGGGCCAGTACATCGCCTCGGACAGGTTCGTGACGATGTCGTCGACGACGTCCTTGATCGCCACCAGCGGCCCCTCGGTGGCGGCCGCCTGGTACGTGGTGATCGTCAGCCGGTCGATCGCCTTGGCCCACAGGAACACCTGGTTGGCCCAGGAGTTGCCGATGAAGGAGCCGAAGTCGCAGCCGATGTCGTAGGTGTGCCAGAACTGGCCGCTGGTCCCGAACTGCTGGTAGTTGGTCGTCGGCGCGGCGGGCGCCGTACTGCTGGGCGCGGGGGGCGAGAGCAGCCCGTCCACGCCGCCGCCGACCAGCTCCGGCGCGAGCGTGCCGGAAAGATCACACGGAGCCGCGGCCGCGGGTGACGCGGCGCCCGCGATCGCGGGCAACACGATGATGCCCGCGAGCAGCGCCAGAGCAACCGCCAGCCGCCTGGCTAGCCGGACCTTCATGACCGCACCTCCTGCGCCCTGCTGCCCACTCCCCCTTGAAGATCATTCCCGCTGTCGCCGGGTTTGTCATGCGTAGGATTCGTGTCGAGCCAGCGCAGTAGCTCTTCAGAGATCAGGTCTACTGCAATGCGTCCCGCCCTGCCATCCAGATCGCGGAATACGCATTCGCCGTTGCCCAGGGAGCGCAGCACGGCCTTGTGCTCCTCCGAGGGGTCCACACCGAGCAGCGCCATCACGTGGTCGACCTCCACCCGTTCTGTCGATCGGAAGGCGAAGACCGACGAGAGACAGTTGGTCACCTGCTCGTTCAGCAGGTCGCCGGCGTTCTGCGAGACCAGGACCAGCGCCGTGTTGCGGGAGCGGCCCATACGGCTGACCTCGGGCACCAGCTTGGCCCCCTCGGGCGTGGAGGTGATGGCCCACGCCTCGTCCAGGAAGATCGCCTTGGGCGCCCTCCGGTCGAGGCTGTTCATGAGCCTGCGGGCGAACTGGGAGACCAGGTAGAGCAGAGCCACCGACAGCCGCTGCTCGTAGGAGTAGTCGTCGCGGCCGGTGGCCACGTCGGGCAGCGTCAGCCCGCCCAGCGTGAACACCGTCGTCCAGCCCTCGGTGTCGATCTGCTCGCCACCGGACGGGTCGAAGCAGAGCCGGGCCAGGTGCATCTCCGACATCGAACGGAGCACCGCGCCCAGGTTCTTGGAGGCGGCGTCGTCGGACTGCTCCAGGTAGTCCACGACCTTGCCCAGCGACGGGTCCGGCGCGTTCGAGACCGCGGCGACCGCCTGGATCATCGCCGACTCCCGCTCCTCGGACATGCGCGGCAGCAGCAGCCGCAGCGTCTCGGTCGCCATCGTCTTCTTGGCCGCGATGTCGTCGCCGAAGGAGAACGGGTCGAGCAGGCCGGGCGCCGCCGAGCCCAGCGGGATCATCCGGGCCTTGCGCCCGCGCTTCTGCAGCAGTTGCACCAGCGAGTCGGCGTCGCCCTTGGGATCGATCACCGCCACCGTGACGCCGCGCAACGCCATCTGGTAGATCATCAGCAGCGCCAGCGTGGTCTTGCCGCCGCCGGGCTCGCCGGTGATCGCGATGGCCGTGGGCCGGTTGCGCATCGCCGCCACGAGCGGGTCGAAGTGCACGATGCTGCGCGCCCTTCCCACCGTCTCCCCGATGTACGGCCCCAGCCAGCCGGAAACCGGATCCTCCATCCGGTCGCCCAGGTCGACCGTGGCCGTGGCCATGCCGCCCGCGATCGTCCGCAGGGGCTGGCGTTGCGCGTAGGCGTTGACCCGCACCTTCTCCCCCGGCAGCGTCTCGCAGAACAGCGAGAACTGGTCGCCGGTGGAGTTGACCACGTCGATGCCCATGTCGCGATAGTGCTCGACGACCGCCTCGACCCGCTGCACGCAGATCTCCTCGGTCGGGGCGCTGATGATCAGGCGGTGCCAGCCGTACACGAAGGGCAGGCGTTCCTTGGTGATGCCGTGCTCCAGCATGCGGGCGGCGTCGATCTGCTCGGCCAGCGCGATCGGCGCCTCCGCGCCCGCCTCGCGGATGTGGATGTCCATGTCGCGGGCGTGCGCGAGCTTGCGCGCCACGTCCTTCGAGGCCCTGACCGGCGGGATCAGCCGCATCCTGCTGGAGATCTCGACCGGGAACGGCAACTGGTCGGAGAAGTGCATCCACGGCTCGCCGTCCGGGAACGGCATCAGGTCGGGGAAGCGGGCGAACGACAGGTAGGCCACATAGGAGTCACCCTGCGGCTGCACCATGCGCAGCAGCGACCTGCCGTTGCGGATCTCGCCCTCGACCAGCGACTCGATCTCGCCCCTGCCCCAGCGGCGGCGCGGGCTGGCCGACGGCGGCGGGTCGCCGAGCGAGCCGGAGGCGGCGTGCTGGAACAACCACGCCACCTCGGTCGAGGTGGCGTGCCGGGCGTAGAGTGCGCTGGATGCGAGTGCTCTGCCCAGGCGTTCCGCCTGTTCGGTCCATCTGCTGATCTCGCCGTCCGGCACGTGGTCGTCGTCGAGGCCGAGCACCTTCTCGGTGCGCTGGTAGAAGCCGAACAACTGGGCCAGGACTCCCTGCCCGAGCTGGCGGCCGCGGGAGCCCAGCCGTACCCCGATGTAGACCTCTTTCGACCAGAAGTCCTTCGCCCAGACGTGCCGGTACATCTCCTCCAGGTAGTCGCGCCAGCCCGCCCCCTCGTCGGAGGTGCCGTTCAGGGCCATCGCCCACTCGGCGGCGGGGTACGTGCGGTGCGCCACGCGCAGGTGCACCTCCGCGTCGGGCATCCTGATCGCCGCCAGCGCGATCGTGATGTTGGTCGCCAGAGCCTCGCGCTCCTCGGGGGTGACGAACTCATAGCTGACCGTCGGAAGCCGGAAATAGGCCCATGCGCAGGAGTCCGTGAGCAGGATGCGGTCGTCGAAGTAGCGGACCGCAAGACGCTGATGCGCTCGCGACGCCCTGCTCATGCCGCCCCCTCGGCGCATGAACGGGCCTGACCTGCACGCATGTTCACTTAACGCTCACCGATTCTCGTGCCCGGGGGGTCACTCGCCAACTCCTCTTCGCTCGCTCGGACCGTCTGTGCCGCGAAGCCCGCCACCACGACCCCCGCGAGGGCCAGATAGGCCCGCCGCCCGGCCGCGCGCAACTGCCCCGGATCGACGGCGTCGACGCCGTCGGGCGCCAGCTCG
Source organism: Nonomuraea sp. NPDC050394 (assembly GCF_044459065.1). Taxonomy (NCBI): domain Bacteria; kingdom Bacillati; phylum Actinomycetota; class Actinomycetes; order Streptosporangiales; family Streptosporangiaceae; genus Nonomuraea; species Nonomuraea sp. NPDC050394. Next base: position 438,639 of record NZ_JBITIO010000005.1, on the reverse strand, counting down.
TCCTCCCAGGGGACTCTGACGATCGCCCGGCACCTGCCACGGGCCACCGCCTCCGCCTGCTCGACGTCGGCCATCGAGCGCCTGCTCACACCGTTGACCACGATCACCGCGCGCCTGCGCAGGTCGGCACAGCCGTGGCCGTCGAGCCACTCGAACGTCATCGCCACCGCCTCCGACGCCTCCTCGCTCGCGGGGACGACGAGGACCAGCTGGTCGGCGTACGGCAGGACGCGGGCGGCCAGCGCGGCGGCCGGATCGATCACGGCGAGCTTGTAGTGGCGGTCCAGCAGGTGAACCGCCTGGCCGAGCCGGTGGTCGGAGAACAGCGTCCGGTCCGACATCCGCTGCTCGGCCTCCGCGTCGGTGTCGGCCCCGATCACCTCCAGCCCAGAAGAGGTACGGCTGGTGTAGCCACGCATCGTCAGATACCCGCTGACCCGGTCCAGCCCGGACAGCAGGCTGGCCAGCGTCTCGGGCGACTCCGGCTTGATGCGGCTGGTCAGGGTGTTGGCGCCGGTGTTGGCGTCGACGGCCACCACCCGGTCGTCGCGGATCTTGGCCAAGGTGTGGCCGAGCATCAGCGCGGTCGTGCTCTGCCCGGCGCCGCCCGTACACCCGAGCACCACGATCCGGCGGCTGCCCCCGAACACGGCGCGGGCGCGCGCCTCGTCGATCTCCGACCCGTCGGTTCTGGGCCCGCCGCCGCCGACCACGACCTGCGCGATGCGCCGCCAGCCGCCGGAGTCCCGCCCGACGACGGACTCGACCCGCCGCACCCGCCCGTCACCCGTCCTGGGCCCCGGCACGCGGTCGTCCTGCCCCTCACTGGGCCGAACCGCCTCGGCCCGCTTCCCTCCGGGCCCACCAACCTGCTCGGCCTCCACGGGATGACCGGCGACGGGCAGCGCGGCAGCCGGAACACCCACACCCGGCTTGCCGACCGGCCGAACGTCTGGCTTGCCCACCGGCTTCGCGTCTGGCTTGGGTACGGGGTTGGTGACCGGCTTGGCAACGGGGCTCGTCACCGGCTTGGCAACGGGGCTCGTCACCGGCTTGGCGACGGGGCTCGTCACCGGCTTGGCGACGGGGCTTGTCGGCGGCTTGGCGTCTGGGGCTGTGACCGGCTTGGTCACGGGGATGGTGACCGGCTTGGTGAGAGGGTCCGCAACCGGCTTTGGCTCCTTGGGCTCCTTGGCGGACGGCCAGGCGGGGTGACCTCCCGGCAACGGCAGCGGAGCACCCGGTCTGGGCGGCTGTCCCTTGCGGTGCTGCGACCGCGCCTCGTCCGGACCCTGCGCCCCGGCCTCCTGCCCACCCGGCGCCTCGGGCAGCGGCGGACCTTGAACGGCGGCGCCCTCGCCCTGTGCGGCACCAGGGTCCGCGGTGGCCGCGAGCCGCCGCAGCCTGCGCAACGCCTCGGCGTCGATCGGCTTCCCCGCCGCGACGCCCTTCTCCGGTACGCGCCCGGCCCCGGCAGCCTCACGACCCGTCCCGGCAACCCCGGGGCCGGTCCCGGCGACACCCTGGCCAGGCGCCCCGGCCGCTCTGGTGTCCTCCCGCGCCGCCTCCGGTCGCGCCGTCTCCGGGTGCGCCGTCTCCGGTCGCGCCGTCTCCGGGTGCGCCGTCTCCGGGTGCGCCGCGCCAGGGCGTGCGCCTTCGTGCCGTGCCGCTTCGGGGCGTACCGGTTCGGGGTGGGTCTGCTCGGAGGGGGTCGGGTCGGCGTGCCGTACCGGGATCTCTGCGGGGCGCCTGGTGGCGCGCCTCGACCCGGGCGCGCGCTTGGGCTCTTCTGCCCGCACGGGCGTGTCGGCGGCCGGCTCGGCGGGAGAGAGCTGAGCGGCGGCGGTGGCCAGGGCCGGAGCGGCGCCGCGGCGGCCCGGTGTCACGGCGCCCCAGCGGGTGGGCGGGGTGGCGACCGGCGCTGACGTGGCGGCGGCCGCCGCCGCGGCCACGGCGGGGCGGACGGAACGGACGGAGGGCGCGGGAGCCGTGGCGGGCTTGCGCATCGCGTGGCGGGCCTTCTTGGGCGCCTTCGCCCGGACGGGCAGCACCCGCCAGACCCGGCCGGAGAACGTCACCGCCTCCGGCTCGGCCGCCGGGGCCATGCGGGTCCAGGCGCGCGGCTCGCCCATGTAGCGCAGTTGCGACTGCATGACCTCGGTCAGGCGCTTGTTCTCGATGACGGGGCGGGTGGACAGCCAGGTGACGATGCCGGGAGGCACGAGGTAGACCACGTGCCACGGAGTCTCGAACGGCAGGCCGACGATGTAGAGCAGGAACGACCACGGGGCCAGGACACCGGCGAAGATCCCGATCCAGACGATGGGGAGCGGCGTCGGCAGCCGTAGGTCGTACAGCTTGTAGAGCCGCTTCTCAATTCGCCAGATATTGGTATACGTGGGCAGGTCCACGCGGTCCTCCTCTCCACCCGCTCGCTCGTTCAATGACCGCCAGGGCCCGGGTTCAACCCTTACTTGATACCCAGGGCCCCAGCGATCGCCTTGGCCGTGACTTCGATGATGTTGGGAACGTAGAAGATCACGCCGATCCCCACAGCCAAGATCAGGAATTGCACGAATCTCGTGATCTCGCGGGTGAAGAGGAAGAAGAGCGCGACCACGGAGACGACGACGAGGAAGAGCGGGGCGAAGAAGCCGCGCAGGAAGTTGGCGAGCCCCGAGGTGTCGGGGCCCGTCGGTGCGGGCGAGGGCGTGAGCGCCGCCGCCAGGTCGATCAGGTTGAGCACTACGGTCTTCAAGATCACTTCTTGTCCTCCCGGGGGGTGCCGATCAGCAACGCGAGTGTGTGCGTCTATCCAATGGCCCGACCGGCGCCACGGATGTCCTGGACGTACCACTTGTCGCCCTGCTTCACGACAGTGAGGCGATAGGCCTGCTCGAGACGGCCGCCGACCGTGTTGGGGTCGGCGGTCGGTTCGGCCGACGGCGTCGCACCGGTCGGCACGACCCACACCACCTCGGCCTTGATCTCTCTGGTGGCACCCCCCACAGGCACCACGACACTCTTGAGCTCGCCGAAGGACAGCGCCCCGCCCAGGTCGGGCAGGGTCTCCCCCGCGACGAAGTAGCGCTTGAGCGACTGGGTGTCGCCCTGCGCATAGGCCTTGAAGAAGGCTTCGAGCTGCGGCTTGAGCTCCGTCTGCGCCGCCTCGTCGCCCTCTGGCCCGGCCACCTGGGGCAGGTCGGCCGCGCCGGGAGCGGGCAGCAGGGCGGGCCTGCCGGACACGACGAACTTCCGCCCGCCGTCGTCGCCCGAGTAGTAGACCGGCACGGACAGCAGCAATCTGCGGTTGCCCGTCTGGAAGACCACCGAGACCACCGCGTTCTTCGCGTCGGTGACGTCGATGGTGTACGGCTGGATGCCGACCGCGCCGAGGCGGCCATAGCTGTCCCAGCCGAACTGCGGGTCGGCGCCGTCGGGCAGGAAGGCCGCGAGCTTGCCCGCCCTGCTCGGCGCCTCGGCCGCGGTGAAATTCAGGTAAACGCCGGCGAACTGCGCGGCGAAGGCGGAGGCCTGGTCGCTGGGGAATCCCTGCGCGACCTGCGAGGTCTCATTCGCGGCCGGAGTATTCGACTGGGTGGCCCGCTCGAATAGGGCACGAACCCCATTCACCACGATAACCACAATAAGCGCCCAGAGAATGGCGCGGCCGGCCCAGACCAGCCAGCGTCCGCCACCGCCCGACCAGCGGCCACGCCGCGGCCTGGTGGCCGGCGCGCCGAAGTCAGCCGTTTCAGGGCGCGCGGAAAGGTCAGGGTCGCCAGAGGTCCGAGGACCGTGCTGGACGGTTGACCTACGAGCCATCACGCCTCCGCTCGCGCCCGTCCCCCCGGCTGGCGCGGTGTCGTCCGTTGCCGATCCCCATCATCCGTGGTGAAGGTGTCACCTTATCCGGTCCCGCCAATTGTTCCAGGAAAGCCACGCCCATGCTGCAGGCATCGCCGCTCGGGGGCAAACCGAGTCCGTATGACAGGACGGAGTGCCGCCTCCTGTCCCTTTCCTGTGGAATTGGCATTCGACCAGGCCTGATGCGCGCCGCCCATTACCCAACGGCCAGAGATTGCTGTCCAAATGGCGCGGGGACTGTCCCGATCTGCGCATTTGGTATAAGACGCGACAAACCGCACCCCCGAGTGGAGTGCGGTCTGACGATCTTCGCGCTGGTCAGGCGGGCTCAGGATCCTCCGCCTGGCGACGCCCGTGCAACTCGACGACGTTGCGGCCACGAAGGTCGATGACATTGCGCCGGGAGCCCCGGTCGATGGCTCTGTGCCGGGGCAGCGCGCGCTCCAGCGAGTCGCGCAGCCCGGCAAGGATGTCCGCGGCGTCCGCGCCGTGCAGGCGGGCGGCCGCCTCGGCCCGCTCATCGACCTTCCTGCGCAGATAGGCCTCGCGGTTCACCCGCAGGCCGTACATGAGCTCAACCCTGAGCAAGGCGAGCTCCTCCTCCGTGCTGATGCCGGTCAGCGACGGCGTGGGGCGTCGTTTGCGAAGTATGCGACGGATCATCAGGCCCTCCCGAGTCAGCGTGAACGCCGTGACGATTCGACGCATGAGCGCCGGGAGGGGTTGACGTAGATGGTCAAACGTTGAAGCGAAACTCGACGACATCACCATCGCGCATGACGTAGTCCTTACCTTCGATCCGGGCCTTCCCCGCCGACCGGGCATTGGCGATCGAACCCGCATCGACCAGGTCACCGAAGGAGACGATCTCGGCCTTGATGAAGCCGCGCTGGAAGTCGGTGTGGATCACTCCGGCCGCCTCGGGCGCGGTGGCGCCCTTCTTGATCGTCCAGGCCCGCGTCTCCTTGGGACCGGCCGTCAGGTACGTCTGCAGACCCAGCGTCTCGAAGCCCACCCGAGCCAGCTGGGACAGTCCGGACTCCTCCTGGCCGACCGACTGGAGCAGCTCCAGGGCCTCCTCGTCGTCCAGCTCGACCAGCTCGGACTCGATCTTGGCGTCGAGGAAGACCGCCTCTGCCGGAGCCACCAGCGCGGACAGCTGCTCGCGCAGGGCGGGGTCGATGAGCTCGTCGGCGTCGAGGTTGAACACGTAGAGGAACGGCTTGGCCGTCAGCAGGTGCAGCTCGCGCAGCCCGTCCAGGTCAAGCCCGCTCTCGAAGACGGTCTTGCCGGTCTCCAGCACCTTGGCCGCGGCCTCCGCCGCCTCCAGCGCGCTCTTCTTGTCCTTGTTGGTGCGCGCCTCCTTCTGCAGGCGCGGGATCGCCTTCTCCACGGTCTGCAGGTCGGCGTAGATGAGCTCGGTGTTGATCGTCTCGATGTCGCGCTTGGGAGAGATCTCACCGTCGACGTGGGTCACGTCGGGGTCGGCGAAGACCCGGATGACCTGGCAGATCGCGTCGGTGTCGCGGATGTTGGCGAGGAACTGGTTACCTCTGCCCTGCCCCTCGGAGGCGCCCCGCACCAGGCCCGCGATGTCCACGAACTCGACCTTCGCCGGGAGGATCCTGGCCGAGCCGAAGATCTCGGCCAGCTTGGGCAGCCGGTCGTCGGGCACGCCCACGATGCCCACGTTGGGCTCGATGGTGGCGAACGGGTAGTTGGCCGCCAGCGCGTTGCCGGTCTTGGTCAGCGCGTTGAAGAGCGTGGACTTGCCGACGTTGGGCAGACCAACAATGCCGATGGAGAGACTCACGCGATCGACTCCGTCGCTCGCGCCAGTCTCTGACTGCTGTGTTTGATGGTTCGCTCGCTGCGCTCTCTCACGTCGGGTGAGTTTACTTGCTCACAAGGTGCAAGCAGGTCACTGGGCGAAAGGCGCCGCGAGCGCGCAGATAGCGGTCGGAGCCCTTCTGGCAGGCTCGGGCCGAGGTCTCGAACGAGGTGACGCGGGCCCAGGCCCGCCGCGACGAGCACGGTACGCCCGCGATGGCCGAACGCATGACCACGCCCTTGCCCGGCTTCGCCACGCACATCCCTTCGGCCAGGACGTCCCCGCCCCTGCCGAGGCAGACGACGCCGTCCCTGAGTGCCAGGGCGTCGAGGGTGGCCGCGGGGCAGGCGTCCGCTTCGCCGGTTATCGCGACGGCTCTGCCGTACCAGCCGGAGCTCGCGCAGGAACGCTCGCGGCCGTCCAAGGCCACGCAGTCGCCCGCGCGCAGCACGCCGCCGCCCGCTCCCGCGCGGCCGGGATGGGGCTCCAGGAACGCGCGCACGCAGGCGGTACGGCCCCGCCCGACCCGCACTACCTCGTCGGTGTCGTCGGGACACTGGCCGCGGCCGGGCGGGTCGGCGGCGAGCGTGAGAACCTCGGCCGCACCCCTGACGCACGGCGCCAGCGCGAAGCGGGCGCCGTCGCGGCTCACGCAGGCGCCGGGCGACCACATCAGCGTCTGGCGGGGCGGCTGGGCGCGTGGGGGCGGCGGGGGCCCGGACCGGCCCGCGATCACCGTGCTCGCCGCGGCGACCACGACGGCGGCCACCGCGACGGTGGCGGCGAGCGAGACGATCATCCGCGATCCGGTAGCCATATGGGTACTCTGAGTGACGCGAGATGTACCGCACAAGCGGAATGCACAAGCGTGTCGGGAAGATCCACTGCCCGATGTCGTGCGACCATGCGTGGAGTGGATGTCGTCTCGCTTCTCATCGGACTGGCCGTCGGGGTCGCCATCGGGTTCCTGCTGGCGCGGACCAGGATGGCGGTACGCGTGGCCGAGGCCGACGCGAGGGCCAAGGCGTCCGCCGACAAGCTCGCCTACGTCGAGGGGCAGCTCGCGGAGCGGTTCCAGGCGCTGTCGACACGCGCGCTCGACGTCAACAACATCCGCTTCCTCGAACTCGCCGAGACCCGCTTCGCCGCCACCCGCGCCGAGGCCAGCGGCGAGCTGGAGCAGCGCAAACAGGCCGTCGAGCACCTGGTGGAACCACTGAAGGACCTGCTGGCCCGGGTCGAGACGCAGCTGCGCGACAGCGAGTCGGGCGCGCGCGCCGCCCGCGCCGAGCTGTCCCAGCAGATGGAGTTCGTACGGCAGAGCAACGAACAACTCCGCTCCCAGACGACGGCGCTCGTGCGCGCCCTTCAGCGGCCGGAGGCGCGCGGACGCTGGGGCGAGCTGCAGCTGCGCCGCGTGGCCGAGATCGCCGGCATGCAGCGCCACTGCGACTTCGACGAGCAGGTCACCGAGGGCGCCCAGCGCCCCGACATGGTCGTACGGCTGGCCGGCGGCAAGAACATCGTGGTCGACTCCAAGGTCTCCCTCGCCGCCTACCTGGAGGCAGCGGAGGCCGGGGACGAGTCCCTGGCCTCGGTACGCCTCGACGCCCACGCCAAGCACGTGCGCCAGCACATCGACCAGCTGGCCGCGAAGGCGTACTGGCAGGGGTTCAACCCGTCGCCCGAGTTCGTGGTGCTGTTCATCCCGGGCGAGGCGTTCCTGGCGCCGGCGTTGGAGCGTGACCCGGGGCTGCTGGAGTACGCGATGGTCAGGCGGGTGCACATCGCCACCCCGACCACGCTGATCACGATGCTGCGCACCGCGCACTACGCCTGGCAGCAGGCGGCGCTGAGCGAGAACGCGCGGGCGGTGTTCGAGCTGGGCAAGGAACTGTACGAGCGGTTGTCGTCGCTGGGGCGTAACGTGGACGCGCTGGGCAAGGCTCTGACGCGGTCCGTGGAGGCGTACAACAAGACGGTCGGTTCGCTCGAAAGCCGTGTTCTGGTCACGGCGCGCAAGCTTCACGATCTCGGCGTCGTCGACGGCGACCTCGACGTGCCCGAGATGCTTGAGGGGCTGCCCAGGCCCCTCGCCTCCCCCGAACTACTGGAAACTTCGTCTCTGATTTCGCAGGCGAACGGTAAGTTGGCCAACGGGTCGCAGTAAGGGGGGCGGGACCGGTGAGTGGGAAAGGCAGGCGTTCGGCTGTGAAGCTGACCGCCCGGGGCGCGGTCGCGCTCGCCTTCGTGGCCACCGTGGCGGGATATGTCCTGGCATCGGTGTTCGGGCTGGGGTTCCTGATGGGGCTGGTCTTCATCGCGGGGAACCTGTTCGGGGCGATGCTGGTCAACCGGCGCGAACTGCTGTCGCTGGTGGTGACGCCGCCGCTGGTGTTCTTCTGCGCCACGTTCATCGTCGAGCTGCTGCGGGCCTTCAGCTCCGCGTCGGTGCTCGGCTCGCTCGCACTCGGCCTCTACACCTCGATGTCGGCGGGCGCGCCGTGGCTGTTCGCGGGGTCGGCGATCGTGCTGGCCGTCGCCTGGCGGCGCGGCCTGCGCGACAACGTGCGCGACCTGCGCGAGGAGCTGCGGTCCGTGACGGACGTGCCGCGCCCGCGCAGGGAACAGGCCTTCGCGCCCGAGCCCGAGGGCTACTTCGAGCCTCGCGTGTACGGCACCGCCCGCCGCGACGAGCCCTGACCGCCGGCCCCTCGTCGCGGCCCCGCACGCTCAGGACGCCCGGCCCCAGCGCTGCCCGGTCAGGCTCAGCTCAGCCCCAGCGCTGCCCGGTCAGGCTCAGCTCAGCCCCAGCGCTGCCCGGTCAGGCTCAGCTCAGCCCCAGCGCTGCCCGGTCAGGCTCAGGAGGCGCGCAGGTCCTTGCGCAGTTCGTGGGGCAGGGCGAAGCGCACGCGCTCGTCCACCGGCTGGACCTCGCGCACGTCGTCGAAGCCGTGCTTGGCCAGGCGGACCAGCACCTCCTCGACCAGTTCCTCGGGGACCGAGGCGCCGCTGGTCACGCCGACCGTGTCGACACCCTCCAGCCACTCGTCGCGGATGTCGGCGGCGTAGTCGACCAGGTAGGAGGCATCGGCGCCGTAGTCCTTGGCCACCTCGACCAGGCGCTTGGAGTTGGAGGAGTTCTCCGAGCCGACCACGATGACGAGCTGCGACTCCGCGGCGATCTCCTTCACCGCGACCTGGCGGTTCTGGGTGGCGTAGCAGATGTCGTCGCTCGGCGGGTCGAGCAGCGTCGGGAAGCGCTCCTTCAGGCGGTTGACCGTCTCGACGGTCTCGTCCACCGACAGGGTGGTCTGCGAGAGCCAGACCAGCCGGCTCGGGTCCTTGACCTGGATGCGCTCGACCGAGTCGAGGCCGTCGACGAGCTGGATGTGCTCCGGGGCCTCGCCCGCGGTGCCTTCCACCTCTTCGTGGCCTTCGTGGCCGATGAGCAGGATGTCGTAGTCCTGGCCGGCGAAGCGCTTGGCCTCGTTGTGGACCTTCGTCACCAGCGGGCAGGTGGCGTCGATCGTGCGCAGTTGCCGGTTGCGGGCCTCTTCGTGGACCGCCGGGCTCACGCCGTGGGCGGAGAAGACCACGATCTCCCCTTCGGGGACCTCCTCGGTCTCCTCGACGAAAATGGCGCCTCTGGCTTCCAGCGTCTTGACCACGTGGGTGTTGTGGACGATCTGCTTGCGCACGTAAATGGGGGCGCCGTACTGCTCCAAAGCCTTCTCGACCGCGACCACGGCTCGATCGACTCCGGCGCAGTAGCCGCGGGGCTTGGCCACGAGGACGCGTCGGCTGGTGGGGGTCTTCGGCTCCATGCTCCCTATGCTACGTGGAGCGGCGAACCGGCCGGCGCGTGCGTGCCCGTTACGCGTTTGCCAGACTAGCCGTCCAATACGGGCCCCCCGCCCCGCGTAAACCAGGGAGTCCTCATGTCCCTCAGCGACGTGATACGCAACATCGCCAAGACCATCACCAACAAGGAAAAGGCCAAGGAGCTGCCACTCGTCGTCATCCAGTCCACCTTGAGCGCCGCCGGGCAGGCGTTGCTGCTCGTGGACCGGGTCAAGAACTCGATCAAGGGGCTGGCCTCACGGGACGAGGCGGAGGAGACCAAGCGTCCCGCCGCCGAACAACTGGCCGAGAGCGCGGAGGACAAGCCCGCGCGCAGGGAGCCGGTCATCTTCGCGCCCCGTCCGAGCGCCACGGGCGCCGCCGAGCCGAACGGCACCGCCCCGAAGGCCAAGGCGGACCCGGTCATCTTCACCCCGGCCACCAAGCCGGACCCTTCGGCCGCCGAGCCCACCGTGTCCGCGTCTCCGGCAGCCGAGGCCAAGGCCCCGGTCGCCGCCGAGACCGAGGCTGGTTCCGCGCCTGAGGCCGTCGAGGTCAAGCCGGTTGTCGTGGAGGAACCGGCTACCGAGAAGCCCGCCACCACGGAGGCCGCCACCACCAAGGTCGCCGCCCCCGAGCCCGCCACCACCGAAGCCACCACCACCGAGCCCGCCACCACCGCCGAGGCCGTCGCCACCGGGGCTGTCGCCAAGGAGGCCGTCACCGAGGCGGTTGTCGTCGAGTCGGCCGAGCCTGTGGCCAAGCGCACGACCGCCAAGCGTGCGAGCGCCAAGCCGAAGACAGCGGCCCCCAAGACCACGGCCCCGAAGACCGCGACCCCGGAGGCCGCGCCCACTGCTGCCGCTTCCGACACCGCGGTCGGGACCGAAGCCGAGGCCGAGGCGCCGGTCAAGAAGCCCGCGCGCAAGACGCCCGCCAGGACCGCCGCCGCGAAGCCTGCCGACTCCAAGGCCGCTGCTTCCAAGCCCGCCGCATCCAAGCCCGCCGCCTCTGAGGCCGCCGCATCCAAGCCCGCCGCCTCTGAGGCCGCCGCATCCAAGCCCGCCGCCTCTGAGGCCGCCGCATCCAAGCCCACCGCTTCAAGGGCGGCTGCTGCCAAGCCCGCGGCCAAGAAGGCGGTTGCCGAGCCGGTTGCCGGGGAGGTTGTCGAGGCGGCGGGAGCCGTACCTGGGGAGCCTTTGGTGGGGTATGGGGAGCTGACGGTTGCTTCGCTCCGCGCGCGGATGCGTGGGAAGAGCGCGGCGCAGATCGGTGAGCTGCTCGCCTACGAGCGGGCCACGCAGGGGCGGCCGGAGGTCGTGAAGATGTACGAGAACCGCCTGGCCAAGCTCGAAGCCGGAGAATAGTCGGCCGGGCACCGTAGTCTGCCGCCATGAGCTCGAAGACCTCTCCCGAGTCGCCCTTGCCGATCCGTACGGTCCTGCAGATGGTCGGCGGCTGGATCGGCAAGCTCGGCACGGTCTGGGTCGAGGGCCAGATCACCGACCTGAGCGCCCGGGGCGGCACGGTCTTCCTGACCCTGCGCGACCCGGTGGCCAACGTCAGCGCGCGGGTCACCGCGCCGCGCGGCGTCTACGAGGCGACCGTGCCGAGGCCGACCGACGGCGCCAGGGTCGTCGTGCACGTCAAGCCGGACTTCTGGGTCAACAGGGGATCGTTCGCGTTCACCGCCCTGGAGATCCGGCCGGTCGGCGTGGGCGAATTGCTGGCCAGGCTGGAGCGGTTGCGGCAGTTGCTGGCCGCCGAAGGGCTGTTCAACGCCGACCGCAAGCGCAGGCTGCCGTTCCTGCCGGGCACGATCGGGCTGATCTGCGGCCGTGACTCGGCGGCCGAGCGCGACGTGCTGGAGAACTCGCGGCGCCGCTGGCCGGCGGTGCGGTTCAAGGTCGAGGAGGTGGCCGTCCAGGGCCCTTACGCCGTGGGCGAGGTCACCGAGGCTCTCGGCAAGCTCGACGCCGACCGCGAGGTCGACGTGATCGTGGTCGCGCGGGGCGGGGGTTCGCTGGAGGATCTGCTGCCGTTCTCGGACGAGAGCCTGGTCAGGGCGGTGGCGGCCTGCCGTACCCCGGTGGTGAGCGCGATCGGCCACGAGCAGGACAGTCCGCTGCTCGACCTGGTGGCCGACGTGCGCGCCTCCACGCCGACGGACGCGGCCAAGAAGGTCGTGCCGGACGTCGGCGAGCAGCTGACGCTGGTGCGGCAGCTGCGTGACCGGGGGCGCCGGGTGATGGGCGGCTGGCTCGACCGCGAGATGTCGTGGCTGACGTCGGTGCGTTCGCGCCCGTCGCTGGCGGATCCGGTACGCGAGCTCGAACGCAGGGCCGAGCAGGTCGACGCGTTGCGGGATCGCACGCGGCGCAGCCTGACGGGTTCGCTGGACCGGGCCGCCGACTCGTTGTCGCACCTGCGGGCCCAGCTCGTGGCCCTGTCTCCGGCGGCGACGTTGGAGCGCGGGTATGCGATCGTGCAGCGCCCCGACGGGGACGTGGTACGGCTGGCCAAGGACGTGGCGCCGGGCGACGTGCTGACGATCCGGCTGAGCGACGACCGGCTGGCCGTACGGGCCGAGGGCGGCACAGGCACCGGCACCGGCACCGGCGGCAGAGGCAGAGGCGGCACAGGAACAGGCGGCACAGGCCAAGGTGGCGCGGGCGGCGCGGGCGGCGGGGGCGGCGGCGGCGCTGGTGCGGGGAGTGGAGCGGCGGCGAAGCCTGCCAGGAAGCCGCGCAAGAAGGCGGCGCCCGAGCAGCCTGCCCTCGACGAGCCCTAGGCGAACCAGGTCACGCCGGCCCGGTCATCGGCGGGCCAGGGCGCGATTGTCGGTGTCTGACTCTAGGGTGGGTCGCGTGGCAGACGAGAACGCACCCGGGGCCTCCTCCGACAGGACACCGTCGTACGAGCAGGCTCGGGAGGAGCTGACCGAGGTGGTGCGCCGCCTGGAGACGGGCGGGCTGACCTTGGAGCAGTCGATCGAGCTGTGGGAGCGGGGGGAGAAGCTGGCCGCGGTGTGCGAGGAGTGGCTTCAGGGGGCCCGCGTCAAACTCGCCGCCGCCATGGCCCGCCGCACCGAACCCACCAACGACGCCCCGTTCTAGCCCCACGGCCCGGGTTCCGGCTTCACGCTCCCGTGATGGTTCCACGCCCCCCGGTTCCGGCTTCACGCCCCCGTGATGGTTCCACGCCCCCCGGTTCCGGCTTCACGCCCCCGTGATGGTTCCACGCTCCCGGTTCCGGCTTCACGCCGCGTGCCGGCTCTACGCCGCGTGGCGAGGAACCGGCGGTCTGCGCCTGGTTCCGGCCGGTGAGACCGCCGCGTGGTGAGGAGTTGACGGTCTGCGGTTGGTTCGGGCTGGTGGCATGCGCGTGGTTCGGGGGCTGGCGGTGTGCTGGTGGCCGGGCTGGGTGGGGTGCCGCGTGGTCGGGCCCGTGGACCACGCGGGTGGCCGGCGGGGCGGCCGTTACGGTGGCCCGCCACGCACGCTGGACGACCGTTCCCCTGGACGGGGCCCAGCCACGGGCGGCGGGTGGGGCTCACTTGGCTGGGCCGTAAGGGATGGGCGGGGTTTCGAGCGCCCGCGAGAGGCACGCGAACTCGCGCCCCATCGAGGCGGACCACACGCCAAGGGGCGGCGTCAGGTGCGGTGCAGGGACAGGACGGGGATGCGGCGGGAGGTCTTGGCCTCGTATTCGGCGAAACCTGGGGCGATGGCGACCATGCGGGCATAAAGCTCGTCACGCTCGGCGCCGTCGATCTGCTGGGCCTTCGCGGAGAACGTCTCGGTGCCGATCTCGGCGGTCAGTTCCGGGTGCGCGAGCAGGTTGTGGTACCAGGCCGGATGGTTGTCGGCGCCGCCGTTCGAGGCGATGATCACGTAGCGGTCGCCATCCGGGAGGTACATCACCGGCGAGGTCGTCTCGTTGCCGGTCTTCGCGCCCTTGGTGGTGAGAAGGACGAGGTCGTGGCCTTCGAAGTATCCGCCCACCTTGCCGGCGTTGGCCCGGAACTCCTCGATCACCTGCTGGTTGAAGTCGTTCGGCATTGCCACTCCCAAGACATGTAAACGGAGAACTCTCCGAATCAGAGTAACCGGAGAAGTCTCCGTTTCCAAGTGGCTATGCTCAAGCTGTGTGCGAACGCCAGCAGCTCCCCGTTCTCGGGCAGCCTCCTCCCGAACGCGCCGATGCCGCACGCAACCGGCAGAAGATCGTCGACTGCGCCGCCCGCATGATCGCCGAACGCGGCGCCGAGCAGCTCTCGCTCGACGAGGTGGCGCGCGAGGCCTGCGTGGGAGTCGGGACCGTCTACCGCCGCTTCGGCGACCGCGCGGGGCTCCTCTACGCGCTCATCGACGAACGGGAGCGGCACTTCCAGGCGGCGTTCCTGAGCGGTCCTTCACCTCTGGGGCCGGGTGGCACGCCCGGCGAGCGGATCTCCGCGTTCCTGCGGGCGCTCGTCGACCACTTCTTCGGGCAGGAAGAACTCTTTCTGCTCCTGGAGAAGAGTTCGCCGAAGGCCCGCTTCACCGGCCCGTACCACGTCTACCACACCCACCTGACCGCCCTGCTCGCCCAGCTCCGGCCGGGCGCCGACCAGCGGTTCCTGGCCGACGTACTGCTCGCGCCCGTCAACGTGGGCCTGCTCAACTTCCAGCGGACCGAGCGCGGGTTCACGGTCGAGCAGATCAAGGACGGGCTCGACGCGCTGGTCGGGGTGATCGCGCGGTAGCTCAGGCGGGCTTGGGGACTTCCTTGAGAGCGGCGGCCAGCTGGGCGAGTTCGGGCCAGTCTGCCGTGCCGGTGACCACGAGGGTGACCCCGGGCAGCGTTCTGATCAGCGTCCGCTGGTTCTTGTCCTCGCGGAAGCGCTTGTCCCAGGGCTGGCCGTTGACCTGCTCGGTGCCGACGGACTTGTCGCTGTTGGCCATGCGGTTGCCGAATCCGGCGCTGGGCTGCTCACCCGACTGGACGAACATGGCATGCTCGCGCTTCGCGGTCGCGTACCCCAGATAGAGGGCCTTCGCGCCGTTCGCGCCGTCGGCGATGCGGTTGCTGTTGGGGACCCAGCCGCCGGGGTCCTGGGCGGGGCCCCACACCTTGTACGGCACGGCCCGGTTGAAGTTGGCCAGCGTGATCGAGTAGTCCCGCTTGGGGATGCGCTCGGTCCTGCTCTGGGGTGTCATGAGCAGGAACAGGCCCACCGCCGCCAGGCAGACGAACAGGGCCACCGCGTAGGAGTAGAAAGTTCGGGTCAACCGCACAACTGATGAGGCTACCCTGCCGGGGTGACGGGTCGGAGTTGGCCGATGATGGCGAGGACGTCGTCGGCCAGCTTGCGGTCGCCGGAGAGCGTGACCTCGTTCACGGCCGCGGCCAGCGCGCCGGTGATGGCGATCACCAGGGCGGGCTGTCCCTCGAACAGGGCGGCGTTGCGCGAGGCCCACGTGCGCAGCCGGTCGCGCATGACGACCTCGAAACCGGGCGGCCCGTCCCCGCGCAGGAACAGCGCGGCCAGCTCGCGCTCTTCCAGGCAGCCGTCGAGGTAGGCGCGGGCGGCGCGCAGGAAGACGCGCATCGGGTCCTGCTCGCCCGTCTCACGGGCCTCGCGGGCGGCCCGCTTGGTCCGCTGCGTCTGTCTGCCCTGGAAGTCCTCGAACAGCGTGAGGTAGAGGTCGGCCTTGCCGGAGAAGTGGTGGTAGAGGCTACCGACGCTGGCGTTGGCGCGCGCCACCACATCGGTCACGCCCGCCTCCGCGAAGCCCTTCGAGACGAAGACCTCTTTGGCCGCCGTGAGAAGGCCGACACGGGTGGCCGCGCCCCGGCCCGTCACCGCCCGTTCCACATCGCTGCTCATGAGAGGCACATTATCCTCCGCTGACCGGGGATAGAGGGGCAACTACGATCGAGGCAGTTGTCGACGAGGAGGCCCCACCATCATGTCCGATCAGACGTCTGTACCCGCAGCGCTGGCCACGGGCGAGCACGCCCCTGATCGAAACCTCGCCATGGAGCTCGTCCGCGTCACCGAGGCGGCCGCGATGGCCGCCGCGCGCTGGGTGGGCAGAGGCGACAAGAACGGCGCGGACGGAGCCGCCGTCAACGCGATGCGCCAGCTCATCAACACCGTGTCCATGAACGGTGTCGTGGTGATCGGCGAGGGCGAGAAGGACCACGCGCCCATGTTGTTCAACGGCGAGCAGGTCGGCGACGGCAGCGGCCCCGAGTGCGACGTGGCCGTCGACCCGATCGACGGCACCCGGCTCACGGCGCTCGGCATGCCGGACGCCGTCTCGGTGATCGCGGTGAGTGAGCGGGGTTCGATGTTCGACCCGTCGGCCGTGTTCTACATGGAGAAGCTCGTCACCGGCCCCGAGGCGGCCGACGTGGTGGACATCGAAGCCCCCGTGGCGGCGAACATCCAGGCCGTCGCCCGCGCCAAGGGCTCCTCCCCCGCCGACGTCACCGTGGTCATCCTCGACCGCCCGCGGCACGACCAGATCGTCAAGGAGATCAGGGAGACGGGCGCGCGGATCAAGTTCATCCCCGACGGCGACGTGGCCGGCGCCATCATGGCCGCGCGCGCCGGCACCGGCATCGACCTGATGCTCGGCATCGGCGGCACCCCGGAAGGCATCGTGGCGGCCTGCGCGCTGAAGTGCCTGGGCGGCGTCATCCAGGGCAAGCTGTGGCCGCGTGACGAGGCCGAGCGGCGTAAGGCACTCGACGCCGGCCTGAACCTCGGCCAGGTCCTCACCACCAACGACCTCGTCCGCTCCGACGACGTCTTCTTCGCCGCGACCGGGATCACGCAGGGCGAGCTCATGCAGGGTGTGCGCTTCCGCGGCGGCGTGGCGGTCACGCACTCGCTGGTGATGCGCGGCCGTTCGGGAACGATCAGGAAGATCGAGAGCGAGCACCAGCTCTGGAAGCTGCGCGCCTACTCCGCGATCAACTTCGACACCGCGGGCTGAGCCCGCCTTCCCGGCTTCCGGTACGGCGGGCCGTACCGGAAGTCAGCGGCGGCGCTTACGGCGAGGCGGCTCCTTGACCTTCACGTCGCCCATGAAGTTGGTGGTGCGGACCTCGACCACCGGCCCGTCGGGCTCGGTGGGCTGCTTGGTGAGGCGCACGGTCTTGTCCTTGGCCACGCGGATCACCTCAAGACCCTCGGGCACCTGGATCTCCAGCCCGCCGAGGACCAGCGTCGCGTTGATGATGACGCGCCGGTTCTGCAGGATCGCGTCGCGCAGGTCGAGCTTGGTCGTCCCGAACATCGCGGTCACGGCGAGCTCCGCCGGCACCACCCAGCGGCCGCCGCGCTCTTCCTTCTTGAAGATCGCCGCGACCGGCCGCCCATCCAGCAGCAGGGGCTGCTCGTCGGCGGGGAGCAGGTCGACGGTGAGGCCGGCCAGGTCGCCGAGGGTGCGGGCGGAGTAGAGGACGCCGAGGCGTTCCTCCAGCTCGTCGAGGGTGATGCGGCCGTCGGCGTGGGCGTCCTGGAGCACTTGGGCGACGCGCTCGCGGTCGGCGTCGGAGGCGCGCAGTTCGTGCGGCTGGGGCAGGTCGCTCGCGGGCTGCTGGCCGCGCGCCGACTGCCATTCCTCGGCCAGCCGCTCGCCCACCTCGGCGAGCTTCGGCAGCCAGGATCCGGGACGTTCATTCACACTTCGACGATATCCGGCGCGCGGCGGAAACTGTCGGTGCCGACGCCTAACGTTTCGGCTCAATGAAGGGTGGGGCCGCTCACGTCCAGTGTGGCGAGTACTTCGCCGTTCTCGCCGAGCGCCTCCACCTCGGGTGCCCGGCGGGCCGACCAGACCACGATCAGGAAGCCGTGGAAGGGGACTTCGATGAGGCGTCCGCGCACCCGCACCCGCCGTACCTCGGCCGAGGCGGTCAGCTCGGCGTGCCGCAGATACCAGCCGGTCCAGGGCAGCCGGTGCTCCGGGTTCATCAGCACCCCGCCGTTACCCGGGCACCGCAGGTAGTCCCCGGGCCCCTTCGCCGGCACGCGGCCGACCAGCGGATACTCGATCGTCCCGCCTCCGCCGCCGCCCCGGTGCTCCCAGTCGCCACCCCGCTTCTTGAACAGGTGGACCATGATCATGGGCCCGCCGTTGCGATCGGAGAGCACCGCCACCGCCCCGCCCTCACCCGACCTGTCCATGGCCAGCGGCAGATAGCCCCGATCGGCGTCGAACGCCGTGCGGGCTTCTTGCGGCATGCCGTGATCGAGCAGGTGACGGCATTCGGCAAGCATCCCCTTGTCCATCTTCCGAACGTAACCCAGCCCCTCCACGTTTCCACCCGGAATCGGGCCGGGATCGCGGCCGTTGTCTTCTGCATGGAGAGAGCGGCACGGGCAGGGCTCGGGGCGGTCGTGGCCGGGGTGGCGGTGATCATCGGGCTGGACCTCGCCTACCTGGGCGAGGTCAATCCCCTGCGCCGCACGATCAGCGAGCACGGCCTGGGCGACCAGGGATGGATCTTCGGACTCGGCGTGGGCACGCTCGCCGTCGGCTCGGCGGCGATCGGGCTGTCGCTGGCCAGGCGGCGCATCGCGGGCCGGTTCGGGACCGTCGCGCTGCTGGCCTGGAGTGCGGGGCTGCTGATCACCGCGTCGTTCCCCAAGCACGACTGGGCGGTCGGGCCGAGCCTGAGCGGCAGCATCCACCGGGTGGGCAGCTTCATCGCCTTCCTGAGCCTGCCGATCGCGGCGCTGGTCATCGCCCGGCCGTGGCGGCATCGGCACGGGATGTCCTGGGTGACGTTCCTGCTCGGGCTCGGGTCGGTGATGTGGGTGGCGGGCATCGGCGCGGCCGTCGTGCTGGCCACCCGCAACGGTCTCGCCTGGTGGCAGGTCATGCCGCTCGGCCTGGTCGAACGCGGCATGGCCGCCACGGAGGTGGCCGCGGTCATCGCCCTGGGCGCCTGGGCCGGCCTCAGGGGTCCCGCACCGACTCCCGCCGTCGGCCCGGTCCGGGAGGCGGCCTCCGGTTGAACGCGCTCAGGCCGTACGGAGCGTTGCGCGTGGTCGGGCCGTCCCGGGCGGTGCGCGGTCAGGCGTCCCGGGCGTTGTGCGTGGTCAGGCCGCGCGGCGCGCGGTCAGGGTCTGCGGAGGGCGGTGGCCAGGTCGCTGACGTAGCCGCGGAAGATCGCCGGCATGTCCACGCGGTCCGGGTCGAGGAGCCACTGGGTCTGCAGGCCGTCCATCATGGCGATGAGGCGGTCGGCGTGGGCCTCGGCGTCGAGGTCGGCCCGGAACTGGCCGCTCTCGGCACTGCGGCGCAGGGCGGCGGCGACGCCTTCGCGCAGGCGGTGGTACCTGTTCCTGGCCCACTCGTGGCCGGGGTGGTCGGCCGTCACGGCCTCGCCGCTGATGACGGAGAACAGTTGCACGAGGCCGGGCACGCGGGAGTTGTACTCGACCACGTCCACCAGCACCTTCAGCATCTCCTGCCCGTCGCTGGCGTCGAAGCCGTAGCGGCGCATGTCCATCTCGTCCCGGTAGTCGAGAACGGCCAGGAGCAGGCGTTCCTTGCTCTTGAAGTGGTGGAGCAGGCCGGCCTGGGTGAGTTCCGCGCGTTCGGCGATGCGGGCCAGTGAGGCGCCGCGGTAGCCGTTCTCGGCGAACTCGAGCAGGGCGATGGCGAGGATGCGCTCGCGCCGTGCCTCCCCAGTGGCGTATCCCCGGCGTTTCACCCCGGCACCTTACCAGGTCACATAATTGCAACAAACCTACCAAGCAGTAAGGGGCTCGCCTATCTTCCCGGGCATGGAAACCCGCCCCCGCTGGACGCTCGCCTGCGGCCTGACCCTCCTCGCCCTGGGCGCCGTCTTCACCGGGATCATGCTGGCCGACCCGGCGGCGCCGTTCACGCAGAGCTTCGACACGGCGTGGCACGCGGCCATGCTGGGCACCCGCAACGAGGCGCTCACCGCGCTGTCCCACCTCCTCAACCTCAGCGGCGGGCGGGGCAGTCTGGTGATCATGGCGCTCCTGATGGCCTGGTGGCTGGTGACGGGGCGGCGCTGGGGCGCGGTGCTGCTGCTCACCGCCGCCTCCGCCACCACCGTCGTCGCGCAGGGCGTCAAGCGGCTGGTGCTGCGCGAACGGCCGGCCGATCCGATGGTGAGCGTGGACGTCGGCTCGTTTCCTTCGGGGCACGTGGTGACGGCGGTGACGTTCTGCCTGGTCATCGTGGCCGTGATGGCCGCCGGGAACATGCGGGCCGGGCTGACGGCAACCGCCGTCTTCACGGTCCTGATGGTCTGGGACCGCACCTACCTCAGCGCCCACTGGTTCTCCGACACGATCGGCGGCGTGCTGCTGGGCGGGGGCACGACGCTGCTGCTGTGGTGGGGGTTCGCGCCGCTGCTGCGGAAGGACCTGGTCAGGAGAGAGGCCAAGGCACTAACCTGACGCCACCTCACGTTTACTGCAGGAGGCACGCGGTGAAGACCCCCCGAAACCGCCTGGCCCGCTCCGGCACGTTCGCCGTGTTCGCGGTGCAAGGACTCTCCTTCGCCACCCTGCTCACGCAGGTCGCCGCCATTCAGGGCCGACATCGGCTCGACGAAGGCGAACTGACCCTCCTGCTGCTGATCGTCCCGGTCCTGGCCGGGGTCGGCAGCGTCGGCGCGGGCACACTGGCCGCGCGCCTGGGCAGCAAATGGCTGCTCCGCCTGGCCCAGCCGCTGGTCGCCGCCGCCGTCGTCCTCACCGGCCTGGCGCCCAACGTGCCCGTCCTGCTCGTCGCCCTGCTCCTGTTCGGGCTGGGCGTCGGCGCGGTCGACGCCGGCATGAACATGCAGGGCGTCGCCGTCGAGCGCCGGTACGGCCGGCCGCTGCTCAACGGCTTCCACTGCGTATGGAGCGTCGCCAGCCTGCTCGGCGCGCTGTGGGCATCGGCCATGGCCTCGGTCCTGCCCCTGTCGCTGACGATGGCCCTGCCCATGGTGCTGGCCGTCGCGGGCTCACTGGTCGCCGGGCCGTTGCTCTGCACGATCGAGGAGGAGAAGACCGAGCAGACCACGACCGCCGCCGCCCGCTTCCCGTGGAAGCCGATCATCCCGCTCTGCCTGGCGATGGCCTTCCTGTACGTCGGGGACGCCGCCATCTCCAACTTCTCCACCGTCTACATGAAGGACGTCCTGGCCGCCGGCGCCTCGGTCATCCCGCTGGCCTACGCCGCGTACCAGGCGACCACGCTGCTCGTGCGCCTCGCCGGCGACTTCGCCGTCAGAAGGTACGGCCCCGCGGCCATCGTCCGGATCGGCGGCGCGATCGCCGCCCTGGGCTTCCTGGGCATCGTCCTGGCCCCGAACCAGCCGCTCGCCATCGTCGCCTTCGGCCTGACCGGGGTGGGACTGTCGGTGGTGGCACCCCAGTCGTTCTCGGCCGCCGGGCGCCTGGACCCGGCGGGCACCGGGGTGGCGATCGCCCGCGTGAACCTCTTCAACTATGTGGGCTTCATCGTGGGCGCCGCGCTGGTCGGCGGCATCGCGGACGCGGCCGGGATGCAGGTGGCGTTCGCGGCACCCTTGGTCCTGGCGGCCGCCATCATCGCCCTGGCCCCCGGCTTCCACCCCAAACTCCCTGCCCAGGCCGCCTGAACCGGCGTGGGCAGCCCGGACCGGGGGCGCGGTGGGGCTAAAGGGCACAGGGAGGCCGGGGCGCGGTGGAGCGGGGCGCGTGGGCCGGAAGCGCGGTGGGCCAGGGCGCGGTGGGCCGGGGCGCGGTGGGGCCGGGGGGAGCGGGTGCGGTGGGTCAGGGTGCGGTGGGCCGGGGTGCGGTGGGGACGTGGATGGGGTGCTACCGCGTGCAGGGGTGTTGGGTTGGTGTTTTGGGGTGGGGTGCGTCAGGGTGACGTTCGCCTGCCGTACCGCACCACGGAGAACAGCTTGAAAGCTCTCAGCACGCTCACACTGATCCTGTCCACGCTCAGCGCCGGTCTCATGGCCGGGTTGTTCGCGGCGTTCGCCTACTCGGTGATGCCGGGTCTGGAACAGAGCGGCGACCGCACGCTTGTCGAGGCGATGCAGCGGATCAACGTCGCCATTCTCAACCCGCTGTTCATGAGTGTCTTCATGGGCGGCCTGCTGTTCATGCTGGCGGCGGTGATCCTGCACTGGCGGGGTGATCTGCGGCCCGTGCTGCCGTGGGTCATCGCGGGGTTCGTGCTCTATCTGGTGATGTTCTTCATCACCGCGGGTGTGAACGTTCCGCTGAACGATCAGCTCGCCGCGGCGGGTGACCCGGACAAGATCGCGGATCTGGGGGCGGTGCGGGCCGCCTTCGAGGCGAGGTGGGTGACGTGGAACATCGTGCGGGCCCTGGCGGCTACGGGGTCGTTCGGGTGCTTCATGTGGGCCCTGGTTGTTCATGGCGCAAAATCTCGGTAAAACGCGAAATATCGGGACACCGGGTGCCTCCCTCCCGGCGTTTCACCCGGTAAGAGGAGGGAGGCCGCCATGGAAGTCGGATACATCGTCGTCGCGGTCATCGGCCTGCTCGTCGTGGGCGGCATCGGGGTCGCCACCGTTTTCATCGTGCTCAGCGGCATCAAGAGCGGACAGTGGCCGACGCTGAAACGCTAGCCGTGGAGGATCCCCGCCGAGCGGTGAGCCCGGCCACGATGCCGACGATCACCAGCCCGGCGCCCAGCAGGTCGTACGCGGAGGGCGTGGCGACGCCGAGCACCACCCCGGTCACGATCGCACCGACCGGGATCATTCCGGCGAACAGTCCCGCCCGCCCCGCCCCGAGCCTGGGCAACGCCGAGTACCAGAGGAAGAACGCCACCACCGTCACCACAACGGCCAGGTAGAGCAGCCCGAGCGCCTCCGGCATCGTGGGCGTCCGGAACATCGACGTGCCCTCGACCGCCACCCCCGCCACGGCCAGCATGGGCACCGCCAGCGCCGTCGAGTACGCCGACACCCGGATCGCCCCCAGCTTCGGCAGCAGCGGAATGGCCAGGAGCGAGAAGCTCACCTCCCCCACCAGCGCCCCGAGCGCCCACAGCAGCCCGCCGGTGCTCCCGGTCCCGAGCCCGGTGGCCAGCGTCGCCCCCGCCACGACGACGACGGCCCCCGCCAGCAGCCGCGGCGCCGGCCGCCCGCTGACCAGAGCGAGCACCAGCGGCACGGTCCCCAGCACGGTGCCGACCAGCGCCGGGCCGGAGTCACGGGTGGACTCGATCACGCAGATGTTGAACACCACCAGCCCCAGTACGGCCAGCCCCACCAGGCAACCGGCCTCCCGGAGTGTCAGCCGGACGAACCGCAGCCCGAGCGCCCTGGTCACCACCAGCAGGACCACGGCGGCAAGGAGGTAGCGCACGGCCTGCCCGCCGTACACGGGATAGTCCTTGATCAGGCCGGACACGGCGGCGAGTGTCCCCACCATGAACATGGCCGTGGCCGCGCCGAGGGCTCCGTTTCTCATGGGCAGCATGCTAGAAAGACAATGGCTTGCCGAAACAGTCCAATATCCCGCGATAAACGGGGACCAATGTGACCGATCTTCATGTTCCGCTCGATCGGGAGCGGGGCGGGCTGGCCGCGCAGATCGCCGCCGAGCTGCGCGGGTCGATCCGCGACGGCCGCCTCGCGCCCGGTACCCGCCTGCCCGCCAGCCGCGACCTCGCCGCCGATCTGGCCGTCTCGCGAGGCGTCGTGGTGGAGGCGTATGAGCAGCTGGTCGCCGAGGGGTTCCTGGTCTCGCGGGTGGGCAAGGGCACCCACGTGGCCGCCGCCGTCGCCGCGCCGCGCCAGGCACCGCCGCCGCGTCAGGACACCGTCTGCGCCCCTTTCTACGGCCATCGCCCCACCTCGCCCGACCTCAGCGGCTTCCCGCGCGAGCGCTGGCTGGCCTCGGTCAGGCACGTGCTGACCACGCTGCCCTCCGACGCGCTCGACTACGGCGACCCGGGCGGCGTGCCGGAGCTCAGGCAGGAGCTGGCCGGCTACCTCAAGCGGGTCAGGGCCGCCGACGTACGTCCGGAGAACCTCATCGTCGTCGGCGGCGTCGCGCAGGGCCTCAGCCTGAGCCTGCTCGTGCTCGGCGTCGAACGGCTGGCCATCGAGGACCCCAGCAGCCCGCGCCAGGTCCCGCTGGTCAGGAGGGCGGGCGCCACGCCGGTACCGGTGCCCAGCGACGACGAGGGCCTGAACGTGAAGGCACTGGCCGCCAGCGGGGCTGACACGGTGTTGCTCACGCCGGCCCACCATTACCCGACCGGCGTCGTACTCTCCCCCGGCCGCCGCGCCGAGCTCATCGAGTGGGGCGGGATCGTGTTGGAGGACGACTACGACGCCGAGTTCCGCTTCGACCGCGACCCCGTCGGCTGCCTGCAAGGGCTCGCGCCCGACCGGGTGATCCTCTCCGGCAGCGTGAGCAAGTCGCTGGCGCCGGGTCTGCGGCTGGGCTGGGTGGCCGCGCCGGAAGACCTCGCCGCCGCCGTACGGCGGGCGCGCGGCGAGCTCGACCTGGGCTCCCCGGTGATCGAGCAGTACGCGCTGGCCCACTTCCTGCGCACCGGCGGCTACGACCGGCACCTGCGGCGCACCCGCAGGGAGTACAGGAGGCGCAGGGACGCGCTGGTCACCGCGCTGAACGAGCAGCTGCCCGAGATCCGGGTGCGGGGCATCGAGGCCGGGCTGCACGTCTACCTGGAGCTGCCCGAGCACTGGGACGAGCCGGCCGCGGCCGCCGCGGCGCAGGCGCTCGGGCTGGCCGCCGAGCCGGTGGGGCCGATGCGGTTCAGCCCGGGGCCGCCGGCGATGGTGGTCGGCTTCGCGCGGGTACCGGTTCATCGGGCGGCGGGAGCCGTACGGGAGCTAAAGGTCAGAATGTCAGGACAAAGTATTGACTGAGACAGAGGCGTCGCCTAGAAAGAAGACCGACACCCTTGGAGGCGCGATGCGCGTGGGACTGCTCGGCCTGGGCAGGATCGGAGCCTTCCACGCGGCCACGCTGGCCGCCCACCCGCTCGTCGAGGAACTGGTCGTCGCCGACCCCGTGCGCACGTCGCCGCACGGGCGGCCGGGTGACCCGTTCACCTGCGACGCGCTGGTCATCGCCACGCCGACCGGAACGCACGCCGAGCTGCTGAGGACGGCCATGGAGCGCGGCATCCCGGCCTTCTGCGAGAAGCCGGTCGCCGCGACCGTCGAGGAGACCCGCGCGCTGGCCCGACTGGCCGCCAAGAAGGGCGCGCACGTGCAGATCGGCTTCCAGCGCCGCTTCGACCCCGGTTTCGCCGCGGCCGCGCGGGCGCTGCGCGCGGGTGAGCTGGGCGAGCTGCACCGGCTCCACCTCATCACCGCGGATCCGGCTCCGCCGTCCGCCGAGTACGTCGCCACCTCGGGCGGGATCTTCCGCGACTGTCACATCCACGACTTCGACCTCGTGCGCTGGATCACCGGCCGCGAGGTGGCCACCGTCTACGCCACCGGCGCCAACCTGGGCCCGGCCGGCTTCTTCGCCGCCGCGGGGGACGTGGACACCAGCGCCGCGCTGCTCACGCTCGACGACGGCACGCTGGCCACCCTTCAGGGCTCGCGCTACAACGGCGCCGGTTACGACGTGCGGATGGAACTGGCCGGCAGCAAGGCCACCCACGCGGTCGGGCTGGGCCCGCGCGCGCCGATCAGCGGGTTCGACGGGCCGCCCTGGCCGGACTTCGTCAGCCGGTTCGCCGACGCGTACACGCTTGAGATCGATGCCTTTCTGCGTGGTTCGACCAGTCAGTGCACGATCGAGGACGCGCTGGCCGCCCTCTACGTGGCCGAGGCGGCGGAGCTGTCGCGGCGCGAGCGGCGTCCCGTCGAGATCACAGAGATCACGGAGGTGTCGTGATGGTGGGCCTTGACTGACTACCGCGAGATCAGGCAGATCAGGGCCCTGTACCCGGAGCGCATCGCGGACGCGGCGGCCTCGCGGCGGCGCCGTCCCGCCACCGGCGCCCGGGGCCAGCTCATGATCATCGCGGCCGACCATCCCGCGCGCGGCGCGCTCGGGGCGGGCCGCCGCCCGCTGGCCATGGGCAGCCGGGTGGAGCTGCTCGACCGCCTGGTGACCGCGCTGGCCAGGCCGGGCGTGGACGGGCTGCTGGCCACGCCGGACGTGGTCGAGGACCTGCTGCTGCTCGGCGCGCTGCACGGCAAGATCGTGATCGGCTCCATGAACCGGGGCGGCATCCAGGGAGCGGCCTTCGAGTTCGACGACCGCTTCACCGCCTACGATGTGCCGACGATCGCCCGGATGCGGCTGGACGGCGGCAAGATGCTCTGCCGCATCGCCCTCGACGAGCCGGGCACCGCCGCCACGCTGGAGTCCTGCGGCAGGGCGGTGACCGAGCTCGCGGCCGGTGGCCTGATCGCCATGGTCGAGCCGTTCTGGTCGGCGCGCTCCGGCCACGACCTGTCGCCTGAGGGCGTCATCAGGGCCGTCAACGTCGCCCAGGGTCTCGGCGCGACCTCGGCCAGGACCTGGCTGAAGATCCCGGTCGTGGCGGACATGGAGCGTGTCATGGCCGCCACCACCCTGCCCACGCTTCTGCTGGGCGGCGATCCCGGCGAGGCGCCCGACCTCGCGTACGCGGCGTGGCGCAAGGCCCTGCAGTTGCCCGGCGTGCGCGGGCTGGTCGCGGGCCGGGCGCTGCTGTACCCGCAGGACGACGACGTGGCCGAGGCCGTGGACACCGCCGTCTCCATGCTCACGCACTGAGCCCGGGAGCGGGCACCGCCTTCTCGGCCGCCCGGCTGACCTCCTCCCAGGCGGCCCACGTCTCCATACGCTGCTGGGAGACGCTGAACGCCAGGTCGTAGACCAGGCTGCCGAGCAGGAGCCGCAGCGGCGGGTTGGGGCTGTCGACCAGCTTCAGCATGGCCTCGGCGGCCAGGCGCGGCTCGCTGTCCACCGAGCCCTCCGCCCACTGCCTGGCCAGCTCGGCCCGCAGCTCCGCGTACTCCGGGCGCGGCTCGGCCGTGGCCATGCTCGTGTACAGATCCGTCCAGTAGCCGCCCGGCTGGACCATCGTGAGCTTGACCCCGAACTGGGCGGCCTCCATGGCCAGCGCCTCGCTCATGCCCTCAAGCGCGAACTTGCTCGCGCTGTACAGGCCCGTCGTGGGGAACGCGCCGAGCGCCCCGATGCTGGAGATCTGAACGATGTGCCCCGACCTCTGCTCCCTCAGGTACGGCATCGCCGCCTGCGCCACCCACAACGCCCCGAAGAAGTTGACCTCGAACTGAGCCCTGGCCTCCTGCTCGGTGAACTCCTCGATCATGCCGGAGGACATGGTCCCGGCGTTGTTGACCACGATGTCCAGGCGGCCGAAGTGCTCGTGCGCGGCCTTCACGGTCGCGAACACCGCGTCCCGGTCGGTCACGTCGAGCACCTGGACCAGCAGCCCGTCCGGGTACTTCTCCCCCAGCTCACGCAAGGGCTCGACGTTCCTGGCCACGGCCGCCACCTTGTCGCCGCGCTCCAGCGCGGCCTCCGTGAACGCGCGGCCGAGGCCGCGGCTGGCACCGGTGATGAACCACGTTTGGGCGGTACGCATACTGTGTCTCCCCAGAAAGTGAACCGAGACGGTTCGTCTCGCTTCGAGAAGTATGCAGGCGCGCCCCACCCATGTCAAGACGGACCGTCTCGTCTCATTCAGAAGGCGGCGATGCTCCCCGGCGAACGCTCGGCCCGGGACAGCGCCCGCAACACCTCAGTCCCCCCATGACGCCGTACGGCCAGCCGCGCCAGCAGGTCGATCACCGTCTCCATCACCCCGTCGGGCAGAACCGGAGTCGCCACCCCCACGCTCACGGCCAGATCGTCGCTGTGCACCGCCAGCTCCATCATCCGCGTGCGGAGAAAGTCGGACAACGACAGCGACCACGGCCCCCACAGCGGGATGCGCACCGCCCGCTCCGGCACCACGGCCAGCGTCCGCGTCAGCTCGTCCACCGCCGCGTCGAGCGCATCGGCCAGGGCGTCCGCGCCCTCTGCGGCGACCTGCTCGCCGCCGTCCCTGATCCGGACGTTCACCGGGTCGTCGGGAGCCGATCCGATCCATTCCACGCGGGCGTAGTGGCCGAGCAGGGTGACCGTCTCCTCCTCGGGAACCGGGCCGGCCAGCGCCTGCCGTACACCCAGAACCTGATAGGCGAGATGCCCGGCGAGGCCGGACACGCTGAAGTCGGCGAGCGCGCTCGGACCGGCCCAGGCCGCGGCCACCTCCGGCGCGCGCAGCAGCCCGGCCGCCGAGCGGGCGGCGGCGAGGAAGTCATCCCTGACCATTGCTGGAACACCCCTTTCCCGTGCAGGAGACTCTGAGCATGACCGATCACAAGGCGCAGCTCCACCGCTACCTGCGCGACGCCCGCGACGCCGTGGTGTGGAAGCTGGAGGGACTGGCGGAGTACGACGCACGCCGGCCGATGACGCCGACGGGCACCAACCTGCTCGGTCTGGTCAAGCACCTGGCCGGGGTCGAGGCCGGCTACTTCGGAAGCGTGTTCGGGCGGCTCTTCCCCGAGCCGATGCCCTGGATCAGCGAGGACGCCGAGTTCAACTCCGACCTCTGGGCCACACCGGAGGAGTCACGCGCCGACATCCTGAGCCTGTACGAGCGGGCGCGCGCCCACGCCGACGCCACCATCGAGGAACTGGACCTCGACACCACCGGCACCGTGCCCTGGTGGCCGGAGGAGCGCCGGCACCCCACCCTCCATCTGCTGCTCGTCCACATGACGGCCGAGACGAACCGGCACGCCGGGCACGCCGACATCGTCAGGGAGCTGATCGACGGCGCCGCCGGGCTGCGCCGGAGCAACGACAACCTCCCCTCCGTCGAGGCCGCGTGGTGGGAGAAACGCCTCGCCCGGGTGGAAGCCGCCGCCCGGCAGGCGGGCGGGCGCTGACCTCCGGTGGGCGTACCCTCTAGGGGACCGAAAGGATCGAGAGAATGCCCGAGTTCGACTACACCGACCTGCTTCCGCTTGGCGCCGACGAGACCGAGTACCGGCTCATCACCACGGAGGGGGTGCGGAAGGTCGAGGCGGCCGGGCGGACGTTCCTCGAAGTCGACCCCGAGGTGCTGCGGTCGCTGACCGAGACCGCGATCCACGACATCTCCCACTATCTACGGCCCAGCCACCTGGCCCAGTTGCGGAAGATCGTCGATGACCCCGAGTCGAGCGGCAACGACCGCTTCGTCGCGCTCGACCTGCTCAAGAACGCGTCGATCTCGGCCGGCGGCGTACTGCCCATGTGCCAGGACACCGGCACCGCGATCGTCATGGGCAAGCGCGGGCGCCACGTGCTCACCGACGGGCGCGACGCCGAGCACATCTCCCGCGGCGTCTACGACGCCTACACCAAGCTCAACCTCCGCTACTCGCAGATGGCGCCGCTGACGATGTGGGAGGAGAAGAACACCGGCAGCAACCTGCCCGCCCAGATCGAGCTGTACGCCGAGGGCGACGACAGTTACAAGCTGCTCTTCATGGCCAAGGGCGGCGGGTCGGCCAACAAGTCGTTCCTGTACCAGGAGACCAAGGCGGTGCTCAACGAGAAGCGCATGCTGGCGTTCCTGGAGGAGAAGATCCGCTCACTGGGTACGGCGGCCTGCCCGCCGTACCATCTGGCGGTGGTCGTGGGCGGCACCAGCGCGGAGTACGCGCTGAAGACGGCCAAGTACGCCAGCGCCCGCTACCTCGACGCGCTGCCCACGGAGGGGTCGGCGACCGGGCACGGCTTCCGTGACGTGGAGCTGGAGAAGAAGGTGTTCGAGCTGACCCAGAAGCTCGGCATCGGGGCACAGTTCGGCGGTAAGTACTTCTGCCACGACGTGCGGGTGATCAGGCTGCCGCGGCACGGGGCGTCCTGCCCGGTGGCGATCGCGGTGTCGTGCTCGGCGGACCGGCAGGCGCTGGCGAAGATCACGCCGGAGGGCGTCTTCCTGGAGAAGCTGGAGACCGACCCGGCCCGCTTCCTGCCGGAGACCACGGACGAGCACCTGTCCGACGACGTCGTGGAGATCAACCTCAACCGCCCGATGCACGAGATCCTCTCCGAGCTTACGAAATATCCGGTCAAGACGCGACTGTCGCTCACCGGCCCGCTCGTCGTCGCCCGCGACATCGCCCACGCGAAGATCGGCGAACTGCTGGACAACGGCGGCGAGATGCCGCAGTACCTGAAGGACCACGCGGTCTACTACGCCGGCCCCGCCAAGACGCCCGAGGGGTACGCCTCCGGCTCCTTCGGCCCGACGACCGCGGGCCGGATGGACTCCTACGTCGAACGGTTCCAGGCCGCGGGCGGATCCATGGTGATGCTGGCCAAGGGCAACCGCTCCAAGCAGGTGACCGACGCCTGCGCGGCGTACGGCGGGTTCTACCTCGGCTCCATCGGCGGGCCGGCGGCGCGGCTGGCACAGGACTGCATCAAGAAGGTCGAGGTCCTGGAGTATCCCGAATTGGGGATGGAGGCCGTGTGGAAGATCGAGGTGGCGGACTTCCCGGCGTTCATCGTGGTCGACGACAAGGGCGAGGACTTCTTCACCGACCGGACCGGCCCCGTCCTGTCGATCACCCGTCCGCCGCGCTAGATAGATCCCGGTCCTGATAGGGGCCTTGTTGTTCCCGCAGGCCTCGGACTTGGCGTGTGCGAAGTCCGGGGCTTCTCGTCGTTCCGGGGCGACATCCGCATCAGACCGGCTCGCGGGCGACACCCAACTCTTCCTTGACGCTCCAACCCCACAGGGCGCAGGCTCACCATGCCAGGGCAACATTGGGCAACTCCACCAGTGGGGAGAGGCGCATGTGGCTAGAGTTCGTGGGTGTAGACCCGGACAACGCCACCGACGACTGTCCGGCAGTGTTCGTAGATCCGGAGACGGGCAACTTCTACTTCCAGGGCGATCTGGTGATGGACCCTGACGTCCTGGCGTGGATCAACTCCGACAGCAGGATCAAGGACACCGAGGCGGTTGTGATGCTTCCGGCCGCGATGGCGGAAATCATCATGGAGGCGGTCAGTGGGAGCTACGAACGCGGAAAGCGCAGATTCGCCGAAGGGCAGCACCCCAGGCCCGATGAAGATATTCGGACCCAGCGCGAAAAAGCCGACGTTCGCTGAGCTGCTCGCAGACTGCACCGTGTCAGCCGTACACCTGGAGATCCACGACGCACACATGACGGCAGATCCAGGGTTCATCGCGTTCAAGGCCGGGCGAGACTTCATCAACCACGACCAGGCTCGTGCATGGGTCGATGTCGTAGCGCCCGCTGTCGCGCGAGGCGTAACCGTCCGGCGGGCTCGCATCGTCTCGGAGCCGGTGAGCGACTACACCAGGTACATGCACGCGGTTGCGCCCGCGTTCCAACTGGCGGCTGGAGAACAACTGCGCTGGCTGCCCCGGCATCTCTCGTCAGCGCTTGCCCTGCCGGGCAACCCCTACTGGGTGTTCGATAACCGCCTGGTCAGGTTCTCGGTGTTCGACGGTGCCGGGGAAGTGGTGGGGCATCAGTTCAGCGACGATCCCCGCGTGGTCGAGCTGTGTTCGACAGCATTCGAGGCGGTATGGAATCTCGCCATCCCGCACGACGAATACCGGCCATGAGCTCCCCCCGTGTCGAGTAGCCGTGCCGTCGTCGTCCTCTTCCAGCGCCCAGCAGGCCAGACAGGCGCTTGCCGGTCAGCTCCGCGAGATCCGTGAGGATGCGGGACTGACTGGTGATGAGCTGGCCGAGGCTGCCGGATGGCACGGGCGATCCAAGGTGTCCAAGATCGAGAGTGGGGCACGCCCGATCTCGGCTGAAGACCTGCGGGCCTGGTGCCGTGTCTGCGGGGTGCCGCCAGAGCGCACGAACGAACTGCTTGCCGCGCGTGGCGAGGCAGCCGGGATGTGGACCGATTCCCGCCGGATCAATCGCGCCGGGCTGCGCGCCGCCCAAAAAGGCGTGCGCCCGATCTTCGATCGAGCTACATCCGTGCGCACGTATGAGCCGAGAATGATCCCCGGGTTACTCCAGACAGCGGACTATGCGACGGCAGTTCTCACCGCCGTGCAGCAGCGTCACAACGTCCAGGCCGACGACCTGTCGGCGGCCGTCCAAGAGCGCCTGGCGAGGCAGGCAATTCTCCGGCAGCCGGGACGTACCTTCGCGTTCCTGCTTGAGGAGTCAGCTCTCAGGTATCGGCTGTATGGCCGGGAAATTCTCCAGGCGCAGCTAGCCCACCTAGAAAGCATCACACGCCTGCCGTCTGTATCGCTCGGGATCGTTCCCTTGGGTGCGCCAAGAGCCCATTCGCCTCATGCTGCGCCCGTTGAAGGGTTCACCATGTTCGATGATGAGATGGTCAGCGTTGAACTGGTGTCCGGCCATCTTCAGCTAACGCAAAAGTGGGAGATTGCCCTCTACGCGGAACGCTTCGCGGCCTTTGCGAACATCGCAGCCTACGGTGCCCAGGCGCGGCGTCTGATCGCCGCCGCCAAGGAGGCCGACTGATTGGGGGCAACTAGGGGCAACATCATTGCCCCTGGAAAACGCCCACTTCTAGCGTCGAACCATGGCGCCCACACACACCACAGGATCGGGTGGCATCCCGCTCTGCCAGCCAATCACCGGAGAGGAAGCCGCCACGCACCACGCGGCACTTGACCAGGTTCTTGGGCATCTGAAGACGGCAGGCATCAACGCCCAACTGATCCAGCGGCGTACCGACCGGTGCGCGATCACGATCGCCGTAACCCGTGAGCCCCTTTGGCATCCTCCGGAACTCATCATCTACGCGAACGCCGGTTGGCGGGTCGCCACCGTAACCATAGGCCCCCGTTCCGGTAGCTACATGGTTGAGCTGGCACAGTGGGGCGAGGACAACGAGCCGCGACTGGACAAGGTCGAGGTGATCTCAGGAAGCCATCCCGAATGCGTAGCGGCGCTGATCCCCGGCTACTGGGAGAGCGCCTCATGAGCGCTGTCGCCAAGGCCAGAGAGACGGCCTTTCGCTACCCGTACGTGATCGGGTGGACAGGAGAGGCTCAGAATCCTCCATTGAAGTGGGTGCCGCGCCATGGTGGGCTGCGACTGGGCTACGCCGTGCCCCATCGGAACGACTTCCGCAGTGGCGTCCTCCTACTGCGGCAGAGTCAGAACCGCGTGGGGCGGCCAGACTTTAGGACGGTCAACACGCTGCGGCAGTGGCGCTGCATGGAAAAACGGCTGTGCCAGGTCTGCGCGCGGTCGGCTGTGGATCGGAACACGGGCCGGATCTGGTGGCTGTTGTCATCCGGTTATGGAGATGACGGCGACGGCTACACCAACGCGCCGCCGACGTGCCCGGCCTGCATTCCGGACGCGGTTTCGCAGTGTTCGCATCTGCGGCGCAACGCGGCCGTCTTCACCGTGGGCGACTGCTCGCCCTTCGGGGTGCGGGCAGATGTGTTCGCTCCCTGCTTGCCACCTGTGGTTCCGTTCGAACGCAATGCCGTTCTCAGGTTCGATGAGTACGACATGCATCACGTGGTGGCTCGTGAGTTGCTTATGCTGCTACATGACGTGCAGTTGGCCGTGACAGAAGGTGATGCGTCATGGGCCTGTGAAGCGCCCGCTCACACCCTTCACCAAGGATGGCCGAGCCTACTCGGCGCTGCGACGGGTTCACGCCAAGCACAGGGGCGCTGACGTGCAGGTCTGGTCAGACAACCTGAACACGTTGGTACGGCGGGCCAGAGCCGCCGAGCGCGAACGCGGCTGACCCGCCGGAGGAGGCTGATCAGGTGGACGAGCAGCCCGGCACACACGAATGCGACCGACCTGCGGAAAACCCCTCACCATGGCGCTGCCCGGCGTGCGGGCAGGTGTGGGAGCCGCTCCCGGCCGAAGGCGTCAAGCCGACCGAGAACGTCGACCAGGGGCCATCCACCGGCACCACGGACCGGGTCGTGCTCACGCTGGTGTTCGCGGGAGCGATCACAGTAGGCGGGATGAGCGCCTGGGCCCCGGAACTGCTGCTGTCAGCGGGTGGCATCGCGGCGATGGCCGGCCTGGTGCTCGCTGCCGTCGTGGCCGCCTTCTGGCAGAACAGGCTGCGAAGGGGGCAGCGGTCGGACCTGTATGAGGAGCCGGAATGGCGGCGACGCGCCGGCGAGTCAGACGGAAACTGAGCCCGGTATTGGTGCTCTTGTCCAGGCTCCCGCCGGAGGCGTCCAAGGCGAAACGCGGAAGGCGCCAGCTAGATCGCCTCCAGGACTGAGCGTCTGGAAGGTCGGCTGAGATTCCCGGTCGCGTGTCTCGTCCTGACCCTGGGGCGCCAGCCACGCGCGCCGGAGGCGCGCCTTGGGGAGGGGGCCCGAGCGGAGCGAGGACCGACAGGGGTCGAGCTTCAGCTCGACTGGAGAAACGCCCGGAACCTCCAACGCGCGAAGCGCGCCAAGGTGGAGGACCTTGCCTTCAGGCGGCGACCGGCTCCCGATGGGGAGCGACGATCGTGCCGTCCGGCAGCAGCAACCCGGTGTCCTCGAACAGCACCACGCCGTTGCACAGCAAGCTCCAGCCCTGGTCAGGGTGGGCCGAGATCACGTGCGACGCCTCACGGTCGGCGGAGTAGGCAGTGGGGCAGATCGGCTGGTGACTGCACATCGTGCACCTCTCAGGTGACTCCTGGAAAAAGCTTGGGGTTTCAGAAGGGCAGCTTGCGCCCTGACGGAGTGCGGAGGTCCAGCGCGGTCCCGGCGGGCTTCTTCGGACGGGGCCGGATCTGGGTCTGACGCATCTTCATCACGTCCCTAAGGTCTGGGCGCTTGCCCTCATTCTGACGATCGGGACCGACAGTTTCGGGGGCTGCCTGCCTGCTTCATGGCTTCACTCTGCGCCGTACCTCTTACCGCACACCTACAACCCACTGACAAGACGCGACAAGGGTTTCGTAAGCGGGTTCAGGGGTCCCCCTACAACGGGAGTTGGGGACGAACCGGCCGCAGCCACAAACGGCGGTGCGGGCGAACGGAGACCGCTCGCCCGCACGACCAGGACCTAACTGACTCTTGCCATGATGTCTTAGTTGCGAATAACTCGCAAGAAGAGCGAGACCTAGGTCGCAGGTCTGATGCAGCTGCGAGATAGTTGCAATAGTGTCGGATGCCAGTGATCGACTAGGAGGACACATGGGGGAGTACACCCTTCCTGACATGCCTTACGACTACGCGGCGCTGGAGCCCGCCATCACCGGCGAGATCCTGGAACTGCACCACGCCAAGCACCACGCGGCGTACGTCAAGGGCGCCAACGACACCCTGGAGCGCCTCGCCGAGGCCCGCGACAAGGGCGAGTTCGGCGGGCTGGTCGGCCTGGAGAAGACGTTCGCGTTCAACCTCTCCGGCCACGTGCTGCACTCGATCTTCTGGGAGAACCTCTCCCCCGACGGCGGCGACCGCCCCGACGGCGCGCTGCGGGCGGCCATCGACGAGCACTTCGGCACGTTCGAGGCCTTCCAGAAGCAGTTGACGACGGCCACCGCCGGGGTACAGGGTTCCGGCTGGGGAATCCTGGCATGGGAACCGCTCGGCAAGCGCCTGATCGTCGAGCAGGTCTACGACCACCATGGCAACGTCGGCATGAACAGCACGCCGCTCCTGGTCTTCGACGCCTGGGAGCACGCGTACTACCTGCAGTACCGCAACGTCCGCCCGGACTACGTGGAGAAGCTGTGGAGCCTAATCAACTGGGACGACGTAACGCGTAGGTTCGCTGACGTCACAAGTCAAGCGAGTTGACCAAAGTTCGCAACTTTTTATCGGCCCGGCCTCTACTGGTCGGTTTACACAAATAGGTAAGCTGCCTGCCATGCGTGCGCCCGCCGGTTACCTCCTCGCCGCGCGCTACCGGTTGTTGGAGCCGGTCGGCCGCGGTGGCATGGGCACCGTTTGGCGAGCGCATGACGAGTTGCTTGACCGGCACGTGGCGGTCAAGGAGGTGCGGCTGCCCGCCGTACTCGATGAAGAGCTGCGCGCGGAGTTGTGCGCCCGCACCGAGCGCGAGGGCCGGGCCACCGCGATGGTCGCCCACCCCTCGGTCATCACCGTCTTCGACGTGGTCACCGAGGACGACCGGCCGTGGATCGTGATGGAGCTGCTCCAGGCCAAGTCCCTGGAGCAGCTCATCCTTGAGGACGGACCGCTCCACCCGCGCAAGGCCGCCGAGATCGGCCGGCAGATCCTGGGCGCGCTGCGCGCCGTCCATGCCAAGGGCATCCTGCACCGCGACGTGAAGCCCAGCAATGTGCTGGTGACCGAGGACCGCGCGGTGCTCACCGACTTCGGCCTGGCCGCGCTGGAAGGCGACGTCTCGATCACCCAGGCGGGCATCGTGCTGGGGTCCGCGGGCTACATCGCGCCCGAGCGGGTGCTCGGCGCCAAGGCCAGCCCCGCCGCCGACCTGTGGTCGCTCGGCGCGACCCTCTACACCGCCGCCGAGGGCAGAGGCCTCCATGGCCGGCGTACGGCTGCCGCCGCCCTGGCCGCCCTGACCAGCGGCGAGCCGATCCCGATGGCCAAGGCGGGCCCGCTGGCGCCCGTGCTCGACGCCCTGCTGCGCATCGACCCGGAGACCCGGCTCGACTCGGTGCGCGCCTCGCTGATGCTGGCCCGCGTGGCGGCGGGCGGTTCGGCCGAGGAACCGCTGCCGGTGAAAAGGGGCGCGCGGCCGACGCCGGTGATCACCACCCCGTCTTTCGCGCGCAGGCCCGCGCATCGCGGGCTGCATCGGGCGGAGGCCACGGCGGCCGCGCTGGCCGTACCGGGGCCCAGGATGGAGCGCAGGCAGGGCGAGGGCGTGCACCGCAAGCGTGTGGAACCACGCCCCACTCTGTCGGCTTATGCCCGATTTAAAGCTGCGGTGATAAAGTTGTGCCTTCCTCGTCGCTTCTGGCCACGAGAACTTCGCAAGCGAGGGTAAAGCACTTCCTAAGCGAGAATCGATATCTTCTACCCATGCCGGAACAGCACACACGCCTGCTCGCGGAGCGCTACGAGCTGACAGCCCCGCTTGGCCGGGGCACCATGGGCACCGTGTGGCGCGCCCGTGATCGCGCCCTCGGCCGGGACGTGGCGGTCAAGGAGATTCGCCAGGATCCCGGGCTCAGCGAGGAGCAGCGTGCCGAGCTGCGCGAGCGCATGGTCAGGGAAGGCCGTACCGCCTCCAGGATCAACCACCCCTCGGTCGCCTCGATCCACGACGTCATCATCGAGGACAACAGCCCGTGGATCATCATGGAGCTGGTCGAGGCCCGTTCGCTTGAGCAGGTCATCGACGAAGAGGGCCCGCTGCCGCCGCGGCTCGTCGCCGAGATCGGTGTCGACCTGCTGGGCGCGCTGCGCGCCGCGCACGCCCAGGGCATCACCCACCGCGACGTCAAGCCCGGCAACGTTCTCGTCACCGCGAGCGGGCGGGTGGTGCTGACCGACTTCGGCATCGCCAAGCAGGAGGGCGACAGCAAGCTCACCAAGACCGGCATGGTGATCGGCTCGCCCGGCTACACCGCTCCGGAACGCGCCAGAGGCGAGTACACCGGGCCGGAATCGGACATCTGGTCGCTTGGCGCGACCCTGTACTTCGCGGTCGAGGGACGGCCGGCGTACGAGCGCTCGTCGATCGCCGAGACGCTGGCGGCGCTGCTCAGCGAGAACGCGGACCTGCCCACGCAGGCCGGGCCGTTGCGCCCGGCGCTGACCGGGCTGTTGAACAAGGACTACAAGCAGCGGCTGAGCGCGGCGCAGGCCGAGACCATGCTCAGGATGGTCGCCGACACGCCCACCAGCGAGATTCCGATCATCAAGGACGAACTGCCGAAGGCGCCGCCGCGGCCCCCGAGGCCCGCCGAGGGCTACGACCCGGACCGCACGATCGCCGTACGGGTCCCCAAACCACCCCAGATGCCCACGGCCGGCCGTCCTCCGGCCCAGCCGCCCGCCCCGCCCGTACGCAACCCCCAGCCGCCCGCCCCGCCCGTACGCAACCCCCAGCCGCCCGCCCCGCCCGTACGCAACCCCCAGGCCCCCGCCTACCCGGCCTCGGCCGGCACCGCGCCCCACCCCACGTCCCGCCCCCAGCCCCCGGCTCCTCCCGTGCGCCGGCCGCCGGTCGACGAGGGGGACGTCAACACCATGCGCGTCTACCCGCCCGGCCAGCAGGTCTACCCGCCGCCCCCGCACATGCGCCCCCAGCAGCAGCAGCCACCGCAGCCGCCGCCGATCTTCGAGGAGAAGGGGCTGGGCACCGACCTGTTCGCCATCGCCGGGACCAATCAGGAGCCCCCGCAGACCGGCAACAAGCGCGGCATGCTCATCCTCATGGCCGTGGCGGCGGCGACCGCGGTCATCATCGCGATCCTCATCGTGGCGCTCGTCAGCTGACCACCCTCATGAGGCAGACCCCCATGAGACAGACTGGGAGCCATGAGCGAGTTTCGGATTGAGCATGACTCCATGGGCGAGGTCCGGGTGCCGGCGGGGGCACGCTGGCGGGCGCAGACCCAGCGCGCCGTGGAGAACTTCCCGGTCTCCGGCCGCCCGCTTGAGCCGGCCCACATCGCCGCGCTCGGCCTGATCAAGGCCGTGGCCGCGGAGGTCAACGGCGAGCTCGGCGTGATCGACAAGGACCTGGCCGAGGCGATCGCGCAGGCGGCCGCCGACGTGGCCGACAACGAGTACGACGCGCACTTCCCCATCGACGTCTTCCAGACCGGCTCCGGCACCTCGTCCAACATGAACGCCAACGAGGTGATCGCCAGCCTCGCGGAAGAGCGGCTGGGCCGTCCCGTACACCCGAACGACCACGTCAACGCCTCGCAGTCGTCCAACGACGTCTTCCCGACCTCGATCCACGTGGCCGCCGCGACCGAGGTCACCTTCCACTTGCTGCCCTCCCTCGAGCACCTGGCGGCGGCGTTGCGCGCGAAGGCGGCGGAGTTCGCCGACCACGTGAAGTCCGGACGTACGCACCTCATGGACGCGACGCCGGTCACCCTTGGCCAGGAGTTCGGCGGCTACGCCGCGCAGATCGAGCACGGCCTGGCCCGCGTGCGCTCGGCGCTGCCCCACGTGCTCGAACTCCCCCTGGGCGGCACCGCGGTCGGCACCGGCATCAACACTCCGCCGGGCTTCGCCGAGCAGGCGATCGCGAAGCTGCGCGAGGCGACCGGCATCGCCTTCCGCGAGGCGGACGACCACTTCGAGGCACAGAGCGCGCAGGACTCGATCGTCGAGCTGTCCGGGCAGCTCAAGGTCGTGGCCGTCTCCCTGAACAAGATCGCCAACGACCTGCGCTGGATGGGCTCGGGCCCCCGCGCAGGGCTCGGCGAGATCAACCTGCCCGACCTGCAGCCCGGCTCGTCGATCATGCCGGGCAAGGTGAACCCCGTCATCCCCGAGGCCACGGCCATGGTCGCCGCCCAGGTCATCGGCAACGACGCGGCCATTACGTTCGCCGGCGCCTCTGGCACGTTCGAGCTGAACGTCCAGCTTCCGGTGATGGCGCGCAACATCCTGGAGTCGATCCGCCTGCTGGCCGCCATCTCACGCCTGCTCGCCGACCGCACCGTGTCCGGCATCACGGCGAACGTGGAGCGCCTGCGCGAGTACGCCGAGTCGTCCCCGTCAATCGTGACGCCGCTCAACCGCTACATCGGCTACGAGGAGGCGGCCAAGGTCGCCAAGCAGGCACTGGCCGAACGCAAGACCATCCGCCAGGTCGTCATCGAACGCGGCCACGTCGCCAACGGCGCCCTCACCGAGCCCCAGCTGGACGCTCTCCTCGACGTGCTCTCCATGACCAAGCCCGCCTCCTGACCCCATACGTTGCTTCCTGACCCCATACGTTGCTTCGTGACCGCCCATCCGTTACGGCGAAGCCGCCCCCACCCCCACCCGCCGACGCGGGCGGGCGCCGATCGTGGGGGTCGCTTCCCACGTCGGACACACGCCCCACCGCAACGACCACCCTTGACCACCCGACAGGGAAACCCCTCGGCCCGCCCGAGGGGAAAGCACCACAGCCCACCCGAGGGGAACCACCCCGGTCACCACAACCCACCCGAGCGGGGAAACCCTCCGGTCACCCGAGCGGGGAACCACCCCGGTCACCCGAAGGGCGAACCACCCGAGGTCACCCAGGTTCGCCCGGCCGGCCGAACGCCTCCCGGTCCCGGCCGAACTCCTCCCGGTCCCGGCAGAACGCCTCCCGGTCCCGGGCTGGCAGCCAGTGCCGGTCCGGGGCGACGGTGCGAAACCCCTCTCGCACGTGCCCCACGAACGCCCGCAGGATCGCCCGCCGGTTCTGACGGTGCGAGATCAGCGAGCACGGATAGGCCGGTGACGGGTTGACCAGCGGGATCTGTGTCGTGTCCGGATGCCGGGGGATGCGGGTCCGCTCGCCCGCGAAGCTGACCCGCTCCCCCTCCGCCACCGTCTCCACGAAGTGCTCCCAGCCGAAGTCCGGCCCCGAGGTGTCCACCGTGAACCCGAAGGCGGCCGCCATCTCGGCGTAGAAGCCGGCCCACTCGCTGCCCTCCTCGTTGCCCGGCATCCAGATGGTCATCCCGGCCAGGTCGGCCGTCTCGAACTGCCTGCGCCCGGCCAGGGGATGCGTCCTGCCGACCAGGAGACAGAGCGGTTCCAGGTAGGCGGGGACGGCTTCCAGCGTGTCGGGCAGCACTCCCTCTGCGCGGGCGAAGACGGCGTCCACGTGGCCCTTGCCGAGGCTCTCTCGGGCGCTCCTGAGGCCGTTGGAGGTGACGACGTCGATGTCGGCCGTGCCGTGGGCGCGGTGGAAGGAGCGGACCAGTTCGATGGAGGCCACCCGGGTGTCCAGCACGTCCACGCGCAGCGCCCGGTGCCGCCGCCCGGCCAGTTCGACGGCCTGGTCGGCCAGGCCCACCAGGGCGCGGGCGTGGGTCAGGAAGGCGGCGCCGTCCTGGGTGAGGTCGGCGCCGCCGCGCGTGCGGTAGAACAACGTCAGCCCGAGGTCTGACTCCAGCTTCGCGATCCGTTTGGAGACGGCCTGCTGGCTGATGCCGAGGCGGGCGGCGGCCTCGCCGAAGAAGCGTTCCTCGGCGATCGCCACGAACGCGCGCACCGCGCCGAGGTCGAGCTCGGGACCTTCCACTACTACCTCCTGCCACAACCACTCGTTGTGCATTTCCGCGTGTCGTTTGTTGGACAACCCATATCGGCCTCGGATCGAATGCTCGGGTTCCGCGCCGAGCGTACAACCAGGAGGAGTGGCATGAGGTCCTTCGCACACCTGCACGTGCACACGGAGTACAGCATGCTGGACGGCGCCGCCAAGGTGGCGCCGCTCATGGCGGAGGCGGTCAGGCTGGGGATGCCGGCCGTGGCCATGAGCGATCACGGCAACGTGCACGGGGCCTACGAGTTCCACCAGGCGGCGCGCGAGGCGGGCGTCAAGCCGGTGATCGGGATCGAGGCGTACGTGGCGCCGGCCTCCCGGCGGGACCGGCGGCCGGTGTTCTGGAGCGAGGACCTGTCGCTGCGGCGCTCCAACGACGAGACCGGGGCGGGCGGCGACGTCTCGGGGCGCGGGCTGTACACGCACATGACGATGTGGGCGGCGGACGCGGCGGGGCTGCGGAATCTGTTCCGGCTGCAGTCGCGGGCCTGGCTGGAGGGACACGTCCAGAAATATCCGCGCGTGGATGATGAACTCCTGGCCGAGCACCACGAAGGCATCATCGCCACGACCGGCTGCCCCTCGGGCGAGGTGCAGACCCGGCTGCGCCTCGGCCAGTACGACCAGGCGCTCGCCGCCGCCGCCCGCCACCGCGACGTCTTCGGCCCCGGCAACTACTTCCTGGAGCTGATGGACCACGGCCTGGCCATCGAGCGCCGCGTCCGCGAGGACCTGCTGCGCATCGGCACCGCGCTCGGCCTGCCGCCCCTGGCCACCAACGACTCCCACTACGTCACCGAGTCGCAGTCCCAGGCGCACGACGCGTTGCTGTGCATCGGCACCGGCAAGCGGCTGGCCGACGCCGACCGGTTCCGGTTCGGCGGCAGCGGCTACTACCTCAAGCCGGCCGAGGAGATGCGCGCCCAGTGGGACGCCGAGGTGCCGGGGGCCTGCGACAACACCCTGCTCGTGGCCGAGCGGGTCGGCGACTACGCCGAGGTCTTCGCCCACCGCGACCTGACGCCGAGGTTCCCGGTGCCGGAGGGCGAGAGCGAGTCCAGCTGGCTGCGCGAGGAGTCGCTGCGCGGCGCCCGCCGCCGCTACGCCGGCGACCCGCCGCGGGAGGTCCTGGACCGCATCGAGTACGAACTGTCGGTCATCGACGCCATGGGCTTCCCCGGCTACTTCCTGGTCGTCTCCGACATCTGCCGGCACGCCCGCGAGAACGGCATCGGCCTGGGTCCCGGCAGAGGTTCGGCCACCGGCTCCATGGTCGCCTACTGCACCGGCATCACCGAGCTCGACCCGATCGAGCACAAGCTGATCTTCGAGCGGTTCCTCAACCCCGAGCGGATCACCATGCCGGACGTGGACCTCGACTTCGACGACCGCCGCCGGGACGAGATGATCGACTACGTCACCCGCAAGTACGGCGACGACCGCGTCTGCCAGATCGTCACCTTCAACACGATCAAGGCCAAGGCCGCCGTCAAGGACGCCTGCCGCGTGCTCGGCCACCCGTACGCGCTCGGCGACCGGATCAGCAAGGCCTTCCCCGCGGCCGTGGGCGGCAAGGAGATCCCGCTGCAGGCCATCCAGGACGAGGATCACCCCCGCCACGGCGAAGCGGCGGAACTCCGGCAGATGTACGCCGCCGACGCCGAGGTCCGCCAGGTGATCGACACGGCGACCGGCGTCGAGGGCCTGGTCCGCGGCACCGGCATCCACGCCGCCGGCGTCATCCTGTCCAGCGTGCCCCTGCTGGACGTACTCCCTCTGGCCAAGCCCAAGGCCGACGGCCCGGTCGTGACCGCCTTCCCCTTCACCCAGGCCGAGGACATGGGCCTGCTGAAGATGGACTTCCTCGGGCTGCGCAACCTCACCGTCATCCAGGACGCGACAGCCGGCGTACGGGAGAACAAGGGGGTGGACATCGACATCCTCGACGTCCCGCTCGACGACGCCAGGACCTACGAACTGCTGGCCCGCGGCGACACGCTCGGCGTCTTCCAGCTGGACAGCGGCGGCATGCGGGTCCTGCTGCGGCTCATGCGGCCGACCACGTTCACCGACATCGCCGCGGTGAACGCGCTCTACCGGCCCGGCCCGATGGAGATGAACGCCCACACCAACTACGCCCTGCGCAAGACCGGCAGGCAGCCGGTCGAGCCGATCCACCCCGAGCTGGAGTCGGCCCTGGAGCCGATCCTGGGCGACACCTACCACCTGGTCGTCTTCCAGGAGCAGGTCATGGCCATCGCCCAGCAGCTCGCCGGGTACTCGCTGGGCGCCGCCGACATGCTGCGCAGGGCCATGGGCAAGAAGAAGAAGGAGGTGCTGGACGCCGAATGGGACCGGTTCTCGACCGGGATGCGCGCCAACGGCTTCTCCGATCCGGCGATCAAGGCCGTCTGGGACGTCCTGGTCCCGTTCAGCGGCTACGGCTTCAACAAGTCGCACACCGCCGGATACGGCCTGGTCTCCTACTGGACCGCCTACCTCAAGGCCAACCACCCCAGCGAGTACCTGGCCGCACTGCTCACCTCGGTCGGTGACGACAAGGACAAGATGGCCGTCTACCTGGCCGACGCCCGCCGCGTCGGACTCAAGGTCCTGCCACCCGACGTCAACGCCAGCCGGCTGGACTTCGCCGCGGTCGGCGCCGACATCCGCTTCGGCCTCGGCGCGGTGCGCAACATCGGCGCCAACGTCGTGGAGGCCATCGTCGCCACCCGCACCGAGAAGGGCCCCTACACCGACTTCAACGACTTCCTCGGCAAAGTGCCCGCCGCCGTCTGCAACAAGCGGGTCATCGAGTCGCTGGCCAAGGCGGGCGCGTTCGACAGCCTGGGACACCGCCGCAGGGCGCTGGTCGCCGTGCACGAGCAGGCCGTGGACGCGGTCGTCGGCCTCAAACGCAACCAGGGCCACGGCCAGGACTCACTGTTCGCCGAGGACGCCCTGTCGGCCCCGATCCCCGACGAGGAGTGGGACCAGCCGACGCTGCTCGCCCACGAGCGGGAGATGCTCGGCCTGTACGTCTCCGGCCACCCGCTGGACGGCGCCGAGCAGCTCCTTCGCGCCCACCGCGACACCACGATCGCCGCTTTGCTGTCCTCGGGCCGTCAGGACGCCAAAACCCGGGTCAGCGGCATCGTCTCCGGCCTGCAACGCAAGGTGACCAAGCAGGGGCACCCCTGGGCCGTCGTCACGCTGGAGGACCACGAGGC
The DNA here is from genome assembly GCF_044459065.1 of Nonomuraea sp. NPDC050394. NCBI lineage: Bacteria > Bacillati > Actinomycetota > Actinomycetes > Streptosporangiales > Streptosporangiaceae > Nonomuraea > Nonomuraea sp. NPDC050394. The sequence goes on along the minus strand of NZ_JBITIO010000005.1, from coordinate 394,653 downwards.
CGCCGTCGAATGCCTCATCTTCCCCAAGGTCTACACGCTGTGCGGGGAGTCGCTGGCGCAGGACGACGTGGTGTCCGTCAGCGGCCGGGTCAACGTCCGCGACGAGACGCTGAGCGTCTACGGCGAGGAGGTCACGTTCCTGACGGTGCCCGACCAGCCGCTCGTGATCCGGCTGGAGGAGGAGAAGCTGACGATCCGGCTGGTGCGGGAGTTCAGGCGCGTCCTGGCCACGCATCCCGGCCAGACCCCCGTCCACCTGCGGGTACGCCGTGCGGCGGGCAAGGACGTCCTGATGAGCCTGCCCGCCTACACGGTCACCCCCGGCCCCGCCTTCCACGCCGACGTCAAGGCGCTCCTGGGTCCGCATTCCCTCTCCTGAGGTACGCCGCCTGTGTGGCCGCCGCCCAACGGGTGAGCAGGCCGGCGGCGGCGCCGGAGTCCACGGCGTCGGCGGTACGCCCCATCGCCTTGCCCAGCGCCTCGGTCAGGTCGCCGGCCGGTGGCGTCCCGTCGGCGGCGACCAGGGCGGCGGCGGCGTTCAGCAGGACGATGTCGCGCACCGGGCCCGGTTCTCCCGCCAGGACCCGCCTGGCGACGCCGGCGTTGTGGGCCGGGTCGCCGCCGCGCAGGTCGGCCACGGTGGCCCTGGGGATGCCGAGGTCGGCCGGGTCGAAGGCGGTCCGGTGCACCGCGCCGCGCCGTACCACGTGGACGGTGGACGGACCTGTGGTGGTCAGCTCGTCGAGCCCGTCGTCGCCGCGGAAGACCAGCGAGGACCCGCCGCGCTCGGCGAGGACGCCCGCGATCACCTCGGCCATGCGCGGGTGGAAGACGCCGACCGCCTGCGCGGCGGGCAGGGCGGGGTTGGTGAGCGGGCCGAGGAAGTTGAAGACGGTCGGGACGCCGAGCTGCCCGCGCGCCTTGGAGGCGTGGCGCAGGAAGGGATGGAAGATCGGGGCGAACAGGAAGGTGATCCCCACCTCCTCCGCCACTTCGGCCACCGCCGCCGGGTCCAGGGAGATGGCGACCCCGAGCTCCTCCAGCACGTCGGCCGCCCCGGAGTCGGAGCTGGCCGAGCGTGAGCCGTGCTTGACCACCTTCGCCCCCGCCGCGGCGGCGACGATCGCGGCCATGGTGGAGACGTTGACGGTGCCGGCCCTGTCGCCGCCGGTGCCGACCAGGTCGACGGGGTCGCCCGGGATGCGGATCGCGGCCGAGCAGGCGAGCATCCCGTCGGCGAGCCCGGCGACCTCCTCGACGCTCTCCCCCTTGGCGCGCAGGGCCACGGCGAAACCGGCGATCTGCGCGTCGGTCGCGGTGCCCGACATGATCTGCTCCATCGCCCACGCGCTGTCGCGCGCCGACAGCGACCCGCCGCCGAGCAGCGTGGTGAGAAGTGCGGGCCAGGTGGTGGTCACGTGACGCCTCCGGGTGTCGAGTCTGCTCGGCAAGGCGGAGGGAAAAACGCGAAAGGCCGCCTCGTCGAGGCGGCCGTAGAGATGAACGCTAGGGGGTCCGCCTAGGAGACGGGCCACCAGGAGTACGAAAACGCGTTCATGAGCCAAACCCTAGCACCTCGGCGGCGGCCACATAGATCAACACCCAGGTATGTCGGCCGCACCCATGCGTCCGGAATCGGCCAGCGCCTATGGTCGGGAGCATGGGGAACGAGCTGAGCGGCCGGACCGCCCTGGTGACGGGTGCGGGTGCGGGGATCGGGCGCGCGTGCGCGCTCAAGCTGGCCTCGCTGGGGGCCGCGGTGGTGGCGGTCGACCGGGATAGGGAGGCGGCGGAGAAGGTCGCGGCCGAGACGGGCGGATCGGCCGTCGTGGCCGACCTCGCCGAGCCCGCCTTCCTCGCGAGATTTCCGGCGGACGTGGACATCGTGGTCAACAACGCGGGTTTCCAGCATGTCGCCCCGATCGAGGAGTTCCCGCCGGAGACGTTCGCGACCATGCTCAAGGTCATGCTGGAGGCGCCGTTCCTGATCGCCGGGCACGTGCTGCCCGGCATGTACGCACGGGGCTGGGGCCGCTTCGTCAACATCACCTCGGTGCACGGGCTGCGGGGCTCGCCGTACAAGTCGGCGTACACGGCGGCCAAGCACGGGCTGGAGGGCCTGTCCAAGGTGATCGCGCTCGAAGGCGCGCCCCACGGCGTCACCTCCGCCTGCGTCTCGCCCGGGTACGTCAGGACCGAGCTGGTCGAACGCCAGATCGCCGACCAGGCCAGGGCGCACGGCATCCCCGAGAGCCAGGTGCTCACCGACGTCATGCTCGGGCCCGAGGCGATCAAGCGGTTGATCGAGCCCGGGGAGGTGGCCGACCTGGCCGCGTACCTGTGCGGGCCGAGCGGGTCGTTCATCACCGGGGTCACGCTCACCGTCGACGGCGGCTGGACGGCACGCTAGTGGTCAGGCGCTTCCTCGAACTTCTCGCCCGGGAGGCCTCGGCGGTCGAGTTCGAGGGGCCGATCATCGAGGCGCGGGCGGCAGGCGCCGGCCCGGCCGAGATCGAGCGGCTCGAACTGGCCAAGGTGGAGGCGCTGCGGGTCAGGCAGCTGCTGCGGCGCCGGGCCAGGCGCGAGGCCGAGCTGTCGGCGCTGTTCGACACCGCGGGGGACCTGGCCGCGCTGCGCGACCTCGACGCGGTGCTGGAGGCGATCGTCCACCGGGCCAGGCAGTTGCTCGGCACCGACACCGCCTATCTCACCCTGGGAGACCCCGAGCGCGGCGACACCTACATGCGGGTCACCGACGGCTCCGTCTCGGCCGCCTTCCAGGCGCTGCGGCTCGGGATGGGCGACGGGCTCGGCGGGCTCGTGGCGCAGACGGCGCGGCCGTACTCGACCGCGGACTATCCCGCGGACTCGCGCTTCCACCACACCGGGACCATCGACTCGGCGGTCAAGGAGGAGGGCCTGGTGGCCATCCTCGGGGTGCCGCTCAGGCTGGGGCGCCGGGTGATCGGCGTGTTGTTCGCGGCCAACCGCAGCGCGCGGCCGTTCCTGCAGGAAGAGGAGGCGCTGCTGGCGTCGCTGGCCGCGCACGCGGCGGTGGCCATCGACAACGCGCGGCTGCTCCAGGAGACGCGCAACGCCCTCGACGAGCTGTCCCAGGCGCACAGGACCGCGCGCGAGCACGCGGCGGCGGTCGAACGGGCGGCGCTGGCCCACGACCGGATGACCTCGGTGGTGCTGCGCGGCGGCGGCATCGAGAACGTCGCCGCGGTGATCACGGAGGTGCTGGGCGGAACGCTCACCGTCCTCGACGACCTCGGCCGTCCCCTCGCCGGTGACGCCGACGCGGCCGGGCCCGATCCGGGCGTCTTCGAGGCGGCGCAGGCCTCGCGCGCCCTCGGCAGGACCGTACGGCGCGGCGAGCTGCTCATCGCCAGCGTCGACGTCGGCGGCGAGCCGCTGTGCACGCTGGTGCTGCGCAGCGGCCACGTTCTCGATGCCGACGAGCGCATACTCGAACGCGGCGCCCAGGTGTGCGCGCTGCTGCTGCTGTTCCGGCGCAGTGTCGCGGAGGCCGAGGGCCGGGTGCGCGGCGAACTCCTCGACGACCTGATCTCCCGTCCGGGCTCACCCGGCCTGGCCGACCGCGCCCGCCGGCTGGGCCTGGACCTGGACACCCCGCACGTGCTGGTCGTGGCCAGGCACGAGGGACAGCGTGAGCGCGCGGCGTTCTGGGCCTCCTCGCAGGCGGCGATCCGGCACGGGCTGGCGGCGGCGCGCGGCGAGGAGGTCGTGCTGCTGCTGCCGGGTGACGATCCCGGCGCGGTCGCGCGCCGGATCGCCGCCGAGCTGACCGCCTCCCTGGGCCAGCCGGCCACGGCGGGCGCGGCCGTACCGAGGAACGGGGAGGTCACGGCGGCCTACCGGGAGGCGCAGCGGTGCGCCCAGGCGCTGGTCGCGCTGGGCCGGGCGGGCGACGGAGCGGGCGCGGCCGAGCTGGGCTTCGTCGGCCTGCTCATCGGCGACGGCCAGGACGTGCCCGGCTTCGTGGGCTCCGTCCTGGGCCCGGTGAGCGGCTACGACGCCCGCCGGGGCACGGCGCTGGTGGACACGCTGGCCGCCTACTTCGCCGCGGGCGGCTCGCCCTCGCGTACGGCCGAGGCCATGCACATCCACGTCAACACCGTCACCCAGCGCCTTGACCGCATCGCCAAGCTCCTGGGCGACGGCTGGCAGGAACCCGAGCGCGCCCTTGAGCTCCAGCTCGCGCTCCGCCTGCACAGGCTCGGCCACACAACCTCCCCCCAGAGTGTGGAGAACGGCCCCATATGAGTGACGCCCGTCACTCTTTAGCGTGACCGGCATGGCCACTTCCATCAAGAAGATCGTCGGCGCGAGCCTGATCGGCACCACCATCGAGTGGTACGACTTCTTCCTGTACGGCTCCGCAGCCGCGCTGGTGTTCAACAAGCTCTTCTTCCCCGAGAGCGACCCCCTGACCGGCACGTTGCTCGCCTTCCTCACCTACGCCGTCGGGTTCGTCGCCAGACCGCTGGGCGGCCTTGTCTTCGGCCACTTCGGCGACCGGGTGGGCCGCAAGACGCTGCTGGTCGTCAGCCTGCTGCTGATGGGCGCGGCGACGTTCCTCATCGGCTGCCTGCCCACGCACGCCGCGATCGGCGCGGCGGCACCGCTGCTGCTGACGGTCCTGCGCCTGGTGCAGGGCTTCGCCCTCGGCGGCGAATGGGGCGGCGCCGTGCTGATCGTCTCCGAGCACGGCGACTCGGCCCGGCGCGGCTTCTGGGCGTCGTGGCCGCAGGCGGGCGCGCCGGGCGGCAACCTGCTGGCGACGGGCGTGCTGGCGGTGCTGGCCGCGGTGCAGTCGGAGTCGGCGTTCCTGTCGTGGGGCTGGCGAGTGCCGTTCCTGCTGTCGGGCGTGCTGGTGCTGATCGGCCTGTGGATCCGGTTGTCGATCTCCGAGTCGCCCGTCTTCCGGCAGGCGCCGAAGGAGGAGACGCCGCCGATCGTGACCGTGCTGCGCCACCACCGCCGCGACGTGCTGATCGCGATCGGCGCCCGCCTCGCCGAGAACATCTCGTTCTACCTGCTGACGGTCTTCGTCATCACCTACGCCAAGGCCGAGAAGATCGACAACTCGACCGTGCTCAACGCGGTGCTCATCGCCTCGGCCATCCACTTCCTGACGATCCCGGTGTGGGGCGCGCTGTCGGACCGCGTCGGCCGCCGTCCGATCTACCTCGCCGGCGCCGCCGGCATCGGCGTGTGGATCTTCGCGTTCTTCCCGCTGGTCGGGACCGGCAACTTCCTGGCGATCACGCTGGCGGTGACGGTCGGCCTGCTGTTCCACGGCATGATGTACGGCCCGCAGGCCGCCTTCTTCGCCGAGCTGTTCGCCACGCGCTCGCGCTACACCGGCGTGTCCATCGGCGCCCAGTTGTCGGCCATCGTGGCCGGCGCGCTGGCCCCGGTGATCGCGGTCGCCCTGCTCAGGGAGTACGACAGCACGATACCGATCTCCATCTACCTGGGCATCGCCGCCCTCCTGACCCTGTTCGCCGTGTACAAGGCCAGGGAGACCCAGGGCCGCGACCTGGCTGAGAGGATCCACGCGTGAGAGTCACCACCGCCCGCCTCACCCACCACGTCCTGAAATTTCGTGACAACGGGGCTGAGCCCGTGCTGTTCGTCCACGGCAACGTCTCCTCCGGCGCCTTCTGGCGCGACACCCTGAAGGCCCTGCCGGAGCCGTACCTCCCGCTGGCGCCCGACCTGCGCGGCTTCGGCGAGAGCGACCCGGCCCCCGTCGACGCCACCCGCGGCCTGCGCGACTTCTCCGACGACCTGACCGAGCTGATCGAGACGCTCGCCCTGCCCAAAGCCCACCTGGTGGGCTGGAGCATGGGCGGCGGCGTCGTCCTGCAGCTCCTGCGCGACCGCCCCGACCTGGTCCGGAGCATCACCCTGGTCAACCCCGTCTCCCCTTACGGCTACAGCGGCACCGAAGGCCCCGACGGCAGGCTGACCCACGAGGACGGCACCGGAGCGGGCGCCGGAGCGGCCAACCCCGACTTCGTGGCCCGCCTCGGCTCCGGCGACACCTCGGCCGAGTCCCCGACCTCCCCGCGATCCGTCTTCCGCAGCGCCTACGTCGCCGCCCCGGTCCCCGACGAGGACTTCTACGTGGCCTCGATGCTCACCACCAGGATCGGCGAGCACAACTACCCGGGCGACGCCGTCACCTCCGACCGCTGGCCCGGCGTGGCCCCGGGCAAGAGCGGGGTCCTGAACGCCCTGGCCCCCACCCACTTCCGCCTCGACGACCTCCACGAGCTCCCGCAGAAGCCGCCGATCCTGTGGATCAGGGGCGCCGACGACCTGATCGTCGCCGACGCCTCGCCGTTCGACCTGGCGCACCTCGGCGCGATCGGCGTGGTGCCCGGCTCCCCCGGCACCCCGGCCCAGCCGATGATCGCCCAGACCAGAGCCGTCCTGGAGCGCTACGGCCGTTACGAGGAAGCCGTCCTGCCCGATTGCGGCCACAGCCCCCACCTGGAGCACCCGCAGGAGTTCCGCCGCCTGCTGCTCGACCACCTCGGACGGTCCTGATGCACGCCTTAGCCGCTGTCACCCTGCTCGGCAGCATGGTCGTCGCCACCCCGCAGCTCACCGTCCCCGGCGCCGGGCACACGGTCACCGCGGCCCTCGCCGACCTCACCACCGCCGGCACGACCGCCACCGGCCACACCGACCCCGCCGACTGGGCCGGTCTCCACTCGGCGGCCACGACCAACCCCACCGGCGTCCCCGGCACCCAGATCGACGGCTACTTCCCCGACACCTCCACCGGCAACAAGACCCGGGGCTGGAACCACGACTCCCAGTTCGTCATCCGCCTGCCCAAGAACTGGAACGGCGGCCTGGTGGTCTCCGGCACCCCCGGCAACCGGGAGCAGTACGCCAACGACTTCACCATCTCCGACTGGGTCCTGGCCAAGGGCTACGCCTTCGCCGCCACCGACAAGGGCAACGTCGGCCTCGACTTCCACACCGACGGCCGCCGCCCCGGCGACGCCATCGCCGAGTGGAACCACCGCGTCACCCAGCTCACGCTGGCCGCGAAATCCGTCGTCAGGCAGCGGTACGGCAGGCCGCCCGCCCGCACCCTCATGGCCGGCATCTCCAACGGCGGCTACCTGGTCAGGTGGCAGCTGGAGAACCGCGGCCACCTCTACGACGGCGGCGTCGACTGGGAGGGCACACTCTGGCGGGTGAAGGGCGACAACCTGCTGGACTTCCTGCCCACGGCACTCAAGCACGGCCCTTCGCGGGCCGGCTTCCCGCCGGAGTCGGAGTTTCTGTGGCCCTTCCACCGCCAGTACTACTGGGAGCTCACCCAGCAGCTCTACCAGAAGGAACTGGACCCGGCCTACACGGGCGCACCGGCCGACTACGTGTATGCCGAGCGCCGGCCGTACGCGGCCGTGGCGAAGATCGCGCTGACCGGCCGGATCACCAAGCCGCTCATCACCGTCCACGGCACGCTGGACGCCCTGCTGCCCATCGCGCGCTCCTCCGACGTCTACGCCGGGATGGTCGGCCCGCACCGCCCCTTCCGCTACCACCGCGTCGAGGGCGGCAACCACCTGGACGCCCTGGCCGACGCCTATCCGGACCGGCTCAGGCCGATCCTGCCCGAGTTCAGGAAGGCTTTCGAGGAACTGGAGGACTGGGTCAGTCCTTGAGGTAGCGGTGCTTGCCCGCGCGGGCCAGGCGGACCAGGTGCCGGGCTCCCGGCAGCCGCCGGCCCAGGCGGCGCAGCATCGTGTCGCGTCCCATGGGCGAGCGCCGCGCCGGGTCCAGCTCGGTCGAGGCGCACACCTCTACCTTGCTGCCGCGCATCTCCAGCCTGAAGCGCAGGCCCACCTCGTCGTCCTCGGCGCGCAACGAGGACATCCAGGCGCCGGGACCGAGCCGGTCGCGGCCCGGCAGCAGCCGCTTGACCGGAACCTTGGCCACGAGCTGGCCCGCGATCCTGCCGGGTACGCCCGGCTCCACCAGTGCGGGCGCGGAGATCTCGCGCAGGCGGCCGGCCGTGTTGCGCAGCACCAGCTCCAACGGGGGTCCGCCGCTCGGCGGCACATACGGCACGGGCACGACCACGTAGATGTGGTTCTCCTGCCTGCGGATGCTGGCTCCCGGTGAGACCAGGGCGATCGACTCGGAGAACGAGCGCGGCTCGATGGCCAGGCCCAGCTCTCCGGCGTCGGTCCAGCATGGGACGACCAGGCGGCGCCTGGGGCGCTGGGCCAGGATGCCCAGGCAGTTGAGCGGGCCGTCGGGGCGGCGTACGCGGGTTCTGGCCTGGAGGGCGCCGCCGTACATGCGGACGTGGACCTCCCATTGGCCGGAGGCGAGCGGGGCGCCGAGCGCGGCGACGGCCACGTCCAGCTTGGCCTCGCCGACGATGCGCAGCCGTACGTCCTCGTCCTCCGGCACGCGTTCCACGTGGTAGGTGACGGGCAGGAAGTAGACGACGCCGGTGTCGGCGTGCCGTACGTAGACCTCGATGCGGGCGCGCGCCACGGCGGTGGTGACGTCCGTGACGCCGTCGGGCAGGACCTTGTCGTCGAGCGAGCACGGCGGCAGCCACCGCAGGCGCCCGTCCTCCACCCGGTAGCGGGCGGGCTCGCCGTCGGCGGCCAGCAGCTCCACGGCGAGGCCGAGGGCGAGCACGGGGCCGTCCCAGCGCACGTCGAGCAGGTCGGCGCGCAGGTCGGCGCGGCGGGTGGCGTTGGCGTAGCTGACGAGCTGGTCGAGGCGGCCGGCCCGCAGGAACGCGGCGACCGCGCGCAGGTGTACCGGCAGGTGCCGGTCGAGCCGCTCGGGGAAGCGCTCCAGCACGAGCTCCCTGCTCGTGGTGAACATCTTCCCGCGATCCACCGAGGATCCGGCGAAACGGGCGCTCAGGAACGGGCGCAGTACCACGGACCGCAGCCAGTGCGCGTACATGCGATCGCGCTGGCGGCCCTGCTCGGTGTGCTCGTCGACGACGTTCAGCAGCGACAGCAGCTCGCCGGCGACAGTGCGCAGGTCGTCGTCGGTCTCCTCGCGTTCGCCGAGGTGACAGCAGACCTGGTCGGCCATCACCGCGACGACCTTGGCCAGGAGATAGGCGCGCACCACGAACGCCTGCTCGGCCATCCGCCCCCCGGGTACGGCGAAGCCCAGCTGATGCCTCTCCAGGAACGCCCGGCGGAAGAGCTTGTGCGGCGTGAGCAGGCTGAGCAGCCGGTCACGCAGGATGTCGGCGCGGGCGGTGCTGGCCTCGAACGCGGTCATCGGCGGCCCGGAGTCACGGACGAGGCGGCCGACGAGCACGTCGGCGTCGGTCTCCCCCGCACGCGTGTGCATGTGCTCCAGCGCGGTGCGCTCCAGGCGGTCGCGCTGGTCGAGGAAGTAGACGAACTCGCCCTTGGCGGCGGCCAGTCCGATGTTGCGCCCGCGCATGGGCGAGCCGGTGTGCGGCAGGTGCAGGACCCTCACGTTTCTGCGGACCGCGGCCACGGTGTCGAGGCGCTCCGCGATGCCGTCCGTGGACCCGTCGTCCACGAAGATCACTTCGTACGCCTCCGGCGGCAACGTCTGCTCCAGCACGGAGCGGATGCACGGATCGGCGCCGGCACCCGGATTATGGACACTGACGATCACGCTGACCTTCATAGCCATGCCGCCAGGGTGCGCCGTACTACCGGATCAGGCGCGCCGGCTTGCCGATCGAATAGCGGGTCAGTACCAGCCCTTGGCCTGGGAATGGCCCCAAGCACCGCAAGGGGTGCCGTAGCGGCCCTTGATGTAACCGAGGCCCCACTCGATCTGGGTGGCGGCGTTGGTCTGCCAGTCGGCGCCCGCGCTGGCCATCTTGCTGCCGGGCAGCGACTGGGGGATGCCGTAGGCGCCGGAGTAGCGGTTCATGGCCCGCTCGTTCCAGCCGCTCTCCTTGTGCCAGAGCTTCTCCAGGCAGCCCCACTGGTCCTCGCCGAAGCCGAACTGGCCGAGCATCCCCTTCGCGAGTGCCTTGTTACTGCCGGGCGAGGGGTTGCTGCCGACCGGGAAGTTGGCGGGCGGGAAGCCGTCGCCGCCGGGCCCGCGCTTCTTGATGATGACCGGGTCGAGGCTCTCGACGCCCTTGCGCTCCTTCTTGAGCTTGTCCTTCTGGTACGCCGTGACCGCCGCGGCCTTGTAGGAGTCGGCCTTGGGATCCGGCGAGTAGAAGTCGCCCATGGCGATCTTGCCCCACTCCTCGAGGGAGATCGGGGTGTGGGCGGCCTTGGAGTTCTGGATCGCGGTGTAGGCGGTGAAACCACCGCCGCCGGCCACGACCACGGCCGCCAAACCGAAGATCAGCACGCGCTTCGGGCTCATCGCCTTCTTCTTGCGGCGAGACGGCGGCGCTTCGCGCTCCTTCAACTCCGGACCAGGGCTCACGACCTATGAGAATGCCCTGTCCCAGGGGGTGGTCCGCAACCAAAACGCGACATCCGGTTGGTGTTCCATTGACTGACCAGCAGGCCACACAGGTCTTTCTTTCACGACTGTGACTTTTGTCACATGCGTAAGGCCCGCCCCTCGCGCCCCGCTCACCGAAGGGAGAGCCCTCATTACAGACTTCCGCCCGCCCTTCCCGGTGATGTCACATTTTTATGACAGAACACGGATATTCGCGGGGTGGAAGAATAATGTGCGCGTGGCAGGCATCCTCCTCGTCGAAGACGACCCCTCCGTCCGCACCGCCCTGGAGCTGGCGCTGACCCGGCAGGGGCACTCCGTGACGTCCTACGCCACGGGCGAGGAGGCGCTCGACCACATCAGGTCCCGCCGCCCGGAGATCGCCATTCTCGACGTGATGCTGCCGGGAATCGACGGAGTCGAGGTGTGCCGCCGCATCCGCCGCCTGGACCAGCTGCCGGTCATCCTGCTCACCGCCCGCGGCGACGACCTCGACGTCGTGGTCGGGCTGGAGGCCGGCGCCGACGACTACGTGGTCAAGCCGGTCGAGCCCCGGGTACTGGACGCGCGGATCAGAGCCATCCTGCGCCGCGCCGAGTCGGCCTCCTCCGACCGCATCTCCTTCGGCGACCTCATGATCGACCGGGGCGCGCTGAAGGTCACGCTGGCCAACAAGGAGATCCACCTGACCCCCACCGAGCTGCGCCTGCTGCTGGAGCTCGTGCGTCATCCCGGCCAGGTGCTCAACCGGCGCTATCTGCTGCGCGTCGTCTGGGACCACACCCACGTGGCCGACTCCCGCCTCGTCGACGCCTGCGTCCAGCGAGTGCGGGCGAAGATCGAACCGCGCCCGGCCGAACCGGTGTTCATCCACACCGTCCGCGGCTTCGGCTACCGGTTCAGCCCTCCGTGATGCGGCCGCCCACCGGACTGCGCGCCCGCCTGGTCATCACGTTCACGCTCGTCGCCGTGGCGGCCTCGGTCATGGTCGCCACCATCGGCTACGAACTGGCCAAGACCGCCCTCATCGAGCGGGCCGAGGGCAGCGCCGTCGACCTGGTCACCCGGGAGCTGCGCCAGATCACCTTCCCGGTCGGCACGCTGCGCCAGGGGGAGGCGGCGGCCGACTACAAGGACCTGCAACAGCTGGCCGACGCGCTCAACGGCCCCGGCCGCAGCATCGCGCTGGAATACGGCCACCTGAGCTTCTCGGAGGGCCCGCTGTCGATGGCCAACGTCCCGCACGAGCTGCACGGCAGGGCCCGCGGCGGCGTGGTCAAACAGCGCCAGGTGATCGGCGACGACATGTGGCTGATCGTCGGCGCCGAGGTCTACCGCAGGGACGGCCCCGTGCCCGAGGCCAGCGGGCTGCGCGCCTTCGTCTTCTTCTCCATGCGCGAGGAAGAGGACCAGCTCACCACGCTCAAGGGCTCGCTCGCGCAGGGCGGCGCGGTCATCGTGCTGATCGCGCTCGGCGTCGCGCTGGTCTCGGCCAGAAGCGTGCTGCTGCCCGTACGCCGCCTCAGCGCCGCCGCCCAGGCGCTCGGCGAGGGCCGTCTCGACACCCGGCTGCCCGTCCACGGCCAGGACGAGCTGGCCGCGCTGACCGCCAGGTTCAACGACGCCGCCGCCGCGCTGGAGCTCAGCGTCTCCGAGCTACGCGCGCTGGAGGCCCTCTCGCGCCGCTTCGTCGCCGACGTCTCGCACGAGCTGCGGACACCGCTGACCGCGATGACCGCCGTGGCCGACATGCTCATGGAGGAGGCCGAGCGGCTGCCCGACGCGCCCGCCGAGGCGGTCAGGCTCGTGCTGTCGGAGATCGAACGGCTGCGCCACCTCGTCGAGCACCTCATCGAGGTCAGCCGCTTCGACGCCGGTACGGCCACGCTCAACGTGGAATCCGTCAACGTCCACGACGCCATCCATGACAGCCTGGAGACACGCGGCTGGACGGAGACCGTGGAGGTGAACGTGGCAAAGGGACTGGCGGCCACCGTGGACCCGCGCCGCTTCGACGTGATCGTCGCCAACCTGGTGGGCAACGCGCTCAAACACGGCGGCCCGCCGGTCCAGGTGTCGGCCAGAGGCACGGAGAACGGGCTGGAGATGAAGGTACGCGACCATGGCGCCGGGATTCCCGAGGAGGCGCTGCCGTACGTCTTCGACCGGTTCTTCAAGGCGGGAGCGGGACGCTCGCGCAGCCACGGCAGCGGTCTCGGCCTGGCCATCACCCGGGCGAACGTGCACCTGCACGAGGGCACCATCTCGGTGCGCAGGCAGGGTCCCGGCACCCTGTTCACGGTCTGGCTGCCGGGCCTGTGAACGGCCGGCGAGCGCTGGCGGCCGGCCTCCTCCTCGCGGTGGCGGGCTGCGGGATCACGCCCACGAACGTGGTGGACGTGGCGGGACCGCCGACGGTCAAGATCCCGCCACCGTCCAAGACCATCTACCTGCTCAAGCCGACCGAGCAGCGGCGGGACAGCAGGCGCGCGCGCTTCGCGCTGACCAAGGAGCCGGCCGACGTGGAGAACGACACCGTGGACAGCCTGCTCACCGCGTTGTTCCAGGCCAACAGCCGGCAACTGGGCGGCCTGCACACCGCCCTGGGCGGCTTCACCTACGAAGGCATGCAGGACTCGCTCGACCCGGAGACCCGCGACGAGACGCGCCTGCCGAGGACGTCCACGCTGACCGTGTACATCAGGGGCACCGGACCGCTTTCCCCGCTGGGCAAGGCGCAGATCGTCTGCACCGCCCAGCAGGAAACGCAGTTCGGGCAAGTGAAGATCATCCGCCAGTTCCCCAGCAGGGCTCCCCAGGACGAGGGGCAGCACATCTGCGGGGAAATGGAAGAGGCTAAAGGGTGATGTCCTCCAGCATCTCCGTCACCAGCGCCGCGATCGGCGAGCGTTCGGACCTGGTCAGGGTCACGTGGGCGAACAGCGGATGTCCCTTGAGCTTCTCCACCACCGCCACGACGCCGTCGTGGCGGCCCACCCGCAGATTGTCGCGCTGGGCGATGTCGTGGGTGAGCACCACGCGGGAGTTGGCCCCGATGCGGCTCAGCACCGTCAGCAGCACCCCGCGCTCCAGCGACTGCGCCTCGTCCACGATCACGAACGCGTCGTGCAGCGACCGGCCGCGGATGTGGGTGAGCGGCAGCACCTCCAGCATGCCGCGGTCGATGACCTCCTCGATCACCTCAGGAGTGGTCACCGCGCCCAGGGTGTCGTAGACGGCCTGGGCCCAGGGGCCCATCTTCTCGCCCTCGGTGCCGGGAAGGTAGCCGAGCTCCTGGCCGCCGACCGCGTACAGCGGGCGGAAGACCACGACCTTGCGGTGCTGGCGGCGCTCCAGAACGGCCTCCAGGCCCGCGCAGAGCGCCAGGGCGGACTTTCCCGTGCCGGCCCTGCCGCCCAGCGACACGATGCCGATCTCGGGGTCCATCAGGAGCTCCAGCGCGATGCGCTGCTCGGCCGAACGGCCGTGCAGCCCGAACACCTCGCGGTCGCCCCGCACCAGCTTGACCGACTTGTCGGGCAGCACCCGGCCGAGCGCCGAACCCTTGCTCGACAGCAGCCGCAGCCCGGTGTGCGCGGGCAGGTCCCTGGCCTCCTCCAGTTCCGCGGCGCCGTGCTCGAAGAGCTTCTCGACGTCCTCGGTGGTCACCTGGATCTCGGCCATCCCCGTCCAGCCCGACTCCACGACCAGTTCGGCGCGGTACTCCTCCGCCGACAGGCCGATCGAGGCCGCCTTGACCCGCAAGGGCAGGTCCTTGGAGACCAGGACGACGTCGCGTCCCTCTGCGGCCAGCGAACGGGCCACGGTGAGGATGCGGGTGTCGTTGTCGCCGAGGCGGAAGCCTACGGGCAGGATGGACGGGTCGCTGTGGTTGAGTTCAACCCTGATCGTGCCTTCCCCGGTGGGCATGGGCTCGTCGAGCCTGCCGTATTGCACGCGCAGGTCGTCGAGGTAACGCAATGCCTTGCGCGCGAAGTAGCCGAGTTCTGGATGGTTACGCTTCCCTTCCAGCTCCGTGATCACGACGATCGGGAGGACGACCTCATGCTCGGCGAATCTGGTCATCGCCGCCGGGTCGGCTAGAAGGACCGACGTGTCCAGCACGTAGGTGCGCTTGCCGGAGTTGGTCGAAGGGTTGCTCGAGGACACTGCCACACGTTCTCCCCCGGGCGCCCATGGGGACAGGCGCCCTGCAGACGAGGTGGGAATCGGACCGGACCCGCACCCGCCGACGGGTGCCGGGGTCCGGCCCCCCTCAGCAGATAGCGCAGCAAAGGCGGGCCCCCTCCGAAGTGACCGGCCTTCGGCCGGTCACTTTCAACGTTACGTACCAGATACCCCCATGCGGGATCAGGAACCGTAACGACGGTGTCTCGCGGCGTAGTCGCGCAGCGCCCGCAGGAAGTCGACCCTGCGGAAGTCGGGCCAGTAGGCCTCGCAGAAATAGAACTCGGAATGAGCGCTCTGCCAGAGCATGAACCCGGAAAGCCGCTGCTCTCCCGAGGTCCGGATGAGAAGGTCCGGGTCGGGCTGGCCGCGAGTGTAGAGATGCTCGGCGATGTGCTCGACATCGAGAACCTCGACGAGGTCCTCGATGCTGGCTCCCTTGCTTGCTTGCTCCTGGAGGAGTGAGCGCACCGCATCGGCAATCTCACGTCTTCCTCCATACCCAACCGCAACGTTCACAATCAACCCTGGACGGTGTGATGTGACTTCCTTTGCGTTTTTTAGGACATTTGCCGTCCTATCCGGCAACAGGTCGAGCGCGCCGACCGGGCTAATCCGCCAGCCCTCCTCGACCAGCTCCTGCACCACGTCCTCGATGATGCGAAGGAGCAGCTCAAGCTCGTCCTTGGGGCGGTTGAGGTTGTCGCTGGACAGCATCCAGACGGTCACGACCTCCACCCCCGCCTCACGGCACCAGGTGAGCAGCTCGGAGATCTTGTCGGCGCCCTTACGGTGCCCTCTGCTGACGTCCTCCAGACCCATCGAGCGGGCCCATCGGCGGTTGCCGTCGATGATGACGCCTACGTGCCGGGGGCCATTGCCCTTCGACAGCTTGAGCTTGGCCTCCAGCCGGTGTTCGTACACCCGGTAGACCAGGTCGCGCAGGCCCACGGAGCCCTCCCAGCGATGCTGTGCCTGTAAGAGGCAATTATCACCGCGTTTAGGCGTTGCCCGCCCCCTCAACGGGATTCCTCGCGAGATCCCGTCCCCCGAGGCAGCCCTCCGCCTCTGTGACCAGCACCCCCACGAACACCGCCAGTTCCGCGGAAGTCAGCACCGCCCGCATGCCGACGCCCCCGGGACCCCACGCCTCGACGTAGGCCCTGCGGGTCAGCCGCCACTCACCCCGACGGCCTTGACCTGGCATCCAGACCGGAATCGTGCGCAGCTGGCAGCGCAGCTCACCGCCGCCCACGGCGCCCGACCGCGTCCGGTAACGGAAGGAGAACAGCTCACCGTCCGCCTCGTCCTCGGGAAACCGGTCGTCGGGATCCGGCCAGAGCCCCGCGTCGCCGCGCCCATCGCGCGCGTCCGCGACCCCGCGCGCGAGGCGCGCGAGCAGCCAGCCGCACCGCTCCCCCACCATCCCGTACGGCGTGCCGTCCCGCCAAAGCTCAAGGGTGACCTCGTACGGCCTGCCGACACTGTCACGACAGGCCACAGGCGTCACGGTCAGGTAAGACCCATCAACACAACGTAGTCCCCCCACGCCTAGAGAGTTTCCCCCCGAAACTCAGCTAAACCCGTAAAAACGCCCAGCAGTGCCACCGAACACCTCATCTCTCCCCTCTTCCCCGACCAGGGCCAGCGCCGTCTCGTAGACCGTCCGGTAGTCGGCGGCCAGCAGCGCCACGGGCCAGTCGCTGCCGAACATCAGCCGCTCAGGCCCGAACACCTCGACCGCGTGCGCCACGTAGGGCCGCAGGTCCTCGACCGTCCAGCCGGCATGGTCGGCCTCGGTGACCAGCCCGGAGACCTTCGCGTACACGTTGGGAAAGGCCGCCGCCGCGGCCATCTGCTCCGCCCACGGCTGCCAGACGCCGTCCTTGATCCGCGGCTTCGACAGGTGGTCGATGACGATCCTGAGCGTCGGGTGCCGGGAGGCCAGCGTGACCACGTGCTCCAGGTGGCGCGGCAGCAGCGAGACCACGTCGAAGGCGAGCCCGCTGTCGGCCAGCACACCCAGGGACTCCAGCACGCCCTCCCTCACCAGCCAGTCCGGGTCGGGCTCCTCGTGGATCAGGTGGCGTACACCGACAAACTTCCGATGACTGCCGTAGCGTTCGATGGCCGCCGCGGCCTCGTCGGGGTCGGTGAGCGGGATCCAGCCGACGACGCCGGCGATGAAGTCGTGGGCGTCGGCCAGGGCCAGCATCGCTTCGGTCTCCGCATGCGAGTCGGCCGCCTGGACCAGCACTGTGGCCTGCACTCCCGTGGCCGCCAGCTCAGGGGCGAGGTGCTCGGGGGTGTAGGTGCGGTAGAGGACTCCCGCGTCCGGGGTGAGCCAGGGGTAGTCGCCGGTGTCAAGGTTCCAGAAGTGCTGGTGCGCGTCGACTATCACCTCGCAAACCTAGGATGTCTTGCGCCGCCACGGCAAGAGGTCGCGCCAGCCCCCGGACCGCTTGGGCAGCCCGCCCCTTGACCGCTTGGGCAGCCTGCCCCTCTCCTCCAGCCAGGCGGCGAACGCGTCGGCGTCCTCCCTGTAGCCCTTCGGCGGGGTGGTGCGGGCGGCGGCGTAGGCGGCGAACTCGGCTCTCAGGTCCGCTCCGGCTGCCAGGGCGGCATCGGGGCGCAGCCTGGCCACGACGCCGCGCCGCTTGGACACCAGGCTCGCGGCCTGAACCCTGAGCCTTTCGGCGTCGAACCCCTCCGGCGCCCGCGCACCGGTCACCAGCGCCGCCACGACCCGCTCCTGAGCCTCTTCCAGCCGCCGCCGGTCCTCCGCACTCACCCGCCCGCCAACACCCCCCACAGCCCCGTCCCCGTCCCCGTCCCCGTCCCCGTCCCCGTCCCCGGGCAGTGTCGCGGCGTCCTGCCGAACCGCCTCGCCTGCCACCGATCCCGACGGTGTCGCGGCCTCCGGCCCAAGCGCCTCCCCGACCTCCGGCCCAACCGCTCCCCCAGCCTCCGGCCCAACCACCTCTCCAGCCACCGATCCAGACGGTTTCGCGGCCTCCGGCCCGACCGTCTTCCCGGCCTCCGGCCCAGGCGGTTGCCCGGTCTCCGGCTCGTGGGGTGTGGGGGCGGCGGCCGTACCGGGGAAAGGGTCAGGGGGCATGGTGGGCGGTCCCGGGCGACATCGCGGTCCTGATACGGTCCAGTTCGCCCGCGAGGGCGGCGTCGCTGGGGTAGTCGTCGTCCCACTCCAGCAGCACACCCGGCGGCGTGACGCGCGCGCACAGCTCGGTCAGGATGTCGAGGACCTCCTGCGGCACGCCGGCGGTGTGCGTGTCGTGCCAGATGCCGCCGTGCTCGTGCCCCCCGGCGACGTGTACGTAGGCCAGCTGCGACAACGGCAGCGCGTCGAGGGCCGCCACCGCGGACAGGCCGAGGTTGACCTGGTTGGTGTAGAGGTTGGCCACGTCGATCAGCAGGTGCACCCCGGTCCGCTCGACCAGTTCGGCCAGGAACTCGCCGTCGGTCAGCTCGTCCTCCGGCCAGCCGAAGATGGCCGCCACGTTCTCCAGCGCCAGCGGCACCGGCAGCGCGTCCTGCGCGCGGCGGACGTTGTCGGCGATGACGGCGAGCGCCTCCCGGGTACGCGGCACCGGCAGCAGGTGCCCGGCCTCCACCCCGCCCGCCCGCACGAACGCCAGATGCTCGCTGACCAGCGGCGAATCCAGCGCCTGCGCGCACGCGGCCAGGTGCGCCAGCCGGTCGGGATCGGGCGGCTGGGCGCCGCCCACGCCCAGGCCAACGCCGTGCGGCACCACCGGCAGGCCGCGCCCGCGCAGTACCCGCAGCGACTCGGGCAGTCCGGCGGCGGGCCTGATGTTCTCCGCGATGACCTCGACGAAGCTCACGCCCGCCATCCGCTCGACGGTCAGGTCGATCTCGGATCGCCAGCCGATCCCCACGCCCAGCTCGAAGTCAGCCACCCTCGCCCCCTCTCCAACGCCACCGCCGCCCCCTTACCAGCCGAAGCCACCGACGTCAGCTCAGCCGCCGCCCCCGCAGCCACCGCCGCAGCCGCCGCCCCCTCCACAGCTCGATCCGCCGCCGCCGTCCGAGCCACCGCCCGACGAGCCGCCGAAGTCGCTTCCACCACCGTGGTCACCGCTGCCGCCGCCACAGCTGCCCGCGGCGCAGGAGCCGCCGGCCGCGCCGTTCGAGTTGCGCTGCGCCTCCAGCTCGGCCTCCAGTTGCGGGTCGCCCAGCTCGCCCAGGCCGTAGAGGGCGACGGGCATGGCGACCGCGCCGACCGCGGCGCCGGTGACGAGGTAGGCGCCCGGCATGTGGCGGCGCTCGGCGTACTCGACCTGCTCGCGCCCGGCGGTCGTGACGTCGTTGCCGAGCATCTTGTGGTGGCGTCTGCGCACGACGATGCCGCCGATCCACGTGCCGGCCGTGACCGCCAGCGCGACCACCCCGAGCAGCCCGCCCCCGCCGAAGACCAGGTAGATCGCCAGCCCGATCGAGGCCAGCAGCGCCCCGATCTCCAGCGCGCTCAGCTTCTTCAGGTACGCGCGCACCGACGCCAGATCGCCGTCCGGCACGACCAGCCCGAGCGCCGACAGGTGGTGCTTGAGCGAGTCCATGGCCGCCCCGTTGCCCACCTCGTGCCTGACGGCCGCGACGGAGACCCCGCCGGGCCGCGCCGCGACGGCGGCCAGCACCGCCTCCTCGATCGGGTCGCGGGCCACGGTGGAGACCGCGTGCAGCGAGCCGCCGCGCGAGACGCGCAGGTCACCGGACTTCGCCAGCAGGCCGATGGCGGCGTTGACCACCCGCCTCGGCCCGCCGGCGAGGTAGGCGAGCTCGTAGTGTCCCAGGGCGCGGAGATTGCCGTTCACGGCCGTGGAGCGGATGCGGAGGTGTTCGCGCCTGAGCGCGGAAACGGTGGCGCCTGCCGCCACCGCGAGGAAGACGGAAACGATCAGCAAGATCAGGTCCATGCGCGGCCTCCTCTGGCTCGTACCCGATAGACGCACACGGCCCGGCGAAAGTTTCCCGGATCAGGAACTGGATCCGCAGCTCGATCCGCCGCCGCCTCCACCGCAACTGGAGCCACTCGACCCGCCGCCGCCGTCCGAGCTCGATCCGCCGAAGTCGCCCCCGCCGGACCCGCCGTCGCCGAAGGCCGAGGAGCCGGAGTCGCTGTGGGTGCCGCAGGATCCGCCGCAGTCGGAGTGCGGGTCGCCGGCCGACAGTCCGTCGCACAGGTCGCGGTCGTCCAGTTCGGTCAGCCCGTACAGGGCCACCGGCATCGCGACGGCCATGGCCAGCGTCGAGGTGTCGCCGTGGCCCCTCGGGTGGTACTGCCGCGCCGACTTCAGCACCCGCCTGCCCTCGCCGGTGACCAGGTTGCGCAGCCTGCGCTTCTCCTTGTGGTAGCCGGAGAAGCCGACGATCACGGCGAACCCGCCGAACATCAGCGCGCCCACGAACGCGAAGTCCTTGCCCGCCACCCCGGCGAACGCCAGCACCACCAGGGCGATCTCGAAGCCCAAGGCGCCCCAGGCGGCCAGCCGCAGCGTTTCCAGGCGCCGCCGGGCCACGCTCTGCGCGCCCTCCGGCATCAGCAGACCGCCATGACGCAGCCGTGCCTCCAGAGCCAGGAGGGCCGGGCTCGACTCCAGCAGCTTGCGCACCTCGGCGGCCCGGTGGCCGGGCCGCATGGCCACGGCGTCGAGCACCGCCTGCTCCAGCGGCTCTGAGGAGGTCGTGGCGCCGTGGACCGGGCTGACCTGGGCGCCGCGGGAGACACGTACGGCGCCGGCCGTCGCGAGGACGGCCAGCGCCGTGTTGACCGCCCGCCGCGGCCCGCCCGCCAGGTAGGCGAGCTCGTAGTGGGTCAGCCGGTGGCCCGCCTGCGAGAGCGTCGCGTTCACGACCTTGAGCCGCTGCTTGGCGACGCGGCCCGACAGGCTGCTGATCAGGGTGACCAGGGCGAAGGCGGCCAAGACCAGGAAGATGTCCATCCCTGGTCAAGGTAAAGGGGCGCCGCCGTACCCCACAACCTCAGGAGAGGCGGTCGAGCAGCGCGTTGTACTCCTCCCACAACTCCTTGGGCAGGTGCGTGCCGAACTTCTCGAAGTGCGGCGGGATCTGCGCCGCCTCCTCGCGCCAGACGTCCTTGTCGACACTGAGCAGGGTCTGGAGGTCCTCCTCCGCGATCTCCAGGCCCTCGGTGTCGAGCTCCTTGGGCAGCAGGCCGATCGCCGACGGTACGGCCTGGGCCTCGCCGTTGAGCCGGTCCACGATCCACTTCAGCACGCGGCTGTTCTCGCCGAAGCCCGGCCAGATGAACTTTCCGCCGGCGTTCTTGCGGAACCAGTTGACGTAGTAGATGCGCGGCAGCCGCGCGCCTTCCCTGTCGCCGATCTTCAGCCAGTGGCCGAAGTAGTCGCCCATGTTGTAGCCGCAGAACGGGAGCATCGCGAACGGGTCGTGGCGCAGCTCACCGACCTTGCCCTCGGCGGCGGCGGTCTTCTCGGAGGCGACGTTGGCTCCGAGGAAGACGCCGTGCTGCCAGCTCAGCGACTCGGTGACCAGCGGCACCGCGGTGGCGCGGCGGCCGCCGAACAGGATCGCCGAGATGGGCACGCCCTTGGGGTCCTGCCACTCGGGGGCGATGGTGGGCGCCTGGGAGGCGGGTGTGGTGAAGCGGGCGTTGGGGTGGGCCGCCGGCTCGTCGCTGTCCGGGGTCCAGTCGCGGCCCTTCCAGTCGGTCAGGTGCGCGGGCGGGATGTCGGTCATGCCCTCCCACCACACGTCGCCGTCGTCGGTGAGCGCGACGTTGGTGAAGATGCTGTTGCCCCAGAGGGTTCTGATGGCGTTGGCGTTGGTGACCTCGCCGGTGCCGGGGGCCACGCCGAAGAAGCCGGCCTCGGGGTTGATCGCGTACAGCTGCCCGTCGGCGCCGAAGCGCATCCAGGCGATGTCGTCGCCGACCGTCTCGACCTTCCAGCCGGGGATCGTCGGCTGGAGCATGGCGAGGTTCGTCTTGCCGCAGGCGCTCGGGAAGGCGGCGGCGATGTAGCGGGTCTCGCCGCTGGGCGGGGTGAGCTTGAGAATGAGCATGTGCTCGGCCAGCCAGCCCTCGTCGCGGGCCATGACGCTGGCGATGCGCAGGGCGTAGCACTTCTTGCCCAGCAGGGCGTTGCCGCCGTAGCCGGAACCGTAGGACCAGATCTCGCGGGTCTCGGGGAAGTGGCTGATGTACTTGGTGCTGCTGCAGGGCCAGGCGACGTCGTCCTGGCCGGGCTCCAGCGGCGCGCCGACGCTGTGGACGGCCTTCACGAACTCGGCGCGCTCCTCGATCAGCCGGAGCGCCCGCTCCCCCATCCGCGTCATGATCCGCATGGAGACCGCGACGTAGGGCGAGTCGGTGATCTCGACGCCGAGCTGGGAGATCTCGCCGCCGAGCGGGCCCATGCAGAAGGGCACGACGTACATGGTCCTGCCGCGCATGGAGCCCTTGAACAGCTCGCCGAAGGTGGCCCGCATCTCGTCCGGCGCGATCCAGTTGTTGGTGGGACCGGCGTCCTGCTCACGCTCGGAGCAGATGTAGGTGCGGTCCTCGACGCGCGCCACGTCGCTGGGGTCGGACTTGGCGTAGAAGCTGTTGGGGCGCTTGGCCAGACGCGTGAACGTGCCCTGTTCGACGAGGAGGTTGGTCAGGCGCGTCCACTCCTCCTCGGAACCGTCGCACCACTCGATCCGATCGGGCTGGGTCAGGGCGGCGATCTCGTTCACCCAGGCGACCAATTCGGCATTGCTCGTCGGGGCGGGTACTTCCACAGAAACGGACACGGCAGCGACTCCTCCACTTCTCAGGGCCAAAACATCATTAACGACGACGACCGGTTTTCGCCAATTGGCATAGACCTGTTGTCGCAGGCAGAGGCCCTGGTGATTGGGGAAGCCTACCCACATGAACGGGTTCTAAAGAAAACCCTCGAATCAGTGGTTTAGGCCAATGTGAATGGTCTAAACCAATAGCGCGAGAGGTTTAGTCCTTTCGCCGGAGCGTTTCCGCTGCGCAGTCCTAGGAATTGACGTCCGGGCCGGAGGAGCGGACGCGGTCGACGTGCTGCAGCGCGTCGCGCAGATCGGCGAGCCACGTGTCGGTGTGCTTGCCGACCAGGCGCACGCACCACGCCAGCGCGTCGCTGCGGCTGCGGGCCACGCCCGCGGCCACGAGAGTGTCGAGGACCTGCCGCTCGGACTGCCGGAGCCGGGTCATCACCGGTACCGACAACGTGGTGAACATCACGGTCTCGCCGCCGCAGACCACGCCCCAGGACACCTTCTGCCGGAACTTGCGCTCCGCCTCCCTGGCGATCTCGATCCGCCGCTCGCGTGTCTCCTCGCGGAAGCGCCTGACCAGGCCGTCGATCAGCGCCGCCCGCTCAGCCTCGCCGCCCTCGGCGGGCGGGTCGGGGAGCGTGCCGAGCACGGCGATCTCCTCGCGGTCCAGCACGATCTCCGGCGGAGCCGAGAACCAGCTCTCTGGCATGCGGCCGGTGAACCAGCCGCGAATCTCGCTTTCCATGTAATCAACATTACACACTTGCAGGCCGTAGCCAAGAGCCTGCTCGGGCCGAAACGACGAGAGGAGAGAACGCCCTAGCGGACGCGGGCCGCCACCGAGGGCGCGATGCGGACCACGCCCGCGAAGTTGCGCATGCCCACCGGCGAGATCTTGACCACGTCACCGGTACGCGGCGCCTGGAGCATCTTGCCGCCACCCAGGTAGATGGCCACGTGGGAGATGTACCCCGGGTTGGTCGGGTCGTGCCGCCAGAAGATGAGGTCGCCGGGCTGCGCCTGGGCGTACGGGATCTGGGGGCCCGCCAGCCACTGCTGGTGCGTCACGCGCGGGACCCTGATGCCCGCCTGGGCGTAGGCCCACTGGACCAGCCCCGAGCAGTCGAAGGTCTCCGGCCCCTCGGCGCCCCACACATAGGGACGGCCCAGCTTCGACAGGGCGGCCTTCAGCGCGACGGTGATCTGCTCGCCCGACATGAAGGAGTTGCCCTGGTAGACCAGGTTCTGGACCGGTGGCGGGCCGACCGGGTTGATCTCGGCGATCTGGGTGCCTTTGGGCAGGATGCCCATCAGCTTCTTGCGCAGGTTCGCCGAGTTGGCCTTGGGCGCGCTGACGATGAGCGCGTTGTCGTGCGGCAGGCCCAGGGTCCTCGCGGTCTGCTTGGAGACCACCGCGTCCACCGCGCCGAAGCCGGTCGTCGCGTACGCGCCCACCCGCAGCGGGCCGCCGGGACCGCTCACCTGGCGATGCAGGGTGAGCCCGCCGTCGTTGCCGAGCACGAAGGAGACGGCCACGTCACCCCGCGCCACGTTGGTCCACAGGCCGTCGGAGGCGGCGGTGACCTTGGGCGTGTACGCGCGGAAGGTCGAGGGGTCCACGCCGAGCGTCTGGACCCGCTTGCCGTCGATCATGACCGAGGCGGCGTCGGCCAGTTCGAGCGCCCTGATGCCGCGTACCTTCGCCACCTTGCCCAGCAGCGGGGTCGTGAAGGGCTTCTTGGTGACCACGAACAGGTTCGGCTTGTGCAGGCGGCCGAGCGGCCGCACCCCCGGGTCCTGGGGGCTGGTCTGCGCCACCAGGTTCTCCTTGGGCGGCGCGGCGGGCTTGCGGCGTACCGACTGGGCGGTCTTGACCTCGGGCTCCGGCGGGCTCTGGAACTCGCCCAGCAGCAGCACGTCGGCGGTGAGCACCGCGACCAGCGTCACCACGATGAAGGGGATCAGCCGGCCTAAGTCGCGGCGCCTGCGCGAGGTCACCAGGAACGCCAGATCCTGCCGGATGCCCGAGGCATGCGGAGGATCCGCCGGGCCCACGGCCCGGCGGAGGTTGTCGTTCTGTGTCGTCAAACCTGGGTCGTCAATTGCCGATGTACGGCACGGCCTCGAGGATCTCGACCGTGTTCTGCCGGCCGTTGGGCAGCGAGTACGTGGCCCGCTCACCGATCTTCTTGCCGTTGATCGCGGCGCCCAGCGGGGACTTGGGCGAGTAGACGTCGATCGGGGCGCCGGTCTCCTCCCGGGAGGCCAGGAGGAAGGTCACCTCGTCGTCGTCGCGTTCGAAGCGGATCGTCACCGTCATGCCGGGGCCCACCACGCCCTCGGTCTTGGGCGCCTCGCCCACCCTGACGTTGTCGAGCAGCTGCCGCAGATGGAAGATCCGGGCCTCTATCTTGCCCTGCTCGTCCTTGGCGGCGTGGTAGCCGCCGTTCTCCCGCAGGTCGCCCTCTTCGCGAGCGGCCTCGATCTTCTTGGCGATGTCGACGCGACCCGGGCCCGAAAGGTAGTCGTACTCCTCCTTCAGGCGGTCGTACGCCTCCTGCGTCAGCCAGGTGACGTTCTCATCGCGAGAGTCGGCCACGGGATCTCCTTGCTTACTTAGGGGGCCCTGAGTTCACTTGGGGTTACGAATTGCGAAAGGCTAACAAGTTAGCTGCTCGAACGCTTCCCCAAATGTCTCACTATACGAGATTGCAGTACTGGATGTGGACGGAAGTGGCCTGGGCAGTGGTGTCCAGACGCTCCTTGAGCTGCTTACTACCCTCACCTGGGGGGATTCTTACTTCCTTGCTGCCTACTTCTCCGTGGTTGACGTCGGTCGCCCGCAGGCGGCACACGGCCATCCGGTCGGCCGGCTTGCTCACCGTGAAGGTGATCTCGGCCTCGTCCGGGCGTTCTATGGAGAAGGTGATGACCTGAGGCTTGGCGCCGGTGGCGCTGCCCGTCATCGACCACATCACATAGCCCCAGCCACCAGCGACGATGGCGACCAGCACCCCGATCACCACGTGCACAACCATGCGGCCCCCGCGCCTCTGCCGATCGGGGAAGTCGTCGGGTGTGCCGAGAACGGGCCCGTTCTCGACATCTCTGGTGGCCATGGCGGAATCTCCCTGCACTCCCTAAGCGTTATCCGAGACAATTGTCGCCCGCGTGGGCCCCGCCCTCGCGACCGCCCAGCAGAAACTAACCTCTCTGGGCACCTGATCGGTCCAACTGAGGAGACATCGAGCCCGTGAGTGCACCGCTGAGGCTGATGGCCGTCCACGCCCATCCGGATGACGAGTCGAGCAAGGGAGCCGCCACGATGGCGCGCTACGTGCGCGAAGGCGTCGAGGTTCTGGTCTGTACCCTCACGGGCGGCGAGCGCGGTTCCGTGCTCAACCCGAAGATGGACCGTCCCGAGGTGGTCGCCAACATCGCCGAGATCCGCAGGGCCGAGATGGATCGCGCGCGCGAGATCCTCGGCGTCCGGCAGCGTTTCCTCGGCTTCATCGACTCGGGGCTGCCGGAGAGCGAGGAGGAGGAGCTGCCCGACGGCTGCTTCGCCCTCCAGCCGCTGGAGAAGGCCGCCGAGCCGCTCGTGGCCGCGGTCCGTGAGTTCCGCCCGCACGTGATCATCACTTATGACGACGACGGCGGCTACCCGCACCCCGACCACATCATGACCAACCGGGTCTCCGTCGAGGCCTTCGAGGCGGCCGGCGACCCCGACCGCTACCCGGGCACCGGCGACCCGTGGCAGCCGCTGAAGCTCTACTACCAGATGGGCTTCACCAAGGAGCGCTTCGAGGCACTGCACGACGCGATGACCGAGCGCGGCATCGGCTCGCCGTACGCCGACTGGATCTCCCGCTGGGAGGACCGGCCCGCCAAGTGGCCGGTGACCACCCGGGTGCCGTGCGCCGAGTACTTCGACATCCGCGACCAGGCGCTCATCGCCCACGCCACGCAGATCGACCCGGACGGCTGGTTCTTCAGCTGCCCGCGCGAGCTGCAGCAGGAGATCTGGCCGACCGAGGACTACCACCTGGCCCGCTCTCTGGTCGACACCGATCTGCCGGAGGACGACCTGTTCGCCGGCATCCACGCCGACGACCCCAGCCCCGCCTGCCACTGAACGGGACCGGGTGCCGGTCCGACCACCGCACCCGGATGGCAGACTGGAAGAGTGACAGTTCTGGCAGCTGGCGAAGTCAGCCCCGGCCTGCTCGGCTTCCTCGTCGTGGCGGCCATCGGCGCGGCCCTGTACCTCTTGATCAAGTCCATGAACAAGCAGATGGGCAGGATCACGGTGCCGCGCGACGGCGACGTGCCCGACGAGAAGAAGGCCGAGTAGATGCCGACCGAGATAGTCGACAACTCGACGGAGAGCCGCTTCGAGATCCTCGTGGACGGCAGGGTCGCCGGGTTCGCCGACTACAAGCTGCTGCCCACCAAGATCATTATCACCCACACCGAGGTGCTGCGGGAGTTCGAGGGTCAGGGCCTGGCGGGCAGGCTGGTCAGGCACGCGCTCGACGCCAGCCGCGACACCGGGCTGAAGGTCTCGCCCGTGTGCCCCTACGTGAAGACCTACATCGAGCGCCACCCCGAGTACCAGGACCTACTCAGCGGGTGACCAGGCGCGCTCCAGCGCCCTCGGCAGGCCCCACCAGCCGAGCGGCGTGAGCACGTCGTCCTGGTCCACGATGCCGAGGTAGCCCCACAGGAACACCACCGGCAGGAACAGTCCCTCGGTGGTGGCGAGTTCCTCCTCGTCGCCCTCCGCGCCTTCGACATCGATGTCCTCGGACTCGGCGATGAGCCTGGCGATGCGCTCGGGCGAGGCCAGCACCCCGGGGCCCAGCCTGGCCAGCGCGGCCACGGCCGCCAGCCAGTCGGCGTGCTGGATCGCGCAGAGGTTGGCCAGCACCGTGTCCTCGTGGCCGAGTTCGGCGTCCAGGTCGGAGAACTCCTCCGGGTCCTCGACGTCGGCCAGGTCGGAGATCGGCCCGGCGATGCCGGCCGCGACCGCCGTCCACAGGTCCGCGTCGTCGTCGGGCAGCGGCCGGTCGTCCAGCCCCGCGCACGCGCGCAGCACGTTGCCCGGATAGCCGGGCAGGCCGAGGATCTCCCGCAGGCGCTCGGCCGCCCGCTCCAGATCGGCCTCGGGCAGCTCCGGCCGCTTGGGCAACTGGGCCACGATCCGGCGCAGCTCCGACAGGGCGAACGCCTCCTCCTCGTCCCAGGCGGCGAACAACTCCTCGTCCTGCTCGTCGCTGACCGCGTGACCGGGCACCCGCCCGTCGGGCAGCGGCGAGTTCAGCCACCGCTCCTGCAGGTCCTCGTACGCGCGGCGCTCCTCCGGCTCCTCGCGGGCCAGCGCGTCAGGGTCGATCTCACCCGCCGCGATCCGCTCCTCCAGGAAGGCGACCATCAGGTCGTACATCTCGGCCGCCACCGGGCCGCGCTCGTCCTCCTCCGGCCAGACGAAGTAGCCGGGAGTCAGCAGGATCGGCTCGCTGCCCGTGGCCTCCAGCCACCGCTGCACCTCACCGACGGTGGCCGCGCCCGACTCGATCGAGCTGAGCATCGCCTTGGCCGACTCCCAGAACGGCAGGGAGAGCGGGTTGGCCGCGCCCATCAGGGCGCGGCGCAGGTCGGGCATGGCCACCAGCGCCACCCCCGACGGTACGGCGAGCAGCGCGCGGGCCACGTCCCTGCGAGTGAGGGCGGCGGCGGGGCGGCCGGCATGCCTGCTGACGAAATCCAGATCCACGCTCCGTAACCTACGCCCCACGACGGCGGCACGTCCCGGACCGCCCGGTTCGTCCCGGTGACCTAGTTGTTCGCTTCTGACAGGATGGTCACATGAACCGGCTGGGTAGTGAGACCTCTCCCTACCTCCTCCAGCACGCCGCCAATCCAGTCGACTGGTGGCCTTGGGGAGAGGAGGCGATGCAAGAAGCGAGACGGCGGGACGTACCCCTACTGATCAGTGTGGGTTACTCATCCTGCCATTGGTTACCCGCTTCTTGACCGCCACTGATGCCATGTGATGGCGCATGAGAGCTTCGAGGACGAAGCCACCGCCCAGTTGATGAACGAGCACTTCGTCTGCGTCAAGGTCGACCGCGAGGAACGCCCCGACGTCGACGCCGTGTACATGAGCGCCACCCAGGCCATGACCCACCAGGGCGGCTGGCCGATGACGGTGTTCGCCACGCCCGACGGCCACCCCTTCTACTGCGGCACCTACTTCCCCCGCGACACCTTCCGGAGGCTGCTGCTCGGCGTCCACCAGGCGTGGACGGGCGACCGGGAGCAGGTCCTGGCCCAGGGGTCGAAGGTGGTCCAGGCGCTCAACTCCCACACCTCGCTGCCCAACGGCCCGCTGCCGGAGGCGGCCACGCTGGAGCGGGCCGTACGGAATCTGCGCGCGGGCTTCGACGCCGAGCGGGGCGGGTTCGGTGACGCGCCCAAGTTCCCGCCGTCGATGGTGCTGGAGTTCCTGCTGCGCGCGGGTGAGCGCGAGATGTCGGCGCGCACGCTGGAGGCTATGGCCAGGGGCGGCATCTACGACCAGCTCGGCGGCGGCTTCGCCCGCTACAGCGTGGACGCGGGCTGGGTGGTGCCGCACTTCGAGAAGATGCTCTACGACAACGCCCTGCTGCTGCGCGTCTACACCCACTGGTGGCGCCTGTCGCGCGAGCCGCTGGCCCGCAGGGTCGCGCTGGAGACCGCCGAGTGGCTGCTGCGTGAGATGGGCACGGCGGAGGGCGGGTTCGCCTCCGCGCTCGACGCCGACAGCGAGGGCGAGGAGGGCAAGTTCTACGTCTGGACGCCGGCCGAGCTCACGGAGGTGCTCGGCGCCGAGGACGGCGCGTGGGCGGCGGAGCTGTTCGAGGTCACCGGCACGTTCGAGCACGGCACGTCGGTGCTGCAGTTGCCGCGCGACCCGGACGACCGCGCGCGCTACGAGCGGGTCCGCGAGCGGTTGCTCTCCGCCCGGGACCTGCGCGTACGGCCCGGCCGCGACGACAAGGTCGTGGCCGCGTGGAACGGCCTGGCCATCGCCGCGCTGGCCGAGACCGGCGTCGTGTTCGAGCGCGACGACCTGGTGGCGGCGGCGCGGGCGGCGGCCGTCCTGCTGGAGGAGGTGCACGTCACCGGTGACCGGCTGACCCGCACCTCCCGCGACGGCCGGGCCGGCACCAACGCCGGCGTGCTCGAGGACTACGCCGACGTGGCCGAGGGCCTGCTCACGCTCTACTCCGCGACCGGCGAGACCCGCTGGTTCACGCTGGCGGGGACCCTGCTGGAGACCGTGCTCACCAGGTTCGCCGACGGCGAGGGCGGGTTCTACGACACCGCGGACGACTCCGAGCGGCTGTTCCAGCGTCCGCAGGACCCCACGGACAACGCGGTGCCCTCCGGGCAGTTCGCGGCGGCCGGGGCCCTGCTGTCGTACGCGGCGCTGACCGGCTCCCGACGGCACCGCGAGGCGGCCTACGACGCGCTCGGCACCGTTTCCGTGCTGGCCGCCGGCCATGCCAGGTTCGCGGGCTGGGGCTTGGCGGTCGCCTCCGCCGCGCTGGCCGGACCGGTGGAGGTGGCCGTGGTCGGCGCCCCCGGCGATCCCGGCACGCGGGCGCTGCACCGGGAGGCCATGCTGTCCGGCTCGCCGGGACTGGTGATCGCGCTCGGGCCGTCCGAGGAGGTGCCGCTGCTGGCGGGGCGCGCGGGGATCGACGGCGGGGCCACGGCCTACGTCTGCCGCGACTTCGCCTGCCGGCTGCCCGTGACCACCCCGGAGGACCTGCGGGCCGAGCTGTCGGCCTAAAGTACCGGGATGGCTAACCTACGGGAGCAGATTCTCCGCGAACTCGGGGTGAAGGCGACCATCGTCCCCAAAGTCGAAATCCGCCGGCGGATCGACTTCCTCAAGGACTACCTGCGCTCGACCCCGGCCAAGGGCTACGTGCTCGGGGTCAGCGGCGGCCAGGACAGCACGCTGACCGGCCGGTTGTGCCAGCTCGCCGCCGAGGAGCTGCGCGCCGGGGGGCACGCGGCCACCTTCGTCGCGGCGCGGCTGCCCTACGGCGTGCAGGCCGACGAGCACGACGCGCAGATCGCCCTGGACTTCATCCGCCCGGACCGCTCGATCGCGGTGAACGTCAAGCCGGGCGCGGACGCGACCGCGGCGCAGACGGCGCTCGGCGTGCGGGAACTGCTGGGCGATGAGCCCACGCTGCGCGACTTCGTGCGCGGCAACACCAAGGCGCGCGAGCGCATGGTGATCCAGTTCGCGATCGCCGGGCAGCTCGGCATGCTCGTCGTGGGCACCGACCACGCGGCGGAGGCCGTGACCGGCTTCTTCACCAAGTACGGCGACGGCGGCGCCGACCTCACCCCGTTGACCGGGCTGACCAAGCGCCAGGGCGCCGCGCTGCTTCAGGAGCTGGGCGCGCCGCCGAGCGTCTGGGAGAAGGTGCCGACCGCCGACCTGGAGGACGATCGGCCCGCGCTGCCCGACGAGGTGGCGCTCGGCCTGACCTACGCCCAGATCGACGACTACCTGGAAGGCGCCGAGGTTCCGCCGGAGGTGGCGGCCAAGGTCGAGTCGGCCTATCTCGCCACCCGGCACAAGCGGGCGCTTCCCGTCACGCCGCTCGACGACTGGTGGCGGCCCGGGGCCTAGCCGTTGGGGCGGCCGTTGGCGGGGCGGCCGGCGTTGTCCCGGCCGTCACCCGGTCCCGTGGTGGGGGCGCCGGTGCCGTCGCCGCCCGTGGGCGGGCCGGTCTCCGGCTCCTCCGGGAGGGTCGGGTCGTCGCTGGGGGTGTCCGTGGGCTCGGGCTCCGTGGGCTCGAACGTCGGGTCGGGCGTCTGGGTGACGTCGTCGTTGGGCCAGCCGTCCGGATCGCGGGCGTCGTCGTCGCGCGTGCCGCGGTCGTCCTGGGGCTCGGAGTCGTAGGTTCCGTAGCCGAAGTCCGTGGGCTCGGGGAACTGTACGACGGGCTTGCCGGCCATCGCCTCGGTCATGAAGGCCCGCCAGATCTGGGCGGGGAGCTGGCCACCGAACTGCACGCCGTACCCGGGGATCTGGACGGTCTTGTTGTCGTCGCGGAACATGTTCACCGCGGTCGCCATCTGGGCGGTGAAGCCGTTGAACCACACGGCGCCGGAGTCGTCGGTGGTGCCGGTCTTGCCGGCGACGGGGCGGTCGTAGAGGCGGGCGGCGGTGCCGGTGCCGTACTTGACGACCTGCTGCATCGCGTACGTGGCGTCGCCGGCGGCTTCCTTGCTGATGGCCTGGGCGGTGGCCGGCTTGATGGTCGTCTTCTTGCCGCGGGCGTCGGTGACCGACTTGATGACGTGCGCCTCGGCGTGTACGCCGCCGTTGGCGAAGGTGGAGAAGCCGGAGGCGTTCTGCACGGCGCTGAGCGAGGCCACGCCGAGCGGGAACGAGGCGGCGCCCTGGTGCTGCTTGAGCTGGGCGGCGGGGATGCCCATGGCCTCGGCGGTGGCGGCGACCTTGTCGAGGCCGACCTTCTGGCCGAGGTCGACGAAGGCGGTGTTGACGGAGCTCTGGGTGGCGCGGATCAGATTGATGTGGCCGTAGGAGCGCCCGCTGTCGTTGGGGATGGGGTGTGAGGGGTCGGAGGCCACGCGCATCGGCGAGTTGCCGTCGACCCGCGTCGACAGGCCCATGCCGTCGTTGAGCGCGGCGGCCAGCGTGTACGGCTTGAAGGTCGAGCCCGCCTGTACCTGGGAGGAGAAGGCGTTGTCGTACTTGTACTGGGAGGCCTTGCCGCCGTAGAAGGCGATGACCTCGCCGGTGGACGGTTCGACGGCGGCCAGGCCGACGCGGATCTTCTTCGGGGTGCCGGCCGGGATGACCTGCTTCACCGCGCGGGCGGCGGCGTCCATGAGCTTCTTGTCGAAGGTGGTCACGATCTTCAGGCCGCCGCCGTTGATGGCCTCGTCGGTGTAGCCGCGCCGGTTGAGCTCGGCGCGTACCTGGTCGACCATGTACTGGCTCTGGCCCTTGAACTCGAAGGGCTTCTTCGGTGCCTTGAGCGTGGGGAACTTCTCGGCCGCCGCCTGGTCGGGCGTGAGCGCGCCGATCTCGCGCATGCCGTTGATCACCGAGGTCCAGCGGGACCTGGCCGCGTCGAGGTCGCCGCCCTGGGGGTCGGCGAAGCGGCTGGGCTGCTGGATGACGGAGGCGAGGTAGGCGGCCTCGGAGACGGTGATCTTGCTGACGTCCTTGCCGAAGTAGGCCTGGGAGGCGGCCTGCACGCCGTTGGCGCCGCGGCCGAAGTAGATCGTGTTGAGGTACTGCTCCAGCACCCATTCCTTCGACTTGGACTGGTCGACCTTCATCGCGATGAGGATCTCTTTGAACTTGCGGGTGACCGACCGCTCCTGGCTGAGCCCGCTGTAGTAGTTGCGGACGAGCTGCTGCGTGATCGTGGAGCCGCCCTGCAACTGCTGGCCGGTGACGGTGGACCAGACCGAGCGCACGGTGCCCTTCACCGACACGCCGCTGTCGGTGTAGAAGGAGCGGTTCTCGATGGCGATGACCGCGTCGCGCACGTGCTTGGGCACGCTCGCGAGTGGAACGTTCTTACGGTCGACGCCCTGCCGGGCGATCTCGGTCTTGCCGTCGCGGTAGTAGATGACGGAGCCCTGTGCGGTGGCCTGCTTCTGCGTGCTGTCGGGAATGGGAGTCATCGCCCACGCGATGCCGAAGAGCCCGATCATGAGCACGATTCCCACACCACTGGCGATTAGGAAATAGCGGAGAATCCGCCGCTTTCGCATGCCCTTCTCCCCATCACTCCGCACGCGCAACCCCCCGATCGCCCTCTGCTCCGCCCTCGCGACCTGGGCGAATGTCAAGGGTAAACGATCGATAACGGTGCCTCGACCCTGAACCCGATGGTACGTCTACCGCGCCACACGACGCGGGACATCCGCGACCAAGGGCAGCACACGGTATGGGACAGGTGTGTCGAGTGCGATTACGGAAGATGTTCTGAGCACCCCCTGGACTTCCACGATCTGGTCGATAACCCGCTGGAGGTCGGCATTCGTGCGCGCCACGACCCGGCAGATGAGATCACTTCCGCCGGTGATCGTGTGAACTTCGAGCACCTCGGGAATGTGCGCGAGCCGGTCCGCCACGGGGTCGTGCCCGGCCACCTGGCGAATCTCCATTGTGACGAACGCCATGACGTCGTAGCCCAGCGCGGCGGGCGAGACTTCAGGACCGAAGCCGGTGATCACCCCCCGGGCGATCATGCGATCGAGCCGCGCCTGGACGGTCCCGCGCGCCACGCCGAGCCGCCGCGAGCACTCCAGGACGCCGAGCCGCGGCTCAGCGGTTAGCAGACTGAGCAGTTTGGCGTCCAGTTCGTCGATGGCCATGGACAGATTGTCCACCAAAACAAGTCACTGTTGCGCACTAAGCTCATCAAATTCAACAGTTAGCCCTATGAGCGACGTATTTCCGGTGAACGGCATGCACGCCGTGGTCTTCGCGGTGGGCAACGCCAAGCAGACCGCCCACTACTACTCGACCGCCTTCGGAATGCAGCTGGTGGCCTACCGGGGCCCGGAGACCGGCAGCAGGGACGAGGTGGCGTACGTGCTCAAGTCCGGCGGCGCCGTCTTCGAGTTCAGGTCCGCGGTACGGCCCGGCCACGACCTGGCCCGCCATGTGGCCGAACACGGTGACGGCGTGGTCGACCTGGCCATCGAGGTGCCCGACGTCGAGGCGGGGTACGCCTATGCCGTCGCCCATGGGGCGCGGGGGCTTGCGGAGCCGTACACGATGGAGGACGAGCACGGGAAGGTGATCGTCGCCGCGATCGCCACCTACGGCGAGACCCGCCACACGCTGATCGACCGTTCCAACTACAACGGCCCCTACCTGCCCGGTTACGCCGCCCGCGAGCCGATGGTGGCACCTCCCGCCAAGCGGTTCTTCCAGGCGATCGACCACTGCGTCGGCAACGTCGAGCTGGGCAAGATGGATGAGTGGGTGGAGTTCTACCGCGAGGTGATGGGCTTCACGAACATGGCGGAGTTCGTGGGCGACGACATCGCCACCGAGTACTCCGCGCTGATGTCCAAGGTCGTCGCCGACGGCACCAGGAAGGTCAAGTTCCCGCTGAACGAGCCCGCGATCAGCAGGAAGAAGTCGCAGATCGACGAGTACCTCGAGTTCTACGGGGGCCCCGGGGTCCAGCACATCGCGCTGGCCACCAACGACATCCTGGCCACGGTGGACAACATGCGCGCGGC
Organism: Nonomuraea sp. NPDC050394; assembly: GCF_044459065.1. Lineage (NCBI taxonomy): Bacteria > Bacillati > Actinomycetota > Actinomycetes > Streptosporangiales > Streptosporangiaceae > Nonomuraea > Nonomuraea sp. NPDC050394. The sequence continues at coordinate 359,856 of NZ_JBITIO010000005.1, read as the reverse complement.
GGGCGTGCAGTTCCTCGACACTCCCGACTCCTACTACGACGACCCCGAGCTGCGCTCGCGCATCGGCGAGGTCAGGGCGCCGATCGAGGAGCTGAAGAAGCGCAAGATCCTCGTGGACCGCGACGAGGACGGCTACCTCCTGCAGATCTTCACCAAGCCCGTGCAGGACCGGCCCACGGTCTTCTTCGAGCTCATCGAGCGCCACGGCTCGCTCGGCTTCGGAAAGGGCAACTTCAAGGCGCTGTTCGAGGCCATCGAGCGCGAGCAGGAACTCAGGGGCAACCTTTAGTTTGTCCTGACCCGGTGGTGGTGATCTTGCTTGCATGACACCACCACTGGCGGGGCGCTGGCGGCGACTGTTCTCGGGCATCCTGGACGAGATCATCATCGCGATCGTCTCGATACCGTTCAGCTGGAGCAGCTGGACGTACGTCTGGGACTCCAGCCGGGGCATCTGGGAGCGCATCCCGACGCAGCACGTCTTCCTGCAGTCGGTCATCGCCTTCCTCTACTTCTGGCTGCTGCACTCCTACTGGAACGGCCAGACGGTCGGCAAGAAGGTCTTCGGCATGCGGGTGGTGCAGGAGAGCGGCGGCAAGGCCACGGTCGGCCAGGTGGCCATCCGCGAGGCGGTACGGACCGTGCTGAGCTGGCTGTGCTGCATCGGCGCCCTTCTGGACCTGGGCTGGATTCTCTTCGACGACCGTAAGCAGGCACTGCACGACAAGGCGGGCAAGACGCTCGTCGTGGATGCCTGAACCAGGGTCTTACCTATCGTAGGCTTCTGGTCACGCTTCGAAGGGAGACGTGGCCATGGGGTCCACCCGGCGCATCGCGGTATCGCTCACCGCGCTTCTCGCCGTGCTCGCCTGCTCGCCGTCCAACGGCGCCGCCGCCCCGACGTCGGCCCAGCCGGTGGCGGGAGACGCGGGCGCGCCGGGGATCGGCGACGCGGATTTCCCGCTCGACGGCAACGGCGGCTACGACGTCGCCCACTACGACCTCCGCCTCGACTACGACCCCGGCAAACTCCACCTCAACGGCGTGGCCGCCATCCAGGCCAGGGCCACCCAGCGGCTGAGCCGGTTCAACCTCGACCTGGCCGGGCTCGACGTCGGCGGCGTGTCGGTCGACGCGCGCGAGGCGACGTACTCCCGCAACGGCGACGAGCTGACCGTGATCCCGGCGCGGCCGCTGGACAAGGGCGCCAAGTTCACCGTGAAGATCACGTACTCCGGCACCCCGCGGCCGATCAAGGACGCCACCAACCTCGGCACGTACGGCTGGATCGCCACCCCCGACGGCGCCTTCGTCGTCTGCGAGCCCAATGGCGCCAAGACCTGGTTCCCCGCCAACGACCACCCGGCCGACAAGGCCCGCTTCGACTTCGAGATCACCGTCCCGCAGGGGCTGACCGCGCTGGCCAACGGCGAGCTGACCGGCAAGCCGCGGACCTCGGGCGGCAAGACCACCTTCACGTGGCGCGAGAAGCACCCGATGGTCACCTACCTGGCCACGGCGACGCTGGGCCGCTTCGAACTGCGCCAGGGCAAGACCGCCACCGGCATCACGAACCTGGCCGCCGTCGACCCGGGGTTCCGTTCCTCGCTCGACCGGCTCTACACCGTCTCCGGCCAGGTCACCGACTACTGGAGCTCGGTCTTCGGCCCCTACCCGTTCTCCTCGACGGGCGGCGTGGTGGACAACTTCCCCGCCGGTTACGCGCTGGAGAACCAGACCAAGCCCATGTACGGCGGCTTCGACCCCGACGAGGGCATCATCGCCCACGAGCTGGCCCACCAGTGGTTCGGCAACAGCCTGAGCGTCAAGCGCTGGCGCGACCTGTGGCTCAACGAGGGCTTCGCCACCTACGCCGAGTGGCTGTGGCAGGAGCACCGCGGCAAGTCCCGCGCCCAGGCGGTCTTCGACAACTACTACGCCCGCCCGGCCACCGACCCCATCTGGGCCTACCCGCCCGGCAGGGCCAAGCCGAAGGACCTGTTCAACGAGTCGGTCTACACGCGGGGCGCGATGACGCTGCACGCGCTGCGCACCGAGATCGGCGACCCCGCGTTCTTCCGCCTGATCAAGGACTGGGCCGCCGGGCACCGCTACGGGCACGTGACCACGACGCAGTTCGTCGCGCTGGCCGAGAAGGTGTCGGGCAAGCAGCTGGACAAGCTGTTCGACGCGTGGCTCTTCCAGCCCAGGAAGCCGGCGGGCGGCTAGTCCCGCCAGTAGAAGAAACGGTCCAGGGCGAGCGCCGCGGCCCCGGCCACTCCGGCGTCGCGGCCGAGGCCGCAGCGGTCCAGGTGGACGGGCTCGCGCGTCCTGTCTCGCAGGGCGGCGCGTATCCGGTCGAGCAGGTCCTCGGGCGCGGCGGCGAACAGGCCGCCGAGCCGGACGTGCTCGGGGCTGAGCAGGGTGACGGCGGCGGCCAGGGCGGTGGCGAGCCAGGTGGCCACCTCGTCACGGAGCACCGCGTCGGCCGCCACGGCCGCCATCAGGCCCTCCCGTCCTCCTCCGCCGCCGGGCAGGCGGGCGGACAGGGCGGGTCCGGAGATCACGGCGGCCAGGCAGCCGGTGCCGCCGCAGGCGCAGGCCGGGCCGTCGTCCGTCACGCGGAGGTGGCCCAGGTCCGCCGGGCGAAAAGGGCGGCCGTCGAGCACCGCCCCCGCACTCACGCCGCCGTCCACGTGCACGTAGACCAGGTCGCGGGCGCGGCAGCCGTACCTCGCCTCGGCCAGGGCCATGGCGCAGGCGTCGTGGCCGGTCACGACGCCCGGCCCGAGCGGGACCCCGAGCCGGTCGGCCACGCGCCGGTCGGGCGCGGCCACGCCGACGCCCAGCACCCGCGCGGGATCCACCCCCGACGCCGCGACCAGCGCGTGGATCGCCTCGGGCAAAGGCCCGCGGGCCGGTACGGCGCCGCCGGCCGCCCGGCCCAGGAGATCGCGCAGCCCCATCCGCACCCCGTCCGCCCCGGCGTGCACCCCGACCACCCAGAACGCCTCCGGCAGCAACGCCACGTCGGTGGCGGGACGCCCGACCCGGGGCGCGCCCGGCAGCCCTTCGGCCAGGCAGCCGTCCGCGATGAGCTGGCCGACGACCTTGGTCATCGTGGTGGCCGACAGCCCCGTCCTGCGGGCCAGCTCCGCCCTCGGCATCGGTCCGGCGTCACGGAGGAGACGCAGCACGAGGCCGCGGGCTGTATTGGTCATGGTGAGAACGAACCTAATCTCCCCATCACCGGACACAAGACCCAAAAGGCACTAGCTGCCCCTCGGGTCCGCCCAGGTCGTTCCACGACGGATCCACGACCGCACCGGCGACGAGCGGCCTCTTGAACGACCGGAGCGCGTCGGTCAGCACCCCCTGCTTGGACACCCCGCCGCGAAGCGTTACACGCGTTGCAGACACTCCGTTGAACGGAATACGGTCTTCCCCATGCCCAGAGGAACCTCTGAAGTCAGTGAGCCGATGTTCTTCGTGCTCACCGCTCTGCTCAACGGACCGCTCCACGGACACGCGATCAGCAAGCTGATCCAGGAGCTGTCCAACGGCCGGGTACGCCCGTCGGTCGGGACGCTCTACGGCATCCTTGAGCGCCTGCACGAGCGCGGCGTGATCGCCGTCGATCGCGAGGAGACGGTCAACGGCCGCAACCGCCGCTACTTCCGGATCACCGACGACGGCCATGCGCTCGTCGAGGCCGAGGCCAGGCGGATGCAGGAGGCGGCGGCGCTGGTCCTGCGGCTGTCGCCGGGCCGGGCACAGGCCTGGGGCGTGCCGGGGATCGCGCGCGGATGACGGCCACGCTGGAGAGTCCGGTCACGAGCGTGCTCGAACGCCGCTACCGCAAACTGCTGCTCGCCTATCCCCGCCCGTACCGGCAGGCGCACGGCGACGAACTGCTCGACGTGCTGATGGAGTCGACGGACGCCGATCGCACCATCCCGCCGCCCAGGGAGGCGGCGGGGCTGGTGGCCGGTGGCATCCGTACGCGCGTCATCCACCTGGCGGATGGCAGCGTCTGGCGGGACGGGCTGCACCTGGGCGTCACCGCCGTCGCCGTCGCCAATCTGGCGGCGCTGGTGCCGTACGCCGGATCGATCCCGTTGTGGATGGCGCTGTCGGCCCTGTCGGTGCTGGCCGTGCTGCGGGGGTGGGTCTGGGCCGCGATCCCCCTCACCGTGGCCGTCGGCGTCAAGGCGGTGGCCATCGCGGGCGGCCGGCAGGTGGCGGAGCTGACCCAGGTGCCGGTCTATCCGGGGCTGCTCACCGACCGGCCGCTGTTCGCCGACAGCGATCCGGGGGCCGTGACCGTCGCCTACGGGCTGGTGGTGCTCGGCCTGCTGGCGCTGGCGCCGCGCGGGGGCGCCCCGCGCGTGCGTTCCTGGTGGTGGTGGGCGGCGGTCCCCTTCCTGGCATGGGACGGCCCCGCCTGGATGGCCGAGGAGCACAATCTGCCGATCAGCCTGAGCCGGATGGGGCTGGAGCTGGCCCTGATGGCCGCCGCGGCCGTGGCCGGCCACCTGACCCGCGACCTGCGCTGGGCGCTCGGCTGCGCGTTCTACCTGACGGTCACCGTCGCCGGGGTGAGCCTGCTGACGCTCCCCGAGAACGGCGTGGTCCCCTCCTCACAGCACCTGGCGTACTGGGCCCTGCTGGGACTGCTGACGGCGGCCACCGCCCTCCTGCCCCTCCGGCAGCGGAGGCATGCCCTGGATTGACGATACTCCGTTGAACGGACTATGATCTCCGGCATGCCCAAGAGATCAGCTCTTGCCGCGTCCGCCGGGAACGGGGGGCCACGCGCGATGATGTGCGGCGTCACGTTCGCCGCGGCACTCGCGCTCATCGCCGGCTGCGCGGCCGAGCCCGCCCCGACCGCCGCTCCTCAGGCCGCGAGCAGCACCAAGGCGTCCGACAGCGCGCACAGGATCCAGTCGATCGTCGGCGACTGCATGAAGAAGAAGGGCTTCAGGTACGTCCCCTGGGTGCCGCCGGTCAAGGCGCCCAAGACCGCGAGCGACCGAGCCTACCTCGGCGACTACGCGGCGATGAAGGAGCAGCGGGCGAAGAAGGGCTTCACGGTCTTCTACCGCTACGCGCATCCCGACCAGAAGGAGGAAGTGCTCTGGTCGTCGGAGGACAGCCCGAACAGCGCCATCGTGCGGGACCTGTCACCCGCCCAGCTGGCCGCGTACGAGAAGCAGCTGACGGCGTGCAAGTCCCGGGCGATCAAGGAGGTCACCGGCAAGGTGGTCAAGGATGACAACGACCTGTTCGCCCAGCTGGACGAGACGGTCCAGAAGGTCCTGGACCGCGAGCTCAACGGCGACCCGAAGCTGGTCGAACTGGCCGCGGCGATGGGCGTCTGCCTCAAGGGCAAGGGCTACTCCGTGGCCGACACGCGGCCGTCCACGCTCCACACCTGGGGCTGGCGGACGTTCGAGGACAAGGTCAAGGCGCTGGCCAAGAACGACGACAAGCCGGAGGACGAGGAGATGGCCAAGTACGGGCAGTACACGATGCCCGTGATCTCCGTCGCCGACGGCAAGCGGTACTTCAGCCAGGAGGTCAAGGCCGCGCTGGACGACCTGGAGTGCGGCAAGGACTTCTACGCCGCCTACTCGCCCAGGAACGCGGAGATCCAGCAGCGCGTGGCACTCGAATTCGGCGGCGGCGGGAACTGACCATGATCAAGAAGACGAGCCTGGCCGTGGCCGCGCTGGCCGTACTGACCGGCTGCGGGAACGCGCAGGCGGGCGGTGAGCCGAAAGCGGGGGCTTCGGCTACGCCAGGTACGGCCACCGTGGACAAGAAGCTCCAGATGGAGTCGGTCCAGGCCGACTGCATGAAGCAGAAGGGCTTCAAATACGTCGCCTACGTGCCGCCGGAGGAGAAGAAGACCGCCGCCGAGATCAAGCGCGACAACGGCGATTACCAAGAAATGCGGAAACATCGCGAAAAATACGGCTTCGAGGTGTTCGCTGAGTTCGTTTACCCGGGCGAGGTCGGCATCAGCAAGGAAGAGGCCAAAATCGACAAGGACCCCAACACGAAGATCACCCGCGACCTCTCCACGGCCCAGTACAAGGCCTATAGGAAGTCCCTGGAGGCCTGCTTCTCCCGCGCGGCCAAGCAGGTCCTCGGCAAGACCGTCACCCAGCGGATGGACATCTACAACCAGTTCGCCAAGGCCAAGAAGCTCATGGTCGCCAGGGAGATGGACGGCGACCAGCGGCTCGTCGCACTCGCCTCGTCGATGGCCGACTGCCTGCGCGGCAAGGGCTACACCGTCACCAAGACCGCTCCGCGCGACATCTCCATGGGCGTCCACGACACGATCAACGACACGATGAGCCGGATCGGCGCCAAGCAGGAGGGCATCGCGTGGGAGCCGGGCTCGAAGTCGATCATCCAGGCGAACCTCACCGCCGCCCAGGCCAAGCCCTATCTCCAGAAGGAGATCAAGGCCGCGCTGGATGACCTGGAGTGCGGCAAGGACTTCTACCCCGCCTACAACCCCAAGGACCTGAAGATCAACAACACGCTCTTCGCCGAGTACGCGTTGAGATGAGCGGATTCTTGACCATGCTTCGCGCCTCGAAGTATCTTCTCAGCCATGTCTAGGGGATCGTCGGTGAGTGAGCAGACGTATTTCGTACTCGCCGCCCTCCTGGACGGCCCGCTCCACGGGCACGCGATACTCAAGCGCGTCGTCGAACTCTCCCAGGACCGCGTCAAGCTCGCCGTCGGCACCCTGTACGGCGCGCTCGACCGCCTCACCGACAACGGCGTGATCGTGGTCGAGAAGGAAGAGGTCGTCAACGGCCGCAAGCGCCGCTACTTCCGCATCACCGACGACGGCCGTCGCCTGGTGGAGGAGGAGGCGCTGCGCATGCAGCAGGCCGCGTCGGTGGTCACCAGACGCACCCTCGGGATGACCTTCTCATGAGCCGGCTGGAGCGCCGCTACCGGTTACTGCTGCGCGCCTACCCCGACGGCTACCGCGCCGACTACGGCGACGAACTGCTGGACGTCCTGCTGACCACGGCAGAGCCCGACCGGGCACTGCCTCCCCTGCGCGAGGCCGCCGCGCTCGTCAAGGGCGGCATCAGGACCCGCATCCTGCAGTCGGCGCACGGCCCGGCCTGGGCCGACGGGCTGCACCTCGCGGTGACGGTGCTCAGCCTGCTCAACCTGGCGGTGCTCATCCCGTACGCGGGCAGCGTCCCGCTGTGGGTGGGCGTGGCCGCGGCGGCGTTCCTGGCCACCCTGCTCGGCCGGGTACGTCTGGCGATCCCCCTGGCCGCCCTGCTCTCCGTCAAGACGTTGGCGATCACGCTGGCCAAGCCGTGGCTGGACGAGACGCTGCTGCCGGTCTTCCCCGACCGGCCGTGGCAGTCGACGCCCGCGCTGTACGCCAGCGGCGGCCCGATCGCCCCGGCCGTCGCCAACGGCCTCCTGATCCTCGGCCTCGTGGCGTTGGCCATTCGCGGCGAAACCCTCCACCGCCGTTCGTGGTGGTGGCTGGCCGCGGTGCCCGTGGCCGCCGGCGCGGATCCAGCCTGGCGCGACATCGTCGAAGCCACCCCTTCCGCGATGCTCCGCGTCGGGCTGGAGACCGCGCTGCTCCTGGCGGCGTGCTACGCCGGCCACGTGACGGCCGACCACCGCTGGTCGATCGCCGCGGCCGTCTACACGCTGCACAGCACGGTGGTGCTCGCCGAGAGCTTCACGCTCGTCATCGTCGCCCGGCAGGACAGCGCGCACTGGGCGCTGGTGCTCCTGCTGACCCTGGTCGCGGCGGTTCTGCCGTTCCGTACCAGGCGCAACGTCCTGCTCTGAACCCCGCCGGCGCCACCGGCTCTCTTCAGCATGCCCTTTTGGAGTTCCCATGAAGTCGCCGCGGAAGCTTCTCGCCGCCGTCCTGGCGGGCGTCCTGGCCATCGCGGGCGCCGGCTGGTTCCTGAGCACCCGCCTGCGCTCGCCGGCCGACGAGGCGGCCCGCCGTACGCCGCCCAAGGCCAGTCTCGTCACCGTGGCGGTCGAGCGCCGCAAGCTCGTCAGCACCGTCGCCGTCAACGGCACCCTGGAGTACGGCTCGCCGTTCCCGATCACCCTCGCCGGGGTGGTCGGCGGGCCGGCGGAGCTGCAGCGTGCCACGCGGGCCCCGCGCCAGGGCAGGCTGCGCGAGGGCGGCGTGCTGATGGAGGTCAACGGGCGGCCGGTGTTCGCGCTGCGCGGCAAGGTGCCGATGCACCGCACGATCGCCCCGGGCACCAAGGGCGACGACGTCGAGCAGTTGCAGAGGGCGCTGCGCAGGCTCGGGTTCGGCGCGGCGGTCACGGGGGTGTTCGACGGGGCCACGGTCGCCGCGGTCACCCGGCTGTACGCGAAGGGCGGCTATGAGGCCCAGCGGCCGGCTCTGGCCGACCGGCAGGCTCGGGACACGTTGCGCAAGGCCGTACAGACGGCCAAGGAGACGCTCGCGCTCGAACAGCGCGCGCTCGACCAGGGACGCGACGTCCTGCCGCTGAAGATCAAGCTCGGAAACGCCGAGGCCGAGCTGCGCGCGGCCGAGAGCGCGCTGGAGGAGGCGGAGGACGGGAGGCTCACGCCCGAGGACCAGGCCAAGATGGACGCGGCCGACGCGGCCGTGCGCGCGGCCGAGGAGAAGCTGCTCGAAGCCGAGCAGGCGCTGGCCGAGGCGAACAGGCCCGCGCCCACGCCGTCGCCCTCGCCGGGCGCCGGCATCCGGCTGCTGGAGCTCAAGGTCGCCAACGCCGGGGCGGAGCTGGACTCCGCCCGCCGGGCGCGCGACCGGCTCGCCGAGGAGAGCGCGCAGGCCCGCGTGAAACGCCTGCGCGAACTGCGTACGGCCGCGCGGACCGCGCAGGAGGGGCTCGTCACCGCCGAGCAGGCGCTGCGGCACGCCCGGCAGCTCTCCCCCGCCAAGCTCAAGGTCGCCAACGCGAAGAAGGACGTCGCCGCGGCGTCGTCGCTGCTCGGCGAGTTTCTGCGCACCTTCGGCACGTCGATCCCGCCGGGCGAGGTGGTGTTCCTGCCCGCGCTGCCCGCGCGGGTGCACAAGGCGAAGGTGAAGGCGGGGCAGATGGTCGAGGACGAGGTGGCCACCGTGACCAGTTCGTCGTTCATGGTGGCGGGATCGGTGGAGTCCGGCGAGGCCGGCCTGCTGCGCGAGGGACTCAAGGCCAGCATCGAACTCGACTCGGGCCAGACCTATCCGGCCACGCTGAGCGCGGTCGGCGAGAAGGCCAAGGTCCCCGGCGAGGAGGCGCCGCCCGCCGGCAGCCGGCCCGTGCTGATCACGCCCGAGTCGATGAAGGGGCTCAAGGGCCTGTCCGGGACCAGCGTCGCCGTCAAGGTGACCGTGGGCGCGACCGACGAGCCGGTGCTGGTGGTACCGGTCGCCGCCGTCGTCACCGCCGCCGACGGCAGGGCGCGGGTGCAGGTCGAGACGGCGCAGGACCGGACGAGAGAGGTCGAGGTACGCACCGGGCTGACCGCCGACGGCCAGGTCGAGGTGAGCGGCGAACTCAAGGAGGGCGACCGGGTGGTGATCAGCGGTGCCTGAGCCGGTCATCGAGCTGGAACTGGTCTCCAAGGAGTTCCCCGCCGACCCGCCGGTCCGCGCGCTCGACGAGGTCAGCGTCGCCGTACGGCAGGGCGACTACCTGGCCATCGTCGGCCCGTCAGGCTCCGGCAAGTCGACCCTCCTCAACGTGCTCGGCCTGCTGGACCGTCCCACCTCGGGCAGCTACCGGCTGGACGGCACCGAGACCACCACGCTGCGCGACGGGGCGCGGACGAGGCTGCGCGGCAGCCGTATCGGCTTCGTCTTCCAGTCCTTCCATCTGCTCGCGCACCGCAGCGTGGTGGAGAACGTCATGCTGGCCGAGGTCTACGGCGCCCACCCCCGCAAGAACCGGCGGGAACGCGCGCTCGAAGCCCTGGACCGCGTGGGGCTCTCCCATCGGACCGGCTTCGCGCCCGACCGCCTGTCCGGCGGCGAACGCCAGCGCGCCGCCATCGCCAGGGCGCTCATGGGCGGCCCGTCCCTGCTGCTGTGCGACGAGCCCACCGGCAACCTCGACAGCCGCAACACCGCAGCCGTGCTCGCCCTGTTCGACGACCTGCGCGCGCAGGGACTGACGATCGTCGTCATCACCCACGAGAACGAGGTCAGCCGGCGCGCCGGGCGCCGGGTCAGGATCACCGACGGGGTACTCAGTGAAGATTCGTGACCTGTGGACCGAAGCGCTCGCCGGCATGCTCGCCAGGCCGGTGCGCTCCGCGCTGACCACGCTCGGCACGGTGCTCGGCATCACCACGCTCGTCGTCACGCTGGGCGTGGCGGCCACGGCGGGCAACCAGATCGTCGGCCGCTTCGACGAACTCGTCGCCACCGCCGTCACGGTCGAGGTGCCCGAGCAGAAGAACGACCCGCTGGTGAGCTGGGACGCCGTCTCCCGGGTGACCAGGCTGCGCGGCGTCACCTCGGCCGCCGCCCTGGCCGAGACCAAGGACAGCGCCAACCTGTCCGTCCGCTCCAACGACCTGGTGGACCCCACCCGGGTGACCGCCCAGACCCTGAGCGTCCTGGCGTCGACCACGGACCTGCCGCAGGCCGCGCGGGGCCGTATGGTCTCCGGCCGGTTCTTCGACGCCGGGCACGTGCGGCGTCAGGACCGGGTGGCGGTGATCGGCGACCAGGCGGCCAGGCTGCTGGGCGTCGGCAGCCTGAAGCGCGCTCCGGCCATCTTCATCGGCAAGCACGCGTACACGGTCATCGGGATACTCGGTGAGCTGCGCCGGGAGCGGAACCTGTCGATGGCGGTGATGATCCCGGCGAGCACCGGCCGCCAGTTCGGCCTGCGCGACGTGACCCGGGTCCTGATCAACACCAGCCTCGGCGCCGCCGACCTCATCTCCCGCCAGGCCCCGTCGGCGCTCAGCCCGGGAAACGACGACCTGCTCCAGGTCATCGCCCCGCCCAGCCCGATCAGGGCGCGCGACAAGGCGCAGGACGACGTCAACGCCCTCTTCCTCATCCTCGGCCTGGTCTCCCTCGTGGTCGGCGCCGTCGGCATCGCCAACGTGACGCTGGTGACCGTGATGGAGCGGGTCTCCGAGATCGGCCTGCGCCGCTCGCTGGGCGCCGCCCGGCGGCACATCGCCGCGCAGTTCCTGCTGGAGTCCACGCTGACCGGGCTGACCGGCGGCGTGATCGGTGCCTCGCTCGGGGTGGTGACCATCGTCGCCGTCTGCGCGGTCAAGGAGTGGACACCCCTCCTGGACGTACGGCTGGCGCTGGCCGCCCCTGTGGCCGGAGCCGCCGTCGGCTTGCTGGCCGGGCTGTATCCGGCGCTGCGGGCGGCCAGGATGGAACCCGTGGACGCGCTGAGATAGTGTCCGCCCCGATGGGACTCCGGCAACTGGCCGCCGCCCTGACCATCCTTTTGGTCAGCGGCTCAAGCACGCTGCCCGCCGTGCCGTCCGTCGCGCACCGGCCGCCTCTGTCGCCCAAACAGCTCAGGGAGAGCCTGATGGCCGACTGCATGAAGCGGCACCGCTTCCGCTACATCCAGGACCTCGAGGCACCGGCCCCGCTGACGGAGGCGGAGCGCAGGCTGGCCGAGGGCGATTACACGGCCATGCTCGCCGACCGGGAGAAGAACGGTTTCCGGATCTTCGCCCGGTTCGTCTTCCCCGACGACACCGGTCCCGGAGGCGTCGCGGCCTACCGCATGCACCCCAACACCGAGATCATCAAAGCCCTGTCGCGCGCCCAGGCTCAGGCCTACTTCGAGGCCCAGACCTCGTGCCACGCCTGGGCGGCGGGAAGGGCGCTGGGCCGGAAGGTGACGGGCTTCGAGGACCTCGACGCCCAGTTCAAGGTGGCCGCGGAGACCGCGATGCGGGACGCGCTCGACGCGGACCTCCGGTTGACCGCGGCGGCGCGAGCCTATGCCGCCTGCCTGAAGTCCAAGGGCCGTCCCGTGGCCGACAGCCGTCCGAGCCAGATCACCTCGCAGATCCAGAAGTCGCTCCTGGACCAGTTGTGGGAGCTCGGCCGCCGGCAGTGGCCCCGGATGCGGGGCAACGTGATGCCCGACCTGTCCCGCTTCGAGGCGGCGCCGTACTTCCGGGAGGAGGTGCGGGCCGCCCTGGACGACCTGGAGTGCGGCAAGGACTTCTACCCCGTCTACCAGCCGCGGGCGAACGCCGTCCAGGCCCGCGTCACCCGGGAGTGGGGGCAGGAATAGTGCGGGGGTCGCTGGCGTTCGCGCTGGCCACGCTGATGGTCGCGGGCCCGGCGGCGCCCGTTCCCGAACCCGGGCCGGAGCCTGTGGCGAACCGGCGCGAGACCCTCATGGCCGCCTGCATGAAGGATCAGGGGTTCCGGTACATCCCGGTCGGCACCCCCCGCCGTCCGCCGCACCGGAACACCCCCGAGCAGGAACTCCAGAGCCGGACCCAATACGGCTTCAAGGTCTTCGCCATGTACGTCCACACCACCGACAAGGAGGCGGGTGGCCTCGCGGCACTCCCCTTCGACCCGAACGACCGGCTGACCGGGGCGCTGTCCCTCACACAGGTACGCGCCTACAGCCGCGCCTACGACGTCTGCCTCGGCTCCGCGGTACGGCGGCTCACAGGCAGGCTGGTCACCGGGCGCTTCGACCTCGACCGGAAGCGGGACAAGGCGTTGAGGCGGGCCCTGGCGCGGGAGCTCGACAGCTACCCTCCGGCGCAGATGTCGGCCCGCAGATATGCCGCCTGTCTGGAGAACCACGGCTACACGGTCCGCTCGAACCTGCCCAGCCGGATCTCCAGCCAGTTGCCGGAGTCGTTCGTCGCCGAACGCACCCGGCTGGCCGCCGCGGAGTTCCCGATCAAGCAGGAGGGCGTGGAGTACCTGCCGACGCTCTCGCCCGCACAGGCCGGGCCGTACCTGGACAGGGAGATCAAGGCGGCACTGACCGACCTGACCTGCGCGACGCGGTTCTTCAGGAAGACCCACCAGAAGGAGGCCGAGATCAGGGAGCGCGTCGCCGCCGAGTGGGCGCTCGACTAGACCGCCCAGTACCTGTCGCCGCCCAGGAGCAGCGCCGCCGCCCCCACGAGGCCGGCCTCCTGGCCGAGCAGGGCCGGGACGACGGACAGGCGCCGCGCGAAGTCCATGCGCGCGTGCTCGCGCAGCGTCCGCTCCAGCGGCCCGAACAGCAACTCGCCCGACTGCGCCAGCCCGCCGCCGATCGTCACCACGTCCAGGTCGCACAGGTGTGTGGCGGAGGCGATTGCCAGGCCCAGCGCGTGTCCCGCCCTGGAGAGGGCCGCGCGGGCGACCGGGTCGCCGCGGCGCGCGTCGGCCGCCAGCATCTGCCCCGTCGCCTCCCGATCCTCCCGGTACGGCCCAGCCGTCCCCTCCGCCCGCGAAGGCGTCCAGCCCTGCTCCTGCGCCCACGCCACGAGCGCGGGCCCGCGCGCGACGGCCTCCAGGCACCCGTGGCCGCCGCAGCCGCAGGACGGGCCGCCGGGCTCCACGATGACGTGCCCGACGTGCCCGGCGTTGCCGGTGCCGCCGTTGACGAGCCGGTCGCCGAGGATGAGACCGCCGCCGACTCCGGTGGAGACGACCATGCCCAGCATGTTGGCCCTGCCGCGCCCGTGGCCCTTCCAGTGTTCGGCGACGGCCAGGCAGATGGCGTCGTTGTGGACGCGCACGGGCCTGCCGGGGAAGCGGGCGGCCAGCCGTTCGCCGAGGGGGAAGCCGCGCCAGCCGGGGATGTTGAGCGGCGAGACCTCGCCGGAGGGCCAGGCCATGGGCCCGCCGCAGCCCACGCCGACGCCGCTGAATCCGTCGTAGGGCTCGATCAGCGTGAGCAGGGTCTTCCACAGCGTCTCGGCGTCCGCGTCCTGCGGGGTGGCCAGGCGGCGGGTGCGCCGTACGGCGCCGTCGGGGGCGACCAGGGCGGCAGCCATCTTGGTGCCGCCGACGTCGATCGCGAGGATCACCGGCTGCCCGAGGAGAAGACCAGGACCGAGGCGGTGAAGCCGTGGACGTGGTTGTGCCCGGCGACCGGGCCCACCTCGCCGGCGGCGAAGAAGCCGGCCATGCCGATGTGGCCGAGGGTGTCGCGCAGGGCGACGGCGTCGTGGTCGGCGGTGCCGAACATGGCGGAGCCGCGGCCGTTGCAGGCGAACAACAGCGCGCCGTCGACCTTGCCCAGCTCTTCGCGGTGGGCGTCGAGCAGGTCGTAGAGGTCCTCGTCGGCGGTGGCGGCGTCGCGTACCTGGAAGCGGACTGTTCTGCCGACTTCGACCACGTCGCCGATGGCGACCGCCTCCCGGTCGGGGTCGATGCCGAGCACACCTCTGATGAGGAAGTCGCCGCGTTCGTGGCGCTCGGCGTACTCGTCCATGGCCAGGCCGATCTGCAGGCCGGAGGCGACCAGGTCGCGGTCGTCCTCGTCGAGGTCGCTGACGATGTCCTCCAGGCGGGCGAGGGCGGGCTGACCGGCCAGTTCGAGCAGCAGGTTCTCCTCGGCGCGGGTGACGACCATGGTGGGGCCGATCGGGCGGCAGCCCTGGCTGACCACGGTGCTGACGTTGACCTGGCCGCTGATCAGCACGCCGATGGCGCCCTCGGTGTAGACCTGGCCGTCGGCGAACAGGCGTACCGAGCCTCTGCCGCTCATTCCGTTGGCGAGGCCGCCGATGATCGGCAGGTCGCCGAGCACGTCCACGGAGCGTTCGACGAACGCGTCCGTCGGAAAGGTGTACGGGTCGGCCATCAGGACGGCCACGTGGTCGTCGGCGCCGCGTTCCGGCAGGCCGACGACGACGAATCGGTCTTCGGCGGTCAGCGTCTCCAGGGCGAAGGTGGACAGTCTGGCGCCGTCGAGCGTCGCCGCCCAGGCGCTGACGGACGGCGCGAGTTCGACGCCCTGGCCGTCGCCGATCACGCCGGTGGCGCTGCAGCCGATCACGTGCGCGTCCGGCGCGAGCGCCATGGCCCGGCGGCCGGCCTCCGCCACGTCGTCGGGGTCATCGCCGCAGATGAAGAAACAGACCAGGTCGGCCTTGCCGGCAAGCCTCGACAGGGCCTGCCCCACGGCGCGCTCGGCGGTCGCGCCCAGGTCGGATCCCACGGCGAGGCCATCAGCGAAGCGGCTCGTCATCAGGGCCACGCGTCTCGCCTCCCTTGCTGTTTGCTGGTTCCCTTGGCCCGATTCTCCCCACTGGAGCAACAAGCACGCGCACGAACCGTCACGCAATAGTCAAGATCCGAAATCTCACCACGATGCGAACGGCTCGCAGGAGACGTAGTCTCGTTCCCGTGCATCAGCCTCGAATTCTCCGCGAGCTGCGAGCGAGCGATCACGTTCATCGCAGTGTCAAAGCAGAGGTCCGCCATAATCTGCTGACCAAGCTGCGGGCAGGCGAGCCCCGTTTTCCCGGCATCGTGGGCTTCGACGACTCGGTCCTGCCCCACCTCGAACGCGCTCTGCTGGCCGGGCACGACCTGGTCCTGCTGGGCGAGCGCGGCCAGGGCAAGACCCGGCTCATCCGCACCGTCACCGGCCTGCTCGACGAGTGGACCCCGGTCGTGGAGGGCTGCGAGATCAACGACCATCCCTACGCGCCGGTCTGCACCACGTGCCTGCGCAAGGCGCGGGAGATGGGCGATGAACTGCCCGTCGCCTGGAAGCACCGCGACGAGCGCTACGGCGAGAAGCTGGCCACGCCCGACACCTCGGTGGGCGACCTGATCGGTGACGTCGACCCGATCAAGATCGCCGAAGGGCGCACGCTGGGCGACCCGGAGACCGTCCACTACGGCCTGGTCCCGCGCACCAACCGCGGCGTCTTCTCCGTCAACGAGCTGCCCGACCTGGCCGAGCGCATCCAGGTCTCGCTGCTGAACGTGCTGGAGGAGCGCGACATCCAGGTACGCGGCTACAACCTGCGCCTGCCGCTGGACATCCTGCTCATCGCCAGCGCCAACCCCGAGGACTACACCAACCGCGGCCGGATCATCACGCCGCTGAAGGACCGCTTCGGCGCCGAGATCCGCACCCACTACCCGCAGACGGTCGAGGACGAGCTCACGCTCATCCGCCAGGAGTCGATGCCCGACATCGGGGCCGACATCCCCGAGCACCTGATCGAGGTGATCGCCCGCTTCACCCGCCTCGTGCGCGAGTCGACCGCGGTCGACGCCCGCTCGGGCGTCTCGGCCCGTTTCTCCATCGCCGCCGCCGAGACCGCCGCCGCCTCCGCGGTGCGCAGGGCCGCCATCACCGGCGAGGAGCACGCGGTGGCCCGCGTCTGCGACCTGCCGAGCATGGTGCCGACGCTGCGTGGCAAGGTCGAGTTCGAGGTCAGCGAGGAGGGCAGGGAGACCGAGATCCTGGCCCACCTGCTGCGCCGGGCTACGGCCGAGACGTTCAGAAACCGCCTGGGCGGCACCGACCTCGCGCCGCTGACCGACAAGTTCGCCGAGGGCAGCCAGGTGGAGTCGGGCGAGCTGGTCCCGGCCGCGGAGCTGCTGCGCCGGATCGGCCCGGTCAACGGCCTGGCGAAGATCATGGCCAAGCTGGGCATGGGGGCCGGCGACGAGTCGCCCGGTCACGCCGCGGCGGCCCTGGAGTTCGCGCTGGAGGGCCTCTACCTCATGCGCCGGCTGTCCAAGGACGATCTTGACGGGGTGAACGTCTACCGCACGTGAACATCGGGGCGGTCCCGCGCGTCCAACCTGGTAGTTCACGACACCGGGGGACCGCCCAATGCACACTCTGCTCATCGCCGCGCTCGTCGCCGCGGCTCCACTGACTCCGTCCGCCACCACCGCCGCCGCCACCACCACCACCACCGTGTACGGCTACGCCTGGGCCGACGGAACCGGCACCCTGCGCGTCACACCGGTCACGGCCACCCGCGACGGCAAGAAGTACCAGCTGGCCGCCAAGAAGGGCGCCAAGGAGATCAAGCTGGGCTACGCATCGGCCGCCTTCCGCCGCCTGGCCGTGGCCTGCGGGCTGAAGGAGACCGAGGGCCGCGTCGCCCAGGACGCCGACGGCCTCGGCAAGACCCGCTGCGCCCCCAAGGACCTGGCCTTCACCCTCCAGCTCGGCCCGAACCCCGTGAAGATCGTCTATTCGGGCAAGAAGGCGATCAGGGTCAGCGAGTTCCAGCCGGCCAAGTGGTACACCCGGACCGCCAAGGGCGTGATCAAGCGTGTGGACGCCGACACCGTCGCCCACGGCACGCGCCACCTCACCTACACCTGGCACCTGACCTTCAACCGGGTCACCGCCAAGTGCGGCGACGGCTGGCTGACCGGCAGGCCCGTCAACGCCGACGACGACGGCCTCGGCACCAAGGGCTGCACGAACAAGGACTTCTCCAAGGTCTTCAAGGGCGGCAACCTCGCCGTGGTGCACTACAACCCGTTCAGCGACGAGCTGCTGAGCGTGTGGGAGGTCTTCGGGGACGCGTGACCGTGACGGCGGGCGCCACGTCCGACGTGAGAAGCGACCCCCACGATCGGCGGAAACCGGCGGCGGCGGGTGGTGTGGGGGCGGCTTGCCGTAACGGAAGAACAAAAGACGAGTTAGCGTGAGATCGTGGCTTATCGCTATGGCGAGTATCAGGACGGCCCCGATCCCCTCGCGCCGCCCTATGACGTGCGGGCGGCGCTGGACGAGATGGGCGATGCGATCCTGTCCGGTTCGACGCCCGTGCACGCGCTGCGTGACCTGCTCAAGCGCGGCCTGCCCGGCGCGCGCGACCGCCGCGGCCTCGACGAGATGCTCAGAGAGGTACGGCGCCGCCGCCGGGAGCTGCGCGAGAGCGGCAGGCTCGACGGCACCCTGGAGCGGGCCCGCGCGCTGCTGGACAAGGCGATCGGCCAGGAGCGCGCCGAGCTGTTCCCCGACCCGTCCGACGCGGCCAGGATGCGCGAGGCCGAGCTCGACGGCCTGCCCGAGGACACCGCCAGCGCCATCCAGCAGCTGAGCTCTTATGAGTGGCGCTCGGCCGCGGCCAGGCAGACCTTCGAGGAACTGCGCGACCTGCTGCGCAGGGAGGTGCTGGACACCCAGTTCCGGGGGCTGCGCGAGGCGCTGGCCAACCCCGACCCGGCGGCCATGGAGCGCGTGCGCCAGATGGTCGCCGCGCTCAACGAGATGCTGGAGCGCGACTCCCGCGGCGAGCACACCCAGGCCGACTTCGACGCCTTCATGGCCACGTACGGGGACATGTTCCCCGAGAAGCCGCGCACGCTGGAAGAGCTGGTCGACATCCTCGCCCGCCGGGCCGCCGCCACGCAGCGCATGCTGGCCTCGATGACCCCGCGCCAGCGCGAGGAGCTCGGCGGCCTCATCAACCAGACCCTGGAGCAGGCCGGGCTCGGCGAGCAGATGCGCCGCCTCGGCGACGCCCTCACCGCCCGCCGCCCCGACCTCGCCTGGAACACCCCGGAACGCCTCACCGGCGACGAGCCGCTCGGCATGGGCGACGCCGTCACCGCCCTGGAGGAACTGGCCGACCTCACCCAGCTGGAGGCGGCACTGCGCCAGGACTACCCCGGCGCCAGGCTCGACGACATCGACGAGGCCGCCGTACGCCGGGCGCTCGGCCGCTCGGCCGTCGACGACCTGGAGGCGCTGCGGCGGATCGAACGGGAACTGGAGGAGCAGGGCTACCTGCTGCGCCGGCGCGGGAAGCTGGAGCTGACGCCCAAGGCGGTGCGCAGGCTCGGCGAGACCGCCCTGCGCCGCGTGTTCGCCTCGCTGGACGCCGGGCGGCGCGGCGACCACGAGCAGCACGACGCGGGCTCGGCCGGCGAGCTGACCGGGTCCTCGCGGCCGTGGCGCTTCGGCGACGAGCAGCCCATCGACGTGGTGCGCACGCTGGTCAACGGCATTCGCAACGGCGGCGGCCGTACCTCAGGAGGCCTGCGGTTGTCCGTGGACGACTTCGAGGTCGCCGAGACCGAGCGCCGGACCGCGGCGGCGGTCTGCCTGCTGGTGGACCTGTCGTACTCGATGGCGCTGCGGGGCACGTGGGCGGCGGCCAAGCAGACCGCGCTGGCGCTGCAGGCGCTGGTGGCCTCGAAGTTCCCGCAGGACGCCGTGCAGATCATCGGCTTCTCCAACTACGCGCGGGTGCTGCAGCCGGACGAGCTGGCCGGGCTCGACTGGGACATGGTGCAGGGCACGAACCTGCACCACGCGCTGCTGATCGCCGGGCGGCACCTGGACCGCCACCCCGACTTCGAGCCGGTCGTGCTCGTGGTCACCGACGGCGAACCCACCGCGCACCTCATGCGCAACGGCCGCTCGGCCTTCGAGTGGCCGCCTTCGCACGAGACGCTGGAGCTGACGCTGGCCGAGGTCGACAAGATGACCAGGCGGCGGGCCACGATCAACGTGTTCATGCTGGCCGCCGACGACCGGCTGCGCGAGTTCGTCGACGAGGTCGCGCGCCGCAACGGCGGCCGGGTGTTCTCGCCCAGCGCGGAACGGCTGGGCGAGTACGTGGTCAGCGACTTCCTGCGGCTGCGCCGCGCCCGCTAGACGAGGGCGTGGCGGCCCAGCCGGGCGTCGAACCCGTCGTGCAGGTCGCGGAAGGAGCGGTAGGCGACCCTGGTACGGCCGCCGCCCCGCGCCATCAGCGCGACCACCTCGCCCGGTTCCGGCAGCACCCCGCCCCCGAGGTAACGGACCCCGGCCAGGACCGTCCGCACACCCTGCTCACCCGAGACGAACCGGCCGCGGCGCCACCCGGTCTCCTCGTCCCACACCAGGGCGTCGCCTCCGGCCAGCAGGATCGTCGCGTCCCGCGGGTCGAAGGGGTCGTCCCACCACATCACATGCTCCACCGCGGCTGCTACCGACGACACGTAACCCAGGGGCAACCTCAGCCATTCCTGGCTATAGGGAACCGGCATCCTGATTCTGCCTTTCCTCTCGGGAAATGGGACGGAAGGAAATCGTCCCGCCGGGCGGCGGCGCTGTAAAGCCAGGACCTAGACCGCTCATACCAATAAGCGGACAATGAGAGCATGTCCGAGCCGCTCTACCGCAAGGTGGCCGACGACCTGCGGAAAAAGATAACCGCCGGGTCCCTTCAGCCAGGTCAGCGTCTGCCGTCCCAGTCGGAGCTCGAGCAGCTCTTCGGCGTCTCCACCAACACCGTCCGCCTGGCGATCGCCGTCCTGGCCAACGAGGGCCTGGTGGAGTCGCGGCAGGGGCTGGGCACGTACGTGAACGCGCGGCTGACCTTCACCATGGTCATGTCGAACAGGGAGGGCCTGCGCACGGCGAGCGGCAAGGACGCCTTCACCTCCGCGGTGGAGGAGCAGGGCCGCCAGCCCGCGCAGGAGGGCTTCACCATGGAGTTCCGGGAGGCGAGCCCGAAAGTCGCCTCCTACCTGCAGATCCCCGAGGGTTCCGTGGTGGTCGTGCGCCTGTCGCGGCGGCTGGTCGACGGGGAGAGCTGGTCGCTGCAGGACTCGTTCTATCCGCTGGACGTGGCCGAGGGAACGGGCCTGATGTTACCCGTCGACCTGGAGCGTGGCACGATCCGCGAACTGGCCGACCACGGCCACGTGCAGGTGCGCCATCGCGACGTGGTGCTGGCCAGGATGCCGACTCCGCAGGAGGTCCCGTTCTTCGGGCGAAGGGCGGGGGTGCCGGTGATCGAGGTGATCAGGACGGCGTACTCGGCCGAGCGGCCGATCCGGCTCACGGTGGCGATCTATGCCGGTGATATGACCCACCTGGCCTACGAAATCAATTATGCAGGCTCGGGCCACTTATCCCAATAAGTGTAGTCAATTGTATTCCGCCAACCCAGATCACCTGGCGGATCCTTTTCTATGTCCACCTATTGATGACCGGCGGGGTGCCGCTGCCATAATTACCCATGGATTTGTACCTCATGATCCCGATCGCCTTGATCGGAGGAGCGACCGGCACGTTCGTCATGATCGTGCTCAGTGTCCTCGGAGAGGACTGGCGCGGTTCGCCGACGCATCGCGCCCCAGGGCCCTTCTCCCGCTGCACCCGCGGGATTCTCGGCCTTCACGTGAACAACACCGACTGCACGGAGTGCGTGGCCCGGGAAGGGCGCCAGACCGTCACACCCGCCTGAACTAGGCGCGCACCAGGCCGGACCAGAAGTCCAGCGCCACATCGAACCCGTCCCGGCAGTTGCGGTGCGAGCGGTAGCAGGGCCGCCAGGCGCTGCTCGCACCGATCCCGAGCCGCGCGTCCGAAAGGGCCGCGGGAACCCGCTCGGGCCGGGGCAGCAGACCGCCACCCAGATAGCGCACATCGGCCAGCTCGGTGTGCTCGCCACGGGCCCCGGAGAGGAAGCGGCCGAGCCGCCAGCCGCTCTCTTCGTCCCACACCAGCGCCGAGCCGCCGGACACCAGAACCGTCGCCGTACGCGGCTCGCCGGGCCCCTCCCACCATTCGGCCACCTCGGCGTCGAGCACTTCGACCACCTGTTTCACGTAGCAGCGCGGCTGATGCTGCCACTCATCGGTGTACGGCTCGACGTGCCTGACGGCCACGACGGCACCCCCTTGTGCCTGAACGGAAGAAAACGGCGGTACGCAACGATACCCGGGCTGAACTTATTCCGTTGCCAGGGCGTCTAGTCATTACGGAGGATATTCGGGGAAGGAGGGAGTGCTATGTTCGCGATGGTCTTGCTCATCATGGTCATGGTCGTCACTGTGGCGTCCTTCGAGCTGTGCATGCGGTGCTCCCGCAAGAGCGAAGAGAGTGTCGAGCCACAGGCCGAGATCGCCGGGGACTAGTCTCTGCGGCATGTCCCTGCTTATCTGGCTGCACATCGCCTTCGCGATCTTCGCGGTCGGGCCGCTCACCGCGCTGACGCACGCCGCCCCCCGCGCAATTCGCACCAAGAACGCCGCATTGCTGACGTTCATCCACCGCTCGACCCGGCTCTACGCCCTGCTCTCGCTGGGCGTGCTGATCTTCGGCATCGGAGCCGGGGTCATCGCCGGGAACGGCACCCTGGGCAAGTGGAACATGACCGCGTCCATGACGTTGTTCATCGTGGCCGCGGTCCTGATCGTCATCGTCGAACGCGACCTGCGCACCGCCGTCCAGGCGCTCTCCAGCGAGACCCCGGACGACGACGCGAAGGTGCAGACAGGACGGATCGCCGCCATCGCCGGCGTGGTCACGCTGATCTGGCTGGCGATCCTGTTCCTGATGGTCGTGCCGTCCTAGCCGAGCGCCCGGGTGAGGTCGGCGAGCAGGTCGTCGACCGTCTCGATGCCCACCGACAGCCGCACCAGGTCGGCCGGGACCTCCAGCGGCGAGCCCGCCGCCGACGCGTGGGTCATCCTGCCCGGGTGCTCGATCAGTGACTCGACCCCGCCGAGCGACTCCCCCAGCGTGAACAGCTCGGCGCGGTTGCACACCTCCACGGCGGCCTCCTCGCCCCCCGCCACGCGGAACGACACCATGCCGCCGAAGCGCTTCATCTGCTTGGCCGCCACCTCGTGGCCGGGGTGCTCGCCCAGGCCCGGGTAGAGCACCTGGGTCACCTTCGGGTGTGCCAGCAGCAGGTCGACCACCCGCTCGGCGTTGTCGCAGTGGCGGTCCATCCGCACGCCCAGCGTCTTGAGCCCGCGCAGCGTCAGCCACGCGTCGAACGGCCCGGCCACCGCGCCCATGGCGTTCTGGTGGTAGGCCAGCTCGTCGCCCAGTTCCTTCGAACGCGCGATCAGCGCGCCGCCGACCACGTCGGAGTGGCCGCCCACGTACTTGGTCGTGGAGTGCACGACGATGTCGGCCCCCAGCTCAAGCGGCCGCTGCAGGTACGGCGAGGCGAAGGTGTTGTCCACGACCAGCAGCGCGTCGTTCTCGTGGGCCAGCTCGGCGAGCCCGGCGATGTCGGCGATGCCCAGCAGCGGGTTCGTCGGCGTCTCCACCCAGACGATCTTCGTCTTCTGCGTCATGGCCCCGGCCACGGCGTCCAGGTTGCCCAGCGGCACCGGGTCGTAGCGCAGCCCCCAGCGCTCGTTGACCTTGGCGAACAGGCGGTAGGTGCCGCCGTAGGCGTCGTTCGGGATGATGACGTGGTCGTTGGGCCGGCACACGGTGCGCAGCACGGTGTCCTCCGCGGCCAGGCCGGAGGCGAACGCCAGCCCCCGAGCGCCGGCCTCGACCGCGGCCAGCGCCTCTTCGAGCGCGGTCCTGGTCGGGTTGGCCGATCGGCTGTACTCATAGCCCGAGCGCAGCCCGCCCACACCGTCCTGCTTGTAGGTGGACGTGGCGTAGATCGGCGGGACGACCGCGCCGGTCAGCGGGTCGGGCTCCTGACCTGCGTGGATCGCCAGCGTTTCGAATCCGTTGCTCATACCCGCCACGGTAACGGAACCGGCCCGCGATTCCGTCCCCCAACGGTCTCGCGGGCCGATCCCTCCCCCAAGGCTCGCCGGCGTCTTGCCCGCCGCCGCGAGCCCCGTCTCAGGCCGCCTTGGGCCGGCTCCGGTCGCCGGTACGGCTCGGCAGCCGGACCACCTCACCCTCGTGCGCCGCACGCGGCGCGTGGATGTGGCGGCCACTGCCGCCCTCGGCGGGCTCTCCGTTGATCCTGGAGAGCATCACGGGGTCGGCCAGCGCGAGCAGTACGCCCACAACCAGTCCCACACCCAGCAACACGAATCCGATGACGACCATTTCCCCGTCTCCCTTCCGACATATCCAGCATCGGTGACCACCCACCCCTTTCACCTCCGCTGAAGGTCTGGTCTGCGGCTTCCTTACTCGGCCGAACGGTTGATACGGGTGCTCCAACTTCCGGCTTAGGCTCGATGCCGTGGGGGATACCAAGCGCTTCGTCTACTGGATCCGCAGGCTCAGCGAAATCGCCATGATCGGCTGGCTGGGCCTGATGCTGATGGTCGACGTGGTGGCCGCCGCCGGCGTCGGCGGGCCCCAGTGGCTGGTGCCCTTCTGCGGCATCGCCGGCATCGCCGCCGTGCTGGCCCGGCACAAGTACCGGGTCGAGGGCTTCACGTTCCTGCTGGCCTTCAGCTTCGTCACTTCCACGATCATCAGCGGCACCAACTACGACGGCGTGCCCGGCATGGCGGAGTCGGGCGCGGTCCTCATCCTCACGATCGGCGTGCTGCGCCACATCCAGCCCGTGCGCAAGGCCGCCGTCTTCGCGCTGGTCTCCCTGGTCGTCCTCCTGGCGGAAGCCTCCGGCCGCGACTACCAGAACGCCGGCCTGGCCTTCTCGTTCCTGCTGTTCGCCGGCTGGTCGCTGGCCGCCGGCGTGGGTGGCTACCTCCGCTTCCAGCAGGAACGCCGCTCGGAAGCCGTCTTCTCGGTACGCCGGGCCGAACGCCTTGAGCTGGCCAGAGAGCTCCACGACCTGGTCGCCCACCACATCACCGGCATCGTCGTCCAGGCCCAGGCCGCCAAGACCGTCGCCGAGATGAAGCCGGAAGCCGTGGTGCCCGCCCTCGACGCGATCGCCGGAGCCGGGGCGGAGGCGCTGACGTCGATGCGCCGCCTGGTCAGCGTGCTGCGCGCGGAGGACGAGGCGGAGCGCAGGCCCGGCACCACACTGGCCGACCTGCGCCTGCTGACCGAGCGCTTCTCCGCCAGCGGGCCGAAAGTGGCCTTCGAGATCGGCCAGGGCGTCAGCGACGGCACGCTGCCGCCCGAGGTCGTCACCACCCTGCACCGCGTGCTGCAGGAGGCGCTGACGAACGTGCGCAGGCACGCGCCCGGCGCGGCCTGGGTCGAGGCCGACCTGCGCGCCTACTCCGGCTCGGATCAGCGAGCAGGCTCCGAGAGCGGCAGCTCGCGCAACCAGCGAGGAGCCGTCGGGAGCGCGACCGTCGGCACGGTGCGGCTGCGGGTGCGCAACTTCGGCTCGGCCTCAGACCCCAGGGTGGCCCGGCTGGGTGGCGGCTTCGGCCTGGTCGGCATGGCCGAGCGGGTGGAGGCTCTGGGCGGCAGGCTCTTCGCCGGTCCCACGCCCGAGGGCTACTGGGAGGTGATCGCCGAGTTCCCGCTCGCCTGAGCGGAAGGCCTCGGTGAAGGCCCCGGCGTCCAGGCTCGTCCTGACGCGGGCGGTGATCCGGTCGACGTCGAGCCGCTCGCCGTCGGGCAGCGGGGCGCCCACCGACCTCCTCATGGCGGCGGCCGTACCCAGGTGGCGGGCGGCCTCCTCGGCGCGACCGGCCAGCGAGAGCGCGCCCGCCAGCCCTTCGAGCGCCAGCGCGACCGCGCGCGGGTCGCCGGTGGAGGTGGCGGCCGCGTAGCCCTCCTCCTGCCTGGCCAGCGCGGTCTCGGCGTCGCCCCGCTGCTCGGCGGCGAAGCCCAGCTCGGCCAGCGCGAACGCGATGCCCGGCGTGCCGCCGACCTGCCGCAACCAGGCGAACCACGGCAGCAGATAGTCCTCGGCGTCGGCGAAGCGGCCCTGGCGGCGCGCGCTGATCGCCAGCCCGATCACGGCGTGCTCCTCCGCGGACTTGACCGACTGCTCGACCGCCAGCGCGCGGGCCCGCTCGTGGTAGTCGTCGGCGCGCGCGTAGTCGCCTTCCAGCAGCGCCAGGCGGCCCAGCCCGGAGAGCTTGAACGGCGAGGCGATGCCCAGCTCCCCCGCCAGGCGTAGCTGCTCCTCGCGCAGCCCGGCGGCCCGCGCGTAATCGCCGCGGATCTCGGCGGCCAGGTCGAGCGCGTCCATGGCCTCGGCCTGACCCCAGCGGTCGCCGAGCTCGCGGAAGATCTCCAGGCTGCGGGCGCCGTCACGCTCCATGGCCGCCAGGTCGCCGCGGCCCACCGCCAGTCTGGCCCGCAGCGCGAGCGCGGCGGCCACGCCCCAGCGCTCGCCCATCGCGCCGAACGCCGTCAGCGCCTTCTCCACCTGGTCGTCGTGGACGGAGAAGCCGCCGTAGGCCCAGGCCACGTGGCTGAGGAACCAGTCGTGCAGGGCCCGTCCCCGCGGATCCAGATCCGCGTAGGGCACCGCCTCCGCCGGCTCGCCGATCACCTTGGTGAACCCGGCCAGCCACATGGCCGCCATCGCGCTCTCCTCCGAGGCTCCGCCCCTGGTCAGCGCGTAGGCCAGCGACCTGCGCGCCTCGCCCAGCCGCCCGCGCAGGAACCAGTACCAGGCCATCGCGTTCACCAGCCGCAGCGGCTCGGGCCCCTCAAGCGCCAGCCGCAGGTTGCCGCTCTCCTGGTCGAGCCGTTCCAGGCAGTCGCGCTGGCCGTGCCCGCGCAGGTCGGCGCGCTCGGCCAGGGCCGTGTAGTAGCGCGCGTGCCGTTCCCTGACCAGCTCGTACTCACCGGCCTCCCGCAGCCGCTCCACCCCATAGGCCGCCACCGACTCCAGCAGCCGGAACCGCGGCCCCGCGGTGACCAGCGAGCGGTCGACCAGCCTGGCCAGCAGGTCGAGCACGTCGAGGCCCGGCTCCGCGCACACCTGCTCCGCCGCCTCCAGCGTGCACCCGTCGGCGTGTACGGCCAGCCGCCGCAACACCAGCCGCTCCGGCTCGCTCAGCAGGTCCCAGCTCCAGTCGATCATCGCCCGGAGCGTCCGCTGCCGCGCCGGCGCGTCCCGCATCCCGGTGCTGAGCAGCCGGAACCGGTCGTCCAGCCGCCTGGCCAGCTCGTCGGCCCCGAGGGCCCGCACCCGCGTCGCGGCCAGCTCCAGCGCCAGCGGGATGCCGTCCAGCCTGCGGCAGATCGTGCGTACCGCCGGGCCCGGCTCGATGCCCGCCCGCGCCGCGAACAGGGCCACCGCGTCGTCCTCGGCCAGCGGCGGCACCACGTGGACGCGCTCCCCGGTCACGCCCAGCGGCTCCTGGCTCGTGGCCAGCACGCCTAGCTCCGGCGCCGCCTTCAGCAGGACGGCCGCCAGGTGGGCCACCGGCTCGATCAGATGCTCGCAGTTGTCCAGCACGAGCAGCGCCCGCCTGCCGCCCAGCGCCCGCGCGATCCGCTGCTCCAGCGGCTGCGAGGAGTCGTCGCGCACCCCGGCCACCGCCGCCAGCACGTCGGCCGGCCGGGTGGTGCCGGTGAGCTCGGCGAGGTACACGCGCTCGGTGCGGCGGCGGGCCACCTCCAGGGCGAGGCTGGTCTTGCCCACGCCGCCGGGGCCGGTCAGCGTGACCAGCCGGTCGCGGCCGAGCCGGGCGGCGACCTCGGCGAGCTGGTCGTCCCTGCCGACCAGCGGGGCCAGGGCGGCGGGCAGGCGCGGGGGCACGGGGCGGTCGTCGCGGGCTCCGGGGTCACGGCGCACCGTCTCCGGGCGCGGGCCAGGCTCTTGGCGCACCGTCCTCGCGCGCAGCTCGGGGTCCTGGCGGAGGATCTTGGTGTGTAGCTCGGCCAGCTCCGGCGACGGGTCGAGGCCCAGCTCTCCGGCCAGCCTCTCGCGCAGGTCGGCGTACGTGGCCAGGGCCTCGCTCTGGCGGCCCTGGTGGTACAGGGCGCGCATGTGCACGGCTCTCAGCCGCTCGCGCAGGGGGTGCTCGGCCACCAGGCCGGCCACCTCGACCGGCTCGCCGAGGGCCAGCCGTACCTCGGACAGCTCTTCGACGGCGGCCAGGCGCAGCTCTTCCAGGCGCGTGATCGCGGGCCTGGCGAAGTCGAGGTCGGCCACGTCGGCGTAGGCGGGGCCGCGCCACAACGCCAGCGCCCGGCCCAGCTCGGCCGCGCGTTCGTGCGGCGGGACGGCGCGGCGGGCGAGCAGTTCCTCGAAGCGGGCCGCGTCGACCCGCTCGGCGACGATCCGGTAGCCGCCGGGGCCGCGCACGACCAGGCCGGGATCGCCCAGGGCGCGCCTGAGCTGCGAGACGCGGGCCTGCAACGTGCCGGTCGGGTTGCGCGACGGGCGCTCGCCCCACAGGTCGTCGATCAGCCGGTCCGCCGAGACCGGGTGGCCCCCGTGCACGAGCAGATCGGCCAGGAGCGCGCGCACCTTGGGCTCGGCCACGTGCAGCGGCTCACCGTCGTCGCCCCACACCGCGAGCGGTCCCAGCACCCCGAATCTCACCACGTACCGATTAAACCCGTAGCGGGCCCGTGGAGATTCCGTAGCGGCTTCTCGCAGGGTGAAGCCATGACGACTCAGGTGACAGTGATCGGCCTCGGGCCGATGGGCGCCCAGATGGCGCGGACGTTTCTCAAGGCCGGCTTCGAGGTGACCGTGTGGAACAGGACGGCCGCCAAGGCCGATCCTCTGGTGGCACTCGGCGCCAGGCGGGCCGAGCGGCCCACCGGCGACCTCATGGTGATCAGCCAGCTTGAATACCAGGCGATGTACGACAGCCTCGACGGCGTGGACCTCGACGGCAAGGTGCTGGTCAACCTCAGCTCCGACACCCCCGCCAAGCTGCGGGAGGCCGCGGCGTGGGTGGCGGGGCGCGGCGGTGTGCTGATCACGGCGGGGATCATGGTGCCGCCGCCCGGCATCGGCGAGCCGGGCTCCTTCGCCTTCTACAGCGGGCCGCGCGAGGTGCTCGACCGGCACTCCGCGACGCTCGCGGCGCTGGGCGAGGTGGTCCACGTGGGCGCGGACGAGGGCCTGGCGATGATGTTCTACCAGTCGCAGCTGTACGTGTTCTGGTCCACGCTGACCGCGTACATGTACTCCGCCGCGCTCCTCGGCAGCGCCGGGGTGAAGGCGGCCGAGATCGTGCCCTTCTTCCAGGGGCTCGTGGGCTCGCTGGCGGGCGACGGGCCGATGGGCTTCCTGAAGATCCTCAGCGAGGAGATCGACGCCGGCGTCTACCCGGGCGCGGAGAACAGCCTGCACATGCAGGCCGTCGGCATGGAACACGCCCTGCACGCCTTCCGCGACGCCGGGCTGGACACCTCCATGCCGGCGGCGCTGAAGGAGCTGTTCGCGCGCACGGACCGGGAAGGGCACGGCGCCGACGGCCTCGGCGCCGTGATCGAATCGATCAAGAAGCCCTAGTGCGCGGAGTTGGCCAGGAAGGCGAGCAGGTCCTGCCGGGTGAGCAGCCCGGCGGGCTTGCCGTCTTCCAGGACCACCGCGGCGTCCGCCTTCTCCAGCGCCTCGACCGCCCGCGCCACCGGCTCGCCGCCGCCGATCGTGGGCAGCGGCTGCGACATGTGCTCGGCGATCGGGTCGTCGGCCCTGAGCCGGCCGCGGTAGAGCGCCTCCAGCAGGTCGCGTTCCACGATCGAGCCGACCACCTCGGCCGCCATGACCGGCGGCTCCTCCTTCATGACCGGCAGCTGTGACACCGAGTACTCGCGCATGATCGCGATCGCCTCGCCGACCGACTCGTGCGGGTGCACGTGCACGAACTCCGGCAGCCCCGCGCCCTTGCGGGCCAGCACGTCGGCCACGAGCCCCTCGTCGGAGGAGGTGGTCAGGAAGCCGTAGTCGGCCATCCAGTCGTCGTTGAAGATCTTCGACAGGTAGCCGCGGCCGCCGTCGGGCAGCAGCACGGCCACGATGTCCGTGGGAGCGGCCTTGGCCGCCACGCGCAGCGCCGCCACCACCGCCATCCCGCACGAACCGCCCACCAGCAGCCCCTCCTCGCGGGCCAGGCGGCGGGTCATGTTGAAGGACTCCTTGTCGGAGACCGCGATGATCTCGTCGCAGATCGTGGTGTCGTAGGTGGCCGGCCAGATGTCCTCGCCCACCCCTTCCACCAGGTACGGCCGGCCCGTCCCCCCGGAGTACACCGAGCCCTCGGGATCGGCACCGATGATCTTCACCCGGCCGCCGGAGACCTCCTTGAGGTAGCGGCCGGTGCCGCTGATCGTGCCGCCCGTGCCCACGCCCGCCACGAAGTGGGTGATCCGGCCGTCGGTCTGCTCCCACAGCTCCGGCCCCGTGGAGTGGTAGTGGGAGTCGGGGTTGTTCTCGTTGGAGTACTGGTCGGGCTTCCAGGCGTTGGGAATCTCCCTGGCCAGCCGGTCGGAGACCGAGTAGTAGGACTCGGGGTGGTCGGGCGAGACGGCCGTCGGGCAGACCACGACGTCGGCGCCATAGGCGCGCAGCACGGCGATCTTGTCCTGGGCGACCTTGTCGGGGACCACGAAGACGCACCGGTAGCCCTTGGTCTGGGCCACGATGGCCAGGCCGACGCCGGTGTTGCCCGAGGTCGGCTCCACGATCGTGCCGCCGGGGCGCAGCGCTCCCGACCGCTCGGCGGCCTCGATCATGCGTACGGCGATGCGGTCCTTGACCGATCCGCCGGGGTTGAAGTACTCGACCTTGGCGAGCACCTGGGCAGGCAGTCCCGCGGATACCTTGTGCAGCCGGACGAGCGGGGTGTTCCCCATGAGCTCGACCAGGGAATCGTAAACGCGCACCGAGGTGTTCACCTTCTTTACCGAAGCTTGGTCAGCTTGCCGGGCGCCGAGATCCCCAGGGGGTGGCGGGCGCTCGGCTAGTTTCAGACAAACGCTACCGCCAGTGGGGTCGAGGGGGGCACGCTACGTGATCTGGACACCGGGGGTGGCGCGGGCGGCGCGGAAGATCGCGGCCGCTGCCGCGCTCGGAGGCGGCGGGCTGACGGCCCTGGGAGCCACGGCCTACGGGCTTCTGATGGCGGAGAGCCTGGTCGCGCGCAAGGTGATCGGCCGTCCGCACGGCATGGAGGGCCCGCCGTCCGACGGCGTGTACGGGGACTTCTCCGGCGAGCCCGTGCGGCTCGTCATGCTCGGCGACTCGACCTCCGTCGGGCTCGGCATGACCGACCCGGCCAGGACGCCGGGGGTGCTGCTCGCCCACGGCCTGGCCGCCGTGGCCGAGCGCCCGGTGCGGCTGGACGTCTTCGGCCGTTCCGGGGCGCCCTCCGCCGACCTGGGCGAGCAGGTGGACCAGGCGCTGCGGGTGCGGCCAGAGATCGCGGTGGTCTTCGTGGGCGCCAACGACGTCACCACCCAGACGCCGCCGGCGGTGGCGGTGCGGCACCTGTCCAAGGCGGTGCGCCGGCTGCGCGAGGCGGGGGCGGAGGTGGTCGTGGGAACCTGCCCGGACCTGGGGACCGTACGCCCGCTGGCGCAGCCGTTGCGCTGGGTCACCCGGCGGTGGAGCCGCCAGCTCGCCGCCGCGCAGACGGTGGCCGTGGTCGAGGCGGGCGGCAGGACGGTCGCGTTCGCCGACATCCTCGGCCCGGAATTCGCAACAAACCCGGGCGAAATGTTCGGACCGGATCGTTTCCATCCATCTGACCGAGGTTACGCCCAGGCCGCTTACGCGGTGCTACCTTCTGTATGCGCTGCGTTGGCGTTGTGGCCCGAGCCGCGACCCGTCCGTGGCGAAGGACTGCAACCGATCTACCTTGCGGCGGCCACGGCCGCGGAGGAACCCGGAACCGAGGTCAGCGCGACCCGGGTCGCCGGGCGGGCGACCGGCCCCTACGGAAAGTGGGTGACGTTGTTCCGCCGGCGACTGGGAGAGCTGCTCAACGACGCCTGACCCCGGTCACCCTCCGAGGCCGAGCCGCCACGCCCCGTCCCCACTGGAGATGGATAGCCTCGTGCTCCGACCTCTCACGAAACCGGCCCTCGCCCTCGCCGTACTCGCCGCCACCGGCTGTTCCGGCAGCGACGCGGCCACCGCCGAATTCCCCACGTGGCACAACACCGACGTCAACGCCGTCAGCCGGATGGCCGCCGCCGCGGGCGTCGTCACGACCACCTCCATGAAGCCGGACGGCAACCTTGAGACCGTCGCACTCGACCAGAAGTCCGGCAAGAAGCTGTGGCAGTACCCGGCCACCATGGCCGGACGCCTGCCCGGCATGGGCGTCTCCGCCCCCGCGATCGTGCCCGCCGCCGACGGCCGCCCCGTGGTCGTCGCACTCGACCCGGCCAAGAAGTCCCGCTGGAACGCCACCCTCATCGCCCGCGACGGGCGCACCGGCCAGCAGAAGTGGGCCAGGCCCGTGCACTCGACGTTCGGGCCGCAGCGCTGCGGGCCGTACATCTGCCTGTCGGAGCACACCGCGCTGAGCGGCGCCCGCGTCGTCGTGCTCGAACCGGTCACCGGCAAGACCATGTGGAAGCTGCCCGGCCTCGCCGAGGTCGAGTGGTCGGACGCCAACCGGGTCCTGCTGCTCAGGCTCGCGGCCAACCCCATGATCGAGTCCTACGAGCTCAAGACCGGCAAGCTCCAGTGGCAGCAGCCTTTGGAGCAGGCGCTCGGCCCCGGCATCGACATGTCGGGCGGCTGGGCCTTCGGCGCCACCGGCGACAACCTCACCGGATACATCGCCCCCTACACCGACCCGCGCACCAAGAAGGTCTCCACGTTCGGGCTGTTCTCCATGCGGATCAGCGACGGCAGCATCAACTGGATGCGGCCCTCGGTCGTCCGCGTCTACCCGAGCGGCAACCCCGGCTTCGCCCCCGTCGTCCGCCCGGTCGACCAGCAGGGCGCCTATGGCGGATTCGCCCGCCTCGACTCCGACAGCGGCCGCGTCGTCGGCCAGATCACCGCCACCCAGGTGCCCGGCTCCGGCTGGTGGCTGGCCTTCCCCGACCGCATGGACAAGCTCGGCTTCCTCAAGCACAACACCAAGGGCACCGCCTACGACCTGGCCTCGGGCAAACCGCTGCCGATCGAGGACGAGACCGGCTGGAGCTTCTGCGTCACCGACCCCAAGCCGCTGCCGTTGCGCGGGCAGGCGCCGGGCTTCTACTCGGTGGCCGCGGTCTGCGAGTACGACCTGGCGGCCGGCAAGCGCGTCCCCGGCTCGTCCGCACCGCCGTCCTGGTTCACCGGCAGCCAGGAGGGCTGGCGCATGTGGCGCGACGAGAAGGGCGCCATGCACGGCGTCAACGACGGCACCCCCAACGCGCCCGGCATGTACGGATAGTGCCCAGGGGCCGGTTCCGGGACCGGCCCCCACATCGGTTGGGTAAGGTCGCACGCATGAGACGACTCCCGGCCGTTCTCGTCGCGGTCGTTCTCGCCTCCGGCTGCGGCACCATCCAGGAGGCAGGAGCCATCCTCAACGCGACGGAGGCCTGCGACGAGGCGACCAAGGTCGCCGACGACCTCCTGTCGAAGATCCCCGGCCTGGCGGGCGATCCCCCCGAGCTGGACAAGACCGTGGACGCGGCGGCGGAGCGGCTGAAGAACATCGGCGTCGAGTCCGGCAACGCCGCGCTCAACGACGCGCTGAGCGCCCTGTCCCGCTCCTACCAGGAGATCGAGGTCACCGACGTTCCCGCCGCCATCCAGAAGATCCGCTCGGAGACCACCGGCTCGCTCCAGGTCATCACCCGGGCCTGCGGCAACTGACGTCCCCGCTCAACGCGGGCGGCCGGCGGGCTGGAACCTGAAGGACACGGGGTGTGGTTTTCCCCAGGCGAACCGGATGGCGTACCTCATGGGAGCGACGCCCACCCGCTCGTAGCGTTTCCGGCCATGAAGACACTGTTGATCGCCGCCCTCGCCCTCACCACCGCCACGCCCGCCGACGAGGTCCAGGGCATGCTGGACAAGCTTGTCGCCGAGAACAAGGCCACGGCCGCGCTGATCCGGGTGGAGAACAAGGCGGGCAGCCGGACCGCCGCGGCGGGCACCAGAAGCCTCGGATCGCCGGCACCGGCCAGGGCGGACGGGCATTTCCGGATCGGGAGCGTCACCAAGACGTTCGCCGCCACCGTGATCATGCAGCTCGTGGACGAGGGCAAGGTCCGGCTGGACGCGCCGGTCTCCACCTACCTGGGCGAGCAGGTCAAGAGCTCCGCCACGGTACGGCAGGTGCTCAACCACACCAGCGGGCTCTACGACTACATGCACGAAGCCGGGTACTCCACCAACCGCTGGCGTGGCAAGGACCGGTTCCGGCACTACACGCCGGCCGAACTGCTGAAGGTCGCGGACAGGGGCGAGCACACCGAGCCGGGCAAGGCCTGGTCGTACTCGAACACCAACTACGTGGTCGCCGGAATGATCATCGAGAAGGTGACCGGCCGTCCCTACGGCAAGGAGGTGGAGCGGCGGATCCTGCGGCCGCTCGGGCTGACGCGGACGTCGGTGCCCGGTGACCGGCCGGGCGTGCCGTACCCGCACGCTCGCGGTTACGAGCCCGTGGACGGAAAGATGGTCGACGCGACCAGGATGAACCCGTCCCTGGACGGCGCGGCCGGCGAGATGATCTCCACCACCCGCGACCTCAACCGCTTCACCAAGGCGCTGCTGACCGGCGAGCTCACCAGCAAGAAGTCGCTGGCGGCGATGCGAACCACCGAGGACACCAAGGCCGGGTTCGGCTACGGCCTGGGCCTGCAGAAGTACCCGCTGCCCTGCGGCAAGGCGGCGTGGGGGCACAGCGGCGAGCTGATCGGCTACCTGACCTTCAGCTTCACCACCGACGACGGCGCCACGATGACGCTCTCGCTGAACCCCGGCACCGAGAAGGCCTCCACCGCGGACCTGTTCGGCATCGCCGCCAAGGCCCTCTGCTGAGAGGTCATTCCGACTGAAATATAGTTCTGGGGAATGCCAACCGAGGAGGGGCTCCCATGCCTGAGGCTGTCATCGTCGCGACCGCACGCTCGCCGATCGGCCGTGCCTTCAAAGGGTCGTTGAAGGACATCCGTCCCGACGACCTGACCGTGCAGATGATCAAGGCGGCACTGGCCAAGGTGCCGCAGCTCGACCCGGCAACGATCGACGACATCATGCTGGGCTGCGGTCTGCCCGGCGGCGAGCAGGGCTTCAACATGGCCCGTGTCGTGTCGGTGATGCTCGGCCTGGACACCGTGCCCGGCACCACCATCACGCGCTACTGCTCCTCCTCGCTCCAAACCACCCGGATGGCCTTCCACGCGATCAAGGCGGGCGAAGGCGACGTGTTCGTCTCGGCGGGCGTCGAGACGGTCTCGCGCTTCGTCAACGGCAACTCCGACTCGGTGCCGTGGCCCCAGGACACCGAGCAGCCCCGGCCCAAGCTCGAAAACTCGATCTTCGACCAGGCCCGCGCCAGGACCGCCACGTTCGCCGCCGGCGGCCAGACCTGGGAGGACCCGCGCCACCACGGCACGGTCCCGGACATCTATATCGCCATGGGACAGACCGCCGAGAACCTGGCCCAGCTCAAGGGCATCAGCCGCCGCGAACAGGACGAGTTCGGCGTCCGCTCCCAGAACCTCGCCGAGAAGGCACTGGCCGACGGCTTCTGGCAGAAGGACATCACGCCCGTCACGCTCCCCGACGGCAGCGTCGTCAGCAAGGACGACGGCCCGCGCGCCGGCACCACCTACGAGGCGGTCTCCGGCCTCAAGCCCGTCTTCCGCCCCGACGGCACCGTGACCGCGGGCAACTGCTGCCCCCTCAACGACGGCGCCGCCGCGGTGATCGTCATGAGCGACACCAAGGCCGCCGAACTGGGCATCACCCCGCTGGCCCGCATCGTCTCCACCGGCGTCACGGGCCTGTCCCCCGAGATCATGGGCCTGGGGCCGGTGGAGGCGTCCAAGATGGCGCTGACGCGCGCCGGGATGGCCATCGAGGACGTCGACCTGGTCGAGATCAACGAGGCGTTCGCGGCCCAGGTGATCCCTTCGTACCAGGACCTCGGCATCGACCTGGCCCGCCTCAACGTCAACGGCGGCGCCATCGCGGTCGGCCACCCGTTCGGCATGACCGGCGCCCGCATCACCTCCACCCTGATCAACAGCCTCCAGCACCACGACAAGTCCATCGGCCTCGAAACCATGTGCGTCGGCGGCGGCCAGGGCATGGCAATGCTCCTCGAGCGCCTCTCGTAGCTCTTCTGTTCTTTTGGATCCGTCACGGCCTTTGGATCCGTTACGGCGAAGCCACCCCCACGCCACCCGCCGCCGTCGGCGGGCGCCGATCGTGGGGGTCGCTTCTCACGTCGGACGTGGTCCCCGCCGCAACGGCCCACGCGAGCCGACACCCACGGTCCCGTGACCCGACACCCACGGCCCCGTGACCCGACACCCACGGCCCCGTGACCCGACACCCACGGCCCCGTGACCCGACACCCACGGCCCCGTGACCCGACACCCACGGCCTCGTGACCCGGTGCCCACGGTCACGGCTCTGACCAGCCGATCGCCCCGTGTTCGCGGCCCTGGTCGCCCCGCGCCGCCCAGCCCGCGCGCCAAGCACAGCGCCGGGAAACCCCACACGTCGAGGCCGGGGCGTGGGCCGACCCCCGAGCGTGGGCCGACTCCTCGGGCGTGGGGTGGCTCGCGGTGGGGGTTAGCCGTGGGTGTCGGGGCCGGCTTTGGTCAGGGTGATGCGGGCTACTACGCGTTGGTCGCGGACCATGGCGGAGCGGTAGTCGTCCCAGTCGGGGTGTTCGCCGGAGATGTCGCGGTAATAGGTGATCAGGTGGTCCATCGCGTCCGGTAGCGGGATGATCTCCGCTTGGCCCTCGATCTGGACCCAGTCGCCATAGAAACTGTCCGAGAACACGCACAGGGCGACGTTGGGGTCGCGGCGCATGTTGCGGGTCTTGGCGGCGGTCTCGCGGGTGCTGACGACGGCGTGCCCGTCCGCGTCCACGCCCACGGTCACCGGGGACATCTGCGGGCGCCCGTCGCGGTGCCGGGTGAGGAGGACGGCGCGGTGGTGGCCGCGGAGGAAGTCGCGTGCCTTGTTCAGGTCCATGGATACATGATCGCGCGTGGCACGTGCGCGCGCCCGTACCGGTGGCACGGGCGCGAAGGTTGGGGTTCGGGCTCTCTAGATGAAGCCCATCCGGTTACGGCGGTGCCGCTCGTGCTCGAACACGATCGCGGCGGCGTAGCCGTGGGTCAGCCCGTGCTCGTCGGCAAGCCAGTTGGCCCGCTCGTCGCACCTGAGGAAAGCCGGGCCGTTGTCGATCGCTTGGAACCACTCTGGGAGTTCGCGCCCCGTTATAGACGGGACCCTGGCGATGAGCTTTGTTTGCGTCTCCGGTGAGTGGTTCAAGGACATGGGCACCTCCACGGATTCGGGTCCTTTGCTTGACACTGCAACACGAGGTCGTGAAGTGCAACCCCCAAATCGGAAGCGTTTTGTGACTTTGTGGTCGCACACAGAGAAGGCCCCGCCGGGCGGCGGGGCCTTCAATGATCGGCTGTGACCTGGTCGATCAGTCGTCGCCGCTGAAGTAGCTCATGAAGCGGAGCACCTCGAGGTAGATCCAGACGAGGCTCAGCGTCAGGCCGAAGACGCACTGCCACGCGAACTTCTCCGGAGCGCCCTGCTTGACGCCCTGCTCGATGGAGTCGAAGTCGAGCAGGAGGAAGAAGCAGCCGAGCAGGATCATCGCGGCGCTGAAGATGATGCCGATCGGGCTGTCGGTGCGCAGGCCGAGGCCGCCCGGCATGAAGAACGCGGCGATCCAGTTGACCAGGATCAGGCCGAGCGCGCCGATCGCCGCGGCGACGACGAACCTGACCAGCTTCGGTGTGACCCGGACGATGCGCAACGTGTAGACGGCCAGGACGCCCAGGAAGGCCATCATGGTGCCGATCACGGCGTTGAGCACGATGCCCGGGAAACGCTGCTCGAAGATGCTGCTGAGCGCGCCCAGGAACACACCCTCGAAGACCGCGTAGCCCAGGATGAGCGCCGGGTTGGTGCTCATCTTGAAGGACGCGACCAGGCCGAGGACCAGCGCGATGATCGCCGAGACCACCGCCACCGCGATGGGCACCTCGAGGATCCACGCGGCGCCCGCGGACGCGACCAGCACACCGAGCGTGATGAAGCCGCGGATGACGACGTCATCGAGGGTCATCGTCCGGTATGCGGGGCTGGCCGGCGGGGCGTACGACGGCTGGTTGTACATGTCCTGCAGGTCCTGCGGCGTCGCCGACGGGCCTGCCCAACCTTGCCCTTGGGTACTTCGGGACTTGCTGAAGACGGGGTTCTTGCTTTGCATCGCTGCCTCCACGCTGCGACCAGTGCGGTCAGCCTAAGGGACCGAGCGTCGCAGAGGTCAACTCCCGCTCGGATCTATGTGCTTTCGAGATTTCAATAACGAGTGGAGGGCGGGCGGAGTTCCCGGGTTCACTGGAGGTCGTGAGCGTTCCGCGTGACTACGACGTCAACCCGCGCAGGTTCGCGCTGGGCTCCCGCTCGCCCGCCGCCCGCGCCCTCTACGTACGGCTGGCCGAGCGCCTGCGCCCGTTCGCCAGGGTGCTGGACGTCGGCTGCGGCGACGGGAATCTGCGGGCCGAGTCGCCCCAGGTGGTCGGCCTGGACGGGTCGATGACCATGCTGCGCGCGCATCCGGCGCCCCGGGTTCTGGGTGAGGCGGCGGCGCTGCCGTTCCGTGACGGGAGTTTCGACGCCGTCACGGCGGTGAACATGCTCTACCACCTCGCAGACCCGCTCCTCGCCATCCGCGAGGCGCGGCGGGTTCTGCGGCCGGGCGGACTGTTCGTGGCCGTCACCCCCAGCCGCGCCGACTCCCCGGAACTGGCCGGGGTCTGGCGGCCCGCGGCGACCACGTTCGACGCCGAGGAGGCGCCCGCTCTCGTGGGCGAGGTCTTCGAGCGGGTGGAGGTCGAGTCGTGGGACGCCCCGTTGGTCACGCTCGGCGATCGGGCGGCGGTGCGCGACTACCTCGTGGCCCGCTTCGTCGGCCCGGCGGACGCCGAGGAGCGGGCCTCCCGGGTACGCACCCCGCTGACGCTGACGAAGCGCGGCGCTTACGTATATGGGAGTTCTTAATTACACAGAGAATTCACCCGGCGTGTCTTTGCAGGTCAGAGGCTGGAAATGGGCGGTGCCCCCGGCGGGATTCGAACCCGCACTACAACCCTTTTAAGGGGTTTGCCTCTGCCATTGGGCTACGGGGGCGCCGCAATCATACGAAAGGGACCATGCCTCCGAGGAGCACAACTTTGTATCAGGCGTCACAACTGTGAGGTCTGCGGTGAAGTGATAGCACTCCGGGCACTCTGTCCAGGAACAGCAGACCGTCCAGATGGTCCAGTTGGTGCTGAATACACCGGGCTTCGAAGGCATCGGCTTCGATGGTGACGAACTCCCCCGAACCCGGCAGGACGCCCTCGACGACGATGCGGGTCGCGCGGGAAACGTCGCCGGTCAGACCCGCTATCGAGGCGCAGCCCTCGCGGCCGTCCTCCCATCGGGAAGCCTCGGTCAGCCTCGGATTGACCAGAACGGTCTCGCCCGCGGCCGAACGGCTGCGCGGGTGGCGGCGGGCGTCGAAGGCGATGATGCGCCAGGAGAGCCCGATCTGCGGGGCGGCCAGTCCGGCGCCGGAAGGCTCCTTACGGAGCGTGGCCAGCAGGTCTCCGGCCGCGTTCAGCACGGCGGGATCGGCCGGTTCGACCGGCTCCGCCGTACGCGACAAGGACGGGTGCGGCGCCCGCAGGATCTCCCTGACCGCACCCTCGCCGACGATCACCACACACCCCGGCGGGTCGGAAACGCGGCACGGACCGGCACTGTGGCCTCCAGTGGTGGGTGGGCGGCGCTGGAATCCCCGTCTTCACAGCAGATCCGGTTCCATGGGACGGAAGGTGATCTCCGAGTCGAGCCCCGAGCCCACGGCGGCCAGGCGGCGCATGAGCCCGGCCACGTCCACCTCGGCGGGCAGGTCGACGTCGGCGATGAGCACGTAGAGGCGGCCCGTGAGGCGGGTGCTCATGCCGGTGATGTTGCCGCCGACCGAGGCGAGCACGGCGCTGACGGCCGAGATGATGCCCGGCCGGTCGGGGCCGTGGACGGTCAGGACGTAGCCGATGCCGGTGCCGGGGCAGCCGAAGTCGCGCCTGGCCTCGACCGCCGAGACCGTCACCACCAGCTCGGGCTGCGACAGG
This sequence comes from Nonomuraea sp. NPDC050394, assembly GCF_044459065.1. Lineage (NCBI taxonomy): Bacteria > Bacillati > Actinomycetota > Actinomycetes > Streptosporangiales > Streptosporangiaceae > Nonomuraea > Nonomuraea sp. NPDC050394. The sequence continues at coordinate 319,993 of NZ_JBITIO010000005.1, read as the reverse complement.
TGACGGGTCAGCTCCCTCGTGTCGAGCTCCCCCGAGACGAGCAGCATCATCGCCACGTGACCGCCCAGGAGGGTCATCGTGGAGTCCTGGATGTTCGCACCGCACTCGGCGAGCGCCCCTGACACCGCCGCGATCACGCCGGGCCTGTCGACGCCGAGCACGGTCACCGCTGAGAGCCCCAACCCAGGATCTCCTTCTCGATCACGCCTTAGCGGCGCATGGTCGCCACCGCGGCCCTGAACCCGTCACGCGGGTGCTCCATCTCGCCCAGCGAGATCGTCTCGCGCTTGAAGAAGAGCGCGAGAGTCCAGTCGACGACGACGCGGACCTTGCGGTTCAGCGTGGGCACCCGGGACAGATGGTAGGTGCGGTGCATGAACCATGCAGGGAATCCGCGAAGCTTGACCCCATAGACGTTGGCGACACCCTGGTGAAGGCCGAGTCCGGCGACCGATCCGACGTACTTGTGGCGGTATTCGACCAGTTCCTGCCCGCGCAGGCTGCGCACGACGTTGTCGGCCAGGACCTTGGCCTGGCGGACCGCGTGCTGGGCGTTGGGCGCGCAGTACTCGCCCGGGTTGGTCACGTCGGGCACGCCGGCGGAGTCACCGGCGGCGAAGGCGTCACGGACGCCGGCGACCGTGAGCATCGTGGTGGCCTTGATCCGGCCGCGCTCGTCGACCGGGAGGCCGCCTTCGGCCACGATCGGGCTGGGCTTGACGCCGGCCGTCCACACGAGCGTCTCGGCGTCGAACTCGGTGCCGTCCGAGAGCACCACGTGGCCGTCCACGCAGGATTCCAGGCGCGTCTCCAGCTTCACCTCGATGCCGCGCTCGCGCAGCTGCTCCAGCGTCCACTTGCCCATCTCGGGGCCGACCTCGGGCAGCACCCGGGCGGTCGCCTCGACGAGCACCCAGCGGATGTCGGCGGCCTTGATGTTGCGGTAGTAGCGGGTCGAGTGCTTGGCCATGTCCTCCAGCTCGGCCAGGGCCTCCACTCCGGCGAAGCCGGCGCCGACCACGACGAAGGTGAGCGCCCGGCGGCGTACCTCGGGGTCCTCGCTCGACTCGGCCACGTCCAGCAGGTGCAGGACGCGGTTGCGCAGCGCGATGGCCTCGCCGACGGTCTTGAAGCCGATGCCGATGTCGGTCAGGCCGGGGATCGGGAGCGTACGCGAGATCGAGCCCGCGGCCATGACGATGACGTCGTAGGCGATCTCGCGGGGCGCGCCCTCCGGAGGCTGGAAGGTGACGGTGCGCTCGCCGTGGTCGACCTTGGTGACGCGCCCGTTGAGTATGCGCACCTTGGGCAGCACCCGCCGCAGCGGGGCGACCACGTGCCGGGGCGAGAGGTTGCCCGCGGCGGCCTCGGGGAGGAACGGCTGGTAGGTCATGTAGGAGTTGGGGTCGATGATCGAGACGCGCACGCTGCCGTCGCGCAGCTCCCTGCGGAACTTGCGCTGCAGCCGAAGCGCGGTGTACAGGCCGACGTATCCGCCGCCGACAATCAAGATGTGCTTGTTCATCTTGAAGCCCCATCCCTCGTGGAATGCTTGTGAAAGCATTCACAAGCTTACGCCGACGGCTCGGGAAAACGCCAATCCCCTGGACATGGCACGCGTCACACCGACAGTTCGCGGGCCCTGGCGAAGACGTCGTCCAGCATTTCCGCGGTGACCCTGCCGGTGAAAGTGTTCTGCTGGCTGGGGTGATAAGTTCCGAGCAGCGTGACCGGCGTCTCGCCATATGAGACCTTCACCTCGACGCCGTGCCCGAACGCCGGCCGGGGGCGCGGCAGCACGTATCCGGCCTCGCGCAACGCCGGCCACATCGCCTGCCAGGCGAACCCTCCCAGCGCCACCACGACCCGCACGCTCGGCGCGCACAACGCCATCTCTCGGGCCAGCCAGGGGAGGCAGGCGTCCCGCTCCCCGGTCGTCGGCTTGTTCTCCGGCGGGGCGCAGCGCACCGCCGCCATCATCCGCGCGCCGATGAGCTCCTGCCCGTCGCCCGCGTGCGTGCTGGTCTCCCGTACGGCCAGCCCCACCCGATACAGCGAGGCGAACAACCAGTCGCCGCTGCGGTCCCCCGTGAAGATGCGCCCCGTCCTGTTGCCCCCGTGTGCCGCAGGCGCCAGCCCTACCAGCAGCACGCGCGGCTCGGCCGAGCCCCACCCGGCGATCGGGCGCCCCCAGTACGTCTCGGTCGCGAACGCGCGCCGCCGCACCTCGGCGACTTCCTCCCGCCAGGCCACCAGACGGGGGCACGCGCGGCAGACCGACTGCCTGGCGGCGAGCTCCGTGAGGGTGCCGCTGGTGGCGGCGAGGCGGCGCACGTCCGCGGGATCGCGGGCGACCGGCGTCTCGGCCGTGGCCGGGTCGCCGGGCCAGCCGGTGCCAGGAGGTACGAAGCTCATGACACCGATGGTGCCCGATCACCGGCGATCGGGCGGGCCTTCAGCGGCTCCTGGAGGGGCTGGGCGTGCTCGTGGGCGGTTCTGACGGGCTCGGCTCTCCCTTGGCGGACTCCGACGGCTCCTCCGAGGGGCGCGGCGCCTCCGACGCGGTCGCGCCCGGCTCGGGGGTCCTGAAGGACGCGCACGGGCGCGTCGTCGGCGATCCCGCGGCCTGGCCGCTGTCCCCGTCGAACTGGATCTCCGGGTCCTCCTCGATCAGCGGCAGCGGGAAGCGGTTGAGCACCGGCTCGCCGCAACTGCGGTCCACGCGGTAGCCGAAGCGGTCCGGGCTGGTGGTGATCGGCTGGCCGTCCTGGTCGTAGAGCAGGACGTCGGACAGCGGGGTGCCGTCCTTGGCGTAGGGCTTGATGTTGTAGACGGTGTCGCCGAACGCGGCGGGCTCCATCGCCACCGGCCCGTTCATCGTGTAGGCCACGTGCTCGTCCCGCGCGCCCCAGGTCGACGCGGTCGCCAGGCCGCCCAGGATCACGATGGCGACCAGGGCGTTGGCCGCGATGGTGAAGCCGCGCTGGACCCGGCCGGAGGCGTGCCTGCCGTACCAGATGGAGCCGAGGATCGCCCCGATCACCAGCAGGAGGTCCACCGGGGCGCCCGGCACGAGCCGGACGGGCCCGATCACCGAGACCGCGCCCATGGCGGCCGCGTAGCCGCGCAGGACCCACCACCCCGGCCGCAACTGCGGCATGAAGGCGGCGACCTCCTGGTAGGCCGACTGGCGGCGCAGCCACGCCAGCGCGAGGGCGAGCCTGCGACGCTCGCGCGGGCTCTGTGGGCGGCCCCCGTAGGCGGCCACGAGCTCCTCCGCGTAGGCCCCGGGCGGGCCGAGCCGCTCTTCGAGCGGCAGTTCCGACTCCTCCGCGATCTCCGCGAGGTGGTCGTCGAGGTCTTCGAGGAGCTCGTCCCGATCGGGGTGATCGGCCAGAGCCTCGCGTACGGCTTGCGCGTACTGGGCCGGGGTCATCGTGCGCTCCCCTCCGTGAGCAGGTTCGCCATCGTGGCGGAGAAGGTGGTCCAGGTCTTGGCCTGCGCCGCGTACATGTCGCGGCCGACCTCGTTCAGCCCGTAGTACTTGCGGTGCGGGCCCTCGTCCGAGGCGACCACGTAGGAGTTGAGCGCGCCGGCCTTGAACAGGCGGCGCAGCGTGCCGTATACGGAGGCGTCGCCGACCTCGTCGAGCCCGGCGTCCCTGAGCCTGCGCACGACGTCGTAGCCGTATCCGTCGCGCTCGCCGAGCACGGCGAGCACCGCCAGGTCCAGCACGCCCTTGAGGAGCTGGCTGTTATCCACGCGATGCACACTACTGTGCAATGCGTAATAGTGGCAACAAGAAACCGGGCGGCGCCACGATGGGCGCCGCCCGGCCTCAGATCAATCCTGGTTCTCCCGGTTCGCGCTCAGCGATCAGAGCTTGGGAGCCTCAGGGGTCTTGCTGTCCGTGGGCGTCGGCGTCGGAGCCGGCGTCGACAGGCAGCCCACGTAGCGGTCGGCGGAGGAGTCGCTGTTGTTCGGCCCGGAGACCGACAACGTGATGACGCCACCGTCGCGCGCGGCACCCGTCAGGGCGTGGTCCGGCAGGGAGACCCGCTCAGAACCGCCGTGGTAGCCGAAGTAGGCGGTGCCACGGTGAACGGTGCTGCCGTTGACCGACCACGAGTACTCGACGCGGGCACGGCCGGTGGAGCTGACGGTGCCGGAAGCGTCGACCCTGCAGGCGGTCTGGTTGGTGACCGCGGAGACGTTCGAGGCGGAGACCTTCACCGCCGGAGCCTCGTCCTTGCACCACACCTTGTAGTAGGCGCGGTTGGAGGACGTGTGGTCCGGGCCGAGGATCTCCAGAACGGCGGAGCCGCGGTGGCTGTACTTCGGCGAGAAGCCGAAGTAGACCTTGCGGGCGTCCCAGACCTTGATCTTGCCGTAGTCGACGACGTGACCGTTGAGGACCCAGCGGTAACGGACCCAGGTCGGGTCGGAAACCCTGATCAGGCCAACAAAGTCGATCTTGTCGCCGGGGGTGCAGGAACCGACGTAGCTGTCGGGGCTCGCCCAAGCGCGCGCCCAGACCTGCGGGTCCTTGTCAGTACGGACCGGGCCCTTGTGGCAGTTGACGTCGAAGTAACCCTTGCGGGACGTCACCTTCCGCGGGCTCAGGACCTGGAGGGCTTCCCAGCCCCGGACATCCTCGTCGAAGTCGATGCTCGTCTTGACGTTGATGTACTTGGTGCCCTTGCCGACCTTGACGGTCTTCACGCCGCTCTTGGAGCCGTCGCCGTGCAGCCACCGGTACGAGACCTTGGTGGCCTTGGGCGAGGAAACCTTGATACGGGACGTGACATCGACCTGAACAGGACAGGCACCCTCGTAGGAACGAGGGTTGGCCTTGGGCGTCGAAACCGACACCTTGGCCTTGGAGGAGGTCACCTTGGCGCCGGCCGTGGTGGCCTTGCTCGCCGACGCGGTCGAGGCCGCGGATGCCGGGGTGGCCATAAGACCCGACACCATGGCGGCCAGCACGGCGGTGGTGGCGCCGAGCGCCGCCACCCTCCGCGCCAACACAGTGGACTTCATCTGAGAGTGCTCCATTCCGTGAGGAACTAGATGCGCTCGGGAACGGTCGCCACGTCGTCACTATCTGCGCACGACAATATGGCAAAGCCCCCGTAAAGCTTCCTTACTTAAGCACAGATCAGATTGCAGTCACAATACGAATCAAGCCCGGTAACGTACCGATTTCGCGACCTTATCGGGCGACCGACCACGCAATTCCGTCGAGGATGTCGTGCTCTGAGACGATGACCTGCGAAAATGCGAACCGCCTCAGGACACGATCCAGTATCAGCGCGCCGACCCCGATGACGTCGGCCCTGCCGGGGTGCATCACCGGCACGGCAAGACGATCACCATGCGTCATCGAAAGAAGTCTGCGGGTTACTTCGTGAACCTGTCCGGCGGAAATCCGGGAGTGGTGAATTTTATCCGAGTCATATGTCGGCAGGTCGAAAGCCATACCGGCGAGCGTTGTCACCGAACCCGCGAGGCCGACCAAAGTCCGCGCCTTCTGAACCGGTACAGATTCCGTCACCCGATCCAGTGCCGCCTCGATATCGGCCACCGCGGATTCGAGTTCGGCGGCCGTCGGCGGATCGTTCCTGACGTAACGCTCGGTCAGCCGTACGCTGCCGACGTCGACCGAGATCGCCCCCTCGACCCGGTCATCGCCCACCACGAACTCCGTCGAGCCGCCCCCGATGTCCAGCACCAGGTACGGCGGGCTCGCCCCCGCCTCCGGCGAGAGCCCGGCCAGGCCCCTGGTCGCGCCGGTGAAGGAGAGCGTGGCCTCCTCGTCCCCGGAGACCACCTCGGGATCGACGCCGAAGATCTCGCGCACGCCCTCGGCGAACTCCTGCCGGTTGGCCGCGTCCCGCGTGGCGCTCGTGGCCACCACCCGCGTCTCCTCGGCGGCGTGGTGGTCGATCAGCTCGCGGTAGCGGCGCATGGCGGTGAACGTGCGCCGCAGCGCCTGCGGCGCCAGCCGGCCGGTCCGGTCGACGTCCTCGCCCAGGCGGACGATCTCCATCAGCCGTTCGAGCTCGCGCAGCGAGTCTCCGGCCACGTCGGCGATCAGCAGGCGCACCGAGTTGGTGCCGCAGTCGACGGCGGCCACGCGCGTGCTCATACGCACGGGCCGTCCTTCCACCACTCGCCGAGCGCGCCGAGCGCCTCTTCGCCGAACGGGTTGCCGCCCGGCACCGCCAGCTCGTGCGCCACCAGCGCGTGCAGGCACTTGACCCGCAGCGGCATCCCGCCCGTGCTCTGCATGTCGCGCGGCAGCGGCTCCATGTCCTCGTCCTCGGCGGCCTTGTCACGCCGGGCGATGTAGTCCTCGTGGGCGGCCTGGTAGGCGGCCGCCAGCTCGGGGTCATCCGCCAGCCTCGCCTGCATCTCGCGCATCAGGCCGGAGCCTTCGAGCGTGCCGATGGCAGAGGTCGCCTTGGGGCAGGTCAGGTAGTAGAGCGTGGGGAACGGCGTGCCGTCGGGCAGCCGCGGCGCGGTCTCCACCACGTCGGGGTTGCCGCAGGGACAGCGGTGCGCCACCGAGCGCACGCCCCTCGGCGGGCGGCCGAGCTGCCGGGTGACCGCGTCGATGTCGCTACTTTCCACTCTGATGATCCCTAATGGTCTTCTCCCCGGTGGGCGCCTTCTGCCCCTTGCCGGTGTCGGCAGCCTCGATGGACTCCCACAACGTCTGGTACCACGGCGGCAGGTCCGCCTGCTCCTGCGCCGCCACCTTCTGCGGGCGCGCGTCCGGCCGCGTCACCACGTAGCACTTCTCGCCGGGGCCGCAGTAGTGCAGCCGCTCCTTGGCGGTGCGCTTGGCCCAGTTGGGGTCGCTGATCCGCCTGGACTCCTCGGCCAGCGCCTGCCGCTCGGCCTCGACCCGGGCCTTCTGTTCCTCAAGCTCGGCGATGTTGCGCCGGTTCGCGACGTACTCGCGCACCGGATAGGCCAGGCTCATCGCGATCGCGCACACCACCACCGCGAGGATGGCGGCCCGTCCGGTCAGCTGCGGTCTCTTCGCCAATGCGTCCCTCCCGGGCTGTCGGGCCGTGCCGGTACGGCCGGCGTCCGCCGTGGACGCCGGCCGTACCCGAAACTAGCGCTGGAAGCGCGGGAACGCCGCGCGACCCGCGTAACGGGCGGCGTCGTCGAGGAGTTCCTCGATGCGCAGCAGCTGGTTGTACTTGGCGACCCGGTCGGAGCGGGCGGGCGCGCCGGTCTTGATCTGGCCGCAGTTCACGGCGACGGCGAGGTCGGCGATGGTGGTGTCCTCGGTCTCGCCGGAGCGGTGGCTCATCATGCACTTGTAGCCGTTGCGGTGGGCCAGGTCGACCGCGTCGAGGGTCTCGGACAGGGTGCCGATCTGGTTGACCTTGACCAGCAGCGCGTTGGCCGAGCCCTCGCGGATGCCGCGCTCCAGGCGCTCGGGGTTGGTCACGAACAGGTCGTCGCCGACGAGCTGCACCTTGTCGCCGAGAGCGGTGGTGATGGCCTTCCAGCCCTCCCAGTCCTCCTCGTTCAGCGGGTCCTCGATGGAGACCAGCGGGTAGCCGGCGACCAGGTCCTCGTAGAAGGCGATCAGCTCGGCAGCCGACAGGCCCTTGCCGTCGATGGTGTAGACGCCGTCCTTGTGGAACTCGGAGGCGGCCACGTCGAGCGCCAGCCCGATGTCCTCGCCCGGCGTGTAGCCGGCCTTCTCGATGGCGACCAGGATGAGGTCGAGCGCGTCGCGGTTGGAGGGCAGGTTGGGGGCGAAGCCGCCCTCGTCGCCCAGGCCGGTGGCGTAGCCCTTCTCCTTCAGCACGCCCTTGAGCGCGTGGTAGACCTCGGTGCCCATGCGCACGGCCTCTTTGAAGCTCGACGCGCCGATCGGGGCGATCATGAACTCCTGGATGTCCACGTTGGTGTCGGCGTGGGCGCCGCCGTTGAGGATGTTCATCATCGGGACGGGCAGCACGTGCGCGTTGGGGCCGCCCACGTAGCGGAAGAGCGGCAGCTCGGCGCTGTCGGCGGCGGCCTTGGCCACGGCCAGCGAGACGCCCAGGATGGCGTTGGCGCCCAGCTTGGACTTGTTGGGCGTGCCGTCCAGGTCGATCATGATCTGGTCGATGATCCGCTGGTCCTCGGCCTCGACGCCGTGCACCTCGTCGAAGATCTCGTCGGTGACCGCGAGCACGGCCTTCTCGACGCCCTTGCCGAGGTAACGCTCGCCGCCGTCACGCAGCTCGACGGCCTCGAACTGGCCGGTGGACGCGCCGCTGGGCACCGCCGCGCGGCCGGTGCTGCCGTCGTCGAGCACCACCTCGACCTCAACGGTGGGGTTACCACGAGAGTCGAGGATCTCGCGGGCGTAGACGACCTCGATGGTAGCCACGTCAAAGCTCCTAGAGTCGAAGGGCAGTTCGCTCCCAGAGCCTATCGAGGTCTACCAGCCGGTACGGCTACCACCCCACAAGGTCCCAAACCGCCATCTCCTCGTCAGGTTTGGCCACCACGACGGACTTCCTGCCGTTGAACTGACCGATCGCCAGGGCGGTGGCGCGCCCGCTCGACGCGGGCAGGTCCCTGACCCGCCTGCAGGTGCGCGGATCCCAGACGCTCAGCCCGTCGATGCCGGTGACCAGCGCGCCCTTGGTCAGCGCGAAGTCGTCGATGGGCACGGCCGGGGAAGTCCTCTTGGAAGGGATCTTCACGGTGCACCGCTGCCGCTGCCCCTCCTGGTCGTAGATCTTCACGCCGACCCCCTCGACGCGGACCGCGACCAGCCCGTCGGCCGCCTCGACGCCGGAGGCGGGCGACCCCGACTCGACGACCGCCCCGGGCTGGACCTTGGTGCTGCTCCACGGGTCGATGCGCTGCAGGATTCCCTTGCTCATGACCGCGAACACGTTCGTGCCCGCGCCCGCCCAGGCCACGTCGTGGACCGACTGGCCCACCCGCCACAGGCTCGACTGCTTGCCGCTGGCCAGGTCCCAGGCCTGCATGCGGCCGTCGGCGCAGCTCACGTACGCGGCGGCGCCCTTCTGCGAGGGCACGACGGACATCGCCGCCCGTCCCCTGCCCCTGCACGCCTTGATCGTCTCCACGGCGTTGCCCCGCCGAGGCTGCCACACGCGGACCGCTCCGTCGGCCGCCGACCACACGACGGCCTGCCTGGTGCCGATCTTGGTGAAGGCCAGCGAGCCGACGTCCCCGGCGCCCATCGGGACGGAGTTGATGATCTCGCCGCCGTTGGGGTCCCACAGCTCGATGCGCTTGCTGCTCTCGTTGGCCGCGGCCACCAGGCTCCCGTCGCCCAGGGAACCGAGCGCGATCTTGGAGATCTGGTTCTCGAGGTCGCCGAACGCCGTCATGCGCTGGCCAATGTCCGCCGAGGAGCCCGCTCCGTCGTCGCCCGCGGTCACCCCGCCGCCGCGTATCGTCAGCCCGATCGCGCCGCCGAACATCACCACGAGGACCAGGCCCGCCGCCGCCATGCGCCGCCTGCGCCGCCTGACCCGCCGTAGCACGGGCCTGGTCTCCTCCGCGCGCCTGGTCAGGGTCGTGAGCACCTGGGCCGCGCCGGGCCGGTGGGCGGGGACCTTCGCCAGGCATGAGGTGAGCACCGAGCGCAGCGGCTCCTCGATGCCCGACAGGTCGGGAGAGGCGTTGAGAATGCGGTGCATGACCGCCGGGATCGAGTCGCCGCCGAACAACGACGTGCCGGTGGCGGCGTAGGCCATGGTGGAGGCCCAGGCGAACATGTCCGAGGCCGGCGTCACGCTCTCGCCGGAGATCTGCTCGGGCGCCATGTAGCCGGGCGTGCCGACGACGGAGCTGGTGGCGGTCGTGGCCGACTCGGGAGTACGCGCGACGCCGAAGTCGATCACCCGCGGCCCGTCGGGACCCATGAGCACGTTGTTCGGCTTGAAGTCGCGGTGCACGATCTGGGCCTCGTGGATGGCGGCCAGCGACCGCGCGGTGGCGGTGGCCAGCCCCGTGAGCGCCGCGCCGCTCATCGGCCCGTTCTGGGCCACGTACTGCTGGAGCGACGGGCCGTCCACGAACTCGCTGATCAGGTACGGCCGGTCGTCCAGGACCCCGGCCTCGATGATCCGGGCCGTGCCATGCCCGGCGACCTTCTCCGCGGTCTGCGCCTCGGCCAGGAAGCGGCGTACGGCCCGGCGGTCGTTGACCAGCCGGGCGTGCAGCACCTTCACCGCGACCTGGCCCCGCTCGGCGTCCTCCCCCAGGTACACCGAGCCCTGCCCGCCGTCGCCGAGCACGCCGACCAGGCGGTATCCCGCCACTTCACGAGGTTCGCCCGATCTCAGGCGGCGCACCTCAGCCATTCGTCACTCCCCCTGTAAAGCCCCCGGACGATCCTGACATCTCCCGACATATCCCGCCACTCGGGTTGCTTCGGATCATGTGGTGCTCAGGTGGCGCGGGACTCCCAGTTGCGCACGCGCTCGCGGTAGTCGCGGGCCGCCGCGCGCAGCTCCGCCTCCGGGTCGAGGCCGGCCTCCTGGGCCCGGCGCACCAGGTCGAACAGCTCGCGGGCCACCCCCTGGCCCACCGCCTGCGCCAGCGCCTCGGGGGCGCCGGACCGTTCGGCCCGCCGGACGAGCTGGGCGGCCAGCGACAGCGACGGCTGGCCCATCGGCACGCCGTCCAGGATCGACTCGGTGCCCTTCTCGGCCCGCTCGGCGGCCTTGATGGCCTCCCAGTTGTCGTTCACCTCGTCGGCGGTCTCCGCCCTGACGCCGCCGAACACGTGCGGGTGCCGCCTGACCAGCTTCTCGACGATGCCCTCCGCGACGTCGTCGATGTCGAACGACTCGGCCACCCGCGCGTGGAAGACCACCTGCAGCAGCAGGTCCCCGAGCTCCTCGCGCAGCGCCGGGTAGTCGCCGTGCTCGATCGTCTCCAGGACCTCGTACGCCTCCTCCAGCAGATACGGCACCAGCGTCTCGTGCGTCTGCTTGCGATCCCAGGGGCATTCGACCCGCAGCCGGTCCATCACACCGACCAGGTCGAGCACCCGGGCTCCCGGCAGGTCGTAGGAGCCGGGCACGATCTCGATCACCGGCGGCTCGTCCAGCGCCAGGGCGGCGTGCCCGGCCGCGCGCAGGAATTCCTCGTCGTCCATGGCCAGCCAGACGAGCGTGGCGCCCACGGCCCGCCGTACCAGCTCGGCCGGATTCTGCGGGCTGACCGTGACCTCGACGCCCGCCTCGGCGAGGTAGGGCAACTGCGGGTGGGCGGCCGAGGCGGTCAGCACCTCGCCCGAGCGCAGCGCCTGCCACGCCTGGTGGCTGAGCAGGCCGGGGGCGACCCTGGGCGAGGTGGTGACGACGATGAGCGGCATCGCTCAGCCCTGCGGCTGCTGTTGCTGCTGCTGGGGCTGCTGGGTGGGCGTGAGCTTGCCGAAGCGGCCCGTGTCGACGAACATCGACGGGTTCTCCTGCGTCGGCTGCGTGTTCAGCTGGCCGTAGCGCGGGCTGTAGGTGACCTTGACGGTCGTGAACTCCGAGCGGAGCTTCTCGATCGCCTGCTGGTTCTGGGCGCCGCCGAGCTGCTGGAGGATCTTCTGGATCGACAGCTCGCCGCGCAGGTAGTCGCGGGCATCGCCCGGAGGCACGCCCTTCGACAGCAGGTTCATCGCCGGAGTCTGCTGCTGGCCCGGGTCCTTCAGCGCGGTGTCGATCTCCGACTCGCTCACCTGGACCTTGTACCTCTGCGCGAGCTGGCGGTACACCACCTCGTTCGTCATCCGGAACAGGACGAACTGGTTGAGCGGCACCTGGAGCGCGCTCGCGTCCAGCCGCGCCGCGGTCAGCGCCTTCTCATACTGCTGGACCTCGGAGTTGAGGTCCTTCGCCGCGATGCGTTCCCCACCGACGACGGCGGCGGCGCCCGCCTCGACCGGGCTGGAGCAGGCGGTCAGCGCGACACCCACCGCGGCGGCGGCCACGGCCACTCGAATCGACTTCACGTGCATCCTTTCCGACAAAAACCGGCGCTAGCTTACCCGTGCGGGCTCCAGGAACATCGCCTCGACCAGATCCCCGCACCATTTGAGCAGGTCGAGGTCGCGAAGCGGCTGCCCGCCCACCGGCTTGGTCTTCGGCATCGGCACCAGGAGCGTCTCCGCCGCCTGCTTGTAGATGGCGCTCTTGTACAACCGGTCCAGGCGGACCTGCTGCGACTCCTTCAGCACGACCGGGCCGAACTTGATGTTCTGCCCCTGCAGCGTCACGTCCGTGAGCCCCGCCTGGCGGGCCCTGAGCCGGAAACGTGCCACCGCCAGGAGGTTCTCGACCTGCACGGGCGGCTTGCCGTACCGGTCGGTGAGCTCGGCGCGCACCTCGTCGATGCCGAGGTCGGAGGCGATCGCGGCGATCCGCTTGTAGGCCTCCAGCCGCAGCCGCTCCGAGGTGACGTAGTCGTGCGGGATGTGCGCGTTGATCGGCAGCTCGACCTTCACGTCGTGCTGCTCCTGCACGACCTGCTGCCCCGACAGCTTCGCCTTCTGCTCCTGTACGGCTTCCGCCATCAACCGGACATAGAGATCGAAGCCCACCCCGGCGATGAACCCCGACTGCTCGGCCCCCAGCACGTTGCCCGCGCCGCGGATCTCCAGGTCCTTCATCGCGACATACATGCCGGCGCCCATCTCGGTGTGCTGGGCGATCGTGGCCAGGCGCTCGTGCGCGGTCTCGGTCAGCGGCTTCTCCGGCGGATACAGGAAGTAGGCGTAGCCGCGTTCTCGGCCCCGGCCCACGCGTCCGCGTAGCTGGTGGAGCTGGGACAGGCCGTAGTTGTCCGCCCGGTCGACGATGAGCGTGTTGGCGTTGGGCACGTCGAGTCCGGACTCGACGATCGTGGTGCACACGAGCACGTCGTACTCGCGCTCCCAGAAACCCACCATGATCTTCTCAAGCTGGTGCTCGTTCATCTGGCCGTGCGCGACCGCGACGCGCGCCTCGGGCACGAGCTCCTTGACGCGCGCGGCCACCCGGTTGATGGAGGCCACCCGGTTGTGCACGAAGAAGATCTGGCCGTCGCGCATGAGCTCGCGGCGGATCGCGGCGGTGAGCTGCTTCTCGTCGTAGGGGCCGACGAAGGTGAGGATCGGGTGCCGTTCCTCCGGCGGGGTGAGGATCGTGGACATCTCACGGATGCCGGTCAGGCCCATCTCCAGCGTGCGCGGGATCGGCGTGGCCGACATCGCCAGCACGTCCACCTGCGTGCGCAGGTGCTTCATGGCCTCTTTGTGCTCGACGCCGAAGCGCTGCTCCTCGTCGATGATGATCAGGCCGAGGTCCTTGAAGCGCACCTCGGGGCTGAGCAGGCGGTGGGTGCCGATGACGATGTCCACCGCGCCCGAGCGCAACCCCTCCAGCGTGCCCTTGACCTCGCCGTCGGTCTGGAAGCGGGAGACCGGCTTGAGCGAGACGGGGAAGCTGGAGAACCGCTCGGTGAACGTCGACATGTGCTGCTGCACCAGCAGCGTCGTGGGCACCAGCACCGCGACCTGCTTGCCGTCCTGCACCGCCTTGAAGGCCGCGCGCACCGCGATCTCGGTCTTGCCGTAGCCGACGTCGCCGCAGATGAGGCGGTCCATGGGGACGCCGCGCTCCATGTCGCGCTTGACCTCGTCGATGGCCTCAAGCTGGTCGCCCGTCTCGGCATACGGGAAGGCGTCCTCCATCTCGCGCTGCCACGGCGAGTCGGCGGCGAAGGCGTGGCCCGGGCTGGCCATGCGGGCGCTGTAGAGCCTGATCAGCTCGCCGGCGATCTCCTTGACGGCCTTCTTGGCCTTGGCCTTGGCCTTGTTCCAGTCGGCGCCGCCCATGCGGTTGAGCGTGGGGGCCTCGCCGCCCACGTACCTGGTGACCTCGTCGAGCTGGTCGGTGGGCACGTAGAGGCGGTCGCCCTTGGCGTACTCGATGACCAGATACTCCCTGGTCGCGCCCTGGACCGTGCGCTGGACCATCTCGACGTAGCGGCCGACGCCGTGCTGCTCGTGCACCACGTGGTCGCCGACCTTGAGCTGGAGCGGGTCGACCATGTTGCGCCGGCGGCTGGGCAGGCGGCGCATGTCCTTGGTGGAGGCCTTCTGCCCGACGAGGTCGAGGTGGGTGAGGACGGCGAGGTCCTTGGTGACGAAGCCGTGCTCGATGAGGCCGGTGGTGACGTGGACGACCTTGGGCTCCGGCGCCTTGTCCAGATACTTCTGCAGACGGGCGGGAACGTCCACGCCCTTGAGCAGTTCGACCATGCGCTCGGCCGAGCCCATGCCCTCGCTCAGCAGCACGACCGCCTTGTCCTCCGCCAGCCAGCCCTTGATGTCGGCCAGCGCCCGCGCGGTGTCGCCCCGATACGCCTCGGAGTCGTGCGCGTCCAGCTCCACCCCGGATCCGAACGGCGCCAGCGTCCACCACGGCTGCCCCAGCGCGTCGGCGTGCCCGCGCACGTCGTCAAGCGTCCTGAAGGCCGCGGCGCCGAGATCGATGGGCGCCTCGCCACCGGCCGCCGCGTTGATCCACGACGCTTCGAGAAACTCCTGAGAAGTCCGGACGAGCTCCTCTGCCCGCCCGCGAATCCGCTCCGGATCACACACGAACACCGCCGACCGCGCCGGAAGATGATCGACCAGCAGGTCCATCTCCCCCGCCAGCACCGGCGCGAACGCCTCCATCCCCTCCACCGGCAGCCCCTCGGCCAGCTGGTCGAGCACCTCCGCCAGCGAAGGATGCTCCTCCCCCAGCGCCCTGGCCCGCTCACGCACCTCCGGCGTCAGCAGCAGCTCCCGGCACGGCGGCGCGAACAACCCGTCCTCCGCCGCCTCCAGCGAACGCTGGTCGGCCACCTTGAACCAGCGGATCTCCTCGACCGTGTCGCCCCAGAACTCCAGCCGCAGCGGATGCTCCTCCGTAGGCGGGAACACGTCCAGCAGCCCGCCACGAACCGCCACCTCACCGCGCCGCTCCACCATGTCCACGCGGTGGTAGCCGTTGGTGACCAGCCGGTCCACCACGTCGTCGAGATCGGCGTCGTCACCCGCCCGCAGCCGGATCGGCTCCAGATCGCCGAGCCCCTTCACGATGGGCTGCAGAAGCGCGCGCACCGGCGCCACGATCACGCTGAGCGGCCCGGCCGAGACGTCACCGCTCACCGGATGCGCCAGCCTCCTGAGCACCGCCAGCCGCTGGCCGACGGTGTCGCTGCGCGGCGAGAGCCGTTCGTGCGGCAGCGTCTCCCAGGCGGGGAAGACGGCGACGGTGCCGGGCTCGATCAGGCTCGTCAGCGCCGCCGCCAGGTCCTCGGCTTCACGCCCGGTCGCGGTGACGGCCAGCACCGTCCGCTGGTCATGGCCGACCAGCGCGGCCACCCCGAACGGGCGCATGGCCGCGGGCGCGACCAGCGCGACATCGCCACCCTCCTCGAGAGCGGCGGTCAACTTGGGATCGGCGGCAACAAGGTCAAGCAGTCCGGAAAGACTCATCCACAGCCCCACGCAACATGATCACCCCAGCCCGGGGCAACACGACTACCCCCGGCCTGCATCGGTCGCGGGGGTCACCCCCACCCTACTGTCCGCCCCCAATCCCCTCCCCGCCCCATCTCCTCTTCGCTGTGGGTCCTGTCTTCTTCGCTGTGGCTCCTGCCCCTCCCCCCGGTCCCCGCCTCCCTCCCCCCGGTCCCCGCCTCCCGCCCTCTCGTCCCCTCCTCCCGCCCTCTCGTCCCCTCATCTCCCCGTCCCTTGCCTCCCTTGCCTCCCCTTCTCCTCGCCGACTGCACATCCCGTGGTCTGCTCCTGCCCCGCCGCGCTTCCTCGCGTCCGGCCCATCCCTTACGGCTGCGCCACACCACCGCCTCCCACCGACGCGGGCGAAACGTCCGTGCAAGGTCGCCCGGCAGTCGGACATACGCACCGCCGTAACGGCGCCCGTTCACCACCCGCGCCGCCCCGCATCCAGGTGGCGCGTCGTGCCCAGGCAGCCAGCTCCCGGTGGCAACCCCGCTTGGCAGGTCACCGCGAGAGATCAGCGGATGAACCCGAACGGCAGGCGGGCAAAGTGGCGGACCGCTTGAGGTTGGGGGTTGGGGTTCGGGGTTCGGGGTTCGGGGTTGGGGGTTGGGGTTCGGGGGTTCGGGGTTGGGGGTTGGGGGTTGGGGTTCGGGGGTTCGGGGTTGGGGGTTGGGGTTGGGGGTTCGGGGTTGGGGTTAGGTCGGGTGGGGGTTAGTCGGGTGGGGGGAGGAGGGCTTCTGAGCCCATGGGGAGGAAGCCGGCGGCGAGGAAGGCGCGGACGCTGGCGGCGTTGCCCGGGGCGACCTGGGCCCAGACGGGTTCCGGGGTCAGGTGGCGGGCGGCGGTGGCCAAGGTGCGGCCCAGGCCTCTGCCCCGGTGTTCGGGGGCGATCTCCACGGCGGCCTCCCAGCGGCCCGCCACGCCTCGGCCCAGGACGAGGAGGCCCCCCTGGCAGCCCCACGCGCGTACGCCGTCGCGGTGGCGGTGGGCTCGCGCGACCCTCGGGTGGGCGCGGCTGGTGACCTCGGCCAGGGCGGCCGCCGGGGGGCCGGGCAGGGGCTGGGCGAGGAGGAGCATGTCCAGGCCGTCCACGCGGCGGCCTGTCTTGCGTTCCAGGGCGCGAAGGAAGGGCGGGTTCAGCGGCGCCGACAGGTCGCCTTCCGGCAGGCGGGCGCGCAGCCAGATGGGGTGAAGGTCGGCGAAGACCACGGTGTGGGCGGTGAAGGCGATGATGCCCAGGTCTCGGGTGGTGGGTTGCGGGAGGAGGTCCACGGCTCCGTCGGGAGCGGGCAGTTGTCCGGCCGCCACGCCGTCAAGGAGGTCCTTCAGCGTCTCCACTCCGACATTTCACCAGATTTATCCCTACTTGCCGCGTTACGAGTCGGTCCCGATTCACAGCTTCCGCTCAGGTCAGGTTCACGGCTTCTGCTCGGTCCCGGTTCACGGCTTCTGCTGGCCTCCGGTTCACGGCTTCTGCTCGGTCCCGGTGCACGGCTTCTGCTGGCCTCCGGTTCACGGCTTCCGCTCGGTCCCGGTGCACGGCTTCCGCGCGCTCCCAGTTCGTGGTTTCCGCGCGGGTGGTGAAACAGGCGTCGTCGCGGCGGCGCGTTTGTCCGGCTGCCGGGCGACCTTGCACGGAGGCGCGCCCATGGCGGCGGGGGGCGTGGGGGCGGCTTGCCGTAACGGATGGGCGTGGAACGAGACGCGAGGGGAACCAAGGCGCCCTGCCACAACGGACCGGCTTGAGCAAAGACGCGGCGCGAGGCGGACGGGTGGCGGAGGCGCGGTCGGGCACCGCGCGGGAGCTTTGGCGCAGGACGGGAGGCAGTGGGCGGGAGGTTGCGTGCAGGGGTGGTGGAAGCGGGCGAACGGGGGTCGTGGGGGAAAGGGGGCTGGGAAGAGAGGAGAAATGCGCAACTAAGAGCGATCGAGTGATTACTGTTGGTGACATGTCAGAGGTGCGTGCGGTCGCTCTGCGGGGCGACCTGTTTGGTCAGCGGATCCGCGAGCAGTGGACCGAGCAGTTGGGGCGGCGGCTCGACATTCTCATCGCCGGGTGCGCGCGTGACGAGCCGCTCCTTCTGGAGCGCATGGAGACCAGGGTCACGGGGGTCGATGAGGAGCTGCCGGCTGTCCGGGCGGTCGTCGAGGGGCGGCAGGACCTGGCCTCGTGGGCGCTGGGTGACATGCGGTCGGTGCCGATGCCGCCGCGGTCGTTCGACGTGATCCAGCTGACGTTTCTGCTGGAGCGGATCCAGCATGCCGAGCTGGTTCTCGACCGCATGCTCCAGGCCCTGCGGCCGGGCGGGCTGGTGCTGCTCAGGATGCGCGATCGGCGTTCCGCCTACGGGTGGTGCGATCGGGCCGTTCCGTCGTGGCTGCGTTCGCTGCTCTGGAAGCGGCTGGTCGCCGAGGGCACTCCGGGGCCGCTGCCGGCGGTGTACGAGCCGATCACCTCGCGCGACGGCATGCACGCCTTCTGCCTCACCCGCGGCCTGATGATCACCGACGATCAGACGGCGACCACCGGCCCCGCCATGGGGCGGATCGGGAGCGCGGCCGTCGCGCTCGTGGACAAACTCACGCGCGGCCGCCTCCCGTCCGCTCACGACGAGGTGACGATGGTCATCCGCAAGCCCCAGAACCACTTCGCCCGGCTCATCTAGGCGTCAGCACCCAGACCCAGGGGTCCTCCTTCGTCTCGTCCTTGTAGCCGCTGAGCTGCTGCTTCATCGAGCCGTCCACGCCCATCAGCGTCAGCGCCGAATGAAACTCGTTGTCACATTCGCCCGCGCATCGCAGGCCAAGGACGCTCTCGTCGTCGGCCCATGCGTGGAGTTGCAGCGCCCGCTGCCTGCCGACGACGCGGCCGGTCGCCTTGTCGGTGATCGAGGTGGGCAGGCCGGCGTCGCCGAGCAGCAGGGCGCCGTTGGGCGACAGCGCAGTGACGCCTCCGCTGGAGTACTCCTCCTGGGGCGCCTCGTGCGGACGTCCGTCGAGGGTGAAGTACACACGGTTCGGCTGGCCGCCGCGGCCCTCCCA
This sequence comes from Nonomuraea sp. NPDC050394, assembly GCF_044459065.1. NCBI lineage: Bacteria > Bacillati > Actinomycetota > Actinomycetes > Streptosporangiales > Streptosporangiaceae > Nonomuraea > Nonomuraea sp. NPDC050394. The sequence continues at coordinate 301,401 of NZ_JBITIO010000005.1, read as the reverse complement.
GACCAGCGTGCCGTCCTGGCTCCAGGAGAAATTCTGCGAGCCGTTGGGGAGGATGTTCCTGTCGATGGGCATGGGGCGGAACGCCACCCTTTTCGTCGGCACGTCCACGACGTAGAAGCCGGTGCGGGTCGTCGGTTCCTCCGTTGTGGTGTTGGGGTCAATCCGCTTCCAGCGCATGGGGTACTCGGTGTAGGCGGTGGCCAGCAGCTTCGTGCCGTCGGGTGACCACTTCAGGCCGATGACGTCCTGGTCCAGCTCGATCCAGGTCAGGAACTGCCCGGTGTTCAGGTCGAGTATGCCGATCCTGCGCCCCATCACCTCGCCTTCGAGCACGGCGGCCACCTGCAGGCCGGGCGCCACGTCCAGCCACGCGTAGGGGGTCTTCTCATAGGTGCCGGTCCGGGGGTTCAGCAGCCACCAGGTATGGCGGCGCCGCTCCCAACGGCCGCCCAGTTTCTCCGTCGTGTACACGAAGTATGAGGAGATCGCGTAGTTCCCCGCCGCGATCATGTTCCTGGGCGGGACGTTGTCCACGTCCGTCCGCACGTCCGTCGGCGCCGGTGACGGCCTGGCGGGCAACGTCACCTCGGTCGCGGGCTTGATCACGATGTCTCCCTCTCCCGGCACGATCATCGCCACCACGGCCAGCGCCGCCGCGACCCCCACCGCCAGCGCGCCGTAGACCCAGGGTCGCCGGGCACGCCGCCGTAGCGCCCGGTCGGCCAGGTCGTGCGGCACCTGGACCTCGTCGGCCCACTCGCCCATCACCTCGCGCAACTTATTCGTCATCCCACTACCTCCAGCTCCGGGAAGAGCTCCCGCAACTTGGCGAGCGATCGGTGTGCGGTGCTCCGCACGGTCCCGACCGAGCAGCCCAGCACCTTGGCCACCTCGTGGTCGGGCAGGTCCTCGAAGTAGCGCAGCACCACGACCGTCCGCTGCCGCGGGGTCAGCCTGGCCAGCGCGCCGCGTAAGACCATGCGCAGTTCGCTCTGGTGGGTGGCGTCCGCTTCCGCCAGGTCGGGCACCTCCGGGCGCACCACCTCCGGTCGCCGTCCGGCCGCGCGCCACCAGCTCACCTGCTGGCGGTACATGATCTGGCGTACATATGCCTCGGGCGTGCTCACGCGCCGCCATTTCCCCGCGAGTTTGGACAGCGCGATCTGCACCAGGTCCTCCGCCGCGTGCTGGTCACCGCCGGTCAGCAGGAACGCCAGCCGCATCAGGGCTGGAGACCGTGCCGCGACGAACTCGCGGAAGGCTGGTTCGTCCACGTTCACCTCCAATGGGTCACCCCTGAGACGCCGCATGCACCGTCCCGCTATGCCTGCCGCACGCTAGAGTTCCTTCCTACCGATTCACTTGGGATGGAATACGTGGAGTTCACCCCAGACGAGCGCGAACTCGCCGATCTCGAGCTTCTCCTGTCGGGGGCCTTCGAGCCGCTCAAGGGCTTCCTCGGGCACGACGACCTGCACTCCGTCGAGGAGCGCGGCACCTTGGCCGACGGTACGCCCTGGCCGGCGCCGGTGGCGCTCCACCTGCCCGAGCAGGCCGGACCCGGCGACGAGGTCACCCTTCTCGACCCGGAAGGCCTGCCGCTGGCCGTGGTCACCGTGACCGGGCAGGGCGCCACCGGGCCGCTCAGGAGCCTCAACCCGCCGGAGCACGGGCCGTTCGCGCGGCTGCGCCGTACCCCTGAGCAGGTCCGCGCCGAGCTGGGCGGGCGCGAGACGCTCGCGGTCACGATGCGCGGCCCTCTCGACGACCTCGGTGAGGTCGTCGCCACCGCCAAGGAGCTCGGCGCGCGCATCCTCCTTCTTCCTCTCGCGTACGGCGAAGCCGGCCCGGCCGTCGTGCGAGCCGCACTCAAGGCCAAGAACCAGCTCCCCGAGGACACCCTCGTCGTCCCCGTGCCACTCGCGCCGCGCGAGGAACCCGAGCTCGACCTCGAACTACGCGAGCACGTCGCCGCCGCCTACGGAGCCACCGAGCACCTGGCCGGCCCGGAACCCGTGAAGATCCCCGGACCGCCGCACCGGCGCGGGCTGGTGGTGTTCTTCACTGGTCTGTCCGGTTCGGGGAAGTCCACGATCGCCCGCGGGCTGCGCGACGCCCTGCTCGAAGAGGGCGGCAGGACGATCACCTACCTCGACGGGGACGTGGTGCGGCACCTGCTGTCGAAGGGACTGACGTTCTCCAAGGAGGACCGCGACCTCAACATCCGGCGCATCGGCTTCGTCGCCGCCGAGACCGCGCGGCACGGCGGCCTGGCCATCTGCGCCCCGATCGCCCCCTACGCACGGACCCGGGACGAGGTGCGGGCCATGGTGGAGGGGGTCGGGGCGGACTTCCTGCTGGTCCACGTGGCCACCCCGCTGGAGGAGTGCGAGCGGCGCGACCGCAAGGGCCTGTACGCCAAGGCCCGCTCCGGCGCCATCCCGTCGTTCACCGGCGTCTCCGATCCGTATGAGGAGCCCGAGGACGCCGACCTCACGATCGACACCACGCACCTCTCGATCGAGGCGGCGGTGTCGCGGGTGCTGGACACCATGCGCGCCGGGCGCTGGATCCGCTGACGTTCAGGGGCGCGGGACCCGGGTGGAACGGAAGTAGGGGTCGCGGGCCAGGTCGGTGAAGGCTCGGCGGCCCTCAGGGGTGGTGTCGAAGCGCGTGTCGCCGCGCGGCGCCTTCGGGGAGTCGAAGTAGACCAGCGCCCTGATCTGCGGATAGTGCTTGATCTGGGCCCGGACCGACTCGTAGAAGGCACGTTTGAACGCGCGGTCGCTCCAGCGCTCGAAGACGCCCCATTCGGCGACCATGATGGGCTTGCCGGGGAAGCGCCACTGCATCCACCGGTAGAAGCCCGGCCAGCCGGGGTAGTCCTTGCGGGTCTTGTTGACCAGTCCGGCCAGGTCGCGGACGTTGTCGTCGGCGTAGGGGTCCATGGCGACCCAGTCGACGACGTCGTCACCCGGGTACAGGTTCTGGAACCAGGACTTGGCCGCCCAGTTGGGCGCGCCCATGTAGGTCATGACGGTGATGGCGTTCTTCACGCCCTTCTCCCGCAGCCGGAGCACCACGTGCCGGTACATCGCGGCGTAGTCGGCCGCCTGCATGCCGGAGCCCGCGGAGGGCACGACGTCGTTCTCCGGTTCGTGGTGGACCGTGAGGAAGAAGCGCTCGGGGAACGTGTCGCGGACGTGCGCCGCCAGGCGGTCGATCCTGCGGTCGAGCGCGCCGTCGGCGATCTCGGCCCACGTGTGCTCGAACGAGGGCTTCCAGTTGATGAGCAGCATGCGCGGTTTGAGGGGGTCTCGGGCGAGCTCGACCTCCTTGTCCGTGGGAAACAGCTCCTTCCCCCGGTGGTAGACGTGCACGATGTCGGCGGTCGCGCCCATCCGCTCTTCCGCTTTGTGTACGGCCCTGCCGACCGGCAGCCCGGTGAAGATCTCGGGCGCCATGCCCCACCAGGCGCCGCACGACGGGATGAGCTTGGCCGTGACCGCGCAGGCGGGCGACCTCCCGATGCCCAGCCGTCCGTTGACCCGGGCGGCGTCGCCGGTGCCCGGATCGCGGACGCCCTCGGCGCCGCCGCAGGCCGCGACCGGCAGGAGGGCGCCGATAAGCAGCACCCTCATCCCGATTTTTCGGCTTTTAATGAGAATTCCCCGTTGAAACACGTCGACCCCTTTGTCCTTCCTCCCGGGACCCCCACCCCGGGGTAAAACAACGTTGCAACTTTGCCACGGCCGGCCGACACTTTCAGCCAGTGCCACCTTCCCGGTTCCCCACTGTCGAGGTGGTTCGATGCGCGGGAAATCGCAGGTACACTCGGGGAACCGAGCTTGCCGAGAGCGCCGATCAGTCACCGCGGAATCCACTCCGCCGCCAATTCCTTTCGCCCGATTTTGAGTGGCATTTCCCTATTATCTTGGGACATTTCCGGGCGGATGGCGGAGCCGTACCGGAGAAAATCTTCCGTATTCAAACGGGGCAATATCCGCGCGCCCTATAGTGACGCAGAGTCGCCGATCGGAAGCACGGGGTAAACACTTCCATGAGCCCGCCGCCGGCCGTCCAGGCCCGTAGCTCCGGCACGGACCTGGCGGAGCACCTGTCGCTGCTCCGCAGGCGCAAGCTGCTCTTCACCGGCTGCCTGCTGGCCGCGGTCGCCGCCGCGCTCGGCCTCTGGAGGCTCGTACCACCCGCCTACACCGCGACCACCGAGGTGCTGGTCGCCCCGGTCGGCGTCCAGGAGCAGAACAACCAGGTCACCAGCCGTCAGCGCGAGGCGCTCAATCTCGACACCGAGGCGCGGGTCGCGCAGTCGGCCGTCGTGGCGGCCATGACGGCGACGGCGCTCAAGGTCCCGGTGGCCGAGCCGGCCGAGGTGAGCGTGCCGCCCAACTCCTCGGTGCTGGCGATCGCGGTCACCGCGGCGGACCCGCTGACGGCCGTCGCGCAGTCGCGGGCCTACGGGCAGGCGTATCTGACCCATCGCACCGAATCCGCGCAGACCGCGCTCGCCGCCCAGCAGAAGGCGCTCCTGGCCAAGCTCAAACAGGTCAACTCCGCCCTCGGCGACACCGCCGAGCAGGTGACCAAGCTGCGCAGGGGCACCGCCGGCCACGCCGTCGCCACCCACCGGCAGAGCGTGCTCAACCGGCAGGCCCTCAGCCTGACGATGAAGTACGACAGCCTGAAGACGGTCGCCATCACGCCGGGCACGGTGATCAGCGAGGCGGCCACGCCGACCGCGCCCAGTGCCCCCAGCCTGCCGCTGTATCTCGGCGCGGGCCTCATGCTCGGCCTGCTGTCCGGCTCCGCCGCCGCCTACGGCCGCGACCGGCTCGACACCCGGCTGCGCCGCGCCGCCGACGTCGAGCGGCTGACCGGCGTCGCCGTCCTGGCCGACCTGTCCGATCAGGTCAAGGTCCTGGACAAGGGCACGCTCCACGACCTGGCCTCCTCGGTGGTCGCGGCATGTCCCGGCAAGCGACTGCTGGTCAGGGTGGTTCCGCCGGGTCCGGGCGCCCACGCCCTGGCCGTCCCGCTGTCCGCCCGTGCCCCGCTGTCGGTGCTCAGCGGCGAGGACGTGAACGACCTGGCCAAGGCCGACGCGGCGATCCTCCTGATCACGTTGCGCAAGGCGGCGGGCGGGGACGTCGCGGCAGCCGTACGCCATCTGAGCAGGCACAACGTGCCGATCATCGGCGCGGTGACCTGCACGGGCGACCTCCCGGCACCGCCGGCGAAGTCCAGGGCGCTGCCGAAGCTGTCGCAGACCCTCGACAAGCTCGTCGTCCCCGCGCCCGCGCCGGAACCCGAGACCACCCCCATGCCCGCCGTCACCGACACTCCGGGCCCCAAGCCGTGAAGGATCCTGCGTGGCCGATCGCCGCGCTTCTCGTCGGCTACCCCGTGTGGTGGGCCCTGGGCTTCGGCGGGCTGTCGGTCGTGGTGATGGCGGTGCCGATGGCGGTCATCCTGTGGCGGCGCCGGCCCATCAGGCTGCCTCGCGGCGCGGGGCTGTGGGTGCTGCTGCTGGCCGGCTACCTGGTCAGCGGCCTGGCGCTGGCCGAGGCGCCGCCCGGCACCTACGGCGGCCTCGGGCCGGGGCGGCTGATCGGCTACGGCATGCGGTTCGCGCTCTACGCCTCCCTGTTCGTCGTCGTCCTCTACCTGGGCAACCTCACGAAACAGGAGCTGTCGCAGCTGCGGCTGGTGCGGATGCTGGGCGTGCTGTTCGTCTGGACGGTGGCCGGCGGGCTGCTCGGCGTCCTGTTCCCGAAGTTCGCCTACACCTCGCCGGTCGAGTACGTGCTGCCCGGCTGGATCGCCGACAACTCCTTCGTGCAGAACCTCATCCACCCCACCGCCGCCCAGACGCAGAAGGTGCTCGGCTACGGCCTGCCCCGCCCCGAGGCCCCCTTCGAATGGGCCAACGCCTGGGGCAGCAACCTGTCGATCCTGCTGGTCTGGTTCGTGGTCGGCTGGTGGGTGTACGGCGGGCGGCACCGCAAGGCGGCAGCCGTGGTGCTGATCTGCCTGGCCGCCGTCCCCGTCGTGTACTCGCTCAACCGCGGCCTGTGGATCGGGCTCGGCCTGGCCGCCCTCTACCTCGTGGTCCGGGTCGGCGGCCGGACCAGGCTCACCGTCTGCGCGATCGCCGCCGCCGCAGCGCTGGCCTTCGCGCTCAGCCCACTGGCCGCGCTGGTCATCCAGCGCCTGGACAACCCGCACTCCAACGACATCCGGGCGTTCACCGTCTCGGCGACGATCGAGGCCGCCGCCCACTCCCCCGTGATCGGCTTCGGCAACACGCGCAACGCCACCGGCAACCACCGCACGATCACCACCGGCAAGACCGACTGGTGCGCCGGCTGCGGCCATCCTCCGCTGGGCAGCGACGGGCAGCTCTGGCTGCTGCTCATCACCCAGGGCGTCACCGGCGCCGTCCTCTACGTGGCCTTCTTCGCCGGCGCGGTGCGACGTCACTGGCGCGACCGCAGCCCCGTGGGGCTGGCCGGGGTGCTGGTGATGCTGCTCGTGCTGTTCTACATGTTCGTCTACGACGGCCTGGTCACGCCGCTCAGCCTCTACCTCATCTCCTTCGCCCTCCTGTGGAGGAACACGACATGAACGACGCGAAGATCCGGCTGCGCTATCTGGGGCAGACCGTCAGGGTGCTGTTTCCCGGTCACGGGTCGCCTCAGCCGTACAGTCTGCTGCCGCACGCGCTGCTGCCCAGGCGGCTGGCGCCGCGCCGGTGGTGGCACGCCGCGCTCGGGCCCAGGGTGATGGTTCCGGTCGAGGGGTCGATCTCGGCGTACCTGAGCGAGGTCTTCGGCGTCCGGGTCGAGACCGTCCTGCACGTACGGCCGGCCAGGCGCGCCAACCGCAAGCCGATCCTGGAGGCGCACACCGAGTCCGGGCTGATCGCCTTCGTCAAGATCGGCGATACCCCACGTGCCCAGGAACTGATCGCCAACGAGGCCGGCGCGCTCCAGCGGCTGGCCGACCTGCCGCTGAAGACGATCCAGCCGCCGACCGTCCTCCACCACTCCCGCTGGCGGGATCTGTCGGTGCTGGCGCTGTCGCCGCTGCCGGTCACGGGACGGGGCCGGGTGCCGGCGACGTTGCTGGCGCGGGCGGTCAAGGAGATCGCCGCCACCGGCGGCACCGAGCACGCCTGGCACGGTGACCTCTCCCCGTGGAACATCTGCCCGTCGGCCGACGGCCGCCTGCTGGTCTGGGACTGGGAACGGTACGAGATCGGCGTGCCGTACGGCTTCGACGCCCTTCACCACCTCTTCCAGCGCGCGCTGCGCAGGATGGACGCGCCCACCGCCGCCCGCGCCTGCCTGGCCCAGGCCGTGGGCGTGCTGGCGCCGCTCGGGCTGAGCGCCGCCGTCGCCAGGCAGACCGCCCTGTTCTACCTGATCGCGCTGGCCGACCGGCACGCCGCCGACGGCCACGAGCCGCTCGGCCCGCCGAGCACCTGGCTCAACCCGCTCGTCGACTCCCAGGAGCTGCTCACATGAACGCGATGAAGCAATCGGTGCTCGCCGTCTCGCGGACCACGGGCAGATTCACCTCGGCCGGGCGGATCCTGCCCTCCTTCCTGATCGTCGGCGCGCAGCGGTGCGGCACCACCTCGCTCTACCGCGCGCTGGCGCAGCATCCGCTGCTGCTCAAGCCGGTGCTGCACAAGGGCGTGCACTACTTCGACGTGAACCACGGGCGCGGCATGTCCTGGTACCAGGGCCACTTTCCGCTGAAGGTGGGCGCGGCACTGCTGGCGCGCAAGCACGGGCACCGGCCGCTGGCGTTCGAGTCGTCGCCGTACTACCTGTTCCATCCGCTGGCCGGTGAGCGCATCGCCCGTGACCTGCCGGAGGTGAAGCTGATCGTGCTCGTGCGCGACCCCGTGGAGCGGGCCTGCTCGGCCCATGCGCACGAGCTGGCACGCGGTTTCGAGACGGAGTCGCACTTCGAGTACGCGGTGGAGCTGGAGGACAAGCGGCTGGCCGGCGCCGAGGAACTGCTGCGCCGCCGACCGGAGGCCGTCCACCACTCCCACCGCCACCACGCCTACCTGGCCCGCGGCCGCTACGCCGAGCAGCTCGACCGCCTGGAGCCGCTGTTCGGGCAGGACCGCATCCTGGTGATCGACAGCCACCGCTTCTTCCGCACGCCCGAGCGGATCTATGACCGGGTGCTGGAGTTCCTGGGAGTCCCGCGTCTGGGCAATCCGGTGTTCGAGCGGCACAACGGGCGTCCGCTCCCCAAGCCGGTCGCGGAGTCGCTGCGGCAGACCCTGCGCGACCACTTCGAGGTCTACGACCAGCAGCTCGTGCGATGGCTGGGCGGTGATCCGTCATGGCGCCAGTGACCGGGGTACGGCGGGCGTCGCTGCGCCGGGTGGCCAGGGGCGGCGCGGCGGGGCTCACCGGGGCGGCCGCGGGGGCGGTGGCGCAGTTCGTGCTCGTGGTGCTGGTGACCAGGGCCTTCGAGGTGTCGGTTGCCGGGTCGTTCTTCACCGCGGTGGCGCTGGCGCTGATGGTCGCCGGGGTGGCCAAGCTGGACGCGGGCAACGGGCTGATCTTCTTCATCGCGCGGGCGAAGACCTTTGAGTATCGCGGCATTTCCGGATATGTCAGGGCGGCGTTGGTGCCGGGAGTGGTGCTGGCGTCGGTCGCGGGTGTCGTTCTCCATCCACAGCTGGGGATTGTCGCGCTGGTCCTGCCCGTCATGGTCGCCGCGGACATCCTGCTGGCGGCCACGCGCGGGTTCGGCGTGATGCGGCCTACCGTCCTGTTCGACGGCATCCTGCTGCCCGTCGCCCAGCTCGTCCTCGTGTCCGCGACCTGTCTGGCGTGGACACGCGGGTGGTTGCCCACAGGTTCGCCGGAGAGCTTGGCCGGGGGCTCATCGGCCTTGATGGGCTGGGCGGGGGGCCCGTCGGAGGGCTCAGGCCTGGTGGGCTCGGCGGGAGGCTCATCGGGGAGCTCGGCCCTGGTGGGATCGGCGGGAGGCTCATCGGAGGGATCGGCCCTGGTGGGATCGGCGGGGGGCTCGGCCCTGGTGGGCTCTCCGGAAGGGTGGTTGCTGGCGGCCTGGGCGGTGCCGTACCCGGTGGTGCTGGTGCTGGCGGGGTTCAGCCTGCGCGGGCGGCTGCCGCGCACCCCCTACCTGCCCGGGACCGGGCACGACCTGTGGCGCTACACCGCGCCGCGGTCGGCGGCCGGCGCGATCCAGGCGATCTTCCAGCGGCTCGACATCGTGGTCGTCGCGGCGCTGGCCGGGCCCGCCCCTGCCGCCGTCTACACCGCCGCCACCCGGTTCAAGGTCATCGGCCAGCTCGCCAACCAGGGCCTCGCCCAGGCCGCGCAGCCCCGGCTCATCCAGGCGCTCGCCCGCGGTGACCTGGTGCGCGCCCGCGAGCTCTACCAGGCCACGACCATGTGGCTGGTGCTGCTGACCTGGCCCGTCTGGCTCGGTTACGCGGCCGTCGCGCCGTGGCTGCTGCGGATCTTCGGCCAGGAGTACGGCGCGGCGGTACCCGTGGCGCTGATCCTGTCCGCGACGATGATGCTGGCCACCGCGTGCGGGATGGTCGACGTGGTGCTCACCGCCGCCGGACACACCACCTCAAGCCTCCTCAACCTGGTCGCCGCCATCGCCTGCACGCTGGCGCTCGACCTGGCGCTGATCCCGTCACACGGAGCCGTCGGCGCGGTGCTCGGCTGGTCCGGCGGCGTGATCGTCAAAAACCTGCTCCCGCTCTGGCAACTCCACCGCCGCTACGGCCTCCACCCCTTCGGCCGCCACAGCCTGACCGCCCTACGCCCCCGAACCTGGGCCACCACATGATCCCGAGCACGATCCCCCACACCCCAAGTCCGGGCCACCATGCGACCCCGCGCGCCATCACCGGACAGCCTCACGCAGCGCTACGCCCCCGAACCTGGGCCACCACATGATCCCGAGCACGATCACCGGACGCACCCAAGCCGCCCCGTGGGCCACGCGATGACTCCGATCCTGGTCACCGGGCTGCCTCGCAGTGGGACGAGCTGGGTCGGCAAGATGCTGGCCGCCGGCGGCGAACTCGTCTACGTCAACGAGCCGCTCAACCCGCAACACCCGCCCGGCCGCTGCCCCGGCGTGCTACGCGCCAGCGTTACCCACCGGTTCCAGTACATCTGTGATGACAACGCCGCCGACTGGCTGCCCGCCTTCCGCGACACCGTCCGCCTGCGCTACCGGTTCCTGGCCGAACTGCGCGCGAACCGCTCGCCGTACGACCTGGCCAGAATGATCCGTTACGGCGCCGCCTTCACCCACGGCCGCCTGACCGGCAGGCGAGCGCTGCTGGACGACCCGTTCGCCGTACTGTCGGCCGGCTGGTTCGCCAGGAGGCTGGGCTGCCGGGTCATCGCGCTCGTCCGCGACCCGGTCGCGTTCGCGGCCAGCTGGCGGCGGCTCAGCTGGACCGTCTACTTCCACGAACTGCTCGAACAGCCGCTCCTGGTCCGCGACCACCCCGAGGTGGAGGAACTACGCCCCCTGATCGGCTCCCAGGACCACCTGGCCAAGGCCGCCGCCCTGTGGCGGGTCACCCGGGCCGTCCTCGACAAGACCCCGGACGTCCTCCAGGTCTCCTACGACAAACTGGCCGCCGACCCCGTGAACGGCTTCCGTGCCCTGTACTCCTACGCCAACCTGACCTGGACCCCGGCCGCCGAGCACCACGTCGCCCGCGCCTGCCTGGCGGAGGGCAGCGCCGAGCGGGGCTTCGCCTGGACCGGCGTGTCCAGGACCGCGTACCGCCCCATGAACTCCCGCCAGGCCCTCCACAACGCCACCCGCGGGCTCACCTCCGAGGAGATGAGCCGCGTCCGCCATCTCACCTCGCGCGGCGCCTGATGTAGTGGACCAGGCATCCACCCAGCAAGCGGGCGGCGAAGGGCAGGTCGTCCACCAGGTAGCGCTTCGCCAGCCGTCCCGGCTCGCTCGTCAGCCGGTAGAGCCACTCCAGGCCCAGGCTCTGCATCCAGTCCGGCGCACGGTGAACCGTTCCCGCCGCGAACGCGATCGCCGACCCGCAGCCCACGAACCACGCGCCCGGCAGTTCCGGCCGCAGTTCCTCGATCAGCAGGTCCTGCTTGGGAAAGCCGAGGCCCACGAACACCAGCTTCGGCCCGGCCGCCACGACCCGCGCCCGCACCCCGTCCCGCCCTTGAGCGGTCACGTCGAAGTCGAACGGCGGCGCATCGTACCCGCAGACGTTCAACCGGGGATGGCAGCTACTGAGCTCTTCTCCCGCCTGCCGCGCCACCCCTGGCGGCCCGCCCAGCAGGTAGATCGAGAACCCCTTCCGCGCCGCCATCTTGCTGAGCGACCAGATCAGATCCGCGCCGGTCACCCGCTCCGGCAACGCCACCCCGATGAGCCGAGACGCCCACACGAGCGGCATCCCATCGGCCACCACGACCTCGGCCTCATGTACGAGCCGACGCAGCGCCTCGTCTTTGGCGACGGTCCTGCAGATGTCCACATTCGGGGTGATGATGTGCCCACCCCGCCCGGCCGCCAGCTCGGCCGCCACCCGCTCCACGACCTGCCGCTCGGTCAGCGGATCAACCGCCACCCCACCGACGACCACCCGCCCGGCCTGGTCGGCCGTGGAGGGTGTGCAAACATGCCGTTCCCTCTCGTACGGCCGCGCGGTGTCGCTCCCCTTGACCCGCCGGAGCACCTCCAACGCCCCAACGGGCAGCTCCTGGCCACCCCGGCCAACCCTCGGCACCACATGCGGACTGCTCCGATGCCTGCCACCCCCCGCAGCCCCATCCCCAACGCGGGCCGTGCCGCCCGGACAATCCGCACCACCCGCATGACCCGCGGAATCCGGGTGACCGCTGTCGCTCGCGTGAGGAGCGCCCGGGTGGGGAGCAGTGCCCAGGTCAGGAGCGGTGCCCGGGTCAGGCGAGCCGCCGGCGGGGCGCTGAGGGTCGACCCAAGCCGTGGACGGGCCGCCGGCAAGGCCCTGAGGGCCGACCCGAGCCGTGAGCGAACCGCCAGCAAGGCCCTGAGGGCCGACCCGAGCCGTGAGCGAACCGCCGGCGGGACGCTGAGGGTCGGCCTGGGCAGTTGCCGACAGGTCGTCGGCGGGGTGCTGGAGGTCGGTCTGGGGTGTGGGTGGTGGGGGTTCGGTGCGCTGGCGGGGAAGGGCGGGAAGGCGCACGTCCGCGACATCAAGGCCCGAGGACGCCAGGTGCGGCACCGCAGAGCCGGAGATCGAGGCAGCAGGGGGTGGCTCCGCACGGCCGGAGGTCGGGGCAGCGGGGGATGGCTCCGGGGGACCGGGGTCCGGGGAGGTGGGGTGGGTGAGGTCTCGGGTGGTCAAATGCCGTGCCCCCGATGGTGCAGCAGGGATAGGACCGCCGAGGCCGGGATCAGCCCGGCGGCCACGGCGAGCGCGATCGGTGCGCGTGGCTCGCCGATCCGGGCGGCGAAGGTACGCAGCGCCCAGCGTCCAGCCTCCCGGCGCCGCCCCAGTGCGGCGTTGTGGAAGGCGAGTTGACCGTAGATCCGCGCCGCGCCGCGCGGATCCACGGCCAGTTCGGGGTGCCGGGCAAGCATCCACTCCAGCCCGGCGATGCGGTCGGCCCAGCGGGCGACGTAGTGGGAGGCGCCCCAGGCGACCCGGACGAGCGGCCGGTCGACGTGGACGATCGGCTGCCGCCGGGCGGCGCGCAGGGCGAGGTCCCAGTCCTCGTTCTGGCCGCCGGGGGCGCTCTCGTCGACCCACAGCGACCCGCGCCGGAACAGGAACGTCGAGCTGTGCACCATCACCATCCGCGACCGGATCAGGTCGGCCTTGGTGACGCGGTCGGTTCCGGCGAGCCTGGGTACGCGGCGGGAGCCGTACGCGATCTCGATGGCGCAGGAGGCGAACTCGGCCCCCGGCTCCAACCGGCCTACCTGGGCGGCGAGTTTGCCCGGCAGCCACATGTCGTCGTCGTCGCAGAAGGCGATCAGGTCGGTGTCGCAGGCGGCGATGCCGGTGTTGCGGGCGCCGGGCAGGCCGGGGCTGAGCCGGTTGGGCAGCACGCGGACCCGGTGGTGCCCGGCCGTGGCGTCGCGGGGCGCGATCACGTCGGCCACCTGTTCGGCGACCTTCTCCGGTGACGTCCCGTCGACCACGATGACCAGGTCGATGGTCCCGGGGTACGCCTGGTCGAGCGCCGCCTTGGTCGCCGCCCGCAACTGCTCGGGCCGGTTGCCCCGGGTGGGGATCACCACGCCGATGGACGCACTCACTCCGCCTCCTCCCCGCCCCGCATCGGGACGCCGCCGTTCAGATCGCCGGCGTGGTCGCCGGCCGGACCGCCAGGCCCAGTGCCGCCGGGGCGGTAGCCGTACCGGCGCATGAGGGGTTTGGTCAGGGCGGCGACCAGGTGGCGGGGCATGCCGGTGTTCCACGAGTCGTCCCTGGTCAGCCTGACCTGGCCGACGGCGAACCGCATCGGGTTGCCCGACGCCGTGTGGGCCGGGCCCAGGGTCGCGAGCGAGCCGTCCAGGTGCGGGAAGGCAGGGTCGAGACCGAGACGCACGGCCAGCCCGGTGAGGGTCGCGCGCGGGTCGGCGAGCAGATCTTCGTATCGGACCCGGGTGACCGGCGCTCCGCGCCGCGCCAGCAGGTCGAGCGCGAGGTTCTGGGCAGTCCAGTGAAGGGAGGTGCGGATCGGGCCCCAGCGGGTCATGGGCCGCCCGTCCTCGGGGCGTTCGACGTCGCGCCGCCAGGAATGGGCCACCGCCCGCGGATCGCGCACCACATGGACGACGTGCACAGCCACGCCCCCGGCGGCCAGGCACCACGCCAGCGAGGCGTGCTTGCTGGAGTCGATGACCAGCCGAGCCCCGGCAACCGAGGCCGCGGCCGTGTAGACGCGGCGATAGGCGCGCACGTACTCGTCGAGGTCGGGATGCCCCATGCGAGGGATGCGCCGGGTCCGGTCGACGCGGTCGCGCAGCCCCAGCACCCGCTCGGCCAGCATCGGCGACCATCCGCCGAACGCCCGCTCCCCCACCCGCCGCCAGAAGTCACACGCCGCGAACCCCACACCGCACCCGCACGGCTCCCCCGCGAGCACGCCTCTGGCCCACAGATGGGCCACCTCGCCCAGCGCGGTCACGCCCGGCGACTCGCCGAGCAACCGCTCCAGCAGCGTGGTGCCACTGCGGCCAAGGCCGCCCAGGAAGATCACCCCGGGGGCGGGCGAACGGTCAGTCACGGACAGGGACCTAACCTCGTGAATACGGAACGTGGGAGACAGTAGCGCGGAGTAATCACGCAGTCACCGAAAGCCCAAATGATCTACCTGACGTTCGAAGTCGCCGAGGACTCCCCCACGGTGGTTAGCTGTGCGGCGTGGGATCCGCGACATTAGTACCTCAAACACGCACGATGGAGCTTTCCGCCGATCATGCGTGGACCACCCTGCGCGAGTACGGCATGCGCCGCCTGGCCCATGACTCGTTCGTCCGATTCCGGTACGGCGACGGCATGAGCCACTCCAGGGCCCTGGCGTTCCAGATGTGCCTGTCGATCATCCCGGGCGCCATCGCCCTGGTCGGCCTCAGCTCCGTCACCCACCAGGAACAACTCGGCCAGGTCCTCCAGCTCTCCCTCAGCCGCCTCGCGCCGGGCGAAGGGGGCGCCTCGGTCATCGACGTCCTCGGCGGCGGCTCGCGGCGCGACGCGCTGGCCCTGTGGCTGGGACTGGCCACCTCACTGGTCTCGCTGACGTCCACGATGGCCCAGGTCGAGCGCGGCGCCAACCGCATCTACGGCATGGAGCGCGACAGACCCTTCCCCCGCAAGTACGGCAGAGCCGTCATCCTGGCCCTGACCGCCGGCGCCCTCATGGTGACCGGCTTCGTGGCCATGGTCGGCGGCGCCGCCATCGGTGGCGCGCTGGCACAGGTGTGGGGCTGGACCTCCGGGCAACATCTGGCGTTCGACGTGGTGCGCTGGCCGGTGGGGTTCCTGCTGGCGCTGGTGTCCACGTCGGTGCTGTTCCGGGCGGCGCCCAGGCGGCGGCAGCCCGGCCACACGTGGCTGGCGTTCGGGGCGGTGGTGACGCTGGTGTTGTGGACCTCGTTCACGCTCGCCCTGGCCCTCTACACGGACAAGAGCGGCACGTTCGGCAGCACCTACGGCCCGCTGACCACGGTGATGGCGCTGCTGCTGTGGGCGTTCCTGAGCTCGATCGCGCTGTTCCTGGGGCTGGCGTTCGCGGCGCAACTGGAGGCGGCACGCGCCGGGGAGCCCGGCCCCGCCCTGCCGGACGTGGGGCCGAGCGCCCTGGAGGAACGCGAACCTCTGGTCGGCGCGGTGGGGGCGGCCGGCATCGCCGCCCTCCGTACCGCGTACGGCCTGCTCAGGCGCAGACGGAGGTGACCCGGGTCAGCGGGATTCGATGACCATGCCGGCGCCCACCGTGGTGTTGGTGGTCTCGTCGACCAGGATGAAGCCGCCGGTCGCCCGGTTGCGCGCGTAGTCGTCCACGAACAGCGGCTGCGTCACCCGCAGCGACACCCGCCCGATCTCGTTCAGGCCGAGCCCGGTCGCGGTCTCGTCGCGGTGGAGCGTGTTGACGTCGAGCCGGTAGTGCAGCTCGCGCACCATCGCCCGCGCGGTGCGGGTGGTGTGCTTGATGACCAGCTTGGAGCGGGGCGCGAGCTTGGTGGCGTCGGTCATCCAGCAGACCATGGCCTCCAGTTCCTGCGCGGCGGTCGGCTGGTTGTTGGGCCGGCAGATCATGTCGCCGCGCGAGATGTCGATCTCGTCTTCCAGCCGCAGCGTCACCGACATGGGCGGGAACGCTTCCTCGACGGGCCCGTCGTAGGTGTCGATGGAGGCGATCCTGCTGGTCAGGCCGGAGGGCAGGTGAAGCACCTCGTCGCCCGGCTTCAGGACGCCGCCGGCCACCTGGCCCGCGTAGCCGCGGTAGTCGTGGAACTCGGTCTTGTGCGGCCGGATGACGTACTGGACCGGGAAGCGCACGTCGACCAGGTTCCGGTCGGAGGCGATGTGCACGTTCTCCAGGTGGTGGAGAAGCGAGCTGCCGTGGTACCAGGGCATGGTCTCCGAGCGGGACACGACGTTGTCGCCGTGGAGCGCGGAGATCGGGATGAAGGTCAGGTCGGCCACGTTGAGCTTGGAGGCGAAGGAGGTGAACTCCTCGCGGATCTCCTCGAAGCGCTCCTCCGAGTAGTCGACGAGGTCCATCTTGTTGACCGCGAGCACCAGGTGCGGCACCCGCAGCAGCGTGGTCAGGAACGCGTGGCGGCGCGACTGCTCCAGCACGCCCTTGCGGGCGTCGATGAGGATGATGGCCAGGTCGGCGGTGGAGGCGCCGGTGACCATGTTCCGGGTGTACTGGATGTGGCCCGGGGTGTCGGCGATGATGAACTTGCGCCGCGGGGTCGCGAAGTAGCGGTAGGCCACGTCGATGGTGATGCCCTGCTCGCGCTCGGCCCGCAGGCCGTCGGTGAGCAGCGACAGGTCGGTGTACTCGGTGCCGCGGTCGCGCGAGGTGCGCTCGACCGCCTCCAGCTGGTCTTCGAAGATCGCTTTGGAGTCGAAGAGCAGGCGTCCGATGAGGGTGGACTTTCCGTCATCGACGGAGCCGGCGGTGGCGAAACGAAGAATGTCCATCTTAGAAGTAGCCCTCGCGCTTGCGGTCTTCCATTGCGGCTTCTGAGGCGCGGTCGTCGGCCCTGGTGGCGCCCCGCTCGGTGATGCGGGTGGCCGCGATCTCCTCGATGATCTCCTCGACCGTCGCGGCGGCCGACTGGACGGCGCCGGTGCAGGTCATGTCACCGACGGTGCGGTAGCGCACGACGGCCTCGAACAGCGGCTCGTCGTCGCCGCGCGACACGACCGGCGCGTCGGGCAGCAGCATGCCGTCACGCTCGAACACCTGGCGGGTGTGGGCGTAGTAGATCGAGGGGATCTCGATGCCCTCGCGGCGGATGTAGTCCCAGATGTCGAGCTCGGTCCAGTTGGACAGCGGGAAGACCCGGATGTGCTCGCCCTTGCGGATGCGGGAGTTGTAGAGGTTCCACAGCTCGGGGCGCTGGTTCTTGGGGTCCCACTGGCCGAAGTCGTCGCGGAAGGAGAAGACGCGCTCCTTGGCCCTGGCCTTCTCCTCGTCGCGGCGGGCCCCGCCGAAGACCGCGTCGAACTCGTGCTCCTCGATCGCGTCGAGCAGCGTCGTGGTCTGCAGGCGGTTGCGCGAGGCGCGCCGCCCCGTCTCCTCGGTGACCCGGCCGGCGTCGATGGACTCCTGCACGCTGGCGACGACCAGGCGGGCGCCGAGTTCGGCGGCCCTGCGGTCGCGGAACTCGATGACCTCGTCGAAGTTGTGCCCGGTGTCGACGTGCATCAGCGGGAAGGGCAGTGGCGCGGGCCAGAATGCCTTCTCGGCGATGCGGAGCATGACGATCGAGTCTTTGCCGCCGGAGAAGAGCAAACAGGGACGCTCGAACTCGGCGGCCACTTCACGCATGATGTGAATGGCCTCGGCCTCGAGAACGTCTAGCTGCGACGTGGTGTAGTCGCGCTGGAGCATGGGGCTTCCTCCGGCGTGGTGTCAGCGGTGCAGGTCCCGAATTCCGGCGAGCAACGTTGGCGCCAGCTCAGGTAGGGATACAAGGATATCCGGTAGTGAGGGGTCGGCCTGGTTGTAGGTCAGCTTCGAGCCGTCGATCCGGCTGGCGTGGGCGCCCGCGGCCTGGGCGACGGCGACCGGCGCGGCGGAGTCCCATTCATATTGTCCGCCTGCGTGAACGTAGGCCTCGACGTCTCCGGTGAGCACCGCGGAGATCTTCGCTCCGGCCGAGCCGATGGGCACCAGATCGGCCCCGACGAGATAGGCAAGTCTTTGCACGAACTCCGGCGGCCTGGTACGGCTGACGGCGATCCTGAACCTGCCCTTGTCATAGGCGGGCAGCTTCGGCGGCGCACCGGTGGTGAGCGTGCGCCCCTGAGCGGGCAGCGCCACCGCGCCCGCGGCCAGCGCCCCGCGCTCCCACAGCGCCACGTGCACGGCCCAGTCGGAGCGGCCCTCCTCGGCGAACTCGCGGGTGCCGTCGAGCGGGTCGACGATCCACACCCGCTCGGCGCGCTGCCTGCGCGGGTCCTCCCGCTCCTCGCGCGTGGCCTCCTCCGACAGCACGCCGTCGCTGGGCCGCAGCCGGGCCAGCGCCTCCATCAGATAGAGGTGGGCGCCCCGGTCACCTGCTTTGCGCAGCGCCGGCGCCTCGCCATACCCTTCGCGCTCGCGGATGTCCAGCAGCCGCCGTCCCGCCTCGTCGGCGAGATCGGAGGCGAGGGCGTGGTCGTCGCGAATCGTCATCAATAAGCTCCTTGCCCGCGGGCGACGGCCGACCAAGTCTTCCACAGGATCTGGAGGTCCAGCATGAGGGACCAGTTCTCAACGTAACGCAGGTCGAGGCGGACGGATTCCTCCCACGACAGATCAGATCTGCCGCTCACCTGCCACAGCCCCGTCAGCCCCGGGCGCACCAGCAGCCGCCGCCGGACGTCGTCGCCGTAGCGCTCGACCTCCTCGGGCAGCGGCGGGCGGGGGCCGACGAGCGACATGTGCCCGCACACCACGTTGATCAGCTGGGGCAGCTCGTCGAGCGAGTGCCGCCGCATCAGCGCGCCCAGCGAGGTCACGCGTGGGTCGTTGCGCACCTTGAACAGCACTCCGTCGGCGTCGCTGACGAGGGTGAGCTTCTGGTGCTCGGCGCCCTGCCGCATGGTACGGAACTTCACGATCGTGAACAGCGCGCCGTCGCGGCCGACGCGCGTCTGCCTGAACAGCGCGGGTCCGGAACTGCTCGCCCGTACGGCCACCGCCA
The DNA here is from genome assembly GCF_044459065.1 of Nonomuraea sp. NPDC050394. Taxonomy (NCBI): domain Bacteria; kingdom Bacillati; phylum Actinomycetota; class Actinomycetes; order Streptosporangiales; family Streptosporangiaceae; genus Nonomuraea; species Nonomuraea sp. NPDC050394. The sequence continues at coordinate 282,450 of NZ_JBITIO010000005.1, read as the reverse complement.
GCCCCGCCAGCAACGGCGACAGCGCCACCAGCAGCGAGGCGGCCACGAGCCGGTCGAAGACGTTCTTCACCAGTTGCCTCGCCCCCGCCAGCTCCGGATGCTCCACGTGCAGCAATGCCAGCCCGGCCGCCGGGCGGATGGTGGTGCGCGGCCCGGCGACCTCCATGAGGGCGGGCGCGACGACCAGCTCGGTGTGGGTACGCTCCAGCCGCCAGGCCAGCCGCCGCAGGGCCACGCCGTCCATCTCGGGGCAGGCGAGCACGGCGACGGAGTCGGCCCCCGACTGCTCCACCACGAGCGGCGCGTCACTGAGCCCGCCCGCCACCGGCACCCCCGCCACGTCGTCGCCGGGCGCGTCCTCGGGCAGGCAGGCGGCCACCACCTCCATGCCGTGGTAGCGCTCGCGCCTGAACCGCTCGACGAGCTCGGCGATCGAGGCGCGGTGCCCGACGGCGACCACGCGGCGCATGCACTCGCCGCGGGCCCTGCGCCGGTGCAGGGCGCGGCGCAAGCAGTACCGGAAGACGAGGGTGAGCAGGGTGGTCAGGGGCAGGGCGAGCACGACGTAGCCGCGCGCGACGTCGGTCTTGGTGAGGTAGGCGACGATGGCGGTGGCGGCGGTCAGCGCGAGGCCGCAGCGCACGACGCGCTGGAACTCCTCGGGCCCGACGCCGAACATGCGCGGCTCGTAGGCGCGGTTGAGCGCGTTCGCGCAGACCCAGGCCAGCGGCAGGGCCGCGCTCAGCAGCAGGTACGGCGCGGCGTAGGGGGTCAGCTCACCGAAGCGGGCGAAGAAGGCCAGCGCCGCGCCGGCGCCCGCGCCGCCCAGATCGGCCACCAGCGCCCGCACCCGGTAGGCGCGGACCCAGCCGGGCACGCCGGGAGCGGCCTGCCAGACGAGCTCAGGATGCGCACGGACGACGGCCATCAGCACCTCGCCCTTGCTCACGCCGCGCCTCCCCGTGACCGACCGTCAACGAATGGTCACCAGATAGTAGCGGCGGGCAACGTCGGCCGGATCGCGAACGGCCTTACGTGGTGATCAGCGTGGAGGGCCGGAAATGTTGAGGTCTGACCGGTGGAACTCGTTCTGGGTGACTTCGAGGCCGCGTTCCATGAGCGACTCGACCACGTCCGCGGCGCGGTCGACGAGGAAGGCGAGGTCCTTGCGCTCGGCGGTGGCGAAGTCCTTGAGCACGTACGCGGCCGGGTCCATGCGGCCGGGCGGGCGGCCGATGCCGAAGCGGACACGCAGGTAGTCACGGGTGCCGAAGACCTTGGTGATGGACTTGAGCCCGTTGTGGCCGTTGTCGCCGCCGCCCAGCTTGGCGCGCAACGCGCCGTAGGGGACGTCAAGCTCGTCGTGCACGACGATCATCCGCTCGGGGGCGACCTTGTAGAAGTCGGCCAGGAGCTTGGCGGGGCCGCCGGAGAGGTTCATGTAGGTGAGGGGCTTGGCCAGGATCGCCGGCCGCGTCTCCAGGACGGCCGAGCGGCTCTTGTGCGCCTTGAACTTGCCCCCCGCGCGGGCGGCCAGTTCGTCGAGCACCATGAAACCGGCGTTGTGCCGGTTTCCCGCGTATTCGTCGCCGGGATTGCCCAGCCCGACGATCAGCCAGCGGTCCAATGCGACTCCTTGCTCACGTGGCGGCCTGCCGTAACTCTACGAGAACACCACGACGGGGCAGCCGGATGATCCCGGCTGCCCCGTGCGGTGAACGTGGGTGTTACTCGGCGCTCTCACCCTCGGGGGCCTCGGTGGCGACGGTCTCGGCCTCGGTGGCCTCGTCCTCCTCGGCGGCCTCGGTCGGCTTGGCGATGACCTGGAGGACGACGGTCTCCGGGTCGGCGGCCAGCGAGGAGCCCTGCGGCACGACCAGGTCGGCGGCGGTGACGACGCGGCCGACCGCGAAGCCCTCGACGTCGACCTCGATGCCGGTGGGGATGTGGGTGGCCTCGGCCTCGACGCCGATGCTCATGAGCTGCTGGTCGAGGATGCCCTCGGAGTCGACGTCACCGACGGTGGTGACGGGGATCTCGACGGTGACCTTCTCGCCGCGCTTGACCAGGAGCAGGTCGAGGTGCTCGATGAAGCCCTTGATCGGGTCGCGCTGGACGCCCTTGGGCAGGGCCAGCTCGTCGACGCCCTCGCCCTTGAGGTGGATCAGGACGTTGGCGGTGCGCAGGGCGAGCAGGACCTCGTGGCCGGGCAGCGTGAGGTGCTTGGGGTCGATGCCGTGGCCGTAGAGGACGGCGGGCACCTTGTCGGCGCGGCGGATCTTGCGGGCGGCGCCCTTGCCGAACTCGGTGCGAGCCTCAGCGGCGATACGTACTTCAGACACGACATCTCCTAGGGATGCACGTTGGCGGAGTTTCTCTGCGCTCCCCCTGGCCCGCCCTAGCGGGAGGCGTTACGAGCGCAACCCTCACAGCCTACCCGCATCCGTGCCCCGCATCAGCCGCCTGCCGCCGCGCCAGACGCCGAGGATGTCGAGGGTGCGGTCGATGTCGGCCGTCGGGTCGCCGTCGACCAGGAGCAGGTCGGCGCGGAGTCCCGGCGCGATCCTGCCCCGGTCGGCGAGGCCGAAGTGGCGGGCGGGCGCCGCGGTGGCGGCGGTCAGGGCCCGGCCCGGGGTCATCCCCGCGGCCACGAGCCGGCGTAGTTCGTCGTGGAGTGTGGCTCCGTGAGCGGTTCCGACGTTGGAGGCGTCCGAACCCGCCAGCACGGTGACGCCGGCGTCGAGCAGTTCCGCCAGGGTGCGCGTGGCCACGGTGACGTCGTGCCGCGCGCCCCCGCCGAGCGGCACGGGGCCCATGGTGAGCATCCGTCGCGCCCCTTCGCCCAGGTGGGGCGCGACGCGGGGGTCCGCGGCGAGCTGCCGGCCGCGCGGCTGCCCGAACAGCTCTCCCAGTACGGCCAGCGTGGGGATGACCACGGTTCCCCGCTCGGCCAGTTCATGGGCGAGCCCGGGGTCCGGCGTGTCCACGAACAGGTGCCCGAGCACGTCGGCCCCGGCCTCGGCGGCCAGCCGGGCGGAGCCGGCGTTCAGCGCGTGGACGACGGCCAGGATGCCGTGGTCGTGCGCGGCGGCGACAAGCGCGCGCAGGGTCTCGCCGGTCAGCGTCGGGGCCGGCATACCCGCGGTCGAGCCGTCGTCGAGCATGATCTTGAGGTAGTCGGACCCCTCGGCGATCCTGTCGGCGACGAAGGCGGCCGCCTGCCCGGGGGCGGTGAGCGTCGGGAAGGGCGGAAGGAGCCCCATCTCGACGAGGTACCAGCCGTAGCCGCCGGGGACCGTGGCCGCGGTGCCCGCGGTGCGCAGGTCCGCCCCGTCGCGGGCGCCGCGGAGCTTCGCGATCTGGACGGGGTCGGCCATCATGTCGAGCACGGTCGTGACCCCGAAGGCCGCGGCCTGCTCCAGGTCGCCGGGGAAGACGTGGGCGTGCGCGTCGATCAGGCCGGGCAGCAGCGTCGCGCCGCGGCCTTCGACGACCGCCGCCCCCGGCGCCTCCTCCGGCCCCATCGCGGCGATGAGGCCGTCGTCGATCGTGACGTGCGTGGACGGGAGGAGCTTCTCCCCGTCGAACACCTTGACGTCGCGGAACTGCAACATCGTGCCCCCTTTACATACATGTCAGCACGTATCATTAGAGCGAGCATACATGCCGACACGTATGAGAATCTGGGCGTCATGCGCAGAACCGCCGAGGAGGCCGCGGAGACCCGCCGATCCCTGCTGGTCGCGGCCCTGGCGGAGTTCGCAGAACGCGGCTTCGCGACGGCGACCCTGAACGGCATCGCCACACGGGCGGGACTCACCCGCGGCGCCCTCTACCACCACTTCACCGACAAGGCCACGCTCTGCCTGGCGGCGATCAACGAGCTGTGGGCCGAGTCGGCGACGCCCGTCTGGAGCCGGCTCGACGGCCCGGAACCGCCCGTCGAGCGGGTCGGCGGCTTCCTCGTGGCGTTCTTCACCGCACTGGAGGAGGACACGACGTTCCGCCAGGTCTACGCGCTGTCGATGCGCAGTGCCGAGGGCGTGCCCGAGCTGGAGAAGGGCCTGCACGACAAGCAGGTCGTCATGGAGGGCTGGCGGCGGCAGTTGTCCGGACTGCTGAGCACCGCCGAGCTGCGGCCCGGCGTCAGCCCGGACACCGCGGCACTCGCGATCATCACCTCGGCCAACGGCACCGCGGCCACGTGGCTGGCCTGTCCCGGGCTGTTCTCGCCCGCGAGGGAGGCAAGGGCGCTCACCGACGCGATCGTGCGCGGCATTAGCAACTGAGGTTGACTAGAACGAAATTAGTCAACTACGGTTGCTTGCGTTCCTTCGGGGTGCGCGAGGCCGGCATCGGCGTGCCCGGAAATCCCCTTATCTGAGGACGATGAATGAAACGGGTAGCTGCTGTGCTCGCCGCGCTCGCGGTGGGAACCGGGACGCTGACCGGCGTCTCCCACGCCGACGACGCCCTCGGCCGCTTCTACGGGCAGGAGGTCACGTGGACCGCCTGCGCAGACACCGCCCTGGACCAGGCGGGCGCCCAGTGCGCCCAGGTCGAGGTGCCTTTGGACTACTCCGCGCCGCGGGGCCGTACCCTCAAGATCGCGATCTCCAGGATCAAGGCGAGCGACACCGCGCGGCGGCGCGGGATCATGCTCTCCAACCCCGGCGGGCCGGGCGGGGCGGGGCTGCACTTCATGCTGTACGTGCGCGGCGGCCTGACCCCCGAGGTCGCCTCACGCTACGACCTGATCGGCATGGACCCGCGGGGCGTCGGGCGCAGCGCGGCGATCGACTGCGACTGGCCCGTCGGGCACATGCTCTGGTCGGCCGGGCTCACCAGGCGGGACTTCCGCGACGCCGTACGGACTCAGGAGGATCTCGCGCGGCGGTGCGAACGGAAGGAGGGCGACCGGATCGCCCACATCACCACCCGCAACACCGCGCGCGACATGGACGTCATCCGCGGCGCACTCGGCGAGCCCAAGACGTCCTACCTGGGCTTCTCCTACGGCACCTACCTCGGCGCGGTCTACACGCAGATGTTCCCGCGGCGCGCCGACCGGATCGTGCTGGACAGCGCGGTCGATCCCGCCTCCTACATGGCCGCGTCGATCAAGAAGCAGGGGCCGGTCAACGAGGCCGCGCTCGACGACTGGGCCGCCTGGACCGCGGCCCGCGACGCCGACTACGGCCTCGGCACGACCGGCGCGCGGGTACGGGCCCGGGTCGAGGGCCTGGTCAGGCAGGCGGCCAGCTCGCCCATCCGGATCGGCGCGCACCTGCTGGACGCGCGGTTCCTGCCGATGACGCTGTTCACGCTGCTGCAGGACGCCCGCTACAACGCCCACCTGGCGGCGCGGGTCCGGCAGATCGCGGACGCGGCCGAGGGAAAGCCCGTCCAGCCGACCGCCGACTTCGACCAAGAACTGCGCCTGCACCTGAACGGCGAGCCGCAGGACCTCTCCAGCCAGGGCGCGGTCATCTGCGGTGACACGAGCGCGCCGCGGAATCCGGAAGGGTACTGGCGCGACATTCAGCGCAGCCGGGCCACCCAGCCGGTGTTCGGGGCCTACGCGAACAACATCACGGCGTGCGCGTTCTGGCGGGCGCCGCTGGAGCCGCGGACCGTGGTGCGCAACGACGTGCCCGCGCTGATCGTGCAGGCCACGCGGGACACCAGGACCGTCTACCAGGAAGGGGTGGCGCTGCGGCGGGCCATGTCGGGCTCGCGGCTGGTCACGCTGCGGGACGTGCGCATGCACGGGATCCTGGGCCGGCTGCGGAACGCCTGCGTGGAGGAGGCGGTCAACACCTACTTCCGCGACGGCGTCCTGCCCGCAGCCGACCTCACCTGCCGCGGCTAGGAGTCGCCCTCGAACAGGCTCGTGACGCTGCCGTCGCTGAAGACCTCGGTGATCGCGCGGGCGATCAGCGGGGCGATGGACAGCACGGTCAGCTTGTCGAAGAGCTGGTGCTCGCGCAGCGGCAGCGTGTTGGTCACGATGACCTCGGAGATGCGCGAGTTCTTCAGCCGGTCGACGGCCGGGTCGGAGAAGACGGCGTGGGTGGCCGCCACGATCACGTCGGTGGCCCCCTGCTCGTAGAGGGCGTCGGCGGCCTTGCAGATGGTGCCGGCCGTGTCGATCATGTCGTCGATCAGCACACAGGTACGGCCGCGCACCTTGCCGACCACCTCGTTGACCTTCACCTGGTTGGCGACGTCGAGGTCGCGGCGCTTGTGGATGAAGGCCATCGGGGTGCCGAGCGTGTCCGCCCAGCGCTCCGACAGCCGCACGCGGCCGGTGTCGGGCGAGACGATCGTGGTGTTCTCCAGGTCGAGCTTGTCCTTGAGGTAGCGCTCAAGGACGGGCATGGCGAACAGGTGGTCCACCGGGCCGTCGAAGAAGCCCTGGATCTGCGAGGTGTGCAGGTCGATCGACATCAGCCGGTCGGCGCCCGCCGTCTTGAACATGTCGGCCATCAGGCGGGCGGTGATCGGCTCGCGGCCGCGGCCCTTCTTGTCCTGGCGGGCGTAGCCGAAGAACGGCATGACCACGGTGATGCGCTTGGCGGAGGCCCGCTTCAGCGCGTCGACCATGATGAGCTGTTCCATGATCCACTTGTTGATGGGGGCGGTGTGGCTCTGGATGACGAAGGCGTCGCAGCCGCGTACCGACTCCAGGTAGCGGGCGTAGATCTCACCGTTGGCGAAGTCGTGGAGCTTGGTCGGGGTGAGCGACACGCCGACGTTGTTGGCCACTTCCTCGGCCAGCTCGGGGTAGGCCCGGCCGGAGAAGAGCATCAGCTCTTTCTCACCTGGCTGCTTGATGCTGGTCACGTGCCACTCTCCCGCTGCTCTTGCTCGGCCAGCGCCCGTTCGGCGGCCGCGGCCGATTTCGTGCCCGCGCGCCTGCGCAAGACCCATTTCTCGATGTTGCGCTGCCGCGCTCTCGCCACCCCGATCGCTCCGGGTGGCACGTCGCCGTCGATGACGGACCCGGCTGCCGTGTAGGCGCCGTCTCCGACCGTCACCGGAGCGACGAGCATGCTGTCGCACCCCACGAACGCGCCGTCGCGCACGGTGGTGCGATGTTTGTTCACGCCGTCGTAGTTGACGAAGATCACCGCGGCGCCGATGTTCACGTCGTCGCCGATCGTGGCGTCGCCCGCGTACGACAGGTGCGGCACCTTGGAACGTTCGCCGACCTGCGTGTTCTTCATCTCCACGAACGTCCCGGCCTTGGACTTGCGGCCGAGGACGGTGCCGGGGCGCAGGTAGGCGTACGGGCCGACGCTGGCGCCGGGGCCGACCTCGGCGCTGTCGCAGACCGCGTTGCGCACGACGGCGCCGGGGCCGACGGTGGTGTCGGTGAGCGTGGTGGCCGGGCCGATCTCGGCGCCCTCCCCCACGACGGTCTCGCCGTGGAGCTGGGTTCCGGGGTGGATCACGGCGTCGGGCGCCAGCCGTACCTGGACGTCCACCCAGGTGGAGGCGGGGTCGACGACGGTGACGCCGCCGCGCATGTGGGATTCGAGCACGCGCTGGTTGAGCACCTTGCGCACGAACGCGAGCTGCACGCGGTCGTTGACGCCCTCGACCTCGACGTAGTCGGCGGCCACGTGCGCGCCGACGCGGTGGCCGTCCTCGCGCAGGATCGACAGCACGTCGGTGAGGTACTCCTCGCCCTGCGCGTTGTCCGTCGACACCCGCTTGACCGCGTCGGCCAGCAGGAGGCCGTCGAAGGCGTAGATGCCGGAGTTCATCTCGTCGATGGCGCGCTGGTCGTCGGTGGCGTCCTTGTGCTCGACGATCTGCAGCACGGCGCCGGACTCGTCGCGGACGATCCGCCCGTACCCGGTCGGGTCGGGCACCCGTGCGGTCAGCACGGTGACGGCGTTGCCGTCGTCGGCGTGCTTGGCGAGCAGCGCGGCGAGCGTCTCGGCGCGCAGCAGCGGCACGTCGCCGTACGTGACCAGGACCGTGCCGTTGATCGTGCCCGTCTCCTCCAGCACCGTGCGGACGGCGTGGCCGGTCCCGCGCTGCTCGCGCTGCACGACGGCGCGCGCGTCAGGGCTGGTCTCGGCGAGATGGGCGCCGACGCGCTCGCGCGCATGGCCGATGACGACGATCAGCCGCTCGGGTTTCAGGTCGCGGGCGGCCGCGAGCATGTGGTCGACCAAGGCACGGCCGCACACCTCGTGGAGGACTTTCGGGGTCTGGCTCTTCATCCGGGTGCCCTCGCCTGCGGCGAGGACGATGACGGCTGCCGGGCGCGGCACACTCACGGACTGAGGCTCCCTGTGGCTGGACGGATCAGGGCTGCTGGTACGGCTACCGCACCGCTACCCTCCCGACACGCTGAGGATACCTGCCCGGTCCCAGCTGTCTCCCAGCGGGAGGACGTTCACGGCTCCCGGAAGAGGACTCGAACCCCTACAAAGTGGACCAAAACCACTTGTCCTGCCGATTAGACGATCCGGGATTGAATCGGACACCAGTGGGGAGTCCGATCTCCACACCTAACGATACCGAGCCCTGAGAGGACTGCGCGCCCGGATATCCCTCGTGCGACACCCCACTAGGTCTCCCCTAAGGGTGGGGTGGGCACTACCCACCGCCCGGGTGCCGTCGGCAATGCCCCACACCCTCGACCGTTTCTAGGGTTTTTCCATGACCTTTTCGCGAAACATCCTGATCGGCGCGCTCGCGCTCGGCGTCCTTTCCGCCCCCGTGCTGGCCACTGCCGCGAACGCCCGCACCGCCGACCGGGGCGATGTCGTCTCCGTCACCCAGGTGGAGAAGTTGAGCAGGAGCCAGGTCGCCGACCGGCTCAAGGCCACGGGCATCGACCCGGCGCGGGCCGAGCACGGCGTCAACGCCTACCGTGTGGTGTACCGCACCGTTGACCCCAAGGGACGGCCCACCGTGGCCAGCCAGTTGGTCGCCCTGCCGGATGACGGCCGGCGAGACCTGCGGGTGGTGTCCTGGCTGCACGGCACCACCGTGTACCGGGGTGACGTGGCCTCGATGAAGAAGGAGTCGACCGACCGCGCCGCGGCCCTGCTGTTCGCCTCGACCGGCCGGGCGGTGTCCGCGCCCGACTACCTGGGCCTGGGCGAGGGCCCCGGACTCCACCCCTATGGCGACCCGCGCAGCACGGTGACCGCCCCGCTGGACGCCCTGCGCGCCACCCGCATCGTGGCGGCCGGGCAGAACCGCCGCCTCGACCGGCGTGTACTGGTCAGCGGCTTCTCCCAGGGCGGCCCCGCGACCATGATGGTCGGCAGGGCGCTGCAGCAGGGCCGGGACCGCTACTTCCGGCTGGGCGCCCTGGCCCCGGTCGGCGGCCCCTTCAACCTCACCGCCTTCGAGACCGCCGCCGCCAACGACAAGGTCCGCATGGCCTCGCTCTATCTCGCCTATTTCGCGATCGCCGCCGACCGCTACACCGACATCTACCGCACACCCTCAGAGGTCTTCCGCGCCCCCTACGACAAGCAGGCCGAGACCCTCTTCGACGGCGAGCACCAGCCCCAGGAGATCGCCCAGGCCCTGCCGCCGACCTCCGCCAAGCTGTTCACCCCCGCCTTCCTCGACCGGGTGCGCAACCCGACCGGCCCGATCAAGCGGCTGTTCACCACCCTCGACTCCACCTGCGACTGGAAGCCGGGCGTCCCGGTCGCGCTCTACCACGCCACCGGCGACGCCGACGTGGCCATCGACAACTCCCGCTACTGCCTCAAGCGGCTCACGTCGTACGGCGCCGCCGCCACCCTGACCGACCTCGGTGGCCTCGACCACAACCAGAGCGTCCGCAAGGCCCTCCCGATGGTGGTCAAGACGTTCGACCGGGCGTGATCGCCGCGGGAGTCCTAGGTAAATGAACGGCCTTAGGGCTTCCTTACTTACGACAGCGTAGGTTACGTTTGCGTAGCCAGGACATTCTCCCCATACACGTCGTGAGAGGTAGCCCATGACCGTTGTTGCCGAGCGTTCCGCTCCCGGTCCCAAGCCGGACGCCGATCCGGAGCCCAGGACCAAGGTCGAGCTTCTGACCTTCGGCCTGGTGGTGGGCCTGCCGCTGGTCGCCATCGCGGCCGCGGTGCCGTTCGCGTGGGGGTGGGGGCTCGGCTGGACGGACGTGGCGATCGCCTTCGTCTTCTACATCGTCTCCGGCCTCGGCGTCACCGTCGGCCTGCACCGGTACTTCACCCACGGCTCGTTCAAGGCCAAGCGCCCGCTGAAGATCGCGCTCGGCATCGCGGGCAGCCTGTCGCTCGAGATGTCCGTGCTCGACTGGGTGGCCACCCACCGCAAGCACCACAAGTTCTCCGACAAGGAAGGCGACCCGCACTCGCCGTGGCGCTTCGGCCCCGGCTTCAAGTCGCTGACGAAGGGCCTGCTCTACGCCCACATGGGCTGGATGTTCGACGCCGAGCGGACCAACCGGGAGAAGTACGCCCCCGACCTGGTCAAGGACGACGACGTCGTCAAGCTGCACAAGTGGTTCGGGGCGCTGGCCATCACCTCGATCTTCCTGCCGGGCATCATCGGCGGCCTGCTCACCTGGTCCTGGCAGGGCGCGCTGACCGCGCTGTTCTGGGGCTCGCTGGTCCGCATCGGCCTGCTGCACCACGTCACCTGGTCGATCAACTCCATCTGCCACGTGTTCGGCGAGGAGGAATTCCAGGTACGCGACAAGTCGCGCAACGTCTGGTGGCTGGCGATCCCGTCCTTCGGCGAGTCGTGGCACAACCTGCACCATTCGGACCCCACCTGCGCCCGTCACGGCGCGCTCAAGGGGCAGATCGACCTCAGCGCCGGCCTGATCCGGATCTTCGAGAAGCTGGGCTGGGTCCACGACGTACGCTGGCCGACCCCCGAGCGTCTGGCGGCGAAGCGCATTGCCTGAGGCGACCGCTGTGTCGGCGGGCACTGCAATTATGGAGAATGTGACCACCGAACCCCGATCTCGCAGACGCATGTCAGGAAGAGAACGCCGAGAGCAGCTGATCCGCATCAGCCGCACGCTCTTCGCCGAAAAGGGGTTCGACGGGACCTCTATCGAGGAGATCGCGGCCACCGCCCAGGTCTCCAAGCCGGTCGTGTACGAGCACTTCGGCGGCAAGGAGGGCGTCTACGCGGTCGTCGTGGACCGGGAGATGCAGAAGCTCCTGGGCATGATCACCTCGGCCCTGGCGGCGTCCCACTCACTGATCAAGCTGGAGCGGGCGGCACTGGCGCTGCTGCAGTACATCGAGGAGAGCAGCGAGGGGTTCCGCATCCTGGTGCGCGACTCCCACGCCGCCTCGGGCACCGGCACGTTCGCGAGCCTGATCAGCGAGATCGCCAGCCAGGTGGAGGACGTGCTCGCCGACGAGTTCGCCGGCCGGGGCTACGACCCGAAACTCGCCCCCATGTACGCGCAGATGCTGGTCGGCATGGTGGCACTCACCGGCCAGTGGTGGCTCGACGTGCGCAAGCCGGGGCGCGAGGAGGTCGCCGCGCACCTGGTCAACCTGGCCTGGAACGGCCTGACCGGGCTCAACCCCCAGCCGCGCATCACCGCCGCCACCCGCGAGGGCGCCGAGCTCGCGGTCACCGCGCCGCCGCGGGCCAGCGAGAAGGAGCTGCGCGAGCTGGAGAAGCAGCGTGAGCGCGAGGCCAAGGAGGCCGAGAAGCTCCGTCAGCGCGAACTGAAGGAGGCGGAGAAGGCCAGGCTTCGCGAGCTCAAGGAGCGTGAACGGCTGCTCAAGGAAGCGGAGAAGGCACGTGAACGGGAGGACAAGCTGCGTCAGCGCGAGGCGCGGCTGGCGGAGCGGGCGGCCAAGTTGGGCCAGGGCGACCAGTCAGAGTAAGCCGTTGAGACGTCGTTAACGTTCTGTTCAATCAAACAGGGCATATTGCTCATATGTCCGCGGAACCGTTGCACCCAGGAAACGACTTGCCCTTGCCCCAGGAGCGGTTCCTCAACCGTGAGGAGAGCTGGCTTCAGTTCAACCAACGGGTCCTGGAACTGGCCGAAGACGACTCGCTACCCCTTCTGGAACGGGTGCGCTTCCTCGCGATCTTCGCGAGCAACCTGGATGAGTTCTTCCGGGTACGCGTGGCGGGTCTCAAGCGGCGCATGGCCACCGGCCTGCTGCTGCGGACCAAGAGCGGGCTGAAGCCCCGCGAGGAACTGGCCCGGATCGCCACGATCGCCGGCGACCTGGCCAAGCGGCACGCGGCGGGCTTCCACGAGCGGCTCAGCCCGCAACTCGCCGGAGAGGGCATCGAGATCGTCCGCTGGGACGACCTGGGCCGCGAGGAACGCACCGAGCTGCGCAAGCTGTTCCGCGAGCGCATCCGCCCCGTGCTCACGCCCTTGGCGGTGGATCCCGCCCACCCTTTTCCCTATATCTCCGGCCTGAGCCTCAACCTTGCCGTCGTGGTGCGGAATCCGACCAACGGTCACACGGTCTTCGCCCGGGTCAAGGTCCCGTCCCAGTTGCCGCGTTTCGTCACCGCCTCCAAGGATCGCTTCGTCCCGCTTGAGGATGTGATCGCCGCCCATCTCGGCCAGTTGTTCAAGGGCATGGAGATCGTCCAGCACCACGTCTTCCGCGTCACCCGCAACGAGGACCTCGACGTGGACGAGGACGTCACCGAGAACCTCATGAAGGCGCTGGAGAAGGAACTGCTCAAGCGCCGCTTCGGACCGCCGGTCCGGCTGGAGGTCGAGGACACGATCACCGCCGAGGTGCTCGACCTGCTCGTCGAGGAACTGGGCGTCGCGCCGCACGAGATCTACCGCGTCGCCGGGCCGCTCGACCTGACCGGACTGCACGCCATCGCCGACCTGGACCGCGGCGAGCTCAGCTACCGGCCGTTCGTGCCGGCGGAAGCCGTACACGCCGATGACGACGTCTTCGCCGTGCTGCGCGAGCGCGACGTGCTCCTGCACCACCCCTACGACTCCTTCGCGACCAGCGTGCAGCGCTTCATCGAGGAGGCGGCGACCGACCCGCGCGTACTGGCGATCAAGCAGACCCTCTACCGCACCAGCGGCGACTCCCCGATCGTGGACGCGCTCATCGAGGCCGCCGAGGCCGGCAAGCAGGTCGTCGTGGTGGTGGAGATCAAGGCCCGCTTCGACGAGCACGCCAACATCTCCTGGGCCCGCAAACTGGAGCGCGCGGGCTGCCACGTGGTCTACGGCGTCGTGGGCCTGAAGACCCACTGCAAACTCGCCCTCGTCGTACGGCAGGAGCCGTCCGGAGAGCTGCGCCGCTACTGCCACATCGGAACCGGCAACTACAACCCCAAGACGGCCAGGCACTACGAGGACTTCGGCCTGCTGACCTCGGACCCGCTGGTCGGCGAGGACGTCACCGACCTGTTCATCCACCTGACCGGCTACTCCAACCACTCCGCCTACCGCCGCCTGCTGGTCGCCCCGCACTCGCTGCGCGGCGGCCTGCTGGCCAGGATCGAACGGGAGATCGCCCACCAGCAGGCCGGGCGCCCCGCCAGGATCCGGATCAAGACGAACTCGCTGGTCGACGAGCCCCTGATCGACGCCCTCTACCGGGCCTCGCGCGCGGGCGTGCCGGTGGACCTGTGGGTACGCGGCATCTGCATCCTGCGTCCGGGTATCCCCGACCTGTCGGAGAACATCCGCGTACGCTCCATCCTCGGCCGCTTCCTGGAGCACTCGCGTGTCTACGAGTTCGGGCTCGGCCGCCGTCCCGAGGTGTGGGTGGGCAGCGCCGACCTCATGCGCCGCAACCTGGACCGCCGGGTCGAGGCCCTGGTCAAGGTGACCGGGCAGCAGCACAAGGCGTACCTCATCGAGCTGATGGACCTGGCGATGGCCGACACCACCAACGCGTGGTGGCTGAACGCCGACGGCACCTGGGTCCGGCACCAGGGCGAAGACCTGCAGACCCACCTCATCGGCACCCGCCGCTGGAGAACCGTTGATGACTGAGATCTTCCGGGCCGCCGGCGCCGTGGTGTGGCGAGGCGACGCGGAGAACCCCCACGTGGCGCTGATCCACCGTGAACGTTACAACGACTGGACCTTCCCCAAGGGCAAGCTGAAGACCGGCGAGCACATGATCGCCGCCGCGGTCCGCGAGGTGCGCGAGGAGACGGGCATCACCGCGCACCTGGGCCGCGCCCTGCCGCCGATCCACTATCTGTTCAAGGGCAGGCTGAAGCGCGTCGACTACTGGGCCGCGCAGGTGGCCGACGAAGCGCCGTTCGTACCGAACGACGAGGTCGACGCCCTGGAGTGGATGCCGATCGCCGAGGCCCGCACCCGCCTGACCTACTCCTGGGACGGCGGCCTCCTGCACGCGCTGACCGCCGTGCCGCTGCGCACCGTCCCCCTTGTCCTGGTACGGCATGGCGCCGCCGGATCCCGGCAGAACTGGAAGGGCGACGACGACCTGCGCCCGCTGGAGGCCGAGGGCTACGTCCAGGCGGTCACGCTCGCCCAGGTGCTGCCCGCCTACCGCCCCGAGGTGCTGCTCAGCTCGCCGAGCCTGCGCTGCGTGCAGACGATGGAGGCGTTCTCCACCGCCGTCACGACCGATCCGCTGCTCAGCGAGCGGCACCAGGACGCCGACAAGACGCCCGCGCTGGTGAACGGCATCACCGTGCCCGCCGCCGTCTGCAGCCACGGGAAGGTGCTGCCGCACCTCATCTCCGCGCTCAGCGGCGTCGACGTCCACCTGCGCAAGGGCGCCTTCGCCGTGCTGCACCGGGCCGGCACCAGGACGGTCAGCGTCGAACGCTATTCCACGTGACGGGCAGCTTCGCGAAGCCCTGGGTCAGCCGGCCGGTGTTCACCTCCAGCTCTCGCAGCGGGACGGCGAGCCGTAGGCCCTCGAAGCGCTGGAAGAGGCGGCTGAAGACCGCCTCCAGCTCGACCCTGGCCAGAGTGGCGCCGAGGCAGAAGCGCGGGCCGTAACCGAAGCCGAGGTGCGGGTCGCCGGGTTGGCGGTGCAGGTCGAAGACGTCGGGGTCGGAGAAGACCCGTTCGTCGCGGTTGGCGGCGTCGGTGGAGATCAGCACCGCCTCGCCCTTGCGGATGGTCAGCCCGCCGTACTCGACGTCCTCGCGGGCCCAGCGGGGGATGCCGTGCAGGCTGGGCACGGCCATGCGCAGGATCTCCTCGACCGCCGCGGGCGCCAGCGACGGGTCCGCCTCCAGCTCGGCGAGCTGGTCGGGACGCTCCAGCAGGAGCAGCACGCCGTAGTCGATGCGGCCGACGGTCGTCTCGTGGCCGGCGAACAGCAGGCCGCCGGCGAGCCGGGCGACCGTACCGTCGTCGTCGATGACCCCGGCGAGGTCGGTCAGCACGTCCTCGCCCGGCTCGCGGCGCTTCCGCTCGATCAGCCCGGCCATGTACGCGCCCATTTCGGCGCGGGCCGCCTCGCCCTTGACCGCGTCGTCGATGTCGCCCATGCGGATGGAGACCTCGCCGAAGTAGTCCCTGTCCTCGAACGGCACGCCGAGCAACTGGCAGATCACCAGCACCGGCAGCGGGAAGGACAGCTCGGCGTGCAGGTCGGCGGGCGGGGTCAGGCCGGCCAGGTGATCCAGGCGCTCCTCGACCAGCGTTCCGACGTGATCGGCCAGCGCCTTCATCCGGCGAGCGGAGAACGACGGCTGGAACAACCGCCGCATCCGCTCGTGGTCGGCCTTCTCGGTGGCGTGGTCGCCCGACGGGCCGCCCAGCAGCGCCGAGCCGGAGATGCGCGCGGCCTTCTCCGGCTCGGGGTGCGAGCGGCCGAGAAGCGGCTCGGCGAACAGTTTGCGGGCGTCCTCGTAGCCGCTGACCAGCCAGACTTCGTCGCCGGTCCGGGTACGGACCTTGGCTATGCCCTGCTGTAGTCGTAGCTCGCGGTAGGCGGCCGGAACGTCCAGAGGTGTGGTGCGCTCGAATGGGATGACGGGGAGCTCACTCATAGGATCTTTCTAACAGCCTCCACCGTCTTCTCCCAGACTGCCGGGAATTCGGCGTGTGCCCGCTCGGCGGTGCTCTTCTCCATGCCGATCAGCAGACCGTAGGTGAAGGTGTCCTCGCCCGCCTGCCGCGCGCTCTCGGCCTCCTTGGCGAGCGTCTCCTGCGCGACCACGCCGTCCTGATAGAGCCCCAGAATCTCCTGTACGGCCTCCGCGTGCTTGGCCAGCTTCTTCATCCCGAGCGCCTCGGCCGTGTAGCGGGCGCGCTTGGCCGCCTTGCGGACGTCGTGCATGGCGATCTCGCGGCGTTCCTCGTCCTCGATGGCCTGCGCGTGGTCGTAGGCGTCGGTGACCCGCTTCCAGTTCTTGGCCGCGACACCCTGGAGCGTCGCCTCGGCCGCCTTGCCCGCGGGCTTGGCCAGCTCGGGCTCGGCCACGAGCGCGTCGAGGCCGTCGAGCAGCGTGTAGTAGCGGTCGCCGCTCAGCGCCTCCCTGATCCGGTTGTAGGAGTCCTGCTCGCGCTTGAGCAGGTCCTCGCCCAGGCGTTCCTGGATGGGTCCGTGGACCAGCTCGGGGGCCAGCGAGCGCAGGAGGCCGGCGAACCTGGCCCTGGTCACCTCCAGGTCGCGGGCCTCGCCGAGGACCGTTCCCAGCCAGCGCAGCTCGTCCTGGAGGTGCTCGGTGCCGGTGACGATGCTCTTGAACGCCTTCAGCGCGCTGCGCATGCGCCTCGCCGCCACGCGGGCCTGGTGAACGGCGTCGTCCTCGGCCCGCCGTACCCTCGGATCCTGCGACAACAGTGCGCTGACCTGGCTGTCGAGGTAGTCCATGACGACCTCGCCCGCGGAGCCCGCCTTGGCGGGCCCGCCGGGACGGGGCGGCCGGTCGAGCAGCCGCGCGAGCTTGCTGGACGACTCGGCCGGTGTGGCGCCCGCCTTCATGAGACGTTTGCCCACCTTGGCGAGCACCGCCCGGTCCCCTTCGAGCAGCTCCGCCTCGACCTCGCGCCAGCGCTCCACACGCGGCTCGTCGCCGAACACGGTGCCCTTGACCCGGTCGTCGGCGATCTCCACCAGCGGGGTGCCGTCGACGGAGACGACCGTGACGTTCCTGCGGGTGTCCAGCTCGGCGACGGGCACGAGCTCCGCGCCCCGGGTGAACGCGCGCACAAGGTTCTCCAGCGGCGCCGGGACGACCTTGGTGCTGCGCGTCAGCGGGTGGGTGATCTCCTGGCGCGCTCCCTTGGCTTTGGGGAGTTTCAGGTGCCAGCCGGGATCGGAGCCGCCTCGCCTGCGCCGCAACGTGATCCCTCGAGCCGCCAGCCGCAGGTCGGGAGTGTCGTAATAGAGCGCGACGAGCTGATAGCCCTTCGGCCCGTCCACGTCACCGATCTTGCTCAGGTCCGGGATGGCGTAGTCGTCGGCGACGTCGAACTTGTCTTCGATCTCGATGCCCACAGCACCTCGCAAGTGTCCGATTTCGGAACATCATGCCACTGGAAGGTTAACTTCACACGACCTGCAGGAGCTCGATTCTGTTCCCCACGGGGTCGGTGACGTAGACGCGGCGATATCCGGGGAAGAGCAGGTCCACCTCGCCTTCGGGCAGTTCGTCCACCAGGAACGCGGGATGGGCCTTGCCGGCCGGGCGGAAGTCCTCCTCGATGCCGAGGTGCACCTCCACGCCGTCGCCCCGGAACCAGGCGCCGCCGCGCTTGGCCAGCTCCGGCGGCTTCGGCACCTCGGTGAGGCCGAGGAAGCCGGAATAGAACTCCCTGAGCTGCGGCTCGCTGCCCTTCGGCGCCGCGAGCTGGACATGGTGCATGGCGATGAGCTTCACGCGTGCGCCTCCTCTTTGCTGGCCACTACGAAGATGCGCCGGAAGGGGAAGGCGGTGCCGTACTCCTTGCGAGGATATGCCGCATCGAAGAGCTTTTTGAGGTCCCGTTTGAAGGAGGTCTGCTCGCCGGGGTTGAGCCGGTCGAGTACGGGACGCAGGGCGGTGCCGGAAACCCAGGTCAGCACGGCGTCCTCGCCCTGGAGCAACTGGACGTAGGTGGTCTCCCAGGCGTCGACGCGGGCGCCCATGGCGCTGAGCAGTTCCATGTACTCCACGGGCGTGGAGACCGGCGCGCCGCGGTCGAACTCGCCGAGCTTGTCGCGCCAGGTGTCACTGCGGCACAGTTCGCGGATCAGCACGTGGCTGGGCGCGTCGAAGTTGCCCGGCACCTGGAAGGCCAGCCAGCCGCCGTCGGCGAGCGCGTCGACCCAGTGTCCGAGCAGGTCGCGGTGGGTGGGCACCCACTGGAGCACCGCGTTGGAGACCAGGACGTCCACCGGCCGGTCGGGACGCCACAGGGTGACGTCGGCCACGGTGAACCTGCCGCCGGTCTCGCGGGCCTTGGCGATCATCGCGGGCGAGGAGTCGAATCCCTCGACCGTCGCCCCCGGCCAGCGTTCGGACAGCGCCATGGTGAGCTCGCCGGTGCCGCAACCGGCATCTACGACATACTGGGGTGCGTCGGCCTGGATTCTGGCGGTCAACTCAAAGAACGGCCGTGACCGCTCGTCGGCGTAGCGTTCGTACGTTGACGGGTCCCAGATATCTCTCGACATAAAGATATTTGATATCGAGATATGTATCTCGATGTCAAGACAGTACACTGCATCCATGACGGATGCGCACGAGTCCCTTGACGAGGTCGACCGGCTGGTCGCCGCCTGGCGGACCGAGCGGCCCGACCTCGACGTCGAACCCCTCCAGGTGCTCTCCCGCGTCTCCCGCCTAGCCAAGCACCTCGACCGGGCCCGCCGCGCCGCCTTTGCCGAGCACGACCTCGAACCATGGGAGTTCGACGTGCTGACGGCGCTGCGGCGAGCGGGCAAACCCTACGAACTGTCCCCCGGCGCCCTCCTGCGCGCCACGCTGGTGACGTCGGGCACCATGACCAACCGCATCGACCGCCTGGCCCAGGCCGGCCTCGTCCGCCGCCGCCCCGACCCGGAGGACCGGCGCGGCGTGCTCGTCTCGCTGACGGACACGGGACTGCAGCGGGTGGACTCGGCGTTCTCCGGCTTGCTACGCCGCGAACACGACCTCCTCGCCGGCCTCGACGGCCCCGACCAACGCACCCTCGCCGCCCTCCTCCGCACCCTCCTCGCCCCCTTCGACGCAACCTCCTCCAACTGACCGCCCCCTCTCCCCGGCCGCGCCCCAGGGTTACGGCGCTCTGCCCTCACGCCCCAGGGTTACGGCGCTCTGCCGTCACGCCCCTCGCGGTGTTACGGCGCTCTGCCATCCCGCCCTCTTAGGCTCTATGCGCGCTGCCGTCACGCCTCCTCAGGCTCTATGCGCGCTGCCGTCACACCCCCTCAGGGTTACGGCTTGCGCCCGGTTGCCCGCACCACCGCCGTGGGCGCGCGACCGTCGAGCGCCGGTCGTGAAGGCTCACGGGGTGCCCGCCGCAACGACTCCGCCCTTGCCCACCCCAAGCCCACGGCACCACCCACGCCCTCCAGCAGCGGCCACCACGCCCTCCAGGAGCGTCCACCCACGCCCTCCAGAAGCGCCCACCCACTCCCTCCAGGAGCGTCCACCCACGCTTTTCGGGCGCCGCGCGGCGGGCTCCGGCGCCCTTCTACGGTGCTCAGCCCACCAGGGTGGCCCCTGCTACCCGGCTCCCCCTTGCGCCTGGCGCCATCCCCTACCCGGCGGCGCCCCCTGCCTGGCACCGGCCCCTACCCGGCTCCCCTTGTGCCTGGCGCCGTACCTTACCCGGCGTCGTCCCCTGCCTGGCGCCGTTCCCTGGCTGGCGGCGTTGGTTGTTTGCCAGGGGTGGGGTGGGTTACTCGCCGAGGCGGTCGGCGGTTTCCAGCCACTCGGCCTCGACGGTGTCCTTCTGGGTCTGGATGTCCCTCAGCTGGGCGTCCAGTGAGCCGAGCCTTTCGTAGTCGCTGGCCGCCGCTGCCATCTGTTCGTGGAGCTTCGCCTCCTGGCCGGTCAGCTTGTCCAGCTGGCGCTCCAGGCGGCTCAGTTCCTTGCGGAGTTCGCGTTCCTCCTTGGCCGACGGGCCCGAAGGGGTGGTAGCCGGCGAAGGGGTGGCGGGAGCCGTACCGGATGGGGCGGGGGCGGAGGCGAGGCGGGCGGTCAGGGCGGTGCCGGCCGCTCGGCGCTCCAGGTACTCGTCCACGCCGCCGGGCAGCATCGACAGCCTGCCGTCGCCCAGCAGCGCCACGCAGCGGTCGGCGACGCGCTCCAGGAAGTAGCGGTCGTGGCTGACCAGGATCAACGTGCCGGGCCAGCCGTCGAGCAGGTCTTCGAGCTCGTTGAGCGTCTCGATGTCGAGGTCGTTGGTGGGCTCGTCGAGCAGCAGCACGTTGGGGTCGTCCATGAGCAGGCGCAGCAACTGCAGCCGCCGCCGCTCCCCTCCCGACAGCTCGCCGACGACCTTCCACTGCGCCTCGCCCTTGAACCCGAGGCGTTCGAGCAGCTGGGAGGCGGTCCACTCGCGCTTGCCGACCTGGATGTACTTGCGGATCTCCTCGACCGTCTCCAGCACGCGGCGCGTCGGGTCCAGCTCGGTCAGTTCCTGCGACAGGTGTGCCAGACGGACCGTCCTGCCGCGCACCACGCGGCCCGTGTCCGGCTGGACCGTGTCCGCGAGCAGCCGCAGCACCGACGACTTGCCGGAGCCGTTGACGCCGATCAGCCCGATCCGGTCACCCGGCCCGAACTGCCACGTGCACGCGTCGAGCACCATCGGCCCGCTGCCGGGGCCACCGGCGTGGAGGGTGACGTCTTCGAGGTCGTACACCGTCTTGCCCAGCCGCGCCGTCGCGAACTTCACCAGCTCCACGCTCTCCCGCGCGGGCGGCTCGTTCGCGATCAGCGCCTGCGCGGCGTCGACGCGGAACTTCGGCTTCGAGGTACGCGCGGGCGGGCCCCGCCGCAGCCAGGCGATCTCCTTGCGCATGAGGTTCTGGCGGCGTTCCTCGGCGGCCTGGGCGATGCGTGCCCGCTCGGCCTTGGCCAGGACATACGCCGCGTAACCACCCTCATAGCGCTCGACCTTGCCATCGACGACCTCCCACGTCCGCGTGGAGACGGCGTCGAGGAACCACCGGTCGTGCGTCACCACCACGAGCGCGCTCTTACGCGTCGCCAGGTGCCCGGCCAGCCAGGCGATAGCCTCGATGTCCAGGTGGTTCGTGGGCTCGTCGAGCATGATCAGCTCGTGTTCGTCGATGAGCAGCTTGGCCAGCGCCGTACGCCGCCGCTCCCCACCCGACAACTCCGACGCCTTGGACTCCAGGTCAAGGTCGCCGATCAGGTTGGCCAGAATCTCCCGTACACCCTGGTCACCGGCCCACTCATGCTCGGCCCGCCCACCCAGCACGGTCTCGCGCACACTCAGCCCGGGATCCAACGTGTCCTGCTGCGACAGGACACCGATCCGCAGGCCACGGTTGTGCGTGACCCGGCCGCTGTCCGGTTTGACCGTACCGGAGATCACCGCCAGCAGAGTGGTCTTGCCACCGCCGTTACGCCCGACCACCCCGATCCGCTCACCGGCCTCCACCCCCAGGGAGAGATCGCTGAGCAACGGCTTGGGGCCGTAGGCATGGGAAACAGACTCAAGATTGACCAGATTCATGGCCGTCCCAGCGTACTGGCAACCCAACGCCACCCCATCCACCCTCCAAACCACCATCCACCCTCCAAACACCGTCCACCCTCCAACCCACCGGTCCTGCCCGCTTGGCTGCGCAGTGCCGGGCCTGCCCTGGCCAGGTGGGATTCGGGTCTCGGGTGGGCCCCTCGCCTGGCCGGGTATGCCGGTGTGCCTTTGGGGGTCAAGGGCGGAGTTGTTACGGCGAGTGCTCCGTGAGCCCTCACGACCATCGCTCGACAGACGTCCACCGGGTACGGCGGGGCGGGTGGGGCGGCGGAGCCGTAAGGGATGGAGGGCTTGAACGTTCAGAGCCGTAAGGGAGAGAAAGCCCGAACGTTCAGAAAGCACAGCGGACGAGCCGTAAGGGATGGGAGTCCTGAACGTTCAGAGATCAAAGACAGAGCGAATCAGATGAGATGGGCTCCGGGGGCGGGGCCCGTGGTGGGTGCGGCGGTGTGGCAGACGGCGGAGGCGGTGAGGGAGATGGCCAGGTCGCGGGCGTGTCCGGCGTCGGCGGCGAGGAACGCGCAGGTCGGGCCGGAGCCGGAGACGATGGCGCCCAGGGCGCCGAGTTCGCGGCCGGTTTCCAGGGTGCGGGCCAGGCTGCGGCGCAGCATGAGAGCGGCGGGCTGCAGGTCGTTGGTGAGGACGGCGCCCAGGGCGTGCGCGTCGCCGGTGCGCAGGGCGGTCAGCAGGGGCTCGCTGACCTGGGGCCAGCCGACCGCCTCGCCGGTGGCCTCGCGCAGTCGGTCGCACTCGGCATAGACCTTCGCCGTCGACAGGCCGCCGTCGGCGATGGCGAAGACCCAGTGGAAGGTTCCGTTCGTCTCCAGGCCGGTCAGCTGCTCGCCTCGGCCGGTGCCCACCGCCGTGCCGCCGAGTAGGGAGAACGGTACGTCGCTGCCCAGGTCGGCGGCGATCTCCATCAGGTCCTCGGGCGGCAGGCCGAGCCCCCACAGCTCGTTGCACGCCACCAGCGCGCCCGCCGCGTCGGCGCTGCCTCCGGCCATTCCGCCCGCCACCGGGATCGCCTTCCTGATGACCAGTTCGACGCCGTAGCCGCGGCCCGCGTGCTTGGCCAGCGCACGGGCGGCCTGGATGGCCAGGTTGCCGTCGTCGAGCGGCACCTGGTCGGCCCATTCGCCCTCGACGCCGACCTTGACGAGTTCGGACTCCCTGGCCTCGACCTCGTCGAAGATCGACACGGCGTGGAAGACGTTCACGAGGTCGTGGTAGCCGTCGTCACGCAAGGGGCCGACGGAAAGCTGCACGTTGACTTTGGCGGGCACCCGTACGGTCACCGAACTCATCGATCTGCTGCCACTTTCATCGCCTCGGGGTCGGGACCCTCGATGGTAGCGGGCTCCCGGCCGCCCCACGCCCCATCCCAAACCCGCACGTCACCCCCGGCCACACGTTTCGTCCGGAGATGATGCATCGTGGGCAGATGACGTTGATTTCGGTTATTGAGGTGCCGCAGTGGCGGTCGTCGGGATCCCGTACGGCGGAGCGCCTCGTCGAAGGGGCCAGGCTGCTGGCCGAGATGGTGCCCGGCGGGGACCGGGTGCGGGTGGAGGTGGCGGAAGGCTCCACCCCCGCTGAACTCGCGGTCACCGCCTCCCGGGTCCGTGCCGCGCGGGACGGCGCCCAGGGCTTCCCGGTGACGTTGGGCGGTGACTGCGGGGTCGACCTGGAGCCGATCGCCGCGGCCGTGCGCCGGTATGGGGAGCGGCTGGTGGTGCTGTGGTTCGACGCCCACGGGGACCTGAACACGCCGGACACCTCTCCTTCCGGGGCCTTTCACGGGATGGTGCTGCGGGCGCTCACCGGCGAGGGGCATCGTGAACTGCTGCCCGAGGTGAGCCTGGATCCTCGGCGGATCGTCCTCGCCGGGGCGCGGGACCTGGATGCGGCCGAGGTGTCGTTCATCGAGGAGCGCGGGGTTCGTCACCTTCGTGTGGAGGATCTGGCTGGTACGGACGCTCTTCCGGACGCGGTCGCGCAGGCCGGTACGGACGCTCTCCCAGACGCAGTTGCGCAAGGCGGTACGGACGCTCTTCCGGACGGGGTCGCGCGGGCCGGTGCGGACGCTCTTCTGGACGCGGTCGCGCGGGCCGGTGACGGGGAGGTCGCCGTCTACGTTCACATCGATCTGGATGTGCTGGATCCTGGGGAGTTCGCTTCCGTGGGGGCACCGGCTCGGGGTGGGTTGCGGGCAGGGCAGTTGCTGGGGCTGGTGGAGGCTGTGGCCGGCCGGTTCGAGATCGCCGGGCTCGGGATCACCGAGTACGAGCCCAACGACCCCGGCGACCAGGCCACCCTGACACCCCTGGTCGCCGCCCTGGTAAAGACCTGCACCCAGACCCCCTGACCCGACTCCCCCAAGCACACTGACCGACCGAGACGGCCAGCATGGGATGAGCCCATACCCGGTGATCCAGGTCTCGCCCACGCCCTCCGACCCGGAACCGCACACAATCGGGACCGCGCCCAAACTCGGTGACCGGCCGAGGCGGCCAGCATGGGGTGAGCCAGTCCGGCGAGACCCCACGACTTGCGGGACTCACGACTTGCGGGGAGGAAGTGGGCCGGGGTTGGGGCGAGGGCACGCGCTGGCGCACGGTTGTGGAGTAGGGCCGGTGCCGCGGCCCAGGCTTGTAGACCTGGGCCGTGAGCGCCGGGCCGAGGGTCCTGGTTGCAGGGTCCTCGACCCGGCCGGGGCTGCGGCACCAGGTGGGTACCGGGTGGGGTGGGATGAGGGTTAGCCGGGGCGGACGGCGCCTCGGTAGGTGGAGCGGTAGTACGACGACTTCAGGAACTGGGTTTTCTTGACCACGTCGCCGGTTTTGGGGGCGTGGATCATGATGCCGTTGCCCAGGTAGAGGCCCACGTGAGTGGGGTCGCCGTTGCCGCCGCCGAAGAAGACCAGGTCTCCCTTGCGGAGGTCGGACAGCGCCACGCGGCGGCCCTGGCGGAACTGGGTGCCGGTGTAGTGGCCCAGCGTTACTCCTGCCTTCGACCACGCGTACAGGGTGAGGCCGCTGCAGTCGAAGCCGATGGTGTTCGCGCCTCTGCCGATGCCTCGGGTGGGGCCGGATGGGGCGCCTCCGCCCCAGGAGAACGGGGTGCCCAGCCTTGCCAGGGCCGCTGTGGCCGCTGCTTCGCCCCTGGTGGGCTTTGGGGTTCTTTTCGTGCCGGGGTCGGGCTTGGGGGTTGGTTTGGCGGGCCGTTCGGGAGCAGGCTCCGGTGGGGTGGGCTTGATGGTGGTGATCCATTCGAGCTTGGGGGTGGTCCACCACGGATGGGGAGGGTGGGAGCGTGCCTGTGCGGGTTTGGTGGGTGCGCCGTCTGGGCCGGCGGTGGTTGGGTGCCCTGACCGGGCGCAGGCTTCTGCGGGGAGGGTGATCACTCGCTTCACCTCGCGGGTGCCGGGACTCCGGGAAGGGGCCACGGATTCTTGGCCTGGTGGCTGCGGGACGACGAGGTGTGCGTACGCGGCCGGGATGGTGATGACCACCTGGCACTCGGCGGTCGGTGCGGGGACCGTGCTCAGCGTGGCCAGGAAGCCGCCGCCGAGGGTGAGCCACATCATGGTGTTTCTCCTGGGCTGGATCGGATGGGAGGCCCAGGATCGTGCGGATCGGGTGGCGGATTTGGCGGCGAACGCGGTTCTGGGGATGGGGGTGCGGGATCGCGCGAGTGGTTGTGGACAACGCCGTGCCGCAACCGCGCCCCGCCAGACGCCCACACGGAGCCGCGCCACCGTACGCACACGCGGAACGCGCGCCGCCGCACACACGCACACAGAACCCACGCCGCATGCACACACGGAGCCGCGCGCCGCCGCACACACGCAACCGCGCCGCCGCGCGCCGCATTGCACATACGCAACCGCGCCGCCGTAAGCACACACAGAACCACGCCGCCGTACGCACACACGGAGCCGTGCCCCGCCGTGCGCCTAAGCGGGACAACCGTCGTTCGGCGACGTTGTCAAGGGCGGCGGCAGAGAGGTGGTCGCCCGGCAGCCGGCTCGTGGACGTCAGTGCGACAAGGGGGTGTTCTCGGCGATGCGGGTGAAGGCGGTGATGTCGAGTTGTTCGCCTCGGGCCGAGGGGTCGACGTCGGCCGCGCGCAGGGCGGTTTCGGCGGCGGACGGGCTGCCGGCCCACGTTGACAGGGCGGCGCGGAGGGTTTTGCGGCGCTGGGCGAAGGCGGCGTCGATGACGGCGAACACCTGCTCGCGCGTGGCGGTGGTCGTGGGCGGGTCTCTGCGGACCAGGGAGACCAGGCCGGAGTCCACGTTGGGGACGGGCCAGAACACGGTACGGCCCACCGGTCCAGCCCTGCGCACGTCGGCGTACCAGGCGGCTTTGACGGACGGCACGCCGTACACCTTGGAGCCGGGCGGCGCGGCGAGGCGGTCGGCCACCTCGGACTGGACCATCACCAGCGACCTGCGCAGCGACGGCAGCGACTCCAGCAGGTGGAGCACGACGGGGACGGCCACGTTGTAGGGCAGGTTCGCCACCAGCGCGGTCGGTACGTGCCCGGCCAGGTCGCCGGGGCCGATCCGCAGCGCGTCCGCGCCCACCACGGTCAGCTTCTCTGACAGACCCCGGCCTGCCACGGTCTCCGGCAGTTGCGCGGCGAGTACCGGGTCGATCTCCACCGCGACGACGTGCTCGGCCGCCGCGAGCAGCGCCAGCGTCAAGGACCCCAGCCCCGGCCCCACCTCGATCACGACGTCGTCCGGCGCGACCTCGGCCACCCGGACGATGCGGCGGACGGTGCCGCCGTCGATCACGAAGTTCTGCCCGAGTCGCTTTGTCGGCCGAAGATCCAGCTTCTCCGCCAAATTACGTATTTCTATCGGGCCCAGCAGGTCCATCATCCAACTAGTCTCCCGCACCGAAGAACCTGAGATAGCGGACGGGGGGCACCACAGGGGAGGATGGCGTGAAAGACGAAGGGACATCCCTGATGGAGCCAACGGGCGCCGCGCCGCTCCGCCCGGCGGATCCCCGGGAAATCGGCCCTTACCGGCTGCTGGGACGGCTCGGCGAGGGTGGCATGGGCACGGTTTTCCTGGCACGGGCGCCAGGCGGGCGATTTGTCGCGCTCAAGGTGGTGAAGTCGGAGTTTGCGAATCAGGAGGGGTTCGCGGCCCGCTTCCACGCGGAAGTGGACAACGCCCGGCGGGTCGCCTCGTTCTGCACCGCCCAGGTTCTGGACAACGGCAACAGCGACGAAGGCCGTCCCTACATGGTCACGGAATTCATCGCAGGCACTCCTTTGTCCGAGCAGATCGCGAGATTCGGCGCGCTGGAGGCCGGACCACTCCACGGCGTCGCCCTCGGCGTGGCCGCCGCCCTGGCCGCCATCCACGTCGCCGGACTCGTGCACCGCGACCTCAAGCCCGCCAACGTGATCCTCAGCCTCTCCGGCCCCCGCGTGATCGACTTCGGCATCGCCCGCGCCCTCGACCGCGAGACCGGCTTCACCCTCTCCGGCGAGCTCCTCGGCAGCCCCGGCTGGTGGGCCCCCGAGCAGGTACGCGGCGAACAGGTCACCCCCGCGGCCGACGTCTTCTCCTGGGGCTGCCTGGTCGCCTACTCCGGAAGCGGCCGGCACCCGTTCGGGCGCGGCGACGTGATCACGCTGGCCACCCGCGTCCTGAACGGGCCGCCGGAGGTCGGCACGCTGCCCGCGCCTCTCGACGATCTGGTACGGCGGGCCACCGCCATGGACCCCGCCCAGCGCCCCACCGCCCAGGACCTCCTCCTCGCCCTGGTCAGCGGCGGCGCCCCGGCACCGGCGGCCGACCCGCCCACGCTGGCGGGCACCGCGTTGCTGCGCGACTGGCAGCCGCCGCAGAACGTCGTGGACAGCCCGGACATCACCTCCACCTTCTCGGTCACCCCCACCCCGCCCCCCAGGCTCCCTCTCACCGCCACCCAGGCCCCCACCACCCCGGCCCGCGCCACCGCGACACCGGAGACCCACCCCGGCCACCCGGCGGACCAGAACACCTTCCGTGACCTCGACCGGCCGGAGGAACTCCTCCCACCGGTCGAGTACGCCACCGCGCCCCCGGCCGGCTACGCCCCCGACCGCCCCAGGACGAGAGGCACCCGCTGGCTGATCGCGGCGGCGGCGGCCGTACTGGCGCTGGCGCTGACCACGGGCGTGCTGATCTGGCAGGGCTCCCGCAACAGCCCCGCGGTCCAGAGCACCCCGCAGGCGGGCAAACCCACGGTCACCGACGTGGGCCGCAGATTCCAGCTCAGCGACGCCTTCGACGGCCCGCAGCTGATCATCGCGACCGCCCCCGAGTGCGGCGTGGCCGGATACCAGGGCGCCACCCCCGCCAACGGCCAGCTCTGCCTGCTGCGCTGGACCCTGCTGAACCCCGGCGGCGAGCTCACCACGGTCGGCACCCCGGCCCTCACCCTGATCGACGACAGGAACGGCCGCCACGACCCGCTGCCGGTCTCCTCCCAGCTCCCGGCCGCGCTGACGGCGGGGGGACGGTTCGACGGGGTGTTCGTGTTCGACCTGCCGCCGGTCAGGAAGGCGGCGCGGCTGTCCGGCACGATGTTCACCGGCGGCAAGCAGATCGAGGTGCGACTGTCATGATCGTCCAGACCATCGTCACGCTCGCCCTCGCCGCCCTGGCCATCGCCCCCGTCCAGGCGGTGACGCCGGCGGCCTGCAACAACCAGAGCGACTTCGACGGCGACGGCCAGGACGACGCCGCCGTCGGCGACCCCTTCGCCAACGGCGGCAAGGGCGCGGTACACCTGCTCTCCGGCACCAAGGTGGTCAGCCTCCCGTCGCCTCCCCTGGGTGACGGCGACGCGTTCGGCTGGTCGGTGAAGCTGGCCAAGGTCAACGCGGACGCCTGCGCCGACCTGGTGGTGGGCGCGCCGTACGCGGATGTGCGGGGCGTGCGCGACGCGGGCGCGGTCCACATCCTGTACGGCGGAGCCGCCACGCGACCCCAGCTCCTCACCGCCCCGCAACCCCAGCAGGACGCCCACTTCGGCTGGTCCCTGGCCGCCAACGGCAACCTCCTGGCCATAGGGGCACCCCACGAGGACGAAGCCCAAACCGCCGACACCGGCTCCGTGTACATCAAACCCGTGGACATCAAATCCGTGGACATCAGATCCGGCAGCCAGCCCCTGAGGCGGATAAGTCAGGAATCGTCCGAAGTCCCCGGCAACGGCGAAGTCGGCGACCAGTTCGGCTACTCGGTGGCCCTGTCCAAGGATCGGGCCTTGTTCGTCGGCGTGCCGTACGAGAACGACGACGGGGCGGGCCGCCAGGTCGGCACCGGCAAGATCCACTCAGGCCAGATCACCATCATCACGGACGCCACCGCGCCCACCCTGCGGGGCCAGAAATGGGACTCCCCCACCAAAAAGGCAGGTGACCGGTTCGGCTACGCGCTCGCCTACACCGACGGCGTGGGCCTGGCGGCGAGCGCCCCCGGCCCCGGCTACGTGCAGCTCTACACCCCGGCGCTGCGCCCGGCCAGAACCATCCGCCAGGGCGCGCAGGGCTTCGGCTACTCGCTGGCGATCGCGCCGGACGGCCGGCTGGCCGTGGGCAGCCCGTACGGCGCGGGCGTCCTGCTCTCCTCGTTCCAGTCCTCCGGCCAGGACCGGCGCCTAAACCTGGACGGCCGGGCGGTGGCCTTCAGCGGCAACCGCCTGCTGGCCGGCCAGCCCGACGCGGGCCGCGCGGGCCAGGTAGCCGTCCTGGGCCGCAACACCGACGAGGTCCAGCGCGCCGAACCCCCGGCCGGCGCCGACTTCGGCTCCAGCGTCACCGGCTGAACCCCACGAAGAGCAGGGAGGGCGTTGAAGGCATCAAGGCCACTGGCCGTGGCGGCGGTCGTGTCCCTGCTGGTCACGGCCTGTACCACGCCAGACGGCGACCGGCGCCCCGCGGCCGACTGCGCCAAGGCGAGCCCACGGGACGTGGACGGCGACGGCCGCGACGACCTGGTGGTGGGCGACACCGAACAGTGGCGAGGCGGTCCCGGCGCGCTGTACCTGATCAGCGCGGGCAAGGTGACCAGACTCCCGGCCCCGGACAAGGACGCCAGGGGCCTGGGCGCCACCGTGGGCATGGGCGACATGGACGGCGACGGCTGCGCGGACGTGGTGGCGGGAGCCCCGTACACCGACGTGCGGGGCAAGCGGGCAGCGGGCGCCGTCTACATCCTGTACGGCGGCCGGAAGCGGCCTCCCGGAAAGCTGGTCGCGCCGGTCCCCAGACCGGGGGCCGGGTTCGGCGAGTCCCTGGCCGTCCGCGGCGACCAGATCGCCGTCGGCGCCCCGCACGACGACGCCGACGGCGTCACCGCCTCCGGTTCCGTACACCTGGCTGGCAGGGGCACGATCCACCGCACGATCACCCAGAACTCACCCGGCATCCCGGGCACCGGCGAACCGTACGACCGTTTCGGCACCGCCCTGGCCCTGGGACCGGACGCGGTCCTGGTGGGCACGCCGTACAACAGGACGGCGACGCTCGTCGGCGAGCGCGCGATCAGGCTCCAGCCGCCGAAAGGCTGCCGCAACTACGCCGCCGCCGTCGCCTACCACCAGGGCTACGTCGTCAGCGGCTGCGGCCAGGTCAGGCTCTATGCCGACGACGGCGCACCCAGGTCCCACCTCGTCAGGAAGGCGAACCCCACCCTGCTGACGGCCTCGGCCCGGGGCTATGCGGCGGTGTGGAGCGACGGCGCCTGGCAGGTGCCGCCCGGAGAGGCCCGCCCCTGGCAGCAGCCGGAGCCCTGGTCGGCGGCCCTCACGGAGACGAGCCTGGCCGTCGGCATGCCGACGGCCAGTCCGGGCGGCGCCGTGGCCGTCCTAGACCTCAAATCCGAAAATATCCAGACATATCGGGTCCCGGGCAGCACCCAGTTCGGCGACGCCATATCCGGCTGACCATTTCAGCCGAACAGGCGGGCCCCGCAGTGCGGCCACTGGCCCTCCCACCGGCCGCTCACCCGCTGGTACAGCAGCTGCGCCCGGTAGGTCTGCTCCTCCGCCGGCCACATCACCGGCGTCCCCGCCCCGCCCACCGACTGCCAGCTGGCCAGGCTGAACTGGTACATGCCGTAGTAGGGCCCGGCAGGATTGAGCGCCTTGGGGTTGCCGTGGGACTCGCACTGGGCCAGCCCGGCCCAGTTGAGCCTCGCGACCGCCGCCTGCACCGGCACGGTACGCGGCGGCAGCACCGGCCCCGGCGGCGTCACCTTGATCACGGTGCCCTGCCGCGGAAAGCTGTCCGGCGGCGGGGTGATCCTGTACCCCCGAGGCGTCCTGATCCGCTCCTGCAGCAGCACCTCCCGGACCGTTCCAGCGGTGGTCCTGATCCACCTCCGGTCCGTCCCGGCGATCACCTGCACGCGCCGCGAGGTGTACATGGTCAGCGACATCCCCGACAGCGGCACCACCCGGTCGGGCGGCGCGGACAGCCGGCCGCCCGCGTGGTCGATCTCCAGCTCGTCGAGCGCGGCGGCGACGTTCGTGGCGGTCACCATGCGGTTGCTGGTGCGCCCGTCGACGGTGAGCCGGAGCGGGCGCGCGTGGCGGACCACGATCGTGGCGCCGTCGACGACCAGGTCGTGCCCGCCCGGCCGCAGGTAGTCGCCCAGTCCCACCGCCACCTCGGCCTCCGTCAGCAGCTCGAACACCGACCCGGCGAAGCTGCGGATCACGACGGTTTCACCGTCCACGACGAGCTTGATGTCCTTGGACATGCTCGCGATGGCCACCAGTCCGCCCGCGACCGCGACCGCGGCCAGGCCGGCCACCAGCGTCCACGGCGAGCGCCATGGGACCTGCGGGCGCGGGGCGCGCCTTCTGCCACGCACGGGCGACCTCCGGAGAGACTCGGGCGCCCGACGCTAGCGGCGGGCGCGCGCCCGCCTCTACCGGTTCACGAAAAGATGCCGAAGACGGTGGCCCCGTTGGCGGTGATCGCCTCGCACAGCACCTCCGGCTGGACGCCCTTGACCTCGGCCAGGCAGCGCAGGGTGAGCGGGATCAGGTAGGGGGCGTTGGGCTTGCCCCGGTGGGGCACCGGCGGGAGGTAGGGGGCGTCGGTCTCGACCAGCATCAGCTCGGCGGGCGCGACGGCGGCGGCCTCGCGCAGGTAGCCGGCGTTCTTGTAGGTGACCGGACCGGAGAACGACATGAAATATCCGGCTTCGGCGCACTTTGTGGCCATCTCGGCGTCGCCGGAGAAGCTGTGGAAGACGACGACGTCCGGCGCCCCCTCGGCGGCCAGCACCTTCAGCACGTCGTCGTGCGCGTCGCGGTCGTGGATGACCAGCGCCTTGCCGGTGCGCTTGGCGATCTCGATGTGCGCGCGGAAGCTCTCGTGCTGGTCGTCCTTCGAGGCCCAGTCGCGGTAGTAGTCGAGCCCGGTCTCGCCCACGGCCCGCACCTCCGCGCGCCGCGCGAGCCGTTCGATCTCGGCCAGCACCTCGGGCGTGGACGCGTGGGCCTCGTTGGGGTGGATCGCCACGCCCGCGTAGATGCCCTGGTGATCGGCGGCGACCTGCGCGTTCCACTGCGAGGAGGTCAGGTCGTAGCCGATCGTCACCAGGCTCGTGACCCCCACCGAGCGCGCCTCGGCCAGGATCGTCTCCACCGAGGCAGCCGCCGCCTGCGCGGCCTGCGCCACCGGATCACCCGATGAGGCCTGCCGGTTGCCGACCATGATGTCCAGGTGGCAGTGGCTGTCGAAGACCTCGGCGCCCAGAGGCTCGGGAACAGCGGGACTCTTGCTCACGTGACCCAACCCTATAGTGGCTGCCATGCGGTTCGGCGTGCTCGGGGCGGTCCGCGCCTGGCGGGCGGACGGGGGCGAGGTCTCGCTGGGCGGCCCGGCCCGGCGCGCGCTGCTGGCGGCACTCCTGCTGAGTCCCGGCCGCGCGGTCGGCGCCGAGCGCCTCATCGACGAGGTGTACGGCGAGCGCCCCCCGAAGGACGCGCACCACGCCCTGCAGTCCCAGGTGTCCAGGCTGCGCCGAGACGGCATCGCGGTGGAGCGCGTGGCGGCCGGATACGTGCTGAACGTGGACCCGGACGACGTCGACGTGCACCGCTTCCTGCGCCTGGCCGAACAGGGCCGCGAGGCGCTCGGCTCCGGTGACCCGGATCGGGCCGCCGGGCTGCTGCGGGAGGCGCTCGGGTGGTGGGCGTCGCCGGCGCCGGCCGTACATCTGGAGGAGCGGCACCTCGCCGCCCTGGAGGACCTGGCCGAGTCCGACCTGCGGCGCGGCGACCACCGCGCGGCCCTGGCCGCGCTCGGCGAGCTGGTCGAGAGCCACCCGCTGCGCGAGCGCCCGCGCGCGCAGCTCATGCGCGCCCTGCACGCGGCCGGCCGGCCCGCCGAGGCCCTGGTCGTCTACGAGCGCACCCGCAGGCTTCTGGCCGACGAGCTGGGCGCGGACCCTTCTCCCGAGCTGTCCGCGATACACCGGGAACTGTTGCGCGGGGAAGATCCTCCCGCCCCGCCGGAGGCGCTCCCGCTCACCAGCTTCGTCGGCCGCGAGCAGGACGCGGCGCGGGTGCGCGCGCTGCTGGCGCGGGCCAGGCTGGTGACGCTGCTCGGGCCCGGCGGGGTCGGCAAGACCAGGCTGGCCGCGGAGGTGGTGCGCGGGCGGACGGACCGGCAGGTGGTCGAGCTGGCCGCCGTCCGCGACGGTGGCCAGTTGCCGCAGGTCATGATGGCCGCGCTCGGCGTCCGCGACAGCGGCCTGCACCCGCCGGGAGACCGCGGGGAACCCGCCGACCCGGCCGTGCGCCTGGTCGCGGCGCTGTCCGGGCGCGAGCTGCTGCTCGTGCTGGACAACTGCGAGCAGATCATCGACGACGTCGCCGCGCTCGCCGAGCGGCTGCTCACGACCTGCCCCGGCCTGCGCGTCCTGGCGACCAGCCGCGAGCCGCTGGGGCTGACCGCCGAGCACCTGTGGCCGGTGCGCCCGCTGCCGCCGGCCGACGCGGTCAAGCTGTTCAACGACCGGGCGCGGGCGGTGCGGCCGGACTTCCCCGCGCAGGCGGCCGTGGAGTCGATCTGCCTCGCGCTCGACGGGTTGCCGCTGGCGATCGAGCTGGCCGCCGCCCGCATGCGTACCCACGAGGCCGCCGAGCTGGCCGGACGTCTGGAGTCCGAGCGGTTCCCGCTGTTGTCGCGCGGCAGCCGTACCGCCGAGGCCAGGCACCGGACGCTGCGCGCGGTCGTCGCGTGGAGTTGGGAGCTGCTGAGCGCCGACGAGCGGGCGATGGCCGCGCGGCTGACCGTGTTCGCCGGCGGTGCGAGCGCCGCGGCCGCCGCGCGGGTCAGCGGCCTGCCGGACGCTGAAGCGCTGCTCGACTCGCTCGCCGACAAGTCGTTCGTGGAGGTCTCGGGCGGCCGTTACCGCATGCTCGCCACGATCCGCGCCTTCTGCGCGGAAAAGCTCGACGCCCCCCACGCCGTACGGCAGGCGCACGCGGCCTATTACCTCGCCCTGGCCCTGGAGGCCGACCCCCACCTACGCCGCGGCGAACAGCTGCGCTGGCTGGACGCGCTGGCCGCCGAGCACGGCAACCTGCGTGAGGCGCTGCGCTTCGCCGTCGAGTCGGGAGCGGTCGAGCTGGGCATGCGGCTGATCGGCGCGCAGGCCCACTACCTGTGGATGCGCGGCATCCGCACCACCGCCATGGCCGAGGCCGCGGCGCTGCTGGCGGCGGCGGGCCCGCGACCGGACCCCGCGCTCGGCGACGGCTACGCCCTGTGCGCGCTGATCGCGGGCGAGGAGCGCTACCTGCGGCGGGCCTCCGCCCTGATCGACCGGGAGCACCACCATCCGCTGCTGACGTTCCTGTGGCCGCTGATGACGGCGAACGGCGGCGATCCGGAGCTCGTCCTGCGCGTGCTGCGCCGTGCCGAGAGCGGCGGCGATCCGTGGGCGCGGGCGATGGCCAGGATCATCCGGGCCTTCCCCAGCATGGCGGCCGGCGAGTACGCCGCCGCGCACGCCGACCTCACCGCTTCGCTGGAAGGCTTCCAGGAGCTCGGCGACCGCTGGGGCTCGGCGCTGGCCCTCGACTCGCTGGGCTGGCTGGGCGCCAACACCGGCGACCGGGCGGCGGCGCTGGCCCACACCAGCCGGGCGCTGGAACTGGCCGAGCTGCTGGGCGCCGACGAGGACCACGCCGACCTGCTGTGCAACCGTGGCGATCTGCGCCAGCGCGACGACCCGGCGGCCGCGCGGGCCGACTACGAGCTGGCCGCCGAGGTGGCCAGGCGCTCGGGCATCCCCACCTACCTCGCCGCCGCCCTGCGCGGCCTGGGCGACCTGGCGAGGATGGCGGGCGACCTGCCCGCGGCCCGCGAGCTGTACCAGCAGGCGCTGGCCCGCTCCGACGCCGGATGGATCAAGAGCTCGGGCAACCACACGCGGGTGCTGGTCGGCGTCGGGCGGATGGCCGAGGCGGAAGGCGATCAGGCCGCCGCCACCGAGGCCTACCGGCAGGCCGTCGAGGTGGCGGTGGCGACCGGGGCCGTCCCCGAGAGCGCGCGGGCCGTGGAGGCGCTGGCCGGGCTGGCAGAACCGGCCGAGGCCGCGAGGCTGCTCGGTGCGGCCGTGGCGCTGCGCGGCTGCGCCGTACCCGGTGACGAGGACCGTCTCGCGGCGGAGGCGCGCGCCCGTGCGGCGCTCGGTGAGCGGGAGTTCGCGGCCGCGCACCGCGCGGGCGCGGAGCTGAGCAGGCAGGCGGCGCTCACGCTCGCGGGCGTCAGCCCCGAGGCCATCCGCGCCTCACCGCTGGGCGTGATCGCGGCGATGACCGGTGAGCCGCCGGTGAGGCACCGGTGAGCACCGCCGGGCACGCTCGCGGCCATGGACATTCTGATCTCCGGCGCGAGCATCGCCGGCCCCGCCCTGGCCCACTGGCTCAACGCCTACGGCTTCACCACGACGATCGTCGAACGTGCCCCCGCGCTGCGTGAAGGCGGCCACGCCGTCGACTTCCGCGGCAAGGCGCACCTGAGCGTCCTGCGCAAGATGGGAATTCTCTCCGACATCGAGCGTGAGCAGACCCACATGGGCGCCTTGTGGAACGTCAACGAGGCGGGCAAGAAGCTGGCCAAGATGCCCGACGACATCTTCGCCGGCGACGTCGAGATCCTGCGCGGCGACCTGGGCCGCATCCTGTACGAGCGGACGCGGGAGAAGACGGAGTACGTCTTCGGCGACTCGATCGCCGAACTCCACGAGGACGCCCACGGCGTGGCCGTCACCTTCCAGCGCGGCGCCACCCGCCGCTTCGACCTGGTCATCGGCGCCGACGGGCTGCACTCCAACGTACGGTCGCTGACCTTCGGCCCGGAATCGCGCTTCCACACCTACCTGGGGCTGTACAACGCGGTCTTCACCACGCCCAACCACCTCAACCTCAACTACAGCGCCCAAGGCCTGAACGTTCCCGGCAAGGTGGCATCCTCCTACAGCTCGCGGGCCAACACCGAGGCCAAGGCGGTGTTCTTCTTCGGCTCGCCGGAGCTCACCTACGACCGCCACGACACCGACGAGCAGAAGCGCCTCCTGGCCGATGCCTTCAAGGACGTCGGCTGGATCGTGCCGCGACTGCTTGAGGACATGTGGGAGGCGGAGGAGTTCTACTTCGACTCGATCAGCCAGATCCACATGGACCGGTGGTCACGCGGGCGGATCGCGCTCGTCGGTGACGCGGCCTGGTGCCCGTCCCCGCTGTCGGGAATGGGCACCGGGCTGTCGGTGGTCGGCGCGTACGTGCTGGCCGGGGAGATCGCCACCCACGGCCACGCCGACGGTTTCGCCGCCTACGAGCGGATCATGCGCGACTACGTGGCCGGAGCGCAGAAGTCGGCCGTGGGGGTCAGCAGGTTCATGGTCCCCGACAACAGGTTCATGGCCTGGTTCATGAACCAGAACTACAAGCTCCTGCCCTACCTGCCGTGGAAGGGCATCATGGCCAAGTCGGTCAGGAAGACCGCCGAGGCCATCACTCTGCCGGAGTATCCAGACGCGCGAGCTCTTCGTCCACGACCTTCGGGTCGAGCTTCTTGAACAGCGGCACCGGCGGCGCGAGCGGGGTGCCCGGCTTGATCGGCCGGTGCTCCCACCGCGCGCCGTCCCGGTAGTCGCCGGTGATCACCGGGTACGGCGTGCCGCCGTCCTCGTCGACCTCCCGGATCTCCGGCATGCCCGACCAGACGCCCTCGCCGCCGAGCATGGCGTGGACCTTGTTGGACGACGACGGCAGGAACGGCGTCAGCATCGTCTTGGCGTCGTCGACGACCTGCAGGGCGGTGAACAGGATCGACTTCTGCCGCTCCGTGTCGTCCTTGAGCTTCCACGGCTCCTGCTCGGCCAGGTACTTGTTGGCGTCGCGGACCACGTCGAGCGCCTCGGTGATGGCGTTCTTGAACCGCGAGCGGTTCAGCTCGGCGCCCACCGGCCCGAACGCCGCGCGCGAACGCTCCAGCAGCGCCCGGTCGGCGTCGGTCAGCTCGCCGGCCTCGGGGATGACGCCGAAGTTCTTGGCGGCCATCGAGATCGAGCGGTTGACCAGGTTGCCCCAGGCCGCGACGAGCTCGCCGTTGTTGCGGTTGACGAACTCCTGCCAGGTGAAGTCGGTGTCCTGGTTCTCCGGACCCGCCACCGCGATGTAGTAGCGCAGCGCGTCGGCGTCGTAGCGGGCCAGGAAGTCGCGTACGTAGATGACGACCTGCCGCGAGGAGGAGAACTTGCGGCCCTCCATCGTCAGGAACTCGCTGGAGACCACCTCGGACGGCACGTTGAGCGCGCCCAGCGAGCCCGCCTTGCCGCCCCTGGCGCCGATGCCGCTGTAGCCGAGCAGCATCGCCGGCCAGATCTCGGCGTGGAAGACGATGTTGTCCTTGCCCATGAAGTAGTAGCTCTTGGCGTCGGGGTTCTGCCACCACTGGCGCCACGCGTCGGGGTCGCCGCTGCGCCTGGCCCACTCGATGCTCGCGCTGAGGTAGCCGATGACCGCGTCGAACCAGACGTAGAGCCGCTTGTTGGCCTGCTCGCTCCAGCCGTCGAGCGGGATCGGCACGCCCCAGTCGAGGTCACGGCTGATCGCCCTGGGCTGCAGGTCGCCGAGCAGGTTGAGGGCGAACTTGAGCACGTTGGGCCGCCACTCGCCCTGCTTGGACTGCAGGTAGGTGCCGAGCACCTCGGCGAAGGCGGGCAGGTCGAGCATGAAGTGCTCGGTCTCGGCGAAGATCGGGGTCTCGCCGTTGATGCGGCTCTTGGGGTTGATGAGCTGGATCGGGTCGAGCTGGTTGCCGCAGTTGTCGCACTGGTCGCCGCGCGCTCCGTCGTAGCCGCAGATGGGGCAGGTGCCCTCGATGTAGCGGTCGGGCAGCGTGCGCCCGGTGGACGGGGAGATGGCGCCCATCGTGG
Organism: Nonomuraea sp. NPDC050394; assembly: GCF_044459065.1. Lineage (NCBI taxonomy): Bacteria > Bacillati > Actinomycetota > Actinomycetes > Streptosporangiales > Streptosporangiaceae > Nonomuraea > Nonomuraea sp. NPDC050394. Next base: position 244,327 of record NZ_JBITIO010000005.1, on the reverse strand, counting down.
TCTTCGGGAAGATGTAGCCGTTGTCGTACAGGCCCTTGAAGATCTCTTGTGTGACGGCGTAGTGGTTGTTCGTCGTGGTCCGGGTGAACAGGTCGTAGGACAGCCCCAGGCCGGTGAGGTCTTCGGCGATGACCCGGTTGTAGCGGTCGGCCAGCTCGCGCGCCGTGACGCCCTCCTTGTCCGCCTGAACCTGGATCGGGGTGCCGTGCTCGTCGGTGCCGGAGACCATCAGCACCTTGTTGCCCGCCATGCGCTGGTAGCGACTGAAGACGTCGGACGGCACGCCGAACCCGGAGACGTGCCCGATGTGGCGGGGGCCGTTGGCGTAGGGCCACGCGACAGCGGTCAAGATGTGCTGGGACATGCCCTAAGCCTACGGGTTCCCGCCACCTGGAGTAATAGATGGATCAGTCCAAAACGTGGTAACGTCGCCCGCATGGCACGACCGAGGCAGTTCGACGAGGAGCGCGCGGTGGACGCGGCGATGCGCGCGTTCCTGGGCTCCGGGTACGAGGCGACCTCGACCCAGGACCTCTGTACCGCCACCGGCCTGGGCCGCAGCAGCATCTACAACACCTTCACCAGCAAGCACCACCTGTTCAAGAAGTCCCTGCGGCACTACATGGACATCAGGACCGCGGGCATCCTCGAGACACTGGAGGGCCCGGCACCGGTCCGCGAGAAGATCGGGACCTTGATGCGCCAGGCCGTCGAACCCCGCGACGGACTCCCCCGGGGCTGCCTGGTGGTGAACACGATGATCGAACTGGCCCCGCACGACGCCGAGGTGGCCGCGATGCTCAAGCGGGACTACGCGCGGCGGCTGGAGGCCCTGCGGGCGGCGATCGAGGCGGGCAAGATCTCGGGAGAGCTCGCGGCGGACAAGGACGCCACCGCGCTCGCGCACTTCGTCATCGCCTCCATCAGCGGGATCCAGGTCTCGCTGCGCGGGGGCGCGGGTCCCGCGGCGGCACAGGCGATCATCCAGACGGCGCTCGGCGCCTTCTGACGCTCGCATGTCTCTGACGCATGCCCTCATTTTGAACTGATCCATCTAAAACTAGGGAGACGTATGCCCCTCGCCGTCTATGTCCTCGGCCTGGCGATCTTCGCCATGGGGACCTCGGAGTTCATGCTCGCCGGGCTGTTGCCCGCGATGGCCGCCGACCTGGGCGTCTCCGTCCCGGACGCCGGACTGCTGATCTCGGCGTTCGCGATCGGGATGGTGATCGGGGCGCCGCTCCTGGCCGCGCTCACCTTGCGGTGGCCGCGCCGCCGTACGTTGCTGGCCTTCCTCGCGGTCTTCGTCGCCATGCACGTGGTGGGCGCGCTCGCGCCCGGCTACGGGGTGCTGTTCGCCACCCGCGTCGTCGGCGCCTTCGTCTACGCCGGGTTCTTCGGGGTGGCCGCCGTCGCCGCGACCGACATGGTGCCCGCCGGCTCCAGGGCCAGGGCGCTGGCCGTCGTCGTGGGCGGCATCACTCTGTCCACGGTCCTCGGCGTGCCCGCGGGCACGCTCATCAGCCAGTACGCCGACTGGCGCGCCGCCTTCTGGACCGTCGCCGTGCTCACCGCGCTGGCCTTCGCCGGTGTCCTCGCCCTGGTGCCCGCCGGGCGGGCCGCGGCGGCGGCCGTACCGCGCCTGCGCGACGAATTGCGGGCCATGGCCAACCTGCGGCTGTGGATCACCTATGGCGCGGTCTCGCTGAGCTTCAGCTCCATGATGGCCAGCTTCGGCTACCTCGGCGCGCTCCTGACCGACACGACCGGCCTGTCCGAAGGATGGGTCTCGCTGGTCCTCGCCCTGTTCGGGCTCGGCAGCCTCATCGGCATCACCATCGGCGGCCGTACGGCGGACGCCCGGCCGTTCACCACCTTCTACGTCGGCATGGCCGGAGTGCTCGTCACCTCGGCCGGCGTCGCGCTCCTGGCCTCATCCCCGGTGGCCATGGTCGTCACGGTCTTCCTCATGGGCGTCGCCGGCATGGCCACCAACCCGGCGGTCAGCGTCCGCGTGTACGCCCTGGCCGGCTCCGCCGCGACGCTGGCCGGGTCCACGAACGTCTCGGCGTTCAACGTCGGCAACACCCTCGCCCCCTGGCTGGCGGGACTGGGCATCAGCGCCGGGTTCGGCTATTCGTCCGTGGGCTGGGTGGGCGCCGCCATGGCGGCGGGCGCGCTGGGACTGGGCGCGCTGGGCCACGCGCTGCACCGCCGCGCCGTCCCCGTCGCGGTGTGAGCTCACCCTGCCGGAGGCGGCAGGCGAACGGTGGCGACGGCGCCGCCGTCCGGAGCGTTGGCCAGGACGAGGGCGGCGCCGATGACACGGGCCTGGCCCGTCGCGATCGTCAGGCCCAGGCCGTGCCCCCGGCCGCGCTCCGCGGCTCCGGTGCGGAAGCGCTGCGGGCCGTCGGCCAGCAGGCCGGCGGGGAAACCCGGGCCGTGGTCGCGGACCACGATCGTCGTGCCGTCCACCGTCACCTCCACGGGGGCGCCGCCGTGGCGGTGGGCGTTGATGACCAGGTTGGCCAGGATGCGATCGAGGCGGCGGGGGTCGGTCTCGGCGGTGCCCGGGGTGGTGACGGCCAGCCGTACGGGGAGGGCGGTCCGCTCCAGAGAGGCCGCGACGACGTCGGCGAGCGCGACGGGCCTGAGGTCGGCGTGCTCGGCGCCCGCGTCCAGGCGAGAGATCTCCAGCAGGTCCTCGACGAGGGCGCGCAGCACGCGCACCCGGTCGCGGACCAGGTCGGTCGCCTCCCCTTCCGGCAGCAGCTCGGCGGAGGTGACCAGGCCCATGAGCGGGGTGCGCAGTTCGTGGGCGACGTCGGCGGTGAAGCGCTGTTCGTTCCTGAGGCGGTTCTGGAGGCTGTCGGCCATCGAGTCGACGGCCGTGGAGATCTCGGCGATCTCGTCACCGCGGCGGACGGGGCCGGCGATGCGGGCGTCCAGGTCGCCCTCCGCGATCCGCCGCGCGGTTCCCGCCACCCGCCGCAGCCGGCGGTTGGGCAGTTCGGCCAGCAGCAGCGACAGCGGGACGATCACCGCGAGCGCGCCGAGCGAGGCCTGGGCGACGTCCCGGTCGAAGGCCACCAAAGCCCGCATGTGCACGCCCATGTCCACTTGCACGGTCAGCAACTGGTCGCCTTCGCGCAGGCCGCCCCACATCCAGGGGCTCTCCGGTTCGCGGTCGTCGAACCAGTAGACCGGTTCGTCCGACAGGCGCATCTGGGTCAGGAGAGGCGGCGGGATCTCCTCGGCCGGCTTGTCCTGCCCCGCCCCCTCCTTCCGCATGTCGGCCAGCGCGTTGTACGCGCGCTCCCTGCCCACCTGCAAGGAGCGTTCGAGCGTGTCCCGGTGGACCAGCACGCCGACGACCACGGCCACCGCGCAGCAGGCCAGGGCCACCAGGGCGGCGATCCGCCAGCGAAGGGACCTCACCGGCGCAGCTTGTAGCCGAAGCCGCGCACGGTCTCGATCCGGTCGGCGCCGATCTTCTTGCGCAGCCGCTGCACGCACAGGTCGACGACGCGGCTGTCGCCGTTCCAGCCGTAGTCCCAGACGTTGGTGAGCAGCGTCTGGCGGTCCAGGACGATCCCGGGGTTGGCCGCGAACTCCAGCAGCAGCCGTAGCTCGGTGGGAGCCAGCGCGACCGGCTGTCCGGCCCGGGTCACCTCCAGACCGTCCCGGTCGATGGACAGATCGCCGAAGACGAGCGCCCCGGTTCCGGCGGACTCCGGGGCCGGGGCGGCACGCCGCAGCAGCGACCGAATCCTCGCCACGAGCACGGCGGTGTCGACCGGTTTCACCACGTAGTCGTCGGCACCCGCTTCCAGCCCGGAGACCACGTCGAGCGAGTCGCCGCGGGCCGACATCATCAGGATCGGCGCGAGGCTCGTCTCCCTGACCTTCCTGCACAGGCCGATGCCGTCCAGGCCGGGCAGCATGACGTCGAGGAGCAGCAGGTCGTGGCCGCCTTCCCGGGACATCTCCAGTCCGGTGAGGCCGTCTTGGGCGGTGCTCACGCGGTAGCCGTAGCGCTCCAGCGCCATGGCGACCGCCTTGCGGATCACCTCGTCGTCCTCGACGAGCAGCACCCTGACGGGAGCCTCCTCCCGAAAACCAGACATTTCACCCCTTACGTCGACACACCCATGGTGCCGTACGCGCGCGTCCACTCCACCTCGGGCATGTATCAGCCGTGAATCAGACCAAGGTCGGAAGCGCCCGCGCGGGGGATGCCTCTAGCGGGTGGTGGAGTCCTCGCGGGTGACCGCTTCCGCGGCCTCCTCGGCGGCCTTGGCCGCGTAGTCGACCGGGGTCTCGCGGCTGCGCCGGATGCCCAGGATGCTGATGAACAGCGAGGCGAAGATGGTCTGGAAGCTCATGATGAACGCTGTGGCCGCCGGCACCACGAGGCGCAGGGACTCACGCGGGTCCAGTTCGCCGAAGCTGCGCACCTGCCAGTGCACCAGCGACATGACCAGCCCGATCAGACCGGCCAGGGCCAGCAGGCCACCGACCACGAGGCCTTTCTCCAGGGTCACGATGCTGATCAGCTTGCGGACCCGTGGCGATTCGGGCAGGAAGCCCTCCTCCGCCGCGTACACCTTCGTGAACAGGGCGAACAGCGCCGCCTGGAAGCCGATGACCACCATGGCCGACGCCCCGACCAGGGTGTCGACGTCGAAGGCGAGTTCGCCGATCCGGACCGGGCCGAAGGTCAGCGCGGTGCCGGCGATCAGGCCGACGAGCATGAGCGCGAGCCCGGGGATGAAGAACAGCCACTTCGGGCTGTAGAGGAGCAGGAAACGCAGGTGGCGCCAGCCGTCGCGCCAGGAGCGCAGGTGCGGCGGGCGGGAGCGGCCGTCGGGCGAGAGCGTGGTCGGGACCTCGCGCACGTCGAGTCCCTGGAGCGTGGACTTGACGACCATCTCGCTGGCGAACTCCATGCCGCCGGTCTGCAGCCCGAGGCGCAGGATCGACTCGCGGCGGAAGCCGCGCAGGCCGCAGTGGAAGTCGCCGATGGCGCTCGGGAAGAACAGCCTGCCGACGAACGACAGGACGGGGTTGCCGAGATAGCGGTGGAGCGGGGGCATGGCGCCGGGGGCGATGCCGCCCTTGAACCGGTTGCCCATGACGAGGTCGGCGCCCTCGCGCAGCTGCTCGACGAAGGGCAGCAGGCCGGTGAAGTCATAGGAGTCGTCGGCGTCGCCCATGATGACGTACTTGCCACGCGCGGCCCTGATGCCGCCCATCAACGCGTTGCCGTAGCCCTTCGCGTCAACGTGGACCACACGGGCGCCCGCGTCCCTGGCCAGTTGCTGGGAACCGTCGGTGCTGCCGTTGTCGGCGATGAGCACCTCGCCCTCGATCCCGTGCTCCTCCATGCACGCAAGCGCCTTGCGGACACAGACTTCCACGGTCTCCGCCTCGTTGAGGCAAGGCATGACCACCGTCAGTTCCACGTCGTAGCCCTTCCAGTCACGGCACATCCAGCACACCATCATGCCGTCTGCCCACCCATGCTCGGGTCAAGTCCGAAAAACGCCTGGCATTCTTGTTGCCATGGTGAGCGTCGCGGAGATAACCCCAGTGGACGACTCCGCCCGTGGCCGAACCGCGCGTCTGCGCTCGTTCCTGCGCCGTCATCGGGTGTTCGCCGCAGCGTTCGCCGTGGGCGGGTTGCTGCGGCTCGTGACCATGCTCGGGTACGGCCCGGCGATGTGGTTCAACGACTCCTACGAGTACGTCTCGGTCGCCCTGCACCCGAGGCCGCACCCGATCAGGCCGGACGGCTACGGATTCTGGCTGCTGGCGCTGAAGCCGTTCCACAGCTTCGCCCTGGTCACCTTCACGCAGCACGTCATGGGCCTGGCCACGGCCGCGTTGATCTACGCGCTGCTGCGGCGCAAGTTCGGCCTGCCGACGTGGGGCGCGACGCTGGCGGCGGCGCCGGTGCTGTTCGACGCGTACCAGATCCAGCTCGAGCAGCTGATCATGTCGGACGCCATGTTCACCCTGCTGGTCGTGGGCGTGATCACGCTGGTGCTGTGGAACCGGCGGATGTCGTGGAAGATCGGCGCGCTGGTGGGGGTGCTGCTGGCGCTGACCTGGCTGACTCGTTCGATCGGGTTGCCGATCCTGGCGCTGGTCGTGGCGTACCTGCTGGTGAAGCGGGTGGGCTGGCGGCCGATTGTCGCGATGATCACTGCGTGCGCGGTTCCGGTGCTCTGCTACATGGCGTGGTTCTCCACAAGTTTCGGCAAATTCGCGATGACCAACAGCGACGGGCTCATCCTCTACATGCGCACCGCCATCTTCGCCGACTGCTCGAAGATGAACGTCGATCCGCGCAAGGAACTCGACATCGCTCTGCTGTGCATCGAGGAGCCGGTCAGCCAGCGTCCCGAGTACGCGCAGTGGTACCTGTGGCGCTCCGAGTACGGCCAGCCGCTGCACCGCCTGGGCGGCAAGACGTTCGAGTCGGTCAAGAACGACGCGGCCAGCAAGTTCGCCATGCGCGCGATCCTGTCCCAGCCCGGTGACTACCTCCAGGTCGTGGGCCGCGACTTCCTGCGCTCCTTCCACTGGGGCCGCCCGCGCTTCCCGGACGCCTCCACCTACAACATGTACGAGTTCCGGCCCTACTACGAGCTCGTCAACGGCAAGCCGAAACGCCTGCCCACCTGGCCCTCCTACGCGCAGGGCCGTACCGACACCGACGCCTACGCCTACGAGCAGGGCCCTCCGGAGACCCGCATCGTCAGCCCCTGGGCCGACATCATGAGCGGCTACCAGAAGGTGTTCTACCTGCGCGGCATCATGCTCGGCGGCATCCTCCTGATCGGCCTGTACGGCGTGGCCGTCCGCTGGCGCACCTGGGGCGGGCCGGTGGCGCTGCCGTGGCTGGCCGCGTTCGGACTGCTCCTGGCCCCGGCCGCCACGGCCGAGTTCGACTACCGGTACGTGCTGCCGGCCGTACCCCTCGCCTGCGTCGCGGCCGCGATCACCCTGCGGAACGGCATCAAGGGGAAGGTCACACCCACGAGCGCATCAGCATCCGAGCCCACCACTGAGCGTGCGTGATCGTCTCCGACGACAGGACCGGATACAGCCACCAGAAGTTGATCAGCACGACGAGCGTGAACGCCCCGACGGCGGCGCCGCCCCCGGCCCGCCGCATGGGCGGCGCGTTCTGCCTGCCGAGCACGAGCCCGCCGACCAGCGCGAGCGCCATGGCCATGAACGGCACGAGCGGCACCATGTAGAACAGGTACATGGTGCGCTTGTCGGCCAGCCAGTAGTACACCCAGGGCAGCCACCCCGCGGCGTACGCCAGCAGCACCGCCCCCGCCCGCCAGTCACGCGTGGCCACGTACCAGACGATGAGCGCGACGAGCGCGAACAGCGCCGCGTACCAGAGCGCGGGCGTGCCGACCCCGAGCACGGCCTGCGAGCACTTGTCGGCCCCGCAGCCCGCCGGCGGCAGATCGCCCTCGTAGTGGAAGGAGACGGGCCGTTTGAGCACCAGCCACTCCCACGGCTTCGACTGGTAGGGATGCCCCTCGACCAGCCCGGTGTGGTAGCCGAGCACCTGCAGCTGGTACTTCACCCACGACCGCACCGAGTCCAGCACGAAGAAGACCGGCCCGGACGAGGTCGCCTGCTCCCAGTTGCGCCCCCACCCGTGCGCCGAGGCGAACCAGCCCGTCCACGAGAGCGTGAAGACCGCCGCCGGCACCGCGGCGAGCGCGCCCATCGCCGGCGCGAGATCGAGCGAGAAGGCCCCCCTGTACGGCTGCCGCAGCCCGACCGCCCGCCTGGCCCCCATGTCCCACACGAACGACAGCAGGAAGAACGCCAGCAGGAACGGCAGCCCCGACCACTTGACCGCGCAGGCCGCGCCCATGCAGACCCCGGCGGCCAGCCGCCAGGGCCGCCACCCGAGCCGCGGCCCCTGGTCCGACAGCCGCGAACGCTCGTACCAGTCGGCCAGCCGCCGCCGCGCGTGGTCCCGGTCGGTCACCAGGCAGGCGAACCCGGCCAGCACCCAGAACATCACGAAGATGTCCAGCAGCGCGGTGCGCGACAGCACCAGGTGCAGCCCGTCCAGCGCCAGCAGGAGCCCGGCCAGGCAGCCCAGCAGCGTCGAGCGGGTCATCCGGCGGGTGACGCGGGCCAGGATCAGGATGGACAGCGTGCCGGCGACGGCGGCCATGAAGCGCCAGCCGAACGGGGTCATGCCGAACATCCACTCGCCCACGGCGATCATCCACTTGCCGAGCGGCGGATGGGCGACGTAACTGGCGCACTCCGCCGATTCCGCGCACTGCTTGAAGATGTCCAGGTTGCCGGTGATCAGGCGCTGGTCGGCGATGGGGTTCTTGGAGTCGCCGAGGAAGGTCCGCTCGACGCCGTACTTGAGGAGTGAGTAGGCGTCCTTGATGTAGTACGTCTCGTCGAAGACCACGGAGTGCGGCTCGCCCAGCCGGAAGAACCGCAGGATCGCGCCGAAGGCGGCGACGAGGGCGGGGCCGAGCCACCCCCACAACGCGCCCTCCTGCATCGGCGGAACCAGCCGCTGTGCGGAAACCCCCCAGTTCTTCACGATGCGCACCCTATGGCGTTGGGGATCTCCTGTGAACCGCGTCGTACAGCTCTCGTTTGGGAATCCCGGCCTCCTTGGCCACGTCCGCGACGGCCTGCTTACGCTGGGTTCCCGCCTCGGCCCTGCGGTCGACCTCGGCGACGAGCGCCTCGATGTCCTGTTCGCCGGCTCCGGCCGTGTGACCTGCCACGACGACCGTGATCTCGCCCTTGACGCCGGCCTCGGCCCAGGCCGCGAGCTCGGCCAGGCCGCCGCGCCGTACCTCCTCATAGGTCTTGGTGAGCTCGCGGCAGACCGCGGCGGGACGGTCGGCGCCGAAGGCGGCGGCCATCGCGGCCAGTGAGCCGGCCAGGCGGTGCGGCGCCTCGAAGAAGACCATCGTGCGCTCCTCCTCGGCCAGCGCGCCCAGACGGCGCGCCCGCTCACCGCCCTTGCGCGGCGGGAAGCCCTCGAAGCAGAAGCGGTCGCTGGGCAGCCCGGAGATCGCCAGCGCGGTCGTGACCGCGGACGGGCCGGGCAGCGCGGTGACCGTGACGCCCGCCTCGACGGCCAGAAGCGTGAGGCGGTAGCCGGGGTCGGACACGCCCGGCATCCCGGCGTCGGTGATCACGACGACGGTGCGGCCCTCCTTGAGCGTCTCGACGAGCTCCTGGGCACGCCCGGCCTCGTTGGCGTCGTAGTACGACACCACGCGGCCGGTGATCTCCGCGCCGATGTCATGCGCCAGCCTGCGCAGCCTTCTGGTGTCCTCGGCCGCGATCACGTCCGCGCCTTCGAGCGCCTGTCTCAGCCGGGGGGAGACGTCTCCCGCTTGCCCGATCGGGGCTCCTGCCAGCACCAACTTGCCGTCATGTGTCACCCGGCCATTGTCGCAGGGCACCCCAATTGCACCGTGTTTCTTATCTATTCCACGGCTTGGGGCCCGTACGATGTCCGAATGGCCGTGACCGATTTCCAGTACCGGGCCGTGGACGATCCGAACAAGCCGCAGCCGCGGTCGGTGCGTGACCGGCTGGTCCCGCCGATGCGCGGCAGCGTGCTCTGGGGCTGGGTGGGCCCGCTTCTGATCACGGTGTTCGGCGGGGTGCTGCGTTTCGTCAACCTCGGCCATCCGAAGGCCGTCGTCTTCGACGAGACCTATTACGCCAAGGACTCCTTCTCGCTGATCACCTGGGGCGTCGAGAAGGTCGCGATCAAGGACGCCGACAAGGCGCTGCTCGCCGGCAACACCGACATCTGGCAGAAGTGCACGCAGGACGCACTCGACAAGTGTGCCTCCTACGTCGTGCACCCGCCGCTCGGCAAATGGATGATCGGCTTCGGCGAGTGGCTGTTCGGCATGAACCCGTACGGCTGGCGCGTCGCCGCCGCCATCGTCGGCACGCTGTCGATCCTGGTCATCGCCCGGCTGGCGCGCCGGATGACGCGTTCGACGCTGCTCGGCTGCTTCGCCGGCCTGCTGCTGGCACTCGACGGCCTGCACTTCGTGCTCTCGCGCACCGCGCTGCTCGACATCTTCCTCATGTTCTGGGTGCTGGCCGGGTTCGCCTGCCTGGTGGTCGACCGGGACAGGATGCGCGGGCGGCTGGTCGACTGGTACGAGACCTCGCCGATGACGCCGGAGGGCCCGTGGCTGGGCTGGCGGCCGTGGCGGATCGCCGCCGGGGTGTGCCTGGGCGCCGCGTGCGCGGTCAAGTGGTCGGGCATCTTCTTCCTCATCGCGTTCGGGATCATGTCGCTGATCTGGGACATGGGAGCGCGCCGGGCGGTCGGGCTGCGCAGGCCGTACGCGGGGGCCTTCGGCAAGGACGCGCCTACCTGGCTGGGCGCGGTGGCGCTGGTTCCCGCGGTCACGTACGTCGCCACCTGGGCGGGCTGGTTCGCCAGCGCCGACGGCTACGGCCGCAACTGGGCGCAGGCGACCTCGTCAGGGCCGCTCTACTTCGTCATCGACTCGGCCAAGTCGTGGTTCAACTACCAGGTGCAGGTGCTCGGCTTCCACACCGGCCTGGAGTCCACGCACCCCTACCAGTCGGAGCCGTGGCAGTGGCCGCTGCTGCTGCGGCCGGTCGCCTTCTACTACCAGGGCAACCTGCCCGGCTGCGGCGTCAAGGACTGCTCGGAGGCGGTGCTCGGCGTGGGCACGCCGGTGATCTGGTTCGGGGCGCTGGCCGCGCTGGTGGCGTTGATCGCCTGGTACGTCGCCTCGCGGGACTGGCGGGCGGGCGCGGTGCTGCTGGCGTACGCGGTGGGCTGGCTGCCGTGGTTCTACTACGCGATCGCGGACAACCGGACGATGTTCCTGTTCTACGCGATCCCTATGATTCCCTTCATGGTGCTGGCCATCACGCTCTGTGCCGGTCTGCTGATCGGCCCCGCGACGCCTCCGGGCAGTCCGCTGCCGATGCGGCGTACCGTCGGGGCCGCCGCGGTCGGCGCGTTCGCCTTGCTGGCTCTGGTGAATTTCTGGTGGTTGCACCCCATCCTGACCGCCGATCTGATCCCCTACGCGGAGTGGAAGGCACGCATGCTCTTCGACAAACGCTGGATCTGACCCGCATCACAAGCCGCAATAGGATGAATTCATAGGGTAGCCACTGTGCACGACCCAATACGCACCGGATTCGGTCATCGTCAGGCCTGGGGTCCATACGGCAAACTTCGAGGCATGAGTGCACCGGATGTCACAGCGCTTCTCACGGAGTTGGAGCGCTCCGAGCCGGACCTGGCCGAGGATGCCAGGACCGCAGTCGAGTGGCTGACGGGCGGGGAGCCGTTGGAGACGGTGACCCAGCTCGATGTATGCGAGTTTCTCTGGTACACGCTTCCGCTGAAGGTGGGCGGCGACCACGAGCGGCTGGCCCGCTCCCTCGGCCGGCTCCTGGCCATCGGCGGCCTGGAGCGCTACGCCGCCCTGTGCGACTCCCCCACGACCACCCAGATCCTGCGCACCTACGCCCGCGACGGCGAGGACGCCGGCACCGCCGCCTACCAGGAGGCGCTCGAAGCCACGGGCGTGCTCCCTCCCGACGTCCCGGACCTGCGCTGGAGCATGATCATGGGCCCGGAGGAGCTGGGCGCCCACGTGGCCTGCTCCGCCGCGCTCGAACTGGCCATCCTGTCCGGCGAGGAGATCGACCGCGTCGCGCTCACCCGCCGCTGGCTCACCGAGCCGCGTACCGAACTCGGCGGCGACAGCTGGCTCAACCGCGTGCACGGCGAGCGCCTCAACCGCTGGGTCCTGGGCCGCGGCCCGGCCAGGCGCGAGCTGGCGCAGCCGTTCGAGGTGCGTCTGCACGCCCCCATCCCCCACCAGCCGCTGCCCGCACTGCACCGGCTGCTCACCCTGGCCTCCTCGGAAAGCCTCCCGCTGCGCCTGGCGCCATCGCCCGAGGCGCTGCGCCTGCGCGAGGTGGCCGAACACGATCTCGGAGCGCTGCTGCGCGACGGTTCCAAGCTGACCATCACCGACGAGGGCCGGCGCCTGCTGCGCTCACCGGAGCAGATGTGGGCGACCGCCACCGGGCTGCTGCTCTCCCGCGTGGACCACGAGTTCGACCTCTCGGTCCGGGAGGCCGCGCTCATGCTGCTCGCCGACGGCAGCGTGATGTCGCCGCAGGAGCTGAACACCCGCGTGGCCGAGATCGTCGGGGGCGAGGGCTGGCACCCGGCGACAGGCCGCGAGGACATCTCCCGGCCGCTGTCCGACCTCGTCGGACAGCTCACCGCCCTCGACCTCGCCTTCGGCGACGAGCTGGTGGTACGGCTGACGCCCACCGGCCACCTGGCCGCCCTGGCCGCACTACGGTCACACGCGCTCCGCCCACGCCAATACGTCAGCCCCGGCTGACCCTCGCCCCCACGTAAGCCCTGGACGACCTTCACCTCCACGCACCCCCCGCGTCAGCCCTGGACGACCTTCACCTCCACGCACCCCCCGCGTCAGCCCTGGACGACCTTCACCTCCACGCACCCCCCGCGTCAGCCCTGGATGACCTGTACTTCCGTGCACCCGCGGAACTCCGCGTAGGGCGCGGCCTCGGCCGCGACCGTGTCCCGATCGACCTCCCCCTCGACCGTGATCATCAGCTTGGCGCCCTTCTTCTGCTGCCGCCACAACCCCGCCGTCTCGCCGTCCAGAAGGATCACCCCGGGGTTGCCGGTCTTCCTCCAGATCCGCGGCCGCAGCCCCGGGTCCGGCGCCAGCGTGCCCCGGTCACGCAACTGCAGAAACGGCTCGTACGGCGGCAGCAACCGCATCCCCTTGGGCCGCCCGGCACCCTTGAGCTCGGCCAGATCCTCGGCCAGCACGAACCCCCCGCCCGCCTCGGCCATCTCCCCCGCGACCTTCGCCCAGGAGCGCGCCGCGTAGTGGACGCTGACTCCGGCCCACGAGGCGAAGTCCTCAGCCGTACTGGGCCCATAGAGCCGCAGATACCGCCGCACCAGCCCGGCCCGCGCGTCCTTGTCCACCGGCACCCCGGCCAGCCACTGATCCACCCGCATCAACGACGCCTCGTTGCCGACCCGGGGCGCGATCGCGAACTCACCCGTCAGCGAAGCCGCCCGCGTGAGAATGGCGCTGAACGACGAGAACATGTCCGGCTCCATCCACGGCGCGAACTCCGCCGGCAGCCGCGGAGCCAGCGCACTACCCAGCTCCCGTTTGGTGAGCGTACGCCCGTCCAGCGCGTCCCTGGTGGCCTCGATCACCCGCTCCATGGTCGCGCTGGCGCTCCTGCCCATCTGATCGAGCATCGGCAGAAACCCGGCCATCTGCGCCCGCCACGACTCCTCGTCGTCGGGCAGCAGCCCACGGGTGAACAGCGGCAACTCCGCACTGCTCACCAGACACGGCGAACCACGCAGGCTCCACGTCTGAATCAACGTGCGCCGCTTGGCGATCGCCGCCTCGACCTCCGCCACGCCCACCTCGGCCCGGGCCCGCAGCGCCAGCTGCGCCGACCCGGGCGGCGTGTTCTGCGGCGCCGTGGCCGCGGCCTCGGCCAGCGTGCCCCGCTCGTCCAGCTGGTGCCGGCGCAGCCGGAAGGCGATGACCTGCTCTCGTTCGACGTTCATGAACCCGCCCGCGTCCTCTCTGCCCGAACCGACACTATCCACCTCATAAGATCCATGACCATGGAAAGTCACCTGGCCGGTGCGGGCGAGGTCGGCGTCCTCGTCTTGGCCGGATCCAGCGGCCGGATCGACTCCGCCCGATGCGACCTGCTGGCCGCACACGGTCTGACGGCTCTGTCCATCCGCTGGTTCGGCGGACCGGGACAACCGCCCGGAATCTGCGAGATTCCACTGGAGACATTCATCACCGGACTCGACCTGCTGACCGAAGCGGGCGCGCGCCGGCTGACCGTTCTCGGGCTGTCCAAGGGCGCTGAGGCGGCCCTCTCGCTCACCTGTGTGGAGCCGCGTGTGGAGGCCGTGGTCGCGCTGTCGCCGTCCTCCGTGGTCTGGGCCGGGTTCGGCGTGGCGGGGCCGTACCGGTCCTCGTGGACCTGGCGCGGTCGCCCGCTCCCCTTCGCCCCCTATCCCCCGGACTGGCCGGCCGACGGCCCGCCCACCTCGTTCCGCGCGTTCTACGAGCGTGGCCTCGCGCAGGCTCCCGCCGAGTCCGCCATTCCCCTGGAACGCTCCCGCGCCGACGTGGTCCTCGTTGCCGGTGGCGACGACCAGATGTGGCCGTCCCTGACGTTCGCGCACACCCTGGCCGCCCGGCGCGAGGTCCGCCTCGTCTCCCACCCGCGGGCCGGCCACCGCCCGCGCCTGCCCGGCGAGCCCGCCCCCGCGCCATCGGCCTCCTACGCGTACGGCGGAAGCCCGCACGCCGACGCCGAACTCGGGGAAAGGGCGTGGCCCGAGATCCTCAGGGCACTTCGAGGGCGGACATGAAGAAGGGCCCACGCGAGGCGTAGGCCCTTCTTCAGTAGACGGTGCGCAGGTCGCCTATCGGCGAAATGCACAACGCGGCTCCAGCCGAACGGTAGTCCGCGAAGGCGGTAGATGAGGCCCTGGGACACTGGACACACCGGCTACGGGTTGTGTAACCACCCCCCGGCCAAGAACATTCCCGGCTAGGCGACCGTCCCGTAGAGCGGCGCCCCGGCCCACTCGTACACCAGATGCACCACCCCGGTGCTGGTCACCCGCGACGCGGCCAGCTTGAGCCCCGCGGGCACCGTCCCCTCCGAGAACAGCCGCTTCCCCTCGCCGACCACGACGGGGAAGACCAGCAGGTGATACTCGTCCACCAGCTCGGCCTCCTGAAGGGTGCGCAGCAGGTCGCTGCTCCCCTGCACGAGAATGACCCCGTCGGTGCTCTTCTTGAGCTCGGCCACCGTCTGCGCGGCCTCGCCCTGAAGCACGTGGCTGTTGTTCCACGTCACCTCCTTGGGCGAGCGGGTGGTGACGTACTTGGCCATGCTGTTGATCTTGGCGCCGCCGTCCTCGTCCGACACGTCCGGCCAGTACGAGGCGAGAATGTCGTACGACCTGCGCCCCAGCAGCATCCCGTCCGCCCGGTCGAGAACGTCCGCCATGATCTCGTTGAAGTCCTGGTCGACGTGGGCCGGCAACCATCCACCTCGCGTGAACCCGTTGGACTCATCCTCGGTCGGGCCGCCGGGCCCCTGCATGACGCCGTCCAGCGACACGAACGTCCCGACGATCAGCTTGCTCGCCATCTTCCCGCTCCCTCTGTTTCTTCCTGCTCTCTGTCTGTGCCCACAGCGTGCCGGGAGCGGCTTAAGGTCTCCCTACGAATTCACTACGGCCACCGCCGAGTCGGAACCGCGCTCGAGGTCAGTCATCGGGCCCAAGTGACCCGCGCCGCGCCTTCCGTGTGGAGAACAGCGCTCCGGCCAGGCCGCTCACCACGCAGACCAGGACCAGCCCCGCGTACTGCGGCACGGAGAAGGCGAACCACGTCCGGCCGGTCGCGGCCCTGCCGAGCGCGGTGAGCGATGCGGCGGCGATGCCCGTTCCGAGCAGCGTTCCCGCGCACGTCACGGTCAGCGTCTCCCAGCACACCATCCTGGTGAGCTGCCGCGGCTTGGTCCCCAAGGTACGCAGCAGCCGGATCTCCTCGGTCCGCTCGGCCATCGTCATGGCCGTCGCGTTGAGCACCGAGATCACGGTGTAGGCCACCGCCGATCCCACCAGCACCGGGGCCGCCCACGCCGCCGGCCCCGTGCGGGTGACGTCCGCCACCGCGTCGGTGGTCGCGACGGCGAACAAGAAGGTGCAGGCGAGCGCGATGGTCAGCATCACCGGGGACGCTGCCGCCATCGCCCGGCGTGGCTGGGTGACCAGCGAGGACCTGGCCAGCATCCCGGCGCCCGGGTCGAGCCGGGCCGCCACGGCACCGAACAGCCAGCCCATCCCGCGCAGCGCGACGGGGCCCAGCGCGGACGCGCCCACGCAGAGCGCCATCGTCGCTCCCAGCACCGTCGGCACCGTGGCCGACGCCTTCACCTGCGGCACCAGGTACAGCAGCACGATGCCCCCGGCCAACGCCACCACTCCGACGACCGCCCTGGGCAAGGGCAGCAACCGCCGCTGCGCCGCGCTCTCCCGCAGCACCTCCAGCGGTCCCACGCCCACCGCCTTGCGTGCCGCGGCCCGAGCCGCCAGCAGTGTCACCACCAACCCCACCACCAGAGCCAGGATGAACGGCCCCGCCGTGACCTTCACCGGGATGCCCGTCGGCGCCAGCCCGGTCATCCTCATGAACGCCGCCATCGCCGCCGCGTACGGGACGGCCAGCAGGCAGCCCGCCACGCTCGCCAGCACGGCCACCACCATCGCCTCCGCCGTGACGAGCCCGCTCACCTGCCGCGGCGTCATGCCGATCGACCGCAGCAGCGCCCAGGTCCTGCGCTGGCGCAGCACGTACAGGCTCAGCATGCCCGCGACCACGAAGACCGACACGAACCCCGACACCACGGCCGACAGCACCAGCAACCCCATGACGCCGTTCAGCTCGTCAACCGCTCCGGCGCCGGCGACCACCATGCCGCTGCCACCTACCAGCATCACAGCCAGCAGCACCGCGGCGAACGAAGCGGCGAAACCCATCCGATTGGTCCGGACGTTGTTCCATGCGAGTACGACCGTCACCGCCGGCCGCCCAGCCGCATGCCGACCTGGTCGGCCGAGGGCCTGTTCAGAATGTCGACGATCCGCCCGTCGGTCAGAAACAGCACGCTGTCGGCCCCGGCCGCCGCCTCCGGATCGTGCGTGACCATCACCACCGTCTGGCCGAACTCATCGACCGCCTCCCGCAGCAAGGCCAGCACCTCGTGCCCGCTACGGCGGTCCAGCGCCCCCGTCGGCTCGTCGGCGAACAGCACCTCCGGCCTGCCCAGCAGCGCGCGGGCGATCGCCACCCGCTGCTGCTGGCCACCGGACAACTGCGAGGGTCGATGCCCTTCCCGCCCGGCCAGCCCGACCCGGTGCAGCAGTTCCCGCACGCGTGTGGAGTCGGGCCGCCGTCTGGCCAGCCTGCTGGGCAAGATCACGTTCTGCCAGGCGGTCAGTGACTGCACCAGGTTGAAAGCCTGGAAGATGACGCCGATCCGGTCACGGCGCAGTACCGCCAGCTCCTTCTCCCCCAGACGGGTGATGTCCTGACCGGCGATGCGGACCGCGCCCGAGTCCGGCCGGTCCAGCCCCGCCGCGCACTGCAGCAGCGTGCTCTTCCCCGATCCCGACGGACCCATCACGGCCGTGAAACTCCCACGCGGAAACCCGACACTGACCTGGCCGAGCGCCGCCACCTCGGTGGCACCCTTCCCATATGTCCTGGTCACTTCCTCAAGAACAACAGCATGATCACTCATGGTCAGCAGCGTGCCGGAAAAGGCCGGTCACCGCCCATCGGGCATCCCCCCGATTGACCCCTGACCCCTCAACCCTGAGAGCCATCGGTACGCGCTGGGGGTGGGCACGCCACTCGACTCCTTGAGAGGCCGGGCTGAACGATAGCCCGGGAGAATCAGTGATCTTTGAGCCAGGATTCCAAGGTGTTCAGCTCACGCAGGGGGAAGGCCACGCCGTCCCACCGCCGGACGTACTCCTCCTCCCCCGTGCGCTCCCTGGCCGGGTGGCCATCCGGGAAGGCCCCTTCTAGGGTGAGGGACGTGCCTCGGGCTGAGATGTTGTCGAAACTCGCGATCGAGGGCAGGCGCTACGACCTGGCAAGGTTGCGCGAGGTCGCGGAGGAACTGGACCTGCCCATCGCTGACACGTTGGCCGTCGCGGGCCTCTCGGTGCCGGCGCGCCTGTTGCCGCCTCCGCGGGATCACCGGGCCTTACGTGAGTTCGCATATCGAGTGACCCACTGTGACCACGCCCAACTGGCGTCGCTTGAGGCTTATGTCGCACGCCTGGCACCGGCGGATGTGGCCCAGGAAGACGGAGTACCCACAGCCTCCGCCGAAGCGGGATTCGCGAACATTCTGGCCGGCCTCATCCGTAACCGCGGCTTCGGGGTAATGGAGTTGCCGTTCACTGGCCTGTCCCGCAGCACCATCAACGGCATGCTCAGTGGACGCCGGCACACTCTGCAGCAGCTCAAGGCGATATCGGGGCCTCTCGGATGGAAGTTCGAGTATCTGGCCGCGGTGGCGGGCGAGCCGCTGGAAGCCTTCAACGACTGTTCGGTGCTCTGCCGCCATGTGGGCAAGGTGTACGTGGCCGCGATTCCTCTCACGACAGAGCATCTGATCGACGCCTGCGCCGAAGCTGATCGCGTCAGTGGGAGAAGATACACCGGCGCATGGCAACCATGGGCCGGCCCCCGATGCCCAGACGAAGCCAGGCAAGCTCCCGGCGAGAACCGCCGATCAACGTAGTTCCTGGCAGTGGAGTCGCGAGACCGCTTGGCGACCACGTGAAAGCACCCAAGCCACCCATCTCGCCGACCCACAGGCCTCAAATCCCCGAAACGCCAAGATCCCGCCCGATCGCAATGATCAGACGGGATCCCGTCAACTTCAGTCCAGCCGTCTCAAGAACGGCCCCCTTGTGGGGTGTTCACGAATAGGTTCGACCTGGGGCGGAAGAGCAGCAAGGAAGATCGCTTCCCAGTGATGACGTGATCGTTTCCCAGCTAGGCTGTCACGGGGCTGGCTGGCCGACAGCCCGTGAAATGCCTTCGCGTCTTGGTCGGCCATCTCTCTACGCTGGCCGCATGACGTGGCGCTGCGTGCTCGATGAGTGCCCGGAGTTGAGTGAGCGGTGGCAGGCGAACTGGCCGGATTGTCCACCTGACGGCTCCGAGCTGAGATGGCTCTACGCCTCACGCTGGGTTCGCTTTCACAGCCTTCCTGAGTCCAAGCGGTATGCCGATACGCCGGCCGAGTACGACATCCTGCTTCACCGGCACAACACTGTGTTGTCTGCGCTGTTCAACGGCCAGGAGGTGTTCGTGGTCACCGCCGCCTATACAGGGGAGCGTGAGCTCGTCGAGCCTCTGAAGTATCCAGAGCCGCTGACGTTGAACCCCGGGGCGCGCCTGTGGATGACGGTCACGGAGGATGAGGAGGGCGAGGAGTTTTCCATCTACTCCCACATGCTGGTGACACGCCGGAGCTGGCGGCCGGGAGTCCTCGACCCGCTGCTGAGAGCGGTGGCTGACGATGTCATAGCTGGCGTTTTGATCACCGATATGCGCATGAGCCGGATCTACCACCCCTACGACGGCGGGGCCGATTGCATCCTCGAAAGCACTGCGGAGAGGGACCGGCTTGAGGTGTCGTGCGAAGACTGGCTGCCCGCTCGGCCTGCAGGTCGGTGACTCTGGGCATCACGTATAGGTGTTGATCTTAATGGCGGTAGTGACTGCCAGTGCTGCACCATTTACAGTGTGGAGTTGATGGGCGCTGTGATGTGAATGCGCCGGGCGGTACGGCTTCTTCTCCCAGAGGGAGGCGATGGTGGCGTCGCTGGTGGAGCGTGTAACCCAAGCCAAGAGCACTGCACAACAGCACGTCCACGAACTGCGAAACCAGCTGGCAGTGGCAGAGGGGCAGCTGCAGCGGCTAACCCACGCCCTTGAGGTCATGATGGAGTTCACCGACGACCAACCCGACGAAGCCGAACTATCCGCCGAAGACGCTGTGGCCGCCGAGGGCGAGCCAACCGACTTGGCCGGCGACATCCCCGAAGAGCCGGCCTCGCCGCTGCCGCCGTTGCGCGGGTTTCGTCGGCAGGTGGTGGCACTGCTGGCCACCTCCGATGAGCCGATGCGTGCGCGGGAAGTCGTGCAGGCGATCGGCAAGCCGGATACTCGCTCCCAGGTGGAGGGGATGCGCTCGCGGCTGCAGCGACTGGTGTCCGACGGCTGGCTGCGCCGAGATGATGGTGGCCTCTACGCGATCGCCACCGGGATCAACGGTCACGCACCGCGCGAGGAGGCCGATTGACGGTCCGTCCCCTGACCACGGCGCATGCCGTGAACGAGCAGGGTGCCGCCGAGGGATCAGCTCGGCGGCACCCGAGGTTGCGTGAGCACCCTCCAAGTTCTAACTGACAGTGTCTCGCGCACTCCCGAGAGTAACCCGGATGGGGTGTCTTGAGGAGAGGCGTCGAGCCGATTTCACCTGCCCTACCGCTGGGAGGGACGGGTGGGAAGGATCAGCGATGCCCTCACCAGGGCGAAAGCGTGTCCGCCACGGGTCAGATTCCTCAGGATCCGCCGGGCGGGGACAGGCCAGAGCCGGACGGACAGCCCAGCCTCCAGCTGGGCGATGGTGGCTACATCCGGCCAGCAACGACCGACGGCCACGTCGTTGACGGTCTGCCGATTGACCCCAGACAGCTCGGCCAGGCGGCGAAAGCTCAGCCCCCGCTCCTCCATCACTGCTCGCAGGGAGGCGGCGATGGCTTGGACGACGGCTGCGGCCACATGGCCGGACAGGTCCGCGTGGGGCCAGTTCTCCGGGTCCTGGGCCAGGTCCCGGGGCGAGCGGGACCGCGCACGTCCTCCGACCATGACAATGCACTCCTTTCGGTAGAAGTCTTCACACTCAGTAATGGCAGGTTGTTCTGCCGCTATGGGTGGGGTGTGACCCTCGACGCGGAAACCTCGACGAAGATCACCTGCTACCGGCCGCTGCACGCTCCGCCGGAGTGGGATCACATCTGCGGGCATGTGCGGATGCTGGTCGCCGCCAGCGCCGACCGCTCCCCCTACCGGGTCGAGCGGCTGCTCACCGCGACCACCCGCCTGGCCGTGTGGTGCCACCGCTCCGGACTGCCCGATGACCCGGCAGTGTGGCTGCGGCACGAGACGATCGACGCGTTCGTCCTGACCGGCTGCACCGACCTGGCCCCGAGTTCGGCGCAGACCTACCGCAGCTGGTTGCGGCACATGCGTGCCACGCTGGCCTGGCTGGAACGCGGCGAACAAACGCCGCCGCCGATGAAAACCCCCAAGAAGGTCAGCCCGCCATACTCGCCTGCCCAGCTCGGCTGCCTTCGTGGCTGGGCCTAACGCCTGCCCGGCCAGGCCAGAGGCGACGCGCTGGCGTTGATGGCGCTCGCCTTCGGTTGTGGTCTGACCTCTGGGGAGGTGGCCGCCGTCCGGACCGGGCATCTGCGTCGCCTGGAATCCGGCGCGATCGTGGTGACCGTCCCCGGCACGCAGCGGTTGATCGTCTGCCGCGCCGCCTGGGAGGACGTCCTGGCCCGCGCCGCCGACCGGCCGGGCGACGCCTTCGTCTTCCGGCCTGGGCGCGCCGCCCGGCACGCCAAGAACCTGTTCAGCTCCTGGACCGCCCGCCACCCGCCGACCGGTGGCCTGCCCGCCCTGTCGGTGCGCCGGCTGCGCTCCTCCTGGATCGTCGAACTGCTGAGCGCGCGGATCGACTTGGGCGTGGTGGCCGCCGCGGCCGGGATGAGCGCCTCCGCGCTGGCCCGCTACAGCCATCTCGTCCCCGCCCTGGACGAGCCCACCGCGGTCGCGCGGCTGCGCGGCCGCGACAGGTGAGTACGGCGAAGCCACGCGCCTGGCCGCCGCGCACCACCCGAGCCCGAGCCACCCGGCCCCGGCCTCCTGCCAAGCAGACGGCACAGATCCCGGACGCGGTCACCAGCCACTACACCCGGCTGCTGGACGACTCCGGCATCCTGCCGCTGATCGACGCCGAACTCGGCCCGAGACCCGGCCCGCCCGGGCTGCCCATCGCCGCGGTGCTGATCTGCCTGCTGCTGTCCATCCACCACACCGGCAAGGCCACCCTCGTCGAAGCCTGGCGCATCGCCGCCTTCTGCCTGAGCGCCACCGCACGCCACCGGCTCGGCCTGCCCGACATCAACCCCGAAGATGTCCACCAGGTCCTCGCCTCCTCCCGCCGCTTCTACCGGGCCTTCGACCGGCTCACCACTCTGCTGGATCCGACCCGCCACGATCGGCGCGCCCGTCTGCTCCAGCATCAGGCCGACGCGCTGGCCACCGCCTGGGAGGATGACGACCCAGCACGCTCGCGCCAGCGGGAATTGCTGCAGGACATCGTCACCGCGCTGGTGCTCACCCCGGTGCGCTGGGCCAAAGGCCGCGGCTACCTCCGGCACTTCCGCGGCGATGTCGGCATCGACACCACCGCCACCCCGGTCTTCGCCCGCCCGCCCCACGCCCGCCGCTCCACCGGAGAACTCCTCGCCTCCACCGAGATCACCGCAGGCTGGCACCACTCGGCCGGCAACAGCCCACCCGAGTACGGCTACAGCGCCACCCTCACCGTCGCCGCCCGCACCCGCTCCGTGCTCGGCTCCTTCCCGCAGCTGGCGCTCGGCCTGGTCCTGGACACCCCGCACAAACGCATCGGCGCCAACGCCATCACCACCCTCAAACCCCTGGCCACCCTCGGCCTGCCCGCGGCATTCGCTGCCGTCGACCGCGCCTACACCGACCAGCAACCCGGCCATTTCGCCCAGCCCGCACGAGAGCTCGGTTACCGGCTCGCCCTCGATACAAAGTGGATCAACGAGGGGTGCAGGGCAGCATCCACGGCGCCCTGCTCATCGACGGCAGCCTGGCCTGCCCACTGATGCCCGACCGGCTCGCCCAGGCGACCACCGGTCTGGACGACGCCGCCATCCGCACCCCATCGTAAGAACTCACCGCGCTCATCAGCGCGCGAGAGCCGTACTTGCTGCGCCTCAAACAGAGCCCGAACACAGGCGGCACCGTCCGCTTCCAATGCCCGGCAGCAGGCACCTCCCCATCGCTGACCTGCCCCCGCTTCGACCGCCTCCACCAGCGCGGCCCCAGCCGCCCCACCGCGGTCGACCTGACCGACGCCCGGCAACGAGCCGCTCACCCGGCGGCCAAACCCCGCGTCCTTCCCCCACAGCCCGACCTGAAGGCCGGCGAACTGCCGAAGATCTGCCACCAGCACAGCATCACCGTCCGCAAGGACGACCTCGGCCACCTCGACAAGTTCCGCCAGGACGTGCCCTACCTCAGCCCTGCCTGGATCGGAACCTACAAGTCCGTCCGCGCCAACACCGAAGGCATCAACGGCAGACTCAAGGGACACGACCTCGACCTCGGCGATCCCAAGAACCGGCTCGCCCACGGACGCGTCGCCCAGACCATCCTGGTCGCGCTGCTCGTCACCGTCGCCAACGACCACTTCCTCGACCAGTGGCGCCACACCCGCCAGCCCCCGAACGAGCCCGACACATCCACCGACATCCATGAGATCCCGGCGGAGCACCTCGACCGCTCGCCGCTCACGGGCCGGAGCAGGCCACCACCCGCCCCATAAGCCACATGTCAGATCACCTTGTCGCAGCACCCAGCCCGGAGCCGGCATCGCCATGCCCAGCGACGCGAACTCGGACCTCCACCAGCGGCCTGATACCACCCGGGCCTCCCCGGACACCTGCTCCACGGCTCTCAAACCAGGACGAACCCGATTCGGAAAGCCCTGAAACGACAAGATCCCGTCCGATCGCGATGATCAGACGGGATCCCGTCAACTTCAGTCCAGCCGTCTCAAGAACGGCCCCTGGTGGAGATGAGGGGATTCGAACCCCTGACCCCTTCGATGCGAACGAAGTGCGCTACCGGACTGCGCTACATCCCCAAGGACTCGACCAGATTAGCAAACTCCCAGGGGTCCTCGCGCCACACATTCAGTCCCCGACGGCCCGCCGAGGCGGTTCCGCGTACTGGTCGAACAGGACGTCCGGCTGCCGTGCCGTGAACTCGATGATCTCGGCTTCCCGCTCGGCCTCCAGCCGCCGCTGCTCCCGCACCCGCCGCCGCCGTTCGGCACGGGACTGGGCGGCGCGGCGCCGCCGTTCCTGATCCACCTGTACGGCGATGCGCAAGAACCCAAGATAAGCCGCCATCACCACGACAGAGGGAGCAACCCCCCACCACGGCATCATCCGCACCGCCGCCGTCACCAGCGACGCGATCACCAGCAACGACGTGAAGAACAGCAACCGCCGCCGCCGGGCCACGATGATCGCCCGACGCCGCGCGCGGAACTGCCGAGGGTCCACGACGGGCGCGGCGGGCTCCTCGATGGAGTACTCGCCGGTATCCGGCTGGTCCATCAGCGAGGCGCCCTGCACCTGCTCCAGGTCCGGCAGCTGGTGCTCGCCCGTGTAGTACTCCTCTTCGAGCTCGGCCAGCTCGGCGAGGTTGGTCTTGTCCCTGCGCAACCACATCGGGACAAGGACGCACAACCACATGACGACGATGGCGAGATAGAGGAGGACGCTGCTCACGACCACCTCCGGACACGAATAAGGGCAGCATGAAAACGCCTGTGTGTTCTTGGCGTCTTCGATGTGCTCACGTCACGCACCGTAAGACCGCGTGTCACTAATTGACGAGCATTCGATGCGGTGTGTCGCGAGATCGTCAAACCTCTTCTACCGGAGACCCACCGTGAGCGGCTGACTCACGCGCGCGACGCCACTGCACGAGTAGACCGCCGGGAACGTCCTCGACGGTCAACGCGTAGCAGATGTGGTCGCGCCAGGCTCCGTCGATGTGGAGTTGGCGACGCCGAATGCCTTCTTCCCTGAAACCGAGCTTCTCAACCACTCTTCTGCTCGCGTGATTTTCCGGGCGGATGTTGGCTTCGATGCGGTGCAGGCCGGTGGTGAAGAAGCAGTGGTCGACGGCCAGGGCGAGCGCCGTCGGCGTGATGCCGCGACCGGCGAGCGCGCCGTCGACCCAGTAGCCGACCTGTGCGGACCGGGCGGATCCCCACACGATCGCGCCGATGGTGAGTTGTCCGGCGAAACGCCCCTGGTAGGTGACGACCCAGGGCAGCGCCATGCCTTGGCGGGCTTCCCTGCGCAGCGTGCCGACCATGGAAACGTACGGTCCGAGACCGGTCCTGAACAGCGGCGTCTCCGGGTTGCTCGGCTCCCATGGGCGCAGCCATTCGGCGTTGCGCAGGCGCGTCTCGCGCCACACCCGTACGTCTCCCAGCCGCAGCGGCCGCAGACCCACTGGCCCTTCGCTCAGAGTCGCCGGCCAGCCACGAAGTCGATCCACACCCTCATCATCCCCCCATCGGACGTCATGTCGCCACGCATCAGCGCGGGTGGTCGCCGCCGCGGACCTGCTCGACCGCGTGCTGAAGGATGGGCGCGAGTACGGCCACGCCGTCCCGCACGCCACCACTGGAGCCGGGCAGGTTGACGATGAGGGTGTCGCCCGCCTGACCGGCCAGACCCCGCGACAGAATCGAGGTCGGCACTTTTTCGCGATTCGCCTGCCGGACAGCCTCCGCAATACCGGGAATTTCCCGGGAAATTACCCGGGCGGTCATTTCCGGAGTGAGATCCATAGGCGTGAGCCCGGTGCCGCCGGTAGTGATGATCACTTCGTATCCGCCGGCGACGCCGTCGCGCAGGGCGGCCTCGACCGGATCGCCGTCCGGAACCACCACAGGACCGTCCACTTCACACCCCGCCTCGCCCAGCAGCGAAACCAGAAGAGGTCCGGATTTGTCGGCGTAAATCCCGGCGGAAGCGCGGTTGGAGACCGTGATCACCAATGCGCGGATCATGGCCGCGTCCAATGGCCGGTCTTGCCGCCGGTCTTCTCCTCCACCCGTACGTCGGTGATCACCGCGGCCGGGTCGACCGCCTTCACCATGTCGATCAGGGCCAGCGCCGCCACCGACACCGCGGTGAGCGCCTCCATCTCCACGCCCGTGCGGTCGGCCGTCTTGACGACGCAGGTGATGTCCACGCCCTGGTCGACGATGTCGAGCGTGACCTTCACCCCGTGCAGCGCGATCGGATGGCACAGCGGGATGAGGTCGGGCGTGCGCTTGGCGCCCATGATGCCGGCGATCCTGGCCACGCCCAGCGCGTCGCCCTTCGGCACCTCGCCGGAACGCAGCAGCGCCACGGCCTCGTCCGACAGCAGGACGCGGCCGGTCGCGGTGGCGGTGCGCGCGCCGACGTCCTTGGCGGAGACGTCGACCATGCGGGCGGCGCCGGATTCGTCGAGATGGGTGAAGCTCACAGTCTGATCACCTGCACAGAAGCGCCCGCCGGTACGTCGGTGACGTCCTCGGGCACCAGGATGAGGGCGTTGGCCGAGGCCAGCGCCGCGAGCTGGTGGGAACCCTGGCCGCGTACCGGGGTCACGGTGCCGTCCTCCGACAGCACGCCGCGCAGGTAGGAACGCCGGCCAGCGGGCGAACGCAACGGCCCGACGACATGGGCCGTCAACGTCTCCGGGGCTCCGGCCGGCAGCCCGCGCATCTTCCGCAGCGCCGGCCGTACGAACAACATGAAGGAGACGAAGGACGAGACCGGATTGCCGGGAAGCGCGAAGATCGGCACCTGGTCCTCGCCGACCACGCCGAAGCCCTGCGGCATGCCCGGCTGCATCGCGACCTTCTCGAAGCGGACCGTGCCAAGCGGCGCGAGCGCCTCCTTGACCGGCTCGTAGGCGCCCATCGAGACGCCGCCGCTGGTGATGATGGCGTCGGCCCGCACGAGCTGGGCGTCGAGCTGCTCCAGGAACTTGGCCGGGTCGTCGCCCACGGTCGCGGCGCGGTAGCCGTCGCCGCCGCTCTCGCGGACGGCGGCGGTGAGGGTGAAGCTGTTGGAGTCCCAGATCTGGCCGGGGCCGAGCGGGAGTCCGGGTTCGACCAGTTCGGCGCCGGTGGAGAGCACGACCACGCGCGGGCGCGGGCGCACCCACACCCGGCGGCGGCCGACGCCGGCCACGATGCCGAGCTGGGCGGGACCGATCACCGTGCCGGGGCGGAGCACGACCTCGCCCGCCCGCACGTCCTCACCCGCCCGGCGGATGGCGTTGCCGAGGGGCGCGGCCTGGTTGATCGTGACCGTGACGGTGCCGCCGTCGGTCCACTCCACCGGCACGACGGTGTCGGCACCGGCCGGAACGGGCGCGCCGGTCATGATGCGTACCGCGTGACCCGGCCCGACGGCACGCAGCTCGTCGGATCCGGCCGCCACATCGTCGATCACCGGCAACGTGACGGGAACCGCCGCGAGGTCGGCCGCGCGTACGGCGTAGCCGTCCATCGCCGAGTTGTCGAACGGCGGCAACGGCACCGGGGAGCCGACCTCCTCGGCCAGCGTGGTGCCCAGCGACCGCTCGAGCTCGAGCTCAAGCGGCGCCAGGGTACGCACCGTGGCCAGGATCTCGGCCAGGTGCGCGTCAACCGATTTCACGAAGGAACTCCCGCAGCCATGGAACGAACTCGGGGGCCAGGTCGGGGCGGTCGGCGGCGAACTTCACCACGGTGCGCAGATAGTCGAGCTTGTCGCCGGTGTCGTAGCGGCGCCCGCGGAACAGCACGCCGTGCACCGGCCCGCCCTCCGAGCCCGACCGCCCGGCCAGCGTGCGCAGGGCGTCGGTCAGCTGGATCTCGCCGCCGCGGCCCGGCGGGGTGTTCTCCAGCACCTCGAAGACGGCGGGGTCGATGACGTAGCGTCCGATGATCGCCCAGTTGGACGGCGCCTCCTCGACCGGCGGCTTCTCGACCAGGTCGGTCACCCTGACCACGTCGTCCTCGCCGGTGGCCTGGATGGTGGCGACGCCGTACAGGGAGACCTGCTCCTTGGGAACCTCCATGAGCGCGATCACGCTTCCGCCGTAGGTGCCGCGCACCTCGATCATGCGTTTGAGCAGCTCGTCGCGGTAGTCGATCAGGTCGTCGCCCAGCAGGCAGGCGAAGGGGTGGTCGCCGACGTGCTGCTTGGCGCAGAGCACGGCGTGGCCGAGCCCCTTCGGCTGACCCTGCCGCACGTAGTGCAGGGTCGCCAGCGCGGCGGGCTCGCGGACCTGGGACAGCTTGTGCTCGTCGCCCTTGGCTTCGAGCACCTCCTCCAGTTCGAAGGCGCGGTCGAAGTGATCTTCTATCGACCGCTTGTTCTTCCCCGTGACCATGAGGACGTCGAGGAGTCCGGCGGAGGCGGCCTCCTCGACGACATACTGGATCGCGGGCTTGTCGACGATGGGCAGCATCTCTTTGGGTGTCGCCTTGGTCGCCGGGAGGAACCGGGTGCCCAGACCCGCGGCGGGCACGACGGCTTTCGTCACAGGGTCGAAGTCAGCCATGAGTAGACCCTAGTGGAGGTACCTGTGGACAAGATGAAGCTGCGCCGCGAGCTGATCGAGGCGCGTACCTCTCTCTCCCCCGAGCAACGCAGGGCAAACGCGACAAGCATCCGGGAAACCCTCCTTGATCAGCCGTGGGTCCAGATGGCGGGGCTGGTGGCGTGCTACTGGTCTATCGGAAGCGAGCCGGAGACGCACGGGCTTGTCTTCGCCCTGTGGAAACACGGGGCCACGGTGATCTTGCCTGTGCACAAAGATGATGACGACCTGGACTGGGCGGTATACGACGGGCCCGATACCCTCGCACCCGGACGATCCGGGATCATGGAGCCCATCGACACCCGGCGCGGCGTGGACGCGATCCGTACCGCCGCACTGGTGATCGTCCCGGCGCTCGCCGTCGACGCCCGTACCGGCGTCCGGCTCGGGCGCGGCGGCGGCTCCTACGACCGGGCCCTGGCCAGGGTCGGTCCGAACGTCCCCGTGGTCGCCTTGCTGCACGACGGCGAGCTGATCGACGGCGTCCCCGCCGAAGCCCACGACGAGCGGGTCCGTTATGCGGTGACTCCGATGGGACTCACTAGGCTTATGTGACTTCAAAGGGAGAGGGGGCCAGGTGACCGTCGAGTTCTGGCTCCTTCTCGGTGGCGCGGTCTTCATCGCCGCCATCGCCTCCGTCCGCGTCGCCCACCGCAGCGGGCTGCCGAGCCTGCTTCTGTTCCTCGGCTTCGGGCTGCTGCTGGGTGAGAGCGGCTTCGGCATCCAGTTCGACGACCCGAACCTGGCCAAGCACATCGGCCTCACGGCGCTGGCGGTGATCCTGGCCGAAGGTGGTCTGACCACCAACTGGAACCACGTTCGCCGGGCCGTGCCCCTCGCGCTGATCCTGGCCACGGTGGGCGTGGCCGTGAGCATCCTGGTCGTCGCACTGGCCGTCGCCGGCCTGCTCGGCTACGAGTGGCGGGCCGCCCTGATCCTCGGCGCCGTCCTGGCCTCCACCGACGCCGCCGCGGTCTTCTCCGTCCTGCGCCGCCTGCCCCTGCCACCGCGCCTGGCGGGCATCCTGGAGGCCGAGTCCGGCTTCAACGACGCCCCCACGGTCATCGCGGTCGTCCTGCTGAGCAGCGTCGCCGACCCCATCCCCGGCCTCGGCGAGTTCGTCATGAAAACCGGCGCCGAACTGCTCATCGGCGCCGTCGTGGCCCTGGCCGTCGGCCCGCTCGGGGCCTTGGCGCTGCGCCACGTCGCGCTGGCCGCCTCCGGCCTCTATCCGCTCGCGGTCCTCTCCCTCACCTTCCTGGCGTACGGCGGTGCCGTACACCTGCATGGTTCCGGGTTTTTGGCCGTCTACCTGACGGCGCTGATCCTCGGCAACGCCCGCCTCCCCCACAGGGCCGCCACCAGGGGCTTCGCGGAGGGTGCCGCGTGGCTGGCGCAGATCCTGCTGTTCGTCATGCTCGGACTGCTGGCCAGCCCCGGCGAGATGCCCAAGGCGGTGGTCCCCGCCCTCATCGCGGGAACGGTCCTGGTGCTGCTGGCCAGGCCGATCTCGGTCATGGTCTCGGCGCTTCTGGCCCGGATGGCCCGCATGGGCAGGACAGGTCTGCGCGAACAGGCCTTCCTGTCCTGGGCGGGACTGCGCGGGGCGGTGCCGATCGTGCTCGCGACCATCCCTTGGGCGGCCGAGGTGAAGGGGTCGGAGGACATCTTCAACCAGGTGTTCGTCATCGTGATGGTGTTCACGCTGCTCCAGGGGCCCACACTGCCGTTCGTGGCCAGGATTCTGGGCGTGAGCGCGCCGGGCGAAGTGCACGACCTGGAGGTGGAGGCGGCCCCGCTGGAGGAACTCAACGCCGACCTGCTGCAGGTCAAGGTGCCTTCGGGCTCCCTGCTGCACGGCGTGGAGATCTTCGAGCTACGACTGCCCGCCGGGGCCAACGTCACGCTGATCGTGCGCGAGGGCAGATCGTTCGTTCCGGCCACGACCACCCGGATCAGGGCGGAAGATCAGTTGCTTGTCGTGACCACCGCGAGTTGCCGCGAACAGGTCGAGCTGCGGCTGCGGGCGGTCAGCCGCCGTGGCAAGCTGGCCGGATGGTACGGCGAGCGGGGTCTGGAATGAAAGTTTGACCCCATCGGTTAGCATTAGCAGTCGCCACGGTCGAGTGCCAACCCAGAGGAGGAATGCGTGCCCACGTACCAGTACGTCTGCAACGACTGCGGGCAGCCTCTCGAGGTCGTTCAGAAGTTCTCCGATGACGCGCTGACCGTCTGCCCAAGCTGTGAGGGCAAACTGCGCAAGGTGTTCTCGGCCGCAGCGATCGTGTTCAAGGGGTCGGGCTTCTACAAGACCGACAACCGTTCGTCGTCCACGAGCGCCACCACGACGCCCGCGTCCTCCACCCCGGAGAAGACCGCCACCCCGTCGACCTCCTCCTCTTCGTCGTCGGAGAAGTCCAGCACCCCCGCCGCGGCCTCCAGCTGATCAGCCCGGCCGGTCGGCGTCCGCGCCGAGCAGTTCGGGGGCGATCCGCTCGCACAGCCGCACCAGCTGCGGGCTCGGCCCCCAATCCGCCACCAGTCTGCCCAGCCCGGCCTTGGCCTGCTCCAGGAGCCGCTCGGCCGCCGCGTCGCCCTGCTCGGTCAGCCGTAGCGAGTCGCCGTCGGGCGAGCGCGTGACGAGTCCGCGCTCGGTGAGCCTGTCCACGTACGGCCGGCCCTCCTGCCTGCTGACGTTGGCCCGTTCCGCCAGGTCGGCGGCCTTGACCCAGCCTTCCCCGCCCAGCCTGGCGATGACCCACACGCTCTGGGGAGGCAGCCCGGACAGGCCCGCGAGCTGGCCGAGGCGTACGTAGTAGTCCTTGCGCAGATCGGCGTCGGCCAGCCGTACCAGACCTCTTTCCACTTCCGCGAGCGAGGAGCGCTCGGCGGAGGTCGCGCCCAAGCCCTCGCCGTAGTCCATGGCCTTGGTGGTCTCGCGCAGGCGCTGTTCCGGGATGAACCAGGACAGCAGGAACGCGACGAACAGGATGGGCGTGCCCACCAGGAAGACGGTGGCGATCGCGTCGGCGTAGACGTGGAGAAAGTCCTGGGCCAGGGGCTCCGGGAGCTTCTGGATGAGTGTGGGGTCCTTCTGGATGTTCGCGGGGTCGACGCCGGGCGGTATGGGGGTTCTGGCCACCAGTTCCGCCATGTCGGCGTTGAGCCTGCCGGTGAAGACCGCGCCCAGCGTGGCGACGCCGAAGGAGCCGCCGATCGAGCGGAAGAACGTGGCGCCTGAGGTGGCCACGCCGAGGTCCTCGAAGTCGACGGCGTTCTGTACCACGATGACCAGGACCTGCATGGTCATCCCCAAGCCGACGCCCAGGACGAGCAGGTCGATGCTCATGACCAGGGTGCTGCTGGTCTCCGTGAGGCGGGAGAGCATGAACATGCCGACGGTGGCGATGAAGGTGCCCGCGATCGGGAAGAATCGGTACTTGCCGGTGCGGGAGATGATCTGGCCGCTGACGATGGACATGGTCAGCATGCCGGCCATCATCGGGAGCAGATGGACGCCGGACAGCGTGGCGCTGACGCCATGGACCGTCTGCAGGTAGAGCGGCAGGTAGGTGAGGGCGCCGAACATGCCGAACCCCACCACGAAGCCCACGATCGACGTCATCGAGAACGCTCTGAGCTTGAACAGCTTGAGGGGCATGATGGGCTCGGCCGCCCGCCGTTCCGCGAAATATGCCGCGATGAGGAGCGCGACGGCGGCGAGGCCGAGTCCGACTATCTGCGGACTCGACCACGCGTACATGGTGCCGGCCCACGTGGCGATCAGGACCAGACAGCTGGTGGCGCCGCCGATCGTCACCACGCCCGCGTAGTCGATCTTGTGCCTGGTCCTGCTCTCGTGGCCCGGCAGGACCGCGATGATCACGAACAGCGCGACCGCGCCGACCGGCAGGTTGATGTAGAAGACCCAGTGCCAGGACAGATGGTCCACGAACAGGCCGCCGAGCAGGGGCCCGACGATGCTGGAGACGGCGAAGACGGCCCCGAAGAAGCCCTGGTACCTGCCGCGCTCGCGGGCCGGCACGACGTCGCCCACGATCGCCTGGGCCAGCACCATGAGCCCGCCGCCGCCGAGCCCCTGAAGGGAGCGGAACAGGATGAGCTGGCCCATGTTCTGACTCAGCCCGCAGAGCGCCGATCCGATGAGGAAGATGACGATCGCCCCGATGAACAACCCTCTGCGGCCGTACTGATCCCCGAGCTTGCCCCACAGCGGCGTGGAGACCGTGCTGGCCAGCAGGTACCCCGTGACCACCCACGACAACTGCTCCAGCCCGCCGAGGTCGCTCACGATCGTCGGCAGCGCGGTGGACACGATCGTCTGGTCGAGCGCCGCCAGCAGCATGCCCAGCATGAGCGCGATGATGATGAGGCCCAGCCCCTTTTGCCGCATATCGAGATCGTACTGTGTGTAGTCTTTCGACTACTTATCGGAGCCACCTCTATCCACAGCCTCCCCGCTGTCCACAGAACGCCGCTCTGCCCCACCCACCCCCCAACCCCGCCCGCTAATCTCTGCGGCATGCGTGCAGACATCGGCGTCATCGGCGGTTCCGGCTTCTACTCCCTGCTCGACGACGCGGAGGAGATCACCCTCACCACCCCCTACGGGCCACCCAGCGACGTCGTCACCGTCGGCCGCATCGGCTCGCGCTCGGTCGCGTTCATCCCCAGACACGGGCGCGACCACCGCTTCCCGCCCCACCGCATCCCGTACCGCGCCAACCTCTGGGCGCTGCGCTCGCTCGGGGTGCGCCAGGTCCTCGCGCCGAGCGCCGTCGGCTCGCTCAAGGCCGAGCACGGGCCGGGCACGATCGTCGTCCCCGACCAGATCGTCGACCGCACCTCCGGCCGCGTGCAGACGTACTACGACATGGGCGGGGCCGTCCACGTCTCCTTCGCCGACCCCTACTGCCCGTCCGGCCGCGCGGTGGCGGTGTCCTACGCCCGTGCCGGCGAGTGGAACACCGTCGACGGCGGCACGCTCGTCGTCATCGAGGGCCCGCGTTTCTCCTCACGCGCCGAGTCGCGGTGGTTCGCCGCCAACGGCTGGACGATCGTCGGCATGACCGGCTTCCCCGAGTCCATCCTGGCCAGAGAGCTCGCCCTCTGCTACACCTCGCTGTCGCTGGTCACCGACCTCGACGCCGGCGTGGAGGCGGGCGAGGGCGTCACCCACGACGAGGTCCTGGCCTTCTTCGCGCGCAACGTCGCCCGCATGCGCACGCTGGTGGCAGACACGGTGAAGGCCCTGCCCGAGGAGCGCACCTGCCCCTGCGGCTCCACTCTCGACGGCATCAAGCTCCCCTTCGACCTGCCATGAGACGCCGCCTGATCGCGGCCGTCCTGGCCGCCACCGCGACCCTCGCCGCCCTGCTGGCCGTACTGCCCGAGCCCGGCACCCCCGTGGTCGTCGCCGCCCGCGACCTGGCCCCCGGCACGCTGCGCCCGGGCGATCTGCGCCTGGCCCCGCTGAACGCGCCCCCCGACGGCGCCCTTCGCGCGCCGCCCGCGGATGGCGTGCTCGCGGCGCCGATGCGCCGCGGCGAGCCCCTCACGGACGTCCGCCTCCTCCATCCGGTACGGCTGGCGCCCGGCCTGGTGGCCGCGCCCGTCCGCATCGCCGACCCGGACGCCGCGAAGCTCATCAAGCCCGGCTCGACGATCGGCGTACTGGCGGCATGGGAAAGCCAGTCCGCCCAGCTCGTGGCCGACGACGTCACCGTCCTTTCGACGCCGAGAACAGAGGACGACCAGGGCGCCCTCGTCGTACTGGCCACCACGACGACACAGGCCGCCCAGCTCGCCGCGGCCCAGTCCGGCGGACGGCTCTCCGTTATCCTTAAGCCTCACCCTGCGTAATCATTAGACTACGATCCCTGCACATGAGTGGATTCAAGAAGTTCCTCATGCAGGGGAACGTGATCGATCTGGCCGTCGCGGTCGTCATCGGCGCGGCCTTCACCGCCATCGTCAACTCGTTCGTGGCCGACCTGCTGACCCCGCTGATCTCCGCCTTCGGCGGCATGCCCGACTTCTCCTCGCTGAAGCTGACGATCGGGCAGTCAAACTTCAACTACGGCAACTTCATCAACGCGCTGATCTCGTTCCTGCTGGTCGCCGGGGTCGTCTACTTCCTGATCGTCCGGCCGTACACCTCGTACAAGGACCGCCTGGCCGCCGGCGAGGAGGCGACACACCACGAGTGCCCGCAGTGCCTCACGGAGATCCCGAAGGCCGCCACGCGCTGCCCGGCCTGCACCTCGGAGCTCACCCCTGCCTAGATGAGCGAGTCGATCTTGGGATCGTACTCCCAGTGCCAGGGCTCGAACGGACTGCTGTAAGCCCAGTCGGGGTGGAACCACCCGTATCGCTTGCCGTTCTTCTCCAGCCAGTTGAACTCGGCCGACCGGAAGCGCTCCACCCCTCCGCACAGGTCGACCGCCAGGCCGAACCCGTGATTGCTCCGCCCCGGCACCGCCGCGAACCCCGGCCGCCGATAGTAGACGGACTGCTGCTCGGAGAGGCTGCGATAGGCGTCGGTCACGCAGATCTGCCGTCCGAACTGCCGGCGATAGGCCTCGTTGAGGCTGACGAACGCGATGGCCGCGTCGGCCCGCAACATGTGCCCGCGCTGCTGCAGCGGGCAGAGCAGCGTACGCGGGATGAGCCCGTTCGGATAGGCGTCGGCCGCAGTGATCCGCAGCGGATTACAGGCCAGGGCCGCCCGCCCCACCTTGTCAATCTTGATGCCCATCTTCACGAGCGCCGCGGTCAACGACTTCACGATCTTGTCCGATCGCAGCCGCAGGGTGTCGATCTCCGCCGCCATCTGCGCCTCGGCCAGCAGGTTCCCGGCCCGCAGCTCCTGAGCTTCGGCGGCCAGCCGTTCCGTCTCCTTGTAGAGCCTGCTGGTCTGCTCAACGGCCAGTTGCCGGACGGCGACGATCTGACTGGCATCGCTCATGGCCCGAAGCGTCCCGACCCCGGCATCCCCCGACAGGAACGGGATGATCCCGTCGCCACCGATGGGCTGCTGATAGAACAGCTCGGCCAGGCGCGAGACCGGCTTGCGAATCTCCGCCAGCTGGCTCTCGGCCTCATCAAGGGCGCGAAGCTTGGTCTTGAGCTCCTTCTCCTGGGCAGCGACCTTCGCCCGCCGCTGCTCCAGCGCCTTGGTGGCGTCCTCAAGCTCCTTGGCCGACTTCTCGGCTTCCTTGCGAAGCTCCGTAAGACTGCCGGGATCCACGACGACAGCGGCAGGGGGAACGTTGGTTGGAGCCTCGGCACGAACCGGAGGTGCGAACAGTGAAGTCATCGCCACGACGACCGCGATCAGACCCGCTGATCGAGGAGTTGGCACGCTCGACTCCTCCGTTTGCACACTCGTTACCTTGGTCAGGCACGCACGTTACTACAGCCCCCCGAGTGCCCGGACCCAACTCCGGAGAGCCGCTATATCCCGTTTAGGGTTTTTAACCCACATCCCCGCCCCGCCCCTCCCAGTTCACTAGCCGTCCACCCAGCACTCAACCCGCTTGACCCAACCACCTACCAAACCTGGAGCCCCCCACCCCAGCCCATTGCCCACCCACACACCGCCCGCGCCTCACCCCGGCACTTCGCGATCCCGCCACCAGTCCGTCACGCCGTTCGCTCGTCAGGCCGGATACGCGCCGTTCATCGGGCCCGACGAACGCGCGCCATCAGCCCGTCTGGCCGAAACCACGCCCTCAGCCCCGTCAGACCGGAACCGCACAGCCGTTCGTCAGGCCGGAACCGCACAGCAGTCCGTCTGACCGGAACCGCGCAGGCGGTCCGTCAGGCCGGAGCCTGCTCCCGCTCCCGGCACAACTCCCAGAGCCAGGTCTCCTCCCACTCCCCCGGACACACACTCCCCTGCTCTCGCTCTCGCAGCGGCTCGGGCGTCTCCCGCCGCACCACCGATTCCCCCGCAGGAGGGACCGCAGGCACATCCACCACCCGCACCCTCACCTCCTGCGGCGTCCGAGGCGCAGGCAAGCTCCCCTCATAGACCAGATCCGCCCGAGCAGGCGCAGGAACATAAACCGGCTCAAACGCCAACCCCACCCCCGGCGGCACCCCGTCCCCGGCGACGCGCTCCCCGTCGTACCCGACGCCCTCCCCCACCATCAGCCCGCCAGCGAGGATCGCCGGCGCCAGCAACGCGGCCACCAGCACGGTGGGCCTTTGTTTACGTCCCCTGTTCGTCACCCGCCCGACGCTATCCACGCGCCATGATCGGCCAGGGGATCGCTGGCGATCCCTTTACCCCACCCCATCCCAGTACTGACTCCGCCAGGCCCGGCAACTCACCCCCGGCCGGGGGACCCATGCGCTCCCAGACTTCGCTAGGCTTATCGCGTCCGCCTCCGTAGCTCAGGGGATAGAGCACCGCTCTCCTAAAGCGGGTGCCGCAGGTTCGAATCCTGCCGGGGGCACTTATCTGACCAGGCATTTTCCTCCTGACCTGCACCTTCTCGCTGTTCCTGACAGCACGAAGCGACAGCACAGAGGCAGCCGAAGGCAGTCATATGCAGCCGTAGGCCAGTGATCGCGATACATTCCCGATATGATCTTGATGGTGTTTCCGCAGGTCGCGTTACTGAATCGCTAAGGTGAAGCATCGTGCAGCACCTCGCCCTCTTCGATCTCGACAACACCCTCATCGATCTGGACGCTGCTTTCGACGTGTGGGTGCGGGAGTTCGCCGCGAAGCACGGCCTGGGCCGCAAGGGCGCCGAGTGGCTGATCTCCCTCGATCGCAACGGCCTCGCCCACCGGGAGCTCTTCTTCGCCAAGGTTCGCGACCGCTTCAAGCTGCCCATACCCGCAGTCACACTGTGGGCTGAATATCGCCGGCGTGTGCCTCAGCTCGTCCGATGCCGTCCCGAGGTGAAGGAAGGTTTGACGAGGCTACGCACGGCCGGATGGCGGGTCGGGGTCATCACCAACGGAACCGCGGACAACCAGCAAGGCAAGATCGAGCAGACTGGGCTCGTGGATCTCGTCGACGGATACGCCCTGTCTGGCGTCGAGGGAGTCCGCAAGCCCGACCCACAGCTCTTCGAGATTGCTGCACGGCGATGTGGGCTGTCGCTCAAGGATGGCGGATGGATGATCGGCGACAGCCCGGAAGCAGACATCGCGGGTGGACGGGCCGCCGGCCTCCAGACGATCTGGATCGATCGACACAGCCGGACTAAGCAGAGCGAACCGGCCGATCACGTGGTCGCGGATGTGCTCGACGCCATGGCGATCCTGGCATGTGAGAAGGGCCCGATCGTCGACCGGGGCCCCCGCAACCTTGAACGCTCGGCTACTCGTCGAGCGCACCGTTGATCTTGTTGTTGATCGTGGCGCGCTGCCCATCGAGGCATTTGGCGTAGGTCCGGTGGAGGACCTCCACGCTGTTGCCCGCACGCAACGCGACCTCAGGTGCCGGAACGCCAGCGTTCAACCACAAGGACAGCGCGGCATGGCGCAGGTCATACGGCCTGGCGGCCAGCGGTGTCAATCCCCTGAAAGCGTGGAGACGGTTCTATGCCACAGCGGTCCTCAGCAGGGCCGATGAGGCTGTCCTCTTCCCGATCATGTGACGTTCGAATGTGATGGGCGGCAAGCCCTTGTTGGCGCTGTGCCGCCGGCTGGTGTTGTAGAAGTCGGCGATCCAGGTCGCGATCTTCAGACGGGCCTCGGCGCGGGTGCGGAACCGGTGACGGTGCACGTACTCGACCTTGAGGGTGCTGTTGAACGCCTCGGCGGCTGCGTTGTCGAGCGCGCAGCCGACGCGGCCCATGGACTGGACCACGCCCAGGCGCCGGCACAGCTCCTGGTAGCGGGCGGCCGTGTATTCCTTGGGTTCAAGGGGTCGTCGCAACGCTGCTGCTCAGGAGGGAGTTTAGATGATCGTTGAGGGCTTCAGCCGGGGTTCTCCAGCCGAGACTCTTGAGGGGGCGGGCGTTGAGGGTGGCTGCGATAGCGTCAAGATCGCTTCGAGCGTGCCGGCTCAAGTCGGTTCCTTTGGGGAAGTATTGGCGAAGCAGGCCATTGATGCTTCTATGTCAAGCCGCAGACTGATGGTTTGTGATCTGGTGTTGCCAGGATGCGCGGTCGGTGGTCATGGCGCGGTG
Organism: Nonomuraea sp. NPDC050394; assembly: GCF_044459065.1. NCBI lineage: Bacteria > Bacillati > Actinomycetota > Actinomycetes > Streptosporangiales > Streptosporangiaceae > Nonomuraea > Nonomuraea sp. NPDC050394. The sequence goes on along the minus strand of NZ_JBITIO010000005.1, from coordinate 205,908 downwards.
GATGACGTCGATGAGGTGGCGTTGGAGGATGCGGCGGGCGCCGCGTTTGCCTTTGGCGGGTTCGTGGCGGGCCAGGAGTTCTTGGGCGGCTGGGTGGAAGCGTTTCTGGACGATAGCTGCGGTGTAGTGAACGCTGTTGAGACGGCGGTTGCCGCCTCGGTGGAGGCGGTGGCGTTCCTGGTCTGAGGAGTAGACGGGGATGGGCGCGCAGCCGGTGTAGCGGGCGAGCTTGGCCGAGGTGGAAAAGCGGCTGATGTCCCCGACTTCGGCGATGAGGACCGCGGCGGAGTTGTGACTGATGCCGGTGATCTCCAGGAGGGTTGGGGCCAGCGGGCTGACGATCTCCTTGATGGTGGTGTCGAGGTCGCGAACCCGCAGGTTGAGCTCGGTGATTTCGGCGGTCATCTCCAGGAGGACCTGGCGGACGTGGCTGCCCAGGCTGGCTGCGGTCACCAGTGACCTCAGCGCGTCCGTGCCTTTGGGCCGTGCGAGGTCGCCGGGAGTGTGGTCGAGCCAGAGGTGGAGTTGAGCCTTGAGCTGGTTGATCAGGTTGGTGCGGCGTTTGATGAGGTCGGTGCGGTAGTCGACCAGCACACGCAGCTCACGGACGTGTTCATCGATGCGGTGGCGGGCCAGATCGGGGGTGGCGATGGCGGCGTGAGCGGCCGCTGTGGCGTCGACGGGGTCGGATTTTGCGCCGGTCGCGGCATGGAGCCTGCGGTGGGCGGCGGTTAGGCGGGTCGGCACCCAGACGACCTCGTGGCCGGCCAGCAGCAGCCCATCGGCCAGACGTCGGGCGAAGCCACGTCCGTCCTCGATGGCCCAGGTGACGTCACCGCCGTCAGCGATCGTTCGAATCCAACCGAGGAGCTCGGTGATCAGCAGCGCGTCGTTCTTCACCTTGAGCGGCTTTCCGATGCGCCGGCCGTTGGGGCCGACTGCCACCGCGACGTGGACATGCTTGTGCGGGTCGATCCCCACTGTCACCATCGGGTCGTCCTGTTCTCTGCTGTCGTGGCTAACGGGACAGAGGCGAGAGCCCGGCTGAGGGACAGACCTATTGCGAGTTGACGGCTCAGCAGGCTTCTATCAAGTCACTCCCAGCCAGGACTCTCGCCCCGTGGACCGTTGTGGACAGATCAACGGAAAGCCTTGCGGCACGTGTTCCCGGAGTCACTCAACGGTCCAACGCGGAGCCTCTCCCGTCGGACCAGCCCCGCGCACCCCACTGTGCCCAATAGGTGTTCTCGTTGGTGCCGCGCTGCCAGGGGCTATGGGGGTCTGCGAAGTAGACCTGCACGCCGTGTCTATGCGCAGTTGAGCATGTTGGGCCAGTTCTGTCCCTCGGTCCCAGGTCAGCGACCTGCGCAGATGTTCGGGCAGGGTGATGATGGTGGAAGCGATGGCATCGCGGACGGCTTGCGCGCTGTGCCCAGCCAGCGCCGGGCCGTTCTTGGGCCGCGGGCCGTCGCCGTGGCCGTCCATCGGGGGTAGATGCAGCAGCATGGTGTACCTGGTGGTTCGCTCCACCAACGTGCCGATCGCGGAACGGTCCAGGCCGATGACGAGGTCACCTTCCCAGTGCCCGGGCACGGCTCGGTCGGCGACCTCGGCCGGCCGCCGGCTGATCAATACGTCCTCGGTGATGAACTTCTTGCCGCGCTGGCGGGTTTTGGCCCTGGGCACCCGCAGCGCACGGCCCGTGCGCAGACAAGCCGTCAGCTCGCGGCGCAGCGCACCCCGGCCTTGGATGTAGAGGGCCTGGTAGATGGCCTCGTGCGAGATCCGCATCGTGTCGTCTTGGGGAAGTCGATGGGGAGCCGGTTGGCGATCTGCTCCGGACTCCACGATGTCGCCCAGCGCCGGTCCTGGCGACGTCCGTGGCGCCGCCCGATCCAGCGGGTCTGCGGGCCTGGCACCGTGCTGCCGTCCATGCGGGTGACCTGGCCGGCGAGCCGGTCTTGCACGTATTGCTGGAGCCGATCGTTGATGGCGAGCTTGCACGGCTTGGGCCGACGCGCTTGCCGGTCGGCGTGCCATTGCGCGACCGAGGCCCGGTAATCCAGGCGGCCGCCGCGGGTGGCCGCGTTGCGCCGCAACTCCCGCGAGATAGTCGACGGGGCCCGCCCCAGGCGGCGGGCGATCTCCCGCACCCCGCACTTTTGAGCCCGCAGGATGGCGATTTCCCCGCGTTCGGCGAAGGACAGGTAGCGGCCCGACGGCGGGTCCAGGCTGATCGGCGGCATGCCGCCACCCTCACGGAACCACCGCGGTCCCAGCGGCATCGACACACCGCATGCCACGGCGGCTGCCTCGCTCTGCAGCCCTTCGGCGATCAGCCGCCAGAAACGCTGCTTCTCCTCGCGCCGGTTGACCGGCGGCCGTCCCGGTGATTGAAGCGGCGGACGACCAGTTGAATCCGCCGTCACCCATTCTGCTGAGCGATGCAACGGGTAGGTAGGGTCACCGGCGAACGCAACAAGCGACGAACTCTGCAGAGACGATGGCATCCTGAGTAGGACGACACTCATTGAATTGGTGCGGGTTCTACAGCGCACCTCGACGCCCTTCTGATTACCCCTTAGCGTCACGTAAGTCCCACAGATCATCGTCCTCAATGGTCAAGGATGTCGGATGATGGCGACACAGGAACAGATCGAGGCAGCCCGACGCACGATCGAGCAGTTGCACGACCAGCATGCCAACGACGTGCACAAGCTCATCGCCCTGCTCGAAAGCGGTGCCATGAAGGGCAGGGCTGCGGACAAGCTGATCAAGGACTGCCAAGCCTGGGAGGCGGCCTACAAAAGCGTCTTCCGCAGGGCTCTCTCGCTGGTCGACTCCACGCCTGTGAGCCCGCAGGCCAACGATCCTTCCGTGGACGCATTCCCACCCTGGAAACCGCGGCCGGACTGGCCTCCGGGGGGATTCCCCCAGTGAATCCATCCCCGAATCGAGTCGGTATCGATCCCGCACTCATGACCCAGCTGATCGGCGAGATCAAGCGCCTTGAACAGTCATGGTCAGCGGCCGATGCGCAAATCCACAGCACCTTGCGCCAGATCGGCACCAGCCTGCCGGGGCCGGGCCTGCTGAGAGACATCGGGTTCCAAATTGGTGAGCGGGTCCCCGACCTGCAGCGAAGATTGGACCTCATCGTCTCCACCCAGAAGATCGGGCTCGACAGGGGGGTGACCTGGGCTGACGAAACACTCTGGCCGTCGTCCTCGCCGGCGAGCGGCGCAGCAGTCGCGAAGTCCCTCGCCGATCAGCTTCGACAGGCCCGGAGAGATGGCGAGACAGCGCCTAACCGCGAGACGCTGGACCTGCTGGAGAAGCACAAGCATGATCCCTACTTCGCTGTCGCTTTCGCCAAGGAGATGCCGGCCCAAGAGCTCAAAGCACTGCTGAAAGACCTCTACGCCAAAGACCCCTACTCCCGAGACCGCGGCTGGAAGGACCCACCAGCATCAGCCACGGATCGGCTGGCTGCGGCACTGAGCGTGACTCTCGGTACGGCTTCGCGAGGCGTTGGCGACATGAGGCTGCCCAAGGGCTATGCCGACGAGCTGATCGCGTCCGAGTGGACAGCGCCGGACAACGACATCATCGACAAGCTCCTGCGATACGGCACCTTCGACGACGCGTTCCTCCGCGACATCGCCAACAAGGTCTTCGACAACGCTCGGAAGCCGGCTTCCGAACAGCAGAAGATTGTCGGCTTCGGGCCCGGGCTCGCTGCCGCCTTGGCGAGGAATCCCAAAGTCGCGCAGGACTTCTTCACCGATCCCGTACGCCAGCCGCTGGCCTTCCTGATGCGGGACAACTACTGGGGCGAAGGCAACGGGGAACTCGGCCGAGCGATCGAGGCAGCGACGACAACCTTCCGCGATCACGGCCAGCAGGAAGGAGGCTCACGAGGCTACAAGTCGGCTTTGATCGCGTCGTGGGCGGTCCACTTCTGGGCGGACCCGAAGGTTCAAGCTCGGCTTCCCGATACGCGGCAGAACGCGGCCCGCATCTTCTCGGCGTACATGAGTGACGTTCATCGCGTGGCCAATTCCGGCGTGAGCGAACCACCGGGTGTCACCCGGCTGCCGGATACCGACATGAACCTGCCCGGCAGGCAGCCCCACGGGGCCATGTTCGACCGCGATGCGCTCAGGCAGGCGATGGCCTGGACCTTCACGGACACTGGAGCGTTGAAAACGGTGCTCGAAGGACATGGCGAGTACAGCATGAAGATCATGGATGCCGAGGGTGCGGCGATACGCGAGAAGATAGATACAGCGTTCTCCACATGGCAGAAGAGCCATCCGTCCGCGACGCAGGCCGAGCAGGATGCGTACCGTCAGCAGTTGCTCACGCAGAACCTGACCACCGCTCCGAAGCAGCTGTTCGACGCGAAGATTCACACGCTCAGCAAGACGCTCTCCTTTGTCGTCGACGCCGGCAACCTGACAAGCATCAACGAGGCGGACGAGAACGATCAGCGGAGAAAGGCGTTCAATGACGCCGTCGGCAGAACCCTCAAGCTCGCGCTGACGCCCGCAGGGGATGCGGTCGTCGCCGGCTACGAGTTCGTGGAGGCGAACGTCAGCGATCACCTCAAGTACACCGAAGGCGATACGGCGCGCAGCAAGGGCGAGGAAACCCTGCGCAAGAGCCAGGATCTGTTCACCGCCCTGACGGCCGATGCGATGCTGCGACATGAACTGTTCGGAAAGGCGACGACGCCGGGCTCCACTCATCCGCACGCCTTTGAGAACTACGCCAAGAGCTCCGGCGGCGACTTCCTCGCAAGCGGAAAGATCATCCCGCTCGACCAGATGAATTCGACCCAGGCTGGCGCCTACGACGAGTGGCTGAAGCATTCAGACGCTTCCGGGGTCTTCAATGAGACCGCCATATCCGTGTGGAGAGGGTTCCAGTTGGACGTACCTCCCTACCCGAAAGCAGCGGAATGAGAGTTCGGCCAAGAACCGTTTCGCTCGCGGTCATCTTCGTGACCGCGGCAGCGTGCTCATCACCTTCTCCGCCCGTGGACCGAAACCCTCTCGGCAACGTGACCGCACCTCCGCTGGAGTGCGGAGCCGTCTCGCGTCAAGCCATCGGCCGTGCGATCGGGATGGACAACTTCTACGCCAGTGGCTCGATGTCGCCCGCCCGCTTCTCACACTGCGTGGTCGCCACTTCGCCGGGACTCTCGGACAAGGCGTCGATGACCATCGAACTGCACGACCCGTCCCCCTCCACTGTGGAAAGCCTTGAATACACGAAAACCAAGGACGGAGGCGCGGATCTACCCGTCGACACGGCACCTGGCTACAGCGCGACGACAAGGGACACTGGTGGGGCCGTCGTCGGGGGCAAGGCGATGGCGTGGACCCAGGACGGAAAGAAGCTGCTGGTCATCCAGATCGTGCGCGGCGCCCCGGGACGCGACCACCGAGCGGATGCCGTCGAGTTCATACGAGGGCTAAGGCCGCTGTTGCTAACCTGACCCCACCGATGAATTTCACCGTCAGGGTAGGTCTACCTCTGTGCACGGCAAGTCACGGCCATGATCAAAGGGGGACCCATGAGCACCAACGCACTTCCGCCCGTCGTCGACGCCGACTCCTGGCAGCGTGAGCTGGATGAGCTGCGTACCAGGGAGAAGGCCGCGACCCGGGAACTCGATGCCATCGCCGCTCAGCGCCGCCGCCTGCCCATGGTGAGGATGCCGGACTACACCCTGGAGGGCGAGGAAGGGAAGATCCGGCTGGCGGACATCTTCGAGGGCAGGACGCAGCTGATCGTCTACAACCACATGTGGTTCGAGGGCGAGGAGTGGCAGTGTTCGGGATGTACGGGGCTCACCTCGCAGTACACCCGCCTGCACTTCCTGGACAACTACGACGCCCGGTTCGTCATCGTCACCCAGGGCCCGATCGACGAGGCGCTCGCCTACAAACGGCGCGTGGGGAACCAGATGGCCTGGTACTCCACGGCGAACAGCTCGTTCGGCGCCGACGTGGGCGCGGGGCCGGGTGAAGGGTTCGCGGTCAACGTGTTCCTGCGCGACGGCGATGCCGTCTACCGCACCTGGCACACCAGCGGCCGGGGTACGGAACAGATCAGCTACAGCTTCGCGCTGGTCGACCTGCTGCCCTACGGACGGCAGGAGGAATGGCAGGATTCGCCCGACGGCTGGCCGAAGTCGCCCACCTACAGTGGCTGGCCCGAATCGCAGGACATCGCCCGTCTATACGGGGCGTAGCGGGCGGTTCCACCAGAGGGAGAGGGACAGGGCCAAGACGATGAGGACGGCGCCGCCGGCCGCGAAGTAGGCGGCTGTGTCGACGCGTTGCCGGATGACGGTGAAGCTGCCGGGCAGCGTGGCGAGGGCGGTTTGGAGTTGGCCGGCGTTCTCGGCGCGGTGGTAGGAGCCGCCGGTGGTCTGGGCGATCTGTTTGAGTGCGGGCTCGTCGATGGTGCGTGGGTTCCGGCCGCTGTCAAAACCACCACGGCCGCGGTCAAAGCCACCACGGCCGCTGTCAAGACCACCGCGGCCGCGGTCAAAGCCGCCGCCCCAGCCGAACCCGCGCCCGTCGAACTGGGAGTTCTCGCAGACCATCGGCGCCGGGTTCGTGGTGCCGAAGCCGATGGTGAAGACGCGGACGCGGCGTAGCGCCGCCTCCTGCGCGGCGATCTGCGGGTCGACGCCCTGGGTGTTGGCCCCGTCGGTGAGCACGACGATCGCGGCACCGGCGAACCCGGAGCCCGCGCCGGAGCCGATGTCCGCCCCGGTGGGCGCGACCGACGGGTCCACCTCGGCGATCGCGTCGATCGATGCGAGCATCGCCTGACCGATCGCGGTGCCGCGGGCGACGGTCAGGCCCTCCAGGGCCTCGATCAGCGCATCGGTGTCGTCGGTGGGCGGGACGAGCAGGCCGGCGCTGCCGGCGAAGGTGACCAGACCAATGCGCGGCCCGCCTCGCTGCGACTCGATGAACTGCGCCGCGGCCTTCCGGGCGGCGGTGATGCGGTTGGGGTCGACGTCCGTGGAGCACATGGAGCCGGAGGTGTCGAGAGCGAGCAGGATCGTCGCCGAGGTGGACGGCACCGGCACGGACGCCTGTGGCCGCGCGGCTCCCACTGCCAGGAGCGCGAGTCCGGATATGAAGAGTGCCGGGGGGATTTTCCGTATCCAGCGGGTACGGCCCGGCAACGCGCTGCGTACCAGGGCAAGAGAGGTGACACGCACGGCGGCGCGCCGACGGCGGCGCCGGGCCCACTCGCGGATGGCGAAGATCAGCGGGATGACCAGAACGGACAGCAGCGCCCACGGCCAGGAGAACGTCATTCAGATCACCCGTCCCGACCGGAGCACGGTGAGCGCGGCGCCCGCGGTGAGGAGCACCAGGGCGAGGCCGATCAGCCCACCGGCCAGGGGCAGCGGCTCGTCGGAGACGGTGAGTCGCAGGTCGATGGTGTCGGCGATCCCGTCGAGGCGCGCGGTGTCGGAGGCGGGGTGGTAGGCGCCGCCGGTGGTCTGCGCGATCAAGGTGAGGGTGTCCTGTTCGAGCGAGGTCTGCAGGTGGTAGCCGTCGACCTTGACCGTGGTCCCGGCTGTGGTGCCGACGCCGACGGTGTGGATGTGGACGTTCGCGCGCTGTGCGAGGGTCGCGGCGGGTTCGACGTCGGCGCCCTGGTTCTGGCCGTCGGAGAACATCACGATCGTCGCCGACGGCCAGTAGCCGATGTCGGGTATGGCGCCATCGCGGCCGATGGTCACCTGTTTGCCGGTGATCGCCGAGAGTGAGGCGGTGATGGCCGTCCCCAGCGAGGTGCCGCCGGTGATCTTCAGCCGGTCGATGGCCTTGAGCGCGACGGAGTGGTCGGCGTCGGGCCGGGCGGTGGTGAGCGCGCCCCGCTCGAACGCGACAACGCCGATGTCGACGCTGTCGGGCTGCGCCGCCACGAACGCGCGGGCCGCCCGTTGCGCCGCGGCCAGCCGGGTGGGCGCGACGTCGTCGGCGCCCATGCTGTTGGAGACGTCGATGGCGAGGATGACGGTGCCCGCCGTCCGCGGCACCGGCACCATGGCCGCCGGTCCCGCGGTGGCGATCGCGAGTACCCCGACGCCGGTGATTGTCAGACCTACTCCGAGGTACGGCCGGCGGCCCGCGGGCATGGCGACCCCGGCCCGCGCGAGCGACGCCGCCCGGCGGCGCGCCGTGACGACAGCCGCCCAGGCGAGCGCCGCCATGACGAACAGCCCGATCACCAGCAGCAGCGGGGAGGAAAGGGTCATGGCAACCGGTCCCGGGTCCTGGTCACGACCTCGACCAGCGCCTCGACCAGGTCCCGGTCGGTGTCGACGCGGTGGACGGGTACGCCGGCCCGCCGCATGCCCGCCGTGAGCCGGGCGTCGCGGGCGTCGACGGCGGCGCGGAACCGAACCCGGAACAGCGGGTCGGCGGAGTCGACGACGAGTTGCTCGCCGGTCTCGGCGTCCTCGACCACGATCAGCCCGGCTTCGGGAAGGACGTCGTCGGCGGTGTCGGTGATTCGCAGGGCGACCACCTCGTGCCGCCTGGCCAGGCGCTGGAGCGAGCGTTCCCAGTCGCCGTCGCCGATGAAGTCCGACAGCACGACGACAAGTGCGCGGCGGCGCGCCAGCCGTCCGGCGGCATCGAGCATCTCGGCCAGGTCGGTGGTGGTGGCGCCGCGTGCCTCGGCGGTGCGTACCAGCTCGGCGCCGATCCGCAACGCGTGCCGCCGGGAGGTGCCGGGCGGCACCACGCGCAGCACCCCCGCGTCGAACAGCAGCGCGCCGACCCGGTTGCCGCCCCTGCCGAACAGCCGGGCGAGGACGAGCGCCAGCTCGGCGAGCACGTCGTGCTTGCCGCGCCCCGGCCGGCCGGCCGCCATCGACGCCGACCGGTCGAGCACGAGCCACGCCGTCAGCTCGCGGTCCTCGGTGAACACCCGAAGGTGCGGCTCGTCCAGCCGCGCGGTCACGTTCCAGTCGATGTGGCGGGCGTCGTCGCCGTCGGTGTACGCCCGCGAACCGGTGAAATCGATCCCGGAACCGCGATGCGCGGTGCGGTGGGCGCCCTGGAGCCGGCCGTCGAGCCTGCGGACGACCTTCCACTCCAGGCGGAGCAGGAGCTTTTCGGGGGCGGTGGCCATGGAGTTCAGCGGTTCTGGAGGACGACGTCGGGTGCGCGGACGGCGCCGAGCACCCTGGTGATGATCGTGTCCGGGTCGACGTCGTCCGCGTGGGCCTCATAGGACAGGACGAGGCGGTGCCGTAACACGTCGAGCGCGAGCTCGGACAGGTCGTGCGGCAGGGCGTAGTCGCGGCCGCGCAGGAACGCCAGCGCCCGCGCGCCCGTGACCAGCGCGATGGACGCCCGCGGGCTGGCGCCGTAGGTGACGTACCGCTCCAGCTCGCCCAGACCGCCGGTCGCGGGGGAACGCGTGACGGCGACGAGCCGAACCGCGTAGTCGACGATGGCCGGATCGACGTACACCTGCTGAGCACGGGCCCGCATCGCGATCAGGTCCTCGGCCGTCACCGTCGGCTGCGGCGGCTCGGGCGGGCGCAGGGCCCGTGCGACGATCGCCTGCTCTTCCGGCTGCGTCGGATAGTCGACGACCACCTTCATCATGAATCGGTCGACCTGCGCTTCGGGCAGCGGTTAGGTGCCCTCGGACTCGATCGGGTTCTCCGTCGCCATCACCAGGAACGGCTCCGGCACCCGGAACGTTTCACGGCCGATCGTCACCTGGTGCTCCTGCATCACCTCCAGCAGGGCGCTCTGCACCTTGGCGGGGGCGCGGTTGATCTCGTCGGCCAGCAGCAGGTTCGCGAAGACCGGGCCGAGTTCGGTTCGGAACTCGCCGGAGTGCTGGTGGTAGACCCGCGTACCCACGAGGTCGGCGGGCACCAGGTCCGGCGTGAACTGCACGCGCTGGAAACTCCCGGCGATCGCGGCGGCCAGCGACTTCACCGCGAGCGTCTTGGCCAGGCCCGGCACGCCCTCCACGAGCAGATGACCGTCGGCGATCAGCGCTACGGCCATGCGCTCCAGCAGGACGTCCTGACCGACGATCGTACGTTTGACCTCGAACAACACCTGTTCCAGCGGATGGATCATGGCCTTCCTTCATATCTGGGGCCCGCCCGGCGGGCCGTCGCCTTCGTCGCCGCCCAGCGCCACGCCGATCGGCACCGCGAACGCGATCCCGGCGAACGCCTCATCGCCGCCCGGATCGGCGATCGACACCACGACGCCGATGACGAGCCCGCGGGCATCCAGGAGCGGCCCGCCCGAACTACCCGGATTGACCGAGGCGTCGAACTGGATGAGCCCCCTCAGATCACCCTCATTGGAGGTACGGTCAAGCCCCGACACGACCCCGGTGGAGACGCTGTAGGTCAGCCCGAGCGGGTTGCCGATCGCCACGACCGGCGCGCCCACCACGACGGCGCCGCCGAGTGTGGCCGGGACGACGATCTCCGGCAGCTTCTCGGGCTTGAGGGTGGCGATGTCCCGCTTGGGATTCGAGGAGGCAATGACGGCCTTCGCCTTGGTCCCGTCCGCGAACGTCAGCGTGATGTCCTTCGCGCCCTTAACAACGTGGTGCGCCGTCAGGATCGTCCCGTCCTCGGCCGCGATCATCCCGGTCCCGAACGCCTCGCCGGCCTGAATCACCACCACGGACGGGCCGGCCCGCTTGAACACCTCGGGCGTCGTCAACGTCGCACTGGGCGTCGGCGTCGCACTCGGTCTGAGCGCGACCTCGCCACCGCCTCCCCCAAGGCTCCCGATCCAGTACGCCAGCACCGCCACGACGAGAAGAGCACCGCCTCCGACGACAAACCGCCGAACCCGCCCGGCCGCGGCTCCCCGAGCCTCGGCCGCACCGGCGTCCTGCGGCACGCGCTCCATCGCCCCATCGTCAGCAAAATGAGCGAAAAGCGCTATAAAGCCCGCCTAAGAACTCCATGAGAGCCGCCGCCGGCCGAACCCCATCTGCCACTGCAGACCAATCCCGTCGATTCTGTTGCGTTGCCGAATGAGGTGCAGTCCAATGGCCAATAGCTTGGACACCGAGCTCGGCCAACGCGCCCAAGGGAGTCGCCCATGACGCGGGAGCAAGTGGAACAGGCCTTACGCCGAGTCGAGCAACTCACTGATCAGGCCAGGCCTGCCCTCGACCGCGCGGCCGGGCTCATGGCCCAGGACGTCTGGACCGGCCCCGCCGCGGAGCGATTCGCCGGTGAACTGGCCGCTCAGCGCCAGGCTCTGAGCAGAGGATGCGCCGACGCGGTGAACGAACTCCGAGCGCTGTTGGCTCGTACGCCGACGGACAGCCCGAGCTAGAGGTGAGCGAACTGGAGGGCATGGCCCCCGAGGGGGTCCGCGCCCTCAAGGATGCGTTGCGCCAGGCTGAGGCATCATTGGACGCCATCGGCGAGGAGTTGTGGTCCATACTCCGCGGGGCCTGGTTGCCGACCGCCTCAGCCGACACCATCCGTCAGACAGCGGCGTGGGCTGGGACCCAGGGCCCTGACATCAACAAGCGGCTGCTGCTCCTGGAACGCATGGAGCTGGAAAAGCCGGAGCTGTTCGGCGCGGGCAAGCCATCCATCTCTGTCGACGGCTCCCTCTTCGCTCCCGGGGCGGTTCTGCCGACGGCCGGCGGGTTCTGGGACCGCGTCGGCCACCAGGCCCAAGCCACCTTCGACACGAACCTGAACTCCGGTGACAAGACAATCGAAGCGGCCAAGGGCGCCGTGGAAAGCCTGGCCGGGCTCGGGAAGATGGTGATCGACTACTCCCCCGTCCGGGCGGTGGCCGACTTCATGGGCTGGCAGCGCAGCGTCAACGACATGACCCAAGGCCTGCTCTACGGCGTTCAGAACCCGGGTGCGTTCGTGAAGTCGGCGGTGGACTGGGATACCTGGGTGTCCAATCCCGATCGGGCTTTCGGGCGCCTCCTACCGGACATCGTGGCTGCCGTCACCACCGCAGGCGCCGGCGGCGGAGCCTCAGCCGCCACCCGGGCCACGGGGGCGCTCGGTAAGGCCGCCAAGTCCGTGATCCGTCCCAACGATCCCAGCCCGGCTTTGAAGAACCCGCTGGACGCCGCCCTGCGTCACAACAGCAATGCCGAAGGACGCGCATGGGCAAGGGACAATCTGCCGCTACCGAATCTGTCGCCCGAGGAGTTGCGCGCATTACGTTTCTACGGCGGCAACGGCTACCTGAAAATCAACCCGGCGCTGCGGGAAAAGGCTATTGATCCCCAGGTTGTCTGGTCTCCCGACGTCTCTGACCATATCGCCGCCATGGATCAGGCGATCGCCAAGTCTCCCCTGCCCTCTGACGTTGTGTTGCACAGAGGCGTGGACAAGAAACTCCTGGAGGCAATGGGAGTCGATTTCAAGTCGCCTGAGGAAATGGAAGGGCTGGAAGGCGCCGTCATCACAGAACCGGGGTACTTGAGCACGAGCGTGGGGCGGCGAGGAGGGTTCGACGGGGACCTCCGGGTGATGCTACGCGTCCCCAAGGGACACGAAGCGCTCAACATGTATCCCATCACCGGACTGACCACCGAACGCGAGATCCTCCTGCGCCGCGACACGTCGTACTACGTGCGCGGTGTGTACCGTAAGGACGGCCAGTGGTACATGGAAGCGGACGTCATCCCGGACGGCTGGACCAGGCCACCCGACTGGGACGCGCCACCATCCATGGATGCTGACCTCGGGTGGAAAGGACCTGTTGATGACTGAGACCCCGAACCCTCGTTTCTATGATTACGTGACCCCCGTTACCGTCTCAAGGAACGACTCCTACGATTTCAAGGCCACCGGGCCGATACGGCGGGCCGGTCTGCACGATCGGCGTGGACGGCTACTGGGCCACGTGTGGACCGACGATCACCAGGCTGCGGGGTTCACCAAAATCGAGGACCCCGAGCCGGACATGGGGTATGCGGGGGGACGCGTGCGTCGGATTCTCGCCGACGCTTACAAGGCAGGAATTCCCGCCGGCGGGCTTCTGGACCCCGCCTTGTACGCGCCGGATTTCGAGTTGCGTGCAACGCCAGGCTGACGGGCCCTTGGTCAGCGGCAGGGGGTCCAGGGGGTTGCGGTGAGGGCCAGGGTTTTGAGGATGGTGCTTCTGGAGGCGGTGTTCGCGGGTGGGCAGGATTCGCGGGCCGTTGCGCCTTCGTCGGTGTATTCGATCTGGAAGACGGGCTTTCCCGCGTCCAGGAAGGTGTCGAGGGCTTCGCATTCGTCCCAGGCCTGACAGCTTTCGTTCACCGCGTAGTCGAACCAGTCGACGAGGGTGTCCACCTGGTCGAGGTCGTTCTTGAGGCCTACGGACAATCCGTGGGAGTGGGCGAGGTCGGCCAGTGCCTTGTTGTACGCGAGTTGGTGGGCGCCGGTGAGGGGGAAGCCGGTGTTCTCGTTCTGGAAGGCGTCCACGTTGTCGAATTCGACGGAGTCGAAGCCTGCCTGGGCGCATTTGGCGACTCTGGCCTTCATGATGGGCAGCAGAATGTCGCGCTTGCGGATGTCGAGCCATTTCTCGCCCGGCCAGTTGTCGAGGTCGTTGCCCTTGACGGAGGCCGGGAAGCTGTTCTTGTCGGGGCGCCAGTCCTCCCAGCTTCCGGCCGACACATAGCAGATGGCGCGGCCGCCCGCGGCGTGGATGGCGTTGACGGCCGTCTTGTTCGGGGTCACCTTGTCGGGGCCGTAGAGGTCGATGTCGTAGACGTTGGGCTTGACGCAGGCGCCTCCGGTGTACGGCACGGCGCAGAGATTGAGGCGGATGCCGCCTGCCGTTCCGGCCCCGGTGGCCGTGGGCTGCAACTGGTACTGCCAGCGGTCCGAGGTCGAGGGGACCCACTCGGCCGGGGCCGGGCTCAGCAGGCCGGCCAGTAAGAGGGAGGTCAGGGCGAGGATTTTCATGTCATCCCCTTTCGAAGAGGGCGTTGACTTGGGTGTTGGCCGTGGTGAGTGCGGAGGGGGCGTCCTTTTGGCCCAGCCATACCTGTTCCATCGCGGTGCCGACGATCTCGTTGATCTCGTCGGCGTGGTCGCTCACCGGGAGCAGGAAGGTGCCGTCCTTGTCGTTGGCCTGGTCGACGAAGAGCTTCACGTCGCGGCCCGCCGCCTCGTGTGCCTGGAGTGCCTTCTCCGACGAGGCGGTGATGGCGGGGAAGACGACGGCCGCCTTGGCGACGATGTCCTGGCAGGCGGTGGAGCCGAGGAACTTGACCCACTTCCAGGCGGCGTCCTTGTGCTTGGTGCCCGCGTAGATGGAGTCGGCCAGGCCGTTGATGGCGGATTTACGGCCCAGCGGGCCCTTGGGCAGGGGTGCGAAGGCGAACTTCCGCTCCTTCTCCCCCAGGTAGGTGGTGATCATCCAGGAGCCGGTGACGCCCATCGCGCCCTTTCCGGCGGCCAGGACGGCGTCGGTGCCCAGGGTGCTGGTCTTGTCGTAGGGGGCGACGTAGCCCTTTTCGATCAGGCGTCTGTACCAGGCCGCGGTTTCGGCCAGTTTGGGGTTGTCGTAGAAGTACTTGGTGCCGAACGGGTTCTTGTCGATGAAGGAGAAGCCGTTGGAGACCGCCAGGTTGGCCCAGGTGTTCTGGCCGAGGGAGCCGTCGTTGAGTTCGGGCACCATGCCGTACGTGGCGACCTTGGTCTTGTCGAAGCCCGGCTCGTCGCCCCGTTTGCCGTTCTTGTCGATGGTGAGGCGGGCGATGGCCTTTTCGTAGGTGCCGCCGTCGGCGGGGTTCCAGGTGAGGTTCGAGAGGTCTACTCCGGCCTTCTTCACCAGGTCGGTGTTGTAGATGACGGCCATGGTGTCCCAGTCCTTGGGCAGGCCGTATCTTCCGCCGTCCTTCACCCAGGATTCGGCGAGGCCGGGGCGGTACTGCGCCAGGTCCACCTTGTCGGCTTCGACCATGGGCTGGATGTCGAGGAGCTGGCCGTTCTTGACGAACTGGGGGTAGTAGGAGGCCTGCATGGTGATGACGTCGGGGGCGCCGCCGGCGACCATCTGGGTGGTGAGATTCTGCCAGTACTGGTCCCAGGCGTTCTGGGTGATCTTGATGGTGATGTCGGGGTTGGCCTGGGTGAAGGCGTCGGCGCACTGCCGGTAGGCGGGTTGCTGGATGTCGTCCCAGAGGCCGTAGGTGAGCGTCACCTTGCCCGTGGTCTGCTGGGCTCCGCCGCAACCGGCCGCCGCCAGCAGTGCGAGCACCAAGATGCCTCGCTTCATGATTTATCCCTTCATTCCAGAGAACTGGATCGAATCCACCAGGCGGCGGCCGAAGACGGCCACGAGCAGCAGCACGGGGATCACCGACAGCACCGAGCCGGCCATCAGGCCGGTCCAGTCGGGGTGGGTGTTGGGCGACTGCTTGAGGAAGAGGCCGAGCGCCGTGGTCAGCACGCGGGTGTCCTCGCCGGGCGCGACGAGCAGGGGCCACAGGTAGTCGTTCCAGGTCCAGACCGCGGTGGTGAGCGCGAGCGTGAACAGCGGACCCTTGGTCATGGGCAGGACGACGCGCCAGAAGATGGTCCATTTGGTCGCGCCGTCGATCAGCGCGGCCTGCTCGACCTCGCGGGGGAAGCCGAGGAAGAACTGGCGGAGGAAGAAGACGGCGAACGGGGTCATCAGCAGGCTCGGGGCGACGAGGCCGGCCGTACTGTCGAGCAGGCCCAGTTCTTTGACCAGCACGAAGTTGGGCAGCAGCGTGAAGATCGGCGGGACCATCAGCGCGCCGACGAACAGACCGAACAGGACGTCGCGCCCGAAGAAGTGCAGGCGGGCGAAGGCGTAACCGGCCATTCCGCAGAACAAGGTCTGAAATATCGTGATCAAGCCCGTGTAGATGATCGAGTTGCCGAGATAGCGGAAGAAGTCCAGCTCCGCGCCCGAGCCCCCGGCCGCCCGCGACTCCTCGGGGCTCACCAGCCCCAGAACCCTCTCGAAGTTAAACAAAGTAGGGTTTTGCGGGAAAAATCCAGAATTGTCCCCCGCCAACTCCCTGCCAGGCGTGATCGCCGTCCTGATCATCCAGTACAGCGGGAACAACGAGATGACGATGGCCAGGATCAGGCAGGCCCACCCGAGTGCGCGTCTCATGACAGGTCCGAGGTCGAGGCGCGCAGAAGGCGCAGTTGTACGAAGGTCAGCACGCCCAGCACGAGCACCAGCGTCAGCGCCATGGCCGAGGCGTAGCCCATCTGGAAGTTCGTGAACGCCCGCTGGTAGATGTAGAAGTAGATCACCCGGGTGGCGTTGACCGGGCCGCCGCCCGGCTTGGTGGCGACCGCGATGGTGTCGAAGACCTGCACGGCCGTGATCAGCGAGATGACCAGCACGAACGCCAGGATCGGCCGCAGCAGCGGCAGCGTGACCTTGAAGAACAGCCGTAGTTCCCCCGCGCCGTCGATGGCGCTCGCCTCGTAGATCTGTTTGGGGATCAGCAGCATCCCGGCGTAGAGCAGCAGCGCGGTGTAGCCGGTCCCGCTCCACGAGTTGATCAGCGAGATGCTCGGCAGCGCGAGGTCGGGCGAGGTCAGGAAGCCCTGGTTCGGTAGCCCGAGGCCGACGAGCAGGTGGTTGACGAAGCCGAGGTTGGCATCGAGCAGCCACATCCACAGCAGCGCGGTGGTGACGCCCGGGACCAGCCAGGGCACCACGAGCAACGTCCTGACCACCAGGGATCGGGTCAGCCTGTGCAGCAGCGCCGCGAGCAGCAGCCCGAGGCCCACCTGGACGACCACCGTCATGACGACGTAGAACCCGGTGACCTTCATGGCGTTCCAGAACAACGGGTCGCCGACCAGCCGCTCGTAGTTGTCGAGGCCGACGAACTCGGGCTCCGACAACATGTTCCAGTCGGTCATCGAGAACCAGGCGCCGCGTACCGCCGGATAGAGGTAGAACACCCCGAACCCCACCAGGACGGGAGCCAGGAAGACGAGCGCGAGCCGGCCGTCGCCCCGTTTGCGTGCCCGGGGTGCGGCGTGTTTGACGTGTTTGTCGGCCGCCGGCCGTACCAGCGTCGACGTCATCGGCGCCCGCCGTTCGGCGGCGGGCAGACTGGGCCGGGCATGGGACCTCCTGGCGGGGGGATTGCGTTGGAGCCCATCATGATGACTTTCGAAAACTTGTCAATGCCCTCGGAAACGAAAGTATTGACAAGTTACTGAAGGCGCTGCGATGGTCCGGGGCATGGACTTCGACCTACTCGTCGTCGGTGACGCCAACCCGGACGTGATCGTCGCCGGCGCGCCCCGGGTCCCCGCCTTCGGTCAGCGCGAAGAGCTCGTCGAGGCGGGACGGCTGACGCTCGGCGGCTCTGGGGCGATCACCGCGTGCGGCGCCGCCCGGCTCGGACTGCGGACCGCGTTCGCCGGGCGGGTGGGCGATGACGCGGCGGGCCGGTTCGTCCTTGGTGAGCTGGAGAAACGCGGCGTGGACGTCTCGTCCTGCGTGGTGGATCCGGGTGCGGAGACGGCGCTCACGGTCGTGCTCACCGACGGAACCGACCGGGCCATTCTGACCGCCACGGGCTGCCTGGACCGGCTGACGGTGGCCGACATTCCGGATGGTCTTCGGGCCGCCCATGTGCACGTCTCATCCTATTTTCTGCAGCCGGGGCTGGGCTCGGGGCTGGCGGAGTACTTCCGCACGGTCGCGTCCACGACCTCGCTCGACACCAACGACGACCCGTCCGGCCGGTGGAAAGGCCTGGACGAACTTCTCGCCGTCACCGACTACTTCCTGCCGAACGACCGCGAGGCGCTCGCCGTCACCGGTGCCGCGACCGTGGAAGAAGCGGCGGCCGAGCTCGCCAGGATCACCACGCCGGTGATCAAGTGCGGCGCCGACGGCGCCCTCGCCGTGCGCGACGGCGCCGTGATCCGCGTTCCCGCCACCCCGGCCCGGGTCGTGGACACCGTGGGCGCCGGTGACAGCTTCAACGCGGGCTTCCTCGCCGCGCGGGCGCGAGGCCTCGCCGTACGGCAGAGCCTGGCCGTGGCCGCGAAGGCGGGAACCCTCTCGACCCGAGCCGCGGGGGGCACAGCGGCGCAGCCCACCTGGGAGGAAGCCACTTCATGAAGATTGTTTTCGTCGGCGCGGGCAGCGTCGTGTTCACGCAGGGTCTGCTGGCCGACCTGATGGCCTTTCCGGAGCTCAAAGACGCCCATATCGCCCTGCACGACATCGACGCCGAACGCCTGGAGGTGGCCGAGGCCGTCGCCCGGCGCGTCGGGGTGACCAACCTCAGCGCGAGCCTGGACAGGAAGTACGCGCTGGACAACGCCGACTTCGTGATCAACATGATCCAGGTCGGCGGGCACGCCGCGACCGTGACCGACTTCGAGATCCCCGCCCGCTACGGCCTGCGCCAGACCATCGCCGACACCATCGGGGTCGGCGGGGTGTTCCGCGCGCTGCGCACGTTCCCCGTGCTCGACGCCCTGGCCGCCGACATGAACGCGGTCTGCCCCGACGCCTGGCTGCTGAACTACACCAACCCGATGGCCATGAACGTCTGGTACCTGTCCGGCAAGGTGCGCAACGTCGTCGGCCTGTGCCACTCGGTCTACTGGACCATGCACGATCTGGCCGCGCTGGTCGGCGTTCCGTACGAGGAGGTCACCTACCTCGCCGCGGGCGTCAACCACCAGGCCTGGGTACTGCGCTTCGAGCGCGACGGCGAGAACCTCTACGACCGGCTCGACGTACGCGACCCCGAGCTGAGCCGGCGGGTACGGGTGGAGATGTTCCGCCGCCTCGGCTACTACCCGACCGAGACCAGCGAGCATTCCGCCGAGTACCTGCCGTGGCTGCTCAGGCACGACAGCGAGATCGAACGGCTGCGCATCCCGGTCGGCGACTATGTCCGCATCAGCGCGGAGAACCTCGCGGAATACGGGCGCACCCGCGACGCCGTACGGGATGGGCGGGCCCTGACCGTCGAGGGCACCAACGAGTACGCCCCGCAGATCATCCACAGCATCGCGACGGGCACGCCGCGGATCGTCTACGGCAACGTCGTCAACGACGGCCTCATCTCCAACCTCCCCGCGGGCTGCGTGGTCGAGGTGCCGTGCGCGGTCGACGGCGGCGGCGTGCGGCCGACCAGGGTGGGCGCGCTGCCGCCGCAGTGCGCGGCGCTCAACCAGGCGTATGTCAGCGTCGCGGAACTGACCGTCCGCGCCGCGCTGGAAGGGCGTCCTGATCATGTACGGCATGCCGTCATGGTCGACCCCAACGCCTCGGCGACCCTGCCGTTGGAGGACATCTCCCGCATGTGCGACGACCTGACCCGGGCGCACTGGGACCTGCTGCCCGACTCCCTACGCCAGCTGAACCTCTAGCCCGCCCGCGCGCAACGACCCCACGACCTCGGGATCGGCCTGCTCACCGGTGATGAGCAGGTCGACGCCGTTCAGCGGGCAGATCGGGGCCATCTCGATCACGCCGAGCTTCGTGGAGTCGGCGACCATGATCCGCCGGGCACCCGCCTTGAGCATGCGCTGCTTCATCTCCGCGTCGGGCAGGTTGACGTTGGTGAACCCGCCCTCCGGGTGCACCCCGCCGCAGCCGAGGAAGACCTTGGCGGCCCGTACGCCCTCCAGGAGCTTGCTCGCCAGCGGGTCCACCAGCGAATGCTGGGCCCGGCGCAGGCTGCCGCCGGTCACGACGATCGCGAACCGCGGGAGCGCGGGCTCCAGCTCCAGCGCGGTACGCAGCCCGTTGGTGAACACCGTCACGTCGGTCAGATCGGTACGGGCCACCATCTCCCTGGCCACGTACGTGGTCGTGGTGCCGGCGCCCATGAGCACGCTGTCACCGGAGCGCACCAGGTGGGCGGCGAGCTTGGCGATGTGGGCCTTCTCGACGGCGGCGGCGCCGAGTGACTGCTCGAACGACGGTTCGCCCGGGGTCGCCGGTGGGCCCGCCGCCACCGCTCCGCCGCGGACCCGTCGTACCTTGCCGTGCTCTTCGAGCGCGTCGAGGTCCGCGCGGACGGTCACGCTCGACACGCCGAACGCCTCGGCGAGCTCGGCCACCCGCGCGAACTCCTGCTCCATCAGCAGGCCGAGCATGCGCTCGCGCCGCACCTCCGTGGGCACGGGCTCGGTCATCGGCGCACCCCTTCCGGCATGAGGTCGCCGTGGGCGTCGATCAGCTCGTCGCACAGCGCCTCGATGGCGTGCAGCGGCAGCGTCGCGGCGGTGTTGGGATCGACCATCGCGGCGTGGTGGACATGCCGTCGTTCGCCGTCGAGCACGGCGCGCACGGTCAGCTCCACCACGTTCTGGAAGGTCCGGTTGAGCGCGACGAGCTGGACCGGGAGCTCGCCGATCCGCTTGGGGTGGATGCCGGCGGCGTCGACCAGGGCCGGGACCTCCACGCAGGCCTCGCGCGGCAGGTTCTCGATGAGGCCCTCGTTCGGGACGTTGACGTAGACCTCCTTGGGCTGGCCGGTCAGCATGGCCAGCATCGCCACGGACGCGGGCTCGGCGTGCTGCCAGCGCACCAGCAGGGAACGTCCCGCCGACAGCGCGCGCCGGGTCTCCTCGTAGCGGTGCAGGGTCTGGCCGCTGCGCCTCAGGTACTCCTCGACCTGGACGCCGAGGCGCGAGGTCTCGTCCTTGTGCCGCATGAACCAGGGAAAGTACTCGGCCGCGTGCTCGCTCGACTCCGTCGGGAAATATCCGAAACGCCGGTAGATCTCCACGCGGACATGCTGATCGTCGGCGGCCAGGGCGGCATCGAGCTCCGGATAGAGCGAGCGCCCCTCAGCCTCGAACCGCAGCACGAACGACTGGTGATTGAGCCCGGCGGTGACGAACTCGACCTCGTCGAGCCCTCTGCCCACCAGATCGGCGAGATAGAGGTGGGTGTCGCAGACCGCGTGGCAGGAGCCGGCGAACCGGGTGAACCCGGTGGCGAGCTGCACCGCCAGGCCGGTCATGGCCATCGGATCACTGCAGCTCAGCAGCCACGCCTCGGGGCACAGCTCGGCCATCTCATGACCCAGCTCGACGAACGTCGGGATGCCACGCAGGCCGCGGAAGATGCCGCCTATGCCGATGGTGTCGCCTATGGTCTGGCGCAGGCCGTACCGGTGGGGGATCTCGAAGTCCTTGAGCGTGGCCTCGAACCCGCCCACGTCAATGGCGGCCACCACAAAGTCGGCCCCGGCCAGCGCCCGCCGCCGCTCGGCACTCACGCCGATCACGGCCCGCGCGCCCGCCTCGGCATCCAGCGACCTGACCAGCGCCTCCGCCGTGGCCCTCAGCCCCGGGTCGGCATCATGAAGCACGACCTCCAGCTGACCGCGCAGAGCAGGGGTGAGCAGCAGATCAGACAGCACGCGCCGAACCAGCTCAACGTCGCCCAGCCCGACGAGAACGATCCGTCGCATCGCCCACCTCCTGTGCTGAGCAATCTAGACGACCCCCACGACTTCACGGTACGGCTCGCTATCCGAGCTGGTCGCGAACCCCCTGGATGAAGTCCCACCATCCGCCCCGGAAGCCGTGCCGCTTCAGCGTGAGCTGGAGGGTGCGCTTCAGCGGATGGGGCGACCGCATGATCGCCTCGTTCCGCATGGCCAGACGGGTGAGCTGGACGGGCGTGGGCGGCCGGTTGCTCTTCCTGGCGTTGCAGGGCCGGTGCGCGGGAGCGAGGTTCCAGATCGCGTCCAGGTCGACGACGGGCATGAGGCGCCTGAACGAGTACGGGAACACGTGGTCGACCGCGATCTCATCGACGCCGGGGATGAGCGGATCGCCGCAGATGACGCAGCGGCCATGCTGAAACCCGATGACGGCCTCGGTGACCCCCGCGACCGGGCGCCGCCGTACCTGGTCGGTGATCCGCAGCGTCTCCAGATCGACCGCGACCCCCTCCTCGACCAGGCTTCTGCCCACCCCCGCGGCGAACGACATCTCGACGATGCTCCACCGCGCCGCCAGTTCCGCCAGCAGGCTCGGCCGCTGCTCGGACAGCGCGACCTCGCGAAGTGAGGGGGTCACCCTGACCACGACTTCGCGAGCGGTGCCCGTCACCTCATAGAAACGGTGAGGCACCTCGCCATCACCACGGAGATGATGAAACTTCCGCATCACCATGGCGGGCATCGACTTCATCGCCGCGGCGAGCAGCTTCTCCGTCGGCCCGCCGAGCTGAACGGACTCGGCCGCCTCCTCCCGGGCCACGGCCAGGAAGTCCGCTCCGGCGGCCGTGACCCTGGGTGACGCCTGCGGCGCCTGCGCCAGATGCTCCACCAGACTCATCGCGTACGGCCCGGCCAGGTCCTTGAGCAGGATGTCGCCATGCCCCTGAGCCGCGGCGCCCAGCAATGCCTCACCCAGGGCGAACTTGTAGGTACGCACGTTGGCGCCCATGAGCACCGCCAGCCGCCATGAGGTTCGGGCGGTCGGCTCCTCACGGAAGAACTCCACAGTCATCCCGACATACCAGCCTTGATCGCGATATGATCGTTTCAGGGTAGTTCGCGATCACCGAGGAGTGTCACTGCGACTCGGTAGGCTCGCGCGTCATGGGCAAGCTGGTGCGGGACAACATCCCGGAGATCATCCGACAGAACGGCGGCGAGCCGGTCGTGCGCGTGCTTGACCTGGCCGAGTATCGCCGGGCTCTGGTGGAGAAGCTGTTCGAGGAGTCCGCCGAACTCCGCGACGCCTCGGCTGGTGAGGTCGCCGGGGAGATCGCGGACGTGTACGAGGTGCTCCGGGCCATCGCCACCGTCGACGGGCACGACTGGGGCATGATCGAGAAGGCGGCCGCCGCCAAGCGTGAGGAGCGGGGGGCGTTCCGGGATCGGCTCTACCTGGCGTGACGCCTTGCCAGGTGTACGTGAGAGTACGGGTTGGGTAGTGTCCCGGTCGTGCGCCCAGACATTCGACGACTGGCAGCCGCAGCAGCGCTCGTTTCCCTTCTCGGGATAACGGGCTGTTCAGGGGATCCTGAGAAACCCGGCCTGGACGAGGCCGCGAAACTGCTCGTCGCCGATGGGGAAAAACTGCTGGCTTCGCAGGATATGCGCTCCGTGGGGTCGGCCGCGGTGACCGAACGGGCGGATCGGGATGGCGAAGCGGGGTGCCTGAAGGGCCAGGTGCAGCGGTTCTTTCGCGCGCAGGGGGATCTCAAAGGACCGCCGTACAAGCAGTCGCCGAGCAGTGTCGTAGGTTTGCTGTCGAGCTGGCTTGGGCTGCGGAGCTACGACATCCTCGTGGACAGCTTGGACCTCCGTGACGAGAATGTGGGCGTGGTCGTACTGGAGCACCCGACGACAGGCAATACCTTCCTGATAACCGTCCGCAACGGACAGAAGCCTCACATCATTGTCGTCGGCAAGACCAGTTGCTACAAACGCGGCGCGTAGCCTCAGGCGGGCAATTGGGCGGCCTCGGCTCGCGCTAGCTGGGCCTGCTTGCGGAGGCGGTCCGCGGTGGAGGTACAGCCTTCGCGGAGCAGGTCGATCTCACGGTTGAGCCGGACAGCCTGAGCGGCGAAACGTTCCGCCGCAGGCCCTTTCCAGAACGCGTCCACATCGTGCGGTCTGGCCAGCGTTCCGGCGAAGACCGCACCCAGCTCCTCGGCATATCGCAGGAGATCGGTGGCCAGTTGTTCTTTTTCGGCCGCCTGGCGAAGCAGCTGACTCTGGCTGGGAATCGTCATCTTTAGCCTCCCCGCTGTTGCAACGCCTTGAGCAACGCATCATAGAGACGCCCACGGAAGGCCATGCGGACCTCGTTCTGCTGAGCATCGGTAAGGGGTTTCTGGCCGTGCTCGTTCAGCGACACATTGACCCAATCGGCCTGCTGCGCAACGATGCGTTTCGCCACCTTGTCCGCAGTTGCGGGTGATTTATCGTCAAGGTAGTCAGTGATCAGGTCTTTGAGGCCGTCCTTGGCTTCGTCCAGGCCTATGTCGCGGCCGGTGGCGGTTGTGGGGTTTTGGATGGGCCAGTATTTGTTGGAAAGCCATGACACAGGCAGCAATGCCACCCCCGCCACCCAATCCGCATACTCGTCATCAGCCCACTCCGCGTACGTGGTCCCGCTCAACATCAGGTTCGCCACTCCCCCGGCCAGCGCCGCCCGGGACGTGTACTGGTCCTGGGTGGCCTCGTCGCCGAAGGGGCGGAAGCGGCCGATGTCCAGGCTCAGCGTGTAGTCCTGGGAGGCCTTCATCAGCAGCTTCGCCGCGTCGCCGTCCTGCATCAGGACGCCCGCGAAGCGGGAGGCGTCGTCGGGGGTGAGGGTGTCCCAGGGGGATGTGGGGTAGATGGCGGTCAGTTCGGGTGAGTCGCGTCTGGACTGGGCGCGGGCCAGCTGGTCGAGGTAGGGGCCGATGTTGGCGGCCAGGGTTTCGCTGATCGGTGAGTCTCTCCAGATGCCCCATCTGGTGGAGATCCACGGGCTGTCCTCGGCGCCCAGGGTGCGGATGATGTTGAACATCGCCTGGTCGCGGTGAGGGCCCTGGGCCAGGGCCCTGTCCAGGACCGCGGCCAGCTTGGTCTGGAGGCCGTCCACGCCGCTGAGCCGGATGCGCTGGGGGTGCAGGAGCCAGCCTGCGGCGTTCTGGTTGGTGGCCAGCAACGACTGCAGGGCCGCGGGGTCGTGGGTGTAGGCGTCGATCAGGGCGTTCAGGTTCCAGTTGGGGCTGGTCGGGAGGTCGGCGGCCAGGGGGCGGGCCAGAACGCGGGTGGCCACCTGGTTCAGGAGTCTGCTTGACGGGCGGGACAGCGTGATCAAGGCGGCCAGGACGCCGGGCTGGGTGGTTGTGAGGAAGGCGTCCAGCCATTTCGCGTCCAGGCGGCCGGCTCGTTCGGCGTTCGCGTACGCCTGGGCCAGCGGACCCAGGCCGCTCTGCTGGAGGACGCCAGGAGGCAGGCCCTTGTCCATGGCCGGGCCCCTGTTCCTCATCCAGTGCGTGAACAACGCGCGGAACCTGTCGGGGCCGAGGGCGTTCAGGAGGGCGGCGGCGTAGGCGGGGTCGGTCAGGTGGGATTGTGCCGCGGCGGCGGCAGCGGTGACCGCGCGCCAGGTCTCCACCGAGTGGTCTATTTCAAGCTTTTTCAGGGCGTCGGCGATGCGGCGGCCGTCGGCCGTGCCCTGGCGGGCCGCCTCCGTCTCGCTGACGAAGGGCAGGGATCCGCTCAGGAGGCCGGTGCCGGGGACCATTTGCCGGAGGGTGTCCACGCGCCATTTCAGATCGCGCTGGGTCTCGTCGAGAAAGGCCCAGGATTTGTGCATGGCCGTGGTGCCGGCGGGGCCGGTCCAGGAGGGGCCGGCTTCGGCGATGGCCGCTTCCAGACCGGTCCTGGCACGGCCCAGAACGGCCTGGCCGCCGGCCATTTCCCGCATGAGTTGTTCCGCCCGGCGGGGGTCGATCCCGACGAACTCCCCCATGGCCCCTCCCCGAGGCTGTGGCTACAAGGGAGGAGTCAAGCACACGGCCAGAGCACGGTAAATGCCAACTGATACATGGCCGATACGCGGGCACTACGAGGCGGATGAACGCCGGGCCCAGAGTGTCCGGCATGAAGAAGCGACTGGCCGTCTGCGGCCTGCTGGGGCTGGCGCTGCTGGCGGGGTGCGGTGCAGAGAGTACGGCTGCCGCCCCGGAAACCGGGGCGAAGGACAAACGGCACGAGCGGGAAACACTGATCGCGGACTGCATGAAGCAGAAGGGCTTCAAATATGTGATCCACGTGCCGCCGTTCAAGCAGTCCGACCTTCAGAAGCGCGTGGCGAGCGGCGACTACGCGAGTTTGAAGGAGGTCCGATCCAAGTATGGGTTCGGGGCCTTTTCCCGGTTTGTCTATAAAGACGAGGGGGGCGAGCCGGAGAGTAAGGACCCCAACGGGGCCATCAAGGCGGGGTTGGACAAGGGGCAGCGGGAGGCGTACGAGCTGCGGGCGAAGACCTGCTACACCACCGCGGTCAAGCAGGTCTTCGGCTTCGAGGTCAAGTCCTTGGCCGACTTCTCGGACATGACGGCCAAGGAGATCGAGAGGGTGGACAGGGAGCTCAACGGCGACGCCAAGCTCAACGAGCTGGCCGGGCCGTTCGCGCGGTGCCTGACCGGCAAGGGGGAGAAGGTCAGCTCCGGCAAGCCTCTCGACCTGGTCAACAGGGGTCCGATGGAGT
This sequence comes from Nonomuraea sp. NPDC050394, assembly GCF_044459065.1. Taxonomy (NCBI): domain Bacteria; kingdom Bacillati; phylum Actinomycetota; class Actinomycetes; order Streptosporangiales; family Streptosporangiaceae; genus Nonomuraea; species Nonomuraea sp. NPDC050394. Next base: position 179,672 of record NZ_JBITIO010000005.1, on the reverse strand, counting down.
GGGAGGAGCTGGTCGCGAAGCAGAAGGAGCCGTCGGCCGCGGTGGCGCGGCCGTACCTGGTGAGGGAGATCAAGTCGGCGCTGACCGACCTGGAGTGCGGCAAGGAGTTCTACGCCGCGTTCAACCCTCTGAGCACGCGGCTCAACACCGAGGCGCGGCTGAAGTTCGGCTTCCTTCCGCAGTCGTGAGGAAGAAGAAGCTGCTGGCCGTGCTGGCCGGCGTCGTCGTGGTCGCGGGAGCGGGCTGGGGGGTGAGCACGCGGCTGCGCTCGCCGGCGGACGAGGCCGCGCTGCGCACGCCGCCCAAGCCGTCGCTGGTCACCGCGCTGGTGGAGCGCCGCAAGCTGGTCAGCACCGTGATCGTCGCGGGCACTCTGGAGTACGGCTCGCCGCAACCGATCATGCTGGCCGGAGTCGTCGGCGGCAGCGAGACGCTTCAGCGCGCCACCCGCGCCCCGGTGCCGGGAAAGGTCAGGGACGGCGGGACGCTCATGGAGGTGAACGGCCGCCCGGTCTTCGCCTTCACCGGCAAGGTGCCGATGCACCGCACGCTGGCCCCGGGCACCAAAGGCGACGACGTCCGGCAGTTGCAGCGGGCGCTGCGGGTGCGGGTGTCGGGGGTGTTCGATCCGGCCACGGTCGCGGCGGTGACGCGCTTCTACGCCAAGAAGGGGTACTCCGCGCAGCAGCCCACGATCGAGGCCAGGCAGCGGCGTGACGAACTTCGCCGGGCCGTACAGGCTGCCCAGGAAGTGCTGGCCGACCAGCGCAAGGCCCTGGAGCAGGGGCAGGACGTGGGGCCGCTCAAGCTCAAGCTTGCCAACGCCAAGCAGGACCTCCGGGACGCCGACCAGGCCCTGGACGAGGCGGCCCGCTTCACCCCCGAGGACGCGGCCAAGGTGGAGGCGGCCGAGGCCGCCGTACGGACGGCTGAGGAGAAGCTGCTGGAGGCCGAGCAGGAGGCGAGCCGGCCGGAGCCCAGCCCCACGCCGACCCCGTCGGACGGCAGGCTGAAGGAGCTGCGCGTCGCCAACGCGCGCGCCGACCTGGACGCCGCGCACCGGGCGCTCGACCGCGTCCGGGTGGAGGCGGAGAAGGCGCGCGAGCGGCGGCTGACCGAGGCGCGCAAGGCGGTACGGCTCGCCCGCGAGGCCCTCGCCACGGCCGGCCAGACGTTGCGGCAGGCCAGGCAGTTGTCCCCGGTCAAGCTCAAGGTGGCGGGCGCTCAGAAGGATCTGGCCGCGGCCAGGTCGATCCTCGCGGAGTACACGCTCACCTACGGCACGACCGTCCCCGCGGGAGAGGTGGTGTTCCTGCCGAAACTGCCGGCCCGGCTGCACAAGGCGGCGGTCAAGGCGGGCGGGCTGGTGGACAAGGCGTTCGCCACGGTGACGAGCTCGACGTTCGTGGTGTCCGGCTCGGTCGAGGCGGCGGAGGCGAAGTTGTTGAAGCACGGGCTGGCGGCGGTCATCGAGACCGAGGCGGGCAAGGCCATTCCCGCCACCGTCAGCTCGGTGGGAGCGGGCAAGGCCAAGCTCGGCTCGGAGGCGGTGCTGATCACGCCCAGGTCGATGGCCGGGCTCAAGGGCCTGTCCGGTGCGGGCGTCACCGTGCGGGTGACGGTCGGCGCGACGCGGGAGAAGGTCCTGTCGGTGCCGGTCGCGGCCGTGGTCACGGCGGCGGACGGCCGGCCGCGGGTGCAGGTCGAGGTCGGTGCGGACCGGACGAAGGAGGTCGAGGTACGCACCGGGCTGACCGCCGACGGCAACGTCGAGGTCACCGGCGAACTCGACGAGGGCGATCGGGTGGTGGTCGGCGGTGCCTGAGGCGGTGATCGAGCTGACCGGGCTGACCAAGGAGTTCCCCGCCGACCCGCCGGTGCTCGGGCTGTCGCGGGTGTCGTTGCGCGTGCACGCGGCCGACTACGTGGCGGTGGTCGGCCCGTCCGGATCCGGCAAGTCGACGCTACTGAACGTGCTCGGCCTGCTGGACCGCCCCACCTCGGGCAGCTACCGGCTGGACGGAATCGAGACCACCTCGATGCCCGACAGCGCGCGGACCAGGCTGCGCGGCAGCCGTATCGGCTTCGTCTTCCAGTCCTTCCATCTGCTCGCGCACCGCAGCGTGGTGGAGAACGTCATGCTGGCCGAGGTGTACGGCGGGCGCGAACGCAAAAACCGCAGAACCCGCGCCCTTGAACAACTGGACCGGGTCGGCCTGTCACACCGGGTGGACTTCCCGCCCGAACGGCTGTCCGGCGGCGAACGCCAGCGCGCCGCCATCGCCCGCGCCCTGCTCGGCGAGCCCTCGCTCCTGTTGTGCGACGAACCGACCGGCGCGCTGGACAGCAAGAACACCGAGGCCGTGCTCGCCCTGTTCGACGACCTGTGCGCGCAGGGGATGACGATCGTCGTCATCACCCACGAGAACGAGGTGAGCGGCCGGGCTCAGCGCCGGCTGCGGATCACGGACGGAGCGCTCAGTGAAGATCCTTGACCTGTGGGCCGAAGCGTCGGCCGGCCTGCTGGCCCGTCCCGTCCGCTCGGCGCTGACCGCTTTGGGGACCGTCCTGGGCATCGCCACCCTCGTCATCACGCTGGGCACCGCCGCCACCGCCGGCAACCAGATCGTCGGCCGCTTCGACGAGCTGACCGCCACCTCCGTCACCGTGGACGTCCCGGCAGACGACCATCCGCTGGTCGGGTGGGGCGACGTGGCGGAGGTGACGCGCCTGCGCGGGGTGACCTCGGCCGCCGCGGTGGCCGAGGCCAAGGAGAGCGCCAACATCAGCGTCCGGGCCAACGAACTCGTCGATCCGAGCCGGATGACCGAGCTGACGCTGACCGTGGTCGCCAGCAGTCCCGGGCTGCCCGCGGCGGTCAAGGGCCGCATGGTCCAGGGCCGCTACTTCGACGCCGGGCATCTGGCCCGCGGGGACAAGGTGGTGGTGCTGGGCGAGCGGGCGGCGCAACTGCTCGGGGTGACGCGGCTCGACCGGGCTCCGGCCGTGTTCATCGGGACGCACGCGTACACCGTCATCGGGGTGCTCGGCGACCTGCGGCGGGAGAAGAGCCTGGGCAGCGCGGTCCTGCTGCCGCCCACCATCGGCCAGCGCTTCGGCCTGCGCGAGGTGACCCGCGTGCTGATCAACACCAGCATCGGCGCGGCCGACCTCATCGCGAAGCAGGCGCCGCTCGCGCTCAGCCCCGGCAACGCCGCCATGCTGCAGGTGACCGCCCCGCAGAGCCCGACCAGGGCCCGCGACGGGGTCGAGAACGACGTCAACGCGCTCTTCCTGATCCTCGGCCTGGTCTCGCTCGTCGTGGGCGCGGTCGGCATCGCGAACGTCACGCTGGTCACGGTCATGGAACGCGTCACCGAGATCGGCCTGCGCCGCGCCCTGGGCGCGGCCCGCCGCCACGTCGCCGCCCAGTTTCTGCTGGAATCATCGCTGACCGGCCTCACGGGCGGCGTGGTCGGCGCGTCCGTGGGGGTGGTGGCGATCGTGGTGATCTGCGCGATCAAGCAGTGGACCCCCGTGCTGGACGTACGGCTGGCCGTCGCGGCACCGGTCGCGGGGGCACTCGTGGGCCTGCTGGCCGGCCTCTACCCAGCCCTGCGCGCCGCCAGAATGGAACCCGTAGACGCCCTACGCTGACACCGCGACGGTCGCCGAGGTGGCCGGGGGTCAAGGGTGGGTGAGGCGGAGGCGGAGCCAGGTGGTGAGGCGGGCGTCGGGGGTGGAGAGGTCGTAGCCGGAGGATTCCAGGCGCCGCAGCCGGTAGCGGAGTGTGTTGGGGTGGACGGCCAAGGTCGCGGCGGCGGCGCGGATGTCGCCGTGGGCCTCCAGCCAGGCGGTGACCGTCTCCTCGCCGGCGGGCGGGGTGAAGGTGTGGAGCAGGAGGTCCGGGTGGGCGGACAGCAGGGATTGGAGTTCGATGAGGGCGGCGGCGGGCCGTACCTCGTCGATGGTGGCCACCCGCGCGCCCGAGGAACGCAGGACGGTGAGCACCAGGTCGGCGTGCCGCAGGGAGGCGGTCAGGGTGTCGGCCGTCGCGAGGGAGCCCACCGCGGCGGTCAGGTGGTGGCGGGGGGCCAGGCGGCGGGCCAGGTCGGCGGCGGTGTCGCGGGCGGTGCGGAGGTCGGGCGCCGGCAGGAGGCAGTAGACGGTGTGCTCGCGCAGGACGCAGGCGGCCGAGCGGCGGTAGGCGTCCAGATAGGTGGCCACGGCGTCGAGCAGGTGCTCGGGCTGGCCCTGTGAGGTGATGGCCAGCACCGCCAGGCCGGTACGGGGCAGGCCCAGGCGGCGGCAGGCGGCGGCGTCGCCGTCGAGGGCGTCGCCGACCAGGCGGCCGCGGCGTTCGCGGTCGGCGTCGCGGGCGGTGCGGGCACGCAGCAGGTGGGCTCCGGCCAGGCGGGCGAACTCCTCCGCGAGCACGAGGCGCTCTTCCGGCAGCCGCTCGTGGCCTTCGAGTATCCAGAGCATGCCGAGCGGCTCGGGTCCGCTGCGGATGCCCACGCCGATGCGCCAGACGCGCTGTTCCGGGTGGTCGAACGGCTCGCCGGTGTGGAAGCGCAGCGCCTGCTGCGTGGTCAGGAGCAGGCGGCGGGTCTCGCGGGGGGCGTTGGAGGCGGGCACGGACTTGGTGAGGATGACCTGGCGCTGGAGTTCGTCGTTGACCTGGCCGGGCACGGCCGAGTACGCCAGCAGCCGCCATTCGGTGTCCAGGATGCCCACGGGCCGGTCGAACGTCTCGGCGATGACGTTGACCAGCGCGTTCAGGTCGCCGAGCGGCACGCTGCCGAGGTCGCGGCCAGGCGCGCCGAGCAGGCCGGGGGCGGAGATCAGGCTGTCGCCGAGCAGCACGGCGTCCTCGACCATCGTGTGCAGGAGGCTCCACGGCATCTGTGTGTGCAGCGCGACCAGGGCGATCCCGGCCGCGCGGGCGGCGGGCGCCAGCCGTTTCGCGGCGGCGACGTCGGCGCGCACCACCGCCGCAGCGGCGCCGGTCAGGCCGTGGAGCGTCGCCTCGGCGTCCGGCGATCCGGCGGTCAGGCCGACGAGCAGGACCAGCGTTCCCGGGCGGGGTGCCTCGTCGAACACCGGGTCCAGGATGGCGGGGCCTGACACCGGCACGTCCACGCCGTGCGGCGCCTCGACGACCGTGATGTACTGCGGGCCGATCCGCTCGATCACCTGGGCGAGCGACGGCTCCAGATATTCGACCTGCTCCATCCTTGAAGTATCGGCCAAGGAAATGGATGCCTCATCGTCGGATCGGCCAAAGATTTATCCCGTTGGCGGGCGCGGGCCGTGTGCCTAGGATCGCTGATCATGGTCACCAAGCGCGCGGAACTGCTCGTCCACCAGCTCGACATCGCCTGGGCGCTGTTCGAGTACCACCTCGACGGACTCGACGACGAGGCGGCGCTGTGGGAGCCGGCCACTCACAGCTGGAACGTCCGGCTCGGCGCGGACGGGCGCTGGGTGGCCGACTGGGCCGACAGCGAGCCGGACCCCGTTCCGGCGATGTCGGCCGGCTGGGTGATGTGGCACATGGGCTACTGGTGGACGACCACGCTGGGCCACTGCTTCGGTGACGGCGCTCCGGAGCGCGAGGAGATCGTGTGGCCGGGCGGCGCCGCCGCGGCGGCCGGGTGGCTGCGCGGGCTCAAGGACGCCTGGCGCGAAGGGCTGCTCGGGCTCACCGACGCCGAACTCGACTCCGGCGACAAGGTCGCGAAACTGCCCTGGGGGCAGGGCCAGACGATGGCGAGCGTCGCCGGATGGCTGATCGTGGAGCTGACGAAGAACGTCGCCGAAGTGGGGTACGTCCGCATCCTGCGCGCGGCTAGCTGACGCCGCCCCGGCGGGCGATCAGCTGCTCCACGCCGTCGAGCAGCAGGTTGAGGCCGAACAGGAAGTCGCCGTCGTCCACCCAGCCCTCGGCGCCGGAGAAGACGCCGCCGCGCACGGCGGCGGACAGGGCGGGGTAGGTCGCGGGGTCGAGGACTTCGGCGAGCGCGGCGCCGAACTCGTCGGCGCCGGAGATCCCGGCCTTCTCGTACGCGGGATCGCCGGCCCCGTAGACCACGGCGGCGTCGGTCAGCGCGTACCCGGTCAGGGTGCTGGCCACGTTGATCCGCTCACCGTCGTCCAGCCCGGTGCCGTCGAGGGCGACCAGGACGCGGTCGAGCCAGAGCAGCCGGCGCGGGCCCATCGGCGGCACGAACGGGCTGATCGCCAGCACCCACGGGTGGTCGAGGATGATGCCGCGCTGGGCGCGGGTCCAGGTGGCGAGGTACTCGCGCCATGGCCGCCCCGCCGGGTCGGGCGGCAGCGGCGCCACGGCGTCGGCCATCGCGGTGAGCAGGTCTTCCTTGCTGCCGACGTAGCGGTAGAGCGCGGTCGCCGCCACCCCCACGCGGGAGGCGACGCTCGCCATCGACACCCCGCCGATGCCGTCGGCGTCGGCGAGTTCGATGGCGGCGGCGGTGATCATGGCCAGGTCGAGTCGTGGCCGCGGCCCCCGGCGCGGCGCGGGCTCGAGGCCCCACATCCGCTCGATGACGGGGGGCAGTGACCGTTCCTGGTCCATTGAGGTCCTCCCTTGACGCACTCCTAGGATTCTGCATTATCTTAAAACTATGAACGTAATACACAGTAGGCCATTCACAGATGCCATCGTGGCGCGGGGGCTGATGAAGTCATTCGGGGACACGCGGGTGCTCGGCGGGATCGACCTGACCGTGCCCACGGGCTCGCTGCTGGCGCTGCTCGGGCCCAACGGGTCGGGGAAGACGACGACGGTGCGCATTCTGACCACGCTGCTGGCTCCGGACGGCGGCAGCGCGGTCGTGGGCGGGCACGACGTGGTGCGCGACGGCGCCGCCGTACGCCGGGCCATCGGCCTGACCGCCCAGCAGGCCACCGTGGACGACCTGCTCACCGGCAGGGAGAACCTCGAACTGTTCGCCGGCCTCTACCACCTCGGCCGCCGCCAGGGCCGGCGGCGGACGCAGGAGCTCCTGGAGCGCTTCGACCTGGCCAACGCCGCCAACCGCCGCGCGGGCACCTACTCGGGCGGCATGCGCCGCCGCCTCGACCTGGCGGCCAGCATGGTGTCGGCGCCGCGCATCCTGTTCCTCGACGAGCCGACCACGGGCCTGGACCCCCGCAGCCGGGTGGAGCTGTGGGCGGTGATCCGCGAACTGCTCGCCGCGGGGACGAGCATCCTGCTGACCACGCAATACCTGGAGGAGGCCGACCAGCTCGCCGACCGGGTCGCGGTGATCAGCGGGGGCCGGGTCGTGGCCGACGACTCCCCCGAGGCGCTGAAGCGCCAGGTGGGCGCGGAGCGCCTCGTGCTGCGCCTGGCGCCGGCGGACCTGCCGCGCGCGAGCGCCCTGCTCTCCGCTCCGGGGGGCGCGGATCCGGCGGAGATCACGCTGGCCGTCCAGGGTCCCGACCACCTCCGGCACACCTTGGACGAACTCCATCGGGCGGGCATCCCCGTCGAACGCGTCGAGCTGCGCACGCCCACCCTCGACGACGTCTTCTTCGAGCTCACGGCGGTGGCGGCATGAGCGCGCCCCTGACCGCCGCGGCCGACCTGCGCCGCCTGGTCGGCCGCGACCTGCGCCGCGAGCTGCGCACGCCGGACAGCCTGATCGTCAACCTCGCGCTGCCGGTGATCATCATGGTGCTGTTCGTGTACGTGTTCGGCGGCGCGATCACCACGGGGTCGAGCGGGCTGGACTACATCGACTTCGTCGTGCCGGCCGTGCTGCTGATGTCCGGCGGGTACGGCGCCGCCCTCACCGCCGTGGCCATCGCCGACGACCTGACCGGAGGCATGATCGACCGCTTCCGCACGCTCCCGATCAGCGGCTGGGCGGTGCCCGCCGGGCACGTGGTGGCCTCGGTGGTGCGCAACGTGGTGGCGACCGCGATCGCGCTGGCCGCCGCGGTCGCGCTCGGTTTCCGGCCATCGGCCTCGCTCGCCGAGTGGGCACTGGTGCTGGCGCTGGTGACGGCGTACATCCTGGCGATGTCGTCGCTGGCGGTGATCTGGGGCCTGACCGTGCGTTCGACGCAGGCGGCGGGGGCGTTCAGCTTCATCGTGCTCTTCCTGCCGTACCTGTCCGACGGGGTGGTGCCGGCCGAGACGATGCCGCCGGTGCTGCGCGACTTCGCCACCCACCAGCCGATCACGTCGGTGGTGGACACGCTGCGCGCGCTGCTCCTGGACCAGCCGATGGGCTCGTCGGCGGCGGTGGCGGCCGCCTGGCTCGGGGGCGCGGTCGTGGTCAGCATCCCGATCGCGGCCGTCATGTTCAGGCGGCGGACCGCCAGGTGATCTCACCCCCAGCCGACGCCGCGTCTGGGGGTGAGACGGGCCGAGAGCACCGCGACGGCGATCAGGGAGTAGGCGACCGCCAGCGCGGCGCACATGGCCAGGTCGAAGAACCACTGCCCGGAGGTGTGCGCCCACAGGGCCTCCCGCTCGCCGGGCAGGCCGGTGAGGGAGGCGGCGGCGGCCAGGCCCCAGCGGTCGGGCAGCAGTGCCGCGGTCACGGCGAGCGCGCCGCCGCCGGACAGGTCCGCGGTGGAGCCGTTCAGGGCGATCTGGGCGACCGAGGTGAGGGTGACGGCGAGCACGGCCTGTTCCAGCTTGCGCACCGAGACCGAGATGAGCAGCCCGAGTGACATGGCCGACACCGACAACACCGCCAGCACCAGGAAGAGGTCCAGGGTGGGCGTCGTCCACAGGGACGCGGCCGGTCCCGGGCGGATCCCGGTGAACACCAGCGCCATGATCAGCGCCTGAAGGATCGCCACGGCGGCGAAGACCTGCCATTTCGCCGCGAGCACGGCGGTGACCAGGACGCCGGTGCGGTGTTCGCGGGTGATCGTACCCATCTCGGCGACGATGTCGCTGTAGGTGAGCGCCTGACCGCTGAGCATCGCCAGCGTGGTGAGCAGGCTGATCGCGGTGACCGCGTCGCCCGAGGCGCCCTTGCCGAGGCCGTCGGGGCCGGTGACCCAGGCGGCCAGCGCCGCGGAACCGGCCGCGACCAGGAACGGCATCAACGCCACCGCCCATCTCCTGACCGGCCCGGTCGAACCGGCCCGTACGCCGCGGGTGGCCAGCAGCGCGACCTGGCGCGACAGCAGCACGCGCCACTGGCGGGCGAACGTGGCCGGTGGCCGCCGGCGCTTGACGCGCGGGCCCGGCCGGGCGCCGGCGCCCTGGGCCCGGATGTGGGCGGCGGCGTCGCGGGCTTCGGCGTCGGCGCGGCGGCTGCCGTACCGGAGGGCGAAGGCGTCGGCCTGAACGTCGAGGTCCTTCATCAGCGCGGCCCAGCGCGCGCGCTCGAGGTCGGGCAGGACTCGCTCGGGCGGGCCGTAGAAGACGGGTCTGCCCTGTTTGACCACGACGAGGACCTGGTGGGCCTGGCCGAGGTGTTCGACGGCGTGTGTGACGATCATGACGGTGGCCTCGTGGGTCTCGGCGTAGTCGCGAAGGAAGGTCATCACCTCGTGGTCGAGCCCGGGGTCCAGCCCCGAGGTCGGCTCGTCGAGGAGCAGGAGGGTCGGCTTGTTCAGCAGCTCCATCGCGATCGACACGCGGCGCTGCTGGCCTCCCGACAGGGCGCTGACGCGGTGGTGGCGGCGTTCGTCGAGCTTGAGGTCGCGGCAGACCTCGCCCACGCGCGTCCCCGCGCGCCGGCCCGGCCCGCGCAGGCGGTAGGCGTAGCGCAGGAGCTGGTCGACGGTGAGCGTGGCCAGCAGGTCCGTGCCCTGCGGCACGAACCCGAGCCGCTCCCTGATCTGCGGCCCGTGCCCGGCCAGTGACAGCCCCTCGAAGTACAGCTCGCCCGCGCTCAGCGGCAGCTCACCCAGCAGCGCGCTGAACAACGAGCTCTTGCCCGCCCCCGACGGCCCGAGTATCGCCAGCAACGTGCTCTCCGGCTGCACGAACGACATGTCCCTGATCCGGTAGTACTGGTCGGTGCTCGCCTCCAGCCCGAAGGCGACGACCTTGCGTTCGCCGAGCCTGCTGACGTCGAGCGCGTCGAGACCGGGCAGCACGTAGTAGCGGTACTCGCCGAAGTCGAAGTGGTCACCCGGCGCGAGCATGGCCTCGCGGACCGCGCCGCCGCCGATGTAGGGGCCGTTGCCCCGGCCGAAGTCACGCAGCCGCAGGTGCTCGCCGTCGCGGGCGAGGCGGAAGTGCCGGGGTGCCGCATAGGGCTCCCCCAGCCGGTACGGCCGCGCCGAGTCGGCCCCGAACACGTTCTCCCCCGGCCGCAGGGCGATGCGGAAGGCCGGCGGGCGTACCGGCTCCACCTCGACCGGCGGCGCCACCGTGGCCGCCCTCCTGACCCAGGCCGGCGCCTGCCCGCCGAAGCGGAGCTGGTCGGCGACCCACGCCTTGTCCGGGTGGAAGCGCAGCAGGGAGCGGAGGTAGGCGTCGAGCCTGCGGCCGTACAGGCGTTCGGCCAGCCGTACGCGGGCCGAGGCGACCTCCAGCGACTGCTCGCGCAGCGCCTCGGTCCGCACCCGGTCGGCGGTGGCCGCGTCGAGCGCGGCCTTGGCGCGCGCGGCCGCCTCGCGGGCGGCGGCGAGCCGGCGGGCGCGGTGACGGCGGCGGCGCTCGCGTACGGCGGCGTCGTCGAGCCCGGTGTCGCCGGGGCGCCGCTCGCGCTCCTCCTCGGCGGTGAGCGGGCGTTCGAGCGCGGCCACCCTGGCGTCGGCCAGGCGGCAGGTCTCGCGGGCGGCCTCCTCGCGGGAGCCGGCCTCGGCGATCAGGCCGGGCAGGGGCGCGATCTGGCGCTGGTGGCGGACGTACTCCTGGTGGTAGACCTGCTGCGCCTCGCCGATGATGACGTCGCGGTGCGGCGAACTGATCGGCTGGGGACGCGGGGCCTTGGGACGGTCGGGGATCTGGCGCAGGCCGTCGCGCAGGCCGTGCCACCAGTCGCTCCAGCGGGTACGCACGTCGTAGGCGAGCGGTTTCATGGTTTCTGGCATTGTTCCCGCCGGATGACGACCTTGCGGTTCTGGTTGGCCTTGGCCGGGTCGAGCCGGCCGTCGGGCAGGGTGTCGTCGACGTGGTCCGGCCAGTCGGTGGCGACGCCCCTGGCGGTGATCTTGTTCTCCGGGACGCCCAAGGAGACGAGGATCTGCTTGACCTTGTCCGCCCTGGCCTGGGACAGCGGGCGGTTGATCGCGTCGCCGCCCTCGGAGGAGGTAGTGCCGATCAGCTCGACGGGCCGGTCGGCGCCGGCCAGGTCGGGGGCGAGCCCGCGCAGCGTGGCCGTGGCCGCGGCGGGGTGGCGGAAGTCCGCCCTGCCGCGGATGAAGCCGACGTCTCCGGCGTTCCGCAGGACGACGTCGCCGCAAGGCCGTACCGGCGTCGGCGTGGGCATGGCGATCGTCGCGACCGGGGGCAGTCCCGGCATGGCCGAGGGCTGGCCGGGGCCCCTCGTGATCTCGGCGCAGGCGGCACCCGCCGCCGTGGCGGCCTTGGTCCAGATCTCGCCCAGGTTCTCGCTCACCCTCGGCGGCAGGTCCACCTGCGGGTCGGCGGCCAGCCCCAGCCCGTCGAACAGCACGCGCCGCCCGGTCAGGTCGGGCAGCAGCTTGCCGCCGACGAGGTGGTCGGTGAGGTCGTCGGGGTCGGCGTCCAGGACGCCGTCCTGGGTGAAGTCCAGGTCGCCCGTGGTGGCCAGCGCGGAGTCGACCACGACGATGCTGCCGCCCTCCCCCGCCATGCGGGCGGCCACCTCCAGCGCCTTGAGTACGTCCGCCTCCGCCTTCACGGCCTTGGCCTGCGCGTTGATCGCGGCGGAGATGTCGGTGACCCGCCGGTTCACGCTCGCCTCCAGCGCGGGCGTGTTGGCGGCGGTGGAGGTGAACCGGGTGGAGTAGATCGGCTGCGGGTCCCCGTCGAGCCGGACGGCGTACACGCTGTGGCGGGCCATGAGGACCTTCCTGATGAGGGCGTTGAGCTCGGGAGAGATGACGGGCGCGGGCGAGTTCGACCGGGCGCCGATCACCAGCGTCAGCGAGCCGCCGTCGCCGACGCAGGCCAGCGGCCTGGCGGGCGGCTGATCCACGCCGCACCCGGTCACGACGGCCGTCATCACGATGCCCGCGAGCACGGTTCTTCTCATGGGTCCTTCTTCCAGTGCGGGCGGTGGTCGGACTGGAACATCGCGTTGGTGGCGCTGGGATCCTGGTGGTACACCGCGTGGTGGACCCGGACCATCTGCTTCAGCTCCTCGGCGAGCGCGGCGCGGGTGCCCATCTCGGCCAGATGCCGCTGCCTGGCCTCGCGCAGCTCCTCGGCGTACTGCGTGCGCTCGCTCTGCGCCCTGCTCAGCCGTGCGCTGGAGGCCGCGGCGGCCTCGGTGACCGTGCGCAGGTTGCGCATCGCGCGGGCGTAGTCGGAGCGGGCCGGATGCGTGGTCAGGTAGCCGCCGAGCGCGGCGACCAGGCCGGTCGCCAGGTAGAGCGCGAGGAAGACGCCGGCCATCCCGAGGGCGGCGGGCAGGTCGGGCGCGGCGGCGGGACCGCCGATGACGATCGCGGGCGGCTCGCCGGCGTCGCCGAAGAAGTAGCGCAGCGCCGCGGCGCCCGCGCCCAGCACCAGCCAGACCAGGAAGCAGAGCACGACCCATCGGATCCGCCGCTTGGTCCCGGCGCTCGCCTCGCGGGCCTGGACGCCGATCTGGTGGCTCAGGTACAGGGCGGTGGTGGTCAGCCCTGCCACGATCAGCGCCCCGGCCACCGGGGGCAGGTCGGCCAGCAGGATCTGCATGACCTGCCAGAACGCGGCGGCGTCCGCGCCCGCGGCCATCACCAGCGCCACCACGTGCAGGAACGTCGCCGGTGAGCGCCCGGCAAGCAGCGGCGGGTCGGCGAACCCCGGCCGCTCCGGATCCTGGCCGGCCAGGCGGTCCCTGGCCGAGTCCACCGCGGTCCTGGCGTCGGCCAGGCGGCGCTGGAGGTAGGCGTCGCTCTTCTCGTACTGGGCGAGGGCCGGCTCGATCGTGTTGAGCCTGACCACGCTCTCCACCTGGAAGCCCGCGTACTCGGCGGCGGCCTGGTGCTGCCAGGTCTCGTGCCAGGCGTTGATCAGGTTGTCCAGTGATCCCGCGGTGAGCTCGTCGGTGCCGGGCGCGAGCCGGTCGGCGTACGACTGGGTCAGCACCAGATGTCCCGCCCGATCGACCGGCGTCGGCCGGAAAGTGTTGCGGGACGGTGGCGGCGCGTGCGCCTCCTGGAACGGCATGCCGCCCAGGCCGGTGATGCGCAGGTCCCGCCTGCGCAGCCACCACCGCCTGAACGCCTGGAACACCCTCATGCGCTCTCCGTCGGTTCGTCGCGGATCCATCGGGGCAGTTCGGGCGCGCTCAGCTTGAGCAGCAGGTTGAGCAGCCCGGGATCGGGGTGCCGGGCCAGCAGCCCGGTCAGGTACACCGCGCGCCGCCGCCGGAAGTGCTCGTGCACGCGCAGCGCCCGTGCCCGCGCCACCTGAGGCCGCAGCGCCCGCCTCTCGGCGAGCGAGACGGCCCGCTCCGTCTGCTCGTCGAGGCGGGCGTGCAGGTCCTCGAAGGCGCGCAGCGCCCGTAGCCGGGCGTTCTCTCTGGCGGTACGGCGGCGCCGTTCGATCAGCGCGTCCGGATGGGTGAGCGGGTCGAGCTCGGCCGGTCCCCTGCGCAGGTCGTCCTTGGTCAGGGGCCGCGCGCACTCCTCCACGGCCAGGTGCAGCCGGCGCCTGGCGTCCTCCAGCTCCCTGGCCAGCGCGTCCTTGGCGGCCTCGGCCTGGCCGTGCCGCTCGCCGAGCCTGGCCAGCTCGTCGTCCCTGGCGACCCGCTCGGCGGCGATGCGTTCGAGTGCCTCGCTGGTCAGCATGGCCAGGTAGGCGGTCTCTGGTGCGGGCGCGCCGTCCTCGCCCTCCTCCGCCACGTGGCGGAGAAGCTCGGCCAGAAGCTTGCGGCGGCCGTCGCGCTTTCCCGCGGAGTGGTCGGCGCGCCGCGTTTCCGGCGGGTATGGGATGGCTTCCTCGGGAGGGCCTGCCCAGCTCGCCGTGTCACCTATATCACCCATCAGGCTTTTCTCTAACTTTAGGTCGATGTGACCTTATCAACCGGGCGATGTTTAGGTCAAGCTGACCTTAGGTATTCTCTAGGGGTGTCCAAGTACGACGGGACGGCGCCGGTCGCGGTGACGGTCGATCTGGTGATCTTCACGCTCCGCGAATCCGCCCTGCAGGTCCTGCTCATCGAGCGCGGCAAGCCACCGTTCATGGGCGGGCTCGCGCTGCCGGGCGGGTTCGTCCGCGACCACGAGGACCTGCGCGGGGCCGCGCTGCGCGAACTGGGCGAGGAGACCGGGGTGGACGGCGGCAAGCTCCATCTGGAGCAGCTCCGCACCTTCGGCACGCCGGGCCGTGACCCGAGGGTCCGCACCTTCACCGTCGCCTACCTGGCCCTCGGACCCGACCTCCCCGCTCCCGTGGCCGGCACCGACGCCGCCCACGCCCGCTGGATGCCCGTGGCCCAAGCCTTGTCGCCCTCCGTCGAGCTGGCCTTCGACCACCAGGCCATCCTGCGGGAGGGGCTGGACCGGGCGCGGGGCAAGCTGGAGTACACGACCGTGGCGGCGGCCTTCTGCCAGGAGCCGTTCACGCTGGCCGACCTGCGGCATGTGTACGAGGTGGTGTGGGACCTGGACCTCGACCCGAGCAACTTCCGGCGCAAGGTCCTGAAGGCCGACGACTTCGTGGTTCCCACCGGGGCGTTCCGGGCTCCGGAGGTGGGCCGGCCCGCCGAACTGTACCGCCGCGGCCGAGCCGAACTCCTCTACCCGCCCATGGTCCGCACCACCACCCCACCCAACCCCACCTGACCCACCCCCTGCTCCGCCACCCGCGCGCCACCACCCCACCTTCCGCCACCCGGCGCGCCACCACCCCGAAGGCGTCGGCCACCCACCCGGTCCCTCGGGAGGCCCCATCCGCCCGGCCCCGGAGGCCGCCGGCTGGTCGCCGGTCGGCGAACGCGCGCCCGGCGGTGGGCCGGATCGGGCGCGCAGGTCAGCGGGTGCACGCCGGGCGCTGACAGCCGGACGACCGGCGATGGGCGCTCGCCGGGGGTGACGGCGGCCGGGGCGGGGTTGGCGGTCACGGGCGCGTGGTCGTGGGGTGGGTGGTCGCAGGGGGGTGCGCTCGCCCGGGGGTGACGGCGGCCGGGGCGCGGGTGGGTGGTCGCAGGGGGTGGCGGTCGCGGGGTCAGCGGTCGCGGGGTGGGCGGTCGCGGGGTGGGCGGTCGCGGGTGGGTGGTCGCGGGGTGGCGGTCGCGGGGTGGGCGGTCGCGGGGTGGGCGGTCGCGGGGTGGCGGTCGCGGGGTGGGCGGTCGCGGGGTGGCGGTCGCGAGGTGGGCGGTCGCGAGGTGGGCGGTCGCGGGGTGGGCGGTCGCGGGGTGGCGGTCGCGAGGTGGGCGGTCGCGGGGTGGGCGGTCGCGAGGTGGGCGGTCGCGGGGTGGGCGGTCGCGGGGTGGGCGGTCGCGGGGTGGGTGGTGGTGGAGGGGTGGGTGGGGCCTTGGGTGGTGGGTGGGTCAGGTGGGGTTGGGTGGGGTGTCGAGGGCGCCCAGGGCGATCAGGTGGAGGACGAACTCGGCGGCGTTGCGGGCCGCCCTCGCCTGGTGGCGCTTGGTCTTGCCCACTCCCCAGTCGCTGATCGCCTTGATGACGATCCAGTCGGCCCGGTGTTTCGCGGCGGCGGCGTACACCCCGGCTCCTTCCATTTCGCCGCCCAGCGCGTCGGGGTGGGCCGCGATCAGGCGGTTCCGTTCCTCCTCGGAGTTGAGCAGCGTGTTGCCGGAGAGCATGACTCCTATGTGGGGCTTCATGGCGTCCACCGCGTAGCAGCCGTTGAGCAGCTTGACCGACGGCTCCGCGCGGGCGCCCCTCGGGATCTCGACCGGGCCCGACTCGCCGTCGACGATCTTCTTGAGGTCCAGGACCCGGAGCTGGCTGGCGACCAGTACGTCACCGATCCGCTGCGGGCCCTTGCGCAGCCCGTAACAGATGCCGGTGAGGATGACGTAGTCCGGCCGCAGGTCCTCGATGAGGGTCTGGGCGGTGAGCATGGCTCCGGCGGTGGCGGTGGTGCCGGGTTCGGATCGGGCGAGCAGGATGGTGGCCTTGCCGACCACGCCGAGGTCGAAGACGACGTGCGGGCCGTGGAAGTCCACCTCGGGCGCGTGTTCGGTGTGCGCGCGCACCACCGCCTTGACCTGCTCGTACTCCACGCTGGTGGCGACCAGGAGCAGTACCTTCGTCGTGGTGTCCATCGCGGTGAGCTCCTTGTCGAGGTTGGCGCGGCGACGGCGGTGGGCCGCCAGGTACCAGCGGCCCGCGGTCAGCGTGACCAGGACGCCGGCGAGGGCCATGACGCTGGTGAGCCAGCCGACGACGACCGCCTGGGGCGTCTGGGGGCTCAGGCCGGGCGGGTCGGTCAGCAGGACGCGCTGGGACAGCCAGCGCACGGCCGCCCAGTAGGTGGCGGGACGGCCGGCGCAGTCGTTCCCGCAGGCCTCGGCCTCGAAGTCGGCCACCGGCAGCGCCCCGCAGAGCACGACGGTGATGCCGGCGAACACGTACAGCAGGAAGCCGGAGGTGGCGTCGCGTTCGGTGGGCTCCTGGGGGCGCGGCCGGGGCAGGGAGATCAGGAACGCCAGGCCGTCCCCCTGGTCGTCGAGACGGGCGTGCCGTGCCCGGGTGAGGAAGGCGGCGCGCATGGCGTCCGTGGTGACGCCGTTCAGCACGCAGACGAGGCTGCCGCGGTCGTCGCCCCAGCCTTTGGGCAGGGCCGTGAGACGGTCCACGATCTGCCTGATCAGCAGCTCGGCGTGCTCGGGCCGCGCCTGGTGGCAGAGCGCGACGGACCAGTGCTCGTCGCGCAGTTCCTCGGTGGTGACGCGGTGGTCGCGGCCGCGTTCCACGACCGGGCGTACGGCCTTCCACAGCAGGTTGATCGTCATGGCCAGCATGACGACGGCCACATGGCAGACGGCCAGTACGGGCAGGGCGATCACCACGACCGTCAACCCGCGCTGGGCCACCACCAGCGGGATGAACGCCAGGCTGAGCACGATCATCACCGCGGGCAGGACGAAGGCGACGAGCAGGTCCCAGCGCCGGTCGGCCCGGCGTAACCACCCGCCTCTGGTGCCGGGCGGCGGGCGGCGGCCCAGCGGGGGTTCCAGCACCGCGAACTCGTTCTCTCCGCGCCAGACGAGGCGGCCTTCGAGGGCGGCGCCGTACAGCTGGAGTGACAGCGGAGTGCGGGAGCGGATGGCGCCGGAGATGCCGCGCGGCCGGGCGGTGCGGCGGACCTGGCGGCCGTGTTCGGCAGCGCGGGCGGCTCGGGCGGCGGACCTTGCCTGGGCGAAGGTCACGGCGGGCGCGTAGGCGCGGCCCGTGCCTGGACGAGGGTCAGCGTTGTCCGCGGACATGGTCGATCGTAGGCATCAGACCTGCCCGTTCATGGTGTTTCTGATGAAGTGGGCGCCCAGGATCAGGGTTCCGCTCGCCTCGACCGCGATGAGCATCATGAGTCCGGCGGAGTGCGGGGTGTTCATCCAGGCGACCGAGAGTGCTATGAAGGCGGTGAGGCAGAACAGGGTGAGGTCCACGGCGAGCTGGAGGATCTTGCGCTGCCCCCGGCGCGGGTCGCCGCGGTGGCGGTGTTCCCAGGTGAACACGCCGTCGGGCGGGTGGCCGAGCCGTACCAGCTCGGGCGTGATCGCGTGCTGGATGTGCCGTCCGATGGCGGTGATGCGGTCGTCGTTGATGAGATAGGTCCAGCCGAGGATCATGCAGACCGGCGGGAGCAGGGTGAGCATGGCGGACGCGCCCGTCTCGATGGCCCCCGCGATCACCAGGGCGAACGCGCCGAGCGAGGTGTAGACGAGGTTGTCGCGGGTGGAGATGCGCAGCCGCTGCTCCTCCTTGAGGTGCTCGTACTCCAGGAGCAGCAGGCCCGAGTCGTCCCGCATGCAGCCTCCTTCCCGTTTTAGGTCAGTTCGACTATAAGGACTGCCGTACGATAAGGTCAAGGTGACCTTTAAGGTGAGGGGTGAACCCGATGACGTGGTGGCAGGGCGAGGACGGGTCCTCGCGCGACCTGGTGGTCGTGCTGACGGCGCTGCCCCTGGAGGCCGACGCGGTCCGCCGCCGGATGCGCAACGTGGAACGCCGCCGGCACCCGTCGGGCACGGTCTTCGACGTCGGCGAGTTGCCTGACGTGCGGACCAAGGTCGTGCTCGTGATCACCGGCGACGGCACCAAAGAGGCGGCGGTCATCACCGAGCGGGCGATCGAGACGTTCCGGCCCGCCGCCGTCCTGCTGGTGGGCGTGGCCGGCTCGCTCAAGGACAGCGTCGGGCTCGGCGACGTCGTCGTGGCCAAGCGCGTGCACTGCTACTCCGGCGGCAAGGAGACGGCCGCGGGGCTCTTGTCACGCCCGCGCACGTGGGACGCGGGGTACCGCCTCCTCGCCCTCACCTACGACCTTGACGTCGACTGGCCGGATGAGGCTCCGCGGGTGCACCACAAGCCGATCGCCTCCGGCGACACGTTGCTGGCCAGTCGCAGCGGCCCGCTCTCCACCCTGCTGAACGAGCGCTTCGAGGACGCGGTGGCCATCGAGATGGAGGGGGCGGGCGTGGCCATCAGCGCGCAGCAGCGCGAGACCAACGCGCTGGCCATCCGCGGCATCAGCGACCGCGCCGACGAGCGCAAGCAGGCGGCCGACGCGTCCGGCTCGCAGGAGCGCGCCGCGGCCAACGCCGCCGCCTTCGCCGTCGCCCTCATCGCCGCCTTCGCCGGCACGCTCAGGAAGGTCAAGCCCGTGCCCGGCCACCCCGGCGGGGAGATCCTGGCGGCCAGGCTCGGCGGTGCGGTCACCAGCCTGTGCTTCGGGCCCGGCCGTACGCTGCTGGCCGCCGCGCTCAGCGGCCCGATCCGCCGCTGGCGGCTCGACGACGGCGAGGAACTGCCCCCGATCCACGCGGCCACCTGGATGCCACCGCGCTACGGCGTGCGCGTGGCCGCCTCCCCCGGCGGCGGCCCGGTCGTGGTCCGCGACGGCTACCAGCTGCGCGCCCTGCGCCCGGACGAGCCGGATCACCCGCCGGTCTCCCTGGGTGGCGTCACCTACCCCGGCGAGCTCTACTTCGCCAGCACCGCCTCCTACGCGCTGCTGTCCTGGGCCACGATCTTCCGCCTCCGCTCGACGGCGACCGGCGCCGACCTGCTCTCCTTCACCGCCGTCGCGGCCTCCATCTCAGCCGACGAGAGCACGCTGGCCGTCGCGAAGGGCCTGGTCAGCGGAGGCAGGCACGTCCAGGTCTACCGGCTGCGGCCCGGCCAGAACCCCGTGCCCACCGGGCCGCCGATCGAGCTGCACCAGGCGGCCGGCATGGCCCTGCAGATCGCGCTGTCCTCCGACGGCGCCATGCTCGGCGGCATGACCGCGCGCTGGGCCGGCGTCTTCGACGTCGAGCGTGGCGTACCGATCATGCCGAGGTCGGGCGGCGGGGACCTGTGGAGCCAGTTCTTCCCCGAGGCGATGGGCCTGGTGTGCACCCCGCGCGGGCGGCTGCTCCACATGAGCAAGGGCCGGGTGCTCCAGCTCGACGTCAACAGCCGCGACGACGCGCCCTTCCTGCCCGGCGGCGGCGGATACCGGCGCCTGGTCTTGAGCCCGGACGGGCTGCTGGCCACCGGCGACGCGTCCGGCTGGGTCAGGGTGCGTCCCTGGCAGGACTGAACTCCGGCAGCACGGCCAGCTCGGTACGCGAGCTCACGCCCAGCTTGGGGAAGGCCTTGTAGAGGTGCTGGCCCACGGTACGCGGGCTGAGGAAGAGCCGGGCGGCGATCTCCCGGTTGGCCAGCCCCTGCGCCGCGAGCTGCACGATCTGCCGTTCCTGCGGGGTGAGCGCGGCCAGCGGGTCGCGCGCGCCGGAGCGCGAGGTGGACCATCCGGCCGCGTCGAGCTCGGCCCTGGCCCGCGCCGACCACGGGTGGGCGCCGAGCCGGTCGAAGGTCTGCAGCGCCGAGGTCAACGGCGGGCGGGCGTCCACCCGGCGGCGGGCCCGGCGGAGCCACTCGCCGTAGAGCAACTGGGTGCGCGCCTGCTCGAACGGGCGCGTGTGCAACGCCAGCGCGCTCGTGAAGTGCTCCTCCGCCGGTTCGACCAGGGCGCGGCAGCGGTGGGCCAGCGCGTGCGCCCACGGCTGGTCCAGGATGGCCGTCCACTCGGCGAACCTGGCCAGCGGCTCGACCGCCCGGGTCGGCCGGCCGCAGCGCACCGCCGCCTCCACCAGGTCGGGGACGACGCGCATGGCGGAGATCTGGTTGCGGGCCCTGCCGTACAGGAGATCCTCGAAGGCGAGCAGCGCCGCCTCGGCGCGGCCGAGACCGAGGTCCAGCAGCGCCCGCGCCTCGCCGAATCCCGCGCACGCGTTCTCGTCGCCCTCGATCGCGCCCAGGTAGGCCAGCAGCGCGCCGGCCTGCGTCGCCCACTGCGGCTGGGCGGTGTCGCGGGCGATCCGCACCGCTTCACCGGCGTGGGCACGGGCGTCGGCGTGCCAGCCGAGCGCGAGCTGAGTGCCGGCCAGGTACGTCAAGGACTGCGGCAACAGTCCGACCCTGCTCTCCTCCCTGGCCTGGGCGGTGGCCCGGGTCGCCAGGTCGTGGGTCTGCCGGTCGGGCTGGGCCAGGCCCAGAGCGCCGACCAGCAGCAGCCCCCGCCGGTCGAGCGCGGCCAGCTCGCGCCCCGCTGCCACCACCTCGGGCAGCGGCGGCAGCCCTTCGGGGGGACGGCGCAGGGCGAGCGCGGCGAACCACCGGCACAGCAGGTACACCGGCGTCACCGGATCGTCCTCCGGCAGCCGCAGGCCGGCGAGCTGCCGATCGGTTCTGGCGGCCATGTCGCGGTCGCCGTCGAGCCAGACGAGCGAGGAGGCGTCGAGCAGCAGCCAGACCGCGGCACGGGGATCGTCGCCGGCGAGGCGGTCGATGCCGATCGACAGCTGCGCGTGGGCGCTCGGCAGCAGTCCCAGCCCGTAGTCGGCGCAGGCGCGCACCCGGATCAGCCGGGCGGCCAGTTCCGGGTCGGCGTAGGCGCCGGTGGCGTGCTCGGCGATGGCGCGGGCGTGGTCGAAGCGCCCGCCGTACTCGGCCGCCTCGGCGGCCAGCGTGAGCCGCCTGGCGCGGTCGTGCGCGTCCGCGCTGAGCTCGGCGGCCCGCTGGTAGGCGGCGGAGGCGGCCGCTCCGCCGCCGCGCTCGGACGCCCGTTTGGCTGTGCTCTCCAGTTCGTCGGCGAGCTTCTCGTCGGGCGCGGTCGCGGCGGCCGCCTGGTGCCAGGCCCGCCGGTCGGCGTCGCGCGGGTCGGTCAGGGCTCCGGCCAAGGCAGCGTGTACGGCCAGCCGTACCTCGTCACCGGCGGCGCCCTGAACGGCGGCCCGCACGAGCGGATGCCGGAACTCCAGGCGGCGCCCCTCGACCGTGACCAGCCCGCTCTCCCTGATCACCGCCAGGTCGGCGGCGGTGCAGCCCAGCTCGCGTCCGGCGGCCAGCACCACGTCGAGGTGACCGGTGCCGTCGAGGGCGGCCACGGTCAGCAGCGTCCTGGCGGCGGCGGGCAGGGCGTCAGCCCGGTGCTGGAACGCCTCCCGCAGCCGTCCGGTCAGCGGGTGCAGACCGAGCGACTTGGGCAGTTCGACGAGGGCCAGCGGGTTGCCGCGCGCTTCGGCGAGTACGCGATGGCGCAGCTCGGACGGCAGGTCGCCGGCGGTGGCGTCGAGCAGGCCGGCGGCGTCGGCGGGATGCAGGGCGCCGAGCCTGACCTCGGACAGGCCCGGCGCGGGGAAGCCGGGCTCGCGGGCGGCGAACAGGAGGAAGACGCCGTCGGCGTCCAGGCGCCTGGCGGCCACGAGCAGCGCGTCGGCGGAGGCGTGGTCGAGCCAGTGGGCGTCGTCGACCAGGCAGAGCAGGCCGCCGTCCGCGGCCAGTTCCGACAGCAGGGACAGCACGCCGAGCCCGACGAGGAAGCGGTCGGCGGCGGCGGGACCGAGGCCGAAGGCGCCGCGCAGCGCGTCGGCCTGGGGCGGCGGCAGGTACGGCAGGTGGCCGAGTACGGGCTGTAACAGCAGGTGCAGCCCGGCGTAAGGCAGTTCGGCCTCGGCCTCGACACCGGCGCCGCGCAGGACGCGCATCGGGCCCGCGACGGAGGCGGCGTGGTCGAGGAGGGAGGTCTTGCCGATGCCGGGGTCGCCACGCAGCACCAGAGCGCCGCCGGCGCCCTCACGGGCCTCCGCCAGCAACTGGCTCAACGCGGCCTGCTCGCCGTCGCGCCCCCACAGCACGAGTCGCAGCCTATTACCTATGAGATGACTCATTCACCACATTTCGCCCGGGAACTAATGTCGCGGCCATGACGCCTTTCCGGATCGAGATCCCGCAAGAAGCCCTCGATGACCTGCGTGAACGACTTCTCCGTACGCGGTGGTCGCCCGAGCTCCCCGGCGCCGGCTGGGATCGCGGCGTACCCGTCGACTACCTCAAGGGCCTGGCCGACTACTGGGCCAACGACTTCGACTGGCGCAAGGCCGAGGCCGAGCTGAACCAGTGGCCGCAGTACCGGACCGAGATCAGCGGCCAGACCGTGCACTTCCGGCACCTCCGCGCCGAGCGCGAGGACGCGCTGCCGCTGCTGCTCCTGCACGACAACCCCGGCGGCATCATCGGCCTGCTGGACGTCCTCACCCCGCTCTCGCGCGACTTCCACATCGTCGCGCCGACCATGCCGGGCTTCGGCTTCTCCACTCCGGTGGCCGGCACCGGCTGGACGGTCCCGCGTACCGCCGGGGTGTTCGCGGAGCTGATGGCGCGCCTCGGCTACGAGCGCTACGGCGCCCACGGCGGAGGCGGCGGCGCCAACCTGTCCATGGAGCTGGGCCGCCAGGTTCCCGAGCGGCTGGCCGGGATCCACGTCAACGCCTACGTCACGATCCCGGCCGGGGACCTGCCCGAGCTGAACGAGGACGAGCAGCGGCGGCTGGGCCTCATCCAGCACTTCATGCAGGACGGGATGGGCTTCAACATCATCATGACCACCCGGCCGCAGACCATCTCGCACGGCCTGCACGACTCCCCGGTCGGCCAGGCCGCGTGGATCGTGGAGAAGTTCAAGGAGTGGACCGACGGCAGCGCCGAACTGCCCGAGGACGCCTTCTCCCGCGACCGCATCCTGACCGAGGTCAGCACCCAGTGGTTCACCGGCACGCAGGGCTCGATCTCGCAGAGCTACCGCGACGTCTCCGAGGACCCGAACGCCTGGGGCCCGAAGGCGCCGATCACGGTGCCGACCGCGTTCGCGGTGGCGGCCAGCGACGTGACCGTACGCGCCCTGGCCGAGCAGGAGACGAACGTGGCCCGGTGGACCGAGTTCGACCGCGGCGGCGCGTACCTGGCGCTGGAGCAGCCGGACCTGCTCATCGCCGACCTCCGCGCGTTCTTCGGCTAGACCCGGAGCGGGTCGGTCAGCCGGAAGCGCATCCTGCACACCACCGCGTCGGTACGCCTGCGCAGCGCCCTGGCCAGGACGGCACCGCGCTGGTTCTGCAGCAGCCGCTGCCAGGCGTGCTCCGGCTCCACCTCGGCGATCAGCACGAACACGTGCGCCTCCGGCACCTGCCTGAGGTAGGTGACCAGCGGGTCGTCGAGGCGGCGCCGGGCGTCGAAGAGCTGGACCAGCTCGACCTCGGGATGCCAAAGCTCCCAGTCGACGACGAAGCGGCGGGCGGCGCCCTCGTCCTCGGGGTGGGCGATGTTGACGGCCACCACGCGGTCGCCGAGCGAGAGTGCGGCGGCCAGCGCGTCGCGGCTGAGCCGGTTGACCGCGTGGACCGGCACCACGACCAGCGAGCGGCGCGGGCGCGGCGGGGTGGGCGTGCGGCCGAGTTCGAGCCGCTCGCCGATCCGCGCGTACGAGCGGTTGACCCACGTCATCGCCGCCACCATCAGCGGCAGGGCGACCACGATGAGCCAGCCGCCCTCGGTGAACTTGGAGACCGTCACCACGATCGCCGCCACGCACGTCAGCACGGCGCCGAAGCCGTTCAGCGCCACGCGCCACCTCCAGCCCGCCGGTCGTTCGGCCAGCCAGTGGCGGACCATGCCGGTCTGGGAGAGCGTGAAGCCGACGAAGACGCCGATGGCGAACAGGGGTACGAGCAGGTTCATGTCGCCCTGGGCGACGATCAGCAGGATGGCGCCGGTGACGGTGAGGAAGGCGATGCCGTACCGGTGCACCTGGCGGTCGGCGCGCAGCGCGAACAGGTGCGGCAGGTTGTTGTCGGCGGCCAGCAGCTGGGCCAGCACGGGCAGGCCGCCGAAGGAGGTGTTGGCGGCCAGCGCGAGCAGCACGACGGTGGAGAACTGCACCAGGTAGAACAACCACCCGTCGCCCAGCGCCGCCTGCGTGACCTGGGCGAGCACGGTCACCCCCTCGACCGGGGCGATCGAGAACTTCTCGATCAGCGCCGCGATGCCGATCAGCATGACGGCCAGCAGCGCGCCCAGCGCGACCTCGGCGTTCTGCGCCCGCCTGACCCTGGGCCGCCTGAACGAGGGCACCGCGTTGGCGATGGCCTCGACGCCGGTCAGCGAGGCGCAGCCGTTCGCGAACGCCTTCAGCAGCAGGAGCACGCCGACCGTCTGCAGGCTTGTCGCGGTATGGCCCGGGTCGACGGCGGCCTCGCCACGGACCAGCCCGGCCACGATCACGAGCATGATCGAGCCGACGTAGATCAGCGTGGGCACGATGAACGCGCGGGCGCTGTGGGCGATGCCCTTGAGGTTGATCGCGGTGATGAGCGCCAGCACCCCCAGGCACAGCCACACGGTGTACGGCAGCAGCCCGGGTAGCGCCGAGGTGAGCGCGGCGACGCCGGCCGCCACGGAAACGGCCACGTTGAGCACGTAGTCGATGATGAGCGAGGCCCCGGCCACCAGACCGGCCCCGCGGCCCAGGTATGCCTTGGCCACGCCGTACGCGCCGCCGCCCTGGGGGAAGGCGGCGATGACCTGCCGGTAGGAGAAGGTCAGCACGGCCAGCAGCGCGGCGATGGTCAGCGTGACCGGGATGGTGAACCCGAGGCCGGCGCCGCCGGCGAGGGCCAGGACGAGCACGATCGCCTCGGGACCGTAGGCGACCGACGCCATCGCGTCGAGCGACAGCGCGGCCAGCCCGCCGATGACGCTCAGCCGATGCCGGTCACCGGGATGTTCTACTTCACAACTCACGGCCCCCATAGGAGCCCTGTCCCGACATTTCGCACAACCGGCATTTACGAGTTCAGCACGGCTTTTGTCCGGATAGCTGCGCGTCGTTGACACCTGCGGCGCGTCGCGTCAACATTTGCGGCCCGTCGCGTCGGGATCGCGTAGCGAACGCCCCCGGAGGCTCTTCTCCGACCTAGCGTCACTGTGGTACGACGCATCCCAGGAGATGAAATGTCACTCTTTGTCCCGGTCCATCAGGGCCGGTTCAGCGCTTCGCTGCGACTCTTCCGCACCGCCTCGGGAAAGGCGATCGCGGTGGCGTTCAGCTCGCCGCTGCGCCTGGCCGCGGTGCTCGGCAGCGAGCAGACCTGGGTACGGCTCAGCGAGCCCGCCCTGCGCGGCATGCTCCGCGACCTCGACGTCACCGGCGTCGTCGTCGACCCCGCGGGCGTCATGGCCCGCACCACCGCCGGAGCGGCCTGATGCGCGCCCTCGGCCACGACCTCATCGTCAGACGTGAGGAGCCGGAAGCCCTGTTCCTGCGTGAAGTGGGGCTCTGATGGGCATACCGGATTATCTACCCACCCGTGTCGGAAGGAGCATGATGCGGTCGCAGAAGCCGCGCCCCGAAACGCTTGGGCTCCTCGTACTGATCGCCGTCGCCGCGGTGATCACCCTCCTGGTGGAGGTTCTTCCTTAGCAATACCAAGGCCGCGCTCGTGCACACACGAGCGCGGCTTCGGCGTGTTCAGGGCTGGAAGCGGTAGCCCATGCCGGGTTCGGTGATCAGGTGCGCGGGGTGGGCGGCGTCGGGCTCCAGCTTGCGGCGCAGCTGGGCCATGTACTGGCGCAGGTAGTGGGTCTCCTTGACGTACTTCACGCCCCAGACCTCGGTGAGGATCTGCCGCTGGCTGACCAGCTTGCCGGGGTTGCGCAGCAGGAGTTCGAGTATGTGCCACTCCGTCGGCGTCAGCCGTACCTCGCCCGAGATGGTTTTGCTGGTCAGGTCGACCATGTGCTCGCCCACCTTGACGCGGGCCAGCTCCGACTCGTGCAGCGTGGTGCGGCGGGTGACGGCCCTGATGCGGGCCAGGAGCTCGTCGATGCCGAAGGGCTTGGTGACGTAGTCGTCGGCGCCGGCGTCCAGGGCGTCGACCTTGTCCTGATTGCCGGCCCGGCCGGACAGCACGATGATCGGGACGGTGGTCCAGCCGCGCAGGCCGTGGATGACGTCCACGCCGTCCAGGTCGGGCAGCCCCAGGTCGAGGATGACCAGGTCGGGGTGCCAGTCGGCGGCCTCGCGCAGGGCCGAGCCGCCGTCGTGGGCCACCGCCACCTCGTAGTGGCGGGCGACCAGGTTGATGCGCAGCGCCCGCAGGATCTGCGGCTCGTCGTCGACGACGAGAATCCTGGTCATGCCGCCAGCTCCTTGATGGGCATCGTGAGGATCATGGTGAGACCTCCCCCAGGGGTGTCGTCGGGGACCAGAGTGCCGCCCATCGCCTCGGCCAGGCCCCGGGAGAGAGCCAGGCCCAGTCCGACGCCCGTGTGGTTGTCGCGGTCACCCAGTCGTTGGAAAGGCAGGAAGACGCGGTCGTGGGCATCGGGCGGGATGCCGGGACCGCGGTCGATCACCCGGATCTCCACGTGGTCGCCGTGCCAGCTCCCGGTGACGATCACCTTTTTGCCCGGCGGGCTGTAGCGGACCGCGTTGGACATCAGGTTGACCAGTACACGTTCGAGCAGCGCCGGGTCGGCGATGATCTCGGGCAGTTCGATGGAGATGTCGCCCTCGACCCGCTCGCGCAGCGGGCCCAGGTCGTCGACGGCCCGCGGCACCACCTCTTCGAGCGCCACCGCCTGCAGGACGACGCCGAGCACCCCGGCCTGCAGGCGGCTCATGTCGAGCAGGTTCGCCACCAGGCGGTCGAGGCGAGCCAGCGACTCCTCGGCCGTGGCCAGCAGTTCGCGGCGGTCCTCGGGGCTCCAGTCGATCTCGTCGTTGCGCAGGCTCTCCACCGCCGCCTTCGCCGAGGCCAGTGGCGTACGCAGGTCGTGGCTGACCGCGGCCAGCAGCGCGGTGCGCATCTTGTCCGCCTCGGCCAGCGGCTTGGCCTGCTCGGCCTCCTCCTCCAGCCGCTGCTGGCGCAATGCCACCGCGATCTCGGCGGCGAACGACTCCAGCACCCGCCGGTCGGAGGCGTCCAGCAGGCCGCCCCGCGCGGCGAGCACGAGGTCCTCCTCGATCACCACGTCGGTGTCGCCGCCGGACGGCGTCGTGCACGGCGCGCCGCCGGTCGTGGCGACGATGCGCCAGGCCGCCGGGTCGGTGTGGTCGTCGGGCGCCCTGCCGGTGTCCGGCAGGCGTTCGAGCAGCGTGACCGAGGCCAGCCCGAACGTCTCCCGCACCCGCACCAGCAGCTCCGAGACCGCCGACTCCCCGCGCAGCACGTGCCCGGCCAGCGTCGAGAGCACCTCGGCGTCCGCGCTCGCGCGCGCCGCCTCCCTGGTACGGCGGGCCGCCAGATCCACGATCGTGGACACGGCCGCCGCCACCACCACGAACACGATGAGCGCGAAGAGGTTCTCCGGATCGCTGATCGTGAACTCGTTGATCGGCGGCGTGAAGAAAAAGTTGAGCAGCAGCGACCCGCCCACCGCCGCCGTGATCGCCGGCCACATGCCGCCGATCAGCGCCACCCCGACGGTCATGACCAGGAAGAAGAGAATCTCGCTCGGCAGCGACAGGTCGTCGCGGAACGGGATGAGCCCCGCCGTCAGCAGCGGCATGCCCAGCACGGCCGTCAGCCAGCCGATCAGCCGCCGGGTGCGGGTGAGCGCCGCCCTGGTGCGCTGCGGACGGCGGCGGCCCTTCTTCGCCTCCTCGTGCGTGATCATGTGCACGTCGATGGAGCCGGACAGCGCCGTGGTGTCCACGCCGACGCCGCGCGAGAAGATCTGCGCGAACCGGCCGCGCCGGGAGGCCCCGAGCACGAGCTGGGTGGCGTTGACGCCGCGGGCGAAGTCGAGCAGCGCGCGCGGGACGTCGTCGCCGACCACCTGGTGGTAGGTGCCACCCATGCTCTCGACCAGGGATCGCTGCCTGGCCAGGCTGGCCGGGTCGCCGCTGGACAGGCCGTCGGCCCTGGTCACGTGGACCGCGAGCAGGTCGGCGCCCTTGGTGCGGGCGGCGATGCGGGCGGCCCGCCGTACCAGAGTGTCGCCTTCGGGACCGCCGGTCAGGCAGACGACGACGCGCTCGCGCGCCTCCCAGGTGCCCTTGATGCCGTGGTCGCTGCGGTAACGGTCGAGTTGCTCATCGACCTTTCCCGCGACCCACAGCAGGGCCAGCTCGCGCAGGGCGGTGAGGTTGCCGACTCTGAAGTAGTTGGACAAGGCGGCATCGACCTTCTCCGGGGCGTAGATGTTGCCGTGAGCCATCCGCCGGCGCAGGGCCTCCGGTGACATGTCGACCAGCTCGATCTGCGTGGCACGGCGGACCACCTCGTCGGGAACGGTCTCCCGCTGCGGGATACCGGTGATCTGCTGGACGACGTCGTTGAGCGACTCCAGGTGCTGCACGTTCACGGTGGAGATGACGCTGATGCCGGCGTCGAGGATCTCCTCGATGTCCTGCCAGCGCTTGGCGTTCCTGGAGCCGGGGACGTTGGTGTGCGCCAGCTCGTCGATGAGCGCGATCTTCGGCGCGCGCGCCAGGACCGCGTCCACGTCGAGCTCGGTGAAGGTGGCCCCCCGGTGGACCATGGTCTTGCGGGAGATCACCTCCATCCCCTCCAGGAGGTCCTCGGTGTTGGGACGGCCGTGGGTCTCGACGAGACCCACGACCACGTCCCTGCCCCGCTCCAGCGCCCGGCGGCCTTCACCCAGCATCGCGAAGGTCTTCCCCACCCCTGGTGCGGCGCCCAGGTAGACCCTCAGCCGGCCGCGTGGCATGGCCCTACTCCTTGTCGAGTGCCAGGTTGAGCATGAGCACGTTGACCCCGGGCTCACCCATGAAGCCGAGCGAGCGCCCGGTGGTGTTGTCGGCGATCAGCTTCCTGACCGCCTCGACGGGCTTGCCGCGCTCCCTGGCCACGCGGGCCGCCTGCAGCTCCGCGTAGGCGACCGAGATGTGCGGGTCCAGGCCGGACCCGCTGGCCGCGACCGCGTCCGCGGGGACCTTCACGTCGGTGACGTTCCCGCGCACCGGCACGGTACGGCCGGCCGCGTAGTCCTCACCGGGCTTGCCGCACTCGACCTTGACGCCCTGGTACTCGGCGACGAAGGGCTGGGCGGGGCAGGCCTGGTTGACGCTGACCGCCCGGGTCGGCGTGCCGATGGCCGGGAAGACCTTCAGCACGGCACCCACGCCGTCGGCGGTGCAGAACGGCCGGGCGCCGCTGACGCCCTCCAGCTCGCCGACCGCCTTGGAGCGGGCGCAGACCTGGGTGAGCAGCGACTGCTTGCCCTCCTTCGCGGCGTCGTCGGCGCCGTTCGGGTCGGGGAGCACATCCAGGACGTCCTCGGGGCCGAGGTTGCTGGCGGCGGTGGACAGCATGTCGTAGCCGTCACCGGCCGCCGACGGGCGGCTCTGGAAGTACTTCTTGACGGGGTTGCCGTCCTGGTCGGTGAACTTCTGGCCGATCAGCTCGCTGCCCTTGCCGGTCATCGAGCCGTTGGCCTTGTGGTTGAACACGGCCTGCGCCGCCCCGGTCACCAGGAGCGGGTAGATCGCGCCGGTGACCAGGGTCAGGACGACGACCGCGCGGACAGCCGCGAGGTGCTGGCGGATCCAGCTGGGCAGACGTTCCATTTAAGACATCCCCGGAAGGAACTGGATGAGGAGATCAATGATCTTGATCCCGATGAACGGGGCGACGATGCCGCCCAGGCCGTAGACATAGAGGTTGCGGCTGAGCAGCTTCGAGGCGCTGGACGGCCGGTAGCGGACGCCGCGCAGGGCCAGCGGGATCAGCGCGACGATGATGATCGCGTTGAAGATGACCGCGGACAGGATCGCCGACTGCGGGCTCGCCAGGCGCATGACGTTGAGCGTGTCCAGGCCCGGATACACCGCCGCGAACATCGCGGGAATGATCGCGAAGTACTTGGCGATGTCGTTGGCGATCGAGAACGTGGTCAGGGCCCCCCGGGTGATGAGGAGCTGCTTGCCGATCTCGACGATCTCGATGAGCTTGGTCGGGTTGGAGTCGAGGTCGACCATGTTGCCAGCTTCCTTGGCGGCACTGGTCCCGGTGTTCATGGCCACGCCGACGTCCGACTGCGCGAGCGCGGGGGCGTCGTTGGTGCCGTCACCGGTCATGGCGACCAGCCGGCCGCCCTCCTGCTCCTGCTTGATCAGCGCGAGCTTGTCCTCGGGCGTCGCCTCGGCCAGGAAGTCGTCCACGCCGGCCTCGTCCGCGATCGCCTTGGCGGTCAGCGGGTTGTCACCGGTGATCATGACGGTGCGGATGCCCATGCGGCGCATCTCGTCGAAGCGCTCGCGCATGCCCGCCTTGACGACGTCCTTGAGGTGGATGACGCCCAGGACGCGGCCCTTCTCGGCCACCACCAGCGGGGTGCCGCCGCTGGCCGAGATGCCGTCCACGATGTGGCCGACCTCGTCGGTCGGGTGGCCGCCGCCGTCGCGTACCCACTTCATGACCGCGGTGGCCGCGCCCTTGCGGACCTCGCGCCCGCCGGGGTGAGATGCGCCCGGGTCCGGCGCCAGGTCGACGCCGGACATGCGGGTCTGGGCGGTGAACGGCACCCAGGACGCGTTGTGCACGTCCCGCTCGCGCAGGCCGTACTTCTCCTTGGCGTAGACCACGATCGAGCGGCCCTCAGGTGTCTCGTCGGCGAGGCTGGACAGTTGCGCCGCCTCGGCGAGGTCCTGCTCGGTGACGCCGGCGACCGGGACGAACTCCGACGCCTGCCGGTTGCCCAGCGTGATCGTGCCCGTCTTGTCCAGCAGCAGCGTGGACACGTCGCCCGCGGCCTCGACCGCACGGCCCGACATGGCCAGCACGTTGCGCTGGACCAGGCGGTCCATGCCGGCGATGCCAATGGCCGACAGCAGCGCGCCGATCGTGGTCGGGATGAGGCAGACCAGCAGCGAGACCAGCACGATCCCGCTGACGCCGTCGCCGGTCAGGGCGAGGGAGTCGGGAATGCCGGGGTTCTGGCCCTTGGCCCAGATCGCCATCGGCTGCATGGTGACGGTCGCGACCAGGAAGATGATCGTGAGCGCGGCCAGCAGGATGTTCAGCGCGATCTCGTTGGGCGTCTTCTGCCGGTTGGCGCCCTCGACGAGGGCGATCATCCGGTCGATGAAGCTCTCGCCGGGCTTCTGGGTGATCTGGACGACGATCCGGTCCGACAGCACCTTGGTGCCGCCGGTGACCGCCGAGCGGTCGCCACCGGACTCGCGGATGACCGGGGCGGACTCGCCGGTGATGGCCGACTCGTCCACCGAGGCGATGCCCTCGATCACGTCGCCGTCGCCCGGGATGATCTCCCCGGCCTCGACGACCACGATGTCACCCTGCTGGAGCTGCGTCGCCGGGACCGTCTCGCCGGACTGCCTGCGCGCCACCGTGTCGGTCTTGGCCTTGCGCAGCGTGGCCGCCTGGGCCTTGCCGCGTCCCTCCGCGACCGCCTCCGCCAGGTTGGCGAAGATCACGGTCAGCCAGAGCCACACCACCGTCGCCCAGGCGAAGAAGGAGGGCCGCAGGACCGCCAGGACCGTGGTGAAGACCGCGCCGATCTCCACGATCAGCATCACCGGGTTACGCCACAGCGTGGCCGGGTTCAGCTTCTTGAACGCGTCCGGCAGGGACCGCACCATCTGCCGTGGATCGAGCAGGCCCCCACCGACCTTGCCGGTGCTCTTGGGGGTCTCGACCGTCTGGGTCGTCATGACAGGAGTCCTTCTGCGAGCGGCCCCAGCGCGAGCGCCGGGAGGAAGGTCAGGGCGACGAGGATGATCGTCACGCCGACGACCATGCCGACGAACTGCGGACGGTGCGTCGGCAGTGTGCCCGCCGTCTCCGGGACCGGAGTCTGCCTGGCCAGCGAACCGGCCAGGGCTAGTACGAAGATGATCGGCAGGAAGCGGCCCAGCAGCATGCACAGGCCGAGCGCCACGTCGTACCACGGGGTGTTGACGGTGACGCCGCCGAAGGCCGAGCCGTTGTTGTTCGAGGCGCTGGTGAAGGCGTAGAGGATCTCGGAGAAGCCGTGCGGCCCGCTGTTCAGCATCGCCGCCAGGCCCGCCTCGTTGCCCATGGCCAGCGAGGTGCCGACCAGGACGAGGATCGGGGTGACCAGGAAGTACATCGAGGCCAGCTTGATCTCGCGGGCGCCGATCTTCTTGCCCAGGTACTCGGGGGTACGGCCCACCATGAGACCGGCCACGAATACGGTGATCACGGCGAGGATGAGCATGCCGTACAGGCCCGCGCCGACGCCGCCGGGGGCGACCTCGCCGAGCATCATGTTGAACATCGTCATCATGCCGCCGAACGGCGTGTAGGAGTCGTGGAAGGAGTCCACGGCGCCGGTGCTGGTCAGCGTGGTGGCCGCGCCGAACGTGGCGGAGTTGGCGACGCCGAACCTGACGTCCTTGCCCTCCATCGCCGAGCCGATCGCCTGCGGGACGGTGGCATCGCCGGCCAGCTCGAAGACGTTGGTCAGCGTCACGCTGACCAGCGCGATGACGCCCATGACGGCGAGGATCGCGTAGCCCTGGCGGATCTGGCCGACCATCTTGCCGAAGGTGCGCGGGAGCGCGAACGGGATCAGCAGGATGAGGAAGATCTCGAACCAGTTGGTCCAGTTGGTGGCGTTCTCGAACGGGTGCGCCGAGTTGGTGTTGTAGAAACCGCCGCCGTTGGTGCCGAGCTCCTTGATGACCTCCTGGCTGGCCACGGGGCCGCCGGTCATGTTCGTCGGGCCGGTCAGGCCGGCGATCTCGTGCGGGCCGGTGAAGTTCTGCACCAGGCCGCCGGCCACGAGGATCAGCGCGCCCACGAAGGCGATAGGCAGCAGGATGCGCAGGGTGCCGCGCACCAGGTCCACCCAGAAGTTGCCGAGGGTGTCGGTGCCCCTGCGGGCGAAGCCGCGGACCAGCGTGATCGCGACGGCCATGCCGACCGCGGCCGAGACGAAGTTCTGCACGGCCAGGCCGGACATCTGGACCAGGTGGCCCATCGTCGACTCGCCGGAGTAGGCCTGCCAGTTCGTGTTGGTGACGAAGCTGACCGCGGTGTTCCAGGCGACGTGGTCGGGGACGGGGTCGAAGCCCAGGCTCAGGAAGAGCTTGTCCTGGAGGCGCTGCAGGCCGTACAGGACGAGGAGGGAGATGACCGAGAACGCGAGAAGACTGCGCGCGTAGACGGCCCAGCGCTGCTCGGAGTCGGCCTGGACGCCGAGCAGGCGGTAGATGAAGCGCTCCACCACGTTGTGCTTGACGCTCGTGTACACGCGGTACATGTAGTCGCCCAGCGGCTTGTGCGTGATGACCAGCGCGAGGACGAGGGAGGCGATGAAGATCCAGCCCACTAGAACCGCTCCGGGAACAGCAGGGCCGCGACCATGAAGATCACCAGGCCGACGGCCACGACAAGGCCGGTGGCATTGATCGCGCTCACAGGCGCTCCACCGCCTTCACCACTAGCCCCAGGATCACGAACAACGCGATCGTCAGGGCGACGAAGATGACGTCGGCCATCCCCACTCCTCAGCTCCGGAAAGTTGCTTGCTCCGTAAGCAAAGCGGGAGATTTATGCGTTTTTGCCGTTCTTGACGGGTTTCATACGCCCACAAGCCACCTCTTGACACCATCCCGACGACCATCCGTTACGGCGCCTCATCCCGTCAGGCCGAACCGCCCCCCTCCGTTACGGCAAGCCACCGCCCGCACCCTCGCCCCCCGTACACCCCACAACCCCCTCTCCCCGTTACGGCAAGCCACCGCCCACGCCCCCCGCCGCCCTCGGTACCGCCCGATCGTCAGGCGCTTCTCACGTCGGACGTGGTTCTCGCCGCCACGACGTCCGCCTGGCCGGTTCCCGCGGCCTCGGGCGCGGGCCCCTGTCCCTCGTCGAGCGCGGGCCGTTCGCTCTCGCCGACCGCCCGGGGCTTCTCGGCCGTGTCCTTCGGTTCCTTGGCGGTGTCCTGCCTTTCCGGGGTTGTCTGTGTGGCCTTGTCGAAGAAGCGGAGCAGTTCCACCGGCAGCGGCATGATCAGCGTGGAGTTCTTCTCCGCCGCCACCTCCACGACCGTCTGCAGAAGGCGCAACTGCAGCGCTCCCGGCGTCTGGGACATGATGCCCGAGGCGTCGGCCAGCTTCTGGGCGGCCTGCAGTTCGCCGTCGGCCACGATCACCCGGGACCGCCGTTCGCGCTCGGCCTCGGCCTGGCGTGACATCGAGCGCTTCATCGACTCCGGCAGCTGAACGTCCTTGATCTCCACGCGGTCGATGTGGATGCCCCAGCCCAGCGCCGGACTGTCGATCATCAGGGCCAGGCCACGGTGCAGTTCCTCGCGGTTGGACAGCAGGTCGTCCAGTTCGCTCTTGCCGATGATGTTGCGCAGCGAGGTCTGCGCCACCTGCTCGATCGCGAACAGGTAGTTCTGCACCTCGATCGAGGCCCGCATCGGGTCCTGGACGCGGAAGTAGACGACGGCGTCCACCCGGACCGAGACGTTGTCGCGGGTGATGCCCTCCTGCGTCGGGACGGGCATGGTGACGATCTGGACGTTGACCTTGGTCATCCGGTCGACGAACGGGATCAGGACCCTGAGCCCCGGCTGCCGTACCTGCTGCTGCGCCCGGCCCAGGCGGAAGACGACCCCGCGTTCCACCTGATTGACGACCTTGAACCCGGTCACCAGGACCAGCAGGACGAGGAACGCGGCGAGCCCCAGAAGGATGATGGTGGTTTCCATGGCGGTGTCCCTTCCACTTCGAGGCTAGATCCGTCCTCGCGCCACGGAAAGGAGGGGGCGCGGCCCGGCCTCGATCGCCGGGCCGCGCCCGTGTCAGGTGAGCGCCGTGCGCCTGGTGGGGCTCGCGTGGTGCCGTCCCTTGGGCGGCGGCCAAGCCCACGTGAGGGTACGCCGCTTCGCACCGGCGGCGCCCTGATCGACCGGCCCAACATCGCCGGGACCAGGCCGCCAGACCTAAGGTCGCAGTGAGCCGGGAGCCGGGAGCCGGGAGCCGGGAGCCGGGTCGCCGGGAGCCGGGTCGGTCGGGTGGTTGCCCTTCGGGCGGGGATCCGAGGGCTGACCCGGGTCGGGTGGTCCGCCGGGGTTGGATGGCCGCTCTGGGACGGGCGGTCCGTAGTAGTGGTCGTCCCTATATCGCAATTGTGTAACGGTACCTAATGTCCGGATAAGGACAGCTCAACGGGCGCGCCGCCATGCCGAGACCGTTTAAAGTTCAGACAAACCTAGAGACCGACGGGCGGGTGGCCTTGGACACGACCACGGAGCCGGCGACGAAGAAGCGGCGCCCGCGCCTGATGTCGTGGCTGGTGGCGGTGCTCCTGGCGGGCTGGGCGCTGGCCCGGCTCACGGGCCTGGAGGCGGGCTGGCCGATCACCCAGCTGATGACGCTGACGCCCTTCGGCGCCGTGCTGGCGCTGCTCTCGGCGGCGGCCCTGTTCTTCCGCGACCGGCTGGCCGCCCTGGTCGCCCTGGTCGCCGCCATCGCGATGGTCGCCGTGATCGTGCCCAGGGTCGTATCGGATCCGGCCCCGGAAGGCGGGACCGCTCTGCGTGTGCTCTCGTCGAACCTGTTCGGGCGGGCCGACCCCGCCGCGGTCGTGGATCTGGTCACGCGCCTTGACGTGGACGTCCTCAGCGCACTGGAGCTCAGACCCCACCAGGTCGCCGCGCTGGAGGCGGCGGGGCTGGGGCGGCTTCTGCCGTACACGGTGCTGGAGGCGGCGGAGGGGCCGGCCGGCAGCGGCATCTACTCGCGCTACCCGCTGACCAAGATCGAGGGGTTGTTCACGCCGATCGGGCACCACATGCCGGCGGCCAGGGTGGCGCTGCCGTCCGGGCCGGTCGAGGTGGTGGCGGTGCACCCGAACCCGCCTCTGCCCCGCCTCTACGCGGAGTGGAACGTTTCAATGGCGGCGCTTCCGGATGCCGCGCCGGGACGGATCCTCGCGGGCGACTTCAACGCCAGCCTCGACCACCACGCCTTCCGCGCCCTGCTGGACCGGGGCTACACCGACGCCGCCGCCCAGGTGGGCAAGGGGCTCGTCCCGACGTGGCCGCGCGGCCGGGCGATCCCGCCGATCATCTCGATCGACCACATCCTGGTCGATCGTTCCATCGGCGTGCGCCGGGTGGAGATCGTCGACGTGCCCGGCACGGACCACCGGGCGGTCTTCGCCGACCTACGTATCGGACGACCGTAACTTCTGGTTTCACGTGTCCTTTCTCGCGAGAGGTGGACGGAGTCACTCTCGGTCGCTAAACATGCGCCTGATGAAATCCCCCGACCATCTGCTCGTGCCCGCGGTCGCGCGCGCGGGGACGATCCTGCGCGAGTGCGCGCTCCAGGCGGACGAAACCCCCGAACTCTCCCCGCTGGCCGACGCCCTGCGTACCGCCGCGGCCCGGCTCGCCGAGCCCATGCGGCTGGCCGTGGCGGGCCAGATCAAACGCGGCAAGTCCACGCTGGTCAACGCGCTGCTCGGCGAACAGGTGGCGGTGACCGGCCGCGAGGAGCTGACGTTCAACGTGAACGAGCTGGTCCACGCCCCGCGCCCGAAGCTGACCGTGCACTTCCGCGACGGGCGGGCGCGGCAGGTCGCGCCGTCGGAGTTCGCGCGCTGGACCGTCCGCGACGAGGCGCACCTGGCCGACCTCGTCCGCGTCCGCAAGGTCGAGTACGGCCTGCCGAACCCCTTCCTGAACGACTTCCACCTCGTCGACACCCCCGGCCTGGGCAGCGTCTACGGCCGGGACTCGGCCAACACCCTGGCCACGATGGGCGTCCAGGACCCCGGCGTACTGCGGCTCCTGGGCCGCGACCCGCAGACCCTCCACCAGGAGAGCATCGACGAGCTCGACCAGGCGGACGCCGTCCTGTACCTGTTCAGCCGCGACGTCGGCAGCCAGGACGTGGCCGCGGTCTCCGCCTTCCTCGGCGACTGGGCCGGCATGCTGACGCCGTTCAAGGCGTTCGGCGTGCTCAGCAGGTGTGACCAGAGCTGGCCGCCGGTGTTCGGGGACCCGCTGGCCTTCCATCCGCTGCGCGACGGCGCGAGCCAGGTCATCGACCACTACCGGGGCGCCACCGACCTGAGCCGCCTGTTCTACCTGGTCGTTCCGATCGCGGCGAAGGTCGCCGCCGGCGCGCAGGCGATGGAGGAACGCCATCTCGCGTGGCTGCGTGAGCTGGCCGCCGTCTCCCCCGCCGAGCTGGCCGGCGAGCTGGGCGATTTGCGCGAGTTCCTGGGCGCCGCCGGTCCGCTGCGGCCGGCGTACCGGAGAGAGCTCGTCGAGCTGCTCGGCGCCTGGGGCGTGCACCTGGCGTGCGGCGCGCTGCGCGACGGCCTCGACCCCGGGGCCCTCGCCGAGCACCTGGTCGAGGAGAGCGGGGTGGGCGGGCTGCGCCGGCTGATCAGCGGGCACTTCGGCAACCGCGCCGGACTCATCAAGCTTGACCAGGCCATGATCTCGGTACGGGCGGCGCTGGCGAGCTGCCGCGAGGGCCTGCCGCCGGGCGGCGCCGCCAAGACGGCCGCCGACGAGGTGGCGAAACGGGTCGAGCGGTTCCAGCGTTCCGAGCACGGCTTCGCGGAGCTGACCGCGCTCGCCGCCCACTACCAGGGCGCCACCAGCTTGCGACCGGCGGAGGCGGAGCAACTCCTGCAGGTCACCGGCGAGAAGGGCACCTCATGCGCGGCCCGGCTCGGCTTCGATGACGACGAGCCGGTCAGCCGGATGATGCGACGAGCGAAGGAGCGAGCGCACCAATGGAACACCCGGATGAACGACCCCCTCACCGGCAGGGTGGACAAGCAGACGGCCCACACGATGGTGCGCAGCTACGAGCGGATCATGGATCGCCTCCAGGTGGCCCGGCGCCTGCTCGACCCAGAGACCTGCTGAGCAGGCTGGTCGACCCCCTGGTCAAACCCCGCAAACTCGCCGAGCAGCTTCTGGTACGGCTGGCCGCCCTCACCGGCCGCCGCCAGGACCCGCCCGACCTCGGCACCACTGCCCTGCTGGAGCACGCGCTGGCCGAGGTCGAGACCCTGGAACGGACCCAGCGCGAGCTGCGCGGAGAACTGGACCGCCTGCGCCAGGCGAATGGCACGCACGAACCTCCCCCGCGCATGGTGAACGCGCTGGTGGACCTCGCGGAACGCCTGGACGAGCTGCGCGGCCGCGACCTCGCCACCGGCCCGGAGTCGCCGGCCGATCTGGCCGGCTGGGTCGCCGGCCAGCTCACGCTGATGCTGCGCGAGGGCGAGGTGGAGCCGCTGGACGACAGCGGCGAGCTGGTTCCCGAGCGGCACCAGGTCGTGGGCGTGCGCCCCACGGCGGAGCCCGGCCTGCCGGGCACGATCGCCGAGACCGTCCGACCCGGCTACCAGCGGCGCGGGCTGGTCCTGCGGCCACAGCAGGTGCTCGCCTACGTCGATGAGCAGGCGCGATGAGC
Source organism: Nonomuraea sp. NPDC050394 (assembly GCF_044459065.1). Lineage (NCBI taxonomy): Bacteria > Bacillati > Actinomycetota > Actinomycetes > Streptosporangiales > Streptosporangiaceae > Nonomuraea > Nonomuraea sp. NPDC050394. The sequence goes on along the minus strand of NZ_JBITIO010000005.1, from coordinate 140,617 downwards.
CACGAGGAGCTGGCCAGGGTCCGCGCCGACGTCCTCGCCCTGCACGAGCGCCTGGTCGCGGGCCTGGAACTCACCGATGCGCTGAGGGCCAAGCTCGAAGAGGGCGTCCGGCGGGCTCAGACCGGGACGTACCAGGTCGTCGTCATGGGCGAGTACAGCCGCGGGAAGTCCAGCCTGATCAACGCCCTGCTCGGCCGCGAACGCCTCCTGCCGGTGAACTCGGCCGTGACCACCTGTGTCGTCACCGTCCTGCGGTGGGGCGAGCGGGAGGCCGCGTTCGTTCACGAGACTTCAGGGGAGCGGCGCGAGATCCCGCTCGGCGAGCTCGACCGGCACGTCGCCGACCGGGCGAACGCCGACCACGTCGTCACCGTCGAGGTGCCGGCCGAACTGCTGCGCGACGGGCTGGTCCTGGTCGACACCCCGGGCATCGGCGCCGTGAACAACGCCCACACCGACGCCACCTACGCCTCCCTGTCGCGGGCGGACGCGATCCTCTATGTCGGCAGCAGCGAGGAGACGCTGAGCGTCAACGAACTGGCGCACGTCAAGAAGGCGTTCGCCGCCTGCCCGGTCGTGGTCACCGCGATCACCAAGGTGGAGTCGGTCTTCGACCAGGAGCACGAGGTCAGGGTCGCCCGCCGGAAGATCGCCGCGGCGACGGGACTGGCGCCGGAGGACCTCGTCGTGCTGCCGGTCTCCGCGCACCGCAGGCTGCGGGCGCTTCAGCAGGGCCGCCCCGAGTCGCCCGGCGAGTCCGGCCTGCCGGAACTGGAGCGGCAACTGCGCGACCGCCTGGCCGCCACCTGCGGCGCCCGGCACCTGGAACGTGCCCTCGACCTCCTGGACGAGGTACGGGCCGCGGCCGAGGCTCCGGTCACCAACGAACTGGCCGCACTGGAGGCCGGCGAGGAACTGGAGAGGATCGCCACCGAGCTGCGGCAGAACAGGAGGCGGGCCGAAGAACTGCTGGCCGGCCGGGCTGCCTGGCGCGAGGCTCTGGTGACCTCGTTCGACGAGGCGGCGGCGCCCGTCGTCGAACGGCTGGCCGCGCGCAACCTGGCGATCCGCGACCGCTTTCTCGGCCACATCCACTCGCGCGCGGTCGTCGACGACGCCGGGGGCCTCATCAACGCCACCACGCGGGCACTCGCCGACGCCCTGGACACCGCCCGCGCCGACCTGATGGCCGCCGTGGACCGCACCGGCGAGGAGACAGCCACGGCCACCCGGCTGCCGATCGGCGTGCTCAACGCGCCGGTACCCGGCTACCAGCCGCGGCTGGACGTCTCCGACATCATGCTGCGCGAGCACGCCAGGGAGGGACGGCTGTCGTCGGTCAACTCCGGCGTGACCGTGGCCGGCGCCGTCGGCACCGCGATCTTCACCGGCGCCGGGGCGCTGCTGCCCGGCATCGGCATCGCGATCGGCGCGGTCGCGGCGATCGCGCTCGGCGCCCTCGGCGTCATGGCCGGGTTGCAAGAACACCGGCACCGCGTGCTCACACAGGTCAAACTGGAGCGGTCGGCGCAGTTCAGCCAGGCCGTGCTGCCCATGGTCGAGCGGAACGCCGCCAAGGCGGAGAAAGACCTCGCCGAGGCGGTCGAGGAGTGCAAGGTGCTCATGCTGGAGCACTTCGACGACGTGCTGCGCCAGACGCGCGACGCACTCGACCGGTCGATCGAACGGCTGGCCGTACTGCGAGAGGCGAGCGCGCGGGACCGGCAGCGGCGGATGGCGGAACTCACGATCACGGCGGAGCGGTACGAGCGGGTGCGAGGGGAGCTGGCCGCGGCGCGCGAGCGGGTGCGGCGGCTCGGCCACTGACGGAGGGATCAGCAGCGGTGGGAGTGGTTTACGGCATCGACTTCGGCACGTCCAACTCCTCGATCATGGTGGGGCTGGCGGACGGGCGGGTCGTCGTGGTGCCCGATCCGGAGACGCCGGGCGCGGCCGAGATTCCGACGGCGGTGCTCGCGACCGGGGGCAGGCTGCACGTGGGCACGGCCGCGAAACGGCTCGGGCCCGCCTACATCCAGAACTACCGGACCGAGTTCAAGCGCGACTTCGGCGACGACGCGCCCGTCCACCTCGACGGCCGCCGCTACCACGTGCACGAGCTGGCCGCCGAGGTCCTGCGCTTCCTGCGCGCGCAGGCGCGGCGCGCGGCGCCGGGCGAGCCCGACGCGGTCGTCATCACCGTGCCGGTCAGCTGGGACGCCGGCAACCACGACCTGATGACGCAGGCCGCCCGGCTGGCCGGGTTCGACCCGGCGACGGTCACGCTCGTGTCCGAGCCGGTCGCGGGGGTACGCGGCGCGGTCACCGGGCAGCGCTTCTTCGACGAGCAGACGATCCTCCTCTACGACCTGGGCGGCGGCACCTTCGACTGCGCCCTGACCAAGGGCACCACGGACGCGGGCTTTCGCGACGTGGGCCGGCCGGGAGGCATCCCCACGCTGGGCGGGATCGACTTCGACCGGGAGATCCTCACCGCGATCAGGGAGCGCCACCCCGAGCAGGTGGACGAGCTGTTCGCCGACCCCGAGCCGGGCGTGGCCGTGCTGCGCAGGCGGCTCGGCCTCAGGGACACCTGCGAGAAGATCAAGCACGCGCTGTCGGAGCGGGAGGAGCATCAGGCGCTGCTGTCCGAGCTCGACCCTCCGGTCCTGTTCACGATGACGCGGGACGAACTGGGTGAACTCCTCGACAAGCCGCTGGCCGAGACCGTGGACGAGTGCGACCGGCTGCTCGGCGACCAGGAGCTGGCCTGGGACGACGTGACCAAGGTGATCCCGGTGGGCGGGAGCAGCCGGTTGCCGATGGTGCACGCGCAGATCTCGCGCCGCTCGGGGGTGACGGTGCTGAAGGTGGAGGAACCGGAACTGGCGGTGGTACGCGGCGCCGTACACCTCGCGATGGAGATACGGGACACACGGGTGGCCGAGGAGGAGGTGGCTCCGGTGACCGCGCCGGACGTGCCGCCGGTGCCGCCCACATCGCCCGCGTCCCGGCCGCGTGTGCCGAAGACGCGGGCGGTGGTCCCGGGGCACCTGGTCGTGCTCGGCTTCGTCTGCATGTTGAGCGCGGTCATCTACCTGACCGGCGCCCGCCTCAGCGGTGGCTGGCAGATCGTTCTGCTGATCGTCCTGTTCCTGCCGGTGCTGGCGACGGCGCTCGGGCTGGTCGGGGACGCGCTCGACCGGCGGGACCCCGAGCCGGGCCTGGTCATGGCGGGCGCCGCGGTGGTCGTGCCCACCGTAGCCGCGATCGTCGCGGAGCTCCGGCCCGCGACGGACGCGAACGTGGTCATGGTCGGCGGGGCGTTCCTCGCGGCCGTGACCTGCTGGTGGGGTGCGCGGCTCGTCCACGGCGTCGACAGGTCCAGCATGATCGTGGGCGGCGCCGGCATCGCGTTCGGCGGGGGCGGCTACTGGCTGGCCGACGGATCGGACGCCGTTGGATTGATGCTCGTCGGCGGGGTGATGGGCTTGCTCGTGGCTATGTCCGGGACGGGCGGCGATAGCCGTAGGTCTCGTGGGTCTTCTTGAAGCCGAGCGCGGCGTAGAGCCTCCTGGCCGGGACGTTGTCCGCGTTGTGGTTGACGGTGACGGTGGTCAGGCCGAGGGCGCGCATCCGGTGCATGGCGTGCAGCATGGTCGCCCTGGCCAGGCCCAGGCGGTGGTAGTCGGCGTGGGTGCCGACCGGTTCGAAGTGGCCGATGGCGTTGCGCCGGTCGACCCAGTACACGAGGAACGAGGCGATCCGGCCCTCCGGCGACTCGGCGACGATCTCGCGCTCGACGTCGTAGCCGGGCTTGAGCATGACCTCGTCGCGGTACTGCGCGCCGGTCCACTCTGAGTCGAAGGCGCTGTTGCGGGCGCGGGCCAGCTCATCGGCGTCGGCCAGCCGGGCGGCGCGCAGCGTGAAGCCCGCGGGCGGGCTCGGCGCGGGCAGGTCGGTGAGTGCGGCCTCGTTGACGTCGTCCCAGGTACGGAACCGGGTGAAGCCCAGGCGCTCCAGCACCTCGATCCTGGCCGTGTCGCAGTCGAAGACATCGGTCAGCACCTCGTCCTCGCCCCGGCCGGTGGTCTCGCAGGCGGCCTCGATCATGTCGGCCTCGGCCTGGCTGCCGCGCAGGTCCGGGGCGGTGAAGACGTCGAAGGCGTTCTCGAAGCGGGTGTTGACCGTCAGGCCGGCCAGGCGGCCGCCGTCCTCCCAGACGTGCACGACCTCTCCGGTCGGGCGGCGGCCCCTGATGTTCTCGTAGATGCGGTGCGGCAGCTCACCGATGTGGTCATAGGCGCAGCGGCCGGCGCCGGCGATCCACTCCGCGACGGTCTCCTGGATCCAGGGCAGGTCGGCGTCCGTGTACGGGCGCATGGTCAGCATCCGCCCATTGTCGTTGACGTCGCCGAGGGCGGGGATCATGCTATGTATTGGAAAGGCGTTTCACTATGCGAAACATGCAGCTCTCGATCGCCGGTGGCGTGCGTGAGTTCGCCGCGGCGACGCCTGCCGCCGTCGCAGTGATCGACGGCGGGCGGGAGCTGACCTTCCGCGCTCTGGACGACCGGTCGAGCAGGCTGGCCAACGCCCTGCTCAGGGCCGGGTTACGCACCGGCGAACGGGTCGCGGTGCTGATGGGCAACCGGCTGGAGTATCCGGAGGTGGCCGCGGGGATCGCCAAGGCCGGGCTGGTCATGGTGCCGATGAATCCCCGGCAGACGGCCGCGGAGAGCGCGTACATCCTCGGCCATTCGCAGGCTCGCGCCATCGTGCTCGACGAGGCCTTCGCCGGGGCCGTGGACCGGTTGCCGCGGACCGTTCTGTCGCTCGGCCCGTCCTACGAGGCGGTGCTCGCCACCTCGCCGGGCACCGACCCGCGGGTGGAGGTGGACGAGCGGGAGCCGTTCTGCGTCGCCTACACCTCGGGCACCACGGGGCGGCCCAAAGGCGTGGTCATCAGCCACCGCTCGCGGGCCCTCACCTTCTACGCCGCCGCCCTGGAGTGGGGGCTCGGGCCGGGACGCAGGACGATCGCGGTCGCGCCCATGTACCACGGCGCGGGCTTCGCCTTCGGGTACGCGCCGGTCCACACGGGCGGGACCGTCGCGATGTTGCGCGCCTGGGACCCCGAGCGGCTCCTCGCCATGATCGCCGGGACGCGGGCCCAGTCGGTGTTCCTGGTCCCGGCGCACGCCCACATGCTGCGCGCGCACGGGCTCGGCGGGCACGACCTGTCCTCGCTGGACACGCTGTTCTTCAACGCCGCCGCGCTGCCGCGCACGCTCAAGGAGTGGGTGCTGGACGCCTTTCCCGGGGCCGGGGTGCACGAACTCTACGGCTCGACCGAGGCGGGCATCATCAGCGACTGCCGCCCCGCCGACGCCCGGCGCAAGGTCGGGTCCGTGGGGACGCCCTGGTTCATGACCGAGGTCAGGATCGTCGAGGGTGAGCTGTTCTCGCGCTCGCCGTACCTCATGAACGGCTATCTCGGCGACCCCGGCGCCACCGCGGCGTGCACCACCGCCGACGGCTTCATGACCAGCGGCGACCTCGTCGAGCGCGACGACGAGGGCTTCCTCTACATCGTCGACCGCAAGAAGGACCTGATCATCTCTGGCGGTGTCAACGTCGCGCCGCGCGAGGTCGAGGAGGCGCTGGCCGCCTTCCCCGGCGTGGCCGAGGCCGCCGTCGTCGGGCTGCCGGACGAGCGGTGGGGCGAGCGGGTGACGGCGTTCGTGGTCACGGTGCCGGGCGCGGCGGTCGAGGCGGCCCAGCTCGTCGAGCACTGCCGCCGGCGGCTGTCGGGCGCCAAGCTGCCGCGGCAGATCGAGTTCGTGCCCGCGCTGCCACGGAACGCGGCGGGCAAGATCCTCAAGCGCGAGCTGAAGGAGTGGCATGCGTCCCCACGTTGAAGTGATCCAAGAAGGCGACTACATCTGGCACGCGGCCGAACTCGTCGGCGGCGAGGGGCGGGCGAGCGAGCGGCGCCTGTCCGTGGACGAGGAGGACGGCTCGTCGTCGCTGCGCGTCGACTTCCACACCGGCTGGGGGCGCGGGCCGGGCGTGCATCACGCCGACAGCGAGTTCTACGTGCTCGAAGGCTCGATGACGTACGGCGGGCGGCACCTCGGCCAGGGCGGCTACGTGTACGCGCCGAAGGGGGTGCCGGTCGAGGCGATCACGTTCGCCGAGGGGACACGGATCCTCCACTATCGCGAGTACGGCGACGCCGGCTTCGACACCGGTGCCGCGCGCTGGGCGGAGGCCCGGGAGGACGTCATCGTGATGGACTCGGCGGCGATGGAGTGGGACGCGGTGCCGAACCCTGGCCCCATGCCCGGACTTTTCATTAAATACCTCCATGTGGACCCTTTGACGGGCTTCTACACCCGGCTGGTGCACGCGCAGGAGGGCTGGGCCGACCACCGGCTCGCTCACCATCCCTGCTACGAGGAGGCGTACACGCTTCAGGGGCACATGGAGTACAACTTCGGGACGCTCGACCTCGGCACATACTTCTTCCGGCCCGCCCGGGTGAAACATGGGCACTTCACCTCGATGGAGGGCGGAGCCACGTGGCTGCTGCGGTCGGACGGGGAGTTGTTCAACTGGTACACGCAGAACGAGTGGGTCCGATGGGGCGGTGAGGCGCTCAACTACGGTCCCGCCGGGCGGTGGTCGCAGTCCAGCCACGATCTGGGGGTGGGACGGCGGGCCGAGGAAGAACTGGCGATGTTGCGGGCGTCGCTGGACTATTCACGGCAGACGGGCTCCACGGACGCCGGCTACGTCCCGCACGGCCAGGGAACGGACCACAGCCTGCTCGCCATCGCCAAGGCCCGCGACGCCGCCCGCCTCCAGGGCGGCCACACCCATCACTCCCACGCCACCGGCCCTGAGCACGCGGAACCTCACGATGAGGACCCCCACCACGTGGGTGCGGCGGCCTTGGACTGGGGCGCGGATCCCGCCTCGCTGGAGCATCCGGACGAACGCACCGACGCGGGCGCGCACAACTGGGGCACCGGGCGGGCGTGGAAGCCGGGCGACCCCATCCCGGCGCCGATCGTCTCCAGCCTGCCCGTCCGCTCCCGCTCCCGAGGCCGCTGGGACGGCGACGGAATGTAGCGGAGCCCACCGAACCGGGGATGATGAACCGATTCGGTCGGGCGCACGGGTGGAGTGAAGAGCATGTACCGCTGGCAGGTCATGAACAGGATCGCCGAACGCCGCATCGTCGGCATCGTCCGCGCCATCAACGCCGAGACGGCGGTACAGGCCGCCCTCACCACCGTGGACGCCGGCCTGGACGTCGTCGAGGTGTCCCTGACCACGCCGGGCGCCGTCGACGCCATCGCCGAGATCGTCCGCTCCCGCCCGGACGCGGTGATCGGCGCCGGCACCGTCCTGGACGAACCCACCGCCCGCCTCGCCGCCCTGGCCGGCGCCCGCTTCCTGGTCTCCCCGTCGTTGCACCGGCAGGTCCTGTCCACCGGTCATCGGTACGGCCTGGCCGTACTGCCTGGCGTGGCCACGGCGACGGAGATCGTGACCGCGTTGGAGTCGGGGGCCGACGCCGTGAAGCTGTTCCCCGCCCGCGCCTCCTCCCCCGACGTCCTGCGCGACCTCCTCCAGGCCCTCCCGCAGGCCCCGGTGGTCCCGACCGGCGGCATCACCGTGGAAAACGCCCCGGCCTGGATCGCCGCCGGCGCGGTGGCCTGCGGCATAGGCAGCGCCATAACCTCCGGCGACACCACCACCGTCAAGACCCTCCTCACCACCCTCAACCCCACCCCATGACCCCACCTCCTCCCCCCAGCCCGCCCCCAAGCCCACACCCCACGCCCCACGCCCACTCGCGCTTCTGTGCCCCTCGCCTTGTGGCGGCAAGTCGGGGACCGGAGGGCCAGCGGGCCGGGAGTCGAGACCCTCGCGTGGCGGGCCCCGGGGCGGTGCCGGGCCCTGGACCGGAGGCCGACGGCACGGGAGCCAGGGCCCCTCAGGTTGCGGGCCCGAGGGGATCGGGGGCCGGGGTCGCAGGGCCCTCGGGTTGCGGGCCCCGAGGGGTCAGGGGGCGGGAGCCGGGGTCGCAGGGCAGCGAGGGCGAGGGGGTGGCTGGACGGTCAGGGAAGGTGGAAGGTGTGCGAGGCCGGGCAAGCCGGTGTTGGGTGGGTGGCATGGCTGATGAGAGGTGGGATGGGTGATGGGTGGGCGGCTTGAGGGAGAGGTGGTGCTGGTTACCGGGGGTGCTCGGGGGATCGGGGCGGCCGTGGTGGAGGTGGCCGCCAGAGAAGGGGCGCGGGTCGGGGTGGTGGATGTGCTGGCGGCCGAGCGGGGCTTTGCCGTACGGGCGGACATCACGTCGGGTGAGCAGGTGAGGTCGGCGGTCGCCGAGATCGCGCACGAGCTGGGGGCGATCTCCGTGCTGGTCAACAACGCGGGGCGCAATGCCTCCCACGACCCGGTCGAGATGACGGAGACCGAGTGGGACGAGGTGTTCGCGATCGACCTGAAGGCCGCGTGGATGATGTCGCAGGCTGTGCTGCCGGGGATGAAGGCGGCGGGGCGTGGGGCGATCGTCAACGTCGCGTCCATACACGCCCGGCTGACCACGCGCGGGATGTTTCCCTATGCGGCGGCCAAGTCGGGGCTGGTCGGGCTGACGCGGAGTCTCGCGCTGGAGGTCGGGCCGCACGGCGTGCGGGTCAACGCGGTCAGCCCCGGCTGGACCGCCACCCGGCTGGTGGAGGAGTACCTGGCCAAGCATCCCGATCCGGGCGAGCGGGCCAGGGTGGAGGGGCTGCATCCCATGGGGCGGATGGGGTCGCCGCACGAGGTGGCCGAGGTGGTCTGCTTTCTCGCCTCGGACGCGGCCGGCTTCGTCACGGGCGCGGAGTGGGCCGTCGACGGCGGGATGAGCGCTCGTTTCCCCTGAAATCGGGCCTGGAAAGGGCCCGGACTCCGGCGAGTCCGGGCCCCTTTCGTACAGGGACTATTCGGCGGTGGTCACCGCCACCGGCGCTACCGCGGCGACGCTGTGCTGCGGGATGCCGTTCAGGTTGTACGCGTACCGGGCGGTGGAGTCGGCGATGGCGTCGGCGTCCACGTCCAGGGCGGTCATGTTGATGTTGGAGATGGTGTCGCAGGCCAGGTGGTAGCAGACGTCATAGGCGACGCCCGCCTGCCCGCCGAACAGCGCGGCCTCGGCCGGGGTCTTGATGCCCTCGGCTCCGGTGAAGATGCCGCCGGACGGGATGCCGACCGCGATGAACGGTCCGTAGTCGGAGCGCCCGTCGAAGTCGGTGCCGACGGTGGCCAGGTTGCGGGACTTGAAGAACTTGCTGAGCTGCTTCTCGATGTGGGCGCTTCCGGGAGGCCCGGCGGGCGAGCCGGTGGCGTCGGAGTCGTCGCCGTCGTAGAGCTTGAAGGCGTAGTTGGGCGAGGCGACCATGTCGAAGTTCAGGTACACCCTGATGCGCTTGCGCTCGGCCGCGCTCAGCCGTTCGACGTACTGGTCGGAGCCGAGCAGCCCGATCTCCTCGCTGGTCCAGAAGGCGAAGCGGACCTTGTTCTTGACCGGGAAGTGCGCGAGCTGCAGCGCGGTCTCCAGGATGGCGGCGCTGCCGGAGCCGTTGTCGTTGATGCCGGGCCCGGCCTCGACGCTGTCGAGGTGCGCGCCGACCATGACGACGTTGCGCGGGTCGCCGCCGCGGGTCTCGGCGATGACGTTGTCACTCTTGCCGAGTGTGAGCGTGGCGTCGACCTTCAGGCGGACGGTGGCGCCGGGGGTGGAGGCCAGTTCGTTGCCCACGGCGAAGTCGGCGAAGACCATGGGCACGCCGCCACGCCACTCGCCGATGTCGAGGGGGTTGGCTTCGGTACGTCCGGGCTGGCCCTCGTTGAACACGATGATGCCGGAGGCGCCGGCCCGGCCGGCGTTGCGGATCTTCTGGGCGAAGGCGCAGGTGCCGCGCTGGATGAGGGCGATCCGGCCGGCGACGAAGCCGTTGAAGTCAGCCGGTTCGCAGCCGCTGGTGGAGCTGGGTGTCGGGGTGGGCGGCAGGGTGAGGTCGACGCCCTGGACCTGCGCGGTCACGTCGCCGGGAGGTGACGGCTGGAACGTGAAGAAGTCCTCGTTGGGCACGTAGGTCTTCTGGTTGGGCGCGGTCAGGTTGAGGGTGGGCGGGCTGTTCTCCACCCAGCCTTCGACGAAGTCGGTCGGCTGGAGCGTGACCTTGTAGCCGGCCTTACGCAGTTTGTTGGCCACGTAGTCGCGCGATGCCGGGTAACCGGGTGTGCCGGTGGCGCGGGTGCCGCCGTTGGCGGTGGCGATGGCCTGGAGTGCGTCGAGGTGCTTCTTGACGTTCGTGCCCTTGACCTTTTTCACCATCACTTTGGCGATGATGTCGTCCAAACCACCCCCGGCTTGGGCCGGGGTGGCAAGGGCCACCGGCAGGGTGATCACCGCGATGATCGCGGTGATCCCTCTGCGCAGGGAGGTACGCATACGGGACTCCTAGGTTTTGTCTGAGAATTTCCCCGATGGTGCGCGTCGCCCTCGGAACGTAACAGGTGATGATCGACCCGCCTAGGCACGGATTGTTACACCTTGAGGGTCGTAAAGAGGCGCGGTGTGATGCCGGACAGGGTGCCGGTTTCCCATAATTTCCACCACGAACTCGGAAGATGCGGCCACCTGCGCCGGAACGTAGGCACAGAAGATGTTCTCCCCCACCGTGTGTCCAAAACCGGCACTTTTCACAGGAGTCAACCTCCCGTCAGGAAGAAACAAGCAGTTCGCCACCATGCATGACGACGTCGCCACTGGCGGTGAACCACGACAGCCGCCGCGCGGGCCCCCGGTCACGGATCGTGCGCAGGGCGGGTCCGGCCAGCAGTTCGGGCTTGCCGGGCTTGGTGTGGAGGGCGAGACCCGCCTCGTCGGGGTTGTGGGTCACGGCGTCCGACGCTAACGGTTGCCTACCTTTCGGACAATCCCCACACCACCATGCGAGTTCTATCGCCGCGATAGACGTCTCTGCCGAACTCCACCGACCCCCTCGTGTGAAGGAGAGCCGCTCGGATCCCCCGTGCGAGGGAGGGGCGAGATCGCTCGCACCGGCGATCATTTTCGCGGCGCGAAATCCCAGGATTGAGGCATGAACCTGCGCACCGCGTACATCGCCACCCCGCTCCTCGTCCTCGCCTACGGCGTCATCCGCATCCTGGACGGCCTCGACGGCTCACGGGGTCCCGGGATCGCCTGGACGACCGGCCACCTGGCCTTCATCGCCGCCCTCGCCCTCTTTGTCCCGATTTTTCTGGACATGAGGCGCAGGCTGGGCGGCGGCGTCCTGCCCACCGTCACCGTCGTCGCCGGGATCGCCGGCATCGCCTGCGCCATGGCCCAGTTCGTCATCGACGTCGTCGTCGGCTTCATGGCCGCCGACAACGCCGGGATGGGCGTGCTGTTCGACCGCGTCCAGGAGGTGCCCGGCGTCGATCTGCTGGTCTACCAGGGCGGGCCGTTCCTCTTCTACATCGCCCAGTTCGTGCTGGTCACCCACCTGGCCGTCGTCAAGCAGGTCAAGTACTGGATCCCCGTGCTGGTCATGCTCGACTTCGTGCTGCCCCTGATGAACAAGGACCTCATGCCGCTGGGCGCCCTGTGCCTGCTGGTGTCGTTCATCCCCCTGGCCCGCACCGCCGCCACGCCGGTCCAGGGCCGCCACATCCTCGCCGCCTGACGCGGTCTACCCTTGGTGGGACATGAACCTCGAACAGTGGATCGCCGACTATGTCCGGGCGTGGAACACCAACGACCCGGCCGACATAGCCGCGCTCTTCACCGAGGACGCGTCCTACTACACCGAACCCCACGCACAGCCATGGCACGGCCGCGACGCGATCGTGGCCGGCTGGCTCGCCAACCAGGACGAGCCCGGCCAGACCTCCTTCACCTGGCAACCGCTGACGGTGACCGGAGACCTGGCGATCGTGCGGGGCACGACGGTGTATCCGGACCGGACGTTCAGCAACCTCTGGGTGATCAGATTCGGCCAGGACGGCCGATGCCGGGAATTCACCGAATGGTGGATGGAACACCACCCCAGATGATGCAATGAGCCTCTGCCGCCACCATGCCGAGGAGCCCCGTTGACTGACAACATCGACCTCGCCGCCAGTGCCCAGGAACTCGCCGACAACGCGCCCGCCGGTTCGGTGAGCCGCGCGGCGGCCTCGTCCGTGGCCATCACGCTGGCCACGACCCGCGACACGAACCACGCCAGAAACACCCTCGACGGCCTGGCCCCCGCAGAGGTACGGCAGGCCGCCCTGGACCTCTTCGAACGCCTCGTCACCAGATAGCCCCCGCCGGTCACCCCCGGGAACAGGGGGCTCCCGGAAAGGACCCATCACCGACAGAACGCGAAAAGGCCCGCCAGAGACGAAAAGATCGCCCTGAACGGGCCGGACAAGCCACCACACGCAGACAGACGGCCACAAACCGGGGTCGGGCAGGCCGCCACACGCTGACAGACCCCCGCAAACCGGGGCGGATAACCTTCGCACGCGGACAGACCACCCCCACCGCAGGAAACGGTCAGGAGCCGAGCCGCCCGACGATCAGTGCGACCTGCTCGGCGTACCGCTCCCCGAACTCCGCGGAGCCCGGGTCGAGCCCGGTGGCCGCCTGGACGAGCTGCGGGAAGGACACCCCCGCCGCCGCCATGGCGAAGCAGGCCACCAGCAACATCCCCGGATCCACGTCCCCGGGAAACTCCCCCTCGCTCTGCCGCCTGCCCAGCTCGGTCACGTTGCGCCGCACGTCCTCGACGAAGGCGGGATCGGCGGGCACCCCCTCGGTGAGCCCTTCCCAGACCATGAGCTTCCCCAGCTCGCGATGGGCGGAGTTGGCCCTGGCATAGCCGGCGACGAGCGACGCCAGAGAAACCGCCTGATCGGCGAACGCGCTCTCCTCCGCCTGCCACCGCCCGGTGAGCTCCCGGTAGAGCCCCTCCTTCCCCCCGAAGTAGTACGAGATCAGCTGCTTGTTGACTCCGGCGCGCGCGGCGATCTCACTCACCCTGGCCCCGGCGAACCCCTTGGCGGCGAATTCCGTCAGGGCCGCGTCGAGGATGCGCGCCCTGGTGCGCTCGGGGTCGCGCTGCTTCTCCTCCGGTGCACGTCTCATAGAGCGCACACTATCATCCATCCGTTTGGTTGACAGAATCATCCGAACGGATAATAGTGAGCGGCATGACGACGAAGAAGCATGTGGCGATCATCGGCGGCGGCATCGGCGGGCTCTGCCTGGCCCAGGGGCTGCACAAGGCCGGAGTCCAGGTCACCGTCTACGAACGGGACCGCACACCCGCCGCCCGCCTCCAGGGCTACCGGGTGCACATCGACCCGCACGGCGCCCGCGCCCTGCACGACTGCCTGCCGCCCGAGCTGTGGCGGGCCTTCCTCGACACCACCGGCACCAGCGGCCAGGACTTCGGCTTCCTGACCGAGCGGCTCGACGTGCTGGCGCTGATCGAGACGCCCAAGGCCGCCGACCCCGCCGACGACCATCACTCGGTCAGCCGCATCACGCTCCGGCAGGTCCTGCTGGCGGGCCTGGAGGACGTGGTGCGCTTCGGCAAGTCCTTCGAGCGCTACGAACGGCTGCCCGACGGCCGGGTCCGCCTGCACTTCGCCGACGGCGACACGGCCGTGGCCGACATCGTGGTGGCGGCCGACGGCGGCAACTCACGGGTGCGCAAGCAGTACCTTCCGCACGCGGAACGCGTCGACACCGGCATCACCACGGTGGCCGGGAAGTTCCTGCTGACCGACGAGACCCGCGGCCTGCTCGCCCGGCGGCTCACCGACGGCCCGAACAACGTCATCCCGCCGCAGGGCATCGGCCTGTTCTGCGCCCCGCACGACCTCGACGGCACCGCCCCGGCCGAGGGCATCGGCGCCACCGAGCAGGACGGCGCGCTCATGGACAACGCCGCGAGCTACATCCTGTGGGCCGTCGGCGCCGCCGAAGGCCGCTTCCCCGCCGACGTCGCCGACCTGCCGGGCGAGGAGCTCCGGGCCGCGGTCAGCGACATGATCTCCGGATGGCACCCCGACCTGCGCACCATGGTCGAACGTTCCCACCCCGACACCGTCTCCCTGCTGCCGATCCGCACCTCGATCCCGGTCGAGGCCTGGCCGGCGAGCAACATCACCCTGCTCGGCGACGCCATCCACAGCATGACCCCGATGCGCGGCATCGGCGCCAACACCGCGCTGCGCGACGCCCGCCTGCTCTGCCTCGCGCTGACCGGCGACGGCGACGAACTCGCCGCCATCGCCGCGTACGAGGAGCGGATGCGCGGGTACGGCTTCGCCGCCGTGCGCGACTCGCTCAAGGCGGCCAAGCAGTTCGTCGGCGGCAACCGCCTGGCCAGAACCGGATTCAAGACCTTCCTGCGCACGGTCCAGCGCTTCCCCACGCTGAAGTCCCGCGTATTCTCCTGAAGCCGCAAGGGAAAGCGATCCCGCACATCGGGTGATACTCAGCATGGCAGCCACTCACGTCGAAAAACCTCCCGAGGCGTCACTCGACGACTTCGACGCGGTCTTCGACACCTACTTCCCCGAGATACACCGCTACGTGGCCCAGCGGCTCGGCCCCGACCACGCCGACGACGTGGTCGCCGAGACCTTCCTGACCGCCTTCCGCAAGCGGGCCCGCTTCGACCCGGGCCGGGCGGCCCTGCGCTCCTGGCTGTACGGCATCGCCACCAACCTGGTCGGCAAGCACCGCCGTACCGAAGTCAGAGCCCTTCGCGCCATGAACCGTCACGGCGCCGCGCCCGACCTCCCCGGCCATGAGGAGCGCGTGACCGCCTCGGTCAGCGCCCAGAGCCTGCGGCCCGCGCTCGCGGCGGCCATCGCCGCGCTCGGCAGGGGCGAGCGCGACGTCCTGCTGCTGGTCGCGCTGGCCGGGCTCACCCACCAGGAGGTCGCCGACGCGCTCGGCGTCTCCTACGGCACGGTCGGCTCGCGGCTGAGCCGTGCCCGCACCAAGCTCCGCGCCGTGCTGGGCGGCGCCAACCCGATGGAGGGCGACCATGGATGACCTGACGCGGGTGCGCGAACTGTACGGCGAGCCGCCCCGCGACCCGTTCGCCAAGGCCAGGGTGGCCGCGCGCCTGCGGGCGGGGGCCCGGCGCAGGTTTCCCTGGAAGTTCGGGCTGGCGGCGCTCGCGGTCGCCACCGGCGCGGTCGTCGTGGCACCGGGCATGCTGCCCGCCGAACCCGGCAAGGCGCCGACGGTGCTCGGACAGCCGGTGCTGCTGGCCGCCGCCGCGCAGGCGGAGAAGGCGCCCGACGGCCGGTACTGGCACGTCAAGCAGAAGTTCACGATGCGCTGGGCCAAGGAGTACGGCAAGCCGGGCAGCCGCTACCGCCTGGAGACCTCGAGCATCTACGAGACCTGGACCGACAAAAAGGGACAGACCTGGCACGGCTCCATCAGGCTGCCCGTCCGGCCGACCGACGAGGCGGCGTGGAAGGAGAACGGCTCCCCCACCTCATGGGGCTTCCCCCGGCCGGACAAGCCCACCCTGCTCAAGGGCAAGGGCCCGCGGACGTTCTACATCGCGGAAGGCAGGGTGAGCTTCGCCGAGCTGGAGAAACTGCCCACCGACCCGCGCCAGCTCACCACGTGGATGAACGAGCGTCTCCTGGCCAACCTCAACCGGCCGGCCGCCGGGCAGCCGCCCGCGAACATCACCCGGGTCGAGGACGGCTCCACAGCAGCCATGCTGGTGTCGCTGCTCTACCAGTTCCCGGTCTCGCCCGACGTCCGCGCCGCCGCCTACCGTGCGCTGGCCGGCATGCCGACGGTGAAGATCGTCGAAGGCGCCGGGAACGAGGGGACCACGATCGGCTTCCTCCTCCAGGAAGGCCGGCCCACCCAGGCCCGGGTGATCATCGACCCGGAGACCTCGATGGTGAAGTCGTACCAGATCACCGGCATGCCGGGCAAGGGCGACCGGATCGAGACCATACTGGCCTCCGGCTGGACCGACGAGAAGCCGGCGCCGCCGACGGTTGAGTAAGGGGTACTCAGGCCAGGCGGCGTGCGCGGTGCCATGGTGAGGGCATGTTCACCATGCGGGCACGCCGCCTGTTCGATGGCCGGGACCTGTACGAAGACCGGGTGGTCACCATCCGCGACGGCCGGATCGCCGCGGTCTCCGGCCCCGGGCCCGCCGACCTCGACCTCGGCACGGCCACGCTGCTGCCGGGGTTGATCGACTGCCACGTCCACCTGGCCTTCGACGCCAGCGAGGACCCCGTCGCGCACCTCGACCGGCCGGACCTGGCCACCCGCATGCGCCAGGCCGCCCGTCAGCACCTGGCCGCCGGGGTCACGACCGTGCGCGACCTCGGCGACCGCGACTACCTGGCGCTCAGCCTCGGCCTGACCACCACGGAAGGCCCGGAGATCCTGGCCTCCGGCCCGCCCATCACCACCTCGGGCGGCCACTGCTGGTGGCTCGGCGGCCAGGCCGACGGTGAGGCGCCGGTCCGCGCCGCCGTACGCGAGCGGGCCGCGCGCGGCGCCCACGTGATCAAGGTGATGGTCACCGGCGGCCAGATGACCGAGGGCTCGGCACCCCACCTCATGCAGTACGGCCCGGCCGAACTGAAGGCCGCCGTGGACGAGGCGCACGCCGCCGGCCTGCCCGTCGCCGCCCACGCCCACAGCCCGGAGGGCATCGCCGAGGCGCTGCGGGCCGGGTTCGACACGATCGAGCACTGCGGCTTCTGGACCGAGGACGGGATCGAGCCCGATCCGCGCATCATCGCCGCGCTGGCCGACTCGCCGGTCGTGGTCTCGCTGACCGCGGGTATCGTGCCGGTGCCCGGCATGGCACCGCCGCCCGAGATCAGGGCCCGCCTGTCGAAGATGATCGAGGTGCTCAGGACCCTGTACACGGCCGGGGTGGCGTTCGTGATCGGCAGTGACGCGGGCATCGCCCCGATCAAGCCGCACGGCCTGCTGCCGCACGGCGTGCAGATGCTGGTCGACGCCGGGTACGCGCCGCTTGACGTGCTGCGCGCCGTCACCTCGGTGGCGGCCGGCGTCTGCCGGGTCGGCGCCAGGAAGGGCCGGATCGCGCCCGGGTTCGACGCCGACCTGCTGGTCGTGGCGGGCGACCCGCTGTCCGACGTCACCACGCTCTGCCGCCCGCTGGGCGTCTACCGCATGGGGCAGAAAGTCGCCTGATCGCCTCCCACCCCTCCGGCTACCTGCTCGACCTGACCTCCGACGAGGTGGACGTGTGGGTCTTCGAACGCCTCGTCCGCTCCGGCCCCGCTCGCGCAGGATCCGCTCCGTCCGCCACTGCGGCCGCATGATCAGGTTCGGGTACGGCACCGCCGCCGAAGCCTGCCTGATCTCGCTCATCCGCCCCTCCCAGACCACCTCCCCACCGGCCCAGCTGCGGATCGGCGGATAGGTGGAGCCGGTGGCCAGGATCTCCTCGACCACCCCGAGGTCGTCGAAGACCTCCAGGGTCCGCGGCTGCAGCCCCTTGCCCCGCACCCCGGCCGGATGAGTGGCCGACCTCTCGATGACGCGGAAGGCCAGCCCGCGGCGGGCCGGCTCGATGGCCAGGGTCAGTCCCGTCGGTCCGGCGCCCACGATCAGTACGATTCTCATGCCGGACACACTCCCGCGGCCCTCTGTCATGGCCCTGTCAGCCGCTGTCACTAGGGTGTCCGCATGTTGCCGCTGTTCACCGCTGTGGAAGGCCCGTGATGAGAGCCATCAGAAACCACGGCGCCGAGGGCCCCAGGGTCGCCCCCTTCGAGCTCTTCTTCGACCTCGTCTTCGTCTTCGCCATCACCCAGCTGTCGCACCTGCTGCTGGCCCACCTGACCGTCGGCGGCGCCGCGCAGGCCCTGTTCCTGACGCTGGCCGTGTGGTGGGCGTGGATGTACACGACGTGGACCACCAACTACTGCGACCCCAACCACCCGGTCATCCGCATCATGCTCGGCGGCCTCATGCTGGCCAGCCTGATCATGGCCGCGTCGGTGCCCGAGGCGTTCGGGGACCGGGCGATGTGGTTCGCGCTTGCCTACGTGGCGATCCAGTGCGGCAGGACCGCCGTGGTCATCTGGGCGACCGCGGGCGCCGAACTCCAGAAGGTCTTCATCGGGGTCGGCTTCTGGTTCCTGATCTCCGCGGCGTTCTGGATCACCGGCGCCGTGCTGGGCGGGTCCCTCCAGGTGGTGCTGTGGATCATCGCGCTGCTGCTCGACTACGGCGCGCCGATGATCGGCTTCCCCACTCCGCTCATCGGCCGCACGTCCACCCGCGACTGGCAGATCAACGGCGCGCACATGGCCGAGCGGTGCCAGCTGTTCGTCATCATCGCCCTGGGCGAGTCGATCCTGGTCACCGGCGCCACGCTGGCCGGGGCCGAGCCGGACGCGGCGACGCTGGCGGCGTTCACGATCTGCCTGCTGGGCAGCGTCGCCATGTGGTGGGTGTACTTCGACCTGACCGCCGACCTGGCCGCGGAACGCATCGAGTCCTCCGACGATCCGGGCAGGCTGGGCCGGTCCGCGTACACCTACGCGCACATCCCGATGGTGCTCGGGATCATCGTCTCGGCCGTCGGCGACGAACTGGTGATCGCCCATCCCGGCGGCCGGGCCGGGGTGGCGACCGTGCTGATGACGCTGGGCGGGCCCGCCCTCTACCTGGCCGGCCACACGTGGTTCAAGTACATCGTCTTCGGGACACCCTCGGTGCCCCGCCTGGCCGCGATCGGCGCGCTGTGCGCCTTCGCCGTACTGGCGATCCTGGTGCCCGTCGTGCCGCCGCTGCTCCTGAGCACCGCTTCCCTGGTGATCCTGATCGTGGTCGCCGTCTGGGACACCCGCCACTACCGCAGGCTCCAGATGGCGACGTGAGAAGAATCTTCAAGCCCGCTGTCCGGTACGGCCACCGCCGATCGTCACCATGGTGAAGTCACACCAAGGAGGCCGAAGATGAAGTACATGATGTTCGTCTGCAGCGACACCGAGCCCGACACCGACACCACCCCCGAGCCCGACATCGAGGTGTGGGTGGCGGAGAACGACGCGGCCGGACGGCGCCTGGACGGCTCCGCGCTCGCGGCTCCGGCCAGCGCGACCACCGTGCGGGTGCGCGACGGGCAGTTGCTGGTCTCCGACGGGCCGTTCGCGGAGACCAAGGAGGTCATCGTCGGTTTCGACCTGCTGGAGTGCGCCGACCTGGACGAGGCGATCGAGGTCGCCCGCGCGCACCCGATGGCACGCAACGGCCGCCTGGAGCTCCGGCCGCTGATCGACCTCTGATGGACGCCGCCGCCCGCGCCGCTTCCGAGGCCGCCGTCGAGGCGTACCCGCGGATCGTCGCGGCGCTCATCCGGATCACCGGCGACTGGACGCTGGCCGAGGACAGTGCGCAGGAGGCGCTGGCCGTGGCGCTGGGGCGCTGGCCCAGTGAGGGCGTACCGGACAATCCAGGCGGCTGGCTGATGACGGTGGCCCGCAACCGCGCGCTCGACGTGCTGCGGCGGGCCACCGTCGAGCGGCGCAAGCTGAGGGAACTGGCGGTGCTCGCGCTGACCGCCGCCACCGAGGAAGAGCCTCAGGAGGAGGTCGTGGACGACCGGTTGCGGCTGATCTTCACCTGCTGCCATCCCGCGCTGGCGCTGGAGGCACGGGTGGCGCTGACGCTGCGGACGATCTGCGCGGTGCCGGCGGGCGACATCGCGCGCGCCTTCCTGGTCAGCGAGTCGACGATGACCAGGCGGCTGACCAGGGCGAAGACCAAGATCTCAGAGGCGGGCATCCCCTATCGGGTGCCCGAAGGGGCGGCGCTGGGCGAGCGGCTGCCCGGGGTGCTCGCGGTGCTGTACCTGCTGTTCACGCAGGGGTACAACGCCGACGGGGAGCCGGCCTTCGCCGAGGAGGCGATCCGGCTGGCCCGGCTGCTGACCGGCCTGATGCCCGAGCAGCCGGAGGCGGCGGGGCTGCTCGCGCTTTTCCTCCTGCAGCACTCGCGGCGCGACGTCCGCCGTGACCCGGAAGGCCGCCTCGTCCCCCTCGACAGGCAGGACCGCACCCGCTGGGACCACCTCGCGATCCACGAGGCCACCGACATCCTGTCCAGGCTCGGTCATCCGGGCCCCTACGCGTTGCAGGCCCGGATCGCCGCCTGCCACGCCACGGCCCCGACCCTCGAAGCGACCGACTGGCCGCTGATCGCCCGCTGCTACGACGAGCTGGTACGGCTCCAGCCGAACCCGGTCATCGAGCTGAACCGGGCGGTGGCGCACGGGTACGCCTTCGGACCGGAGGCGGGCCTGGCCCTGCTGGCCGAGCTGCGGTCGGGTGGGGCGCTGGGCGACTACCCGTTGCTGGTGGCGGCCGAGGCCGACCTGACGGCCCGCGCGGGTGACCGGGAGCGCGCGGCCGTACTGTTCCGGCGGGCCGCGGAGAGCACCCACAGTGAGTCGGAACGCCTCGCCCTCCTGGCCCGCGCCGCCGACCTCTGACCCCAGCCCGGCCGGACCTCCGAGACCGGCGAAAGGTGATCGTGCCCGCCACGACGGTCGTAGTGGATTTCCCCCGGCGCTCCCAGGAAACGTACGAGCGCCAACGCGCGCGCATCAGTTCTCTAGCTGCGGAAAGACGGTCCGACCGGCGATGATCTTCCCTATGTGCCGCGAATAGGCCACTGTTGGGGCGTGACTACAGAGATCAGAGGAAGCGACTTCGCGCGCTTGGCTCGCAAGATCACGGAAGCCGGTCTGCTCGACCGTCGGCTCGTGTACTACGCCGTACGGGGCAGCCTGGTGGGCCTCGCCTTCTTCGGTGGGTGGGCCCTGTTCGTGTGGGTCGGCGACTCATGGTGGCAGATGGGAGTCGCGGTCCTGCTCGCGCTGGTCTTCACCCAGATCGGGTTCCTGGCCCATGACCTGGGGCACCGGCAGGTGTTCAGGACCAGGAGGCCCAGCGAGATCGCCGGACGGCTGATCGGCAACCTCGGCGTCGGCCTCGGCTGGGCGTGGTGGACCGACAAGCACAACCGGCACCACGCCAACCCCAACCACGAGGACCACGATCCCGACGTCTCACCCGCGGTGATCGTCTGGTCGACGGAGCAAGTGGAACGCAGCCGCGGCCTGCCCCGTTTTATCGCGAAGTATCAGGCTTTCTGGTTCTTTCCGCTGCTCACGCTGGAGGCCTGGCACCTCCACATCGCCAGCTTCAAGGCACTGACCAAGCCGACGATGCGCAACCGCGCCCTGGAACTGGCGCTGCTGCTCGCCCACTGCGCCTGGTACCTCGGCCTGATCTTCACCATCCTGCCGGTCGGCAAGGCCCTGCTCTTCCTCGTGATCCACCAGGGCGTCTTCGGCATCTACCTGGGCTGCACCTTCGCCCCCAACCACAAGGGCATGCCGATCCTGACCAGCGACGACAAGCTCGACTTCCTGCGCAAGCAGGTACTGACCTCGCGCAACGTACACGGCGGCTGGTTCACCGACATCGCCACCGGCCAGCTCAACTACCAGATCGAGCACCACCTCTTCCCGAACATGCCGGCGGTCAACCTGCGGCGCGCCCAGCCCATCGTCGAGCGCTACTGCGCCGAGATCGGCGTCGACTACCTGACGACCGGCCTGATCGAGTCCTACGGCCAGGCCCTCAGCCACCTGCACGAGGTCGGCGCCCCCCTCCGCAAGCCCCACGCCGAGGCCACCGTCCACCCGTGACCCCGAGCCCCTTGCTCCACCCCGCCGCACCCCCGCTGCCCAGCCCCTTGCCCCGACCTGGCCCCTGCCGCCCCGTTCCGGCCTCTGCTGCCGCGTTCCGGCCCGATCTGTTCTGCCCGGGTCCGGGGATGCCCCGTCCTCTTCCGGAGGGGCCGATCCCCGGTAGTCGTCGGCGGGCGCCCTAGCCTGTCTCCTGCCTCAGGCGGCGGGCGAGATCGTCGCGTCGTCCCTGAAGTTCCACGATCAGCCGGTCCTGGCCGTCGGCCATCTCCAGCAGTTGGGAGCGCTCGACCTGGTCGGTCGCTCCCATGTCCCCGATCTGCTCCCGCAGTTCCAGCGTCGACTGGCGCAACCTGGCCAGATCATCGTCTACCTGCTGGAGTTCATCCTTGATGGTCATTCCCCTCACTTACCCACCAGAGGGCGAAGCCGTACACAATGGGCGTATGCCCAGGTTGCAGCCGAGCACGTGGTCGTCGATCGCCGTGATCGCGGCGCTGATCGCCGGGACCGTGCTCACCGGTCGCCTGCGGCCCGAGGTGACGCCCAACGCGCTCGACTTCGCGCTGCCCGCGATCGCCTGCGGCGCCCTGCTGCTACGGCGCCGCTTTCCCGTGGCCGCGCTGCTGGTGAGCGCGGTGTGCACGGCGCTCTACTATCCGTACGCCCACCTCGACGGCCCGCTGCTGCTGATCTTCCTGGTCGCCCTGTACAGCGCGGCCGACCAGGGGCACCTGATCGCCGCGATCGCCACCGGCGCCGCCTCCGTGCTCGGGATGGGGATCGGGGAGATGGGCGAGGCCCGGCACGTGGACGACTCGCAGTTCGTGATGATCGGCGGCTGGGTGGTGGCCGCCATCGCGTTCGGCGGGGTGACCAAGAACCGGCGGGCCTTCCAGCACGAGGCCGAGCAACGCGCCCTCGACGCCGAGCACACCAAGGAGGAAGAGGCCCGGCGCCGCGAGACCGAGGAACGCCTGCGCATCGCCCGCGAGCTCCACGACGTCCTGGGACACAACATCTCCCTGATCAACGTGCAGGCCGGGTCGGCGCTCCACGGGCTGAAGAAGCGGCCGGAGGACGCCGAGTCAGCGCTGCGTACGATCAAGGACACCAGCAAGGAGACGCTCAGACAACTGAGGACCACGCTCGGCGTCCTGCGGCAGGTGGACGAGGAAGCACCCACCGCCCCCGCCGACAGCCTGGACCGCCTTGACGAGCTGGTGAAACGTTCCGGGCTGAAGGTGGTGGTCACGGTCGCCGGCGAGGTGTCGGGGCTGCCCGCGCAGGTGGATCTGGCCGCCACCCGCATCATCCAGGAGTCGCTGACCAACGTCACCCGCCATTCCGGGACAGACCAAGCGAACCTCACCATCACCCGCACGTCCGGAAATATCGTGATCAGGGTGGAGGATGACGGGCCGGGCGCGGTCTACCCCGACGGCAGCGGCTTCGGCGTGCAGGGCATGCGCGAGCGCGCCACCGCACTGGGCGGCACCCTGGACGTCGGCCCCCGCCCCGGCCGCGGCTTCACGGTCGTCGCCACCCTCCCCATCACCACCCCACCGCAGGGGAACGGCCCCGCCCCCACCACCCAGAAGGGCGCAGGCGCGACCGGGCAAGAAGGCGCCGGGTATGAAGGCGGGCGGCCGGGAGATGGGCGGCCGGGAGGCGGCTCTGCCGTACCGGCGCATAGGGAAGACACTCACGTACAGGATGGAAAGCGATGATCCGCGCGCTGCTCGCCGATGACCAGAACCTGGTCAGGGCCGGGTTCAGGTCGATTCTGACCGACGAGGACGACATCGAGGTGGTCGGCGAGGCCGCGAACGGCACGCAGGCCGTCGCCAAAGCCCGTGAGCTGCGCCCCGACGTCGTGCTCATGGACATCCGCATGCCCGAGCTCGACGGCCTGGAGGCCACCAGCCAGATCGTCTCCGACCCCCGGCTGGACGGGGTGAAGGTGATCATCCTGACCACGTTCGACCTGGACGACTACGTCTACGGCGCGCTCAAGGCGGGCGCCAGCGGCTTCCTGGTCAAGGACACGGAACCGGCCGAGCTCATCCACGCGGTCAGGGTCGTGGCCAGGGGTGACGCGCTCATCGCGCCGTCGGTCACGCGCCGGTTGATCGCGGAGTTCGCCGGGCGGGTCAAGCGTCCTGAGCCGGGTCCCGAGCTCAACGCGCTGACCGAGCGGGAGCGCGAGGTGATGGTGCTGGTGGCCGCGGGCCTGTCCAACGACGAGATCGCCGAGAAGCTGGTGCTCAGCCCCGCCACCGCGAAGACGCACGTCAGCCGCATCATGACCAAGCTGCGTCTGCGCGACCGCGCCCAGCTCGTGGTGCTGGCGTACGAGGCTGGCATGATCACGCCGGGGTGGCTTACTCCCTGAGATGTACGCCGGGCCGTCCCGGGACCGTGAAAGTTGCGGGCCAGGTGCCCGCCGGGGCATGACGCCGGGAAGGTGACCGTACCGGGATTCTCCCTGGCATGGACACCGTTGAGCTCGCCCGGCTGCAGTTCGCCCTCACGGCAGGGGCGCATTTCCTGTTCGTCGCCCTGACGCTGGGCCTGGCCACGCTGGTGGCCGTGATCCAGACCAGGGCGACGCTGACGCGCAGCCCGGTTCACACGCGGATGACGCGGTTCTGGGGCCAGCTCTACATCATCAACTACGCGATGGGCATCGTCACCGGCATCGTGATGGAGTTCCAGTTCGGCCTGTCGTGGAGCGGGCTGACGGAGTTCGCGGGCAACGTGTTCGGCGCCTCGCTGGCGATCGAGACCCTGGTGGCGTTCTTCATCGAGTCGACGTTCCTGGGTCTGTGGATCTTCGGCTGGAACCGGCTGAACCGCTGGGCGCACCTGGCGCTGATCTGGGTGGTGACGCTGACCGCGTACGCGTCGGCGTTCTGGATCCTGATCTCCAACGGCTTCCTGCAGAACCCGGTCGGCTACCGGATGACCGGCGGCGTGATGGAGCTCGTCGACTTCGGCGCGCTGGTGTCCAACCCGGCGGCGCTGGTGGCGTTCGGGCACGTGCTGGGCGGCGCGATGGTCGTGGGCGGGTTCTTCATGGCCGGGGTGAGCGCCTACCACCTGCGGCGGCGTACCACCGAGCAGGACTTCTTCCGCAAGTCGCTGCGGATCGGCGTCGCGGTGGCGCTGCCCGCGACGCTCTTCACCGCGATCTTCGGCGGGATGGGCTTCGAGACGCTTCAGCCGGCGAAGGCGGCCGTCTGGTCGGGAGTGGCCGAGGACATGGCCCGCGCGCAGGCCGACATGGTCGCGCGGTTCGGGCCCGGTGACTACCTGCCGCCGATCGGGTGGGTGCAGGGGGCGGGCATGACGATGATGATCCTGTTCGCGGTGATGTTGTTCTTCTCGGCGGCGAGCTTCCTGTTCATGCTGATCCGGCCGGTGGTGCGCGGGTTCCGGCTCTGGCACTGGACGCTGACGCTGATGATCCCGGTGCCGTTCGTCACGATGATCGCCGGGTGGATCTTCCGCGAGATGGGCCGCCAGCCGTGGGCCGTCTACGGACTGCTGAAGACCTCGGACGCGGTCTCGCGGGTGAGCGCGGGGCAGATGCTCACCTCGCTGATCGTGTTCACGAGCCTGTTCGGGGTGCTGATCCTGCTCAACTACTGGCTGCTGGCCCGTCAGGCCCGCCGGGGCCCGGACGCCGCCGCGCTCGGGGCCGTCGAGCAGTCTCCCGTGGTCCGGCCCGCCCTGACCTTCTGAGAGGACGCGATCATGGAGATCTTCATTCTGGGCTTCTTCGCCATCGGATACCTGATCCTGGCCGGGGCCGACATCGGGGTCGGGATGCTGCTGCCGTACCTCGGAAGGGACCTTGACGAGCGGCGTGAGGTGATCGCCGCGATCGCGCCCTTCTTCCTCGGCAACGAGGTGTGGCTGGTGGCGACGGGCGGCGTGCTCGCGGGGCTGTTCCCGCACGTGGAGGGTGAGCTGATGGGCTGGCCCGGCTTCCTGGCGGTGGTGGGGCTGCTGGCCGCGTGGATCGTCCGCGACATGGGCCTGTGGCTGCGCGGACGGGTGCCGGGGGCCCGCTGGCGGGCGTTCTGGGACGGCGCGATCGTGGCGGGGAGCTGGGGACTGGCGCTGGCATGGGGCACGCTGCTGAGCGGGCTGCTGCTGAACATCTCCTGGCCGGCCGCGGTCCTGCCGGCGCTGGCGGTGGCGGCGCTGTTCGGCACGCACGGGCTGGCCTTCGCCTCGCTGCGGCTGACGGGGACGCTGCGGGAGCGGGCCAGGGTGCTCTCCCCCGGCGACGGCGAGCTGCGCACGTACGCGCTGACCGCGGGCGCGCTGGCGGCGGTCGGTCTCCTGGCCGGTTCCGGCCTGCACCTGGAGGCGGCGAACGCCTGGCTGACGCCGGTGATCCTGGTCCTGATCCCGTTCCTGGTGGCCTCGCAGGCGTGGGTGTGGTGGACCTTCCGCCACCGGGTGACCGGCCCGTCTTACCTTTGACCCATGAAGGTACGTGAATTGCGACTTGTCGTGACCGCCGAGGACTACGAGGAAGCGGTCCGTTTCTACCGCGACGCGCTCGGCCTGCCCGAGCGCGCCGCCTACTCCTCGCCGGACGGCCGCGTGACCATCCTGGAGGCCGGCCGGGCCACCCTGGAGATCGCCGACCCCGCCCAGGCGGACTTCATCGACGCGGTCGAGGTGGGCAGGCGCGTGGCCGGGCACATCAGGGTCGCCTTCGAGGTGGACGACTCAACGGCCGTCACCCGCGAGCTGACCGACGCCGGCGCCACCCTCGTCGCCGAACCGACCAGAACCCCCTGGGACTCCCTGAACTCCCGCCTGGAGGGCCCCGCCGGACTCCAGCTGACCCTGTTCGAAGAACTCTCCTAGCCGGTACGGCCGGGCGGCCCCCTCCTCCGCCGCCCGGTCGTACCGCGGGCCGGTCAGACCACCACGTGCACGCAGATGTCGATGTGCGACGTGCCGAAGGCGGCCATCTCCCGGGCCATCGCCGACACCTGGTCGGCGAGCTCGGGAGCCTCACCCGCCAGGTCGTCGCTGACCGCCTGGTACACGATGGCGGCCTCCACGTAGTCGGCCGGCTCCAGCCGCATCTTCCGTATCTCGACGAGCGTCGGCCGGGAGAGCGAGGGCAGACCGGAGATCGGCCACGGGATCGGCGGGAACTTGATCTTCGGCGGGGTGCCGCACCAGTCGTCGACGATCTCCGTCAGGTAGCCGGACACCTCGGCGACCGCCTCTTTGCGGTCCTCGGCGAACATGACCCGGTTGAGGATGTAGGCCGCGTTGGCCTCGGTGACCATCTTCGCCAGGGTGGGGCTCGGGTCGGGGCCATAGGCCTCGGCGAACATCTTTCGTGCGGGCGCGTAGTCGTCGCGCCGGCGCAGAAGGCGCAGGAATTCCTTGCTCACGGACATCTTTGCCATGGCAGGAGCTTGCGCCCAGAACGGGAGCCCCGCATGAGTAGCCCCTACTCATCGCGCCTTGACCGAGGCGTCCTCCGGCGCGATCTCCCGCGGCGCCGCGCGGAACCACCGGCACCCGTGCGGCTCCATGGGGATCTCCGCCAGCCCCTCGCCGGAGACCTCCAGTGTGCCGTCCGTCAGCAGGTCGGTGAGCAGGTAGTTCTCCCGTCCGTCGAGCTGGAGCCGGATGTCGGTGGCGCTGTCGCAGAGGTTGTGTGCCACCACGACCGTGGCGTCGTCGGCGTCGCAGCGGTGCGCGAAGACGGACGGGTGCCCGGAGTCCAGCACCGTGCACTCGCCCCAGGCCAGTTCCGGGCATTCCCGGTAGCGCTCGATGAGCAGCTGGATCCAGCGCAGCAGCGACCCGGTGTCGCGCTTCTGGTCGGCCACGTTGACGCGCTCCGGCCGGAAGGCGCCCTCGGGGATCTCGCGTACCGGCTCGGCGGGCGAGAAGCCGCCGTCGGCCGACCACTGCATCGGGGTGCGCACCGCCATCCTGCCCTCGGCCGCGAGGTCCTCCCCCATGCCGATCTCCTCGCCGTAGAAGAGCACCGGCGTGCCGGGCAGGGAGAACATCAGGCTGTAGGCCATCTTGATCCGGCGCAGGTCGCCGCCGAGCATGGCAGGCAGCCGCCGCCGCAGGCCGCGGCCGAAGATCTGCATGTCCTTCTCGGGCCCGAACGCCGCGAAGACCTCCTGCCGCTCGTCCTCGGTCAGCTTGTCGAGGGTCAGTTCGTCGTGGTTGCGCAGGAACACCGACCACTGGCAGTCCTTGGGCGGTCTGGGCCGCTCGCGCAACGCCTCGGCGATCGGCGCGGCCTCGGATCTGGCCAGCGCCAGCCAGGTCCGCTGCATGCCGATGAAGTCGAAGCACATCGTCAGCTGGTCGCCCAGGCCCGACCCGAAGTAGGGCAGGAGCTCTGGGTAGGGCACGTTGACCTCGCCGAGCAGGATCGAGCCGCCCTCCCTGCGGCTCATGAAGGCCCGCAGGTCGGCCAGGAAGTCGTGCGGGTCGGCCAGCTTGGGTGAGACGTTCTCGATGACGAACGGCACCGCGTCCACCCGGAACCCCGACAGCCCGAGCTCCATCCAGAAGCCGAGCACCCGCACGATCTCGTCGCGCACCTCGGGATTGGCCACGTTCAGGTCCGGCTGGTGGCGGTAGAAGCTGTGCAGGTAGTACTGCCCGGAACCCTCGTCCCACTCCCAGAGGCTGTCCTCCTTGTCGGGGAAGACGATCTGCTTCGGGTCGTCGGGCTCGGGCTCGTCCGACCAGACGTACCAGTCGCGCAGGCGCGCGTCCCGGCCGGAGCGCGAGTCGGCGAACCACGGATGCCGGTCCGAGGTGTGGTTGATCACGAGGTCGGCGATGACCCGCAGGCCGCGGTCCTTGGCCGTGCGCATGAACTCCACGAAGTCCCCGAGCGTCCCCAGCCGGGGGTCCACGGTGTAGAAGTCGGTCACGTCGTAGCCGTCGTCCCGGTTCGGCGTCGGGAAGAACGGCATCAGCCACAGGCACGTCACCCCGAGCCCGGCCAGGTAGTCGATCTGCTGGGTGAGCCCGCGGAAGTCGCCCACGCCGTCGTCGTTGCCGTCCTTGAACGTCTCCACGTCGAGACAGTAGATGACGGCATTCTTCCACCAGAGGTCACTCGTGTAGGTCAGTCTCACGGGATCCCCGCTACCCGGTCCGGGGTACGGTGAACGCATGAGGAGCCGGTTGTCCGCCGCCGTCCTCCTTGTGCTGTCCACGCTCTTCCTCGGTGGCGGCCTGCCTGCGCAGCACGCGATGGCGATCTCCGCCCAGGTCACCGCCGCCCCGGCCGACCAGGGCGGCCACCGGCAGGCGGCACCGCAGCCGGGCAAGCCGAAGGCCACCGCCGACACCGGTTCGCATCATGGGTTCGGCGGGCTGGCCGTACCTCCGCCGAGAGCGCATGAGGTACGGCTCGCGCGCGCCCTCGCCCGCGCCGGCGGCGACCGCCACGTGCCCGCGGCCGAGCGCCCGCGCGCCCATCCCGCCCGCGCCCCGCCACTCCACAGCGCCTGACCTTTCCCTTTCCCGGCCGAGGGGCCCGTAGTGCCGCCTCGGCGTCAAGCCTGTGGAGGCTCCCATGTCACGTGCGCCCTTGTGGCGCGCGGTGGCGGCGCTGGCCGTCATCGCGACCTCTTTGTTCCTGGCGTTCACCATGTCGCCGCGGCTCGGGCTCGACCTGCGCGGCGGCACCCAGCTCGTGTTCGAGGCGAGGGACTCGCCGACCGTCAAGGCGGACGCCGCCGCCACCGACCGGACGTTGCAGGTGTTGCAACGTCGTGCCGACGCGCTCGGCGTGGTCGATCCGACGCTGGTCCGCTCCGGTGAGAAGCGGATCATCGTCGAGCTGCCCGGCGTGCTCGACCCCCGCAAGGCCGCCGACGTGATCGGGCGGACCGCGCAGCTGTCCTTCCACGCGGTGCGGGGGCTCGACTCCTCCGGCAAGGGGCTGCCGGACGAGTCGGGGCAGAAACTCACGCTCGGGCCCGCGGTCATCACCGGTGAGGGGGTGACGGACGCCGGAGCCCGCACCGATCCGCAGCAGGGGCCGGGCTGGTTCGTCACGGTCGACTTCCGGGAGCCGGGGCCCTGGCAGAAGCTCACCGGGGCCGCCGCCTGCGAGCCCATGGGCGACCCCAAACGCCGGGTCGCGATCGTGCTCGACAACAAGATCATCTCTTCGCCGGAGGTGGTCCAGGAGACGCCGTGCCGGGCCGGCATGCCCGGCGGGCGTACCTCGATCACCGGCAACTTCGCCGCCCAGGAGGCCACCGACCTGTCCGTTCTGATCAAGGGCGGCTCGCTGCCGGTGCCGCTGGAGATCGTCGAGCAGCGGACGGTCGGCCCGACGCTGGGCGCCGACGCCATCGCGGCCAGCGCCAAGGCGGCCGTGGTCGGCGTGGCGCTGACCGCGCTGTTCATCATCGTCATCTACCGCCTGGTCGGCCTGCTGGCGGCGCTCGCCCTGGCCACCTACGCGCTGATCTCCTACGCGGCCCTCGTCGCGCTCGGCGCGACTCTCACGCTGCCCGGCCTCGCCGGGTTCGTGCTGGCGATCGGCATGGCCGTCGACGCCAACGTGCTGGTCTTCGAAAGGGCCAGAGAAGAGTACGGCGCCGCCGGCGCGACCCGCGTCAAGGGCCCCAGGGCCGGCGGCCTGGGCCAGGCGCTCAACCGGGGCTTCAAGAACGCCTGGAGCGCCATCGCCGACTCCAACGTCACCACCCTGCTCGCCGCCGGTCTGCTGTTCTGGCTGGCCTCGGGCCCGGTGAAGGGGTTCGGCGTGACGCTGTCGATCGGCGTGGTCGCCTCGCTGATCTCCGCCATGCTGATCACCCGCGTGCTCGCCCAGTGGATCATCAACCGGGTGCCGCCCAAGGTCTCCGGGCTCGGCTCGGTCGGCCGGATCCGGCTGTGGCTCACCGCGCGCGACCCCGACCTGATGGGCCGGCGCAAGCTCTGGGTGGCGGTCGCGGGCGGGCTGCTGGTGCTGGCGTTCGCCGGGTTGGCGCTGCGCGGGCTGAACTTCGGCGTGGAGTTCACCGGCGGGCGGATCATGGAGTTCGCCACGAGCAAGCCGGTCGGCGCGGACGCCGCCAGGAAGCTCGTCGCCGACGCGGGCTTCCCCAACGCGGTCGTACAGTCCTCGAACGACGCCATCTCCGTGCGTACCGGACAGATCTCCGCCGATGAGGTGGCGAAGATCCAGGGGGCGCTGGGCGAGGTCACCAAGCAGCGGGACGAGCTGATCGGGCCCTCGCTCGGCGAGGAGTTGCGGCGCAACGCGCTGATCGCGCTCGGCGTGGCACTGGCCGCGCAGCTCGTCTACCTGGCGGTGCGCTTCCGCTGGACGTTCGGGGCGGCCGCGGTGAGCGCGCTGTTCGTGGACGCCGTCCTGGTGCTGGGCGCCTTCGCCTGGCTGGGCAAGCCGATCGACGGGGTGTTCCTGGCGGCGATGCTCACGATCGTCGGGTACTCGGTCAACGACAAGGTGGTGGTCTTCGACCGGGTCAGGGAGATATGGACCGCCCAGCCGAAGACCTCCTTCGCCACCGTGGTGAACGGCGCGATCCTGCAGACCGTGCCACGCACCGTGAACACCGGGCTCGGGGCCTTGTTCATCCTCGCGGCCCTGGCCGTGTTCGGCGGCGACTCGCTGCGCGACTTCGCGATCGCGCTGCTCATCGGCATCGTGGTGGGCACGCTGTCGTCGTCGTTCGTGGCCGGGCCGACGGCCATCGCGCTGGAGCGCCGCAGCAAGCAGCCGCCACCGCAGCCGCCGAAGCCCCGCTCCCGCGGCACCCGCGAGGGCTCGGGCGCGGTGGTCTAGGGCCGCACGATCTCCACCGGCACGGGGGCGTCCACCTTGATCTCCGTGCCGTGGACCTCCACCTCGATCAGACCGTGCGGCGAGGGTACGGCCCCGCGCGCCCAGGCCAGCTCGCCCAGCCTGGGCGCCACCCGCACCCTGGTGTAGCCGGGTTCGGCCGGCGTGATCCCCAGGGTGTGGACAAGCAGGTCGCGCGCGGGCGTGGCGGACCAGCCGTGGCAGTAGGAGCCGCCGTCCCAGCACTCCCGGAACGTCCCTGCCTCGGTCAAAGCAGTCCAGTCCCGGCAGAGCCCGGCGATCCGGCCGGCGGCGCCCAGCAGGGCCAGCGCGTCGTGCACGACGTAGCGGAAGAACGGCTGCGCCCCCACGACCCACTGGTCCACGTCCCAGTCGGGGGCGGGGCGCAGGCTGACCGGGTCGGTGGAGATCGGGCCGTCTCGGTCGGCGCCGCGTGCGCCCATCGGGCTGCGGGTGAACATGGCCGCCCGGTCCAGGAGCAGTTCGCGGACCGCCGGGTGCCGGGAGGCGGGCACGAGCCCGGCGCACACCGCCGCGGCGGCCGTGTGCTCGCTGACCGACCCGCTGAGCAGATGGTCGCGGTAGGCGCCGCGCCGTACGTCCCAGAAGACCTCGAAGCCGCGGGCCAGCGCGGCGTGCAGGTCGCGCGCCCACCACGCGCGGCCGAGGTCGCCGAGCCACTCGGCCATCTCCGCGAAGTCGGCCAGCGCCCGGCCCCACAGGGCGTTCAGCGCGGCGCTGGTCCCGCGCACCTGGACGGGCGACCAGTCGATCAGCACCCAGCCGGTGACGTCGTGCAGCAGCCCGTCATCGCCGCGGAAGGGCAGGAACCAGCGCAGCACGCCTTCCGCGCTCGCCAGCAGTCCGGCGACGAGCGAGCGGTCACCGGTGTAGCGGTAGAGGTTGTGCACGGACCTGATCCAGTGCAGCGACCAGTCGGGAATCGTCGGCAGATCCTGGGCCGCGAAGTCGCCGGCGACCACCATCGGCAGCATCCCGTCGGGGCGAGGCTGCGCGGCCAGCGCGGGATGGTGGCGGGCGAGGCTCCAGTCGGGGTTGGCGACCAGGTCCACGGACTGGTGCACGACCGAGTCGCCGGTCCAGGCCCGCTGCTCGCGGGTGGGGCAGTCGATGTAGGCGTCGTGGGAGGTCAGGTCCACGGTACGCAGCGCCGCCAGGAAAACGGCGTCGAGCTCGGGGTCGGAGCAGGCGAAGTACGGCCCGGCCGGGCGCGGGCGCAGCCGCTCGACCACCTCGACCGAGGCCACCTCTGCCCCGCCGGTGACCTCCAGCACCGCGTAGCGGCCGCCGACCGGGTCGGTCATCTCGAAGACGTCGTCGTGGCCGCGCAGCGTGTAGGCGAACCGGTTGGCGATCTCCAGCCCGGCCGGGGTCACGACCTCGGCGACCGCGCCGCTGACCGTCGACCCCGCCCTCCCGCGTACGGCCAGCCGCAGCGTCCCGCTGACCACCTGCCCGAAGTCGGCCACCAGGTCGGGGCCCAGTTCGGCCTGCCGTACCGAGGAGGTGAGCGGCGGGATCGGCCGTGGGTGCAGCGCGCCGAACGGGTCGGAGGGCGGATGGGCGTCAGGGTTGCCACCGACGACCGCCCGCGCCTCGATGACCCGAACGGGCCGCCAGAAGCCGTCGGGCGGCGGCCCGTCGCGCAGCGGGCCATCGCGTAGCGGCCCGACGCGCAGCGGGCCATCGCGCAGCGGCCCGTCGCGCAGCGGGCCGTCGTTCAGCGGCCCGTCGTCGTGGTCGGGCAGTGTCCAGCCGGGGTCGAGTTTCCTGGCGTCGAAGATCTCGGGCAGTTGCGAGAGCAGGTGGTGTCTGGGCTCGGCGGGCGTCCAGGCGGTGGGCTCGTGGCACGTCCAGGTCTCGTCGGTGACCAGCCACTCCTCGCCCAGCCGCAGCTCGGCGACCAGGCAGCCGCCGCCGAGGGTGAAGGTCGGCGGCGACGGTTCCCACCAGGGTGTGGCGTGGCCGTAGAAGCGGGCCAGGACGGCGACGGCGTTGCGGCCCTCGCGCAGCGCGGGCGCGGCGTCGCCGGTGTCGTAGTGCAGTGTGCGCGGGCCGTGCCGGACCGGCCCGCGGGCCAGTTCCGTCCCGTTGACATAGAGCACGTACCGGGAGTCGGCCGTCACCCGGAAGGGCGCGGTTTCCGGGACTTCGTCCAGCGTGAACACGCGCCGGAACAGCACCCGCCGGTCGTACGCCTCCGGCAGCAGCGAACCGCGCGCGGCGGGGCGGATCGTGGGGCGCGGCGACCAGATCCACTGGCCACGCCACCTACCGGGCGGAAACCGCATCGGACTCCCTCCGCTGGGCCAGCTCACCGGCCACGCGCGTGGCCAGTTGCCGGGAGATGGGGTAGAGCGCGAACAGCACGGCGCCCAGCAGGGCCAGGCCGCCGGGCAGCAGCGACTGGGCCAGCACGATGCCGCGCAGCCCCTCGGCGGTCTGCTCCTGCCCGGCCAGGTAGCCGGTCACCGCGAGCGTGTAGCCGGTCAGCGCCGCGCCGATTCCGCCGCCCGCCTTGGCCGCGAACGAGCCGAGCGAGGCCATCGCGCCCTCGACGCGGTAGCCGTGCCGCCATTCGACGTAGTCCACGAGCTCGGCGACGATCACGTAGATCATGGTGAGCGCGCCGCCGCCGCCGAACGCGGTCACGCCGAGCGCGACCAGGGCCAGCGGCCAGCCCGTGGCGGGTACGACCAGCAGGGCGCCGATCGCGACCGCCTCCAGCACCAGGGCGCCGACGAAGGTGGCCTTGTAGCCGACGAAGCGCGCCAGCCAGGGGAAGACGATCGTGCCGAGGGCCGTCGGGACGACCGTGGCCAGCGCGGCCACGGCGATCAGGGCGCGGTCGCCGACGAAGTAGGTGAAGTAGTAGGCCATCCCGGCGCTGCGTGCCCCGCCGGCCGCGGTCAGGGCGATGACCGTGCCGAGCAGAATGATCACCGCCTTGCTGGCCAGCAGCATTCTGGCCAGGTCGCGCCAGCCGTACCTGTCCTGGCGGACCGGTGTGACCCGCTCGCGCACCCTGGTCGCGGCGAGCGAGGTGAGCAGGAGCGAGACCACGGCCAGGCCGATCACGAACGCCGGCCAGCCGATCCGGTCGGCCAGGGGCAGCGCGGCGGCGGTCACCACCGCGCCGCCGAACAGGTAGGAGAACGCCTTGATGCCCGAGAGCTGGCGGCGGTCACCGGGATGCGTGGCCATGGCAGGGATCAGCGAGTTGAGCGGGATGTCCATGAGGTCGAAGGCGAACCCCCACAGCAGGTACGCCACCCAGATCGCCACCAGCGGCGCCGGGGCCAGCGCAGGAGCCAGGAACAGCGCGACGAAGCTGAAGGCGGCGACCGCCCCACCGACCAGCAGGTAGGTGCGGAACCTGCCCCACCGGGTGACCGGCAGATGGTCGACGACGTAACCCATCACCGGATCGCTGACGCCGTCGACGATGCGCGCGACGAGGAACAACGTGCCGACCGCGGCGGCGGCCAGCCCGATCTCGTCGGTCAGGTAGATCAGCAGGAACGAGTTGATCGTCGTGCTGAACACGATGTTGCCCACGTTGCCGGCGAAGAAGCCGGCCTTCTCCGCGAGGCCAACCCTGGGCGTTGTCATGCGTTACATAGTTGAATGGCGGAATGGCGGAATCCATTGGAGCAGCTCGCAGAGTTCATTGTGACCGATGACAAAGAGCTGACGATCGGCGGCGTGAGCGTGCACCGCTGGCTGGCGCACGAGCGGGCCCGGCTGGCCCGCGTGCTCGTGGCGCGGATGCTGGCCGACGTCCAGCACTACCGCGACCTGCCCGCGGGGGAAGTGGCCCACGACATCGTCACGCTCGTCGAGGAGAACCTCCTGGCGCTTTCGCGGGCGCTGCGCGAGCGTACGGTGCCCGCCGAGCCGGGCGGCCGGGTCGCCGAGACCGCGATCAGGGGCGCCGAGCAGGGCATGCCGCCCGGCGCGCTCATCGAGGCCTACCACCTGGCCTTCGCCGAGACCTGGCGGGTGCTGACCGCTCGGGCCGAACCCGGCGACCTGGCCGACGTACTGGCCTGTACCGAGCTGATCCTCGCCTACACGCGGCGGGTCACCGAGGTGGTCACCTCGGCCTACTTCGACGAGCGCAGCCGCCTGTCGGCCGAGGAGCGCGACGAACGGCACCGCCTGCTGTCGGCCCTTATCAACGGCGAGCACGTGGACGGCCTGGCCCCCGCCTACACCGTCCTGTCCCTGTCGGCCGGGGAAGGCGGCGCGGTGGCCACGCGGCGCAAGCTGCACCGGATCGAGCGCGAGCTGGAGGCGTTCGCGCCCGGCACGCTCTTCGACCGGCCCGCGGGCGCCGCGCTGCTGCCCTGGTCGGGGCCATGGGAGCGGCTGGAACTCCTGGTGGGACGGCTGGCGGAGGCGGGCCGCGGGCCGGTGACCGCCGCGGCGGCCCACGCCACGCCCCCGGAGGTGCCCGAGCAGATGCGGCAGACGCGGGAGGTGCTGGACGTCGTGGGCTGGTTCGGCCGCGGGCCCGGACTCTACCGGCTGACGGACGTGCTCCTGGAGTACCAGCTCACCCGGCCCACCGCCGCCTCCCGCGAACTGGCCGCGCTGCTCGATCCGCTGGACGCGTACCCGGAGTTGCTGCGCACGCTTGAGGTGCATCTGCGCCACGGGCGGTCCCGCCGGGCCACGGCCGAGGCGCTGCACCTGCATCCCAACACCGTGGACTACCGGCTGCGCCGGGTGGCGGCGCTGACCGGGCTGGATCCGGCCGGGGACGCGCACGTGCAGCGGGTGGGGGCGGCGCTGGCCGCCAGGATGAGCCGGTAGCGGAGGCGGAGGAGGCGTCGCCGGCTGTATGCGATCCTTTGCTGGCTGTACGGCGTGCGGTCCGCATGGCCGGCGGGGCGAACAGCAGCTTCGGAGTGCGGTCAGTCCGGATTGTCGTCGCAGGTGGACAAGAGCGAACCGGGCGACGGTCTCACGCGAGGGGCGCGTGTTCCTCCTGCTGGAAGCAGGGTCGCGCTTCCTATCTGGCCATGCGCCGGGTCAGCGTTTTGAGCAGGAGCAGGCAGAGCAGGGTGTTGTAGATGAGCCCGGCCGGCAGATACGGCCAGTAGGCGCCGCCGTCCATGAGCGCCCAGAACGCGCGCAGCGGCCAGTACGGCGGCAGGATTCCGAAGGCGAGGTGCCACGGCTGGTGCAGGAAGAAGAACGGGATGAACGGGATGGTGAACACCGTCAGCCCGAGCACGCGCATCACCGCCAGTCCTTCCACCTTGTTACGTGCGAGGGAGGCCATCAGGAAGCCGATGACCGGAGCCAGCAGCCCGGCGACGATGGCCACCGGGATGCTCCGCCCCAGTTGCTGAGCGGTCAGCGTCCCCGAGACGGCCAGTGAGGCGACGATCATGAGCGCTGTGACCGTACCGGTGATGGCCGCCCGGTAGAGGGGATAGAGTCCCGGCGGGATGGGGGTGACGCGCAGCGCGGACAGTGTGCGCTGGTCGCGTTCGTCCAGCAGTTGCAGCGCCATGACCGCGCTGAGCAGGAGTGGCGGGCCCATCACGCAGAACGCGCCGACGATCAGGGACCGGTAGGGGTTCAGGTCGAACGCCCATTGCCGGTCGGCGAAGGCGGTGGCCGCGGGCAGGAACCACAGGAAGGCCGCGTACAGGAAGGGTCCGAGCAGCACCCCGACCAGCAGGGAGTCGCGGCGGACGGTCCGCACGTCGTTGCGGCAGAAGGCCGCGATCATGTGCCTCATCGCCCGCCCTCCCTGGTCACGACGTGCCGGTCGAAGACCCATCGGGCGGTACGGCACAGCAGCACGATCCACAGGGCGGGATACAACACGGCGTAGGCCACCTGCCAGCCGGTGAGCGACACCTGGTGGAAGGCCGACCCGAGCAGCAGGGCCACGCCTTCGGTCGGGCTCAGGTAGAACGCCCAGTGCGGCACCAGCCCCGAGTAGTCCAGCAACGGCAGGTTGGCCAGGGCGATCACGATGGTGGAGGGCATCAGCCACTCGCTGACCGACGGGAACAGCGGTGCGGTGACGAAGCCCGCGAGCGCCATCAGCAGCGTCATCGCCGTCACCCCGGCCAGCAGGGCCAGCGGGTCGAAGCCCGGCCCGTAGTCGGCCAGCACCACGACGGCGCAGGTGAGGAAGGCGAGGGCGGCCATGGACAGCAGCTTGGCCGCCAGGTATTCGCCGAACCGCAGCGGGGTGATCAGCAGCGCGAACAGCGTCCGCTCGCCTTTCTCGAAGAACAGCGCTCCGGCCGTGAAGAACATGAAGAACTCCAGGTCGGCCATCAGCAGGTACGGCATGGCCGCCCCGAGCAGGTTGTCCGGCACCATCCACAGCACACCGATCCAGATGAGGATGACGAACGCCGTGGCGTGCCAGAATCCGTAACGGCGCTGCAGCCGGAAGTCGAGGAGCAGCGCGGCCCTCATGCCAGGGCCCTTCCGGTGACGTCGATGAAGACATCTTCGAGGCTGGCCTCCTGGCTGTGCAGCGCTTCGACGTGGTGGCCGGCGGTCAGCGCGCGGAAGGCCGGGTCGTCGGCGAAGCCGTCCAGCGGGAAGTCCTTGTCGGTCAGCTGGTCGCCGTCACGGTAGGTGACACGCACCAGGCGCCGGCTGCGGCTGACCTTGTGCTCCGCGGGGGTGTCGAGGGCGGCGATCATGCCCTCGTTGACGAACGCCACCCGGTCGCACAGCTGGTCGGCGGTGGCCATGTCGTGGGTGGTGAGGAAAACGGTGCGGCCTTCGGCGCTGATCTCGCGGATGACGTCCTTGACCCGGCGGGCGTTGACCGGGTCCATGCCGGAGGTCGGCTCGTCCAGGAAGAGCAGTTCCGGCCGGTGCAGCAGGGCCCGGACGAAGACGAGCCGCATGGCCATGCCCTTGGAGTAGGCCCCGGTTCTGACGTGGGCGTGCTCGGCCAAGCCGACGCGTTCCAGTAACTCCATGGGGTCCTCGGTCGGCCCGCGGTAGAGGGAGGCGAAGAACCGCAGGTTCTCCAGCGCGGTGAGCTTGTGGTAGTGGTTGGGCAGTTCGAAGGAGACGCCGACGCGCTGGTAGTAGTCGCTGCCCCAGGCGGCGGGTTCCTTCCCCCAGACCGTGGCCTGTCCGCCATGACCGGCGAGCAGCCCGGTGAGGATCTTCTGCGTGGTCGACTTCCCGGCGCCGCTGGGCCCGAGGAAGCCGAAGACCTCGCCCTGCTCGACGGCGAAGCTCATGCCTTTCACCGCGGGCTCGGCCGACTTCGGGTAGGTGAAGGTCAGCTCGTTGACCTCGACAACGGTCATTCTTCCTTCTTCGCTTGATGTTCCAGCCATCGATCCTTGATGCGGCCGTACTCCAGCTCCAGAAAGGCGTACATGTCGTGCGCCTCCTGCATGCGCCGCCGGCTTTCCTCGCTACGGTCGCCCAGCAGCGCCAGTCCCCGTTCGGTGGTCTTGCGCCACTCGCGCGCGATCCGGGCCTTGTCCTCGGCCTCACGCAGCCAGAACCCCGGCCGGATCCGGTAGTAGGTACGGCGCGACCCGGGCACCGGGTGGCGCTCCACCGAGCCGCCGCCCATCAGCATCCGCACCGACATGCTGATGGCGCCGCGGCTGGCCTGCAGCGCCTCGGCCAGCTCGTCGGCGGACTGATGAGGAGGCTCACAGACCATCAGCCAGCCCAGGACGCGCCCGGCCATGCGCGGGAGCCCGAGATCCTCTATCCACGCGCCGATCTCGTCGGCGTAGTCGTGCAGCGCTGTCCTCTCCATACGGCCGAAGATAGACCCCAGTGGACTGAACTTTCAATACTTATTGAAAGTTCAGTCCAAAGCGGAGAGATTGTAGGCGACGACCCCGATCGCGCGGATCCGAGGGACGTCGATCACCTGACCAGCGTCAGCCTGGTCACCGGCCGGCAGGTCGAACGGCGCTTCACCGCGGCTGCCAAGTCACTCGACCACCGCGAGCCCGAGGGCATGGCCATCCAGATCGCGGACGGCCAACCGCGTCTTCGCTACGGCCTGTCGTCAGTGGAGGTAGAGGTCGCGGAGGGCTTGGAGGTCGATGTCGGTCAGGCCAAGGCCTTGCCGTACATAGCCCGAAATATCGCCGTATGTGGCTTCGATCTGGTCGAAAGCCGCATTGAGGTAGTCCTCGCGGACCTCCAGCAGCGGGCGGACCAGCTCGCTGTCGATGCCGTGCTGGGCCGCCAGGGCGTAGACGCCCACGGCCAGGGCTTCCAGGTGGGCGTTGCTGGCCAGGTAGTCGGCCATGACGGTCTCGCGGTCCACACCCAGCAGGGTGAGGAGCAGGGCGGCGGCCCAGCCGGTGCGGTCCTTGCCGGCGGTGCAGTGGAAGAGGGTGCCGGGCTTCGCGAGGGCGCGCAGGAGGTCGGCGTAGGCCTCGTGGGCCTCCTGAGTGGTGATGAAGGAGCGGTAGACCTCGACGATGAACTTCTCCGCGTCCCGCGGTGAGCGCAGCGCCTCCGCCTGGCCGGGAGAGGTGAACAGGGAGGCGATGTCGGCCCCGTGACCGCCCCCGCGCTGCACGTCAAGCACGAGGTACGTGACGCCGTCGGCCAGGCGGTCGGGCTGCTCGGAGCGTTCGGTGGAGGTACGCAAGTCGCACACCAGCCGCACGCCGGCGTCGTGCAGGCGGCGCTGGTCCTGCTCGTCGAGCCGGTCGAGGGCACCGGCCCGGAAGGCCAGGCCGGTGCGGACCTTCCTGCCGTCCCTGGTGGCCTGGCCGCCGACGTCGCGCAGGTTGGGCGCGGAATGGATGACGAGATTTTCCCCCATGAGATCTGACCTTAGCCGGATATTTCCGACCTGCGCCTGCGACTTCCAGGCGGACACATCAAGCTTGGGAGCAGTTCAGCCCCCTGGAGCCGACCACCAAGGCGCGAGGGAAACCGAGGTGCGGGGCATGCCGAGGCGCGGGAGAGGACGAGGTTTCTGCGGCGGCGGGCGTCCGGTGGGATCCGGGGGCTCGGCATGGGCGCACGTGCCGGTCCCCTCGATCGTGTTCATGACGGCGTGTTCGAAGGGGGGATCGGTGGGGTAGGCGTGGCCCCTCGACAAACGCCTGCAAGTCGTGGCATTTATCGACTCGCTCCGCCGATTCGCCACTAAGGTCTGACCCGACACAGGAGGAACATCAATGAACGACTACGAGGCGACCTTCAAGCTGATCGACGCCGACAACGACGGGCTCATCTCGCCCGAGGAGTTCGTGCGGCTGATGGAGATCATGGGCCAGCCGGTCACGCTTGAGCGCGCCGAAGAGGCAGTCAAGCAGCTCGACCTCGACGGCGACGGGCTGATCAACGTGCGGGAGCTCGGCACCTTCCTCGAACGGTGACAAAAACAAGCACTTGCTACCCACTCTTCTGACGCATAAGTCACAATGGCGTCGGGAGGGACCATGGCCATCAGGAGCGACACCCGGACGCCCGCGGACGTCGTGACGACACTCCGGCAGGGCATCGGCCGGGTCTCCACCGAGGTGATCGAGGAGATCCAGGCCCGCATCCCCGAGTACGCCCGCCCCTCGGACGAGGCGTACATCAAGGTCATCCGGATGGCCGTGGAGCAGGCCATCTACGGCTTCCTCGACCGCATCGAGAACCCTGACGCCGCCT
Organism: Nonomuraea sp. NPDC050394; assembly: GCF_044459065.1. Taxonomy (NCBI): domain Bacteria; kingdom Bacillati; phylum Actinomycetota; class Actinomycetes; order Streptosporangiales; family Streptosporangiaceae; genus Nonomuraea; species Nonomuraea sp. NPDC050394. The sequence goes on along the minus strand of NZ_JBITIO010000005.1, from coordinate 99,259 downwards.
GGGACCCCGAGCCGTTCCGCATGATCGGCCGGGGCGAGGCCGCCGAAGGCCGTAACCTCGAACCCCTGCAGACCGCGCTGCGCCTCGGCGCCCGGGTGGGCTGGCGGCGGCTCACCGAGATCGCCGAGCCACTCGGCCTGTCCCCCCAGTCGCTCTACGACCTGGGCGAGGCCATCTTCGTCTACCTCGACCAGCTCGCCGACGCCGCCGCGGAAGGCTTCGACGAGGCGAAGGCGCACGCCGCCGGAGAGATCGAACGCCGCCGCACCCGCCTGCTCGACCTGCTGCTCAGCCGGCCGCCCGCCGGCCAGGAGGCCATCGCCGATCTGGCCAAGGCGGCCGGCTGGCGGCTGCCCAAGACCGTGGCCTGCGTGGCGCTGGGCGACCAGCACGGCGCCTACCGCCGGCCCGCGCTGCCGCCCGACGTGCTCACCGGTCTTGAGCGCGCCCATCCGTGCCTGCTCGTGCCCGATCCACGCGGACAGGGCCAGGCGATGGACGTCGCGCTGCGGGGGCTGAAGGCGGCGATCGGGCCCGCCGTACCCCTTGCTTCGGCTTCGACGTCGCTACGGTGGGCCAGCGAGGCGCTGGAGTTGTCCACGCGCGGCGTGCTGCCGCGCGGGCTCCTGAGGTGCGCCGACCACATGGCGACGCTGGTCGTGTTCAAGGACGAGGAGCTGGTCGACGCGCTGGCCGAGACGCGGCTCGCGCCGCTGGCGCACCTGCGGCCCACCCAGCAGGACCGGCTCGCGGAGACGTTGCTGGCCTGGTTGCGCCACGGCAGGGGCGCCGGGGAGGTGGCCGCGCGGCTGCACGTACACCCGCAGACCGTCCGCTACCGGCTGCGCCAGCTGGAGGAGCTCTACGGCGACCAGCTCGCCGACCCCGACATCCGCTTCGAGCTGGAGATCGTGCTCAGGGCGCGGCAGGCGCTCGGCGGAACAACCTGAGCCGTTCCTCCCCGATCCGCTCCCGCAGCGCGTGGTCCTCGACCCCGAGGTCCTCCCCGGGCGCGAGCGCGAGCACCCCGACCTTCCCGACATGCCGGTTCGTCTGTACGGCCCGCGCCGCCTCCCCCGCCCGCTCCAGCGGATAGACCCGCGACAGCGTCGGATGCACCATCCCCAGCGAGATCAGCCGGTTGACCTCGTGGCACTCCTGGTAGTTCGCCCCGTGGGAGCCGATGATCCGCTTGAGCTTCATCCACAGGTGCCGGTTGTCGTAGGTGTGGTCGTAGCCGCTCGACGACCCGCACGTCACCACCGCGCCGCCGCGCCTGGCCACGTAGACCGAGGCGCCGAACGTCTCCCGGCCCGTGTGCTCGAACACGATCCCCGGATCCTCCCCCACCAGCCTGCGCACCTCGGCCCCGAGCCGCCGCCAGTCCTTCTCGTCGGCCAGATCCTCGAACCCCGACCGGTCGATCACATGCTCACACCCCATGGCGCGCAGCAACTCGCCCTTCTCCGGCGAACTCACCACCCCGACCGGAATGCCGCCCCCGTTCTTCACGAGCTGCACGCCGTACCCGCCGAGGCCGCCCGTCGCCCCCCACAACAGCACGACGTCGCCCTGCCGCATCCGCGCGCCGCGCTCCCCCACCAGCATCCGGTACGCGGTCGCGGCGCACAGCAGGTTGCAGGCCGCTTCTTCCCAGCTCAGATGCCGCGGCTTGGCCAGCAACTGGGTGGCCTTGACCACCGCGAAGTCCGCCAGCCCGCCGAAATTGGTCTCGAACCCCCACGCCCGAAGGTCCGCGGCCAGCATCCCGTCGTGCTGGGCGATCGGGTCCTCGCCGTCCACGTACGCGGGCCCGGCCACCACCCGATCGCCGACCTTCCACCGGCGTACGGCCGCGCCCGTGCGCACGACCACACCCGCGGCGTCGGAGCCGAGGACGTGCGTGGACAGGTCGTGGCGCGGGTCGGTGCGGCCCAGCCGTTCCAGGAAGGCGAAGGTCGGGATCGGCTCGAACATCGCCGACCACACCGTGTTGTAGTTGATCGCGCCGGCCATGACCGCGACCAGCACCTCGTCGGGAGCCAGCTCCGGCATCGGCACCTGGCCCACGTGCAGCGACAGCCGTACGTCCTTGTCGGTGCCGGTGTGAGGGGCCGCCTTGAACATGCCGATCTCGTCGCGGTGGATGTAGGCGGCGCGGTAGGTGGAGGGCACGTCCAGACGGGCCAGCTCCTCGGGCGGCGCGCCGGCGGCAACGGCCTGTGCCAGGTTCATAGCAGGTCCTCCAGGTGGGCGGCGACGAACTCGACGTGGGGCGGGTCCAGAAGGTTGAGGTGGTGCGAGCCCGGCACCTCGACGATCTCCAGGGCGGGGCTGAACGGGGCGAAGCCTCTGGCAGGGTCGTCGTGGTGCAGGTAGCGCGTGTCCTCCACGGCCCAGGGAGTGGATTCCGTGCTGCGGTACAGGAGCACGCGGCCGGTGTGGACTCCCGGGCGGTAGCGCTCTATGGCGCGGGTGTCCTCGTGGGAGGTGATCTGGTGGCGGAGGATGGCCGGGCTGAGCATGCCCAGGACGCCCGACTCGGCGATGCGGGCCTCCGCCAGATCCAACTGGCCCTGCTCGTCCAGCGAGGCCAGCTCGTCCCGCTCAAGCCGCACCCGCACCCCATACGTTTTCCCGAGATATCCCGCGAAGTCCGCATATCTCTGGGCATGAAGCAACAGCCGGTCCTCCTCCGGCACCACCTCGGGCAGCCCGGAGTCGATCATCACCACGACCTCACACTCGGCGCCCAGCAACCGCCCCGTCTCAAACGCCAGAATCCCCCCGAACGACCACCCTCCCAGCCGGTACGGCCCCGGCCCGGTGCGCCGGATCTGCTCGGCGTAGAGGGCCGCACGCTCAGGGATGCCCAGCTCAGGATCGTCGATCCGCTCCAGCCCGAAGACCGGCAGAGCCAGCCGGGAGGCCAGCAAGGTGTAGACCCCGGTCGTCCCCCCGGCCGGATGCCCCAAGAACAACGCCCCCCGGACCACCCCGCCCTGCCCGACGCTCCCCCCGGCCGCCTCCCCCACCGGCCCGGCGTTTGCCCGGATCAGCCCCTCCGGCCCGGCCGGCCCGAGGCGCTCTGAGGTTGCCGGGTGGGTTCTGGCGTGGTGGTTGAGAGGGCGGAGGAGCCCGCGTTCCGCCTCCACCTCGTCCACCGCCCTGATGGCGTCGGCCAGGTCGCAGATCCGAGCCTCGGGTGTCCCGGCGGTGACGACGCGGCTGCCCACCTCACGCCCCAGCACGTCCAGCGCCACCGGCACCACCTCGGGCGGCACGGTGTCGGTGACCGAAGGCTCGTACCCCATCAACGCGGCCAGCACCCGCACCACCTGCCGCTCGGCCGCGTCCCTGGGCCCGATCACCCGGGCGGGCACCCCGGTCACCGCCGCGACCAGTTCCCCGAGCGTCCCCCCGTTGAGCAGCGGCGCCACCGGCACCACCACCCCGAAGTCGTACTCGATCAGCCCACGCAACCGCGTGGCCGCCAGCGAGTCCAGCCCCAGCTCGGTGAGCACGCTCCCGTCATCGAGCCGCCCCGGGTCAACCCCCAGCACCGCCGCCACCCGCCCCCGGACCCGCGCGGACACGTCCCCGCCCGCGTCCGCCTCCCCTTCCACCACCTCCGAGAAGTACGGCATGCGCCCAACCCCGGGAAACGCCGCCACCGCCGCTCCGGCGTCGAGCTTGACCACTCCAGCCGAACATCCCCGCAGCAGAAGCGCCTCCAGCGCCTCGATCCCTTCGTCCAAGGTGATCGCCTCCACAGCGGGCAGAGCTGAAGCCCCCACCCAGGTCCCCCAGTTGACGGAGACGGCCACCGACCCCTCCGACCGGCGCACCTGGCAGAGCGCGTCCAGCCAGGCGTTGGCGGCGGCGTAGGCACCCTGTCCGGGTGAACCCAGCAACGCGGCCGCCGAGGAGAACGCCACCCACCAGTCCGCCTCCCGGGTGGCCTCATGCAGCCGGAGCCCACCGGCGACCTTCCCGTTCCACACCCTGCGGAGACTGTCCGCATCGAGATCGGCCATCAGCCGGTCGTCGAGCACCCCGGCCGCGTGCACCACCCCACGCAGCCGCATCCCGCCCTCGGTGGCCGCCCCAGCCAGCCGCTCCGCCGTACCGGCCTCCGCCAGATCCCCCGCGACCACCACCGCACCAGACGGCAGCCCGGTGTGGTCCTCAGGCGCCGAGCGGCCGTTCAACACGATCCGCGTGGCTCCCCGATCAGCCAGCCACCGCGCCACCGCCTGCCCGAGCCGCCCGAACCCACCCGTCACCACGTACGCCCCCGGCCCCACCACCGGATCCCCGCGCCCGGGCCGGGCAGGGGCGGCGGGCGGCAGGACCATGCGCCTGAGCCGGGCGGCGTAGCGGGTGCCGTCCCGCCAGGCCACCTCGTCCTCGGCGTCGTCGCAGACCCGTTCCCGGTCCAGGACGGCAAGGTCGTCCACGTCCACCAGCACGGCCCGCAGTTCCGGACGTTCCAGGGCCAGCACCCTGACCAGCCCCCGCAACGACGCGGGACCGGGATCGGGCTTCTCGCCTTCGAGAACGGCCTGCGCCCGCCGGGTCACGATCGTCAGCCGTTCGCCCGTGGACGCCTCGCGGGCGATGCGCAGGATCAGCTCCTGCGTCCCGGCCGGGTCCAGCCCCCGCGGCACCACGACCACCGGCCGGGGCCCCGAACCCTCCTTTCCGGGAGGCGCCTCGGCCCAGACCCGCTCGACCAGCTTGTCCTCCAGCGGGGCCGGAACCTCGTGCGGCGGAACATCCCGGATCTCCACCCCCTCCAACGTCCCGTCCGCCCGCACCCGGCCCACCCTCTCCACGCCCTCCGCCGCCGGGCCGGGGGTGAGCGCGGCGGTGCCGTACACCTTCCAGATCCCGGCGGCGTCCTTGGCACCGACGCTGACGACCCCGCCGGACAGCGTCACCGTGACGCGCGCGGGCAGCGGCAGGAGAGCGTGCAGCACCACGTCGTGCAGCGGCATCGCGCCGTGAACCTCGCGGGCGGCCGCGTGGGCGAGGCGGGCGACCACGGTGACCGGCAGTACCGGGCGGCCGTGGCGGTGCCAGGTGGCGGGGCCGAGGCGCCATGGGGCGTCGGACAGGTCGTCCAGGGTGGTGCTCCACACGTGGCCGTCGGGGGTCTCCACGTGTGACCCCAGCAAGCGGTGCACGCCATCGGCCGGTGTCCCGGCGCGGCGGTGCGGCGGAACCCAGTGGCGCTCGTGCCGCCAGGGCGCGTGCGGGACGTCCACGATCCGCCCTGCCGTCCTCGGCGGGATGGCGGCGGCCACCGTCGCCGCCTGCGCGTAGAACTCCCCGTCGTCCTCGCGGCGTAGCGAGTGGGTGACGAGCGCCCCGCCGCCGCCCGTGAGCGTGTCGCGGAGGGCGGAGGTGAGGAGGGGGTGCGGGCCGATTTCGGTGAAGACGGTGAATCCGTCTTCGGCGGCGGCGCGTACCGCCTGGGCCAGGCGCACCGGGCGCCGTACTCCGGCCGCCCAGTACGCGGCCTCGAAGACCGGCACCTCTCGCGGGTCATCCAGGACCGTCGAGTAGTACGGCAGAGCCGGTTTACCCGGATCGATGCCGGCCAGTTCCTCCCTGATCAGCGGGAGCAACGGCTTGACCTGCGGCGAATGGCCGGCGCCTTCGGCCGTCAGCGTCCTGGCCAGCCGGCCGGAGGCGGCGATCCTCCCGGCGAACTCCGCCACCAGGCCAGGGTCACCGGTGATCACGGTCTGGCGGGGTGAGGTGTGGACGGCGACGTGGAGGGTGTCCGGGATCTCGTCCGCCGCCGCCTCGACGATCGCCATCGCGCCTCCGCCGCCGAGTGTGCCCAGGAGCCGGGCGCGGCGGCAGATCACCCGGACCGCGTCACGCGGGTTCAGCCCACCGGCCACCACCGCGGCGGCCACCTCGCCCATCGAGTGGCCGATCACGGCGGCTGGGCGGATGCCGTACGCCTGCCAGAGCCTGGCCAGGGCGATCTGGGTGGCGAAGATCAGGGGCTGGGCCCGGGCGACGCCCTCGGGGGTGGTCCAGAGGTCGATGCCCGCTTCGGCTCTCAGGAGCGGGGCCAGGTCGTCGAGGGCGGCCCGGTAGGCGGGTTCCGTCTCGTAGAGGTGGCGGCCCATGTCGCGCCACTGCCCGCCGTACCCGCTGAAGACCCACACGGGACCCGCGCAGACGGGTGGGAGGGCGAACGGGCGTGCGGTGCGCAGGCTTTCGGCGAGTTCGCCGGAGGTGGCGGCCACGACGGCGGCGGCGAACCGTCCCCGTCCGGCCCGCCTGGCCAGCGTGTGGGCCACGTCCTCCAACGCCCGGTCCCGGCCGGTGACCCACTCCGCCAGTAGCCCGGCGTGGGCCCGCACCCGGTCCGCGCCGACGTCACTGATGGTGAACACGTGCTTGGCCGTGTCGGGCACGAGGACGGTGGCGGGAGGGGCGGCGGTGAGGGCGACGTGGGCGTTGGTGCCGCCGAAGCCGAACGACGACACACCCGCGCGGGGCCGTGGCCAGGGGGTGGGCTCGGTGACCACGGACAGGCGCTCCCATGGGATGTGCGGGTTGGGGGTCGTGAAGTGGATGCTGGGTGGGATGACGCCATGGTGCAGCGCCAGGACGGTCTTGATGAGGCCGGTCACGCCCGCCGCCGCCTCCAGGTGGCCGAGGTTCGACTTGGCCGAGCCCAGCAGCACCCGCCCGCCGGGGAACGCGGCGGCCACGGCCGCGGCCTCGATCGGGTCGCCCAGGTACGTGCCGGTTCCGTGGGCCTCGATGTAGGCGGGGTCGGGGAGGCCGGCGTGTACCTGTCTCAGCAGCGACTCCTGCGCCTGCGGGTTGGGGGCGACCAGGCCGTTGGAGCGGCCGTCCTGGTTGACGCCGGTGCCGGTGATCATGGCCAGCACGCGGTCGCCGTCGCGCAGCGCGTCGGGGAGCCGTTTGAGCACCACGACGCCGCAGCCTTCCGCGCGTACCATGCCGTCGGCCGAGGCGTCGAAGGCGCGGCATCGGCCGGTGGGCGAGGTGCCGCCGCCCTGGTCGAAGGCCATGGTGATGATCGGTGACAGCAGCAGGTTGACGCCCGCCGCCAGCGCCAGGTCGCTCTCGCCGGCGCGCAGGCTGCGTACCGCCAGGTGGGCGGCCACCAGCGAGGACGAGCAGGCGGTGTCCACGGCCAGGGAGGGCCCGCGCAGGTCGAGCAGGTAGGACAGGCGGTTCGCGGCGATGCTCAACGCCGCCCCGGTCGCCGTCCAGGCGTCGACCTTGGCCGGGTCGGCGGTGGTCAGGTAGGCATACTCATTTCCGGAAATACCAACAAATGTCCCGGTACGGCTCCCGCGCAAACCCCGCGGCGCGATGCCGGCGTGCTCCAGCGCCTCCCAAGCGGTCTCCAGCAGCAACCGGTGCTGCGGATCCATGACCGCCGCCTCACCGGGCGCGATGCCGAAGAACTCGGCGTCGAACCCGGCCACGTCCGCCAGGAACCCGCCGTGCCGCGTCGTCCTGGCCAGCGCCTCCCCGGCCGAGGCGGAGCCGTCGTCGAAGGGCGCCCAGCGAGAGCCGGGCACGGTCCCGACCGCGTCCCGACCGTCCATGAGCAGCCGCCAGAACTCCTCCGGCCCGTGCGCGCCCGGCACCCGGCACCCGGCTCCGATCACCGCGATCGGCTCGTCCTCCGCGCGGGCGTGCTGCCGTCGCAAGGTCACCGGCGGTTCGGACAGGGCGCGGACCAGCTGGTTCACGGTCGGGCTCGCCCAGACGAGGGTGGGGCTCAGGTCCCGGCCGAGCAGCTCCGACAGCTCTCCCGCGACCGCCACGGCGTCCCTGGACGACAGCCCGTACTCCTCCAGCGGCCGGTCCGGATCGACGTCCTCGCCGGCCAGCCGGGCCGCGAGCCGTTCAAGGAGAAAGCCACGGACGTCCACGTGCGCTCCCATGCTGCCGGGGTGATCGGCCAACCTACCCAGGAGGCCGGGGCCGGGGGCAGGCCCGTGCCGAACATTCCTCCGGAGCGATTTGTCACGCGGGTGACAACTGGCGGGCCGATTCGTTGCCGCGGGTTCATAGCCCGCCCCCGCGCGGAGCCCTAGCCTCACCGGCGGAGGAACCCACCATGCGATCGCGCGCCCTGACGGCCCTGGCCATCACGTTCATCCTCGCCGCCGGCGCCACGCCCGCGGTGGCCGATCCCGACTGGTCGATCGTGCCGGAGGGCGGGCCGACGAAGGCGCCGGCCGTACCGGAAGGCACCCGGCGGAGCGCGCCCTGGCAGAAGGCGCTACCCGGCAGCGCCCGGGTGGTGCGCGAGCGGTGGCTCGGGCCGCGCACGCTGGACATCCTCATCTCCTCGCCGTCGATCGGGCGGATGATGCCGGTACGCCTGCTGCTGCCCAAAGGCTGGTCGAAGTCGGCGAAGCGGACCTGGCCGGTGCTGTACCTGCTGCACGGCGGCGCCGACGACTACACCTCCTGGACCCGGATGACCGACGTCGCGGCGTTCACCGAGAACGTGGACACGATCGTGGTCATGCCCGAGGCGGGACGGGCGGGAAATTACTCGGACTGGTACAACGGCGGCCGCGGCGGCACCCCGAAATGGGCCACCTTCCACACCTACGAGGTACGCCGCCTGGTGGAGATCGGCTACCGGGGCGGCACGCGGCGCGCCATCGCCGGCCTGTCCATGGGCGCCTACGGCGCGATGAAGTACGCGGCCCGCTACCCCGGAATGTTCCGCTTCGCCGGCTCCTACAGCGGCATCCTGGCCACCGGGCTCCCCGGCATCCCCGAGGTCATCATGAACGCGCAGGCCAGCGAGAAGCAGAACCCGAAGGCCCTGTGGGGCGACCCGGTCAAGGACAAGAAAGTCTGGGCGATGAACGACCCGATGGCGCTGGCGCCCGGCCTGAAGGGCACGAGCCTGTACATCTCCAGCGGCACCACGAGCTTCCTCGGCCCGCTGGACCCGCCCGGCTCGCCCTGGCATCCGGCCCACCTGGGCGAGCCGATCTCGGCGTACACGGCGAAGGCGCTCTCGCGGCGGCTGAACGGGCTCGGCATCCGGCACACGCTCAACCTGTACGCCAACGGGACGCACACGTGGCCGTACTGGACGAGGGAGTTCAAGGCGTCGTTCCCGATGATCCTGGCCGCGCTGGGCATTGGTAAGGGCGGGGTCAGGGACGGCTGGCAGCTCTCCAGCGGTCGTTGACCCCGCCCGACGCCGCCCGGCTCCGGGCCGCTGCCGTACGGCGTCATCCCCCTTCGGAGATCACCCGGGCGGGACCATGCCGTTCTTGGCCACCGGCACGGCCAGCTGGGAGCGGCCGGTGAGCGTCGCCGTCTCGCCGGGCAACTGCCCGAGTACGGGGTTGAGGTGGCGCAGGTTCAGCGTCACCGGCGCGGTGGTGGCGGCGTTGACGTCGTACTTCTCCAGGTCCAGCCAGCGCACGATGTTCAGCGTCGCGGCGGGGATGTTGTCGCCGCGCTTCTGCACGGGCGCACAGAGCTGGCGGGCGGCGAGGACCTGCACGTTGGCCGGCGGGATGTTGCTCAGCACCGGGTTGAGCTGCCTGAGGTTCAGCGTCTTGTTCATGACCGGGTTGGGTGTGAAGCCGTAGCACTCGAGGTCGATGTGGCGGATCACCGAAAGGACCTCGGCGGACGGGAGCACGCCGTTCTTGGCCACGGGCACGCAGAGTTGCTGCGGCTGGTTCAGCACGACCTGCTTGCGCGGCTGGTCCTGCAGGACCGGGTTGAGGTGGTGGAGGACGATGGTCCTGTTGATCGACGGGCCGGTGATCCGGTAGCAGGACAGGTCGACGAATCTGACGAAGTCGAGGACGCCGGGCGGCGGAATCACATTGTTCTTCGCGACCGGAACACATAATTGTTCGCGGGCGCCGAGCGTGACCGTCTGAATGGGCAGGTCACCTAGTTGCGGATTGAGGTGCCTGAGCGTAAGGGTGGTTGCGGGCGGCTGATATGGGTTTGTTTTGAAGCAGTCCAGATCCAGGTTGGAGACGAAGGCCCGCGGGGTGGGCAGTACCAGCGCCGTGGCGGGCGGGGCCACGAGAATCGCCGTCGCGCAGATCGCGAAGGCGACGGATAACCAGCGTCGGACCATTGGGGTACCTCCTCGGTCGCGGGCCGTGCATTTGACGCCCTGACTTTCTGTCAGGAAATCGAGGAAGGCAAGGCCATTGTCCGCTCTTTGCCACCGAAAAGAAAAAGAAAAAGCCCGCGCCGGGCGCGGGCTCATTCTGATGCGGTTCAGGCGGCGCGTACGTACACCGTGGAGAAGACCTCGGAGAGCTTCTTCAGATCGGCGGCCTGGTCGACCTCGGGCGTTGCCGGGTCGTAGATCGTGGCCAGCCTCGCCTTGACCGCGTCGAGCTTCTTGAGCTGCTCCCACGTGGCGTTATCGGCGAGCTTGTCGCCCAGCACCCGGTTGACCGAGCCCTTGGCGTCCTGCCAGCGGGTCCAGAGGATGACGGTCTCGACGGCGTCGGCCTGCAGCGGGGTGGCGACGCGGTCGGTGATGGTCTTCGTGGCCTGCTCGGTCGTCAGCTGGGAGGCGCCGGGACCGGTGAAGACGGCGTCCTCGGCGGCGATGTGCGCCCAGGAGTCCCAGGCGCGGGCCCGTACCTGGATCCACTGGTTGCGCTGGGCCTCGGCGGCGTCGATCCGCCAGGTGGCGTACTCGGTGGACAGGTGGCCGTTGTCCAGGGCGAGCTGGTCGACCAGGCCCGCCTTCAGCCAGGCGCCGACCTTGTCGGGGTCGAGCAGCGGGTACTTCTTGCCGATCTCCGTCCTGCAGGCCTCGTTCGCGCCGCAGCCCAGGGCCGGGACGACGGTGTGGATGGCCAGCTTCTTGCCGGGCACGGCCTGGCGCAGCGCGTGAGCGGCCTCGGTGATGAACGTGTCCAGTTCCTCGGCGGTCTGCAGCGTCTTGTTGTAGCCGACCTGCGAGCTGAACCGCACGCCCACCACACCCGGCTGGGCGGCCAGGGCGGCGACCTTCTTGGCGGCCTCGGCCAGCTTGCCGGCCTTCCAGTCGTCTGCGAGCTCGGCGTCGATCCACACCCGCATGCCGTCGGTGCGCGCGGTCTTGGCGCTCTGCCCGGCCGCGGTCTTCTCGGCGGCGGCGGCCTCGGTCGCGGAGACCTCGTCGGGGTCGATGTGGCACTTGGTGCCGTCGGGGCAGGCGTCGGGCGTACCGCCGTCCTCGGACCCCTCCACGTCGGGCGAGCCGACGTCGTGCATCTCGCCGTCGCCTTCGAGGTTGGGGTCGCAGGCGTTCTCGGCCTCGCTGCAGTCGACGCCGACCTCGCTGTTGGGCCCGGCGTTCTTCATGTTCTCGCCGTCGTTGTCCAGCCAGAACCTCGCGATGTCGGCGGCCTCCTCGGGCGTGGCCAGCCATGTGCACATGACATAGGCGGGCGTGTCGCTCGACATGAGGTCGTTGCAGCTGCGGGGGTCGTCCGCCGACCAGGCGGGAATCCCGATGCCCAGCATCGACAGTGCGAGTCCGGTGACGATGAGCGGACGAAGTCGCATGGCACCTACTCTGGGAGGATCAAGGGGGCATGAAGCACACTACTGGGACGATCAGCTCTCTTCAATGAGATCCACAGCGTTCTTCACTCCGTCTTCAGCGCGCAGTAACCGCCCGATGTGCTGCGATTTTTCCTCATATTGCGGTACGGCCCGCAGCCGCGCAGCCAGTTCTCCCGCCACCAACCGCGAGATCGGCAACGGCGGCGGCCCCGCACCCAGCGCCGCCACCCGCAGCCCCCAGAACGGCTGATCGGAGAAGAACGGGCACACCACGCCCGGCACCCCCGCCCGCAGCGCCGCGCCCGTGGTCCCCGCGCCACCGTGGTGCACCACGGCCCGGACCCGCGCGAACAACGCCTCGTGCGCCACCTCCCCCACCGGCAGCACCGCCTCCGACCGCTCCACCGGCAGCCCCTGGACCACGGCCCGCACCCCGGCCAGCCGGAGCGCGGCCGAAACCTGCTCGGCCGTCCGCGCCGGATCATCCGGCACCATGCTCCCGAACCCCACGTAGACCGGACGCGGCCCCGCCTCCAGGAACGCGGTCAGTTCGTCCCCAAGCTCTTTCGCGTCCGACGTCCAGTACCCGGTCTGCCGCACATGGCCGGGCCAGTCCGCCGGGCGCGGCACCACATGCCCACTAAACCCACACAAGACCGGCACCCGATCCCGCCGATCGGCCGCGAACGGACTCCCCCGCAACCTGCCCAGCCCGAGCGTCCGCGCCCGCAGCCGGTTGACCATCCGGCCGAGCATCAGCCAGCCGAGCCGCTCGACCAGGGCGTAGCTGGCCCTGTTCCCGAGGCGGCCCAGGGTCCGCGCGGGGATCAGCGGGTTCGGGAAGGCCGTCGTGGGGTGGCCGGGCTGGAAGTGCAGGATGCGGTACGGCATGCCGTACCGGTCGCGCAGATGCCTGCCGAAGGCGCCGAGAGCGGGAGCGAGCACCAGATCGGCCTTCCGGCAGGCCGCGTCCACCTCGCCCACCAACGTCTCGGCGAGCGGCTCGACCACGGCCCTGAACCCCCGCACGAACCCCAGCGGCCCGCTCTCCAGCCACGCCCGCCCCTCGGCACTCCCGGCCACCGCCACCGGATCCACACTGAGCCCCGCGAACCCCACCCCCTCCCCGACCAGCGGCGCGTACCGCCGAGCCGCCACGACCACCACGTCATGCCCGCGCCGGGCCAGCCCGTGGGCCAGCGCCACGCAGGGCTGCGTGTCCCCCCGCGACCCCAGAGCCAGCACAGCCACCCTCACGTCCCACCACCCCGCACACCAAGCCGACTCCAGACCCTCACACCAGACCGAGTCCGGACCCTCACACCAGGCCAGGTCCGAACCCTCACCCCAGACCAAGTCCGAACCCTCACCCCAGACGTACTCCGGACCCTCACACCAGGCCAGGTCCGGACCCTCACACCCGCCCTGCTCCGGACCCTCACGGCAGGCTCGACAAGCTGACCAGCGCCCCGGCAAGCACGAGCGCGGCGGCGGCGAGCAGCCCGACTGTGTACCCGGCGGCGAACGTCCCCACGGCGTGCACCACCCCGCCCACCCCCGCGATCCCGAACAGCCCGGAGATCTCCCGGCTCACGCTGAACACCCCGCCCGCCACCCCGGCCCGCTCCTCCGGCACCGCACCGAGCACCGCCGAACCCAGCGGCATCGTCAACGCCGACCCCACCCCGATCGCGCAGACAGCGGGCAGCAGATCTCCCCACCCGTCCCCCGGCCGCAGAAACGCCGCCACCACCATCCCGCCCGCCACCAGCAAGAGACCCGCCGCGACGGTACGCCCCGCTCCCGCCCACCGCTCCACCCACGGCACCAGCGGCGCGGTCGCCACCACCAGCAGGGCCAGCGGCACGAACGCCAGCCCAGAGGCCGACGGCGTGAACCCGAGCACGTCCTGCAGAAAGATCGCGGTGTAGAAGAACACCCCGTTCACCCCGAGCCCCCAGAGCACCTGCGCCACCACACCGCCGCTGAAGCTGCGAACCCGGAACAGCGCCAGATCCACCATCGGCCGCGCCGCCCGCCGCTCCACGACCACGAACGCCACCCCCGCCACCAGGCTCACCACCACACCCAGGACGATGGGCGGCCGGGCCCAGCCGTACTCAGCCCCGTGGATGAGCACAAAGGTCCCCGCCCCCAGAAACGCCCCCGAACACACCACCCCCGGCACATCCACCCCCACCCAAACCCGCCCCCCAACCCCAAACCCAAAGCGAGAACCGGAGCCATCCCCCAACCCGGAACCAGCGTCGGCCCTGGATCGGGAACCAGCCTCGGTCGTGGAGCAGGAACCAGAGCTGGTCGTGGAGCGGGAACCAGAGCTAGAGCCAGGGCTAGAGCTGGAGCTGGAGCGGAGGCTAGAACCAGAGCTAGAGCTAGAGCCAGGGCTAGAACTGGGGCTGGAGCGGAGGCTAGAACCAGAGCTAGAGCTAGAGCCAGGGCTAGAACTAGGGCTGGGCCTAGAGCTGGGTTGAGGGTCTGGGGGCAGGGCGACGAGGGCCAGGCCGATCACCGCCGCCCCCAGCGGCACGTTGATCAGGAACACCCACCCCCAGTGCGCGTGCTCGCTCAAGTACCCGCCAACCACCGGCCCGAGCGCCAACGCCGCCGCACCGGAGGCCATCCACACCGCGATCCCCGCCGACCGCCGCCGCTCCCCGGCACCCGCCAGCACGGCCAACGTGGCAGGCAACACCATCGCCGCCCCCATCCCCTGCACCACCCGTGCCGCCACCAGCACCTCCACGGCCCCGGCCATCCCCGCGACCAGCGAAGCAGCGCTGAACACCGCCATCCCCGCCACCAGCACCCGCCGCCGCCCCCAAAGGTCGGCCAACCGTCCCCCGGCGAGCATCAGCCGGCAAACGTGATCACATACCCCGTGCCCACCCACTCCATGGCCGCCAGCCGCGCCCCCAGTTCCCGCCGCATCGTGGGCACCGCGACCGTCACGACCGTGTTGTCCAGCGTCGTCACGAACCCCGCCAGCCCCACCACCCCGAACAACCCGGCCCAAGCCCCCTCCACCCGGGTGGCGGCGACCGTCACGACTCAACCTCCACCCAAACCCACCCACCCGGCACAGCCCTGACCACCCTGGTACGGCCGGCCGTAACCTTGACCCACCCAACCTCCACATCGTCGACCGGCACCGAAACCTCGCTCCGCGAGTAGGGCAACTTCCGCAAGGGCCCGCCCACCCGAGACTCCGGCACCCGCCCGCCCAACGCCTCCGCATCACGCCCGCTCACCCGAGGCTCCACTTCACGCCCAGTCACCCGAGGCTCCGCTCCGCGCCCGGCCACTCGGGGTTCCGCTCCGCGCCCGGCCACTCGGGGCTCCACTTCACGCCCAGTCACCCGAGGTTCCGGCTCGTGCTCGGCCGCCACGGGTTCGGGGTCGGTGTCGGCCCCGAACACCACCCGCCCACTCACCCCGCCGTCGGGACCCCGGTCACCCAGAGCCCGGCTACCCGGGGCGTGCTCCCGGCCACTCGCCCGCGCATCCACCGCAGGCTCGTCCGCCGCAGGCTCGTCCGCGCTCTCCCAGTGCCACCCGGGCCCGTCGGGGTTCGGCCGGATGACCCGAGCCGGTGCCACATCACCCGCATCACCCGCATCACCTGCGGCACCCGCCGTACCAGAGCGCCGAGTTCCACCGCCGTCCCGACCCGCCGACCCGGCGCCAAGAGCGCGGGGTCGCCCACCCTCAACCCCCGCCACCACACCACGGCCAGCCCCCGCCGCCACACCACGGCCGGCCTCGGCCAAACCACCCGCCCCACCGCCCGACACGCCACCGGCAGACGCCACCCCCCGTACCCCACCGGCAGATCCACCTCGGGGAAGGTGGGTGTGGAGGGATCGGAGCCAGCCGGGCAGCCACCAGTTGGCCCCGCCCATGAGGCGCATCGTCGCGGGCACCAGCAACGCCCGTACCAACGTGGCGTCCACCACGATGGCCACGAACATCCCCACACCCAGCAGCTTCACGATCGTGATTCCCGCCGTGGAGAACGCCCCGATCACCACAAGAAGCAGCAAGGCGGCACTGGTGATGACTCCACCGGTCTTCTCCAGCCCCATCGCCACAGCGGCGGCGTTGTCTCTGGTGCGCAGCCACTCGGTACGCACCCGGGACAGCAGGAACACCTCGTAATCCATCGACAGCCCGAACACCACCGCCAGGATCAGCACGGTCACGGTCGCCTCGATGGTCCCGGTCGGGGTGAAGCCGAGCGTGGAGGCCAGGTGCCCGTCCTGGAAGGCCCAGACGATGACGCCGAAGGAGGCGCCGATGGACAGGACGTTCATGAGCAGGGCCTTCAGCGGCAGCACCACCGAGCCGAACGCCACGAACAACAACACGAACGTCACCCCGCCCACGACCAGCGCCATCCACGGCAGGACGGCGGCGAGGCTGGCCATCAGGTCCATCTGGGCCGCGGTGGATCCGCCCACGATGACGGCCCGCGTGTTGGGCTCGGGGGCCATGGACCTGATCAGGGTGACGATCCGCTGGGCGCGGGCGGACATGGGGTCGGCGTCGTAGCGGACCGACAGGCGGACGGCGCCGTTGGCCTGGGAGACTCCGGCCAGGTCGACGCCGGTGACGCCGTCGAGGGCGTCGATGCGGTCGGCGAACGGCTTCGCGTCCAGCGGGCTGACCGGGGTGACGGCGGAGACGGGCGTGTATCCCTGACCCACCGGCCCGGGTGCGACGGGCTTGCCCGCGAAGTGGCGTTCGATGAGGACGTGCACGTCGATGGCGGCCATGGAGTTGCGCGCGAAGTCGCGGTCGACGGCCTCGGCGACCTGGCGGGACTCGGCGGCGGCGGGCAGGACGCGGTGGTCGACGTTGCCGAACTTCACGTGGGCGAACGGCAGCGCCAGCGCCACCAGCACCGCCATCACCCCAACAAGGTAAATGACGGGCTTTTTCATGACGCTGGCGGCGATGCCTCGCCAGAAGATGCCGTTCCCCGTGAAGACCGGGACCACCCGCACCGCGTCCACCCGCCGCCCCAGCACTCCCAGCACCGCGGGCAGCACCACGAGCGCCGACACCATGGCCACGAGCACCACCGCCGCCGCCCCGAGCCCGATCGAGCGCAGGAACATCTGCGGGAACAGCAGCAGCCCCAGCAGAGCGGTGGCCACGGTGAGCCCGGAGAACGCCACGGTCCGCCCGGCGGTGGCCATCGTGCGTACGACGGCCTGCTCGTTGGTGGCGCCCCGCCGTACCTCCTCCCTGAAGGCGCTCAGCACGAACAGCGAGTAGTCGATCGCCAGCCCCAGCCCGAGCATGGTGACGACGTTGAGCGAGAAGACGGAGACCTCGGTCACCTCGGTCAGCAGCCGCAGCAGGACCAGCGCGCCGAGCACGGACAGCAGCCCGACCAGCAGCGGCAGCCCCGCGGCGACCAGGCTGCCGAAGACGATCACCAGCAGCACGAGCAGCACCGGCATCGAGATGGCCTCGGCCCTGGCCAGGTCGCGGCCGGTCTGGTCGTTGAGCTCCTTGACCAGGGGCACCGAACCGCCCACCTTGACCTGGAGGTTCTCGACGGCGAGGCGGTCCTTGATCTCGGCGTAGGCGCGCTGCTTGGTCTGCGGGCCGCCGCGCAGGGTGATCAGCGCGTAGGTGGAGTGCTCGTCCTTGGAGACCATCCGGGAGGAGGCGGTGGTCCAGTAGGTGGCGAGCCTGCGCACGTGCGCGGCGGGCAGGCGGCGCAGCGAGTCGTGCACGGCCTTCTTGAACCGCGGGTCGGCGACCTTGACCTGCGGATGCCGGTAGAGGACGACCACGTCGGGCGAGTTGCCGCTGTACCAGGCGTCGTTCCAGCGCGCGGCCGTGGTCGAGTCGGCCTTGGGGTCCTCGAACCCGCCGTCCACCATCCGCCCGAACAACTCCATGCCGAACGGCGCGGCCAGCACCGCCAGGGCGAGGCTCAGCACCAGCAGCGTCCACCTGCCGCGATAGACGATCCGCCCGGCCGACTCAAACAAAGGCGTCCTCCAGGTAGGCCTGAAGGCAGGCCCGCCGCGCGATCTTCCCGCTGGACGTCCTCGGTACGGCTCCCGCCGCGGCCAGCACCACGTCATGCACGGCCAGATCGTGCTTCCTGGCCACGGCCGCCCGTACGAGCCTGGTCACCTCGGCCGGCTCCGTCTCCAGCCCGCGCCGGGAGCGCTCGGCCACCACGACCACCCGTTCGCCCTGCTCACCCGGCACCGCGAAGGCCGCCACGTGATCGCGCCGCACCGCCTCGCACGCCTCCTGAACGGTGGCCTCGATGTCCTGCGGGTAGTGGTTGCGCCCGTCGACGATGATCAGGTCCTTGATCCGCCCGGTCACGTAGAGCTCGCCCTCGTGGATGACCCCGAGGTCGCCGGTGCGCAGCCAGCCCGACCCGAACACCTCGGCGCTGCGCCCGGGGTCGCGCCAGTAGGCGCGGGCGACGTTCGGCCCCTGGACACGGATCTCGCCGACGTGCCCGTCCGGTGCGTCGACGCGGACCCGCTGCCCGGTCGGCCGCCCGCAGGAGACGAGCGTGCTCTTGGCACCCGACGTGTACGCCACCGCCCGCCCCTCCCCGAGCGCCTCCCGGTCGAACTCGGTGACCTTGGCGACCTCGTCACAGCCGGCGGCCGAGACGAACACGGTGGCCTCGGCCAGGCCGTACGCGGGAGTGTGGGCCTGCGGCCGCAGCCCGCAGCGCGCGAACGCGGCGTGGAAGGCGGCTCCGGTGCCGGGCCTGACCGGTTCGGCGCCGTTGAGCATGACCCGCACGCCGGACAGGTCCAGCCCGTCCTTGTCGGCCTCGCTCACCCGCGCGGCGGTGTATTCGTAGGCGAAGTTGGGCCCGCCGGTGTAGACGTCGTCGAACTCGCTGAGCAACCGCAGCCAGCGCACCGGGTGCATGACGAAGGCGACCGGGTCCATGAACGCCACCTGGTTGCCCCCGACGATGGGCAGCGCGATGGTGGCGATCAGCCCCATGTCGTGGAAGAGCGGCAGCCAGAGCGCGGCGACGGAGGAGCGCGGCTTGGCGTCGAAGGCCTCCCAGAGCTGCAGGGCGTTGGCCTCCACGTTGCCGTGGGTGATCTCCACGCCCGTGGGCTGCCGGGTGGAGCCGGAGGTGTACTGCAGGTAGGCGAGGTCGTCCGCCCCGAGCGCCACCTCTTCCCACTCCTCGGCGAGCAGGTCGGAGACGGTGTCCACGGCGAGTACGGCCCCGCCGTCCACGAAGGCCCGCACATCGGGCAGCGCCGGTGTGGTCGTGAGCACGAGGGCGGGCTCGGCGTCGGTGTAGGCGCGGGCCAGCCTCTCGGCGTGGCCGGGCAGGCCGGGCGCGAACAGCGGCACCGCGACGACCCCGGCGTACAGGGTCCCGATCATGGCGACGACGTAGTCGAGCCCCTGGGGGGCGAGGATGGCCACCCGGTCACCGGGCCCGGTCAGCTCCCGCACGCGTACGGCCAGCGCGCGGGCCCTGCGGTCCACCTGCCGCCAGGTGAGCGTGTGCCACGCCCCGTCGCCCAGATAGTCCACGAAGGTGTAGGCGGGGGCGTCGGGAATCTCCCTGGCCCATCGGGCGACTCGCCGTATCAGCACGCTCACGATCCAGCAAATTACGGCAGATAGCACCGCGTTTCTTGCCAATCGCCTGCACATTCCACAGCCGGTCTTGTTACCCGCCGACAGAAATGTCGCAGGCAGGCGGAACAATGACGCGAGTGCAGAGCTTTCGCCAGGATCTCGGGCTTCTCCGGGATCACCGTTTCGCCCTCCTGCTGTCGGCCAGGACCATCTCGGTCCTTGGCAGTGCCTTCGCGCCGGTGGCGCTGGCGTTCGGCGTGCTCGGGCTGCCGGGGGCGAACGCGTCCACGCTGTCGGTGGTGCTGACCGCCCAGTCGCTGCCGATGGTGCTGTTCATGCTGGTCGGCGGGGTGGTCGCGGATCGTTTCCCCCGGCAGCTCGTCATGATGACCGGCGAGTGGGTCAACTGCGCCGCCTACTCCGCGCTGGCCTTGATGCTGTTCACCGGATGGACCCCGCTGCCCGCGCTGGCCACCGCCGCCGCCCTCGGCGGCATCGCGATGGCCGTGCTCTTCCCGGCCCTCACCGGCATCATCCCCGAGGTCGTGCCCGCCGACCGGCTGCAGACCGGCAACGCGCTGCTCGGCCTGGGCGCCAACACCTCCCGTGTGGCCGGGGCGGTGCTCAGCGGCATCACCGTGACGCTGGTCGGCGGCGCCTGGGCGCTGGCGGTGAGCGGGCTGATGTTCGGCGTCTCCGGGCTGCTGATCCAGTTCCTCCGCCTGCCGCCGCACGTCCGGACCGGCGATGCCCGGCACTCGGTGCTGCGCGACCTGAAGGACGGGTGGAAGGAGTTCAGCTCCCGGCAGTGGCTGTGGGTGGTGGTGGCCCAGTTCTCCATCATGGTCATGGCCCTGCAGGCGGCCCACGGCGTGCTGGGGCCGCTGCTGGCCAAGGAGCATCTCGGGGGCGCGGGCGCCTGGTCGGCCGTGCTCGCGGGGGAGGCCGTGGGCACGCTGGTCGGTGTCGTGGTGGCGTTGCGGCTGCGGCCCAGGCGGCCCATCCTGGTCGCCACGCTGCTGTGCTTCCCGTCGGCGCTGCCGTACCTCCTGCTGGGGGTGGACGCGCCGCTGTGGGTGGTGGTGGCGGGGGCCTTCCTGCTCGGGGTCTGCTTCGACGTGTTCGGCGTGTTGTGGCAGACCACGTTGCAGCGGGAGGTGCCGCCCGAGGCGCTGTCGCGGGTGAGCGCCTACGACGCGCTGGGGTCGTTGATGTTCGGGCCGCTCGGCTTGTTGCTGGCGGGCCGCCTGGCGGTCATGGTCGACGCGAGGTCGGCCATGCTGGTCTGCGCGGGCGTGGTCGCGGTGGCGACGGCCGCGGCCCTTCTCTCACCGGGTGTACGCAACCTGCGGGCGCCGGAGTTCCCCGAGAAGTAGTCGTTGGCGCTCGGCTGGAACATCAGCGCCACCGCCCCCAGCACCGCGGTCAGGTGGAGCACCCGGCTCGCGCCCATGGCGAGGTCGGCCGCGCCGGCCGAGGTCAGGGCCTCCGAGAGGCCGCCGCCGGCCATGAAGTACCGGATCGGCTCGATGACCAGCGAGATCGTGCCGAACACACCCAGGGTCGCGGTCAGCGTGAGCCTGGCCCAGTTCTTGCCCCTTCGCAGCGCGAGGGCGAGGTAGATGGCGGCGGCGTAGATCGCCAGGCGCAGGCCGAGGCCCCCGGCGAGCTCGCCCACGCTCGCCTCGCCACTGATCAGCAGGCCGCTGACGGCGATCGCGGTCTCGGCGGCGCCGAGCGCGACCGCGAGAAGCCACAGGCCCGCGGCGGTGCGGACGGAGTGCGGAGCAGACATCTTCGTTCCTTCCCGAGTTCCTTCCCGAAGTGTCCGCCGCGATCACCGTCCCGATCTGCCCCGCACTCCCCCGAAGTGCGGGTAGGGCTGGCCTTACCTGGACTCTCCGCTGGTCCGCAGGCCTCTGGTCGGCACCCGCTCGCCCAGCCCGAAGCGGGCGTCCGGGGCGTGCTCTCCGTCCAGGACTCCGGCCATGTACGCGGCCAGCGAGGGCGCGTGCTTGAATCCGTGCCCGGAGTCCCCGCCCAGCAGCCACACGCCCGGCGCGGTCTCGGCGATGATCCACTCCGCGTCGGGCGTCAGCGCGTACTGGCAGACCTGGCTGAACAGCACCGGCGCGCCGGCCAGCGAAGGAAACCTGCGCGCCAGATACGTCCTGGCCCGCTCGACGCCGGCGGCGTCCACGGTGCGCGGGCCGTGCTCCGGCTCGTACGGCTGGCCCTCCACGTCGGAGGTGGCCTTCATCCCGACTCCGTCCACGTCGCCGTGCCCGTAGAACGAGGCGCTGTGATCCACGAAGGCGGGCATCCCCGGCACGGTCCACGCGGCCGGCACCGCGAAGTGCAGCGTGTCCTGCTTGGTGACGGTCAGCGGTGCGTCGAACAACTCCGGCATCCACGCCCCCGTCGCCCAGACCACCCGATCCGCGGTGAGCCTCCGCCCGTCGGCCACCACCCCGCCGTCCACGGGCAGCGCCCGCGCCCTGACGAGCTGCGCCCCGGCCCGTACGGCCAGCGCCGCCGTCACCTGCGTGGCCCGCCGCGCCCTGATCACCCCGGCCTTCGGCTCCCAGAGCAGAAAGCTGAGCCCGTCGGGCCGGAACTCGGGGAAGAACCTGCCCCCGTCCGACGGCTCCAGCACCTCGCAGGGGATGTCCAGGTTCTTCAGCACCCGGGCGCTGGCGTGCTCCCACCCGTCGGGATCCTGGGCCAGCCACATCATCCCGGCCTCGTGGTAGAGCTGCTCACCGGCCCGTTCCTCCAGGCGGCGCCATCCGTCGAGCGCCTGCCAGAAGGACCGGGCGTACCATTCGCCGTCTCCGTGCGCGGCGCGCAGCAGCCGGGTCTCGCCCGCGCTGGCCTGCCGTACGTGCCCGGGTTTGTGCTGTTCGATCAGCGTCACCTGCCAGCCTGTTTCGGCCAGCCGCAATGCCAGCGACGCACCCCAAATACCCGCTCCGACCACGATGACCGATTTCATGCCACCACCGTGGCCGCTCTACGCCACCCGCCGCAAGGCCCTCAGACCACGATCATCTTCACCACGACGCCCGCGCAGTTTCCCGCCACGCAGATGCGTACGGGGATCTCGAAGTGGCCGCTCACGGCCGGGACTCCGCCGACATGGCCGTCGGGGCCGATGCTCACGCCCTCCGGCAGCTTGTCGTAGTCGGTCACGGTGAACGTGGGCAGGACGCCGGCCGGGCCCCCGTTGATCGAGATCTCCCCGTTGATCGGCTCCCCGACCCTGCCGGGGAAGGTGAGGTTGCGCGGCTCCCATGGAACGTTCCGATAGACGATGAGCGTGATCGTGTCCTCGGCGCAGGTGCGCCCGCGGCAGAGCTCGATCGGCGAGGAGAAGGTGCCGGGCCTCAGCGGCTTGCCCTGCAGGCTGCCGCTCTCGTCCACCCGGACGCCCGGCGCCACCTCTTTGGGCCGGATCTGGGCCTGCTCGTCGAAGGGCAGGACCCGCTCGCCGACCTCGATGCCCAGGGTGGCGTAGAACGTGGTCTCGACCAGCAGGCCGGGCTTGGACGTCCGGGGCGGGCCCATTCCATTACTGCGGATCAGGGAGGACGCCCGCTCCCCGACCGAAGGCAGAGCGGGGATCAACGCACAGATAGCCAGCCCGCCGATCAGGACAAGCCACATTTGCCGCATATTTACCCCCCGGTCCGACTAACCGGGTACTTACCCGCTTCAGTGCGGAGCGTCACACCAGCACCACGCATAATCAACAGCATGGCCGCAGAATCCGCCCAGACCCTGGAGCGCGGGCTCCGCCTGCTCCGGCTGCTCGCCGACGGGCACGGGGGCCGCACGCCCACCGAACTGGCCGCCTCGCTGGAGCTGAGCAGGCCG
The DNA here is from genome assembly GCF_044459065.1 of Nonomuraea sp. NPDC050394. NCBI lineage: Bacteria > Bacillati > Actinomycetota > Actinomycetes > Streptosporangiales > Streptosporangiaceae > Nonomuraea > Nonomuraea sp. NPDC050394. The sequence continues at coordinate 76,186 of NZ_JBITIO010000005.1, read as the reverse complement.
GTGGTGTACCGGCTGGTCACGACGCTGATGAACGAGGGGTTCGCGCGCAGGGACGCCGAGGGGCGGGTGCATCTCGGGTTCGGGGTGCTGGTGCTGGCGCAGGCCGTACAGCCGCTTCTGCGGGCGGCGGCGCTGCCGACGCTGCGGCGCCTGGCCGAGGAGGTGGGCGCCACCGCGCACCTGACCGTGGCCGAGGGCGACGACGGGCTCGCGGTCGCGGTCGTCGAGCCGTCCTGGACCGACCTGCACGTGGCCTACCGCGAGGGCTCGCGGCACCCGCTGGCCAAGGGCGCGGCGGGCCAGGCCATCCTCGCGATGCGCGGCGGCAACACCGGGTATCAGGTGACGGAGGGCCAGCTCCAGGAGGGTGCCCGCGGGATCGCCGCACCGGTCACGGGACTGCCGTGGCTGGAGGCGTCCGTGGGGGTGGTGAGCTTCGGCGGACTCGCCGAGGGCACCGGTCCCCGCGTCGTGGTGGCGGCCGGCGAACTCGCCGCCGCGCTTGGTTGACAGTACGGCCCGCGATGAAGGACGGTAGTTACACATAGAGGACATAAGTGTCCGATAACCGGACGGAGTTGAGAGAGATGCCGTACTACCGGCTCGTAGGCGAGGTACCCAGGAAGCGCCACGTGCAGTTCCGGCGCCCGGACGGCGGCCTGTACGCCGAGGAGCTCATGGGCGAAGAGGGCTTCTCATCCGACTCCTCCCTGCTCTACCACCGCCACCTCCCCACCGCGATCGTCAAGGCCGAGGCGGTCGAACCGCTCCTGCCCACCACGACCAGCGCGAACCTGCCGCTCTCCCCGCGCCACTTCCGCACCCAGGACCTCGCCTCCGCCGGCGACCTGGTGACCGGCAGGATGCTGCTGTCCGCCAACGGCGACGTCCGATTGTCGTACGCCACCAGCGACCGCCCCAGCGAGCTCTACCGCAACTCCATGGGCGACGAGTGCGTCTACATCCAGCGCGGCAACGTACGCTTCGAGTCCACCTACGGCGTCATCGAGGCCGGAGAGGGCGACTACGTCGTCATCCCCACCGGCACCATCCACCGGTGGGTGCCGTCCGGCACCGTGAACGTGCTGGCCATCGAGGCCTCCGGGCACATCAGGCCGCCCAAGCGCTACCTGTCGCATTACGGCCAGTTCCTGGAGCACGCCCCCTACTGCGAGCGCGACCTGCGCACCCCGCAGGAGCCCTTCACCGCAGAGGGCGAGGAGGTTCCGGTCCTCGTCCGCACCCGCGGCGGGCTGACCAGGCTCGTCTACCGCAACCACCCGTTCGACGTGGTCGGCTGGGACGGCTACCTCTACCCCTACGCCTTCAACATCAACGACTTCGAGCCGATCGTGAAGAAGACGCACGCGCCGCCGCCCGTGCACCAGACGTTCGAGGGCCCCGGCTTCGTGGTCTGCTCGTTCATGCCGAGACCGCTGGACTTCCACCCCGACGCCGTGCCGATCCCCTACAACCACCACAACGTGGACTCCGACGAGTTCATGTTCTACGTCGGCGGCGACTACTCCGCCCGCGCGGGCTCCGGCATCGACGTCGGCTCCATCTCCCTGCACCCGGCCGGCTTCACCCACGGCCCGCAGCCGGGAGCGGTAGAAGCGGTCATCGAGGCCGGCGCCACCCACACCAGCGAGATGGCCGTCATGGTCGACACCTTCCGCCCGCTCGACCTCGGCCAGGGCGCGCTGTCATGCGAGGACCCCGGCTACGCCTGGACCTGGGCACGATGAACACCCTGTTCACCGCCCTCGTCGACGACGCCGGCCTGTTCCCGCCGACCTCGCTGCACATGGACGAGGCCCTCGCCCGCCACCAGCGCGACCTCGAAGCGGCCAGCCCCCTGCTCACCCACCGCTTCCTGTGCCCGGCCTCCCGCCTCGACACGCTGCGCCGCGCCGAGCCCCGCCCCACCCGCATGGGCCTGATCCTCGACACCGGCGAACTGCCCGCCTTCGCCGACCTCCCCGTCGACTTCGTGGAGGTACGGCTGCCGCCCGAGGAGGCCGGCCGCCTGGACCTGCCCGACGGCGTCCGCCTGTTCATCGAGGTACCGGCCCGATCCCAGGTCACCGCGCTGCCCGAGGGGGCCGGGCTCAAGGTGCGCTGCGGCGGGATGACCGCCGACGCCTTCCCGCCCGCCGAGCACCTGGGCGCCTTCATCGCCCACTGCGTGGCCAACGACATCCCGTTCAAGGCCACGGCCGGGCTGCACCACGCCGTACGCCACTTCGACCCCGCGCTCGGCGTCGACCGGCACGGCTTCCTCAACCTCGTGCTCGCCGTCTGCGAGGCCGTGGAGCACCGCGATCCGGTGCCCGTCCTGCGCACGACCGACGTCGGCCACCTGGTACGGCTCGCGCTGGCCGTACCGGAGGAGAGCGCGAAGCGCGCCCGTGAACTGCTGGTCAGCTACGGCTCGTGCAGCACCGGCACGCCCATCGACGACCTCAAGACACTAGGAGTGATCAGTGACGGAGCGTAGGTGGGGCGTGGAGAACCTGCCCTATGGGGTGTTCTCCCGCCGGGGCGAGGCCCCGCGCGTGGGCGTGCGCTTCGAGGACCGCGTCCTGGACCTGTCCGCCTTTCTGCACGACGAGGTGTTCGCCACCGGCAGCCTCAACGCCTTCATGGCCCGCGGGCGGCACGCCTGGCACGACACCCGCGCGCTCATCCAGACCAAGCTGACCGACGACCTCTCGCTGGCCGAGCCGCACCTGATCCCGCTCGACCAGGTCACGCTCCACCTGCCCGTCGAGGTCGCCGACTACGTCGACTTCTACGCCTCGGTCGACCACGCCACCAACATGGGCAAGATGTTCCGGCCGAACGCGGAGGCGCTGCTGCCCAACTGGCGCCACCTGCCCGTCGGCTACCACGGTCGCTCGGGGACCGTGGTGGTCTCGGGCACGCCGGTCACGCGGCCCAGCGGGCAGTTGCGTGCCGGGGTGTTCGGGCCGTGCGCCAAGCTCGACATCGAGGCCGAGCTGGGCTTCGTGGTCGGCATGCCGTCCGCGATCGGGGCTCCCGCCGGGGCGTTCGATGACCACGTGTTCGGGGTGACGCTGCTCAACGACTGGAGCGCCCGCGACATCCAGGGCTGGGAGGCGCAGCCGCTCGGGCCCTTCCTCGGCAAGTCGTTCGCGACCTCGATCTCGCCGTGGGTGACGCCGCTGGAGGCACTGCCGCGGGTGCCGGGGCGTGCGCAGGATCCGGCGCCGCTTGACTATCTGCGCAGGCAGGGTGACTGGGGGCTGGACATCGAGCTGGAAGTCCTGCTCAACGGGGTCGTGGTGTCGCGGCCGCCGTACCGGAGCATGTACTGGACGCCGGATCAGATGCTCGCCCACATGACCGTGAACGGCGCGTCGCTGCGGACCGGCGACCTCTACGGCAGCGGCACCATCTCCGGGCCCGAGCCCGGCCAGCGCGGCTCGCTCATGGAGCTGAGCTGGAACGGCACCGAGCCGATCAAGCTGCCCGACGGGTCCGTCCGCACGTTCCTGGAGGACGGCGACACGGTGACCATCACCGCCACCGCCGGCGGGCTCGGCCTGGGGGAGGTCTCCGGAACCATCGGCAGGTGACTCGATGTGCTCAAGCCGTGACTCACCGCTACCCTAGGAGCTCCCCGCCCCCAGGAATCCAGGAGTGAGATGCGGCGTGCCGCGGCGTTCTGTCTCGTCGTCCTGCTCGCGATCGTGGGGTGCTCCTCGGTCACGGCCGAGTCCCCCACGGCCGCGCCCCCGGTCATCACCACCTTCCCGGCCTTCGACTCCGACCGCGCCCGGCCGGACCGCGGTCTCGTGGTCAAGGCCGGCGGCGGCACGTTGCGCCAGGTCCTCGCGTACGCCGCGGGCCGCCCGGTGCCCGGTGCCCTCGACCCGGGGGGCACCACCTGGCGTTCAAGCTGGGCGCTGGAGCCCGACACCGAGTACGCGGTGACCGCGACCGCCGCCACCGCCGGCGGTCCTTCGTCCATCTCCATGGGCCGCTTCCGCACCCGCGCCGCCGGCCGTGCTTTCAACGTCTCCTCCGTCTCCCCGCTGCCCGGCGAGGAGGTCGGCGTCGGCATGCCGATCATCGTCACCTTCGACGGCCCCGTCCGCGACAAGGCCGCCGTGGAGCGCGCGCTGGAGGTCACCGCGGCCAAGCCGGTCGAGGGCGCCTGGCGCTGGACCGGCGACACCCAGGTCGTCTACCGCACCAGCCGCTTCTGGCCGGCCCGGCAGAAGGTCACCTTCACCGCCCACCTGACCGGCGTACGCCCGTCCCCCGGCGTCTTCGGCACCGACGACCACACGCTCTCCTTCACCGTGGGCCGCAAGCAGACCAGCACCGTCGACACCCGCACCCACCAGATGGTCGTCAGGCGCGACGGCCAGGTCGTCCAGAACATGGCCATCAGCGCCGGCATGGCCACCACCCGCGAATACACCACCACCAGCGGAGTCCATCTCACGATGGACAAGGGAAACCCGGTGCGCATGGTGTCCCCGGGACGGAAAAAAGGCGACCCGGGTTTTTACGACCTGATGATCGACCACGCCGTACGCATCTCGAATTCCGGCGAATACGTGCACGCGAAGAACAACGTCTGGGCCCAGGGCCGGGCCAACGTCAGCCACGGCTGCATCAATTCCCGCCCTGACCAGGCAGCCTGGTTCTTCGCCAACTCCCTGCGCGGCGACCCCGTCAGCATCACCGGAACCGACCGCCCGCTCGAATGGAACAACGGCTGGGGCTTCTGGCAGATTTCCTGGGAGAAATGGCAGCTGGGCAGCGCACTTCACGATCCGGCATCCAGCGGCGGATGGGTGCAACAAGCGCCCGCTCCAGGTTTAACGTAGGAGAGGGAACACCAAGCAGACCTAGGCCCGTTCACCTGTCAGGAGGGCCAACGCATGGAAGATTGGGTCATCTGGATAATCCTCGCCGTCGTGCTCGGTGTGGCGGAAATCTTCACCCTTACGGCCGCTCTGGGCATCCTCGGCGTCGCATCTCTCTTGACCGCCGCCACCGCGGCACTAGGCCTGCCCATTCCGCTTCAACTACTCGTCTTCACGCTGTCGTCGGCGGCCGGGCTGTTCACGGTCCGGCCCATCGCCATGCGGCACATCCGCCAGCCCCAGCTCAAGCGCTTCGGCGTGGAGGCGCTGGTCGGCAAGCACGCGTACGTGATCTCCGAGGTCACCGGCCGCGACGGCAGAGTACGCATCGGTGGCGAGGAATGGTCCGCACGCGCCTATGACGAAACGCTGGTCATCCCCACCGGGGCGACCGTCGACGTCATCGAGATCGAGGGCGCCACCGCCCTCGTCTATCCCCGGGAGTGATCATATGGAGCTGCTGATCGTCGGCTTGGTCATCGCCCTCTTCGCGGTGATCACGGTACTCAAAGCGGTACGCATCGTGCCGCAGGCGAGGGCCCGCAACGTCGAGCGGCTCGGCCGGTACCACCGCACACTCAAACCCGGACTCAACTTCGTCATCCCCTACGTCGACCGCGTCTACCCGATGATCGACCTGCGCGAACAGGTCGTCTCGTTCCGGCCCCAGCCGGTCATCACCGAGGACAACCTCGTCGTCGAGATCGACACCGTCCTCTACTTCCAGGTCACCGACCCACGCGCGGCGGCCTACGAGATCGCCAACTACATCCAGGCCGTCGAACAGCTCACCGTCACCACCCTGCGCAACGTCGTCGGCTCCATGGACCTGGAGAAGACCCTCACCTCCCGCGACACCATCAACAGCCAGCTACGCGGCGTCCTCGACGAGGCCACCGGCAAATGGGGCCTGCGCGTCAACCGGGTCGAGATCAAGGCGATCGACCCGCCCAAGACCATCAAGGACGCGATGGAGAAGCAGATGCGGGCCGAACGCGACAAGCGGGCCGCCATCCTCACCGCGGAAGGCCAGCGCCAATCCCAGATCCTCACCGCGGAAGGCGACAAGCAGGGCCGCATCCTGCGCGCCGAAGGCCAGCGCACCGCCGCCATCCTCGAAGCCGAAGGCCAGTCCCGCGCCATCGACCAGGTCTTCCAGGCCGTCCACCGCAACGACCCCGACCCCAAGCTGCTCGCCTACCAGTACCTCCAGGTGCTGCCGCAGCTCGCGCAGGGCGAGGGCAACACGTTCTGGGTCATCCCCAGCGAGGTGACCTCCGCGCTGCAGGGCGTGTCCAAGGCGTTCACCGAAGCCCTGCCCCGCTCGTCCGCCACCCGGGACGAGATCGCGGACGCGTCGGCGGCTGATGAGGAGGTGGCCAAGGCCTCGGAGGCGGCAGCCGAAGCGGTGGCCTCCGCCCAGGAAGCGGAAAAGCCTGGCCTGCCCCGGCAGCTGGGCGCGGCCGTACCGGAACCATCCCCCTTCCCCGACCTCGAAAAGGACCCCCAGCAAGCGGAACGCAACACCTAAAGCTCGGACCTCGCTTCGCTCGGGCTGTCTTACCTGAGGTCCCACCCCTTGCCCGGCTGGGTGGTCGGGCGGTTGGAGCCCACCCAACACGCATGGAGCTCCGCTTCGCTCCGCGCGTGCTTCCAGTCGGGCCAGGGGCCCGACCCCTGTCGGGCCTCGCTCCGCTCGGGCAGCCTGCCCAAGGCCCCACCCCTTGCCCAGCTAGGTGGTTGCCAGGTGGGGCCCTCCTACACCGCCGTCGAACTGGACAGGATCATGACTGCACCCCCCGCGGCGAAGACGGGCGTGCGCGCCCGCGAGATGAACCTCTATCGCCGCTACTTCGACCTGGTCGCCGATGGCTCCAAGACCGTCGAAGTGCGGGTGCGGTACCCCAACCTGCGCACCCTCAAGGCCGGAGACCATATCCGATTCGTGTGCGGCCACGACGACGCCCTCACCCGCGTCACACGTATTGCCCGTTACACCAGCTTCGAGGAGATGCTGGACGCCGAAGGCCCTGAGCGGGTGAACCCGACCAGCCCGCGCGAGCAGCAACTGGCCAACATCCGCCGCATCTATGGTCCCGAGAAGGAAGCCCTCGGTGTCCTGGCCATCGGGATCGAGCTCATCGAGGCCACCTCCCAGAGGTAGGTGTCGTGCTCGATCTTCGTGGGTTGCCGTTCGGATCGAGGATGAGAGGGGTGCGCAGGGGTCAGCCGGGGCTTGGGCGGCCGTGGCGCCAGTAGCCGATGAAGGCGATGTCCCTCTTTTCGATGTGGCGTTCGCTGACCAGGTGGCGGCGTACGCCGGTGGCCAGTTTCGACTCGCCGGCGATCCAGGCGTAGGAGGGCTTGCCCAGCTCGGGGGAATCCTTGATGGCCTCCAGGGCCAGGGTTCCGGGGACTGTGGTGGCGCCGTCGCGGGACAGCCAGGTCACGTGTACGCCCGCCGGGCACACGATCGTGCCACGGATGTCGGCGGCTTGCGGGACCTCCAGGTAGACGTGCCCGGTGAGGTCGGCGGGAGCCGTACTCAGGATGGAGAGGATCGCGGGCAGGGCGCTCTCGTCGCCCACCAGCAGTTGCCTGTCGGCGCCGTCGGGTGGGAGATAGGTGTAGCCCTCGTCGAGGATGCCGGCCGGGTCGCCGGGGCGGGCGCGGGCGGCCCAGGCGGAGGCGGGGCCTTCGTCGCCGTGCAGGGCGAACTCTATGTCCAGTTCCTGCTGGTCCGGGCGGTGGTCGCGGACGGTGTAGTTGCGTACCCACGGGCGGCGGGAGGTGGGTTGCAGCAGTGTTTCCGGCATCCAGGCGTCGTTCTTGAAGCTGGGCAGCCACAGGCTGTCCTGGCCTTCGCGCGGGAAGAAGAGGCGTACGCCGTGGTCGCGGCCGGGGCTGGTGAAGCCGGCGAGGGCCGGGCCGCCGAGGGTCAGGCGGTTGAACGACGGGCTCAGCCGGATGTTGGCGCGGACTTCCAGGGGCATGGTGCGCCGTCCTCTGGCGCGCTTGACCTTGGGGATCATTGACGGGCCTCGGCGATGCGGAGGCGGACACCGTCGAGGAAGAGCTCCAGGCCGTACGCGAAACGTTCTCCGGGGTCGGCGGTGATCATGCCTTCGACGGCGCGGCGCAGTTCGGTGTCGGCCAGTTCGCTTCCGCGCCGCTCCCAGTCGCCGGCCTCACGCTGGGCCTGCTCTTCGATGGTGTGGCCGAGCACGTAGTACATGGCGGTGAAGATCACCCATCCGGCCCGGTCGAGCGGGAAACCGGCGTCGGTGAGGATGCGCAGGGCCTGATGACCGCCCCGCACGGTGTTCGGCTCGGTCACGTACGTACCCGCGACCACGCGGGCGCCGTCGCGGTGGGCGAGCATGGCGCGGCGCAGGCGGTGGGCGATCTCCGCCAGTTGGGCGTCCCAGGGGCCGGGGGTGAGCGGGGTCTCGGTCACCGTGCCGATGATCCGGTCGGCCATGGCGCCGAGCAGGGCCTCTTTGTTCTTGAAGTGCCAGTAGATGCCGCCGGCCTGGACTCCCAGCCGCGCGCCCAGCTTGCGCATGGTCAGCCCGTCCAGGCCGTCGGTGTCGAGCAGGGCCAAAGCCCCGGTCACGACGTCCGCACGCTTCAGTTGCATGCGGCGAGTGTGACACGGAACCTGAACACCGTTCAATCCTGAACATCGTTCAGGTGAGGAACATCACTCCCCAGGCCCGGTCCCGGCGCCAGGTTCCGAGCGGCCGCGTCTCGGAAGCGGGTGAGGGTGCCGGGCCGGCGGGCCTGGGGCGTGCTTGCGGGATGGCGTCAGTCGACGTCGAGGGGGGCGCCGTCGCTGTCGACCAGTTCGCAGGTGGCCACGGGGCCGTTGGAGATGCCGGCCCAGATGCCGGCCACCACGTGCCGCTCGTCCCTGCCCACGGCGAACATCAGCACGCCGGTCTGGCCAGGGCCGATCTTGGTGAGGTCGAGCTGGTAGCCGGGGGCGTCGCTCATGTCCACGGTGGGCGGGAAGACGGTGAGCTTGGACTGCTCCCGCGGCACCCAGCTTTCGCTGCGCTTCTTCGGGGCGCACTGCTTGCCCTGCGGGACGAAGTCGACCACCACGTTGTAGCCCATGCCCCTGAGGTTGGCCTCCAGGCCCTTGGGGTCCTTGGCCTCATGGATCGTGACGGTGAGGGTGCCGTCGGGGTTCTTCTCCACGGCGTGGGCGGGGGTGCCGCCGCCCAGGACCAGCGGAAGGGCCACGGCCGCCGCGGCGGCCACGCCCAGCACCGGGGCCAGGACCATCGGACGGAACAGGTTGCGGCGCGGCCGGGTCTGGATCTCCGCCATCACGAACTCCTTCAGGTCACGGTGACGGCCGCCGGGAAGGTCGCGCTCCTCCGGGAAGACGTTCATGGGGTGCTCTCCTTGACGGGCCGGACCGCGGTGCCGCGGTCACCTCTTACCTGTCGGCGGGTGGCGGCGAGTTCCAGTTTCTTGCGGGCCCGGGACAGGCGGGAGCGGACCGTGCCGACGGGGACGCCGAGCGCCTCGGCCGCCTCCGCGTAGTCGAGGCCCGCGCCCACGCACAGGGCGAGGACGTCCTGCTCGTGTTCGCGCAGCCGTACGAAGGCTTCGCGCACGTCGTCCAGGCGCTGGGTGTCGGCCACGCGGTCGATCAGCTCGTCGGCGAAGTCGGGGACGGCCTCCGGTCTGGGCATTCTGGCCATCGCGTCCCGGTGTCTTCGGGCGGAACGCCGCAGGTTGCGGGCCACGTTGGTGGCCACGCCCAGGAGCCAGGGGCGCAGGGAACCGCCTTCCGGTTCGATCCGCTCCCGCAGCCGCCAGGCTTCCAGGAACGTCAGCGACACCACGTCCTCGGCGGCCGACCAGTCGCCGGTCAGCCGGTAGGCGTGGTTGTAGACGGCCTTGGCGAACTCGTCGAACAGGTCGCCGAAGGCCTGCCGGTCTCCGTCCCGGATCCGGGCACGCGTCGTCACATCCACACCCTGTACTGTCCGCGGACGCCCGGGGGTTCCGGGGTCTTAGAGGTGGAAGTCGGTGACCAGGGCGGCGTGGTCGGAGTAGAACGGGCCCGGTGGGTGGTGGGGCAGGCGTTCGGTGATGATTCTGGAGTCCGCGGCCTTGAGGCCCTTGGCGAAGATGTAGTCGATGCGCTCGGGGATGCGTACGTGGGCGCGGTCGGGCTGGGTGCTCCAGGTGTGGCCGGGGTCCTGTGAGACGGCGCGGAAGGTGTCGGTGAAGCCGGCGTCGACCAGGATCTGGGTGGTGCGCAGGTGGGGCCAGTCGGAGGCGGGCAGGACGTTGAGGTCGCCGGCCAGCACCACCGGTGACGGGTCGCCGGCCAGCAGGCGGGGCAGTTCCTCGCCGGCGATCCGGGTGAGCTCGGACAGCTGGACCCGCTCGGCCTGCCGGATCGCCTCGGGAGAAGCGCCGGAGGCGATCACGTCACCCAGCCAGGGTTCGGAGAAGTTGAGCCAGGCGACGAAGACATTGACCTCGGTCCCGCCGGGCAAACCGTGACGACCCAAGGAGCCGGACAAACCGGGATGGCCGGGGGTGCCGGACAAGCCGGGGGTGCCGGGGGTGCCGGGGGTGCCGGGGGTGCCGGGGGTGCCGGGGGTGCCGGGGGTGCCGGACAAGCCGGGGGTGCCGGGCGAGGTGACGCGGATGCCGCCGAAGCGGAAGTCGTCGAACGACGGCGGGAACACGTGCGTCACCGGCAGCCGGCTGAAGATCCAGAGGTTGTCGCGGTCCCCGGCGGTGATCCGGGTTCCCGTGTAGCCGGGCAGACCCTGGAGGATCGTCTCGGCGGCGCCGTACGTCTCGATGGAGCAGAAGACGTCAGGGGCGACGGCGGCGACCTGCTCCACGATGAGGGGCAGGTCGGCGCGGCCGCCGTCCCAAATGTTCCACGACAGGACCCTCAACGCCACTCCAGCAGCACATATCCCCGGTGCGGGACGTCGGCTTCGACGTGGACGCGGCCCTCGGCGCGCCGCACGGGGACGGACGCGGGTTCGGCGAGCGGGGCCAGGAGCGTCGCGGTGACGTCCCGGTCGAGGTCGGCGACGGGGCGGGCGGGGTCGGCCGAGCCGTTGGCGATCGCCAGGCGCCAGCCCGCGGCGGTTCTGGCCAGGTGCGGCAGCAGGTGCGGGCCGCCGGTGACCAGGGGAAGCTCCGCGTTCAGGTAGTGGAGGGAGCGGTGGGCGAGGGACTGTCCGTCGTCGCAGCGGCCGAGCGACTCGGGCGTACAGGCGGCCAGGGTGACGACGCGGCCGCCCAGGCGGTTGGTGAAGGCGACGCGGCCGTCGCCCCAGTGTTCGCCGCGCGGGGTGAGGATCTCGGTCCAGGTCTCGGCTCCGGGCAGGGCCGCGAGCCGCGCGACGGCCGGCTGTACGTTCACGCTGAGCAACTGCCCGCCGTCCAGAACCCGCTCCATGCTGTACGGCTGCCGCGCCGGCGCGTCGCGCTCGGCCACCTCCTCCACGCGCACCCCGAGCAGTTCCCCGAACCCGCGCTCGGCCAGCACGAGCGCCGCGTGCCCGTCGAGCAGCAGCCCGCCGGACAGCAACCTCTCCACCTCGCCGTCGGGCACACCCCAGGCGACCTTGCCGAACACGGCGTTGACCGCGCCCACCCCGGCCTGGACGGGCACCCCGTAGGGCAGCAGGTACTCGGCCGCCCGCAGCGGGTCGGCCCGCAGGCCGTCGAGGCCGCCGTCGCCCCACACGTGGGCGGCGGTGTCGGGCCACCACGGCACCCCCACCCCATGAACCGAGATATCCGGACTGAACGCCCGGTCCACGGCCGGGCGCGACCGCGCCAGCATCCGGCCCACTCTCGGATAGCGCTGCGGGTCACCGGTCACGAACGGATGCACGTCCAGCAGCAACCCGCCCGCGCCGGACAGCCGGGCCGTCACCATCTCCGACCACGTCTGGGTGTCGGACTTGGTCCACTCGGTGTGCGGCCAGTTCTCGATCTCCGGCGCCACCTCCACCCCGGCGGGACGCAGCCCCCGCTGCAGTTCCAGCATCGCGATCGAGTACGACAGCCGCCGCCCCGGCGCGTCCCCGTAGGGCGCGAAGTGCGGCCGGTGCACCTCGACCCGGTCGAAGAACGCCGCCCAGTCCCGGCCCTCGACCGAGGCCACGCCCAGCCCTGAGCTCATCAGCCCGAGCTTGGCCCGGCCGGCCACGGCCTGCCGTACCAGATCGAGGACCTCCAGCTGCACCTCGCGCCAGGTGCGCTGCAGCAGTGCCCGCCAGGGGTGCGGCGGGCCGGTGGCGGTGATCGCGGCGACCAGCTCCTCGCGGGTGGGCTTGTCGCCCGCGAGGAGTGCGAAGCGCTCCAGCATCTCGGGCTCGAAGCCGCCGCCCCAGGTGAGCGGGGCGTGGTTGTGGAAGCGGAAGTCGTCCTCCAGCCAGAGCACGCGGAAGCCCAGCCGGGAGAACCGCCCGTAGTGCCCGGCCAGCCAGTCCCGCCAGACCGGGCAGGCGAACGAGGCGGTCGCCGTGGCCGCCTCGCCCAGCGGGGAGACCATGGGCGCGAAGCCGAGGTCCTGCGTGCGGCCGCGGTCGGCGTGGCCGACGGTGACCCACGGGTTCAGGCTGGCGCCGATCCCGTGCGCGTCCAGCACGTCCTTCACCTCGGACACGTGCTCGAACCACAGGTCCTCGCCGACGCCGACCGGGTGGCCGGCGTGCAGTTCCTCCGAACCGTAGATGAGCACGACCTCCTCGATCCCGTGCCCGGCGCAGTACGCCGCCAGCCTGGCCGGATCCCGGCCGGGCAGCACCTGGTAGCGGAGGTGGTAGGTCATGACTGCCCGCGGTCGAAGTAGTCCACCAGCCCGGGGTCGAGCGCCGGGATGTCGTACGGCACGCCGCCGTCGCGCAGCGACATCGTGGCCATGTAACCCGCGGCCACGCTCATCCGCGCGGCCACCGGCGAGGTGTCGGTCACGCCGCCCTCCCGCACGAACCTGCAGAACTCGCCGATGATGCCCGGGTCGGCGCCGCCGTGCGAGCCCTTGGCCTCGGGGATCTTGTAGGTGATGTCGGCGTCGGCCCGGTACTCGCTCGGGCCGGTGTTCCACACCTTGACCACGTCGCCGGGGCCGTCGCCGAAGTTCTCCAGGCGGCCCTCGGTGCCGATCACCGTGTAGTTGCGGACGTAGTCGGGCGAGAAGTGGCACTGCTGGTAGGCGGCGATGACGCCGTTGTCCAGGCGCATGTTCATCACGGACACATCTTCCACGTCGACGACGTGGTTGAGATCGCGGCGGGTCGCGGGCGGCCAGTCGAACTCCTTCAGCCACCCCTCCGGCCTGGGCGTGTCCGCGGCGCGGCGGGGCAGGTCGCCGTAGACCATGAGGTCGCCGAAGGCGTTGACGCGGCTGGTGTAGCCGCCGGCCAGCCAGTGGATCACGTCCAGGTCGTGCGCGGCCTTCTGCAGCAGCAGGCCGGTGGTGTTGCGGCGGTCGGCGTGCCAGTCCTTGAAGTAGTAGTCGCCGCCGTAGGAGACGAAGTGCCGCACCCAGACGGCCTTCGGCTCGCCGATCACGCCCTTCTGGATGATCTCCCGCATCAGCCGGACCACGCCCATGTGCCGCATGTTGTGCCCGACGTACAGCCGCGTACCGGTCCTGCGCGCGGTCTCCAGGATGTTGTCGCAGCCCTCGACCGTGATGTGCATCGGCTTCTCGAGATAGACGGCCTTGCCCGCCTCCAGGCAGTCGACGGCCAGCCGCTCGTGCGTGTCGTCCGGGGTCGCCAGGATGATCGCGTCGATGTCGTCGCGTTCCAGCAGGTCGCGGTAGTCCTCGGCCATGAAGTCGGCCTCGAACCGCTTCGACTGGCGCTTGAGGACGGCCGGGTCGATGTCGCACAGCGCGCTCACCACCGACCCCTTGCCCGGCCGGTGCGCGGCCAGGTGCAGACTCGTCCGGAGACCGAGACCAACGGCTCCGATGCGCAGGTCTTCCACTTAGATCCCTTCTCGCGGGTACGGCGAGCCGTTCCACATCTTGCTGGCGAGGATGGCGAACGTGGGCCGGATCAGCCGGTCCACGTCCTGCTCGGTGTAGTCGAGCTCGGTCATGTCATTCCATACCGCCGACATGGCGCCGCGCAGCAGCGGATGCCGGGGTTCGACGGACTTGCCGCCCGGGAAGACGTGCGGCTGCCACTCGCGGGCCAGGAACTCCGCGTCCAGCCCGTCCGGGTGGTAGTAACCGGCCTTCGGGACGACGTAGAGCGTCTCGTCGTTGGTGTTGATGAACGGGTAGCCGTCCCTGATCGCCTCGACCGGGTCGTACCAGGAGTTGGCCCAGGTGTTGATCGTCACGTCCCGGTCGTAGCCCTCGGCGTCGCCGGTCATCCGGGTGAAGCTGCCCCAGGCGCGGGCCCGCTTGCCGTGCGACCTGATGTGTGCGGCCATGGCGTTGAAGTAGTCGCGGAACAGCCCGGGGTCGGCGAAGTACTCGTCGGCGCCGAAGTGCACCGCGGGACCGCGGAACCACGGGACGAACTCGTCGAACAGCTCCATCATGAAGGCGGTCGTCTGCGGCCTGGACAGGTCCAGGTGGTCGCCTTCGCCCAGTTCGGGGCGGAAGCGGGTGAAGGCCAGCGAGTGCGCGGGGCCGTCGATCTCCGGGATCAGCCGGACTCCGTTGGCCGCGGCGACGTCCTCGAAGGAGTCCCAGTCGGCCCGCGTGTACACGCCGTCGGTCGCCGACAGGCCGGGGAAGCGCGAGCTGGCCAGGCGGAAGGCGGCCTGGACGCCGTCCCAGCCGCCGCCTTCCCTCTTGAAGCCGTTGTCGTTGAGGTGGAGCTGCAGCTCGTTGAGCCTGAGCTCGCCCATGTGCGCGATCAGGTCGCGGATGTAGCCGGGGGTGAAGAAGCGGCGGCCGACGTCGAGCATGAAGCCGCGTACCTCGTAGCCGGGCCAGTCCACGGCCACGCCCACCGGCAGCGCGCCGTCCCGGGCCAGGGCCTGTTCGGCGGTGCGGGAGCCGTACAGGAGACCGGTCGGTGAGGGCGCCTCCACGACGGCGGCGTCGCGCGTGATCGTGAGGCGGTAGCCCTCCTCGGCGAAGCGCGGGCCGCCCTCGTCGTCGGTCAGGCCAGGGACGAGCTCCGTGCGGATCTCCGCGGGCCGGCAGACGCCCTCGCCCGCCAGCCAGCGCCGGACGTTCACCGCTCCACCTGGCCGCGGTCGAAGTAGGCCACCAGCTCGGGGTCCAGGGCCGGGATGTCGTACGGCACGCCGCCGTCGCGCAGCGACATCGTGGCCATGTAACCCGCGGCCACGCTCATCCGCGCGGCCACCGGCGAGGTGTCGGTCACGCCGCCCTCCCGCACGAACCCGCAGAACTCGCTAACGATCCGCTCGTCGGAACCACCATGTGAGCCCTTGGTCTCGGGCACCTTGTACGTGATGTCACCTTCGGCGCGATACCCGGTGGGACCGTGGTTCCACACCTTGACGTGGCCGCCGTCGTTCTCCAGGCGGCCTTCGGTGCCGATCACCGTGTAGCTGCGGTTGTAGTCGGGCGTGAAGTGACATTGCTGGTAGGCGGCGATGACGCCGTTGTCCAGGCGCATGTTCATGACCGAGAGGTCCTCGACGTCCACGACCGGGTTGAGGTCCCTGCGCGCGGCCGGCGGCCAGTCGAACTCCTTCAGCCACCCCTCCGGCCTGGGCAGGTCCGGGGCGCGGCGGGGCAGGTCGCCGTAGACCACGAGGTCGCCGAAGGCGTTGACCCTGGTCGTGTAGCCGCCGGCCAGCCAGTGGATCACGTCCAGGTCGTGCGCGGCCTTCTGCAGCAGCAGGCCGGTCGTCCTGGCCCGCTCGGCGTGCCAGTCCTTGAAGAAGTAGTCGCCGCCGTAGGAGACGAAGTGCCGCACCCAGACGGTCTTGGGGGCGCCGATGTCGCCCCTCTGGATGATCTCCCGCATCAGCCGCACGACGCCCATGTGCCGCATGTTGTGGCCCATGTAGAGGCGCGTACCGGTCCTGCGCGCGGTCTCCAGGATGTTGTCGCAGCCCTCGACCGTGATGTGCATCGGCTTCTCGAGATAGACGGCCTTGCCCGCCTCCAGGCAGTCGACGGCCAGCCGCTCGTGCGTGTCGTCCGGGGTCACGACGAGGACGGCGTCGATGTCGTCGCGTTCCAGCAGGTCGCGATGGTCCTCGGTGAGGTACGGCGAGCCGAACCGCTCCTCCGCCCTCTTCAGCGCGGCGGGGTCGGAGTCGCAGAGGGCGGCGACCACCGAACCACGGCCCGGCCGGTGCGCGGCCACCGCGAGGCTGAGCCGCAGCCCGAGGCCGATGACCCCGATGCGTAGATCTTCCACTTGCCGTCCCTTCAGGCTCCTTGACCAGTCCTGAAGGTTAGCGAGGATTTATGAAAGAATCTATAGAAAATCAGGCAGAAATTCCGGCGTAAGCGACACCAGGGCCGTGAACGACCCTGGAGATAAGCAACTCGGCAGCGTTAAAGCCCTACGGAGAAGAGGGTTCTGTCGGCGTGGTTGAGCGCCAGCCGTACCGCGCCCACCACGATCGACTCGCGGCCCAGCTCGGAGGCGACCACCTTGGGCGGGTAGAGGCAGACCCGGTCGAGATAGGCCTGGATCGGGCCGACCAGCAGCTCACGGCCCCGCGCGAGCGCGCCGCCGATCACCACCATCTCGGGGTCGAGCGGGTTGACGATCGTGACCAGTCCCTCGCCCAGCTTCAGCGCGAACTGCTCCACCGCCTCCACCGCGGCGGGCTCCCCCGACCTGGCGCGCTCGAAGGCGAACTCTGCCATGTCACTCGGCGCCCGCAGCTCGCCCGGCTCGGCGGCCATCGCGTAGGCGATCACGCTCCCGAACGCCGACCAGTTGCCGTTGGGCTGCTCGCCCAGCTCGCCCGACGCCGCGTGGGCGCCCCGGTACGGCACACCGTCGATGAGCAGCCCGAGCGCCAGCCTGTTGCCGGTGAACAGGTAGACCACGTCCCGGCACTCCTGCGCCACGCCCCGCCAGTGCTCGGCCAGGACGGCCAGGCGCATGTCGTTCTCCACCAGCAGCGGCGCGGACAGGGCCTTGCGCAGCTCCGCCTGCAGCTCCAGACCCGTCCAGTCGCGCAGCCTGACGCTCTTGACCACGCGGCCCTCGCCGTCGACCACACCCGTGGTCCCGACCCCGACCGCCGCCAGGTCCCCGGCCGTCAGCCCGAGATCGGCCGCGCTCTCCTCCACGAGCTTGACCACGGCGGCCATGCGCTCGCCCGCGTCCACCTCGCGCGGCACCCCGGCCGAGCGCGAACCGACCACGTTCCCCTTGAGGTCGGCGGTCATGGCCCGGATCGTGGAGCCGCCGATCCCGATCCCCACGACATGCCTGGCCGCCGCCCGGAACCGGTAGCGCCGCGCCGGGCGCCCCCGCTGCCGGTCGCCCAGCTCTTCCTCGCACTCCTCCGCCCAGCCTTCGGCCAGGAGTTCCTCCACGATCGCCTCGGCCGTCGGCCTGGACACCTTCGCCGCCTTGGCCAGCTCGGTGAGCGTGACATCGTCGCCGGCCCGCAGGATCCGCAGGATCGCCGCCGAGTTGAGCCTGCGCAGAAGGGAGGCGTCGCCGCTCTGCTGTACCACCTGACCTCCACCCTTCTGGTTGAACGAACAGTCTACTTAGCCAACCTTGTTACGTAATCACTACCAGGCCCCACGACCCCAACCGTTTGCCGTCAACCACCCCGCCCGAGCTCCCCCACCTCACGGGAAGACCCGCACACGGTCCCCGACGCGCTGGGACACCACCCGCACGATCCCCCGCTCCCCTCGCGACCCGCCCGCGCGGGAGGACCGCGGAGCGTCCGGCACCGGAAGAGACGCCGCCTTGCCCGGAACCGGCGTCGCCAGGCGGGTGACACGGGGCCGACGGCTCGGAGGTCCTCGGGACGGTGGGTGGGCAGGGGGTGACGGCTTTCCCGCCGGAGGGACGACACGCCAGGGATCGCTGAGGGTCTGGGCTGTGGGAATGGGGGTCTGGCAGGGGCGTGAAGGTTCTCTGTTGGGGGAGTTAAGGAAACCTCGATGGACATGCCCGAAGCCCGCCGGGCACAGTGCGTAAGGTTCAGACGAGGGGGTTGGTTGCCATGAAGGCGCTGGTCAAGGAGCGGCCCGAAGAGGGGCTGTGGCTGAGGGACGTGCCGGAGCCGACGGTGGGGCCGGGTGAGGTGCTGATCAAGGTGCTGCGTACCGGCATCTGCGGCACCGACCTGCATATCCGGAAATATGATGACTGGGCCAGGCACACCCTTGATCTGCCACTGATCGTGGGGCATGAGTTCAGCGGGACCGTGGTCGAGGTCGCGGCCGGGGTCGAGGACATCAAGGTCGGGGACCTGGTCAGCGGCGAGGGACACCTCGTGTGCGGGAAGTGCCGCAACTGCATGGCCGGGCGCCGCCACCTGTGCCGCAACACGATCGGGCTGGGGGTCAACCGCGACGGCGCCTTCGCCGAGTTCGTGTCGATCCCCGCCTCCAACGTCTGGGTGCACCGGGTCCCGGTCGACCCCGACATCGCGGCCATCTTCGATCCGTTCGGCAACGCCGTACACACGGCGCTGTCCTTTCCGCTCGTCGGCGAGGACGTGCTGATCACCGGCGCCGGGCCCATCGGGCTCATGGCCGCCGCGGTCGCCACCCACGTCGGCGCGCGCAACGTCGTGATCACCGACGTGAGCCCGGAACGGCTCGATCTGGCGGGGAAGCTCGGCGTCACGCTCGCGCTCAACGTCGCGCGAACGCCCATCGCCGACGGGATGAAGCAGCTGGGGATGCGGGAGGGGTTCGACGTCGGGCTGGAGATGTCCGGCAACCCCCGGGCCATGCGGGAGATGATCGCCACGATGACCCACGGCGGGAAGATCGCGATGCTGGGGCTTCCGGCGGAGGAGTTCGCGATCGACTGGTCCACGGTGGTGACGTCGATGATCACCATCAAGGGCATCTACGGCCGCGAGATGTTCGAGACCTGGTACAACATGTCGGTCCTGCTGGAGAAGGGCCTCGACCTCTCCCCCGTGATCACCGACCGCTTCGGCTACCGCGACTTCGACGCCGCCTTCGACACCGCGGCCAGTGGCCGTACCGGCAAGGTCATTCTCGACTGGGAGTGAACGCCGCCCGCCGTACCAGATCTTGGAGGATTGATGTTTTCCACCGTCCGCGACCAGTTGCGTGAGACGCTCGACGAGATCACCGAGGCCGGGCTGCACAAGCCCGAGCGGGTGATCAGCACCCCGCAGAACTCCCACGTACGCGTGGGCGAGGCCGAGGTCCTGAACTTCTGTGCCAACAACTACCTCGGCCTGGCCGACAACCCCGAGGTCGTCGCGGCCGCGCGGCAGGCGCTGGAGCGGTGGGGGTTCGGGATGGCGTCGGTGCGGTTCATCTGCGGGACGCAGGAGGTGCACAAGGAGCTGGAAGCCCGCCTGTCGGACTTCCTGGGCATGGAGGACACGGTCCTCTACAGCTCGTGTTTCGACGCCAACGGCGGTGTGTTCGAGACGCTGCTCGACGCACAGGACGCGGTGATCTCCGACGCGCTGAACCACGCGAGCATCATCGACGGCATCCGGCTGTCGAAGGCCAGGCGCTTCCGCTACGCCAACCGGGACATGGGCGAGCTGGAGTCGCGGCTCAAGGAGGCCTCGGACGCGCGGCGGCGGCTGATCGTCACCGACGGCGTGTTCTCCATGGACGGATATCTCGCGCCGTTGCAGGAGATCTGTGATCTGGCGGACCGGTATGACGCGATGGTCATGGTCGACGACTCGCACGCCGTCGGCTTCGTCGGCCCCACCGGCCGCGGCACGCCGGAGCTGCACGGCGTCACCGACCGGGTCGACATCATCACCGGCACGCTGGGCAAGGCGCTCGGCGGCGCCAGCGGCGGCTACGTCGCGGCCCGCAAGGAGATCTGCGAGCTTCTGCGGCAGCGGTCGCGGCCGTACCTGTTCTCCAACTCGCTCGCGCCGGTCATCGCCGCCGCGTCCCTGCGCATCCTCGACCTGCTGGAGACCTCCAACGACGCCCGCGACCAGCTACGCGCCAACACCGCGCGCTTCCGTGAGCGGATGACCGAGGCCGGGTTCGACATCCTGCCCGGCGACCACCCCATCGCGCCCGTCATGATCGGTGACGCGGCCGAGGCCGGAGCCATGGCCGAGCGGCTGCTTGAGCTGGGCATCTACGTGATCGGCTTCTCCTACCCGGTGGTGCCGCACGGGCAGGCGCGCATCCGCGTCCAGCTCTCGGCCGCCCATTCCACCGAGGACGTCGACCGCGCCGTGGACGCGTTCATCACGGCACGCAACGGATAGACCCTATGCTCGGCCGCGTGATAGAGACGCGGCGCCTGCGTACGCTCCGCGCGGTGGCCGACCACGGTACGGTCACCGCCGCGGCGGCGGCGCTCCACCTCACGCCGTCGGCGGTGTCCCAGCAGCTCGGCGCGCTGGAGCACGAGGTCGGGCACCGGCTGTTCATCCGCGACGGCCGCGGCGTACGGCTCACCGCGGTCGGCCGCATCATGCTGGCCCACGCCAACGAGGTCCTGGCCCAGCTCGAACGCGCGGAAGCCGAGGTCGCCGCCTACACGACCGGGGCGGCCGGCGAGGTCACCGTGGCCTCGTTCGCCACCGCGATCGCCGTCCTCCTGGCCCCCGCCGTACGCACGCTGCGCGAGACCTCCCCCGGCCTGGACGTGCGCGTGCGCGACGCGGAAGGCGACCACAGCCTCACCATGCTCCTGGACGGCGGAGCCGACCTGGCCATCGCCGTCGAGTACCGGGGCGCACCGGCCGACCAGCGCCTGACCCGCGTCCCCCTGTACGCCGAGCCGTTCGACCTGGTCCTGCCCACGAGCCACCTCCTGGCGAAGTCGGGCGGCGTCGCGCTGGCCGAGCTGGCGGCCGAGAGCTGGATCGGCCCGTACCCGGGCAACCCGGTGCACGACGTCATCGCCGTGGCCTGCGAGCAGGCCGGGTTCACCCCGGACTTCGCCCACTCCTCCGACGACTTCCGCGCGGTGGTGGCGCTGGTGGGGGCAGGTTCCGGAGTGGCGCTGGTGCCCCGGCTGGCGCTGCGGGACCTCGACCTCACCGGCGTGGTGGTGCGGGAGGCGCCGGGCCCGGAGCGCCGGGTGTTCGCCGCGGTCCGCAGGGGTGCCGAGCACCATCCGCTCCTGCGTCCTCTGCTGATCACCCTGGACGCCACGGCCACCGATCTCTTCCCGCACACCTGAAACAAGCCCACAAAGGCGGACATCTACCGATACGTAAGCTCCCCTATCGGAAGGACCCGCTCTGTGGGACCACCCGAGCCTCGCCGACGCTTCGAGGCGCTCTATCTCACCCATTACTCCGCCGTGGCCGCCTATGTGACCCGGCGTACCGCATCACCCGACGACGCCGCCGACGTGATCTCCGAGACGTTCACGACGGCCTGGCGCCGCATCGACGACATCCCCTCCGGCGACGAGGCCCGATGGTGGCTGTACGGCACCGCCCGCCGTATCCTCGCCAACCACCACCGCGCCGAGTCCCGCCGCGAAGCCCTCGGCCTGCGCCTGCGCGCGGAGCTGGCCGTCTGGGCCGAGTCCCGCCCCGACCAGGCTCCCGACGTGGCCCGCGAGGCGTTCGCCCGGTTGTCGGAGCCGGACAGGGAACTGCTGTCCCTGGTCGGCTGGGAGGGCCTGGACAGCGCCGAGATCGCCAAGGTCGTCGGCGCCTCGCGCGGAGCCGTACGCCTGCGGCTGCATCGCGCCCGCAAGCGGCTGGCCGCCGCACTCGCGCAGGCCGACCTCGACCTCACCCGCTACGGCCCGCGCGCCGTAGCACTCGCGAAGGAGAGCCCGTGAGCACCGACATCGACCAGATCGTCACCCGGCTCGCCCCGCCGGCGGGACCGGGCCTGACCGAAGGCGCGCACGACCTGATGAACGAGATCATGACCCTGTCCGCCGCCCCGGCGAGGTCCCGGGTGAGCAGGGCCCGCGCGACGCTGGCCAGGAAGCGCATCGCCCTGCCCGGGATCGCCACGGTGGCGGCCGCCGCGCTGGCCGCGGCCTGGTTCCTGGGCCCGGCGGCCCAGCCCGCCGCCGCCCTCGACATCCGGCGCGAAGGCGACCACTACGTGATCGAGGTCAAGGACCTGTACGCCGATCCGGGCAAGTACGAGGAGCAGTTGCGGGCGGCCGGGCTGAACATCTCGCTCCGGGTCATCCCGTCCTCCCCGGGCGGCGTCGGCCGGATCTTCCCCACCACGAAGGACGGCCCCGAGCCGCGCTACCTGACCGAGTTCGAGCAGATCCAGGGCACCGGCGAGTGCCGCAAGTTCGACGGCTGCCCGATCGGCATCAAGATCCCGGTGAGCTTCCGCGGCGCCGCCGACGTCGCCCTGGGCCGCGAGGCCCGTCCCGGTGAGCCTGTCGAAAGCGGCGGCCCCTTCGACGGGCCGGACGAGCCGATGAACTGCGTGCCGTACCTGAACAAGACCGTGGCCGAGGTACGCGACCTGCTCGCCCAGCGCGGCTGGAGCATCGACACCTACCAGGTCCTGACCGGCGAGGAGGAGCCGGAGGAGCGCACTTCGGTGCCCGACGGCTGGCATGTGACCGGCGGCTACGTGACCCATGGCGGCAAGGTGAGCCTTTTCACCGACTCCGAGCCGATGCCGCAGGAAGAAGCGGACACCATGTTCGCGCGGCAGAACTGCTGAGCGCGGGCATTCAGGCGCCGCCCCTTGACCAGCCCGACAAGTCATGAAATATAGGGAAGGAGATATATATCGGAACCTCGATATACCGGAGGTGTCAGCGTGGCGACCCAGGATCAGCGGCGGGCCGAGACCCGTACCAGGCTGATCGACGCCGCCGCCGACCTCTTCGCCAGAAAGGGGTTCCACGCCGTCTCCGCCGAAGCGGTGGCCGAGGCCGCCGACCGGACCACCGGCGCCCTCTACAACCACTTCGGCGGCAAGGAAGGCCTCCTGCTCGCCCTGCTGGAGGTGTGGAAGGACCAGACCGCGGCCGACCTGCTCGCCGGATTCGAGGAGATCACCGAACTCGACGACCGGCTGGCCGCCCTCCTCGACGTCCTCATCCGTGACGAACCGGATCGCGGTGCGGCATGGCTCCTGCTCGAACTGGAGCTGTGGCTGCACGGCGCGCGCGATCCCCACATCGGCGAACCGCTGGCCAGGCGCTACGCCGACATCCGTACCCGGCTGGCCGAGGGGCTGTCCGACTGGTCGGCGGCCGCCGGCGTACCACTCAGGCGATCGCCCGAGCAGACCGCCGTGGCCGTGCTCGGGTTACTCATCGGTTGCGCGGTACAGCACCGCCTCGACCCGCCCGCCGTGGAGCGGGCGGCCGTGGTGCTCGCCCTGCGTGACCTGCTCGGCTTCTGACCCCCTCATCCGGTACGGCTCCGCCGTACCGGAGACCAGGCCCCGAACCCCGCGCCACAAGGGAGCCCGATGCGCATCGACCTGCTCGAGAACACCTGGGAACGCCACGTCCCCCACGACCAGTTCGCCCACCTGCGCCGCAACGCGCCCGTCTACTGGCACGACGTCCCCGACGACACCGGCTTCTGGGCGGTCACCCGCTACCACGACGTGAAGGCCATCAGCCGCGACGCCAAGACGTGGTCCACCGAACTGGGCACCACGTTCATCAGGACGCAGACGCCCGAGTTCATCGAGATCGCCAAGCTGACCCTGCTCAACATGGACCCGCCGAAGCAGACGCGCTACCGGCGGCTGGTCAGCGCGGGGTTCACGCCGAAGATGATCGGCAAGCTGGCCGCGACCGTACAGGCGAGGGCCGAGCGCATCGCCGACGACGTGCTGGAACGCGGCGGCGAGGTCGAGTTCGTCACCGACGTCGCGGAGTATCTGCCGCTGCAGATGATCTGCGACCTCATCGGCGTCCCGGAGAGCGACCACCACCTGATCTTCGACTGGTCGAACCGCATGGTCGGCTTCCAGGACCCCGACTTCCGCACCAGCCCGGAGGACGGCGAGATCGCGGCGGCCGAGATCTTCGCCTACTGCGACGCGCTGGTGGACGAGCGCCGCACCCGGCCGCGCGAGGACATCCTGACCGCGCTGGTCCGGGCCGAGGTGGACGGCGACCGGCTGACCAGGGAGGAGATCGACTCCTTCTTCGTCATCCTCTGCGTCGCGGGCAACGAGACCACCCGCAACCTCATCTCCCACGCCATGAAGGCCCTCATCGACCACCCCGCCGCCTACCGCGAACTCTCCGCCGGACTGGGCGACGAGGCGTTGTGGCGCAGCGCGACCGAGGAGTTCCTGCGCTGGGGTTCGTCCATCCACAACTTCCGCCGCACCGCCACCGCCGACACCGAGATCTCCGGCCAGCCGATCCGGGAGGGCGAAAAGGTCGTCACCTTCTACGCCTCCGCCAACCACGACGAGGCCGTCTTCCCCGACGCCCACCTCCTCGACCTGCGGCGCACGCCCAACGACCACGTGACGTTCGGCGGCGGCGGCCCCCACTTCTGCCTCGGCGCCAACCTGGCCAGGCTGCAGATCACCTGCATGATCCGCGAACTCGTCCGCCGCTTCCCGTCCGCCACCTGCACGGGCCCGGTACGTCGCATGCGCTCGGACTTCATCAACGGCATCAAGCACATGCCCATCGCCTTCACCCCACGCTAGGCCCCAGGGAGAGCCACCCCACGACCCGTCATCAGCCCCGCCCCGGCCCGGTTACCCGACCATCCGGGCCAGGACCCCAGCCCCCGGGTCACCCGACCATCCGGGAGAGGACTCAAGGCGCCGGGTCACCCGACCCCTGGGCGGGCTCGTGAGGCGGGTCTCGGAGGCAGCGGCCGAGGTGAGCCGCCTGACCCGAGGCCCCGCAGCTTGTCGCGTGACCCCAGTCGGCGCCCGGTCACGTGGTCCGGGTGACTGCGGTGTTGTGGTCCGGGTGGGTGGGGTGTCGGGGTGGGTGGGTTTACTGGCGGGCTTGGGTCAGGGCGGTGGTGAAGGCGGTGTAGCGGTCGAGTTCGGTGGTCACCGGGTCGAGGACGTCGGTCCTGGCCACCTCTCCCACCGCCGCGCGCAGCGCCTTGGCGGTTCTGCGCGCCCGCCGCCGCCCGCCGGTCCACGCCGCCACCCGGGACAGCAACGCCACCAGCACCCCGGCCAGCGCACCCCCCACCAGGAGCACCGTTGGCCACGGCACCTCCAGCACCGTGGGCGTCGGCGGCTCGGGCAGGCGCAGGTAGCCGAGCCCGAAGAGAACGCCCAGCCACAGCGCCCCGGCCGCCATCGCCGCGAACACCACCCACTGCACCACTCCCACGGCCCGCCACCACCGGGGCCGCCGGGCCGCGCTCAGCGACGTGGTGGACACCGCCTTGTCCAGGGCGTCGGCCAGCTCTCCCGCCCGCGAGCGCGCCGCCCGCCGTACCGCCGCCGCCCAGACTCCGGGCAGCCCGTCGGCCGCGGCCTCGCCGACGTCCCTGATCGCGGTCTCCACCTGCGCCTTCTGTACGGCGGACGCCTCAGGCAGCGAAGTCTTCCCCACGATCTCCCCTGCGGCGGCAGTCCCCCCGATCCGCAGCCGCCGCAACGGATCCGGCCGGAATCGCCGGACCCATCGCGTCACCGGCCATCCGGTCGCCACCACGGCCCGATGCCGATGTGCCTTCCCCACCGCGTCGACCACCAGCGGCACTCCGGCCGCCGTACTCAGCGCGGCGGTGAGCGCCTTGGACACCCCGCCGGAGAGCCGTCCGGAAACAGGGTCGCCAGAGTGGGCTCCGCTCGCCGTAGCCAGCGCGTCGGCGGCGGTGGCGACGTCGGCGGACAGGCGGCCGGCCCAGGAGAGCCGGGCCGCCACCTTCTCACCGAGCAGGCCGCGTAGCTCGGGCAGTCCGGCCCCGGTGCGGGCGGACACCCCCAGCACCGGCACCCCGTCCAGGCCGTCATCGGCAAGAAGCCGCCGCAGGTCGGCGAGGCAGCGCGAGACGGCCGCCGGCGGTAGCCGGTCGATCTGGTTCAGGACCACGACCATCACCTCCCGGTGCCTTGCCAGCGGCCTGAGGTAGCGCTCGTGCACCGCCGCGTCCGCGTACTTCTGCGGATCCAGCACCCACACCAGCAGGTCCACCACCTCGACCAGCCGGTCGACCTCCAACCGGTGACCGAGCTCGATGGAGTCGTGGTCGGGCAGATCGAGAAGGACGAGCCCGGACAGACCGGCGTCGGAGGGAGCGACGGCGTGGCGGCGGGGGATCTCCAGCCAGTCGAGCAGGGGCCCGGCCCCCTCGCCGTCCCACAACGCGGCCTGGGCGGTGGAGGTGGTGGGGCGGGTGACGCCGACGGTGGCCAGTTCGGTGCCGGCCAGCTCGTTGAACAGCGACGACTTGCCGCTGCCCGTGGCTCCGGCGAGGGCGGCGACGGTGTGGTCGACGGACAGGCTCCGCCGTACGCCGGCCCGATGCGCGACCTCCCGGGCGGCGGCGACGACGTCGGCGGGCAGCCGTCCCCCGGCCAGGTCGGCCGCCTCCAGCAGGGCGTTGAGCCGATCGTCCAGGGACGGTCCGCGGCGCAGCAGTTTCACCCCTCCTCACCTCCGGCGGCGGGCAGGTCGTGGCGGTGGGCGGTGATGTCGGCGGCGGCGGTTCTGAGGGCGCCGGCCGTGTCGGGAGGGGGTTCGGCGTCGGCCAGGAGCTCGGTGAAGCGCGCGGACTCGGCGTCGAGCAGGGCCTGGACGCGGTCGCGGAGGTCCTCCCTGGCCTTGGTGGTCAGGGTACGGACCGCCTGGTCGCCGAAGATGGCCTCCAGCAGTTTCTGCGACAGTACGCTCGTCCCTCCGGCGATCCCCACCTCGATCCCGGTCAGCCCTCCGGTGGAGGCGAACACCGCCAGCATCAGCAGCACCCCCGCCCCGTTGACGCCGAAGGAGGCGACCCGCGCGGTGGTCCGCTTGGCCGCGCCTTCCTGCCGCACCAGGTCGAGGACGTAGTCCTGCCAGCCGCGCACCGCCTTCTCCGCGGCGGCGCCGAGCGCGGAGGAGGCCCGTCCCAGCCTGGCGGCCTCGACCGCCCCGACCCGGTCGAGCAGGCCGGGGCCGCCGGGCGCCGCCGACCAGCCTTCGAGCGCCCGTTCCGCCGACCCGTCGGCGGCGCCCCTGATCAGCGCCTCGACGCCGCTCTCCAGCGCGTCGCGCAGCTGGATGGTGTGCGCCTTGCCGGTGAAGAAGCCGACGATCCGGTCGCGCAGCCGGCCGACCCGGCTCTCCAGGGAGCGCATCAGGTCGCCGGTCCCGATGAAGTCCTGCCAGCGGGCCATCACCTCGCCGCGCAGCAGTGAACCGTCCCGCATGCCGGCGTCGAAGTCGGCCATGCCGCCCGCGTAGGCGGCGGTGACGATGGAGCGCAGGGCCGTGAAGCCCTCCTGCTGGCGTTCGACGGCGTCGGCGAGGGCCGGCACGCGGGCGGCCAGGCTGTCGAGCGCGCCGGAGAGCGTCTGGCGCACGACGCGGGAGCGCTCGGCGGCGTCGGCGGCCAATTCGGTGAGCCAGAAGACGATCGGGCGCACCGACTCCTGTGGCAGCCGGGCCTTCTCGTCGGGCAGTACGGCTTCCGGCACGGTGAAGAGCTTGGCACCGGCGAGCCCGTTGACGTCGAGCAGGCGGGTCAGGTCGGCGGAGACCGCGGCCATGGCCTCGGGCGGGACCCGGTCGAGGACGACGGCGAGAGCCGTACTCCGGTCGCGGGCCGAGCGCAGGAAGCTCCAGGGCACCTCGTCGGCGTAGCGGGCGGCGGTCGTGACGAAGAGCCAGAGGTCGGCGGCGGCGAGAAGCTGGGCGGCGAGCTGCCGGTTGGCGGTGACCACGGAGTCGATGTCGGGCGCGTCGAGCAGCGCGAGGCCGGGTACCAGCGTGTCCACCGTCACCACGCGCAGCGCGCCGGGGCTGTCGCCGGTGGCGCGGGAGAGCCCAGGCAGCACGTTCTGGCCCATGAACCAGGCGTGGTCGGCGGGGCTGACCGCGAGCGTGGGCACGAGCGTGGTCGGCCGCAGCACGCCGGGCTCGGCGACGTCGGCGCCGGCCAGGGAGTTGACCAGCGTGGACTTACCCGCGCCCGTGGAGCCGCCGACGACGGTCAGCAGCGGCGCGTCGATCGAACGCAGCCGCGGCAGCAGGTAGTCGTCAAGCTGGCCGGTCAGCTCCTTGAGCGCGAGCCGGTCGGCCGCCGCCTGCCCGATCGCGAGCGGGAAGAGCTCGCGGTCGAGACGGCGGCGCAGTGACTCTAATGCGCTCACCAGTTCCATGAGGACACGCTAACCGGCCGACGGCTCCCTCAGCACGTAACCGACGCTGCGCAGCGTGTGGATGAGTCGCGGCTCGGTGTCATCCATCTTGCGCCGCAGATAGGAAACGTAGGACTCGACGACGCCGGTGTCACCACCGAAGTCGTAGCTCCACACGTGGTCGAGGATCTGCGCCTTGGACACGACCCGCCCGGCGTTGGACATGAAGTAGTGCAGCAGCTTGAACTCCGTGGGCGACAGGTGCACGCTCTGCCCGCCCCGCCACACCTCGCGGGTCTCCTCGTCGAGTTCGAGGTCGCCGACCTGCAGCCGCTTGGGCGGCGTGATCTCTCCCCGGGTACGGCGCAGCACCGCCCGGATCCTGGCCTGGACCTCTTCCAGGGAGAACGGCTTGGTCACGTAGTCGTCGCCCACGGCCAGTCCGGTGATCTTGTCGTCGGTGGCGTCCCTGGCGGTCAGGAACAGCACGGGCGCCTCGATCCGCCGCGCCACCTCGAACCCGTCGAGGTCGGGCAGCATCACGTCCAGCACGACGAGGTCGGGCGAGGAGCGCTCGGCGATCTCGACGGCTTCCCTGCCGTCGGCGGCGGTCAGCACCTCGAACCCGGCGTAGCGCAGGCTCTCGGAGAGCAGATCCCTGATGCTGGGCTCGTCGTCCACCACCATGATCAGGGCCTCTGGGGTACTCACAGCCACAGGGTGCCCGAGCGACCTTAGGGAAAGCTGAAGGGTCACTCCAAGTCGAGTGGGAGTTCCACCCTGAAGACCGAGCCGGCGCCAGGAGCGCTGCTCACCAGCACATTGCCGCCGTGCGCGTGCACGAGCGCGCGGACGATGGCCAGGCCGAGCCCGCTGCCACGGTCCTCGCCGGAGCGGCGGGAGCGGGCGGAGTCGGCCCGGTAGAAACGTTCGAAGACCCGCTCGACCTGCTCGGGCGTGAGCCCGGGGCCCTGGTCGGCCACCTCGACGAACGCGATGCTCCTGCCCGCTCCCGCTCTGACGACGACCGGGGTGCCGGGTTCCGTGTGGTGCAGGGCATTGGACATGAGGTTGGCGACGACCTGGCGCAGCCGTACCTCGTCGCCGGAGACGATCAGCGCGGCGTCGCCGACGACGTCGAGCTTGACGTTGCGGTCGGGCGCGAGGATGCGGGCGTCGTGCACGGCGTCGGCGGCCAGCGCGAGCATGTCCACGGGCCGCATCTGCAGCGGCCGCTGCTGGTCCACGCGGGCCAGCAGCAGCAGGTCGTCGACGAGCAGGCTCATGCGGCCCGCCGCCTTCTCCACACGGCGCATCATCTCGGCCGGGTCGGCGCCGGGGTTCTGCCTGGAGTACTCGGCGTAGCCGAGGATGGAGGTCAGCGGCGTACGCAGTTCGTGGGAGGCGTCGCCGACGAACTGCCGCATGCGGTCCTCCGAGCTCCGGGCGGCGGCCTCGGAGGCGGAGCGGGCGGTGAAGGCGGACTCGATCTGGGCCAGCATGCCGTTGATCGCGGTGGCGAGCCTGCCGACCTCGGTACGCGGGTCGCCGTCGGGCACGCGGCGGCTCAGCTCGCCTGCCGCGATGGCGCCGGCCGTACGCTCGATGACGATGAGCTGGCGCAGGCTGCGGCGCACGAGCGCGACGCCGACCACGGCGAGGATCAGCAGGATGCCGCCGCCGCCGAGCGACTCGATCAGCACCAGGCGGCGGGTGATGTCACGGACCTCGGCCAGGTCGACGGCGACGGTCGCCTCGCCGTAGGGGCTGTTGGTGCGCAACACCCGCCACTCGCCGTCGCCGCTGATCGCCCGCACGGTGACGGGCGCGCCCACGACCGACGTCGGCCCCGGCTTGGACTTGAGGTCCACTTCCCTGACATTGGTGTACGGCGGCGCCAGCCGCCCATCCGGCCGCCGGACCATGACGATCGTGTCGGACTCGATGAGCAGGCCCTTGCGCGCCTTGTCCAGCTGGTCGTGCCGGAGCTTGTTCTGGACCCGCTGGCTGAGCAGGATGATCTGGCCGTCGACCCGGTCGATGAGGTAGCGGTGCAGCACCGAGACGCTGATCACGCCGATGAACGTCAGCCCGAGCCCCAGCAGCGCGAGCATCGCGGCGATCAGCTTTATCCTCAGTGGCAGCCCGCGCATCAGGGCCCCGGTGGCAGACGCAGGACGTAGCCGACCCCGCGCAGGGTGTGGATGAGCCGCGGGTTGCCCTTGTCGATCTTGCGCCGGAGCACCGACACGTACGACTCCACGATGCCGACCTCGCCCCGGAAGTCGTAGTCCCAGACGTGGTCGAGGATCTGCGGCTTGGACAGCACCCGTCCGGCGTTGGTCATGAAGTAGTGCAGCAGCTTGAACTCCGTCGGCGACAGCGGCACCAGCCGCCCGCCGCGCCACACCTCGTGGCTCTCCTCGTCGAGTTCGATGTCGGCGAAGGTGAGCCGCGGCGGCGGTGACTGCGCGCTGGTGCGCCTGAGCACCGCTTGGATGCGCGCGATCACCTCTTCGAGGCTGAACGGCTTGGTCACGTAGTCGTCGCCGCCGAGGGTCAGCCCGCGGATCTTGTCCTCGGTGCCGTCACGAGCCGTCAGGAAGACGACCGGCGTGGCCGCGCCCCCGCTCCGCAGCCGTTTCACCACGTCGAACCCATCCATGTCGGGCAGCATGACGTCGAGCACGATGAGGTCGGGGCGGTGCCGTTGCACGGCGGCGACCGCCTCGTGGCCGCCTTTGGCGGTCAGGACGTCGAAGCCCGCGAACTTCAGGCTCGCGGCGAGGAGGTCGAGGATGTTGGGGTCGTCCTCGACGATCAGCAAGCGTGATTCCATCACCCCTAAGGATGCACTCAGCTGATGGGTGCTGGAACAACTCCCGCGATATGCCGCGCAATGGCCAGACTCGACGTGGCCGCAGGAGACGGTGCGTTACGCACCAGAACCACTCTTCCATGGACGTCGACCACGAAGTCATCGACGAGCGCGCCGTCCCGGGCGACGGCCTGGGCGCGGACGCCGCCGTGCGTACGCTCCAGGTCGGCGGCGGTCAGCGCGGGGACGTACCGGCGGGCGGCGTCGAGAAACGCCTGCTTGACCAGTGAGCCGTAGACCTCCTTGACGCCGGTGCGCCAGTGCTTTCTGGCCATGCGCAGGGTGCCCGGCCAGGTGAGGATGCGCCGGGCGTCGCGGACGTCGCGCCACGTGTAGCCCTCGTAGGCCAGGGCCAGCACGGCGTTCGGGCCGACGAGGACCTCGCCGTCGATGTGCCGGGTCAGGTGGACGCCGAGAAACGGGTACCTGGGGTCGGGAACCGGGTAGATCAGGCCTCTGACCAGATCCTTGGCCGATCCGGCCAGCGCGTAGTACTCGCCGCGGAAGGGGACGATGCGCACGTCGCCCCGGCGGCCGGCCATGGCGGCCACCGCGTCGGTGCCGAGCCCCGCGCACACCACCAGGCGGTCGAAGGCGAAGACGCGCTTGGCGGCCAGCACCTCGACCTTTCCGGCCCGTTCCCTGATGGCTTTGACGGGGTGCGCGAGCCGTACCGAACCTCCTTGTTCGGCCACGTCCTGGGCGAGACGGCGGGCTACGGCGGGGAAGTCGGCGATCGCGGTGTGCGGCGAGTGGATCGCGGCCACCCCGACCGCGTGCGGCTCGATCTCGCGCAGCGCGAGCGCGTCGAGCTCGGTGATGCCGGGCACGCCGTTCTCCCTGGCGCGGGCCGCCAGCGCGGCCAGTCCCGGCCGCTCGTGCCGGCCAGCCGCCACGACAAGCTTCCCGACCTCCTCGTACGGCAGGCCGTGCTCGACGCAGTAGGCGCGGAGCATGGCCACGCCCTCGCGGCAGAGCCGGGCCTTGAGCGAACCCGGCGGGTAGTAGATGCCCGCGTGCACGACGCCGCTGTTGTGGCCGGTCTGATGGACGCCCACCTGGTGCTCCTTGTCGAGCACGGTGACCTCGGCGCCCCTGGACAGCGCGAGCTCTCTGGCCACCGCCAGGCCCAGGATGCCGGCGCCGACGACCCCAATCTTCTCCGTCACGGGGCTAGTCTGCCGATTCTTCGGGCGTTCAGGTGGCCTTCGGCCGACAGCCAGCGCAATGTATCCGAAACGGTGTCTTCCACCGGGCGGAGGGTGACGCCGAGTTCGTTCAGCGCGGGGCGGTCGTCGGTCGGGACCAGCGTGAGCATGAAGTCGGCGGCGTCGCGGGTGAGCGGATACGGCACGTGCCTGACGCGTTTGACGACGTCGAGGGCGGAGCCGGCGGTACGCAGGAGGGCGGCGGGGATCGGGAACCTGCGCGCCTTGCGTCCGGTGAGCCGCTCGCAGAGGTCGGCCAGCTGTCGCCAGGTCCGGAAGTTTCCGCCGATCATGTAGCGTCGCGCGCCCTTTCCGGGCACCATGCAGCGGGCGAGCAAGAGCGCCAGATCCCGTACGTCCAGGATCATCACCCCTCCGGGAACCATCGGCCAGCCCAGAGCCACGCCGGCGCGGAACCCCTCGTTGAGCGCGTCGACCGTCGGCTGGTACGGGCCCGCGACACCACCCGGGTAGACGATCGTGACGCCGTCGAGGCCGCGGGCGTAGAGCTCGCCGCTCACCTTGGAACGGCCGTAGCCGTTGCGCGGGCCGGCCAGCGGGGTGTGCGCGGTGATGACGGGCTCGGCGGGCGGGACGAAGACGGCGACCGTGGAGACGTGCACGACCGGGTCCAGGCCGAGCTCCACGGCCTGGCCCAGGACGTTCCTCAGGCCGACGACGTTGGCGCCTTCGAGGTCGGCGGCGTGGCCGGTGACGCCCATGTCGGCGGCGGCGTGGAGGACGGCGTCGCAGGTGGACAGGGCGGCGCGGACGGCTCCGGCGTCGCGGATGTCGCCGACGTGCACGGGGAGATCGGGAAGGCCAGGGAGGCCGGGAAGGCCGGGGTTTTGAGGGGCTTCGGGGGCTTCGGGGGCTTCGGGGGCTTCGAAACCCCCTTCGAAGGGGGTTTCGGGGGTGAGACGGAGGCGGCCGAGGACACGCGCCGCCTTTTCCGGATTTCTCACGAAAATGTGGGGTTCGTGGCCTTCGCCGAGGAGGGCGGCGACCGCGTACGAGCCGACGAATCCCGAGGCGCCGGTCACCAAGACACGCATGCTTCGCAAGCTAGCGCTTACTTGGTTCGCCGTACAGGCCCCGCCTTCATGGACGGACACTCGAACATGAGTACGATGGCGGTATGTATGTCCCGCCCGAGTGGCCGGCCGAGGTCCGACCGCCCAGCGTGCCCGACTGGGAGACCTCGGCCGTGGCCTGGTTGCTCGACGCCGTCCCGCCCGACTACCGGGCGCACGAGGTGCTGCGCCGCCACCCGATCGCGCTGGCCAGGATGGCGGCCCACCACGTCAACTCGGCCATCGAAGCGGCCCGCGCCGGCTACCGTGGCGCCGCCGTCGACCTGAAGGGCCACCTGCCGCCGCACGCGGTGGAGGCCGTCCTGGACGTGTATCGCGAGGAGGGTCCCCGCCTGGTCCGGCTGTCCCGCGCGATCGACGCGGTGGAACGGGCGCTGCGCGGCGAAACCTTCACCGCCACCCTGCGCCACCCCCGCTGACCCCTTCCGCGGGCCGCGCCACGGACCATCCGGAATCGCGGCCGGCCGGGAAGCGTGGGTCAGGAGGCGAAGGAGTTCAGGGCGGCCAGAACCTCCGCCTGCATGGTCGGGCTGCCGGTGTGACCGGAGTCCTCCACCACGACCACCCGGGCATCCGTCCAGACCTGGGCCAGCTGCCAGGCGTTCTCCAGCGGCGACCCCAGGTCGAAGCGTCCGTGGATCAGCACCCCCGGGATCCCGGCCAGCTTGGGCGCGTCCCGGAGCAGGGCGCCCTCCTCCAGCCAGGCCCCGTTGGAGAAGTAGTGCGCGCAGATCCGGGCGAAGGTCAGCAGCGCCTCGGACGGCCGGTCGGAGTAGGCGTTCGGCTTGCCGTTCGGCTCCAGGGAGATGACCGAGTCCTCCCACGTCGTCCAGTCGATCGCGGCCTTGGCCCGCACGTCGGGATCGGGGTCGGCCATGAGCCGTCCGTAGGCGGCCAGCAGTTCGGGCACGGTGCCGGAGGCGCCTTCCGGCGCGCCCGCGCGGAAGAGGGCCCGCTGGGCGGGGAAGAACCGGCCGACGCCGTCGTACAGCCAGTCGATCTCGTAGCGGCGGGTCATGGTGACGCTCACGATGACGATCGCCGACACCCGCTCGGGATGCGCCTGCGCGTAGGCGAGGATCAGCGTGGATCCCCACGAACCGCCGTACAGCAGCCACTTGTCCACGCCGAGGTGCTCGCGCAGCCGTTCCATGTCCGCGATGAGGTTCTGGGTGGTGTTGGCGGTCAGGTCCGTCGCGGGGTCGGCGGCGAGGGGACGGCTGCGCCCGCAGTTGCGCTGGTCGAACAGGATGATGTTGTAGCGCTCCGGATCGAACCCGCGGCGCATGCCCGGTGAGCATCCGGAGCCGGGGCCGCCGTGCACGACGAGCGCGGGCTTGCCGCCGGGGTTCCCGCAGGCCTCCCAGTACACGAGGTCGCCGTCGCCGGTGTCGAGGTGGCCGTGGTCATATGGCTCGATCTCAGGGAACATCACCCCAAGGTACAACAGCACTGTTATATA
The DNA here is from genome assembly GCF_044459065.1 of Nonomuraea sp. NPDC050394. Taxonomy (NCBI): domain Bacteria; kingdom Bacillati; phylum Actinomycetota; class Actinomycetes; order Streptosporangiales; family Streptosporangiaceae; genus Nonomuraea; species Nonomuraea sp. NPDC050394. The sequence continues at coordinate 41,281 of NZ_JBITIO010000005.1, read as the reverse complement.
TCAGGACTCGGTGATCTTCTCCACCACGGCGGTGAGGCTGCGCTGGTCCTCGGCGGGAATCTGGGCGACGAGCTGGTTCAGCCGCCTGGTGACCTCGCAGTGGGTGCTCACCGCCACCTGGCGCCCCTCCTCGGTGAGCTCGACGTAGGTCACGCGCCGGTCCTCGGGGTCGCGCCTGCGCACGATCAGGCCCCGCTTCTCCGTACGGTCGACCAGCCCGCTCAGGTTGGACTTCTCCAGGTGCATGATCCTGCCCAGGTCGCTCATCCGCACCCGGTCCCGGACGATCACGGCGCACACCAGCTCGGTCTGCTGCGCGGTGAGGTCGTGGCCCCGGCCGATGTCGTTGAACATGTGCAGCACATGGTGCGACAGACCCACCAGGGCCGTGGCCAGCTCCCTGGTCTCGGTCACGTCGATCTCGGTCATCTCGCCTCCAGGCCCAGGCTAGCCCACTTGCCAGCACCACTATGGTTCATGATAAGAACTGTTCATAATCTGAACCATTTGGAGGAAGCCATGACAGCGACCGTTACCGTGATCGGCGGCGGATACGCGGGCATCACCGTCGCGAAGGCCCTGGACGACGTGGCCGACGTCACCCTCGTCGAGCCCCGCGACACCTTCGTCCACAACGTCGCGGCACTGCGCGCGGTGACCGACCCGGTGTGGGTCGAGCGGCTTTTCATCCCGTACGAGGGCCTGCTGACCCGGGGCCGGATCCGGCACGACCGGGCGGCCAGGATGTTCGGATCGGCCGTGGAGCTCGGCTCGGGCGACCGGGTCACGTCCGACTTCGTGGTGCTGGCGACCGGCTCGCGCCACACCTACCCGGCCAAGCTCGACGTGGACGACAGCGTGGACGCCCGCGCCAAGCTCTGGGCCACGCACGAGGCGCTCTCGCGGGCCCCGCGCGTGCTGCTGCTCGGCGCCGGGCCCGTGGGGCTGGAGTTCGCCGGAGAGATCAAGGCCGCCTGGCCGGACAAGCACGTCACCGTCGTGGACCCGGCCACGGAGCTGCTTCCCGGAGAGTTCCCCGCCGAGTTCCGCGCGGAGCTGCATGCCCAGCTCGCCGCGCTCGGCGTCGAACTACTGCTCGGCACCTCTCTGAACGAGCCGCCGCCGACCGCGCCGGGCCACGCCGCCCCGTTCACCGCGACCACGCGGGCGGGCGCCGAACTGAGCGCCGACATCTGGTTCGCCTGCTACGGCGCCACGCCCAACACCGGCTACCTCGTCCCCGGCCGCCGGCTCGACGTCACCCCCGAGCTGCGCCTGCCCGGCAGCGACACGATCTTCGCGATCGGCGACATCACCAGCGTGCCCGAGATGAAGATGGCCCGCCTCGCCCAGCGGCACGCCGAGGTGGCCGCCGCCAACATCCGCGCCCTGATCGAGGGACAGACCAACCTCACCGCCTACGAACCCGCCCAGGACGCCATCGTCCTGCCGCTCGGCCCGCGCGGCGGCGTCTCCTACGCCCCCGAGGCGGGCGTGCTCGGCGCCGAGGCCACCGTGGGCATCAAGGGCGAACTGTTCCTCGACACCTACCTCGACCTGCTCGGAGCGGAGGCGGCACGATGAAGACCTTGTTCGGCTTCGGCCTGGCCGACGACCAGGTGCTCAGTCAGGCCGTCCAGGCCGATCGGGAGGGCCTCGACCTGGTCACCGTCTCCGACCACCCCTACCTCCACGACCGCCTGGACGCCTACGCCGCGATCGGCATGGTCCTCGGCCGCACGAACACGATCACCGCGGCGGTCAACGTCACCAACGTCCCGACCCGCCCCGCTCCCATGCTGGCCAGGACCGTCACCAGCCTGTCCGCGCTGTCCGGCGGGCGGGTCGCCCTGGGCATGGGCGCCGGTGGCCTGTGGCGGGAGATCGAGAAGCTGGGGGTCGAGCCGCTGTCTCCGGCGCAGGCCGTACGGGCGCTGGAAGAAGCCATCACGCTGGTACGGGCGCTGTCGGGCGGCGGCGGGCCGGTCACCTTCGACGGCGAGTTCTACCAGGTGAACGACCTGATCCCGGCGGCCGTCCCGGCCCCGCCCATCTGGACGGGCTCGGTGGGGCCGAAGTCGCTGGCCGTCACCGGCCGCGTGGCCGACGGCTGGATCCCCGGCCACGCCGCCGACTGGCGTAGCGACCGTGTATCCACCTCCCGCCCGCTGATCGACGAGGCCGCCGTCAAGGCCGGGCGCGACCCGCGCGACATCGCCACCATCTACAACCTGCCCGGCCGCATCACCACGGCGCCGCTGCCCGCCACCCGCGACGCGAGCGGCCGGTGGCGCGGCGGCTCGGTCGCGCAGTGGGTGGAGGAGCTCACGAGCGCGGTCCTGGAGTACGGCGCGGCGGGCTTCACCTACTTCCCCACCCCCGACGGAACCCCGGCGAGCACGGCCCTGAGCCGCTGGGCCACCGAAATCGTCCCCGCCGTCCGAGAAGCCACCCGTACCTGAGTCCCCACCATGCGAGAAGCCACCCGTACCCGAGTCCCCGCCGTCCGAGAAGCCGCCCGTGCCTGATCCGTCTCGTTGAGCTTGACGACCTACCTGAGCTTGACGACGGCGTCCTTCAGCCGGACGAGGTCGCGCTTGCGCGCCTCGTACGTGGCGCCGACCACCAGCAACAGCATGCCGCCCACCGCGATGGGCACCCACCGGGGCAGCGCCGTGACCAGCCCGGCGACCCACGGCGCCAGCTCCCGGACGGCCACCGCTCCCAGCGTCAGCGCGCCCAGCACGGCCGGAGCCTGCAGCCGGTAGCGGGCTCCGGCCACGGTGACCGCGAGCGCCGCCGCCCCGAGCAGCAGCGACCGCAGGGCCGTCGGCTCGGCGAGCAGACTCGGCCCGAACGTGAACACCAGCCCCGCCCCGTAGGCCTTCCACGACGACCCCTGCCGCCCCCGCAGCCAGCCGATCGCGAGCAGCACCAGCGAGAACGGCAGCGTGTACGCCTCGACGACCGTCACCTCCTCCGCCCACAACCGCATCCAGGAGGACACCAGCAGGAACCCGGTCCCCAGATACCCGATGGCCGGCACCCGCTTCCACGCCGCCGCGGCCACCGCGACGACTCCCGCTCCGGCGCAGACGAGGCTGGCCGTACGCAGGCCGTGGGCGGCGGCGACCGCGCCCACCTCGGCGACGGCCAGCACACCGGCCAGCGTCACCCCGGCGGTCCCGCCACGCCCCCAGAGACTCGCGCCCGCCGCCACCCCGGCCAGGACCGCCAGCGTCACGATCGTCCCGGTCTGCGTAACGGCGGCGCCCGCGACGGCCAGCACACCCAGCCACACGGCCACACCGATCGCGAGGTCACCCGCCCGCGCCCACTGCCCACCCGCCGTGACACGCCGCGCGGCGAGCGCCGCCGCCACCGCCGTGGCCAGCAGGAGCAACCCCAAGCTCACCTGGTACGGCAGGCGAACCGTCACCGGCACCACCGCCACCAGCACCCCGGCCACGACCACCGCGACCGCGGGCCGGGTCGCCACGACAAGCACCACCCCGGCCACCACCAGCGCCAGCAGCGCCGCCGGCCGGCCCTCCGGCGGCGACGGCACCCCGCTCCAGGGGTCGAGCAGCCCCGCGAAGTTCGCCACCCCACGCACCACCACGTCCACCACCGGCAGCACCGCCGCACCCGCGAGCACCACGGCCAGGACCCGCCCGAACTCCCAGGCCGTCCGCACTCCCCCGGCCCCCCGCGCACCCGCCACCGGCGGCGCACCCGTGCCCTGCCACACACCCTCAACCGGCGGCGCACCCGTGCCCTGCCACACACCCTCAACCGGCGGCGCACCCGTGCCCTGCCACACGTCCTCAACCGGCTGCGCTTCCGCGCCCTCCTTCGGGCCGGCCTGTCGTGTGTCCGTGGCCGGCTTGGGCGTGCCGTACCAGCCGATGAGGGCGAGCACCGCACCGGAGGCGAACCCGAGCGCGGCCGCGTCGAGCACCGCCACCTCCAGCCCGTAGAGGACCGCCCACACCAGCCCCGAGCCGCTCAGCGCGGCGCCGGCCAGCGCGGCCGGGCGCCGGTACAGCACCGCCCAGGTGACCAGGAGCACGCCGAGCACCGTGTAGGTCGCCGCCTCCGCCGCCAGCCCCTCGGTCAGCGCGAGCACGGCCGCCGTCCCGGCACCCCAGGCAGCGGCCGGATACCTGGTCGCGGCCACGCTGAGCGCCACCGCGACCAGCAGCGGAACCCCGGCCGAGGCCGCGTACCCGAGCCCGAAGGCGGCCGGCACCACCAGCAATGCCGACAGCGCGAGGACGAGCCCGCACCCGAACACCAGCCCCGAGAGGTCGGAAGCCGCTACCCGCGGCGCCAGCACACTCCACCGGCGAGCGGCCACCACGCACACCGCGGCCGCCACCGCCAGGAACACGACACCCGGACGCGCGAGGGCGAGCTGGGCGACCTCCCACCGCGTACCCGCCCATACCGCCGACACGTTGCGGAACGGCATGAGCAGCGCGTTCAGCACGACCAGCACCAGCGGCAGCCCACCCAGCACGACCATGACCGCACCGGACACCACCCCGGCCCGCCGGATCACGACCGGCAGCCACAGCGCCGCGGCCATGACGGCCATCGCCGCCAGCGGGTACGGCAGCAGTTGCCACGAGGAGTTCAGCAACTGCCGCACCGGCGAGCCCAGCGCGAACATCAGGGCCAGCCCCGCCAGCCCCAGCGGCAGCCAGCGCATCAGCGGAACAACCCGCATCCCGACGTATACCCCCGCCGCCGCCAGCACCACCAGCAGCCCGGCCGGAGCCCACACCAGATCGCCCACCACCGACTCCACGGCGGCCACGAACACCGCCGCCAACGCGCTGACCCCCAGGCAGATCGCGGCCGTCACCCGGATCTCGGTGCGCTTGGCGCGGCTCCAGACGGCGGCGTCGAGCAGGGTCGCGGCGGTGAACGCGGCGGCCGTCCCGGTCGCGGTCGAACCGAACCACATGATCATGGGCACCTGGGCGAGCAGGATCGCGATGATCGGCGCCACCCGGAGCGGCAGCACCCTGCCATAGACGGCGGCACCCGCCGCGACGACGGCGATCACACCCGCGCCGTAGTCGGCCCACGACAGCCCGGCGAGCAGCCCGACCCGGTGCGCCGCGTACCCGTCGAGCGCCATCAGCGCCAGCGCCAGCACCCCGACGGTCTCGGCCGTGGCGGTCAGCCCCCGCTTGAGCAGCAGCGCCGGTACGGCCAGCGCCACCCCGGTCACCACGACCAGGATCGCGCCCCGCCCGGCGATGCCCAGGTATCCCCAGCTGACCACCGTGAACACCACGGCCGCGACGGTCAGCAGGAGCCCGCCGAGGATCAGCAGCAGGTTCTGCGCGGTCCGCCGCGAAACCTCCGCCGACCCAGCCCGCCCCCCAGCCCCACCCGGCACCCCAGGCGCGCCCGCCATGCCCGAAACAGCCGCCGCACCCGGCACACCCGGCACACCCACGACGCCTGGGACGCCCGGGACGGCCGTGGATGCTCGCCGGGCCCTGGTCCGCTCTTCGCGGAGCAGCCCGAGGAGATGGCCGCGGCGGCGGTGAAGTTCGGCCTCACGCATCCTGAGGTCGGCGAGGGCGGAGTCGACCCGCCACAGCTCGGCCGCTGTCGGCCCGGCCAGGGGCAGGGCGCAGCGCGGGCAGGCGCTCGGGGTGCCGGGCAGCGGAGCCCCGCAGTCGGGGCACGCCGTCACCCGGAATTTCCCACTATCAGGATGCATAGTGAGAATGATGCCGCTGCCCGTCAACCCCGCACCTGGGCGAACGTACTCAGACGTACCTGGGTGGTCCTGCTCAGATCAGCGGCTACGGCGCGCGATCACCGCGATGACCGCGGTGGCCCCGAGCGCCGCGGCCAGCCAGATCAGGATGTCCTGGCCGCTCAGCCCGCGTTCGTCCTGGGCGGTCTCGGCCGCCGCCACCGACGCCTTCTTCGACGGTTCGCTCTTCGACGGCGTCGGCCTGGAGCCGGCCGAGGCCAGCGCCCGCTCCGGCAGCGGCACCCGGTAGAGCGGGCTGCGCACCCCCTCGGACCCGGTCAGCAGCGCCTTGCCGTCCGCCGTGTACGCGATCGACTCGGCCTGATCCAGCGGCGGCATCGAGATCTTGGTGATGATGTCGCCGGAAGGCCGGAAAAGCGTGGCGGAGAAGTACGTCCGCACGACATAGGAGGACCCGTCGGGCGCGTAGGCCGCGTCGGTGGCCATCATGGGCGCGGCGGCGGTCTTGCGCAGGATGTTCACGCGCCCGGTCCGCAGTTTCGCCGGCGCCTCGTACACCGCCCCCGAGAACTCCTTGGACACCACCGACAACCGCCCGGTCCTGGGGTTCACCATGATCCCCTCGGCGTTGCGCGCCCCGTCGGCGTACCGGAACCGGTAGCGCACCGCGGGCACCGTGGCGTCCCTCAGCGAGGTGGGTTCCATCACCTTGTAGATGGAGATGTCCGGCCAGGCGCCGTCCAGGTTGTCCCCGATGTCGGCGAACCACAGCACGCCCCGCCCGGTCGCGGGGTCCTTGGAGGCCGCCATCGCCTCCCAGTCGCGCGCCTGCGCCCCCGACACCCTGAAGGCCGCTTTGGTACGGCCCGCCCCGTCGACCGCGAAGAACTCCGCCGCGGCCGAGCTGTCGTTGTGCGTGTAGTAGATCCCGGCGTGCGTGGGCGAGATGGCCAGCCCGCTCGACTCCGTGATCCGCGCGTCGCGGAAGCTGAACAGCTTCTCTTCCGCCTCATCGGCCAGCGCCATCGCCGGCGCCGCAGGCAGCGCACAGGCCAGCACGGTCACGGCAATCGCCTTAATCCAGACATCCCCCACCCTGACATCATGCCCGCTCCACGGCCTCGGCCATCCCCACCCGGGCGCTGTGCTTGCGGAACCCCCAGCTCTGCAACGCATAAAGCAGGACGTTCACCGCCAACATGGCCACCCACAACCCGGTGATCCCCCACACCCGCGCCACCGGTATCGCCGCGGCGACGAGCAGGCCGTACCCGATCGCGAAGTAGGCCAGCGAGGCGCCGGCCCGCTTGAGCGCCGACAGCCCGAAACCCCGCACGGCCTGCGCCGCGTCCGCCATCGACGACAGCAGCATCAACGGCACCAGCGCGAGCACCGCCGCCCGCACTCCCGGGTCGTCGCTGAACAGGCCGGCCAGCGCCGGCCCGGAGACCAGCAGCGCAAGCCCGCCCGCGGCCGAGGCGCTCACGGCCAGCACCGCCGCGCGCCGGTTGACCCGCCGCACCTCGGCCGAGGTGGTGGCCCGCGCCATCTCCGGCACCGCCGCCTGCGCCACCGCCAGCGACGCCAGGAACGTGAACCCGGTGAGCGTCCCGAGCACCGCGTGCGCGGCGGCCTCGCGCACGGTCGTCAGCGTCGCGGCGAACGCCACCACCCCGAGCGCCCCGAACTTGACCAGCACCGTCCCCGCGAGCGGCAGGCTGACCCGCGCCAGCGCGAGGATCTCCGCCACCCGGGGGCGCGCCTGCCCGACGGGGCGGCCGAGCGCGCGGCGCAGGCAGACGTTCGAGACGAGCACGCCGGCCAGCCCGGCCGCGAGCCACGCCACGCCCATCCCGTCGAGCCCCCAGCGCGGCACCAGGACCAGCGTCAGCACGATCACCGTCGCGGTGTTGGCCAGGCCGGACCAGAGCACCTGCCGCGCACGTCCGAGCGCGATGAGCACCGTGTTGGCGCCGCCGTTCGACGCCAGCACAAGCAGATCGAGCGCCAGCAGGTACGGCAGCGGCCCCAGCTCGGCCACGATCTCCCGCGGCACCCCTGCGGCCCCGGCGAGCAACGGCACCCCGAGCACCGCCAGCGCTCCGGCGAGGCCGACGGCCAGCGTCAGCCAGCGGGCGTCGCGCAGGATCGGCACCGCCCGTACCGGATCGTCCTTGTGCGGGGCGACGAACGGCATCAGCCCGCGCAGCGCCCCGGCCACGGCGGTGGCGGCGGGATTGAGCACGGCGGTCATGACGGCGAAGGCGGCCAGCGTGACGGGCGCGTGCCGCCCGAGCGCGCCGGCGACGACCAGGGAACCCACCATCCCGGTCACCATGGACAGAAACAGGGGGACAGCGGACCGAAGCAGCACCATCACGACGGAAAGTCATCCTAGCCTGGAGTGCACTCCAGCTACCTAGGGTGATGTCCATGGAATACGTGAACCTGGGACGCACCGGCCTCAAGGTCAGCCCGCTGTGCCTCGGCACCATGAACTTCGGCCCGTTCACCTCCGAGGAAGACTCCTTCGCGATCATGGACCGCGCCCTTGAGGCGGGCGTCAACTTCTTCGACTCCGCCAACGTGTACGGCCAGTCGGCCGGCCGGGGCGCGACCGAGACCATCGTCGGCAACTGGTTCGCCCAGGGCGGCGGCCGCCGGGAGAAGACCGTCATCGCGACCAAGCTCTACGGCGGCATGACCGACTGGCCCAACGACGGCCTGCTGTCGGCCCTGAACATCAGGAAGGCCTGCGACGCCTCGCTGAAGCGCCTGCGGACGGACTACATCGACATCTACCAGGCCCATCACGTCGACCGCGGGACTCCGTGGGAGGAGTTCTGGGAGGCGATGGACGTCCTGCGGCAGCAGGGCAAGATCGTCTACGTCGGCTCGTCGAACTTCGCCGGCTGGCACCTGGCCAAGGCCCAGGAGGCCGCCCGGCGCAGAAACTCCGTGGGCCTGGTCAGCGAGCAGAGCCACTACAACCTGCTGAACCGGGCGGTCGAGCTGGAGGTGCTGCCCGCGGCCGAGGACTACGGCATCGGCGTGATCCCGTGGAGCCCGCTGGGCGGCGGCCTGCTCGGCGGCATCCTGCGCAAGATGGACAAGGGCCGCTCGTCCTCCGAGCGGATGCTCGTCGAGCTCGACAAGCACCGCGAGAAGATCGAGGCCTACGAGAAGCTCTGCGACGAACTGGGCGCCGACCCCGCGCACGTGGCGCTGGCGTGGCTGCTCAAGCAGCGCGCGGTGGCCGCGCCGATCATCGGCCCGCGCACGATGGAGCAGTTCGAGAGCAGCCTGCCCGCCCTGGAGGTCACGCTCGACGAGGCGGCGCTGACCAGGCTGGACGAGATCTTCCCCGGGCACAGGACCGCGCCGGAGGACTACGCCTGGTAGGTCAGGTGACCAGCGCGCCGACGACGACGATCAGCAGCAGAAGGCCGAGCACGATGGGCAGGAGCCAGAAACGGGGACGGTCCACGACTGTGGAGCCTAGCCGGGCTCCGGAGGTGCGAGCGCCCACTCGGCCAGTGACTCGTACCTCACCTGGGCGCCGAGGGTCGAGCTGACCAGCCGGACCGACTCGGCCCGCCACGGCGAGCCGGTGAATCCGGCCAGCGACTCCACCAGCGCGCTCAGGTCCTGCTCGTGCTTGGCACGGGCGAGCGTGAGGTGCGGGTGGAAGCGCTTCTCGTCGGTCTCCACCGCGCCCGCCCGGCGGGCTCCGGCCTTGACCGAGTCGGCCAGTCGGGCCATCGAGCCGCCGGTCACCCCTGCCCAGAAGACCCGGGCCCGGCGTACCGAGGAGAAGGCTCCGAAGCCGTCGAAGGCCAGGTCGACGGCGGGGTGGCGGGCTACGGCGCGCGCCAGCCGTACCTGGAGGCCGGGCAGGACGCGCTCGGGCACCTCGCCGAAGAACGCGAGCGTGATGTGCCAGGTGGCGCGGGCCGGCCAGCGCAGGCCCGGTACGTGCCCGGCGTGCGGAGCGATCGCCGTCTCGATCTCGTCGAGAACCTCGTCGGGCGGTACCAGAGCCGCGAACAACCTCATGCGGGCATCATGCCGTGGCGAGCGCCACCCTGCGGCGCGCGCCGATCATGCGTGTCATGAGCAGCGCCATGCCGGTGCCGGCCAGCACCAGCGCACCCGAGAGCATGACTCCGGCTCTCGGGCCGCCGAACTCCGACAGCAGGCCGACCAGCGGTGCCCCCAGCGGCGCGCCACCGGTGAACACGAGCAGGTAGATGCCCATGACCCGGCCGCGCATCTCCGGTGAGGTGGCGAGCTGGACGCTGGCGTTGGCGGCGGTGTTGACGGTGATCAGCGCGATGCCGGCCGGGACCAGCAGCGCCAGGTAGACCGGGTAGACAGGCGCCACGCCGACCGCGACCAGGAACAACCCGAAACTGATCGCGCCGGTGAGCAGCACCTTCCTGCTGGGCTTGGCACGGCGCGCGGCCAGCAGTCCGCCGCCGAGCGCGCCGACCGCGAACATGCTGGAGGCCAGCCCGAACGACGAGGCGCCCGCGCTGAACACCTCTCGGGCCATCAGCGCGATCGACATCGAGAACGACTGCGAGAACATCGACACGAACCCGATCAGCAGGATCGGCATCAGCAGTTCCTGCTTGCCCAGCACGTAGCGCAGTCCCTCGCGCAACTGGCCCTTGGCCCTGGGGACCGGCTCGGCGAGGTTCAGCTCCGCCTTCCGCATGAAGATCAGGCTGGAGATCACCGCGGCGAACGTCAGCGCGTTGAGCAGGAAGATCGGTCCGGTCCCGCCCAGCATGAAGATCAGCACACCGGCGACGGCCGGGCCGACCACGCGGGCCAGGTTGAAGATCGAGGCGTTGAGCGCGATGGCGTTGGACAGGTCCTTGCGGCCGACCATCTCGACCACGAACGTCTGCCGGGTCGGCACCTCGACGCAGGACACGAGGCCCAGCGCGAAAGCCATCACGTAGACGTGCCAGACCTGCGCGGTGCCGGTGACGGTCAGGATGCCGATGGCGAGCGCGAGCAGCGCCATGATCGACTGCGCGACGACCAGGATGGGCCGCTTCGGGTAGCGGTCGGCGAGCACGCCGCCGAAGAGGCCGAACAGCAACATCGGGAGGAACTGGAGCGCGGTGGCCGTACCGAGGGCCGCCGCGCTGCCGTGCGTGAGGTCGAGCACCAGCCAGTCCTGGGCGGTGCGCTGCATCCAACCGCCGAGGTTGGAGACGGCGCTGCCGGAGGCGAACAGCCGGTAGTTGTGATTCCTGAGCGACCGGAACATCCCGGTCCTGCGTTCCTCAGGTTCTAGATCTTGCTGAGCTTCTCCAGAATCGGGGCCGCCTGCCTGAGCACCGCCCGTTCCTCCGGCGTCAGCTCCTTCAGCCGTTGCGTCAGCCAGGCCTCTTTCTGCCTGCGCTCCTCCTTCAGGAGCTTCAAGGCGGCTTCGGTCACGCTCACGGTCACTTGCCGCCGGTCGGTCGGGTGCGGCGTACGCGCGAGCAATCCTCGCTCCACGAGCCCGGCGATCACGCGGGTCATCGAGGGCGGCTGCACCTTCTCGAGCTCGGCCAATTCGCCGGGGGTTATCGCGGAATGCCGTTCCACGGCGGCGAGCGTCGCGACCTGTGTGGGTGTCAGCGAGGACGCCGTCGCCTGTCGTCGTAGCCGCCTGGTCAGCCGCGCCAGTGACACGCGCAGAGCTGAAGCCAGGCCTGCGTCGCTCCGCAGGTCCATCTTTTGGGTGTTCGTTAGCATGAGTCATTACCTTTGCTAACTATATGGGTACCCAACACATTCCCTCCAGGCCGAAGATCTCACCCATTGATACAGCAGACCTGGCCGAGCATGAAAAAGGGGCGGTGACCCGGGGTGGCTCACCCCTCCAGAGGCCACGCCGGATCACCGCCCGCTGAGACATCCATGCTCCTGCGCGGAGCGGAGGTCACACTCCCACAGGGTGCCGGTACGGCCCGCGTCCCGGCTATCGGTACCCCCTACGGATTTCCCGGCGACCTGCCGTCTCGGCATACGTACTCCACGGATTGCGCGGAATCCCATAACTGATCGTTACGCAATGAATACGATCCGAACATGACACTAGGCACGTTCCGCAGACGGCCAGGAGAGCTCCCCCGCGACGTCACCGCGTTCATCGGGCGCCGGACCGAGCAGTCCGAGCTCGCCGCCCTCCTCACCGGCGAACGCCTGGTGACGGTCACCGGACCGGGCGGCGTCGGCAAGACCCGCCTGTCCCTGCGGGTCGCCGACGCCGTCAAGGAGCGCTTCGCCGACGGAATCTGCCTCGTCGAGCTGTCCGCATTGCGCGATCCCGAGCTCCTGCCCCACACCGCGTGCACGGCGCTCGGACTTCCGGAGAAAGCCGGGCAGACCCAGCTCGACACGCTCCTGGACCACCTCCAGGAGCGCGACATCCTGCTCATCCTGGACACCTGCGAGCACCTCATCGACGCCTGCGCGGGCCTGGCCGACATCCTCATGCGCGAGACGCCCCGGGTATGCGTACTGGCCACGAGCCGCCAGCCGCTCGACGTTCCCGGCGAGCATACGTATATGATCGCGCCGCTTCCCGTGCCCGACTCCGTCGCCCTCGCCGCCGGGAGCGGGAACGCCATCGAGCTGTTCGCCCTGCGCGCCGCCACCGTCGTGCCCGGCTTCCAGCTCACCGAGGCCAACGGCGACCAGGTGGTCGCGCTGTGCCGCCGCCTCGACGGGATGCCGCTGGCGATCGAGCTGGCCACCGTGCGGCTGCGGGCCGTACCGCTGGAGCAGCTCATCGAGCGCCTTGAGGACCGCTTCCGGTTACTGACGGGCGGCCGGCGTACGGCGCTGCCACGGCACCAGACCCTGCGCACCACCATCGACTGGAGCCACGACCTGTGCACCCCGCAGGAGCGGCTGCTCTGGGCCAGGCTCTCGGTGTTCGCCGGATCCTTCGACATGGAGGCCGTCGAGGAGGTCTGCGCCGACGACCGGCTGCCCGTCGAGACCGTCATGGAGACGCTGATCGGCCTGGTCGACAAATCACTCGTCCTGCTCGCCGACGAACCGGGCGCCCGCTACCGCCAGCTCGACACCATCCGCGAGTACGGCGCCGACCAGCTCGCCCGCAGCGGCGAGCAGGCCGCCGTACGCGGCAGGCAGATCGCCCGCTTCCACCGCCTGGCCGCCTACTTCGACGAGCACTTCATCGACGACGACCAGGTGGAGCGCTACCGGGCGCTGCGGCGCGACCACGCCAACCTGCGCGCCGCCATGGAGCACGCCATGCTCCTGCCCGACCCGAACGTGGCCGCCGACCTGATCAACGCGCTCTGGGGCTACTGGCAGATCTCGTGCCTGTACACCGAGAGCCGCTACTGGCTGGGCCAGGTGCTGCACCGGTGCACCGCGCCCTCCCGCCAGCGGGCCAGGGCGCTCGGCGTGCGCGCGTACCTGATCGCCTTCCAGGGCGACCTCGACACCGCCCTGTCCGACTGCGACGAGGCCCTGCCCATGGCCGAGGAACTCGGCGAACGGCTGCTGGCCGGGCGCATCCTGCTTTACCGGCACCTGGCGCTCTGCTTCGCCGGACGGCTCGGGGAGGCGGCCGAGGCCGCCGAGACGGCGCTGAAGATCATGGAGGAGGTCGACGACCGGATCGGGCTGGTCGCACTCGACGCCCAGGACGGCTACCGCCACCACCTGGCCGGCGAGCCGGAGGAGGCGCGGCGGCTGTGCGAGCACGGGCTGCTGCGGCTGGGGCACGGCACCGGCGAGCAGTGGCTGCGCGGATACCTGTACTACATCACCAGTGCCGCCCTGTTCGGCAAGGGCGACTACGAGGGGTGCGAGACGGCGGGCCGTACCGCGATCGGGATCAAGACGGAACTGGGCGACATGATCGGCACGGCCTACTGCCTGGAGACACACGCCTGGCTGGCCGCCGTACGCGGTCGCGCGCAGCGGGCGGCCTGGCTGCTGGGCGCGGCCGACCGGCTCTGGCGGATGACCGGGCTGCGGCTGAGCGGCACGGTCGTGATGGAGGAGTTCCACCAGAGCGCCACGAGCGCCGCGCTGGCCGCGCTCGGCGAGAAGCGCTTCGCCGAACAACGCGAGCACGGCGCCCGCACGCCGCTGGAGAAGGTGGTCGGCGCCGCGCTCGCCGACGCCGACCGGCTGCCGGGCTGCGCCCCCATGCCCGGCGGGCCGGCGATGGAGCTGCTGACCCGCAGGGAACGGGAGGTGGCCGTGCTGCTGCGCGAGGGCCTGTCCAACCGGGTGATCGCCGAGCGGCTGCACATCTCCAAGCGGACCGCCGACACGCACGTCGAGCACATCCTGGCCAAGCTCGGCCTGACCTCCAGGGCGAAGGTGGCCGAGCTGGTCGCGGGCGCTACAAACCGATGAGGTCCCTGATCGGCCCCAGGGCGAAGTACACGACGAACAGGAGGGAGACGCCCCACATCAGCGGGTGCACCTCGCGGCCCTTGCCCTTCAGCACCTTGATCAGCACGTAGCTGACGAACCCGGCACCGATGCCGTTGGAGACCGAGTAGGTGAACGGCATGAGCACGATCGTGAGGAACGCCGGAATCGAGACCTCGTAGTCGCTGAAGTCGATGTCCTTGATCGCGCTCATCATCAGGAAGCCCACGATGACCAGCGCCGGCGCGGCCGCCTCGTACGGCACCACCTTGACCAGCGGCGCCAGGAAGATCGCGACCAGGAAGAGCACGCCGGTCACGACGCTGGCCAGGCCCGTACGGGCGCCTTCCGCCACACCGGAGGCCGACTCGACATAGGTGGTGTTGGAGGACACCGAGCCCGCGCCACCCGCCGCCGCGCCGATCGAGTCGACCAGCAGGATCTCCTTGGTCCTGGGCAGCTGCCCGTCCGGGCCGATCAGGTCGGCCTGGCGGCCGACGCCGACGATGGTGCCCATCGTGTCGAAGAAGTCCGTCACGAGCAGGGTGAACACCAGCAGTACGGCCAGCAGTACCGACACCCGGGTGAAACCCCCGATGGGGTCGAACTCCGTGAACAGCACCAGCGGATTCGTGATCCCGAACATGTCGGAGGTGATGTGCGGGACGTTCAGCATCCACCCGCCGGGGTTGTCCTTGGAGAACGCACCCGGACGGAAGAGCAGCTCGATGACCGCGGCCAGCACGGTCGTGCCGACGATCCCGATCAGGATCGCGCCCTTGACCTTGCGCGCCACGAGCGCCGCGGTGGCCAGCAGGCCGACGATGAACACCAGGACCGGCCAGGAGGTCAGCTCCCCGGCGATGCCCAGGGTCAGCGGCGGCACCGCGTTGCCGCGGACGAAGCCGGAGTCCACGAAGCCGATGAGCGCGATGAACAAGCCGATGCCCACGCTGATCGCGGTCTTCAACTGCGTGGGGATCGCGTTGAACACCGCCACGCGGAACCCGGTCAGCACCAGGATGCCGATGATCACACCCTCGACGAAGACCAGGCCCATCGCCTCTTCCCAGCTCATCTGGGTGGCGATGCCGAAGGTGACGAAGGCGTTGAGGCCGAGCCCGGCGGCCATGGCGAACGGCACCCTGCCGACGACGCCCATGAGGATGGTCAGGACACCGGCCACGAACGCGGTTCCGGCCGCGACCAGCGCGATGTTGGGGCTGGTTCCGTCGCCGATGAACTGTCCGTCGGCGTCCGGCTTGGTGGCGATGATGAAGGGATTGAGTACCACGATGTAGGCCATCGTGAAGAAGGTGGCGAGGCCGCCGCGGACCTCACGGGAGAGCGTCGAACCTCGTGCGGTGATGCTGAAGAACCGGTCAAGAGTGCTGTTCACGCGCGAAGGGTGACAGCCGTCGCAACACATGAAAAGCGTAGGTGATCGTATCGAGATGGTATTGGAAGCTACCCTGGACAATGTGACACGTGAATGGCGACCAGAACCGGAACCGATCAAGACCAACGATCCGGCCGCCATCGCCGTGGGCACCGCGCTCTGGGTGGTCGCACTCGTCGTTCTGCTGATCTTCCGGCCCGCGCCCGAGAACACCTGGTGGATCTGGACCTGCCTGACCGGCGCCGGCTTCGGCCTGTTCGGAATCTGGTTTGTCAGACGCAGGCGCTGACATAAGTCACCCGCAACTGCTGTCATCTCCCACTACCTGGGCAAATCCGGTCTGACCATGCTTGAAGGCATGAAGAAGACCTTGACGACGACCCTTCTGCTCGCGACGGCGCTCACCGCATGCAGCACCGCGGCCAAGCCGGACCCGGCCCCCGTCGCGAAGAAGAAGGAGACCGGGGCCGTCGTCTGGGCCCCTTGCACCGACCTGACCGGGCCCGACGGCAAGCCCCTGAAGGACGCCTCCCTGGAGTGCGGCAAGCTCCCCGTCCCGCTCGACTACGCGAAGCCGGACGGCGAGAAGCTCGACCTGGCTCTCATCCGCATCAAGGCCACCGGTGACCGGCTCGGCTCCCTCGTCTTCAACTTCGGCGGACCCGGCGGCTCCGGCGTCGACACCCTCGCCCTCGCCGGGAAGGCGTTCGCCAGCCTCGGCACCCGCTACGACCTGGTCAGCTTCGACCCGCGCGGCGTCGACCGCAGCTCCGGCGTCAAGTGCGGCGACATCGACAAGTTCGCCGCCGTCTCCCCGCAGTCCCCCGACTTCGAGCGCATGATGAAGGAGTTCGCCGCGACCTGCGAGGAGCAGTCCGGCAAGATCCTCCCGCACGTGGGCACCGCCAACGCCGCCGAGGACCTCGACCGCATCCGCGTCGCCGTCGGCGACGACAAGCTCAATTACTTCGGCCTCTCGTACGGCACGCAGCTCGGCGCCGTCTACGCCACCAAACACCCCAAGAACGTCGGCCGCTTCGTCCTGGACGCCGCCCTCGACCCCTCGGTCAGCTTCAAGGAGCGGGCCGTCACCCAGGCCAAGGGCTTCAAGCAGGCCTTCGAGGCCTTCGCCAAGGACTGCGTCGCCCAGACCTGCGACCTCGGCGCCACACCCGCCGCCGTCCAGAAGGACCTCCAGACCTTCCTGAAGTCCCTGGACGACAAGCCCGTCAAGGTGGGCGACCGCGAACTGACCGGCGGCCTGGCCCACACCGGCGTCATCGCCGCCCTCTACTCCAAGATGAGCTGGCCCGTGCTTGAGCAGGCCGTCGCGGCGGCCAAGAAGGGCAACGGCCAGGCGCTCCTGAGCATGGCCGACCTCTACACCGGCCGCAGGCCCGACGGCACGTACAACACCATGATGACCAGCCTCCAGGCCATCAACTGCGTCGACAGCAGCGAACGCCCCACCGACGCCGACATCGAGGACGTGAAGAAGGCGACCCTCGCGGTGAACCCGATGATGGAGAACGGCGGGCTCGCCTCCATCTGCCGCTACTGGCCGGTGCGCGCCACCAACGACGACGCCAAGCGCGTCGACGCCACCGGTTCGGCCCCGATCGTGGTGGTGGGCGGCAAGGGCGACCCGGCCACGCCGTACGAGTGGGCGCCGCGCCTGGCCGCCGGCCTCAAGACCGGCGTCATGCTCACCTATGAGGGCGAGGGGCACGGCGCGTACCTGAGCGGCAGCAGCTGCGTCACCCGCACCATCGACACCTACCTCCTCAAGGGCACCCTTCCCCAGAAGGACGCCACCTGCCCCGCCGTCTGACCCGGCCGGCGGCCCAACGGGGGCGGCCGCTCGGCCCGCGCCCCTCCCATCCAGGGAGGGGCATCTGCCGTGTCGCGGTAGCGGGTGGGCGGCGCTGCCCGGCCAGAGGATCTGTCGTGCCGGCTCAAGGGCCTGTCTCCGTCGTGGTGGGCCGGCCGGGGCCGGGCAGGAGGCGGGGTACGGCCCGCATGTAGATGAGCATGCCGATGACTTCGACGAGGGTCTGGGTGACCACGACGGCGGCGGCCAGGGCGAGGTGGGCGGGCAGGGCCAAGGCCAGCGGGAGCACGACCAGGGAGTTGCGGGTGGCACCGGTGAAGACGATCGCGCGCCCGTCACGCGTGCCGAGCCGGAACAGGCGGGCGACGCCGAGCCCGGCGAAGGCCATGACGACCAGGAAGGCAGCGTAGAAGGGCACCACACCCGCCAGGTCGGCCAGGTCGGCCGGGTCGGCGGTGAGGGCGGGCACCTGGGAGGCGACCACGACCAGGAGGGTGGCGGCCATCAACGGCACCATCGTGGAGCCAGCGGCGGCGGCGAGCACGTGGCCGGGCCGGGCGCGCGCGGCCCAGGCCTGGGTGGCCCAGGCCAGCGCGAGCGGGATGACGATGAGCACGACGAACGCCTCGATGAAGGGGCCGGGGCGCACCGTCGCGGCCAGACCGGGGCCGAGGAAGAGCCACAGCAGCGCCGGCAGGGCGAGCATCTGGGCCAGCAGCAGGATCGGGGTGGTGGCCAGCAGCCGGTCGGCGGCGGCGCCGGCCAGGCCGCTGAAGACGATCACGTAGTCCACGCACGGGGTGAGCAGCACCAGCAGTACGCCGATGCGGATGGCCTGGTCGGCGGGCAGCAGCGCCAGCATCACCGCGACCACGAGCGGCACCACGGCGAAGTTGACCACCAGGACGGCGGCCAGGAACCGCCCCTGGCGCAGCGCCCGCACCAGGCCGGCGGCCGGGACCTGCAGAAAGGTCACGTACAGCAGCGCGCCAAGCACCGGATTGATCGCCCCGGCCAGGCCCGCCCCCTGACCGGGCAGCGCCCACCCCAGCAGCGCCCCGGCGGCGATCGCGGCCAGGTAGATGGCGATCTGGTGATCTTCCATGCGGGCGGGCAGGGTGCGGGTGGTCCGGCTCATCGCGGGCGTGGGTCCTGTTCGGGTGGTGTCGGCTGGTGGGCGGCCCTGATCACCCGCGGCGGAGCGGGCGCCTTCCCGCTCCCCGGGAGCGCGGCCGGTCCTCCGCGCGCTTCTACGAGCAGGCGGGGCTGTTGCCCGAACCTCCGCGCACCGGCGGCGGCTACCGTGACTACCCGGCCACCACCGCCGACCGCCTGGCCTTCATCCGCGATGCGGGGCAGGCGCCCTGCGAGCACGTGGGCGAACTGATCGAAGCACACCTGGCCCAGGTGAACGCGCGTATCGCCGAACTCATCTCGGCCCGCTCAACCCTGCACGCCCTCCGGCAACGCGCATGGGAAACCGACCCGGCCGGCTGCTCTCCTGATCGCGTCTGCACGATCCTCGCCTCCCAACAACCAACCTAGGCGCGCCACCGCCGAATCGACTTGCTTGTCGTTCGACCAGGGTCAGGCCTGATACAGGTTTCACAAGGGCAGACCCGGGTACGGCCGGATCCGGCCCACGACCGGAAGGCCCCTCGCCGGGGGCGCGGGGGCTTGCCCCCACAGTCACAGCCCAAGCCCCAGAGCGCGAAGCGCCCCAGGCGAGGACCACGCCTTCAGGCCCGGGGGCCTGCTCCCGCTGTCACAGCCCGAGCCCCAGGCGAGGACCACGCCCTTAGGAGAGGTCGGCCTCGGCCAGGAGGAGGGGGACGGCGGCGGGGTCGCGCAAGAGGGCCGCCACCGCCAGACGGTCGGACCACTGGCCCACGGCCCAAGCCAGCCCCCTCGCCAACCCGTCCACCCCCGTGCAGTGGATCGAGCCGTCGAAGTACCGCCACGCGCACGGCACCCCGTCCACCAGCAACTTCTCGTGCTCCACGTACGTCTCGGGCGCGGTGGGAAGCAGCGACCGCACCTCCGGCGGCACCGGCCTGACCTGGCCCTCCGACGTCACCTCGCCGCTCACCAGCTCCCCCGCCAACGGCAGGTCGAGCAGCTCCGACAACGACTCCGCCAGGTCATAGGACGCCAGCACCAGCGGCCGCGCCGCCACCAGTTGCAGGAGGTCGGGCGCCTCCACCACCACGGCGTCGTCGGCCGCGGCCACCACGATCTCGCCGTCGAGCACCGCGCGGACCCGGGACGGCGGCGCCACCCGCGACGGTTCGACTCCGGCCAGCGCGATCCACAGGGCCCGCAACTGGGCCCGGTCGACCACGATCGAGGCGTCGGCCATCAGGTCGAGCAGTTCCTCAGGCCCGCCGTGGGAGGCGAGGAGGTCGGCCAGCGTGGTGCGTACGCCGAGCATCGACAGCGCGCTCTCGTCGAGTCCGGCGGGCGCGTCGGTGTAGAGGCCCTGCAGCAGCGGGTCGGCGCCGGGCAGGCGCAGTTCGCGCGGACGGCGGCCGTCGAGCACGGGGTGCCCGGCCAGCCACCACGCCGTGTACGAGGGCACCTCCACCCCGTCGATTCGCAGCGGATGCAGCGCGCCACGCAGCGGTGGCCGGGTGAGGAGCGGCAGGGCGGCGGGCCAGTCGGCGACGAGCTCCAGGTCGCGTACGGCGGTGAACTCGGCCACGACCAGCGGCACCTCAAGGTCGGGCAGCAGGTCGTGCACGTGGTCGAGCCAGGCCTCCTCGCCGTCGAGGTCGTGGTCGCACTCGTCGTGGTCGAGCAGGACGTCGGCGTCGTTGACCACGGCGAACCCGTCGAGCACCCCGGCGGCGACCAGGACGCGCGAGCCGTACGCGCTGACGAGCTCGTCGGCGACCAGGGGCCCCTCTTCCAGGAGCCCCGCCAGGACCCCGCCGGGCAGCAGCAGCTCACCGGCGGCGTAACGTTCGCCGTCGGCGCCGCGCAGCGCCAGCTCGGCCAGCCAGGGGACCTCTCCGGGCGCGAGCGCGGCGGCGTCGACCAGGGAGAGTACGGCCCGCGCTATCGGTTCCGGGTCGTCGCTGTCGAGCGACTCGGAGATGGCGGTGCGGGTGAGCGTGTCTTCGAGCACGGTGCGCGGGGTGGCTTCGGCGGCGCCGAGGCGCAGCAGCAGCGGGTGCGCCGCGTCGGGGTGGACGATCCGCAGGCCCAGGGCCTCCAGGTCGAGCGAGGCCCCGGTCAGCATGAGCGTGCCGCGCGGCCCGCGCACCAGCCGCCCGTCGGCCAGCGGGACCGGCAGCGCCCCGAGCGACTCGGGGTCGTCGTAGGGCAGCACGTCGTAGAGCGCGTGCCACCAGGCGGGGTCGCGGCCCTCGACGCCCTCGCCGGACAGCAGGTCGATCACGTCCGCCAGCTCGACCCTGCGTACGCCGAGCGAGGCCATCGCCGGATGCCGCGCCGGCCAGCCCGCGGGCAGCAGGCCGGGAACGAACCCGGCGACCGCCTCCAGCAGGTCACTCGCCCCCGCGACCACCGCCGCCTCGCGGCCCGCGACGACCCAGCCGTCGGGTCCCTTGTCGGGGGCGGGGTGTTCGACGTGCCATTGGGCGTCGGGCTCGTAGACGGCGGCCTCGCTGAACGACGCGGTCTCCACGGCCGGAGCGGGCGCCGACAGCGCGGGCAGCAGCGGGGTCGCGGGCAGGCGGCGCAGGATCGCGCGGCGGATGCGGGCGTCGAGCTCGCCCTTGCCCATGAGCGCGGGCACCAGGTCGAGCAGCTTGGGCGTGCGCGGCAGCTCCTTGAGCAGGCGCAGGTAGGACTCGGCGGCCTTGTCGATGAGGAAGTCGGTCAGCGGGCCCTTGGCCACGTGCCGCCGGTCGGTGGCCATCGGGAAGGAGGCGATGAGCAGCGCGGGCAGGTCGAGCGCCTCGTCGCTGGGCGTGGGCGCGTGCACGACCGCGGGCACACCGGCCGGCAGCGGCCGCGGCTCGCGCGCGGCCCCTTCCGTGACAACCCCGTCCACGGGTACGGCCCAGCGCACCGACCAGTAGGGCCGGGCCCGTTCCTCGGTGGGCCGGTCGGCGAACAGCTCGGCCACCTGCTCGGCGGTGAACTCGCCGGAGTCGGCCACCAGATGCCACCCGTCGGCGTCCACCCGGCGCAACGCGCCGTCGAGCTCGATCTCGATGGCTTCGAGCGCGGGCAGGCCGAGCAGGAGCGCCGGGCTGGTCTCGGCCAGCATCCGCCGGACCGCCTCGGTCGCCGTCTTGTCGCGCAGCGGCAGCCGTACCAGAGAGTCGAAACCGCCGGGCACCGTGAGCGGGTCGGCCGCGAACGGCAGGCGCAGCAGCGGGACGTGCCCGGAACGCCCGGACAATTCACCAGCCAGGACCGGGACACCGGCGACCAGAGCGGTGGTCTCCGCACGCGACCAGCGCACCGCGCCGGACTCGCGTGATCCGATGGACGGCTCGTCGGTCACCGAGACGACGGCGGCGAACCCGACGCCGAAGCGCCCGGCGGCGCCCGCCTCGTCGCGTTTGCCGGACACGCGCAGCGTGGACAGGCCCTCGACGCCGGTCGCGTCGAGCGGTGCGCCGGTGTTGGCGGCGGTGAGCACGTCGCCGTCGAGGCTGAGCCGCAGCACCCCCGGCACTCCGGCGCGCAGGGCGGCGTCGGCGGCGTTCTGCGCGAGCTCGACGATGAGCCGATCTCGATAACCGCCGAGGGCGAAGTCTTCCTCGGCGTTGGCGTCCTCACGGAAACGGGCGGGCGAGGCCGTCCAGGCCGTGAGGACCGCCGCGCGCATCCGGTCGGTGCCGAAGCTGTCCACGATCCTCCAATGCGGGTAGGGGTCCCCGAAGATTAGCGGCCCCGACCGACAGTGAAGTCAGGAGTGGCCGAGCTCCTCGGAGGCCGATTCGTCGACCGAGCCCGCCTCGTCCTCGATCAGGTCGAAGCCCATGTCGTCGAGGATGGGCGAGGCCTGCTCCACCGGGGGCGGCATGACCGCGGCCTCGGAGTGGGCGCCGCAGCCGTGGTCGGCGGAGACCACCTTGCCGTCGTCCGGCGCGTACTCATTCGCGCACACCCCGAACTCCAGCCGCATCACACCCGCGAGCGGCAAGAAGAAGCCACAGGTGGAGCACTGAGCGGGCGCGGCGTGTGCGATCGGCGTGTGCGGTCCGTGCTCGCCGGAGTGCCAGCGTCTGGCGGCCCGGTCCCTGCCCGCGGCCGAGAGCACACGGGCCCGGCCCAGGCCGTATTCGAAAATCATCTGGGTGTCGCCGTCGTCGCTGGTCTCGGCGAAACCGGGCTCAAGGCGGTCGTCGTCGTCGGCCGTGGGCAGCAGGTCGCCCACGCCGAGGTCGCCGGGGCGCAGCCGCTCGCTCCACGGCAGCCACTCGGGCGCGAGCAGCGCGCCCGCGCCGGGCAGCAGCACGGCCTCGCTGACCGTCACGATCTTCGCGCGTGAGGCGCGGGTGACGGTGATGGCCCAGCGCCAGCCCCGGTACGCCCGGTCCTGGCAGGCGAAGTAATGGGTGACGACCCGGTCGCCCTCGCTCTCGACGCCCAGGTGATCGCCGGGCTCGCCGGGCCGGGCGAGCTCGAGCGCGGCCGCGCGGGCCAGATCGACCGCGGCGACGCAGGCCTGGTCGGGCGGGGCCACGCGTGTCCTGGTGCGGGTCATCGGACCGCCTCCGCCGAAAGGTGCTGTTCGCTCACACTTCATTCTCACCCATGGGCGGACCTGACAGCGCCCTCACAGAGAATCCAGGTCCGAGAGCGACCGCAAATCGGGTAAGACTGGTAGACGTGGCGGAAGGCTGGAACAAGGCGCGAGAGATCTCGCGGCGTGTCGGGAAGGGCGCGGCCCAGGCGGGCCGTGCTTCCTGGCGCGCCGGCCGGGCCACCGCCACGGGTACCAAGCGGGCCGGGGTCGCCACCGCGCGGGGCGCGCACAAGATGGGGCAGGCCACGCGCCGCCTCACCCATGCCAACGGCGCCGGGCGTACCGGTCTGGGGCGGCTGATCGAGCTGTCGATCGGCAACAGCGCGGCCGACGCGTTCGTGACGGTGGCGCTGGCCAGCACGGTCTTCTTCGGCGTCCCGGTCGGCGAGGCGCGCGGCTCCGTGGCGCTCTACCTCGTGATCACCATGATTCCGTTCGCTCTGGTGGCGCCCTTCGTCGGGCCGATCCTTGACAAGTTCCGCTCGGGCCGCCGCTATGTGATCGCCGGGACGCTGTTCGGCCGCGGGCTGCTGTGCTTCGCGATGGCGGCGGCGGTGGGGCCGGGCGACCTGCCGACGTTGTTCGCGGGCGCGCTGGGTGTGCTGGTGTTGTCGAAGGCGTTCACGGTCTCGCGGGCGGCGATCATGCCGAGCGTGCTGCCCGCCGACATCACGCTCGTCTCCGCCAACGCGCGCGTGGCGTTGTTCTCGCTGGTGACGGCGGGCATCGCCGTACCCATTGGTGCGGGTCTGACGGCGTGGCTGGGCAGCGCGGTGATGCTGCGCGTCGCGATGGTGGCCTTCCTCCTGGTCGGCGTCTTCGCGGTACGGCTGCCGCGCCACGTCGACTCCCCCGACCTGGAGGAGGAGGCCCCGGAGGAGGGCGGCAGGGCCGAGCGCTGGCGCAGCCTGCTCAACGTGGGCCCGGCGGTGACCGAGGCGATGCTGGCCAACGTGGGCGTCCGCCTGTTCTCCGGGTTTCTGCTGTTCTTCATGCTGTTTTTGGTCCAGGACCTGGGCGCGCCGTGGCTGCAGGTGAAGGACACCTTCTTCGACGTGCCCAAGACGATCGGCGTGCTCGCCCTGGCCGCCGGGCTGGGCGGCCTGGTCGGCGCCGCCGTGGCCAACTGGGCGCGTAACCACTCGCCGCAGCTCATCGTGCTGCTCACGCTGGGGCTGACGGTCGCGATGACCGTGGCCACCGCGATCTTCTTCAACCTGTGGACGGCCATCGCCGTCGCGCTCATCACCGCCTTCGCGCAGGAGCTCGGCAAGCTGGCGCTCGACGCGATCGTGCAGCGCGAGATCGGCGAGGAGGTGCGTTCGTCCACCTTCGGCGTGGTCGAGGCGCTGCTGCAGATGGCATGGGTGTTCGGCGGGCTGGTCGGCCTGCTGCTGTCCCTGGCCGAGAACGGCCCGCCCGGCTTCATCACGCTGTCGGTGGTGCTGTTCGCCTGGCTGGTCTGGCTGCTGATCCGGCGCAGGCGGCGGATCAAGGCGGTCAACGCCCAGATCCAGGAGGAGCGGCAGCCGCCGACGGCGCCGGTCCCGCGGGAGCCGGAGCAGGCGTGGGCGCACGAGGAGCCGCCCACGCCGGACGAGCAGCCCGGTCCCGGTCAGCTCGACCGGACCAAGCCGCTCACCAACCCCTACGGCTAGGCGTCCACGTCGTCGGCGACCGCCCGGAGCACGGCCGCGATCTTCTTGGAGTGGGCCGCGTCGGGATGCTTGCCCCGCTGGTAGGACGTGGACAGGTCGTCGAGCAGTTTGATCAGGTCTTCGACGATGACGACCAGCTCGTCGGGCTTCTTCCGCTTGCCCTTGGGTTTGACCTTGGCGAGCGTCGGCGGCTGATCGAGGATCCGCACCGACAGCGCCTGCTGGCCGCGTCGGCCCTCCGCCACGCCGAACTCGACCTTCTGGCCGGGCTTCAGCGGGGCAGAACCAGTGGGAAGCGCGGAGGAATGAACGAATACCTCACCGCCGTCGTCGCGGGTGAGGAAGCCGAAACCCTTGTCGGCGTCGTACCACTTGACCTTGCCACTCGGCACAGGAGGGACCTCGTTCGGAACGTTGGAAAAAGGATGGATGTAGGTTATGCCCCGGAGAGCCCCGTAGCGACCGGGTATTTGGCTCCGAATTACACCTGACGCCAATCGCCAAACCAGGTCGCGAATTCCGTCAGGTCGCCCAGCGCCACATCCGCTCCGTGATCACGCAGCTCGCCCACGGTGTACGGGCCGGTGGCGACCGTCACGCTGACCGCTCCGCCCGCTCTGGCGGCCTCGATGTCGGCCACGTGGTCCCCCACGTAGGCGGCGGCGCCGAACGAGGTGAGCGCCGCCCCCTTGGCCGCCCCGAACACCGATCCGACCACCTCGTCGACCTTCAGCCCGAGCCAGCTCACGGTACGGCGGGCGTCGTGGACGTTCTTGCCGGTGACCACGATGACGCGTCCGCCCGCGGCCCTGACCGCCTCCACGGCCTGGTGCGCGCCGGCCATGGGGGTGGTGGCGGGGACGGCGAGGTCGGGATAGATCTGGCGGAACAACGTCACCGCCGCCGCGACCTGCTCCTCGGGCACCCAGTTGGCCATCTCCAGTTCCAGCGGCGGCCCGAGCCTGGCGATGATGGCCCGGCTGTCGATCTCCACGTCGAGCCGCCTGGCGAGCTCGTCATAGACGGCGGCAATGCCCGATCGGGTATCGGCAAGTGTCATATCCAGGTCGAAGCCCACATCGAGGCCAACAGAAGTGGTCACGCCAGCAGCATGCCAAAGGAAGCGTAACGAGGGTAATTGTGGGACCGTGGAGTGGGCAGAAAGGAATTACTTATCGAGGGAGTGCCCATGTCGGAGACCCCCAAGCCGCCGGAGCCGGGTGACAAGCTGGTGGCGGCCCCGCTGGAGCAGACCCGCCCCCACCGCCCCGCCAGACCCTCGGCCGTCAGGAAGCCCGGTGTGTGGCAGCGGACGGTGACGTTCGCCGTCTGGGTGATCAAGGTCGCCTCCCGCCTGGCCGCGCTCGTGGCCGTCCTTTACGCCGTGTTCACCGTCTTCCGGGCGAACCCGGCCAACACCTGGTACCAACTGGTCGAATCCCTCGCCTCCTGGCTCTCGCTGGGCCTGTCCAACCTCTTCCAGATGACCGATGCCCGCTGGGAAACCCTGGTCAACTACGGTCTGGCCGCCGTGGTGTGGCTCATCCTCGGCTCCGTGGCCGCGGGCCTTGTCCGGCGCTTGGCTCCATGACGGCTACGCTCCTTGCGGAGGTAACGGGTAAGACATGACAAGATCGCCGAGCACCAGCACGCGTGAGCGGATCATCGACGAGTCCCTGCGGTTGTTCGCGCAGCGGGGCTACTCCGCCACGTCCGTTGCCGAGATCGAGGCCGCCTCCGGGCTCTCGCCGGGCGCCGGGGGCCTCTACCGGCACTTCAAGTCGAAGTACGAGGTGCTCGCCGCGGCGATCAACGAGCACGCCAACCGCACCAAGGCCCAGGTGGCCGAGAGCCTGGCCGAACTCGGCGGCATGGAGTCGGCCGAGCTGGAGCTGCGGCTGTCGCACGTGTGCCGCGCCGGCCTGGCCAAGGTACGCGAGGAGAGTGAGCTGACCCGGGTCTTCTTCCGCGACCTCAGCCAGTTCCCCGAACTGGTAACGGTGGTCAGGGAGGGCCTGCTGCAGCCCATGTTCGACGCGATCACCACCTGGTTCACCACCCAGCCCGAGTACGCCGACGCCAAGGTCGACTGGCCGGCGATCGCGGCGGTGCTCGGCGGCGCCGTGGTGCACTACCGGCTCTTCCAGGAGACCGTGGGCGAGACACCGGGGCACGCGGAGAAGGAGCAGTTCGTGGCGGCGTGGGTGCGCCTGGCCGTGGGCCTCCTGCCGAGCCCCGCGCCGGTCAGCTGACGTTGAAGAGGCGGTAGGCGAGCAGGACCACCCCGAGCCCCGCGCCGATCATGAACATGATCCCGCTGACGCTGAAGAACTCCGCGAAGAACCGCTCGAACCCGGCCGTGGCCCCCACCCGCAGCCCGCCGATGAGCACCCCGCCGACCGAGTAGCCGAGGATGGGCGCGCTGGTCCCGAGCAGCCGGTCGCGCCACGTCCAGCTTTCGCTGAGCAGCACGATCACGGTGCCGATCGCCCAGATGATGATCGGGACCGTGAAGATGGCCACCGACGGCAGGTTGAACGGCACCATCAGCGCCGCCAACAGCAGCAGCGCCATCGCCATCGTCTCGCGCGGGTGCTCCTTGACGATGGTGCCCGCGTCGCGGCCCTCGGTGGTCATCGGGTTGGCGCTGGACATCACCGCCCTGCGCAGCCCCGCCAGCGGCATGCCGCGCCCCGGCCGCCGGGAGAGCCGATCCTGGGCGAGCTTGACGCTCTTGGCGGCGCCGGGAGGCAGCCCGGGGTCGTCGCGGATCTTCGGGAACGCGGCGGTTGACTCGGGCTTCTGCTCCCCGGGCCGCCCCTCGGCCAGCCTGCGGGCCTCGCGGGCCACGAGCGCCTCCGGGTCGCCGAAGCGGGCCAGCACCTTCGCCACCTCACGGGCGCTCTGGCTGCCCTGGCGCTCCTGCTCGATCCTCGCGCGCAGCCGCCGGGAGAAGTCGAGCCGCTGATCTGCTCTGAGCACGCCGTGAGCGGCGTCGGCAGCCGCGCTCACGTAGTTAAGAATCAGCTGATCTGCCCGCTCTGTCACGGGAGCCATGCTGCCGGAATCACGTGCGACATACCATGGCATCGATGGAGTTCACGGAGTGGATCAGGGGGCGCACCGACGAACAGCTGAGGGCGCTCGTCTCGGCGCGCCCCGAGCTGATCACCCCGGTGCCCGCCCATCTGGAAGGCCTCGCCTCACGGGCGGGCAGTCCCTCGGCGATCGGCAGGGTTCTCGACCGGCTCGACCGGTTCACGCTGGCGGTCGTCGAGACGCTGGCCGTTCAGGAGAAGCCGATCTCGAAGGCGCGCCTGCGCGCCGTGGTCGGCCGGGCGCTGGCGGAGGGCAAGCCCGAGCCCGAGCTTTCCGCCGCGCTCGAACGGCTGCGCGAGCTCGCGCTCGTCTACGGCCCGGACAGCGCGCTCGACCTGGCGCCCGGCGTGCGCAAGGTGCTCGACGACCCCGCGGGGCTGGGGCCACCGGCGGCCGAGGCGTTCCGTCACCATCCGCCCGAGCAGCTCGCGGACATGGCCGACGAGATCGCGCCCGGCACCGCGGGCACCGGCAAGGAACGCCTGGCCGCCGCCCTCGCCGAGCCCGGCAAGCTGATCGAGGACGTCTCCGGCGAGGCGCAGGCGGCGCTGGAGCAACTGGCCTGGGGCCCGCCCACCGGCCGGGTGCCCAACGCCCGGCGCGAGGTACGCGTCGAGTCGGCCCGCTCGCCCATCGAGCAGTTGCTGGCCCGCGCCCTGCTGGCCGCCACCGGCGAGGAGAGCGTGACGCTCCCCCGGGAGGTCGGCCTGTACCTGCGCGACGGGCGCGTCCACCGCGACCTGCGGGCCACCGCGCCCGCGCTGGAGGGCTCCGAGCGCGACCAGAAGATGGCCGACCGGACCGCCGCCGGGCAGGCGTTCGCGTTCGTGCGCTCGGTGGAGGAGCTGTGCGAGCGGTGGAGCGTCGACCCGCCGGGCGTGCTGCGCACCGGCGGGCTGGGCGTGCGCGACCTCAAGCGCGCCGCCACCGACCTCGACCTGCCCGAGTGGGCGGCGGCGCTGGTCGTCGAGGTGACCCACGCGGCCGGGCTGATCGCCGCCGGCGGCGCCGTGGACGGCGAGTGGCTGCCCACGACCGGCTACGACCTGTGGCGGGTCAAGCCGACCGCCGCCCGCTGGGTGGTGCTGGCCACGACGTGGCTGCAGATGGATCGTGTACCGGGTCTGGTCGGCGAGCGTGACGAGCGCGACCGGCCGCTCAACGCGCTGCACACCGACCTGCGCCGCTCGGCCGCGCCCGGCGTGCGGGCCGCGACCTTGGGCGTGCTGGCGGCAGCCTCGGGGCTCGCGCCGACGCGCGAGTCCATCGCGGAACGGCTGGCCTGGGAGCAGCCGAGACGCCGGGGGGCGCTGCGCGAGCAGCTCATGGAGTTCGCGCTGCGCGAGGCCGAGCAGGTGGGCGTCACCGGGCTCGGCGTACTGTCCGGGCACGCCAGGGCACTACGCGACGGCCTGGACGCCGCCGCCGTCCTGGAGCCGCTGCTGCCGGAGCCGGTCGACCACGTGCTGCTGCAGGCCGACCTGACCGCCGTCGCGCCGGGCCCGCTGACCAGCGAGCTCAACCGCTGGATGACGCTGACCGCCGACATCGAGTCCAAGGGCGGCGCGACCGTCTACCGCTTCGCCGAGTCCTCCGTCCGCCGCGCGCTCGACGCCGGCCACGGTGCCGAGGAACTGCTCGCCATGCTGGCCCGCCACTCGGCCACGCCGGTGCCGCAGGCCCTGTCCTACCTGGTGGCCGACGTCGCCCGCCGCCACGGCCGCATGCGCGTCGGCACCGCGAGCGCGTACATCCGCTGCGACGACCCGGCCCTGCTCGACCAGATCACCGCCGACCGCCGCGCCGCCCAGCTCAGGCTGCGCAGGCTCGCGCCCACCGTGATCGCCTCCCGCTCCTCGCGGGCGGTGCTGGTCGACTCGCTGCGCGCCATGGGGTACGCGCCGGTCGCCGAGTCGCTGGACGGCGACGTCATCATCAGCCAGCTCGACAGCCGTCGTACCGAGGGCCTCGCGCCGGTCCGCTCGGTGGCCTCGGCGACGGGGCTGGATTCCGGGGTGGCGGCGGCGGCCGTACGCGCGCTGCGGGCCGGCGACGCCGCCCACCTGGCCCGCCGCGACCCCGTGGAGGCGCCCGACGGCCAGGTGCCGCGCGGCCCGGCCACCGCGACGATCTCCGCGCTGCAGGAGGCCATCCGCCAGGGCGTACGCGTGTGGATCGGCTACCTCGACTCCCAGGGCAACGCCACCTCCCGCATCCTGGAGCCGGCCAGGATGGAGGGCGGCTACCTGACCGCCTACGACGAGACCCGCGCCGCCGTCCACCGCTTCGCCCTCCACCGCATCACCGGAGTCGCCGGCCTGCAATGAAGACTTGACTACCGGCCGTTGACCGCATCAGCTTGATCCTGTGACCGAGCAGACGCTGGGCAGGCTGGCAGAGGAGTCGTGGGAGCGCTTCGGCGACTACGACTCGGTGTTCTACGACGGTGCGTGGCACCGCCGTCACACGCTCGCCGCGCGGGCCAGGCGGGTCTGCGGCGGGTTCGTGGCCGCGGGGGTACGGCCCGGCGACCGCGTGGCCGTGATGATGGCGACCAGTCCCGACGTCGCCATCGTCTACCAGGCGTTATGGGCGGCCGGCGCGGTGGTCACGCCGATCGTGTTCCTGGTGGGCCCGGAGGAGCTGCGCCACATCCTGGCCGACAGCGGCGCCGTGGCGGTGGTGACGTCGCCGGAGCTGGTGGAGACGGTACGGCTGGCCGTACCGGATGAAGTGCGGGTCTTCCTGGACACCGGGGAGCTTGAGGAGGCCCCCGAGCATGGCCCCGTCACCGTGGACGCCGGGGATCTCGCGGCGCTGATGTACACGGGCGGCACCACCGGGCGGGCCAAGGGCGTCAAGCTCAGCCATCGCGGCCTGTGGCAGGTCGCCAAGGACGCGTTCGCCATGTCCCACCAGGAGGGGCTCAACCGCGCGATCGTGCCCGTCCCGCTCTCGCACGCCTACGGCCTGATCATCACCGTCGCCGAGATGCACGCCGAGGAGCCGCAGCAGGCCGTGCTGATGCGCTGGTTCGAGCCCAAGCCGTTCCTGGCCCTGGCCGCCGGGCAGCGCGCCCAGTTCGGCACCGTCGTGCCCTCGATGATCCAGATGCTGCTGGCCGAGCCGCTCGAGGAGCACCCGCTGCCCGACCTGGCCTTCCTCACCTGCGGCGCGGCGCCGCTCGGGCGCGAGACGCTGGTGGAGTTCGAGCGCCGGATGCCGGGCACGCAGATCCTGGAGGGCTACGGCATGACCGAGACCAGCGCGGTCACCACCTTCAACCCGCCGGGCAGGCGCCGGATCGGCAGCGTGGGCCTGCCACTGCCCGGCTACACGCTCACCATCCGCGACAACTCCGGCGAATCCATCGAGCCCGGCGACATCGGCGAGATCTGCATCCGCGGCACGTCGCTGATGCTCGGCTACTGGGGCGGCCTCAGCTCCCCGATCGTGGACGGCGAACTGCGTACCGGCGACATCGGCTGCCTCGACGACGACGGCTACCTCTACGTCGTGGACCGTAAGAAGGACCTCATCATCCGCGGCGGCTTCAACGTCTTCCCGCGCGACGTCGAGGACACGCTCAACCGGCACCCGGACGTGGTCATGTCCGGGGTGGTCGGCCGCCCCGACCCGCGCCACGGCGAGGAGGTCGTCGCGTTCGTCCAGCTCCGTCCCGGCGCCGAGATCGCGGAGGAGGAGCTCATCGCGTGGGTACGCGACCGGGTCGGCCGGGTGAAGTACCCGCGCGAGGTGCACTTCGTCGACACGATCCCGGTCACCAGCGTGCTCAAGATCGACCGGAAGGAGCTGCGGACCAGGCTCTAGTCGTCCACGTCGAGGGCGCCGGCGAACAGGTTCTCCAGCCCTTTCCGCTCGGCGAGCACCTTCCCGTCGGCGTCGTAGGCCGTGACGTCCACCTTCGGGAGCTTGAACCCCTTTGCCGCAACCCGCGTCCTGGCGATGAAGAAGCCGCCGGTGAGGCTCGCCTCCATCCGCTGCCCGCTGGCCCAGGCGATCTCGACCCGGCGTACCTGCTGGGCCGCCCGCCCGGCCACCACCATGAAGAACGGGTCGCCGTCCGTGCCCGGATTCACCTCCGACTGCGTCTGCGTGTCGTGGACGTCCACCGACAGCGGCCCGTCGAAGGCCAGGCTCCCCGGCTCCTCACGCCCCCAGTAGGTGAAGATCGGCCGCTCGGGGTAGCTGACGTCGAGCACGCCCGGCGTGCACAGCACCAGCCCCTTCCTGCTGCCCATGAGCTGGGTCACGCCCAGCTTGTCGCGCGACTCGGCCAGCAGCCTGAAGTCCTCGGCGACCCCGTGGTGCGGGATGCGCCGCTCGCCGTCCATGCCGTGCACGGGCCCGCCCTGCGGCATGCAGTCGCGCACCTGGCGGAACTGCTCGGGCGTGTTGGCCGGCAGCCCCTCGATCGGCGGCGCCGTGGGCAGGGGCGGTGTGGGCGGCAGGGTCAGCCCGGTGAAGGTCGGGTCGACCTCGGCGGCCGTCCGGTCGCCCGGATCGGGGAGGTTCGTCACCGCCACCGCGCCGAAGGCGAGCGCCGCCGCCGTCCCGGCGACCCCCACCGCCCATCCGGTACGGCGCCGCCGCCCCGCCGAGCGCAGCACCAGGGCGGCCACCATCTCCCCGTCCACCGGCTCCGCCCGCCCGGCCATGCGGCGCAGGCCCTCGCCGATCGTGCGTTCGTCCACTGCCATCGTTCAGGCCTCCTGGTTGACACGGTCGCCGACGAGGGCCCGCAGGCGCTTGACGGCCTGGTGCGACTGGCTGCGCACGGTGCCCACCGAGCAGCCCATGATCCGCGCGACCTCCGACTCGGGCAGGTCCTCGAAGTAGCGCAGCACCAGGACCACGCGCTTGCGCGGCGGCAGTTGCCGTAAGGCGTGCTCCAGCGCGAGCCGTTCGTCCACCTCGGCGGTGGCGTCGCCGCTCGCGCGTTCCGGCGGCTTCTCGACCACGCGCTCGCGTCCCCAGCGCGCGCTGCGCCAGACGCTCACCTGTTCGCGGTACATCACCCGGCGGACGTACGCCTCCGGGTCGCCGCGGATGCCGCGCCACCGGCCGGCCGTCTTGATCAGCGCCGTCTGCAGGAGGTCCTCGGCGGAGTGCTGGTCGCCGGTGAGCACGTAGGCCAGCCGGATCAGGCTGTCGGAGCGTGCTGCGACGAACTGGGTGAAGCCTCGGCGATCATCCGGATGCACCTGCCCTCCTCATGTCTCGCCTCTCTAGATGCGTCCAAGGGACCAGATCTATGGCGACATCGTGATAAATCTGGAGTGCTATGAGCGATCCCTATCAGCCGTACGGCGCGCCATACGGCGAACAGCCACCTCCCGGCTACGGGTACGGACCCGGTTACCCGCCGCCCCATCAGCCGCGCAACGACGGCCTGCGTACCAACGCCATCGTCGCGCTCGTCCTCAACCTCATCTCGATCGTCGCCTGCTGCAACTTCGTGGCCATCGCCGGCGCCGTCATGGCCGGCCTGGGCCTGAGCAAGGTGGACACCGAGCCGGAGAACGCCCGGAGCAAGCTGGTCTGGGCGTGGGTCCTGTTCGGCGCGGGATTCCTGGTGACGATCGGCGGCTTCCTGTTCCTGGGCTTCGCCGGATACCTGGACGACAACGACTGATTCCCAGTTCGGGGACTGTTCCGCCGCTTCTTTGTGTTGGATAGGCGGTAGCCATCGAAGGGGGACCAGTGAACGACGGCCCGCTCATCGTCCAATCCGACAAGACGCTGCTGCTCGAGGTCGACCACGCCAACGCGGACGCGTGTCGCAAGGCCATCGCGCCGTTCGCCGAGCTGGAGCGCGCGCCCGAGCACGTGCACACCTACCGCGTCACGCCGCTGGCGCTGTGGAACGCGCGGGCCGCCGGTCACGACGCCGAGCAGGTCATCGACGCGCTCATCAGCCACAGCCGCTACCCGGTCCCCCACGCGCTGCTGGTCGACGTCGCCGAGACCATGGCTCGCTACGGCCGGCTCCGGCTGGAGAAGGACCCGGTCAACGGCCTGGTCCTGACCTCGACCGACCGGGCCGTGCTCGAAGAGGTGCTGCGCTCGACGAAGATCCAGCCGATGCTGGGCGAACGCTTGGGCGCCGACTCGGTCGTGGTGCACCCGAGCGACCGCGGCAACGTGAAGCAGGCGCTGCTCAAGCTGGGCTGGCCGGCCGAGGACCTCGCGGGCTACGTCGACGGCGAGGCGCACCCGATCTCGCTGCTGGAGGACGGCTGGTCACTGCGCACCTACCAGAAGGACGCGGCCGAGGCCTTCTGGCACGGCGGCTCCGGGGTGGTCGTGCTGCCCTGCGGCGCCGGCAAGACGATCGTCGGGGCGGCCGCGATGGCCCAGGCCCAGGCGACCACGCTGATCCTGGTCACCAACACGGTCAGCGCCCACCAGTGGAAGACCGAGCTGATCAAGCGCACGTCGCTGACCGAGAACGAGATCGGCGAGTACTCCGGCACCAAGAAGGAGATCCGCCCCGTCACCATCGCCACCTACCAGGTGATGACGACCAAGCGGAAGGGCGTCTACGCCCACCTGGAGCTGTTCGACGCGCGCGACTGGGGCCTGATCGTCTACGACGAGGTGCACCTGCTGCCCGCGCCCATCTTCCGCATGACCGCCGACCTGCAGGCCCGCCGCCGCGTGGGGCTGACCGCGACGCTGGTGCGCGAGGACGGCCGCGAGGGCGACGTGTTCTCCCTCATCGGGCCCAAGCGTTATGACGCGCCCTGGAAGGAGATGGAGAACCAGGGCTGGATCGCGCCCGCCGACTGCGTCGAGGTCCGGGTCACGCTCTCCGACGAGGAACGGCTGGCCTACGCGATGGCCGAGTCCGACGAGAAATACCGCTTCGCCGCCACCACGCCGTCCAAGACGACCGTCACCGAGGCGCTGGTCAGGAAGCATCTGGGCGAGCAGGTGCTGGTCATCGGCCAGTACATCGACCAGCTCGACGAGCTGGGCGAGCACCTCAACGCGCCGGTCATCAAGGGCGAGACCCGGGTGAAGGAGCGCGAGCGCCTCTACCAGGCCTTCCGCGACAAGGAGATCCAGGTCCTCGTGGTCTCCAAGGTGGCAAACTTCTCCATCGACCTGCCGGAGGCGGCGATCGCCATCCAGGTGTCGGGCACGTTCGGCTCGCGGCAGGAGGAGGCGCAGCGGCTCGGCCGCGTGCTGCGGCCCAAGGCCGACGGGGGCGGCGCCCGCTTCTACACCGTGGTCAGCCGGGACACCGTCGACCAGGAGTTCGCGGCGCACCGCCAGCGGTTCCTGGCCGAGCAGGGCTACGCGTACCAGATCATCGACGCCGACGACGTCCTGGAGGTATGAAGGCCCGGCCGCTCCGGCAGCCGGGCCTTGCCCAAAACCTCAGGTCCACGAAACTCCGCGGGCCGTCGACAATCGAACCACCCCCCTCACCTGCGCGCTGTCGCCTACTTCACGCCAGCTGCGACATACCCGATGATCCCCCATTCCCACCTGAAATGCCCGAATTTTTGGCGATTTAGTTAGCCAACGAGAAGGCCGCCCAGGAAGAGCACACCCTCGGCGACCACCCATGCGGCCACGGCCGAGCCCATGTACAGGTTGAAGGTCCGCTGGTCCTTCCTGGCGGCGGGCAGGATCCAGGCGGCGGCCGTGCAGATCGCCGCGAGCATCGCGAACAACCCGGACAATCCCGCGACGGCGTCCAGGCGCTGGCCGCACTGCGTGGCGTCGCCGTTCGCGCAGAAGGCCGCGGTCCCCCAGCCCGCGAAGACCGACAGGCCCCACAGCGCAGCGAGCAGGAAGCTCGCGATGGTGGGGACGATCGGGGAGACGCCGAACCGCACACGTGCCACGGTCTCCCTCTACCCCGCGTAAATGCTTTGGATGCCTCCCGCTTCCCCGATTAGACTGGCCGATTCGCTACCGGTTACCACTCCGACAGGGGGCGCTTTCGCATGCCCGCACACCAGCTGGCACCCGACATATCCGACGACCCAGCCGACGTTCTGTCCGCCGAGCAGTCCCACCTGGCCGAATCCCGCAAGGCCCTGCAGGCGATGCGCGCGCACGCGCAGTCGCTGTCGGCCGACGCGGCCGGCGACTGGGTCTCGCGGCAGGTCCTCCAGTCGCTGCTCGACCAGCGCGTCGCGGCCCTCGCCGACCATCCGGACACGCCGCTGTTCTTCGGCCGTCTCGACCGGAGCGCCCCCGAGCGAAGGGTCGCGCGACGAGAGAGCGAGCGGAGCGATGCCGACGAGGAGCGCAGCGGTCACGACCATGAACACGACGATCTGCCCGGCATCATCTACGTCGGGCGCAGGCACGTCCACGACGGCGCCAGCCGCGCGCTGGTGATCGACTGGCGCGCTCCGGTCTCGCGCCCGTTCTACCAGGCCAGCCCGTCAGACCCCATGGACGTCGTACGGCGCCGCCGCTTCGGCTACCACGGCGGCGCGCTGACCGCCTACGAGGACGAGCCGCTCGACCAGGGCGGCGAGCTGGGCCCCTCGAAGATCCTCACCGACGAGATCGAGCGCCCGCGCACCGGCCCGATGCGCGACATCGTCGCCACCATCCAGCCCGACCAGGACGAGATCGTCCGTGCCGCGCTGACCCAGACCGTGTGCGTGCAGGGGGCGCCCGGCACCGGGAAGACCGCGGTGGGCCTGCACCGGGCCGCCTACCTGCTGTTCACCCATCGCGAGCGGCTGGCCCGCTCCGGCGTCATGATCGTCGGGCCGAACCGCGCGTTCCTGTCCTACATCTCCTCCGTCCTTCCCGCCCTCGGCGAGGTCAAGGTCGACCAGACCACCGTCGCCGACCTGCTGGGCGCCTACGACACCCCGGAGGAGCCGGAGGTCGCCGCGATCAAGGGCGACGCCCGGATGGCAGCGGTGCTGGAGCGGGCGCTCTGGCTGCACATCAGCAAGCCGGAGGAGGGCCTCGTCTACACCCGCGGCGTCCACCGCTTCCGCGTGGCCGACTACGAGGTGCGCGAGATCGTCGCCTCCCTGCGCGGCACCACCCGCTACGGCCCCGGCCGCGCGGCGCTCGCGCAGCGCCTCGCCCACCAGGTGCTCGTCCGCATGGAGCAGCGCGGCGACTCCCCCGACGACCGGGTGCAGGACGCGGTCGCGCGGTCCAAGCCGGTCAAGCAGCTCGTGGACGCCGTCTGGCCCAAGGTGACGCCCGCCCAGGTGCTGTTCAGGCTGCTGTCGGACGCCGGGTTCCTGGCCAAGGCCTGCGCCAAGTCCGATATCTCGCCTGACGAGCAGGAAATGCTGCTTTGGCGGAAGCCGTACCGTGGATGGAAGTCCGCGAAGTGGTCGGCGGCCGATGCCGCGCTCCTCGACGAGCTCGGCGACCTCATCGAACGCACCTCCTCGCTCGGCCACCTCGTCGTGGACGAGGCGCAGGACCTGTCGGAGATGCAGTTGCGCGCCCTCGGCCGCCGCTGCCGCAACGGCTCGGCCACCGTCCTGGGCGACCTCGCGCAGGGCACCACGCCCTGGTCCACCACCTCGTGGGAAGCCGTCCTCCGGCACCTCGGCCAGGACTCCGGCGAGGTCACCGAGCTGACCCTCGGCTTCCGTGTGCCGCGCGAGGTGCTCGACTACGCCGCCCGCCTGCTGCCGTCCATCGCCCCCGGGCTGGCCCCGCCGCGCTCGCTGCGCCCCGGGCTCGGCTCGCTGTCGGTCCGGCCGGGCGCCGCGCTCGCCGAGGCGGTCGGCGCGGCCCTGTCCAGGGAGGGCTCGATCGGCGTGATCGTGCCGGACGCGCTGGTGCGGCGGGTCTCCGGTTCGCTGGAGGGCATCGCCCACGCCGTCCTCGACCCCGACGCCGCCGACCAGGAACACCGGCTGCTCATCATCCCCGCGACCCTGGCCAAGGGCCTGGAGTACGACCACGTGATCGTGGTCGAGCCGGCGGACATCGTCGCCGCCGAGCCCAGGGGCCTGGCCCGCCTGTACGTCGTGCTCACCCGCGCGGTCACCTCGCTGACCGTCCTGCACGACAAGCCGCTCCCCGCCGCTCTGGCGATCTAGCCCCTCCCGCCGCTCAGGCGACCTGGTCGCCGCCCAGGGCCTTGGCGACCTCCGCCGCGGCCCGGTGACCCGACTCGACGGCACCATCCATGTAGCCCGCCCAGCGGACGGCGGTCTCGGTCCCCGCCCAGTGCAGCGGCCCCACGGGCGTGCGCAGGGCGGGGCCGAACCGGGTCAGGGTCCCGGGTGCGGCGAAGGCGCCGTAACACCCCCGGCTCCACTCCTCCGCGGCCCAGTCGAGCTCGATGTAGTCGATCGCGTAGCGGGCCACGGGGCCGAAGTAGACGGTCAGGTCGTCCACGGCCCGGCCGCGCCGCTCGGCGACGCTCAGGCGGGCCGCCGCGTCGGCGTGCGCGCCCTCGAAGAAGCCCGTGAGCACCCCGGGGCCGCCTTCCTCCCTCGGGGTACTGTCCAGGACGGTGCCCAGCGCGCGGACGTCGCTGTTGGCCTCCCCGGAGTAACCCGCCTCGCGCCAGAACGGGTCCCCGTAGACGAGATGCACCTTGATGACCCGGCCCATCGGCATCCGCTGGGTGAGCTGGTCACGGTCGCCGGGCAGCCCGGGGTTGTACCTGATCCGGCCGGCGAGCGGCGGCGGCACCGCGACGATCGCGCGCCTGGCGCGGGTCTCGGTGCCAGGGGTGCGGAGCACGACCTGGTCGTCGTCCCAGGCGATGTCGGTGACGGGTTGCGCCCGCCGTACCCGGTCGCCGAGTTCCGCGGCGACGGCGAGCGCGACGCGCTGCGAGCCGCCCGCGACGCGGTCCTGTTGCGCCCCGCCCCTGACCTCGGTCAGCGCGTCGAAGCCGCCGCCCGAGCCGAAGTAGTACAGCGCCCACAGGGCTGAGATCTCCTCCGGCTCGGCCGAGAAGATCGCCTCGGTGACCAGCCTGACCATCGCCCGGCCGCCCTTGGTGCGGGTGCGGGCGCGCATCCAGGCCTCGAACGTCTGCGCGTCGAGCTCGCGGGCGCCGGGCGCCGTCCAGGGCGCCTCCAGCGGGATACGGCGGGCCGCCCGGTCCAGGGCGAGCTGTGCCCGCCCGAGGTCGGCCAGCGCCAGCGTCCCGATCCGCGGAACGCGCCCCGTGTACTCCACACGCCGCCCCACCAGCTCGGCCACCCGCCGGCCCTGGTGATGGGTGGGGAAGGTGGTCAGCCCGAGCTCGGCGATGAGCGCGAGCACCCGGTCCTGCCCGGGCCCCACCCACTGCCCGCCGAGCTCGATCGCCGCGCCGCCCGGCAGTTCGCCGTTGAGGGTACGCCCGCCGACCCGCTCCCGCGCTTCCAGCACCACCACGTCGTGCCCGGCGCGCACCAGATCCCGCGCGGCCACCAGCCCCGCCAGCCCGGCGCCGACGACAGCCACATCCACGCTGTATCTGACATTCATGCTGTATGTGATATCCATGACGCATGGCATCCGTCAAGACCCGGCGCGAGCTCTACGCGGAGACCACCCGCCAGGCGCTCATCGACGTCGGCCGCCGCGTCTTCGCCGAACGCGGCTACACCGCCGTCTCGGCAGAGGAGCTGGTACGCCAGGCCGGCCTGACCCGCGGCGCCCTGTACCACCACTTCGACGGCAAGCAGGGCCTGTTCGAGGCCGTCTTCGAAGAGCTGGAGGACGCCGCCGCCCGCGCGGTCACCACGGCGATGGCAGCCGGCGACCCCGCCACCCGCGCGCGGGCCGGGCTGGCCGCCTACCTGGACGCCTGCGGGCAGCCCGAGTTCCGGGAGATCGTGCTGAAGCAGGGCCCGATCGCCCTGGGCCACGAACGCTGGCAGGAGCTCGACGTACGCCACTTCGGCGGCCTGCTCCGCGACGCGCTGACCACGCTGATGGACGAGGGCTACCTCACCCGCCGCCCCGTGGAGATGCTCGGCCGCGCCCTGTTCGGCGCCATCACCGAGCTGGCCCTGGCCGTCGCGGAGGCCGGCGACCCCGCCGCCGCCCGCGCCGAGGCTGACGCCATCGCGGCCACCCTGCTGTCGGGCCTGCGCGCCTGATATCTTCCAGAGCCATGGCCGAATTCGGGGTAAAAGTAAGAAACGGCAATAAATCAGACATCAAGGATGTCCTGGGCTTCTGGGTAGAGGCCGCGGAAGGCACCGACCGCCACGACTCCCCCGCCAAGGTCGGAGCCCTGATCGCCCGCGACCCCGAGTCCCTGCTGCTGGCCGAGCTGGACGGCAAGCTGGTCGGCACCCTCATCGCCGGATGGGACGGCTGGCGCGCCCATCTGTACCGGCTGGCCGTGCACCCGTCCTACCGCCGCAGGGGGATCGGCACCACGCTGCTCGCCGCCGCCGAGGCCCGCTTCGCCGCCTTCGGTGCCTTCCGCGCCGACGCCATGGTCCTGCACGACAACACCCTCGCCCACCACGCCTGGTCGGCCGCCGGCTACACCCGTCAGCCCGAGTGGGGACGCTGGGTGAAACACCTACTTCCAGGTGTAGCCGAAGTACCTGCCCAGTTGCCTGAGGGCCGCGTCGGTGAGACCGGGGTGGCGGGCCCGCATCTCGGCCACGGCCGCGGCGGTGCCTGACTGGAGGGTGTGGCCGGTCCAGTCCACCGGGACGCGCAGCATCTCGTCGGCCAGTGCGTCCAGGGTGGGGAGCATCTCGGCCGCCTGCTCCGAGCCCAGGGCCCCCGCCAGGGCGGCCGGGTCCTTACGTGGCCAGGCGGCGCCGCCGCCCAGGTAGACGACCAGTGCCTGGCTGATCGGCTCGTTCACCGTTCCAGGATCTCAGCCTGGGTCAAGGCCGGACACCCGCCTTCCGTGGGCGCGAGCTCGAAAGGAAGGAGCGCGAAGCGGAGCACCTTGCCCCGCGTACGCGAAAAGGGCGCCCCCGAACCGGGAGACGCCCTCTTTGCGAAATGGCTGGACTTAGAAGTCCATGTCGCCGCCGGGCATGCCACCAGCCGGGGCGGCCGGGTTCTTC
This sequence comes from Nonomuraea sp. NPDC050394, assembly GCF_044459065.1. NCBI lineage: Bacteria > Bacillati > Actinomycetota > Actinomycetes > Streptosporangiales > Streptosporangiaceae > Nonomuraea > Nonomuraea sp. NPDC050394. The sequence goes on along the minus strand of NZ_JBITIO010000005.1, from coordinate 380 downwards.
TCCGGCTTCTCGGCGATGACGGCCTCGGTGGTCAGGAACAGCGCCGCGATGGAGGCGGCGTTCTGCAGCGCCGAGCGGGTGACCTTGGCCGGGTCGAGGATGCCCGCGTCGAACATGTTGACGTACTCGCCGCTGGCCGCGTTCAGGCCCTCACCGGGGGTGAGGTTGCGCACGCGCTCGACCACGACGCCGCCTTCGAGACCGGCGTTGACCGCGATCTGCTTCAGCGGCTCCTCCAGCGCCTTCTTCACGATCGCCGCACCGGTCGCCTCATCGCCCGACAGCTCCAGCTTGTCGAACGCCTTGGTACCGGCCTGCAGCAGCGCCACACCACCGCCGGGCACGATGCCCTCCTCGACGGCCGCCTTCGCGTTACGCAC